>NZ_MWQI01000001.1 GCF_002210345.1 Fibrobacter sp. UWB4 | reverse complement strand
GCGTTGTTGATGGCGCCCTTCGTCACGACTTGCCCGAGCGAGTTCATCACTTCGACGGTTGCGGAGGTCTTGATGCCCGTGAATCCGAGCATGCGCCCGTTCAAAACTGCGCTTACTGCGGATGTTCCGCGAGTGACCTTGATGGCTTCTGGTGGGGTGGGAATGCCGCATTTTTCTGGGCAGGTTCCATCTTTGGGGCCGACTGCACAGATATTGAAATTGTAGCGGCCCGGGTCTGCTTGAAGCTTGAATTTGACGGCTACGAGTTGCTTGGCTGCGGTCTCGCCATCAATCTTTACGGAACCATCGTACCAGGAGGGCTGCTTGAAGTCGGACCAGCTGACGACTACCTTGTTGCCGTGATTTGTATTTCCTCTTAACATGTTGGGAGCTTTTGCAGCGGGGAGTGTAACCGACGGATTTGCGTAATTGATGGTTGAATCTACTACAGGACCGAGACCTAGTTCGAGTTTCAAGTCTGCATCAGAAGAATAGGTGACGCATAGTCCTCCCCATGTTGAAGCGTCGCCTGCTAAGGGAGTGGGGTCTGTAGAGGATTTTTCACCGACGATATTGAATCCAAAACCTATATAAGGGCTTGAGGTCATTGATCCTTTGGCGAGGTCCGCTGTTCCACAAAAACCTCCGCATTCTTCGATCATAATTCCTGCGGAACAGTATATAAAGGGTGGATCTATTGTAAAGGGACAAATAAATGCGGACTCGCCGCCATCGTTGTCGTCTCGATAATCAAACCAGTAACCGCTTGTTTCGGTTTCGTTCCCAAGTCCTGTTTGAATGTTTTCTGTTATGTTGTCGTCTGCACAATTCCAAGTGACAAACTGCCCTGCGGCAAATGTCGTTGATGAAGCTGCCCAAAGAGCGATGGCTAAAGCGTTTTTCTTGTTCATGAGATTACCTTACCACAATCCTGTTTGTGAAATTAACGGCTTTACCCGTAACGTGGATCATGTAAATTCCAGCGTCAAGGTGGGCGAGGTTAAGCGTCGCGTTGTTGATGGCGCCCTTCGTCACGACTTGCCCGAGCGAGTTCATCACTTCGACGGTTGCGGAGGTCTTGATGCCCGTGAATCCGAGCATGCGCCCGTTCAAAACTGCGCTTACTGCGGATGTTCCGCGAGCGATCTTGATATCGTCCGGCGGGGTGGGAATGCCGCATTTTTCTGGGCAAGTCCCATCTTTTGGACCAACAGCACAAATTCTGAATTCGTATTCGCCCGGTTCTGCCTGAATCTTAAAATGAACTCCGACAAGCTGTTTGGCAGCTGTTTCTCCGTCGAATTTGACGGAGCCATCGTACCATGAAGGTTGCTTAAAGTCGGACCAAGATACAACAACCCTTTTGTCCGTTTGGGAGGCGGGGAGGGTTACGGCTGGGTTTGCGTAATTCATCGTTGAATCAATTTTTTCGCCAAGCCCGAGTTCCAGGGATATGTCCGTATCCGACGTGTAGGTCACGCAGAGTCCAGCCCAGGCGGAGGCGTTGCCCGCGACTAAAGTCTTGTCTGTGGTTGAGGTTTCTCCGACTATGTTAAATCCTATGCCGGAGAACGGTTTTGTTGTCAATGTGCCGCTATTAAGAGTGGCAGTTCCGCATATTCCTTCACAATGCGCGATAACCGCATCCATATAGTGAGGTTCGCATGTTTCATATTCGTGACATGGAGGAACTGGATATATAATTTTTGATTCACCGCCACTGAAGGAGTCATTAAAATCGTACCATATTCCGTAGGTATTGGTTTCGTTGCCTAGTCCTGTTTCTACTGCGGGAACTCCATCGGCTCCGTTCCAGGTTTCGAAAGTGCCTGCAAAAGTTGCCGTTGCTACGCAAAGTGCTGCTAATGTAATCTTTTTCATCATCGCCTCCTATGTCATTCCCGGCTTGACCGGGAATCTCCATCTCGTGCTGTTTTACCTCAGTACAATCTTCTTTGCAAAATTGACGTTTTTCCCGTTTACGCGTACCATGTAAATTCCTGCGTCGAGTGCGGCGAGGTTAAGCGTTGCTGCGTTACTCGTCGCATTGTTGATGGCGCCTTTCATCACGACTTGCCCAAGAGAATTTATCACTTCAACGGTAGCAGTGGACTTAATTCCGGTGAATCCGAGTGCACGACCGTCCAAAATAGCGTTGACTGTAGAAACTCCGCGAGCGATCTTGATATCGTTCGGCGGGGTGGGGATGCCGCATTTTTCTGGGCAAGTTCCATCTTTTGGACCAACAGCACAAATGTTAAAACGGTAATCGCCGTCCTCTGCTTGTATCTTGAACCTGACCATAGCGAGTTGCTTTGCCGCAGCTTCGCCATCGAATTTGACAGCTCCATCGTACGATGAAGGTTGCTTAAAGTCGGACCACGACACAACAACTCTTTTGTCCGTTTGGGAGGCGGGGAGGGTTACGGCTGGGTTTGCGTAATTCATTGTGGAGTCAATTTTTTCGCCAAGGCCGAGTTCCAGGGCTATGTCTGTATCCGATGTGTAGGTCACGCAGAGTCCGCCCCAAGTAGAAGCGTCACCAGTGGCTAGTGTCCGATCTTTTTCTGAAATTTCTCCGGCAACATTGAAGCCTAAACCCACAAATGGGTTGTAAGCTGAAGTTCCTTTACTGAGGCGAGCCGTCCCGCATATTCCTTTGCATTCATAGATGATGGGTTCTAGTGTGAATGGTGGCTCAGGGTTTATGTCGATGTCCCAATGGACTATGGATTGTCCTCCGTCAACATAGTCTGTGTAGGTGAACCAGAATCCACTCGTTCCTGTTCCGTTGTCGAGTCCTGTTTGAATCTGGTCGGGGGCGTCGTCATCAGCTCCGTTCCATGTGATAAACGGACCTGCGTAAATGGCTGACGTGACGCAAAGTGCGGCCAACAAAAATTTTTTCATGATCCACTCTCCTAATCAAATTTACACAATATGAAATCTAATTACTTTTCCTAAGGCTAGCTATCGAAATTTTCAAATAAACGAATGTTTTTCCCTGCGGATTAAACATGTAGTGTCTTAATGATACTTCTTGTACTATATGGCCATTAGCCATTGGACATTCGTTATTGGTTTTTGTTGGAATGATGGGTGATTATGACCGCTTTTGCCGTTTTTTGCAAAATGTGGACATTTAATTCGTAAAATTGTGGAATATTTATAGGTTTTACACTAAAATTATGTGATGTCACAAATAAATATGTGGACTTTTTATGGTTTTTGATATATATTTTAAATTGTTGTTGGTGTGGATATGGAGATGTTTATGGGAACGAGGCTTTCTGTATTTTTTACGAAGTTGGAATGTGCCGTTTTGGGCGTTTTTTGCCTATTTGGAGTGCAATCGGCTTTTGCCGCAAATCCGCTCACGACGGACTTTTATTCTGCGGATGCTGCCGCCCTTGTGCATAACGACTCGCTCTTTATCTTTGCAGGACATGATGAACAGGGGCCGCAAGGCAACAACAATAAAGCATTCATCATGAATGACTGGCATGTGCTCGTGACCGACGATATGGAGCATTATCACGATTACGGGGCTGTTTTGAGCGTCAAGACGTTCAAATGGGCGAATGCTAGCGCTTTTGCGGGTCACTGCGAATACCGAAATGGCAAGTTTTACTGGTATGTGGCCGTCCATCATGGAACCATCAAGGAAAACGGGAGTGAAGGCTTTGCGATTGGCGTTGCTGTGGCTGATCATCCGTCCGGACCGTGGAAAGACGCCATCGGGCAGGCGCTTATCACTGACAATACGCCGAACGACGTGAAATTGAACATTGACCCTGCGATTTTTTACGATGGTGACGATATCTGGATGTATTGGGGTTCGTGGAATGCGGGCCGCCGCGTGAAACTCAAGGAAAATATGATCGAGCTTGCGGGGACTCCTGAAGATATCAAGATTAAGGATTTTTTTGAAGCTCCGTGGATGCACTATTTCCGTGGCAATTATTACTTCAGCTATGCTTCGGGTTACCCCTCGACGACGAATTATTCCATGGCTCCGAGCCTGAACGGACCGTGGACGCAAAAAGGCGTCATCAACGACAAAATGGATAATTCCGAGACGAACCATCAGGCGATTTTCAAGTATCTCGGGCATTGGTATTTCATGTACCATGGCGCAAATTCTCCGGGCGGCTGGACGTACCGCCGTTCCGTGAATATCGATTACCTCTATTACGACCGCGATGGCTTAATCCAGAAAATCAAGCATACGGATGGCGTCGATCCGGTCAACAACGCGCTTATCGAAGAAGGCGGTTATCGCTTGACGGTTTCGCACAGCAATTTGGCTCTTGAAGATAAAGATGGTATCGTGGTGCAGCAGGTTGCGGACGAAAAGAACGAAGCGCAGCTTTGGGTGCTTGCGAATGGCGATTCGGCGCGTTATTACACGCTTAAAAATTTTGCAACGGGCCGCTATTATTGCCCGTCCAAAACGCTCTTGGATACTGTAACGACTAAATCGACGCCTTGCGAAATCCGTATCGAAAACGCATCGAAGGAAAAGGGCTATTATCTGTTTGCGGATTACGATAGCGATTATCTTGGCGATGTACTGAACATTTCGAAGGACGTCGGGATGCCGGTTATCACGTGGGTTCGCACGGGAACGGATAACCAGAAGGTGCAATTTACGAAAGCGGAACTGCCGAAGGTTGAACCGCCGACAGATTCCGGCAATGGTGGGACAACAGGGATTGCGCATGGCTCGCGCGGTTTTATGGATGCGTTGAATGCGCCGGCTTTGCAGCAGGTTCGCTACGATGCATCTGCTCGCGTGATTCGTTTGGCCGTTGATGCGTCTTGGGCTTTGCTTGATGTGAACGGTGTTGTTGTGCGTCGTGGTTATGGCCGTGAAATCCAAGTGCGTTCCGTCCATTCGGGAATGTACTTTGTCCGCACCGTCCTCACCACCGCAAAGGTTTTGGTAAGATGATTGCTTGCTTCTCCGTCATCCTGAGCGAAGCGAAGACTACTCAGAAGGCGAGTGTTGCAAAAATGAGTTCACTCATTTTTATAACCGAGCCAAGGAGTAGGGGCTATGCCCCATCCAGTGAAGTCTTGCCCCACCGTCATCCTGACGCCGAAGGCGGAAGGATCCAGTAAAGTTTTATTAGATTGAATTTTTAAGGAGTATGGAAATGAAGGTTTTGAATTTTACGAATCTTGTGAACGGCGCGACTCTCGTTGCTTTCGTGAAATGCGCGACTCTCGCAACGATTGGCGCCTTTGGCGTCTCTGCGGTTTCGGCTGCCGATTGGTACGCCAAGGACAACTTGCAGCCGGGTCATGACCCGAGCATGGTGCGCTTTGAAGACGGTTACGCCCTCATGAGCACAAACAATAATTTGCAACTGTGGACATCCGAAGATGCCTACACCTGGCGTGACCACAAGTCAACGGTGAGTAAAATCCCGCAGTGGGCTTACACGTATGCGCCAACGACCGAAGGCATTTGGGCGCCTGACGTTTACTACATGAACGGCGAATATCGCGTGTATTACTGCGTCTCCGTTTTCGGCAAGCGCACGTCTGCTATCGGTTATCAGTCCACAAAGTCGATCATGCCTGGCACAACGGGCTACGGCTGGACAGACCATGGCCATGTTTTCCATACGGTGGCGTCGGACAAGTACAATGCGATTGATGCCGATGTCGTTCGCGATACCGAGGGCAATTACTGGATGGCGTTTGGCTCGTTCGGACTTGGAATCCAGTTGATTAAGTTGGATGCAAAGACGGGCTATCAGGCAAACGATGACAAAACTGTTTACAACATTGCTCGCCGCACGAGCAAGGCCAGTAACGGTGCCGAAGAAGGTCCGAGCTTGATTGAACACGGTGGCCAGTATTTCTTGTTTACGGCTTGGGATATTTGCTGCCAGCAGGGCAATGATATTGAAAAGACGACTTACAAAACAGCTTATGGACGTGCAGATAAGGTAACGGGTCCGTATAAGGACCGTGCGGGTTACGATATGGCTAATGGCGGAGGCACAATCCTTATGGAACGCTATGGCCGTTACGTGGGTCCGGGCGGCGGCGAAGCATTCCAGGACTTGAACCGTGTACGCTTTGTGCACCACTATTACGATCTCAATGGTGACAAGTTCAACCACATCCATATTCGCGATGTGGTCTTTACGGATGACAATTGGGCTGAGATGGGACAGCCCTTCCTCGGGCGTTATTTGAGTGCCGAAGTCGAACACGGCGTTTTGACGCGAGCTGTTTCGGGCGATCTTGCAATTACGCGCAGCAATACTGCTTCGAATGGCGAATATCTTGCTTATATCAATACCGCAGGTTCCAAGATTCGCTTGCCGATGAACATCATGCAGGCTGGTGAGTACCTGTTGCGTTACCGCTATGCAAACGGCGGCGAAGGCGATGCTACGCACAAAGTCACAGTCAATGGCAAGTCGCAAACCGTAACGCTTCCGCCGACAGGTTCCTGGGGCACGTTCCCGGAAAAGTCTGTCGCGATGATTCCGGCTACGCTCAAGCGCGGTGGCAACTTCATTGAAATCGAGCCGCAGCCGAATGGATTCTTCTCGGAACTTGACCGCATCGACTTCTTGCGCGTGATTCGCGATACGATTCCGGCAAATGGCTTTGACAACGGCATCCGCGTACGCCTCACCGACAAGGATGAATTTGCCATCAAGGACGGTGGCTATGCGATTTTCGAAAACGTCGTGACGGATTCTCTCAAGAGCAATACGAACGTCTCTATTCAGGTGAAAAACGCAGCCGCAGGCAAGCTTGCTATTCGCGACGGCAAAAAGGACGGAACCGTCCTTGCCGAATGCGACCTCTCGACTGCCAAAGCTTCTGCAAACGGCTGGTCCGAAGCAAGCTGCGGAACGATTAAAGTAAACGGCATTAAGGACTTTTACCTGACAGCAAGCGGTCTTGCGGGCGAAACCGTTGTCGGAAACATTATGTTCAAGTCGAACATTCCGGCGTCAAGCTCTAGCAGCGTTCCGGCCGAATCCAGCTCTAGTGAAATTGCTGTGAGCAGTTCGAGCGAATCTTCTGTAGCGCTTCCGACAGTTCGTCCATCATTGAACTACAAGGTATCCAAGATTCCTAACGGTTACCGCGTACACTTCGATAACGCTGGCGTTCATCAGGCTTACCTCTTGAATCCGATGGGGCAAATTGTCTCCCATAAAAAAGCTTACGGTACCGATATTGAGTTTAATAACCTTCCCAAGGGCAGATACATTATCAAGATGAAGTAGGTTATCGTCTTCTTGTCAAAAGACGACGATTCAATTTTCTATCTTACATTCTATGAATCAGAAAATCCCAGGAATCCTTTTTTTACTCGCTATGCCGTGTTCTGTTCTCCTTTACATCAAGGTGGAGACGCTTTCTGGCTCGGAGATTCTTGGGCTTCTTTCTGCGGTAGCGCTTTATTTTATTGTTGCGCTAATCATCGCTTTCGTGTTCAACAAAAATGATAAAGACTAGTTTAAGCTCAGCCAGCTAAAAACTACTCTTCCTTCATGTTGTACGGCAGCAGTCTGACTCCTACGGGATTCAATTTTGCATGTCCACGGACATTTGCGGGCAATTGCAACCCATAGCCTTTAGCATTAAGGCGTTCTTCCTTGATTCCTTTGTTTATGAGGAACTCGTAGATGAATGTCGCACGCGCATCAGAAAGTGCCTGTGGGACCATTGCTTCGCCCGATTTGACGCTGCACTGGATTTCAATGGCGATTTGCTTGTTGTGTCGCATAATTGAAACAACGTCACTCAACGCTGTATAAGAGGAGTTGAGCGGTTTGTCCATGCCTTTATGGAACTGGATGCGCCTTGCTATTTTATCCAAGTTTAATTTTTCGCGAATAGGGCATCCGCTCGAATCAACTTCTGTGCGTTCAAGTGTGTTCGGGCAGTTGTCGAGGTAATCTACAATGCCATCCTTGTCGGAATCTATCGGGCATCCTGTAGAATCTACGGGCGCGTCTTCGGGCGTGTCTGGACATTTGTCGTCTTCTTCGAAAACGCCGTCGTGGTCCAGGTCTATTCGGCAACCTATGCTATCGACCATTACTCCTGATGGTGTGTTTTCGCATTTGTCCATAAAGTCTGGAATGCCGTCTTCGTCAGAATCGATTGGGCAGCCGTACATGTTTACAATTTCGTTGGGTGCGCTGTTTGGGCATTTGTCCCATTCGTCAGGGACGCCGTCCTTGTCCTTGTCCAAAAAACACCCGTATTTATTGACTGTGAGTCCTGCGGGGGTGTTGGGGCATGAGTCAAGGATGTCTGGTACGCTATCTTCGTCAGTGTCCAGAATACATCCGAAATCATTGACGACTTCGTCTGGAGCACTGTCATTACATTTGTCGAATTCATCTGGCACACCGTCGTTGTCGATGTCGTGAATACATCCAAATTCATCAACTGGGTGACCGTTCTTTGTCTGAGGGCACTTGTCCTTGTAGTCTGGTACGCCGTCGTTGTCGTTGTCAAAAGGGCAACCCTTGTCGTCGATGAGGACTTCGGGCGGTGTGTTGGGGCATTGGTCTAAGTCGTCTGCGATGCCGTCTTTGTCGGCGTCTGGAGCGCATCGGTATTTATTTTCCTTGAATGTTCGGCCGGACTTGGGGCATGCGTCCATTCGCTTTTTGAAGTCTTCAATCTTTCCGCTGAGGTCGAATGTTCGGCTGAGCTTGATGGATGCTGCAATCGTTGGACTTCCGGGTACGGTATAGGAATATTTTTTCCCTTCGGTTAATACGGTAATCTGGTGTCCTCGGCCAATCTTCTGTTTTCTGAAAAGGTCCATGCCGAGGTCTGCGTTAACCGAAAGCGTCGTGAATTTGGGTAGCCTGATTTTTAAGCCCGGGGAAAACCTCAGCTGGTCGTTCAGGAATCCTTGCCACACATCTTTTGTGCGGATCCATGTTTCTCCTGAGGCTTCAAGAACGAGCGACACCCATTCATAAGGGAACAGCTGAATTCCCGAACCCCATACAAAGATGTTTTCGCTGTTTTGCAGATTTCTAAGGACACCTGCATAGTTATTCCAGCTGATAATCTTATGGAGGTTCATCGTCATGTAAAGAGTGCCGGCGACGGAAAAATCAGCAGAGGAATAAGGGTGTGTAATTTCATTCTTGTGAATGTACCAAAGGTGTCTTGGACGTAGCCCTTTCTCGTTAGTTCCGCTGGGTATAAAGAGTTCTAGCGCTGCGGCGAAATTAAAAAGATCCTTTGGAGACTGGTTGGGAAGTTGAGCCTTGACCAATAGTCCGAGGTCTCCAAAACCAGGGCCTTTAAGTTTTGTACCGCCGGCATTGCCGTCGTAGTGGACGCTGATGTTGAGGCCGACTTCCAGATAGTTGAGGAGTCCGTATCCCACATAGCCAAGGACCGAGTTCGAAGGGGAGTCGTCGGAAAGGGATTTTTTATGATCATACTCATCGAGTATGTAGCCTTCAATACTGGCTGGCTTGCTGCTGCTAGCCATTTCAAATCCGCCCATGATAAAAAGGTCTCCTGGACCGATCGTTCGTGCTCCAGGAACATGGATTCCGGTACTATTGAAGGAAAATCCGGACTGCGCAAACAGGAAAACGGCGCATGCGAGAATGGATAATAGAAATTGTTTCATTTTTCATAAAGAATTTAGACATTTTTTTTGTTTAACTGTTTGCATTTTCAAATTTATGTATATATTTCACTTCCGAAGTGAGAAACAATAACTCCGCAAATAAATTGCCATCATGGCATCGTAAGTCGCAAAAGGCGTATAAGATTAACAGAGTGATCATCATTCTGCAAATCGTGACCGCATTTGTGATGTGTGGGGTTATCCTATATGGCATGAACAGATTGATGCAATAAACTGGAGGAAAGCTTATATGAATAAGGCTTACTATTGTGGTCGTCGTCCTAAGAGTGATGCGTTCGATGATACCCCGGATCCGACTTTCTTGGGCGAAGAAGATGATCTGATCAAGGAAGAAGAAGAACCGCAGGAAGAAGAAGTTGACGAAGAAGTCGATTTTGACAAGCCCTCTTTTGGCCGTAACCCAATCTGGTCTGACTACGGCGAGGATATGGATTTCGACCAGTGATTTGGTCGGATAAATTCGTTAGACTCGGCTTTGCATTAGTTCCTTTATTTTTGACCGCCTGCGCTCCCAAGCAGGCGAAGCTTGCCGCGTCATCTCAGGGAAAACCTATCCAGCCGGAGAAGGTTTCTATTGATGTGCCCGGACCAAATCCAGGCAAGGAAATCGTCGGGGATTCTACAAGACCTTCATGGGTCTATTACCAGTATGGCCTCCAGGCGATGGATAATAATGAATGGGCCGTTTCCAAGCATTATCTTGAAGAATCGCTGCGATTGCTCGTGACCGAAAAGTACGACTCGACCAAGAGCAAGCTTACCCGTTCCGAAGATTCTATTTACAAGATGCAGATGCCTGTGCGCATTGTCCTTGCTTTGGAGGACGTTTACCCGAACCTCTCGGAAGCGGGCGGGGATTCTACATCTCAAGATAGCCTTACCATTGATGGCGTGGACGCTTACGATGAAAATACGGCGGACAGTGCGTCCATGCGCGTCATTGAAAATTTCCTCGATACGGTGGATGCTGGGCGTTTTTCTCTCCCGATCCGCTTCAACGAGCGTGTCATGCAGGAAATCTACTACATGACGACATCTGCACGTGGCTTTATTACGCGTTCGCTCTCCCGTAAGACGGCTTATGATTCCTTGATTTATACAAAGCTTGCGCAGAAGCGCATGCCGCGTGACCTTATTTATCTCGCTTTGGTGGAATCTGGCTTTAACGTCAAGGCGTACAGCCGTGCAAAGGCGGCTGGCATGTGGCAGTTTATCCCGGAAACCGGCATCCGCTATGGTCTTGAAGTCGATTTCTGGGTGGATATGCGCCGCAATCCGGAAATGGCGACCGAGGCCGCCTTGAGCTATCTCTCGACTTTGTACGCTGAATTTGGCGATTGGCTCTTGTCCATGGCCGCTTACAACTGCGGTGAAGGCCGAATTCGCCGGTTGATTCGGGAAAAGAAGGCTGATTCAACGTGGGGCAACCGTCCTGTAACGTATTGGGACTTGCAGCTTCCGCAAGAAACCATGCATTACGTGCCTCGAATCCTTGCCGCTATGGTGATTGGTCACTTCCCGGACCATTACGACGTGGCGATCAACAAGCGTCAGCTGCCGGCTTACGATACGGTTACCGTTTACGATTCGTTCTCTCTCGATGAAATTGCAAAGTTCCTGAAGGTTCCTGAAGATACGCTCCGCACGTTGAACATGGAACTTACCATGTGGTGCACTCCGCCAAACCGCGATGCCTATTTGCTCCGATTGCCGTATGGGACTCGTGCCGCCTTTGTGCAGAATTATGACCGCATGGAAAAGAACGGATTCTCGAGCTGGAAACAGCACAAGGTTCGTAAGGGCGAATCGATAGGGGTGATTGCGCAACAGTACGGTGTCCGCGTGGCCGAGATCCAGCGTGCAAACGACATGAAAAAGACGAAGCTCAAGCCTGGGCGTACGCTTTTGATTCCTGTCAAGGTCGCTCCTCGCAGATCTACAGGTAAAAAGCCGACGAAGGTCCGTACGTATGTGGTTCAGCTGGGCGACAACCTCGGTTCCATCTCCCGTCGGTTTGGCGTTTCCCAGGAATCATTGCGCATCTGGAATAATATTGAGACTGGGTATAACGTGAAAAAGGGCGATACCATTTTTGTCTCGAAGCCAGATTTGAAGCCGTCAAGCTTTATTCAGCAGCGCGTGGCCCTCAAGAAGGGCGAAAAGTACGTGGTCAAGGCGGGGGATACTTATGCCGAAATCGCAAAGAAGTATAAGGTCCCTGTGTTCCTTCTGTTGCAGGCAAATAGCGGCTTTACTAAACGCTTGACTATCGGTGATTCTCTTGCTATTCCAGCCTACGTCCGTCCGCCGCGCAAGATGTCCAAGGCGAACGAAGATGAAATTCCTGTGGAATTGGCTAAATCTGTCGAGCAGGATTCTAAAAAGTCAAGTAAGTCGTCTAAGAAGCCGGCCGAAAAGTCTTCTGAACCTTCGAAATCCTCGAAGAAGGAACCGGTCAATACAACGATCATTTATACTGTCGAAGCCGGTGACAATCTCTTTGCCATCGCCAAGAAGTACTCCACGACTGTTGCCGCCATTCGCGAAATGAACGACATGGGCAATTCCTCGAATATCAAAATCGGCCAGAAGCTAAAGATCCCCGGAGCTGCAAAGCCTGCGGCAAGCTCTCCAAAAGTCGAGGAAATTACTCACGTTGTCAAGAAGGGCGAAGGTCTTTGGGATATTTCCCGACAGTACGGCGTAACGATTGAAGATATTGTCAAATGGAACGGCTTAAAAGACACGAAAATCAAAATAAACGAGAAACTAAAAATCAAGACGACCAAGAAACCGAAAAAATGATAGCATTAAACGAGGGGAAAGCCTGCTTAGGGCGGGGCTGCAATTTCTAGAAGGCGTTGAAACGATGTTTTTTGATAAAAAAATGTGTAAATTCGTGTTTTTTATGTTATATATTGAAAAAAATAGTGTAGTTTTAACTTGAAAAATCAAAAATCACTGGAGTATAATATGAAGAAGAAAATCTTGGCTCTCTGTGCTGCTGGTCTCATTTTTTCCCTGACCGGTTGTGAAGAAACCATGGACCCGAACGATCCGCAGTCTGTTCGTAGGTATTTGACGAAAAAGCAGATCGGTTTTACGCCGAATCAGTTTGTTTCTTACGCGGTCAACAGCGATACCGCCAAGATGACGTTGTTCCTCCAGGCTTCTTTCGAAATTGACCAGCCGGCTGATAACGGCAATAATGCTGTCGCCATTGCCGCCAATAAGGGCAACATGATGGTGCTCAACTACTTGTTCGATCATGGCGCAAAGGCCAATGTCAACAATGGCAATGGTGAACCGGTTATTGATAATGCAGTGATGATGGGCAACAAGGAAGTTGTCGTCCGCATTTTGCAGCAGCTCAAGAAGGAAGGCGTTGAACCGCAGAACCTCGCAACGGCTGTGCTTATTGCTGCAAAGACTGGCAAGGCTGACATGCTCGAAGTTCTTGCTGATGCAGGCGCTCCGCTTGAAAACCGCAGCCCGGATGGCTACATGCCGATTCACTGGGCAGTCAAGTCTGGTAACTATGACGCCATGATGTTCCTCATCAAGAAGGGTGTCGATGTGAACGCCAAGTGCGGTCAGGGCTATTCTGTACTCGACTGGGCAACGAACGAAGGTTATACTCGCCTCATCAAGGCTTTGAAGAAGGTCGGTGCTAAGAATACTGCAAAGTATAAGCTCGATTCTCGTGGCAGATAAGCGAATCTTTTCTGCTTGAATTTACAGGACGGGCTTAAAGCCCGCCCTTTTTTTCTATCTTGTCAAACGGAAAAACAACAGGAGATTTTATGTCCGTTCAAGTGATGGTTAATGGTATTCCGGGTAACATGGGCCGCATCGTGGCCGAAACTTGCGTTGCCCGCGGTTTGGAACTTGTCCCGTATTCTTTGACGGGTGAAATTATTGTCGAAAACGAAGCCGAAGTGGCGGGCAAGACGATTCAGCTCTTGAAGCCTTCCAACCGCGAAGCCCGCATTGGCGAAGTGCTTGCCAAGTATCCGAACATGATTTGCATTGACTACACGCACCCGAGCGCCGTGAACGACAATGCCGCCTTCTACGTGAATCACAAGATTCCGTTTGTTATGGGCACAACCGGCGGTGACCGTGAAGCTCTTGCAAAACTCGTTGCCGATGCAAACCATCCGAGCGTGATTGCTCCGAACATGGCAAAGCAGATTGTCGCTTTCCAGATGATGATTGAATATCTTGCCAAGGAATTCCCGACAGCATTTAATGGCTACAAGCTTTCCGTTGTCGAAAGCCACCAGAAGACCAAGGCTGATACGAGCGGTACGGCTCGTGCTGTCGTCGGTACGTTCCAGAAGATGGGTTTTGACTACACACCGGACGATATCGAAAAGGTCCGTAACGAAAAGGAACAGATGGAACGCATGCACGTGCCCGAAGAATATCTCGGCGGTCACGCATTCCATACCTACAGCCTCGATAGCGCCGACGGTACGGTTCACTTTGAATTCCAGCACAATGTTTGCGGCCGCAAGATCTATGCCGAAGGCACGGTCGATGCCGTGAACTTCCTTGCCGACCAGATTGCTGCAGGCACCGCAAAGCCGTTCAACATGATGGACGTCCTGCGCTCTGGAAAAATGCGTTAGAGGTCGCACTTCGTGCTTTGAGCTATGAGCGCGCACCTTCGGTGCTTTGAGGTCGCTACGCTTTGAGCTTTTCGAAAGAAATTCCTCAAAGGACGCCGCAGGCGGACGACCCCAAAGCGAGTGGCACGAGCGACCCCATACCCCATACCTATTTACCATGCGTTCGTATATCCTTCGTCGTTTGCTGCTGATGATCCCGACATTAATCGGGATTTCATTGGTGTGCTTTATCCTGATTCAGCTCTTGCCGGGAGGCCCTGTGGAAGAGCTGATTTCTCGTGCGCAGCAGGCCGCTTCGATGAAGGGTGGCGTAGATGCATCCAAGGCGCTTTCGCCGGACCAGATTGCGCAAATCCAGGCATACTTTGGTTTTGACCAGCCCGCGTGGAAACGCTACCTCACGTGGCTTTGGAACGTGTTGCACTTGAACCTCGGGGAAAGCTACACGTACGGACTCCCGGTCTGGGACGTGATTGTAAGCCGTTTCCCGATTTCTTTGTTCTTTGGCGTGACGTCGTTTTTCTTGAGCTACCTTATCTGCATTCCGCTTGGACTCTGGAAGGCGGTGCATCACGGCAGCAAGCTTGATTCTTTTACGAGCGGTCTTATTTTCTCGGGTTACGTGATGCCGGGTTATGCGCTTGGCATTTTGCTCATCATCTTTTTGGCGGGTGGTTCGTACTTGGACATTTTCCCGCTCGGTGGGCTTACGAGCGATGACTTCGAGGATTTCTCGTTTTTCGGGAAAGTTTTTGACTTGGCGCAGCATTTGGCGCTTCCGATTTTCTGCTACATGATTAGCGAGTTTGCGTTCCTCACGTTCCTTATGAAAAACTCTGCGCTCGAGGAACTGGGCCGCGACTACATGCGAACGGCTTTGGCAAAGGGCTTGAGCTTCAAGCAGGCTCTTGTGCGTCATGCTCTCCGCAACGCGCTTATTCCGATTGCGACCCGCCTTTCTGAAATCTGCACTCTCATGTTTGCAGGTGCGCTCCTCATCGAGAAGGTCTTTGATATCGATGGCATGGGGCTTTTGTATTACAATTCAATGGTCAACCGCGATTACAATGTGGTGATGGGGATTATCTTCCTCAGCAGCCTTATGGCGATGGTCGGGCGCCTCTTCAGCGATATACTTTATACGCTCGTTGACCCGCGAATCAAGTTCTCGTAGGATAGTCAGTAGTCGTTAGTCAATAGTCTTTAGCCGTTAGATGTTGGTTTGGCGTTAAGAACAATGCTTTAATGACCAATAACTAGAGACCAATGACTAATAACCTACATTTTCTTTGTCATTTTCCTCTTTCTTTAAGTATATTAAAAGTATGCAAAACGATATGATTAAAATTTCTCCGAGTATTCATGAGTTTCTCTTGACTCATGGCTATACTGAAAACTTTACTGTGACTCCCATTGCCGGTGCCGGTTCTGGAAGGCGCTATTTCCGTATCGCTGGTGGCGAACGCCAGAGCGTCTTGCAGGTGAGTGCCGAAGTGAACGATGATTTCAAGCACTTTGTCGAGTATTCCAAAACGTTCAGGGAATATGGTTTGCCGGTTCCGCGCGTTTATTGCGTTGACGAGAGTACTTGCCAGGTCTTGCAAGAGGACTTGGGCAAGCGCAGTCTCTTGGACGAGGCTTTCCCGAACGGTGCGCAGGCGCTTTCGGGCAGTGTCCGTATTCTGTACCCTGAAGTGATTGATGCGCTTATCCAGTGGCAGAATGCAAGCCATCAGCTGTTCAGCCATCACACCGAGATTTGGCTTCGCCGTTTTGATTTTTCGGCGCTTAAGTGGGAATCGGATTACTTTACCGAAAATTACCTGAAGCTCCACAAGGGCATTACCGAGATTCCAGAATCGGTGCGTAACTTCTATTCGCTCGTGGCTGTTTCTGTTGAAGCGCAGACAAAGGTTCTGATGCATCGCGATTTCCAGAGCCAGAACATCATGATCCGCCCGAATTCTGAAGTCGCTTTTGTGGATTATCAAGGTGCTCGTCGCGGTTCTATGTTCTATGATATCGCATCGCTCTTGTGGGATCCGTATGTTTGTCTCCCGCTGCCGATGATTAAGGATTTCTTCGAATATTGGCGCAGCCAGTACCGTGGAACTAGAATTTATACGAAGGACGATGCCTGGGATGGCTTTGTGCATGCCAGCTTGCAGCGCTTGATGCAGGCTCTCGGTGCATACTGCTTCCTTTCCAAGGTGAAAAAAATTGAAAAGTTCGAACAATACATTGAACCGGGCAAGGCTCAGCTCCGTACGTTGTTTGGTGAATTCAAGCTTATCGCCAAGGCTACGGATCCGGAAGTCTTCAAGTTTATGGATTGGGCGCTTTCCTAATGGCTCCTATTTATACGCGTATTTACGCGCAGCCTGTTGAATTCAATCGTGCTCTTGGCTATGCTTACGACGCTTTGGTGAAAGGGCCTTATCGGTTTGACGCTTTGTCGGCTTGGAAAGGGCTTTCGGAACGTGTAGCCCAGGGCATTTATATGGGGCAGGGGCTTTTGCTCCCGCATACGCGTGTTCCTGGTTTGCAGGGACCGCTGATGGCTTTTGTCGTTGCCCGTGAGGGAATTACGGGCGTTAAAACCCGTAATGACGAAGTGGCACAGTTTATGTGCGTACTGCTTTCTCCGGCGGAATCGGCTATGGCGCATACTGTAGCTATTGCGAATGTGGCAAAGCTTTTGCTTGACCCTGAGTGGAAAGAAAAAGTCCTCGCCGCAACCGACGAGGAAGTGCTTAAGAAAATGTTCTGAGATGGAGATGCCCTCCCCATACGCGGATCATGCTCACATAAGTGCTAAAGCACTAAGTGATCAAAGAGCTCAAGGCGGGCATGACAAAAACATTACCATTGTACGCTGCCGGCGGCGTAGGCGCGGTATCCTTCGTAATCCCCGAAAAACCTTGTGTAGCTGGTTCTAAAGCTGAACCAGTCCCACGGGGTTAGATTTAAATTGAATCCCAGTTCCTTGTAGCGCTGGGTTGTTTTTTTGCTAAGGAACTTTTTGTCGGTTCTGCTTTCGGGCGTGTGGAGGTCGGTGAGGTTCCCGCCGAAGGCGGTGTCTTTGGCGACTGCGCCAAGGAAAAGCGTCGCTTTTACAAATTTATATGTAGCAGTGACTTCGGTGTGGATTTCCTGGCTGTTGGGGCCGAGATCGCTTCCGAGGCTCTGGGCGTAGCTTGCATATGTGTAGCCGCCGCCTTTGTGGTGTGTATAGACCCACGGTTCGATTCTGGTGTATTCAAACATCCAGTCTAAATTTACGGGACCGATTTCAAGACTGTCGCGCGCAACGCCGAGCGTTGTTGCCCACTTGTTGCCCCACCAGCTGTCATCGAACATGCTTGTCGGGGATTTCATGTCGTCCCATAAAAGTTCGGCGTAAAATTCCCAGTTTGGAATTGTTTTTACGCTCAAGTCAAAAGCAAGCGATATGTTGTCCTGATCGCCTTGCAGGTGCTCCTGGAAAACGTAGGGGATGAATGGAATGGCGTACGCCCATTCAAATTCGCGGCCCGTGCTGTCGCCATCGATATTGGGATTTGTACCGGCGAGTTCTGTTGTTGATCCGTAAAGCGATGTTTCCGAGATTCCAAGCGTGATTTCTTTCGGGAGATTTAAGTTGAGGCGGTGGGCATGGAAATATTTGCCCAAGCCTTTCTTTTCAAAAAGCTTGGCTGCATATTGCGTGTACTCGATTGGGCCAAGCTTGAATTGATAACCGAAATAAGGTGTTGGTGCTGCGTCAGAGATGCGGCTCGAGCTGTCTTGCCAAGGACGGTAGATGTTTCGTTCTCCTCGCAATATGACATGGTTGCGGCGGGCAGGCCCCCATTCCAGAAAATCGAATCCGGCGAGGAGCTGCACAGGCTTGAGATCGTAGCTGACGTTTGCGGCAAACAAATCCCATGTACGCTTGTTTTCGCTTTGCTTGTTAAAGGGAATGCCTTCGTCAGGATTGTAATAATTAAAGTTGATGTATCGGTTTGTGTAATCCGTGCTGATCTTTACACGTGTATCGAAAAGGAATTTATCTGTAAATTTACCGTTGGCGAAAAGTCGTACGGACATCGAATTATCGTAATGCGTTTTTGCATTTGTGAGATTCGTGACCGCGACAGAATCCATGAACTGTACGTTGATGTTCAGTTCTTTTGAGTGTGCTGAATCCGAGAAGGTTATGTGGTGCGTCATTTCGGCTGAAAATGCCGAGCTTGCAAGTGCAATGGCACTCCAGAAAGTCCACTTAAATAAATTAATCTCGAATTTCATAGAATCCCCCGTTTCTTTCGATGAATCTTTGAAATGATTTCTTCGATAAGGTGATTTTCAAAATTGTAAAAACTCTTTTGATTTGACATCTTTTGATGCGGAGTGCAAGGCTGATTGCAAATCCGATGAGTACTCCAAAGATTGGAAAACCGTTTTTTAATGCAAAGTAGATTCGATTTCGAATCATGAGGCAGTCGATAAAATAGGGAACACCGCCTTTTGCAATTTCGCTCCCGGTCGATGAACCGATGTCATGTAAGATGATGCTGTCGGTTGCCCAGGCCAGCTTGAATCCGTTTTGCTTAGCCTTTAAGCAGTAGTCGCTTTCTTCGAAGTACAGAAAAAACTCCTCGCTTAAAAGCCCTGTTTTCTGTAAGCATTCAGGCGAAATGAAAAACGATGAGCCTTCTACATAGTCAAAGCCCTGTTCGCCAGATGATTTCGGGCGTCGCACAGATGCGAATTTCGGATGGATGAAGCCGACTCCGCCTGAAAATTCTCCATTTGCTTTTTTGATGAGCGATCCTGTGATTCCTGCGTTTGTGGATTGCGCTTTTTCGAGGAGCTTTTCGAGTGCTGTCGGCGTTGCTTCTGTGTCGTTGTTCAGGAGCCAGATGTAGCAGCCTGCGTGTTCTTCGGTTGCGGCCTTGATTCCCTGATTGCAGCCTGCTGCAAAGCCGCGATTTTCCTTGTTCCAGATCCAGCGGACGTCAATTGAAAAATTTAGACTCTCGAAATATTTTTGCGAAGCTTCGGTAGATGCATTGTTGATGACATAAACGCATACTGGCTTTACAGTATTTTTTTCGAGAGAACGCACACAGTCGGTTGTTTTTTTGTCGTTCTTGAAGTTAACGAGAATTGCGCAGACGTCGGTCATTATTTTTTACCGAAAAACTTGGTGATGACAGGAGCACCGATAATGCCGTGCAGAATGCGCGGGATAAATCCGGTGATATTTTTGACATACGGGTAAAGGCTTGCGACATTCATGATGACCCACACGAGGTATTGCGGGATAAACTTTTTGTGGAGCCTATCTTCGGTGTAGGCGATATAGCGCTTTAAGAATTTTTGGTTGCTTGTTGAGAGCGCATTAAAATGCGGCGTCTGCAAAATCATCTTGGCCCATTGCAAGTTCAGTTTCAGGTTCCCTGTCCAGGTGTGCGTATCGCCGAGTCCGATTGCGTTTTGTCCGTGAATGCGGTACTGGATGACGGCTTCGCTGATGGATTTTACGCAGGCGTCGTGATCTTCGAGGCTTGCGCAAAAAGTTATCCATTGGTCATGGACGGGGACTTGCTCTGGAATGGGGAGAATCTGCTTCAGAAGTTTTGATCTGAATAGCGTCATGCATCCTGTGACATTGGTAAATCCTGTTAAGATTGCCCTTAATGTGAGGTGCTCCGGGACGCCGTCCATTTTCCGCCAGGATTCTCCGGTGAGGTTTCCTTCGCCATCGATGACCTGGGCATCCCCAAAGACGAGATTTGTTTTAGGATCTTCCTGAATGGCCGCTTCAAGAGTTTGCAATTTTGCAGGTAGCCAGACGTCGTCCTGATCTGCAAGTGCAATAAGGTCATTTTCGCCTAGTTGCGGTGCTGCAAGTTCAAGCGCCTTTGAAAATGCGGCGCGGTGGCCCGTGTTTTGGGGTAGGCAAGTCACTTGCAGGGGGAGGCGCCCTTCGTAACTTTTGAGGATTTCTGGAGTGCTGTCTTTTGAACCGTCATCGACCGCCACAATGAAATCGGCGGGTCGCTTTTGTGCTATGAGCGAATCGAGCATCTGCGAGAGATACTTTTCGCCGTTGTAAGTTGCAAGGACTATCCCGATTTTAGCCATGTTGTGAATATAGTAATTAGTGGTTGGTGAATTGTTGCAGAATTTGTAACTTTTAATTCTATATTTATGGAATCACCATGAAGCAGAAAATACTTTTTGTTTGCGATAAGAATGAATGTACCAGTTTTGGACGCTTGACCATGAACTTGGTCAAGGCTGTTGCTGGGGAATACGAACCTCACGTATTGTGGCTCAAGACTCCCAAGTTTTTTGGAGCGCGCACATCCTGTGAAGCCGCAGGAGAACATTCTATTTACACATCGCATGAGGTGTGGGCGAAATCGCTGTATTCTGGTTTTGTTTCGTTCCGTAGTCCGCTAAAAAATCTGGTGAAAACGCTTCAACCTCAGGTGGTTTTCTTCATTCGTCCGGAACTGGGTTTTTTGGTGCCGGTGGTCAAGGGTATGGCTCAAACGGTGATGTTTGTGCATGATACCTTTGCTGAAACACTCTATCCGAATTCGCTCAAGTTCAGGCTTCTAAACTTGTTTTACATTCGCCCGACCGTTGAAGCTGATTTCTTTGTCTATAATTCGAACTGGACTCGTGAACAGGCTGCTTTGCATTTCGGCGTGAAAATGTCGAGCAAGCCCGGCTGCGTTATTGGGTGCCCGATTGATAGAGACTTGTTCAATAAGCCTGAAGTCAAACCCTCTGCTTCAGAAAAGAAAGCATTTGCGCGCAAGTACGGCATTAGAAATTTTGACGGGATGTGCTTGAACGTAAGCCTTGATGAGCCGCGAAAAAACATCGAGACTTATTTTGAAATGGCGAGTCTTCGGCCGGATATAGCCTTTGTCCGCATCGGTAAGTTTTCGGATCGGCTCCGTGGAATCGTAAATGAGAAGAAACTCTACAACGTCTATCATTTCAGCAATTTCAATGCGGATGTATTGCGCGATTTTTATCGCCATGCTGACTTGATGGTCTATCCGTCGCTTTTGGAAGGTTTTGGGTTGCCGCCAATCGAGGCAATTGCCTGCGGTATTCCTGCTGTTGGCGCTGCGACTTCTGCAGTCAAGGAAAATCTAGAAGGGGTATGCCCGCTGGTGGATCCGCCGACAGATGCCGAAGCGTATGCCCGTGTTTTAGACCGCGTTCTTGCGGGTGAAAATGTCATAGACGAGAAAAAAGCAGCGGCCCTTTTGGGCCACTGCTCTATGAATTCTTTCAGTAAGCGAGTTCTTGAGTTCTTGAACTCTATTTCTTCCAGATTTTAATCAAGCTGCGATTCTTTCTTGTGGCAAGCCAGAGGGTCGGCCAGATGAGGATGAGGTCGCGGATGAGGCTTGTCCAGGCTTCTGCCTTGTCGTGGGCGTTGCCGTCTTCGAGTTCAAAGCAGCCGCAGGTGATGCCGAGGTCGTTCCAGAGCGCCCAGGCGAGTGCGATGATGAAGCTTACGAACATCCAGAAAATTGCAAATGCCGATTCTTTGACGAACGGCGATACGATCATGGCGAGGCCAAACCAGAACTCAAATTGCGGATAGACAAGCGCAAAGAAGTTATTCACGAAGTCCAGGTGCAGTGCCGAGAAGAACTGGTACTGCGCAACGAGAGTAGCGAACTGGTGCGGGTCCTGGATCTTGTAGACCGATGCAAAGATGAACATGCCGCCAATGCCTACGCGGCAAAGCGTTTCAAGAGCGCGGATCGCGAAATCCTTTTGAATCTTGATCGCGGGGACGATCAGGGCACATGCGATGACGACTGCGCCGATGCCAACGTGGATGTTGTAACGGTAAGCCTTCGGCCAAATGTTCAGGAGCCAATCCTGGTCGGTGAATGTGAGGAATGTTTCCGGGAAGCTGATTTCAGCAACGCCGACGGTCACAAAGAATGTCGCGATGAGGAGAAGAACGCCTGCAATAATGGTGTTTTTCATGGATGCTCCTTAAAGAATGTCTGCCGGTTTTTCAAGAATTTCTTGCGAGCCTATCCAATCGACGGATTTGGCGTCATCGACGCGGATGTTGTTGATGATGGCAAGCGCAATACTGAATGCGGCAATGCCGAGCAGGACAATCCAATTTAAGGACTTGAGGTAGACGAGGACGTCTTGATAAATCTTCTGAATTCTTTCTTTCATGCTGTTCAATATACAAAATTATTGTAAGGTTTTTGCGCTTTGATAAAAAGCTGAATTTGAAAAAATAGTGATTTGAAGGCGAATAAAAGCTGATTGTGGAAAATGCGCGCTTTTTACGTCAAAAAGTGGGCTTTTGTGCAATTTTTAACGTAAAATTTTTAGTTTGTATGCTATTTTCGGAACCGCAATTTGATTTTTAGGGGCAAAAATGCCTTGAAACGCTGAATTGCTGGACAAAAAGCAGTCGAATTTCGATGCTTTTTTCGCTTACAACTCTTTTTTTCTGCTTAACGTGTAAATATTAGCACAGTTTGTTCGAAATTTTACGTCAAAAAATGGATTTTGGGGGCTATTTTGACGTAAATTTAGACGTTTTTTCGATTTTTGCTTTTTTTAGACGAAAAAAGACTCGCCGAAGCGAGTCTGTAAATTAGTAAAAGCTTGTCTCTCTGTGAGTCATAAGCGACTTAGTGAATGCCCGCGCCGTCTGCGACGTCGCAGGTCACAGGATTGCCGTTCACTTCAAGAGCGAGCGCGTCACAGAACACAGCGCCACCCTTTGCGGTAAGGGCAATCTTTTCGAAGTCCTTGACCTTGAGTTCGCGCGGTTCGCTCGGGGTAACACCCTTGAACAAAGCACGGTCACCCGGCTTGGCGTCTTCCGGAACGCTCACGAGTCTGCACTTGTGCGTTTCCGGTTCGAGGTCGCCTGCAAAGAGCATACCCTGGCTCATGATACCACGGAGGGCGCTCGGTTTCAAGTTTGCGAACAAGAGAATCTTGCGGTCCTGGAGTTCGTTTGCCTGGTAGCTGCTCTTGAGGCCACTGCAAATCGTGCGGAGTTCGCCTTCGCCTGCATCGACCTTGAGTACGTACAAGCTGCTTGCATCCGGGTGATCGGCAACTTCCTTAATTTGTGCAACACGGAGGTCCATAGCGGCCGGAACGTCAGCTGCCATCAGCGGCTTGTTCTGCTTCGGCTTGGCCTGCTGCGGTTCTGCTTTCTTGACTTCTTCTTCGATACGCGGGAAGAGCGGCTTGCCTTCGCCGAACTTTTCACCACCCTTGAGGATGCCCCACACGAGGTCGTTCTGGTCGGTGAACTTGCTACCGATCATGGCGAGACCTTCTTCGCTCTTGCCCGGGATGACCGGCCAGAGCATGCTGAGCGAGAGACGCACGGCTTCAGCAGAAATGTAAAGCACTGTTGCAAGTTCGTCCTTGGCGTTCGGATCCTTCGCGAGCTTCCATGGAGCCTTGATTTCGAGGTAGCGGTTCACGCTGCGGACAAGCGTCATGATTTCTTCGACGACCTGCGAGAGCTTGACCTGTGGAACCCATTCCATCACGTTCGTGCGGACGCGGTTTGCAATCGAAATCACTTCGTTTGCTGCATCGTCGAGAGCGTTCGGAGCCGGGAGTACGCCGCCGAAGTTCGTGAGCACCAAGCGGTGGACGCGGTTCAAGACGTTACCGAGGTCGTTGGCGAGGTCGCTGTTGATGCGGCGGACAAAGCCTTCGTGCGTGAAGTTCGCGTCTTGACCGACAACCATTTCTCGAGCGAGAAAGTAGCGGAAGGCGTCGATGCCGTACTTTTCCATGTAGTCCATCGGGTTCACGACGTTACCTGCGGACTTACTCATCTTTTCGCCTCCGTTCACGAGCCACCAGCCGTGGGCGAGGATGTGCTGCGGGAGCGGAATGTCGAGAGCCATGAGCATGGTCGGCCAATAGACGCTATGGGTCGTCAAAATGTCCTTACCGATGAGGTGGTAAGAGGCTGGCCAAATCGGAGTGCCGTCAGCATAAGTCTTGTGGAAGGCGGTGGAGGCGCTCACATAGTTGAGGAGAGCGTCAAACCAGACGTAAGTCACGTAGTCCGGGTCGAACGGCAGCGGAATGCCCCAGCTGAGGCGGATCTTCGGACGGCTGATGCAGAGGTCGTTCAGCGGCTGGCGGAGGAATCCGCGGATTTCGTTCCAGCGGTAGTCCGGCACAATCCAGTCCTTGTGGCTTTCCAAGAAGTCAATCAACTTCTGCTGGTAAGAACCCATTTTGAAGAAGTAGTTCTTTTCCTTGAGCCATTCCACCGGGCGATGGCTGATCGGATCGCACTTGTTTTCGTCGAGTTCGTCTTCGCTGAAGAAGCGTTCTTCGCCGACGGAGTACCAGCCTTCGTATTCCTTCGAGTAAATTTCGCCCTTGTCCCAGAGCTTCTGCAAACATTCCTGCACAAAAGCCTTGTGTTCCGGCATCGTTGTGCGGATGAAGAAGTCGTTCTGGATGTTCATCTTCTTCCAGAGGTCTTCGAAGCGGTGGTAGTATTCGTCCACGTGTTCTTGCGGAGTCACGTTACGCTTGGCAGCGGCGCGCTGCACCTTCTGGCCGTGTTCGTCGGTACCGGTCAAGAAAAATGTCTGGTAGCCGATGATCTTGTGGAAGCGGGTAAGGATATCAGCAAGAACGGTCGTGTAGGAATGCCCGATATGCGGGGCATCATTGACGTAATAAATCGGAGTGGTGACGTAAAAATTTTTCATGTGCGCAAATTTAGTAAAAGGCGAGCGACGCGGCAAAGTAACTTGTTACTTTGACATGGCCGAGCCGTACTAAATGCGGCCCGAAGGGGCGCCAATATAGAAATTAGACGAAAGATGGGGAGTCTTTGTGAGCACGAAGTGCGCGGCAATCTCTTATAAACGTGTCTTTTTTTACATCTCTAGTAACTACTAACTATTAACTGGTAACTCAATTTGCTTATATTATTGTTATAAAACCAGAGGTACTTATGTCTTTTATTGATTTGGCTAGAGATCGTTTTAGTTGCCGTGCGTTTAGCGACCAGGAAGTTGAACCCGAAAAACTGATGCAGGTGCTCGAAGCGGGGCGCATCTCGCCGACGGCGGTAAACGGTCAGCCTGTGTTTGTCAAGGTTCTCCAGTCCCCTGAAGCTCTCAAGAAGGTCCGTTCTCTCACGCGTATGGCGTATAATGCTCCAGTTGTGTTGATGGTCTGCTATGACGACAATAAGGTCTATTCACCGACCGCGTATATGGACGATTTCAAAAGCGGTATCATGGATTCCAGCATTGTTACGACTTCGATGATGATGCAGGCGACTGACCTCGGGCTTGCAACGCTTTGGGCTCGTGGCTTCAACGCTTCCCACATCGAACATGAATTCGGTTTTGAATCGAACATCAAGCTTGCTTGCCTTTTGGACATTGGCTATGCCGATCCGGTCAATGGCGTTCCTTCGCCGCGACATGACTTGCGTAAGCCGATGAATGAATTTGCCGAAAAGCTTTAATACGGGCAAAAATTTGCAATTATAGAGGGGTTATGAATAAGCTAAAGTACTTGTTGCCTTTGGTTGTTTTTGGCGTGTTTTCTTGTTCAGGGAAACAGCCTCAGGTGTCGGGCGATAAACAGGTTTTGGCTTCGCCCCGGAGTATTGTTGTCGTTTACGAAAACGATGTTCATTGCAATATGGAGGGCTATGCAAAGTTTGCAGGCCTTCGTGATGCGATTGCGGATACGGCTGATGTCGTGACGGTTTCCTCTGGCGATTTTTTGCAGGGCGGTGCGATGGGGAGCATCTCTCGTGGCGGCTATGTTGTATCCATGATGAACGCAGTCGGTTACGATGTCGTGACGCTTGGTAACCATGAATTTGATTATAAGATTCCGCGCTTGATGGAACTTTCTGATTCCATGAACGCAGCAATTGTTTGTGCGAACCTTGTGCAGAAAGGAACTTTGACGCCGCTGTTTAAGCCCTATGTTTTAAAGCAGATTGGCGCAAAAAAGATTGCATTTGTCGGAGTGCTGACACCGCAAACTTTAGTGGGGGAGGCTTACGCGTTTACGGATGAATCGCTAAAGACTTTGTATGACATTCCTGCAAAGGATATTTTCAATTTGGTGCAGTTGGCGGTTGATGATGCGCGTAAAGCAGGCGCAGATTACGTGATTTTGCTTTCGCACTTGGGGTTTGTGCCGCCGGTGAGTTCCGTTGAGGTTGTCCAGAAAACGACGGGGATTGACGCTGTGCTAGACGGACATTCGCATAGTATTGTTGGTGAAAAATTTGTTTTAAATTCTGATGGCGACAGTGTTCTTGTGTCGCAGACGGGAACAAAATTCCAGAATGTCGGAATGCTGGATATTTATCCCGACGGGAAATCCCATTCTCGGTTGATTTCGATGGATAGTGTAGTTGCTGTGAACCGTAAAGTCGCGGCTGTTCACGATAGCTTGCTTGCATTGACTGCCGCCGATTTACAGAAGGTTGTCTCGAATACGAAATTTGATTTGACGATCAATGGTGATGACGGAAAGCGTTTGGTTCGCAAGGGCGAAACAAACTTGGGCGACTTGGCGGCCGATGCCATGCGTTTTTCTGTGGGGGCGCAAATTGGAATCGAAAATGGCGGGAGTGTCCGCGTGACGATCCCTGCGGGCGCAGTGAAATATCAAGACATTCTGAATGTGATGCCTTTTGCAAACGGAATGTGCTTGATTCGTGCGACTGGGCGCCAAATTAAGGAGGCGCTTGCACAAGGCGCTTCGAAATTGCCTGAGGAATCCGGCGGATTCTTGCAAGTTTCGGGCTTACGTTATACGGTTGTCGTTGAAAAATCGGAAATCGCAGCAACGCGAGTGCGCATTGAAAATGTTCAAGTGGAAACTGATAAAGGTTTTGTCGCTATTGATGAAAATGCGCTTTATACGGTCGGATTGTCGTCTTATGTGGCGTACGAAGGCGGTGAAATTACGGCATTCCGCGAAAGTGAAATCGTCATGGATAAGGTCATGACCGATAGCGATGCCATGGTGAAATTTTTGAAAAGCTTGGGTGACGAAATCCCCGAAGCTTACCGAAAGCCGCAGGGGAGGATTGCGGTGAAAAATAGTGGTGAATAATTGCGACTGCCGAAATAAAGTAATATTATGTAGTGTGTTTTTGGAAGAAAAAAATATTAATTTTCTATAATAATTTTTTTTGATTTTGTTTAAATTACGTTCCATGTACAATGTTAAATGTATTGTACAAATGACAAGGGAGCTTCCGTGTGATAGCTTCCTTAATTTTTTGGAGATAAGTATGAATAAAAATATATCAATGTTGGTTGTTTGCGGTGCACTCGCTATGAGTGCACAAGCGGCAGATCAGGATGCGACCATGAAGGCTGATGTGCTTGGACGCCATGTCACGTCCACGCGTAATATACCGAAAGCCTATATAAAGGATGTCAAGAAATCGGTTAATCAGAAGTCCGATATGGTTAAAACGAAATCATTGGCTAAGGATGCTAATTATCCGTCAGAGGCGGGAATTGCAAAGACTTATGGTATTTTTGAACACCGTAATGGAAAAAGGTGGTATTCTCTTAATAATAAAAATGATATACCAGAATCGGAGTATTTGAAGAAGATTAATGAAATAGAAGATAAGGATACGGCGAGAAAGAAATTTGAAGATGAAGATAAAACAAAATATACTTGTTCAAATATAAGAGATTTATCAAATTATTCTGTCGTTAAAGCGTCGGATGAATGTGTTGGAAAAGATTTTTGTACGGTTAAAAATATAAAACTTGCTGGGCCACCATCTTTAGATCGTACTATTAGTGAAACGATAGATTTTTGGAATTATGAGTCTGTAATAAATAATTCAAACTTACTCCAAGTTACACGGAACTATAGTGGCCATAATATTGGTATATCAGTGACGGATATTGGCGTTCCCTTTGTGGAATATGAGCATGTTCCAAGTGATAAATATTTTGTGATTACAAATAATGGACTAGAAATAGCTTCTAGTATTATTCATGGAACAAAAACTAGTTGGGTAATAAATCATGTCGCATCGGACGCAACTCTTTATGGACTTCATGAGGCATGTGGAAAAACTGTTCCGGTAGATGGTTACAAAAAGAGTCCCAAGATATATATTGGTAATCATTCGTATGGGGATGGTTCTTTCTATTATAGTGCAACATATATTGATGATTTTATTTATGCGACAAGAACGATTGAAGTTGCTAGTGCGGGAAATCTTGGCTACAAAAAAGCAACTGCAGCTCAAATATCGGAAATTGCGACAGGAGTCAATGTTATTTCGGTTGGGGCTGTACATAATAATTTGACATATCATCAGACGTCTAGTTGGGCTAATCCCAAGTATTCCAAAAAAGGCGATCCTTCTTTTAGTGGGGAAGCGTATGTCAAACCAGAAATAGCAAATTTCTCTGATATCCTTTTCCCGGATAAAGGTGCAGCAGGGATACTAAATAAACATTATGATTCTGAGTACCAAGTGCTTACACCTTATTTTACCCAGACAAGTTCTTCGACTCCTTATACAACTGCTTCCATAGCCCTTTTGTTGGAGCGTTATCCGTTTTATAGGTGGCACCCTGAGGTCGTGAAGGCGCTTTTACTGACATCCAGTATCAAGAAAATTATTGGGGCGAAGGATCATGATCCCGATAATGGTGATTATGCTATGGGTGTTCCTGATGGCAGAGCCATGTTTGAAAAGAATCGCTCCCGTTTTTGGAATGGCAATAATGAGGATTTTTTCAAGAACGGAAAGATTTCATTTACTGAAAGTGGTATTCAAAGCGGGAAGAAATATCGTATTGCTATTGCTTGGCTTTCAAGTGGAACTGCCGTTGCGCAGTATGGAAGGCTTCCGCAAGATATAAACCTCAAGGTAAAGCAAAATGGCAGAACGATTGCAAGATCGGAATCAACATCAAATCCGTTTGAATTGGTTGATTTTGCGGCTGAAAGTGGAGGAGACTTGGAAATTATCATTGAACGAAAAGAAGGGATGGGTGAAAACCTGGGCGGTCGTGTGCTGCTAGGCTATAATTTCCTGGAACTTCCGGATGCGTACCAGAGAAGGTAATTCTCCTTTTTTTCTATATTTGTCCTTGTTAAATTTAACAAGGACATTTTTTATGCGTGATCAATTCGAAAGCCCGCTTATCAAGCGTTATGCTAGCAAGGAAATGAGTTTCATCTTCAGCCCGCAGTACAAGTTCCAGACTTGGCGGAGGCTCTGGATTTACCTCGCCGAATCCGAAATGGAACTCGGCCTTCCGATTACGCAGGAGCAGGTGGACGAACTGAAGGCCCACGAAAAGGACATCAACTTCGAAGTCGCCGAAGAAGAAGAAAAGCGCCGCCGTCACGACGTGATGAGCCACGTTTACGCTTACGGCGTCCAGTGCCCCAAGGCCAAGGGCATCATCCACCTCGGTGCAACGTCTGCATTCGTGGGCGACAACACCGACCTTATCCAGATGCAGCAGGCTATGATCCTCGTGCGCAAGCGTCTTTGCCGCGTGATGGACAAGCTTTCCAAGTTTGCGATGGAATACAAGGACATGGCTCAGCTCGGCGCTACGCACTTCCAGGCAGCACAGCTCACGACTGTCGGCAAGCGCGCTTGCCTCTGGCTCCAGGACATGCTCATCGACCTCGAAGAATTGAACTTCCTCATTGAAGTGCTTCCGTTCCGCGGCGTGAAGGGCACGACCGGTACGCAGGCCAGCTTCATGGACCTGTTCAACGGCGACGAAGAAAAGATTATGGAACTCGACCGCCGCGTGACCGCCAAGGCAGGCTTCAAGCGCGTGCTCACCATCACCGGCCAGACCTACACCCGTAAGTGGGACAACCGCGTGAACCAGGTGCTCAGCTCCATCGCTCAGAGTTTGCACAAGTTCGCTACCGACATGCGCCTCATGCAGGGCGTCAAAGAAGTGGAAGAACCGTTCGAAAAGACTCAGATCGGCTCCAGCGCCATGGCTTACAAGCGTAATCCGATGCGCAGCGAACGTATCTGCTCCCTCGCTCGTTTCGTGATGGCTCAGGTCAACAGCACCGCCTTCACGCAGGCAACGCAGTGGTTCGAACGTACGCTCGACGATAGTGCGAACAAGCGCTTGGCAATTCCTGAAGCATTCCTCGCTATGGACGCCATGCTCATCATCGCTGAAAACGTCACGAACGGTCTCGTTGTTTATCCGAAGGTTATCGAAAAGCGCATCATGGCCGAACTCCCGTTCATGGCAACTGAAAACATCATCATGGAAGGTGTGAAGAATGGCGGCGACCGTCAGGAACTCCACGAAGAAATCCGCGTGATGTCCATGGAAGCTGGCAAGGTCGTGAAGGAACAGGGCAAGGACAACGACTTGCTCGAACGTGTCTTGAAGAACGAAAAGTTCCAGAAGCTCGGCATTACCGAAGAAAAGCTCAAGGAAATCCTCGACCTCCGCAAGTTCGTGGGTCGCGCTCCGGGACAGGTCGTGAAGTTCGTTACGGAAGAAGTCCGTCCGGCTATCGAAGCGATTCCGGCATGGGATTCTATCGACGCTGGCGAACTCAAGGTGTAAAATTCGCCGATAAACTTCGCATTACTTCCTCTCGGCAAGGCTCACGTACGTTTAAGTACGCTACGCCTTGCTATTTTATTATAAAAGTATGCAAAATGCCGCGCATTAATTGCGCGGCATTTTAAATAGAACTTGTCATTCTGAACAACAATCTTGTCACCCTGAGCAAAGCGAAGGGTCCAGTCACATCTCGTTCAGCAGTCATGCCTGCCACCTTGTCACCTTGGACTAGTTCCGGGGCGGGATCACCTTACACAGACCCTCTTACTTCTTGAGCTTCTTGAGGAGGGCGGCGGCTTTCGTGAACTGCTGCTTCACGGACTTCGGACCTGTACCGCCTTCGATGTTGCGCTTGCTTATGCTGTATTCGAACGTAAGCGTCTTCTTCATCTTGGCGACGTCCGGGACGCCTGCGGCGGCCCAAGCCTCGTCAGAAAGTTCCGTAAACTGCTTGCCTGCACGTGCTGCATCGCCGACGAGGCTTCCCACGACGTGGTGGGCGTCGCGGAACGGAACGCCTGCTTCCACGAGCAAATCTGCAAGATCGGTAGCAAGGAGTGCCGGGAGCATCTTCGAGTGCATCGTTTCAAAGTTGAATCGTGCGGTTTCCAAAGCTTCCTTCATCACGCGGAGAATCACCTTCACGTTGTGGACACTGTCAAAGACCGGTTCCTTGTCTTCTTGCAAGTCGCGGCTGTAGCTGAGCGGGGCGCCCTTCGCGAGCGTGTAAAGTGCAGTGAAGTTCCCGAGCATGCGGCCAGACTTTCCACGGATAAGTTCCATGGAGTCCGGATTCTTCTTCTGCGGCATCATCGAAGAACCGCTGGAGAATGCGTCGTGCAATGTGAGGTAGCCAAATTCGCTAGAGCTCCAGTTCACAAAGTCTTCGGCATAACGGCTCATCGTGTTTGCGATGATGGCGAGGTCGGCGTTGAATTCGAGCATCATGTCGCGATGGCTTACGGCGTCAATGCTGTTCGGACTTACGTCCTTAAAGCCAAGGGCTTCGGCAACGAGTGCGCGGTGGTACGGGAATGCAGAACCAGCCATGGCGCCACTGCCAAGTGGGAGCTGGCTATGCAATTCGAGGAAGTTGTCGAGGCGCTTCACGTCACGGCTCACGGCAAAGAACATGCTCATGAGGTAATGGCTAAAGTAAATCGGCTGTGCCTGCTGCAAGTGCGTGTAGCCCGGCATCATCTTGCCAAAGTACTTCTTGGAAAGGTCCAAAACCGTTTCCATAAGTTCAATTTCGAGCTGGCGGATTTCTGCAGCGCGGTGACGCATGTAAAGCTTGAAGTCCGTGCAGACCTGGTCATTGCGGCTACGGCCTGTGTGAATCTTCTTGCCGAGTGCGCCGATGCGTTCGGTGAGTACGCGTTCCACGGCCATGTGGATGTCTTCGTCGCTATCGCACCAGAGATTCTTGCCGGCGTGGTAGTCGTCGAGAATGCTCTTGAGGCCATCGCAAATCTTCTTGTAGTCGGCCTTCGAAAGAACTCCAGATTCCACAAGACCCTTGCCATGTCCGATGCTCCCTTCGATATCTTCTTCGATGAGTTCTGCATCAAACTGCAAGCTGAAACTTAAATCGACCATGCTCTGAGCCATGCCACTCGCAAAACGGCCCGTCCACATGTTAGTCTGGGTATCTTTCTTCTTAGCCATTGTAAACCTCAAATAAAAAGCCGGGAAATCGGCTATGATTTCTCGGCAAAAGATAAAAATTTTTAGAGTATTTTGTTAGTCCCAGACGCTCTTTTCTGTGGGCAAAGGATCATCCCATGAACTGCCTGCATTCCCGTTGTTGGTGGTTTTATACAATGGGTAAACAGGAATTTCGACATTGCTTGGGTAAGCTCTGTAAAGCCAGTACGAAAGTCCGTAGGTGAGCGGAATCCAGAGCAGCGAGGAGAATGTGACTTGCCGTTTGATTCTTATGGTTCCGACTTTTTGACCGTCCTGGTATGCTTCGAGTATTCCTGCTGATGTTGAAGCGCCATGCTTAGAGATGGTGCAATCGTTATCGGATTGCATTGTGCAAATGTGTTCGCCGTCTTTATAGATTTCGTAGGGCTTAGAAGAGTACTCACTAGCCGTAATATGGGTTTGTCCCCAAAAACATCCCGTCAAGCTTAATGACGCAGATGCGATTAGCAAATATGAGAGTACCCTTGATTTCATTTTTACACACCGAGAGCAAGACCAAGGCTAAACTTGAATCCGTTCATGTAATGGTTCTTTTTGATACCGGCAGAGTTTCCCTTTGTATCTTTTTTAGCTTCAAAAAACGGTGTTGTGAAAAAGTCGACAAAGTAATTGACTTGCGCGATTGCCATAACGCGGCTAGCTCTGTTGAAAACAACACCACCGCCAGCTTCCAATGACAAGCCCGACGTTTCGGCTTTTACATCATTAATGTTGTCTTTGATAACGCCTTCTCTATAGCCGAATGCGAGGCCGCCACCGATGAACGGAGATGTGCTTGAAGTTCCAAACGGGTACATCAGGGAAAGCATGATATTTGCAAGCGTGGGCCTGTCGGAAGCTTCGCCGATGTTGACTATAGAAGCTTCTGCGTTGAAAAAGTAATCTTTGGCGTCGCAGAACAGGAAAATACCAAGTCCTGCATCAAGCATTGGATCTGGGTTGAGCGGGAGTGTGCCGATAACTTTGACGCCGCCGTATGTGTTGATGCCTTTCTTTTTAGGCGTTTTTGTTTCTTGTTGAGTGACGGTATAGATGTCGTTGTCGCGAGTCGCTTTTTGGCTGGTGCCGATATTACGGGCTACGCGCTGGACAATCGGGTCGATATCTTCGGGATTGTTGGCCTTGAGGCGGTCGCTCCAAACGGGAACTTCGCTGTTTACGTTGTAGAGCTTGAATGATGTAATGACATTCTCGCCAAGACGTGTAAATTCGGCCATGATGAACTTGGTGCAGTTCTTTTCTTTTGCCTTCTTATTTATGGATTCGCGGTCACCGACTTTGATAGAATCTTCTTCGGAATAGCTGATGAGTACATAACGATTGTTTTCGTCAATGTAGGCGTTCATGAGCTTTTCTGCAGCGATGCCGATGTTTTCGTTGATACCGACGGCGCTAATGGGGGCCAAGTAGACGCGTTCGGCCGCGTAAATAGACGCTGCGAATGTAAGCGCTATGGCTAAAAGCTTTTTGATATGTTTCATCTTGAATGTCCTTTTGTTAAAAAAGTCCTTCTTGACGATTAAAATACTAAATATAAGGTAAAAAGAAAACCTGTTTTTACCCCTTAAGTAAATTTTTTATGACGAATGGAATGAAAATGGCGCTAGAATGCCTAATTTGACGATTTTTAACAAAATTTCGCCGTTTAAGGTCAAAACTTTGTCAGCGATTCTACACGATAGCCATCAAGAACTTCGCGGCCTTTAAGGCCAGCAAGCTCAATGACAAATGCAAAACATTCAACTTTGCCGCCCATTTTTTCTACGAGATGGGCCGCTGCTTTTGCAGTGCCACCGGTGGCGAGCAAGTCATCGACGATAACAACGCGTTGCCCCGGCTTTATCGCATCCTTATGGACTTCCATACAGGCGGTTCCGTATTCGAGATTGTAAGTGATTTCTACGGTTTCGCGGGGGAGTTTGCCTTTCTTGCGTTCAGGGACAAACGGCTTGTGAAAGTGTTCTGCAATCGGAACTCCAAATAAAAATCCGCGCGCTTCGAGACCTACGACAACGTCAAAATCAACATTTTCAAACGTTTTATAGAATGCATCAAGCGTGAGCTTCAGCCCATCGGGATCGCTCAAAATTCCCGTGATGTCACGGAACAAAACTCCCGGCTTTGGAAAGTCCGGAACAGCAATAATGTAATCTTCAATACGTTTCATTTTCCCCTCTCGTTTTTTACGTCTTCGTCATTCAGAGCGAAGCGACGAATCCAGTTATTTCTTGCTCAGGCGTCATTGTCATTCCGGCCTCCGAGCCGGAATCGCCATCTCGTTATTGCTAATGACTATCTAACAATTTTTCGACTGTAGCAATGATCTTGTCGCGTTCTCCGCACCAGTTCGGTGCAATCAAGAGTTCGCTTGGGCTTTCGCCGCTGAAACGTTCGATTGCGATATCCTTGCCGATAATCTTGATCATCTCGGCAACCGCTTCGCAGTATTCCTCGAACGAAAGCAATTTGACTTCGCCATTGGCAAAATCTTGCGCCATGACCGTGCCCACGACAATGTGCAGCGGGTGGATCTTGACTGCTGCAAGTTTTAAATCGTGAACGACTTGTGCCGTGTGCTTAAAGTCTTCCATCTTTTCGCCGGGAAGCCCAACAATCACGTGCGTCGTGACGGTGAGACCAGCGGCCTGACAGCGCTTTACGGCATCTTCAAATTCCGCAAGCGTATGCCTGCGATTGATGCCCGCGAGCGTCAAGTCGTTTGCGGTCTGGAGCCCGATTTCAACGATAATCGGCTTTTTGCGGTTGAGTTCCGCAAGGTATTCAATCTTTTCGTCTTCAAGGCAATCTGGGCGTGTACCAATCGCAAGCCCTGCAATTTCTTTATGCTTAATAATCGGATCGATGATTTCGCGCAGATGTTCAAGCGGCGCGTGCGTATTCGTGTACGGCTGCAAGTAGGCGAGGATGCCCGCATTCGGGTACTTGTCGCGAAGCTTCGGAACGTACTTTTCGAGCTGTTCCTGAATCGAGACTTTAGCTTCGTCAAAGACAGGGCTGAAGCTGCGGTTGTTGCAGTAGCTGCATCCCGAAAATCCCTTGGTTCCATCGAGGTTCGGGCAGCTCATGCCGCCATTCAGCGGGAGCTTGCGCACCTTGAGGTAATTGGGGAAAAGCTCCAAAAGTAAATCGCGATAAGGTTTGTAATGCATGGCTATAAAATAGATAATTATTCCTCGATAGTCGTACTAAATTTTACAAGTGTTCGTTTTGTAGAGTCTATGTAGCCTAGGAAATAGACAAAATGTCGTTTTTTGTTTATTGGTGAAATTAATATTAATTTATATTTATTGTTGCTAGGATAAGGAATAGATATCTAATGTTTAAATATATAATGATTGGGATTCTGCCATTTTTGCTTTCGTCGTGTTTTAGTTATTATAACAATGCGGAAAGAATTTTTATGATGGGTCTTCTTGATAGTGATAGTGATCGAAAAAATAATTATGATCTCGGTGAAACCTCTGATTATACGTTGGTGTATCGGTTTAATGGAGATACTGCTGATGTTCCTATATTGTTGATGATTGAAGAGGATGAAAATGGTGCTGTTCAAAAGGTGATAAAAAGATTTTGGCAAGGCTTTTGTAATGTTATATTTCCTGCTGCGGATGTGTTTTGTTGTAGATACATTTTGAGAGGTGAAGTTAATGTGGAAGTATTTCTGAAAAGTGAAGTAACGGGGCGTAGTATTTTATTAGAGAAAAAGACTATTAATATGGATGCCTATTTTCGCTCTGTTTTGCTAACACAGGTATATTTGGGAACTGATACTGCAAAATATAGAGATCGGTTGAATTATAATATTGATTGGAGTAAAATGAAGCCGATTGTGTTTGATGGTTCAAATGACACTCTTTACCATTATACAGGATGGTATAGGGATAAAAGAGAAAAATATGAAAACATGCATATTGAAGAACAATATCTCGTTGAAATTCCGTAATTTTTAAGTATTGGGGCGGGGGACTTCAAAATGATGGATGAATTTATCCTTTGATACACTTGTTACACTTTTTATCTCATTTGTGTTATAGTCGGCCTAAAATATGCCCTAAATCGCCCGAAAAAAGGTCGTTGAGTATATATTTAACCTGAAAATAAAAGCCCGTAGAATTATAACCGAGGTGTCCTCATGAATTTTATGAATAAGAAAGCTCTTGCGATTGCGGCGACCGTTGCCATGGCGCTTTCTGTGCCGTCTTTTGCACAGTTGAATAATGGTGATATGGAGTATGGTGACGGCGGCTGGTATCTGTGGAACAATCCTGATGGTCCAGCTGTAGCCGAATCGCAAATTGCCGTGCAGGGACTCGGTGTCGATGGATCCCAGGGCGCTAAGGTCGTGGTGAAGGACTTGCCGAATCCGTGGTGGGGCTTGCAGCTCCAGCCGCCCAAGTGGCTTGCTGATTCTGGTTTTTATAAGCTCACATTCAAGGCAAAAGGCAATATGCCTATCAATTCCGTGGTGCAGGGCGGCCCTCCAGACTACCGCCAAAAAGAAAGCGCTTCGTTTGACTTGACGGACAAGTGGCAGACTTATGAAATGATTTTCCTTGCCGACCAGAAGGGGTATGGCCTCAACAACATTACGTTCCAGATTGGCCTCAAGAAGGGCTGGATCCAGCTCGATGATGTCGAAGTCGAGAAGATGGACGAAATGTCTGACCCGTCCTGGTATAACAATGCCGATGCCCGTATCGATAGCCTCCGCAAGGTGGATTTCACGGTCAAGGCAAATCCGGGCGAAAAGGTTCACGTGAAGTTGTTGCGTCATTCGTTCCCGTTCGGTACTGCGCTTGCACTCTACGATACCAAGGATAGCACTGAAAATTGGTACCGCAATGCCGCCAAGAAGTACTTCTGGCACGGCGTTTCTGAAAACCAGTTCAAGTGGCCGGAATATGAACCAAAGAAGGGCAAGATCAAGCGTGATGAAATGAAGGAATACACGGACTTCACCGCCCAGAATCATTGGAAGCTTCGCGGTCACGCGCTCATGTGGAGCCATCAGGGCTACGGTTTTGACAAGCATTACAGCAACAAGGGTAGCTGTGAAGAAATGGCCGAAAAGCTCAAGGCCCGCATTAATCGCGACCTCAAGGAATACAAGGGCAAGATTACCGAATATGACGTGTGGAACGAACCGATTCACGAATCCTGGACGTTCAACAAGTGCGGCTGGGGCATTCTCGACAGTGCCTTCATTTGGGCGCACAAGGCTGACCCGAGTGCTTTCCTTTACATCAACGATTACAACGTCGTGGCTGCTGGCGAAACGGATCGCTATTATGGCTTGATCAAGGGTATGCTCGAACGCAAGGTGCCTGTGATGGGCATCGGTGTGCAGTGCCACTTTGGTCTGCGTCCGGTTGTGCCGGGCCTTATCAAGGAACGCTTGGACAAGCTCGCTTCTCTCGGCCTCCCGATCAAGGTCACTGAATTTGACGTGGGCGACTGGCAGATGGGGATGAACGATACCGAAGAAGTCCAGGCCGAAAAGTTCGAAACCTTCCTCCGTACGGCATTTAGCCATCCTGCTGTGAACGGTATCGTGTTCTGGGGCTTCTGGGACAACCGTCACTGGGTCAAGAACGGCGGCATGATTGCTTCTGACGGCCGCGAAAAGCCTGCCGCAAAGCGTGTGTACGACTTGTGGCACAAGGTCTGGACAACGGATCTCTATGCAACTGCCGACGAAAATGGCGAAGCCAAGTTCCGCGGCTTCAAGGGCTATTATCAGGTCAACGCAGGCGATAAGAAGTTCCAGATGACCGTGAAGTAGAAAATCTAGGATTGTTTTTACTGAAAGCAGCACTTTCGTTTACGATGGTGCTGTTTTTTTTTGTATGACTGTAATGGAATTTTTCCAATAAATTTGTTTCAAAAGGGCTTTTGAATATTTAGATTATGTAGTGTATGCTGGTGTGTGGATGAAGGAGTCGTATGATTCGTTTTTCCAGAATTTGCACCTTTGCGTTCGTTTTTGCGGGCCTCTCGCTTGAGATTTCGTTTGCTGCCGATTGGTTTGCCAAGGAAACCCGCTGGGCAGGCCATGACCCGGACATTATCCGCTATGAAGATGGCTACGCGCTTGCGACGACGGATAACCACATGCTCATGCAGTTCTCCGAGGATGCTTTGAACTGGAAAAATGGCGACCCCGCCATGCCCGAGTTCTCGAAGTGGCTTTACAAATACGCTCCGAACATGATTGACATCTGGGCGCCGGATATTCATTACATCGGCGGTGAATACCGCATGTACTATTGCGGTTCCGAGATGGGCATCCGCTCGTCGGGCATGGGATTCATGTCAAGTAAGGAAATCGACCCGACAAAGCCTGGATACGGATGGACGGACCAGGGTGAGGTGATTCACACGGTTAAGAGCGATTCGTACAACGCCATTGACGCGGCGGTGCTCAAGGACCTCGATGGAAAAGTCTGGATGGCTTTTGGCTCCTGGGGTACGGGCATTCACATTCTCGAACTGGACGAAAAAACGGGCAAGGTGAAAGACGGCGCTAAAATGCAGAACATTGCCAACCGCGGTGGGGCAGGTGTCGAAGGCGCAAGCCTCATTGAACACAACGGCAAGTACTTCCTCTTTACCGCTTGGGACAATTGCTGCAAGAAGGGCGCGGATCTTGAAAACAATTCTTACAAGACGACCGTCGGGCGTTCCAACCGCATTAACGGCGGCTATGTAGACCGTTCGGGCAAGGCGCTCCTGGATGGCGGTGGCACGATTCTTCTGAGTCGCTATGGTCGCTATTACGGGCCTGCGGGCGGAGAAGCTTTCGAAGACGTGAACCGTCAGCGTTTTGTGAACCATTATTACGATAAAAATGACGGTGGCAATTCTTACATACAAGTGCGCGATATCGTGTGGACGGACGACAACTGGCCGGAACTTGGTCAGCCATTTATGGGGCGTTATCTGAGCGCCGAAGCGGAACACGGCATCCTCACGCATGTCGATATTTCTAGCAGTTCCAAGGCTTCGAACGGAGAATTTTGTGCTTACATCAATTATGACGATAGCAAGATTCGTTTGCCGATGATTATCCCGCAGGCGGGCGATTACCTTATCCGTTACCGTTACGACAACAACTGGACCGAAGATGGCGCAAACGGCAGTTCGCATTTCGTGGACATCAATGGCAAAACTCGTGAAGTTGAACTGCCGCTGACCGGCGCATGGAGCGATTTCCCGGAAAAATCCGTCGTGTACATCCCGACAAAGCTCAAACGCGGTTCGAACTTCATTGAAATCACGAAGGGCAAGCATTACGCAGAACTCGACCGTCTCGACTTTTTGCGCATCATCCGCGATACGATTCCGGCGAATGGCTTTGACAATGGCATTCGTGTACGCCTCACCGATAAGGATGAATTTGCGATTAAGGACGGCGGCTATGCCATTTTTGAAAACGTGATTACCGACTCTATCGTAGATGTTGGCGTGAGTGTCCAGGTGAAAAATAGCGCTGGCGGCACACTATCGCTTCGCACCGAAAGCAAAAAAGGTGATGTGATTTCCAAGTGCGAATTGCCTGCCGCTGGCGATTCCAAGTGGAATGACGTGAAATGTTCGAACTTGCCTAAACTCAAAGGCGTACAGGATTTTTACCTGACCGCTGAAGGTCTCGGTAGCGAAACGCTTGTCGGGAACATCAAATTTGGCAAGGCGGATACAAGCTCAGTTGCGATTCCTGGTTCCAATCGTGTGGCCCGCAAGATTGATGTCCCGGTTCACAATGGCTATTTCGATTTGAAAGGCCGCCGCTTTGACAAACAAATTCCTTATAGGGTGATGTTTTAGCCTATAATTTGATGCCGTGAGGTAATTTATGCTTTCGCGGACTTGGCGTTCAGCTTTTGCATGAGCGGGATGAGTCCGCCGCCAATGGAATTGCCTATTGTAATTGCGACAAGAGCCTTGAGCATGGTCATTGAAAAATCGCCTGCAAGCGAGAAGTAGAACATGTCTGCAATGCAGTGCTCGAAACCACTCAAGATAAAGACCATTACCGGGAGAAACACGATAAATACTTTACCGACCTGATTTTCAACGGTCTTGTAGCCGTCCGCGGCGATGAACATGAGCATCCCGCAGAAAATCCCGAGCACAAGCAAACTTGCAAAGCCATCACCGTCCTTGATGACGCAAAGAGCATTTGCTTTCGCTTGAAGTGCCGCACCATAGCGAGTCGCCGCCATCAACTTTGCGAAAACGAAAGTTCCGACAAAATTCCCGAGCCAGACTGTTCCCAAAAAGCCCCAGTAATTAATCTTGTTATTGACGAAATAGCCGACCTTGCCTGTAAAAAGGTTGAAGCCGAAATTCAAAATCGTAAAAAGTCCGAGGCCGAACAAGAACGACCCGAGGATCTTATTGTCGCAAGAAAGGTAAACCGTTCCGCCGAGTCCAATGCACAAACCGGAGTAAATAGACTTAATAAAATTAATCATGGCGCCAAATTTAAAATTTTTAATCAGCGTTCATTTTCCAATTTTTGTCTACAAATCTGTTATAAAACTTAAATTTTCGATACTTTATGATTCTGAAGGCGTTTTTTGCGAAAAAACAGTATTTATATACGATAATCTTTTAGCTAGAAATGTAAAAATAGACCTGAAAACACCAGCGATACTTAAAAAATGCATTTTTAGACAGAAAAGATGAAATTGGAAAATAAATAATTCGAAAAGATATTACGCAATTTTCAAAGAAGTCTAACAAGAGCGAATGGCTCAAATTTGGATTTACGTATTTTGTAAAAATTCGAAATTTAATTTCAGAAATTGTAAATCTAGGCGGCGGCGATCTTGCGTTATTTTCTACATAAAATTCCTTCTTTTACATTTTTAACCGCTTTTTCATGAATTGAAGCGGGGTTTACGCATTTTGTAGCGAGTTGGCACAGTTTTTGCATATAGGGCGCAAAAACTAAAAAGGATTTCTATGCAAGCACAAGCTCTTTACGATCCAGCCAACGAACATGACGCCTGCGGCGTCGGCTTGGTCGCCAATATAAATAATATCGCTTCTCACCAGATTGTTGTCCAGGGTATCACCGTATTAAAGCGCCTCCTCCATCGTGGTGCAACGGGTGGCGACCCGGAAACGGGTGATGGTGCCGGCCTTCTGCTTTCGATGCCGCACAAGTTCTTCCACAAGATCTACAATGATCTTCCGAACCGTTACGGCGTGGCGATGGTCTTTGTCGAAAATACGGTGGCTGCCGATTCTGCTGATGCTGAAATTGAAAAGCTTGCCGCAGCTGAAGGTGCTCCGGTCGTCAAGATTCGTGAAGTTCCGGTGGATCCGTCCGCCATCGGTCACACGGCTCGCGAAACGCTTCCGCACATCCGTCAGTACATTTTTGACGGCTCAAAGTTCGAATCGAACGAAGCATTCGAAATCAAGCTGTTTGTGCTCCGCCGCTTGATCGAAAAGTCTGTCAAAAACCTCTACATCTGCTCTTGCAGCTCCAAGACGATTGTCTATAAGGGCCTTTTGCTTGCAACGCAGATCGAAGGTTTCTACAAGGATTTGAAGGATAACGATTTCGAAAGTGCTATTGCGCTTGTCCACCAGCGTTATTCGACCAACACGTTCCCGACCTGGCCTTTGGCCCATCCGTTCCGCTACCTCGCTCACAACGGCGAAATCAATACGCTCCGCGGAAACTTGAACAGCCTCAAGGCTCGTGAACCGTACCTCAAGAGCGACCGCATTGGCGAAGATTTGCAGAAGTGCTTGCCGCTGATTGCCGCAGGCCAGAGCGACTCCGCTAGCCTCGACAACATGTTTGAACTTTTGGTGGCCGCAGGCCGTAGCCTCCCGCACGCGATGCTCATGATGATGCCGCAGGCTTGGGGTGCAAAGCATTACCTCGGCCGCGATGTGCGTGGTTTCTTCGAATACGAATCCATGTTGATGGAACCGTGGGATGGTCCGGCAGCCGTCGCATTCTCCGACGGCGTGAACGCAGGTGCCATTTTGGACCGCAACGGTCTCCGTCCGGCACGTTACACTTTATGTAAAGACGGTTTGTTTGTCATGGCATCCGAAACGGGTGTGCTCGACATCGACGACGACCAGGTTGAAGAAAAGGGTCGTTTAAAACCGGGTGAAATCATTTACCTCGATATTGAAAACCACCGCATCTTGAAGAATGCGGAAATGAAGGCTCTCGTCGCCCGCAGCAAGCCGTACCGCCGCTGGGTTGCCGAAAACAAGATGAGCGTTCGTGGCCTCTTCAGCGAAATCAATCCGTCTGATGTCCCGGCTGATTTGCTTATCCAGCAGAAGCGCTTTGGCTACTCTGCCGAAGACTTGAGCGTGATTTTGCAGCCGATGGCAAAGACTGGTGCAGAACCGCTCGGCTCCATGGGTAACGACGCCGCTCTCGCCGTGCTTTCTGACAAGCCGCAGCCGCTGTTCAACTACTTCAAGCAGCTGTTCGCACAGGTGACGAACCCGCCGATTGACCCGATTCGTGAAGAACTCGTGATGAGCCTTACGACCTACATCGGTAACCACGGCAACATTCTCGAAGAAACTCCGGAACAGGCTCACCTCATCAAGATTCCGCGTCCGGTTGTAACCGAAGACGAAATCCGCCGTTTTGAAAACATTGGTGACAAGAGCTTCAAGGCTAAAGTCCTTAAGATGCAGTTCCCGATTGGCGGCAATGGCGAAGTTCTCGAAGAAGCTTTGCAGAAGCTCGCTGGCGACGCTATCCGCGCTGTGCAGGACGGCTTCAACATCATCGTCCTTTCCGACAAGAATGTGGATTGGGGCTATGTCCCGATGCCGTCGCTTTTGGCAACCGCTTGCGTGAACCGTTCGCTCGTCGAAGCTGGTGTCCGTCCTGAAATCGGTTTGATTGTGCAGTCTGGTGAAGTTCGCGAAGTCATGCATTTTGCCCTTTTGCTCGGCTATGGTGCAACGGTCATCAACCCGTACCTCGCTCTCGAAAGCATTACGAACATGTGCCATACCGGCGAACTCGATGTGGACCCGGTCACGGCAGCGGCCAACTACATCAAGGCTGTGGACAAGGGCCTCTTGAAGATCATGTCCAAGATGGGTATCTCTACGCTCCGCAGCTACCGCAGCGCTCAAATTTTCGAAGCCGTCGGTCTCAACCGCGAATTTATCGACAAGTACCTCCCGGGTACTGCAAGCCGCATCGAAGGTATCGGTCTCAAGGAAATCGCTCAGGAAATCGACGCTCGTTGCCATATCGCTCTTGCCGATGCTAGCAGCGTCCTCAAGGAAGGCGGTCAGTACCGCTATCGCAGCGAAGGCGAACGCCACTTGTGGACTCCGCAGTCCATCGCTGCATTCCGCCAGGCCGTGCAGATGGGCGATTACGAAAAGTTCAAGGCTTACTCCAAGCTCATTGACGATCAGTCCGAACGCCTAGCAACGCTCCGCGGCCTTTTCAAGTTCAAGGAAACGACTCCGATTGACATTTCCGAAGTCGAATCTCGTGAAAGCATCGTCAAGCACTTTGTCGCTGGCGCTATGAGCCTTGGCTCCTTGAGCCCGGAAGCTCACGAAACAATCGCTATCGCCATGAACAGCGTGGGTGCCATGAGCAACTGCGGTGAAGGTGGTGAAGACCCGGATCGCAATACTCCGGGGCCGAACGGTGAAATCCGCAGCTCTGCTATTCGCCAGATCGCTTCTGGTCGTTTCGGTGTGACGATCGACTATCTCCGTCACGCTAAGGATTTGCAGATCAAGATGGCTCAGGGTGCAAAGCCGGGTGAAGGTGGTCAGCTCCCTGCTCGTAAGGTGAACGAATTTGTGGCTCGCGTGCGTCACTCCATCCCGAACGTGTCGCTCATTTCTCCGCCGCCGCACCACGATATTTACTCCATCGAAGACTTGGCTCAGCTCATTTACGACTTGCACAACTCCAACCCGAAGGCTCGTGTTTCTGTGAAGCTCGTGTCTGAAGTCGGTGTCGGTACGATTGCTGCCGGTGTTGCCAAGGCTCACGCAAACGTCGTTCTCATCTCTGGTCACGATGGCGGTACGGGCGCATCTCCGCTCACTTCCATTAAGCATGCGGGACTTCCGTGGGAACTTGGTATTGCTGAAGCTGAACAGACTCTCGTCTTGAACAACCTCCGTGGTCGCGTGAAGCTCCAGGTCGATGGTCAGCTCAAGACCGGTCGTGACGTCGTGATTGGCGCTCTCCTCGGTGCCGAAGAATTTGGCTTTGCCACGAACTTGCTCGTATCGCTCGGTTGCATTATGGACCGCCGCTGCCATACGAACCAGTGCCCGATGGGCCTTGCCACGCAGGATCCGGAACTCCGCAAGCACTTCAAGGGCAAGCCGGAATACGTCAAGAACTTCTTGTTCTTCATTGCCGACGAAGTCCGTGAAATCCTCGCAAGCCTCGGTCTCAAGAGCCTCCATGAAGCCTGCGGCCGTAGCGACTTGCTCGATGTAAACCACGCTATTGAATTCTACAAGGCAAAGCACCTCGACTTTAGCAAGGTCTTCCAGACTGTTGAAGGTTGCAAGTCCTTCGATGAAAATTATGAACCCGAAGAACTCGTCAACTTTGACCGCCGCGAAATTCTCCCGTTCGTGCAGGATTCCTTCAAGGAAGGCAAGTCGGTGGAACTTTGCGCCATGATCCACAACACGGACCGCACGGTCGGTACTGAAACCTCCGGCTACGTGGATGACTTCTACGGTGCAAAGGGTCTCCCGGAAGATACGATCAAGATTCATTTGCAGGGTGTTGCCGGCCAGAGCTTCGGTGCATTCCTCGCTCCGGGTGTTACGCTTGACCTTGAAGGTGAAGTCAACGACTTTATGGCTAAGGGACTCAGCGGTGGTAAGATTATCGTTCGCCCGCCGCACAACGCAACGTTCAAGGCCGAAGACAACGTCATCGCTGGTAACGTCATCGGTTACGGTGGTACAAGCGGTAAGGTGTTCATCAACGGTCTCGCTGGCGAACGCTTCGGTATCCGTAACTCCGGTATGCTTCTCGTTTCTGAAGGCGTGGGTGACCATGGTTGCGAATACATGACGGGTGGTCGCGTGGTCGTGCTCGGTCGCGTGGGCGTGAACTTCGCTGCCGGTATGACGGGTGGTCTCGCTTACGTCTACGACGAAACGGGTCACTTTGACTTGAGCTGCAACGTGGATTCTGTGGACCTCGAAAGTGTGCTTCCGGGAACGGAAAGCGAAAAGGAACTCCTCGACATCATCAAGCAGCACGTCGAAGCTACTGGTTCTGCAAAGGGCAAGCGCATTCTCGAAGACTGGAACGATGCCCGTCCGAAATTTGTAAAGGTATTCCCGGTTGAATACCGTCACGCTTTAGCTATGCACACTCAGAAGTAAACCGGTACGGAGGATATAATGGAAACAGTACAGAGAATACAAGATGTTTACCGTCCGGTTGATGAACGTGTCAAGGACGTAAAAGAAGTTGAACGCCCGCTGACTGCCGTTGAAATTGTGGCTCAGGCCGGCCGCTGCTCGAATTGCGGTGTGCCTTTCTGCCATGGCGCAGGTTGCCCGCTCGGAAACCTCGTTCCTGAATTTAACGAAGCGGTTGCCGCAGGCGACATTCACAAAGGTTACGATATCATTAGCAAGACGGCTTTCTTCCCGGAATTCACGGGACGCGTTTGTCCGGCTCTTTGCGAATCTTGCTGCACACGTAACTTGAATGACGATGCTGTGATGGTCCGTCAGGTCGAAAAGTTCATGATCGAAACAGCCTTCGAAGAAGGCTGGGTGAGCCTCCCGACGGCTGAACCGAACGGAAAGACCGCCGCCGTGATTGGCGCTGGCCCTGCGGGCTTGTTTGCCGCCGAAGCGCTCCGTCGAAAAGGCTTTGCCGTGACCGTTTATGAAAAGCACGAAAAGCCGGGTGGACTTCTGCGTTACGGCATTCCGAACTGGAAGCTTGAAAAGCAGGTGATTGATCGCCGCGTAGCTCTTCTCGAAGCTGCTGGCATCAAGTTTGTTTGCAATACTGAAATCGGCAAGGATATTTCTGCTGAATACATCCACCGCAATTTCGATTACACATTCCTCGCCATTGGTACGCCGAACGCCCGCGACTTGAAAATCCCGGGCCGCGAAGCCGAAGGCATTTACCTCGCTCTCGATTACTTGCACGGTGCCGAAATGCCTGATTGCAATGATCCGGAAAAGTACAATGCCAAGGGCAAAAAAGTCTTGATCATTGGCGGTGGCGATACGGGTAACGACTGCGTGGGTAAAGCAATCCGTGAAGGATGCAAGAGCGTTCTCCAGGTGGAATTCATGCCGAAGCCGCCTGAGACTCGTTCACCCTCTACGCCGTGGCCGGATTGGCCGTACTTGCTGCGCACAAGCTACGCACACCACGAAGGCGGCGAACGTCGCTGGAATGTTTCGTCCAAGCAGTTTATTGTCAAGGACGGTCACGTGGCTGGTGTCGAAGCTGTCCGTGTCGAATGGGATATGTCTCCGCTCGGCAAGCCGCTCAAGCCGAATGAAGTTCCGAATTCCACGGAAATCATCGAAGCTGATTTGGTCGTGCTCGCCATGGGCTTCACAGGCGTTCCGGCTGAAGGCCTCGTGAACGACTTGGGATTGAAACTCACGCCGCGTACGGCAATCATCCCAGACCCTGCACGTAACATTTACGCAGTCGGTGACTGTGCTAACGGTGCTTCGCTTGTGGTTCGCGCCATGGCTAGCGCTAAGCAAGTTGTTGGACGATTGAAATAATATTTACCCCGGCCAAAATTCGCTTTTGCGTGTCTTTGGCCGGGGTTTCTTGTCTTTTGCTCTCTTCAAAAGAAAAATAAATTATATTCTTAAGAGGAGGGGGAGGACTACATCCCTTGAAATGTTTCTAAATTAAAATCCAAACGGAGGTTGTATGGATTGCAGAATCTTAGTTCGTTTCATAGGTGTTCAAGAGGATCTGGATGCTTTGTGGAATCAGTTTATGGAGCATTTTCCAGAGGCTGAATTGCCTAGTATCGATTCTGGCGAGTGGTATTCTGTTGAAGAATACATGACTGATGAATATGAATGCCGTTTCGAGGAACTACCGCAATCTGAACTGTACGCGATTGATGGCACATTCATCGTTGAAAACGAACCTCCCGAGGATATCTTGACTGAAATCCTGGAACGCTTTGAACGCGTTTATGCGGTATTCAAGTGGTCTACGATGGATGTGGGTGTTGGTTGCGGCACGAGCGAGGGCTGGGGCGAGTTCAATGCCGACCGTGCTGATGACGGCTCTGACGAAGCGAATGAAATCTCCGAAGCCGTTCTGGGATTCTAAAAACGCTTAGAACATCCAGCCGATAGCAAGACTGCTTTCGGCGATGGTCTTGTCCAAAAGTCTTGTGCCATATCTGTTTTTGTAAATTTGTGTGTTCTCTTGGAATTTGGGCTTTTGCATAAAAGTCCCGATGTTCATTTCTACGCTGAAAATGAAATGTTCGTAGCAGTAATTGAAGCCAAAACCAAGAGTGTAATAAAGCGCATACTCTTTTTCATTTAGGTCGAGTTGCGGTTTGTAAGAACTGGAGTCTCGATGCAGATCGACATTATATAAGATCGGGGCAATTTGTGCCTGGATAAAACCTTCTACTTGACGATTGTTTTTGTGGTGGTTTTCGCTTGTGGTGCCTACGTAGCTATAACTGCCGATGTTTCGGCGACCCCAATGCCATCTCAGGGCTATCGGCATGGCGAATGTTTGGATAGTCCCTTCGGCGTCTGTGTTCTCGCGAATGTCCTTGCTGTTGAATCCGTCATAACCGAATCGCAAAGCAAAACTCCAGAAGTCGGCGAATAAATGTTCATAGCTTAAAGAAAAACTTAAACTTTGTGCGACCAAAAGAAGCGTCACTCTGTTTGAATTGTTGGGTGGGGCGCTTAATCCGAATGTGTCTGCAACTTCCTCTTGTTGCGGGAGAGCTTCTTGTTGTGGCGTGGATGCTGCGCTAAGTTCCGTGCGTTGTGAAGTTGCCTTGGCCGTGTCAATAACGTATGTTACCTTGTGCGAGTCCGTGTAGACCGTATCTATGATTCGGTCTTGGGAAAATGCGCAGGCGATGATGACGAGAATAAAAATGATTGTGTTACGCATGTTAGAATCCAATCTTGAAGTCGGTTCCTATGAAAAAGCCCTTGGCGCACCATCCATTGAGATAGCGGTATTTGGTTTTCCCCGTGTTTAGATCTTTGGTGAGGTATTTGCGTGACTTGTCACTCCAATATTGGTAGCCTGATGTAAAACCAAATTCCCAGAGAATGTTGTTTAAATTCCATACAGTGCCAAAGGAGGCGCTAGCGGCAAAACCAGCATCGAAGCTTCCGCTTTTAAAATCGTCTTTTTTGTAAGCCTTATCGTAGGCGAGTTTGAATGATGGGCTTGCCATGGCTTGAAGGTAAAGTGAAAGACTGTTTAACGGGGTGTTTCTGAATTTTATGGGAAGTTTTTTGGGGTTGACTTTGCTTGTTATAAATGTAAGCATGTATTGGCGGTACCCGACTCCTGGACTGATGATGCTTCTAAATCCTTCCCAGGTTGGATCTTCGTGATGTAATGAGTATTCGTAAAATTCGAATATTCCTGATAAATTAAATACAAGCGAGCCTCTGAACGAGTTCTCTATTTCATAATCAAGATCAAACATGGGCACACCGAACCATAATGAAATTAAAGTGAATGCCGTTACGCCACCGATGTAAAATTTGTTTGTCGGCGGAATGGTGTCCGTGCTGTAATCCGTGATGAATTCGTTCTTTGCTGGCTTGGCCGTATTTTCGTACGTTACCGGTGCTGATTGCGCCTGAACGCTTGATTCCTGGATGTAGACCGTGTCCGGCGGAGATACTACATAGAGCGTATCCGTAATTCTTTTTTGGACATAGACCGTGTCGGTCACTCCCAATGCGGGACTAATTGCAATTGCAAAAAATACTGCAAAAATCAAACCAATACGATTGAACTTCATTAGAAAATCCCCACGCCAAAGTTTAATCTAAAGTCAAGTTGGACGCCGCCTGTGATATACGTCATTTGTTTTTTTAACAACTCTTTGTCTGAAAAATTATAGGCGAGTCCATATTCGATGCCGAATACGTTTATGTTTCCTCTAAAGATGTGACCGTGGTGGAGGTAGGGCGCGAATGAATAAGCTGTTTCGTGCCTGCTGTGCGGCCTTTCGTTGATTAAATTCTTTCCATCCCATGTGTTGTCGTAGTCGTGCTTGCGGATGAGAATGTTTCCGCCGACGTCAATGTAGCTGCTGTATTTTGAAGACCTGAAGTAATGTCGATAGCCAAAGCCAATGTCGTACTGTGCTATGTATCCTTCGTATATGTCGTTGAACATGTCTCCAGAAATGGTAGGCATTTTCTTGCTGTATCGGAAATTTACCATAAGCGAATTTTTACGGCTTGGTGAAATTTCTAGGTTCCCGCCAACAGAAGTCAGTGTAGAATCTCCCACGAGCAGGAATAACGAAATGATGTCGAAATGAAGATAAACGGAATGGTGGGCATAGTTTGTGTCGTTGCGAAGATATTTTGTTGTATCTTGACCGAGCGGGTTCTCTTCTGTCGGTGCGCAACATTTCTTTTGCGTGACGCCTTGGGGAATATCATTTTTTATGAAAATGGTATCCGTTTTTTGTTTTATCGGAATGTAAACGGTATCGCGGACAATTTGTTCCACAAAAACGGTATCGTGCATTTTTGGATTTGCAGAGAATGCCGTGACGCAAAGTAATAGGATTGATAATAATGTTTTCATCTAACGTAAATATAACAAAGCGTACATTTGGATGATGCTTATTTGAAAAATTTATGATAAAGGGTTTATTTGGCGTTTTTTTGTGTGATAAAAGCTAAATGAATGGTAAAGGGGAATGTTGATTCGCTTTTTTTACTTGCATTTTTTTTACCGAATTTCTAAATATATAATGGATTTGATTGGTGTGTGGAGGTTTTATGTTTATTTCTCGTATTGTGCCGTTCTGTATGGCGGCAGCATTCACCACTTCATTTGCAGTCCTTGATTTGCCTAATGCGCAGCCAAAGGTCGATGAAGCCTATTGGAACAAGGCTCTCGATAGTACCTGGCAAGGGCTGATCCGTCGAAATATCCAGCCGTATAGTGCAGGTGCCGGGCTTATTCACCGTCCAAAAAGCGAAACTCCGGGCGATGCCGTGAGCGAAGGTGTCGGTTATGGCATGCTTGTCTCGCTTTATGCCAATGATCAGGCTTCGTTTAATAAAATCTGGGAAGAAGCGAATTCTTCGATGTGGGGCGGCTGCTATTACAACTGGCAAATGAATCCTGAAGGAAAAATTTCGGGTACGGGGGCTGCCTCCGATGCCGAAGAAGATGTCGCTCTGACCTTGATTTTTGCCGATAAGCTTGTTTCTGCGGGCAAGTGGCAACCTTACACTTCGGCAAAGCTTGGCTCCGACTATAAGACGCATGCACAGAAAATTCTTGATTGCATGTGGAGTTCCAAGCAGGTTACAAGTGATGGAATTTTGGCTCCGGGCGCTGGCTGGGGTGGCTATAGTTTTGTGAATCCGGGCTATTTCTCTCCGGCTTGGTACAAAATTTTTGCCAAGTTTGATTCGAATGGAGACCGTTGGAATACAGTCGTAGATAAGTCCTATGAAATTATTTCTAAAAGTCCGGGCTATAGCATGGGCATGGTGCCGGATTGGATGACTCCAGAAGGTGGCTGGGTTGGTTCTGCGGGGCTTGGCTACAATGCCTATTTTGAAAGCCGCGCCTTTTTCAAGGATGCCATTCGCATTTTGTGGCGTGTCGCTATTGACGCTATCTGGTTTGACGAAGAACGCGCAAAGGCGTTCCTCAAGAATGCCTTGACGTTTATCAATTCGAAGGGTGGCGCTAAGGCGGCAAACTTCTACCAGATTGAAAATGCCGGCGAACTGTTGCCTGCTGATGACAAGTGGTTTGATTTCAATAATTCCAAGGATAAGACGACTTGGCGTTACCGCAGTGAACATAGCCATTTGACGATTGGCATGTGGGCGACAGCAGCAATGGCTGTGGGCGAGAAAGAAGACCGCATTGCATTCAGTGAAGAAATGGGCAAGTTCTATGAAGGAGGCGATTTCTTCGGAAAATCTAGGGATGAATCTGGAGCGCTCGAAGATACGCTTCACAATGAAATGTATTTTGACCAGTTCCTTGCCTGGTTTGGAACGTCAATGATGAGCGGTGCTTTTGTGAATGTCGTCGATGCAATTGATAATCCGAAGGCGGCTACTGTTGGGGATTCTTCTTCGCTTTCTAGAACTTCGATTGAAGCTGTCAAGCGCCGTCTTGCAAATTCGGCGGGCATTAAGGTTGCTCATCTGGACGGCGCTGTGCTGATGTCTGTTCCAGTGGATGCTTGTTGGGAAATCTTTGACTTGAACGGTCATGTCGTAGCGAATGCTTCGGGCAAGGATTTCTTCTGGAAAACACGCGGCCAAAGTGGAATTTACATTGTCAAGGCCAGGAGCCGTTCGCAGGTCTATTCCCGTAAAATTTCAGTTCGCTAAAATAATTAGGGACCCAGGATGATATCCTTCTTTGTCATCACCCTGAGTCCCGTTCCCCCTTTTGGCGCTGTCATCCCGATTTAAGTCCGGGATGGGCGTTTGCTTTTAGTTTTGTGCCATCTTCTCTAGCAGCGTATCGCAAATATCTGCGAGCATTCTTTCGTGTGTGCACACTTCGGGCGATACGCCTTCAATTGTTCCTGTCGTGTAGAAGCTGGTGCATGCGCATTCGTGGGCGCAACAGCGGTAGCGGATGTCGCACCCTTCGCATTCTTTCTTGTCGCTGTCTAGGAACTGACGAATCTCTTCACATGCTTTTTCGTCAAAGCCTGTGAATACATTCCCCTGCACGTAATGGGTGTTTGGGTTTGATGTTATAAATCGCGTGCAGGGGAACATATTTCCGTTTGTCGCGACGCCGATTGCGCCATTATACACATGGCAAGAATACAATCTGTATCGCGAATTTATGAGCGTTATCTTTATTTTGTCGTGGATTGTACCAAGGAAGAACTTGTCGCCTTTCTCGCGGCATGCTCTCCAGTACTCAGCCATTTTCTGGTATTGCAAGGCGAGCTTGTCGAAATCTTCGCTTGTCCATTTGCCGTCAAAATCGACGCTCGTCGTGAGGCTCTGGAAACCTTGTTCGTGAAGCCATTTGACACTTTCGAAAATTGTGCTGACGTGAGCGCGTGTAACAGTGCTCAATGCGACTGCGCCGAGTTTTGCAAATCGGGGAATGTGCTTTTCGATTGCCTTGAAACTTCCGGTTCCGCTTACAGTGCGTCGGGCGATGTCGTGATGTTTTTCTGGCCCGTCGAGGGAAAGATAAATGCGGAAATGTTCCTTTTCGCAAAAATCAAAGAATTCATCGTCAAAAAGCGTACCGTTCGTGTTGACCGCAAATTGCAACCTGAAGTTCTTGGAAATTTTGCCACTATCCATCGCATCATCGACAACCGCCTTTGCGAATTCGACACCTTTATAAATAGCATCTCTTCGCAAAAGCGGCTCCCCCCCAAAGAACGTGATGTTCAAGTACGACTGCTTAAAGAATATCGTGCGGTCGAGGGCAATTTTGATGGCCTGCTCGAGGGTTGCATCGTCCATGACCGTTTTGCGGTCCGCTTGCGATTCCTTGTAATAGCAGTAGGTACAACGTAAATTACACTGTTCTGTAAGGCAAAGGACTAAATTCATGCTTGGATGTCATCTTGTTCGAATGTCGTCACCATGCTTTCGATAAGGCAGCGTGGATCGTTTGGATCTTCGCAGAGGTGGATGCGGGGGCTGAGCGTGTCTATGACAGGTATAATCCGTGGATCTGGGATATCGGCTTCGCTGCTACTAGACTTTTCCTCGGACGAGCTTGATGGCGTTTCGCTTGAAGAAGAATCTTCGTACGGCGGGAGGATGCCCGCTTGTAGGGGCGGCTCGTAAGACGAACTGCTAGGTTGTTTGACGGACGATGACGAATAAGTGTGAGGGATGCCTGCCGAGATTATTGAAGAACTGCTTTTGGGCTGTTTGGCAGACGAAAGTGCTTCAATGGCTTCGCTGCTGAGGTGCTCGCCGCTTGAAGAAATGTCGGTGTAGCTAGAGCTGCTGAACTCGCTTCCGCATTCGACTTCACCGCATGTCGGTTCGGGTTCTTGCTTTTTGTCGCCGCCGATGGCGGATATGCTGTCATCGCAGGCTGTTGTCCCGATGGATGCTGCGATTCCGAGTGCGGCTGCGACCGCGCTTTTAGCAAAATTGCTCAATTTTGAGCTTTTAACGACTTTTTTCTTCTCGATCTTCATAATTATCCCAGACTACAAAATTCAATTAGGACAAGTCAAGCATTTCGTATGTGGAAACCATGCTTGCCATCATGCCGCGATCATCGTCATGGCACATAATGACGTGGATTCCTGTGGAGTCTACCGTTTCGCATGTTTTTTCTCTTGGCCATGGAGGGACGACTGAGTCACTTGATGAGCTGAGTGGCTTTTCCACAAAAGAACTGCTGGAATTTTCGGAAGAACTGCTGAGGACTTCTTCTGCTGAGCTGGTGGGGGCTTCTGAAGAAGAGCTGGCGAGGTTCTCGGACGAGCTGTTCGGCGTATCCATGGCCGAAGAAGAAAGCGCTTCGACCGCTTCGCTACTGAGGTGTTCGTGGCTCAGCGGAATATCGGCTACAGAGGAGCTGGATGCAATTTCTGGGCCTTCGGAATCGTCGCTGCTGTTCGGGTTGTTGTTGTCCGGCTCAATAGGGCCGACAACTTGACCGCTTTCGGCTTCGCCTAGGCAGCCGCTCATCAAGACGGCGGACATGCCGAGCATTGATGCGATTCCAGCTTTAGTGGTGCTGGACAAACGTGAACTATTGATGATTTTCTTCTTCTCGATTTTCATAGAAATCTCCTTCAACCTTAACACTCTACCTTAATATAGTTTGTTTTGGAGTATATAGACCACTTTTAGCTTGTTTTAATCTTGGGGCTTGTATGATTTTGTTGCATGCGTTGCATATAGGCCACCGTAGTTCCATAAACAACAAATGCCGACCCGAAGGCCGGCATTACAGCTATTATTCTAAAGACTAGTGACTAATGACTAGTGACTACGTCTTGTCTTCGCCGCGGAGCATGATGACCTTGCCCGTGCGGATGTATTCTACGATTTCGAACTTCTGCAACAAGCTCTTGAGGGTATCGACCTTCGTGCTGTTGCCCGTAATCTGGATAATCATGGAAGTCATCGTCATATCCACCGTGTTGGCGTGGAAATGGTCGCAAAGCTGCAAGATTTCGGTGCGCTGTTCTGCAGTGCAACGAACCTTGATGAGTGCGAGTTCCTTTTCCACGGCGTCCGTACCGGTATGGTCCTTGGCCTGAACCACGTCCACGAGCTTTTCGAGCTGCTTGATGATCTGCATCAAGATTTCGGGATTGCCGTGAGCGATGATGTTCATGCGGCTGAAGTTCGGGTCGAGCGTGGGGGAGACGACGAGAGAATCGATGTTGTAGCCACGGCGGGAGAACACGAGTGCAATACGCACGAGCACGCCCGGGCGGTTTGCCACTAACAAGCTAATAGAATGTGCAATATCTTTCATTTTCAAATTCTCCTATTACGTCGATCCGGTGGGTTTTTCGAGCTGCGTCTTCGGCTGTTCGGTGATCATGCTAGTGATCGGAGCGCCTGCCGGAATCATCGGGAACACGTTGTCTTCCTTTTCGCATTCGCAGTGGATGAGAATCGGGCCGTCGTTGTAGTCCAAAGCCTTCTGGATCACGCGTTCGGCGTCTGCCGGGCGCTTGATACGGAGACCCGGGATGCCATAAGCTTCGGCGAGCTTCACGAAGTCCGGGTTGCCTCTCATGTCCACGCTGGAATAGCGGTGGTCATAGAAGAGTTCCTGCCACTGGCGCACCATGCCGAGGTACTTGTTGTCCATCACGAAAATCTTGATGGGGAGCTTGTGGATGGCGGCCGTTGCAAGTTCTGCTTCGGTCATCTGGAAACCACCGTCACCGCTGAAGCTGCAAACCGGCCAACCGGTTTCGTTGCCGAATGCGGCACCGATAGCAGCCGGGAAGCCAAAGCCCATCGTGCCTGCGCCACCGCTGGAGTGGAGCTGACGCGGATAGTTGATGTGGAAGAACTGTGCAACCCACATCTGGTGCTGGCCCACGTCCGTCGTGACGATTGCCTTGCCCTGCGTAAGTTCGCTCACGGTAGCAACGATGTGCTGCATACGGAGGCCGCCCTGCTTGGCGTAAGTAAGCGGGTAGCGCTTCTTCCAAGTCTGGCAAGTCTTGATCCAGTCGGCGGTATCGAGCTTGTTCACCATCGGGAGGAGCTGTTCCAAGACGAGCTTGGCGTCACCGCACATGAACACATCCGGCTGCAAAACCTTGCCTTCTTCGGCAGGGTCGATGTCGATGTGCATCTTCACGGCGTTCTTGCAGAATTCGCTGAGCTTACCGGTAATGCGGTCGTCCCAACGGCTACCGATAGAGAGAATGAGGTCGCATTCGAGAACAGCCTTGTTGGCGTAAATCGTGCCGTGCATGCCGAGCATGCCGAGCGAAAGTTCGTGATCGGTCGGGAATGCGCCGAGGCCAAGCATCGTGCAGCAAACCGGAGCGCCGAGCTTTTCGGCGAGTTCCTTCACCTGGCGGTGTGCGCCAGAAATCATGGCACCGTGGCCCACGAGTAAAAGCGGCTTCTTGGAATTCTTGAGGTATTCTGCGGCCTTTTCAACGCTTTCGGTAGAAGCGTAGGTCGGGATCTTGTAACCCGGAAGGTCCATCTGGTCCGTGAACGGAGCGGTGCAGGGGCCTGCAGTCACGTCCTTCGGAAGGTCGATAAGCACCGGACCCGGACGGCCAGAACGTGCGATGTGGAACGCTTCCTTCATCACGCGCGGGAGGTCGTTCGTGTCCTTCACCAAGTAAGAATGCTTCACGGTTGCAAAAGTCATACCGCTTGTATCGCATTCCTGGAAGGCGTCCTTGCCCAAGTTCGGAGTCGTCGTCTGTGCTGTGAGCACGACAATCGGGCTAGAATCCATGAGAGCTGTATAAATACCTGTAAACGTGTTCGTTGCACCCGGACCGCTAGTGACAAGAGCTACACCGACCTTACCGGTCTGGCGGGCATAACCGTCAGCCATGTGGGTTGCGCCCTGTTCATGACGGCTGAGCACAACTTTGATGCTGGAGTCGAGGATGGCATCGAACATCGGAATGGCCGATCCACCGGGATAGCCGAAAATTGTATCAACGCCTTCACGCTTGAGGCATTCGATAATCACTTCGGCACCACTTAAGGTCTTATTTGCCATAATTTATCCTGTCTTTTAAAGAATAGATGAAAATTTAGATGGGCTGAAATATAGGAGTAATTTTTGAGGGTGGCAAGAGGTAAAAGCCGACTTTTGTGAAAATTTTTGAAATTTTTGGTGAAAATTTTAATTTTTAAAGTCTAAAAAATGTAAAAATTAACGATTTTTGTTAAAAGTTTGAATTTGGTAAATTGATGTAAAGTAAAAATTGAAGATTTTTGAGCTAAAATTTGCTGTTTGGTTCATTTTATGTTCAAAATAATGTGAAAATTTTGGCGAGTATGCGAAAAATATCTCCGTAATCCTATTTGCCTTTCACTAATAACTAATGACAATTGACTAATGACCAATGGCCAAAGACCAGCCTCGCTCTAATCTCTCGCCATAAAATTTTCTAATTTGTAATTATGATTAAAAAGATTTTTCTCTCGCTGATTCTTGCGGCTGCATTCGTGTTCGCCGCCGACCCGATCACCATTGAAGGGCGTTTGACCGAAATTCCGGGAAAAATGCCGAGCAATGACTTATATAGCTATGTCTATGTATTTAAGTACAAGGTCCAAAAGGTGGTTTCGGGCAAGCTTGATGCCAAGGACGTTCTCGTGGGCGTCTATAATCCGCTCATCGCCCGTGGCAAGGTCAAGGACAAGATGGCCGACAAGTCCAAGGGCAACGTCGGTGAATTCAAGGCTAAGGCGAAGCACACGCTCAAGCTCATCCCGCTCGAGGGCAACTGGGACGGTGCAGTCGAAGACGAATACTTTGACGACGAATCCCCGCGCTATTTGGCAATTGAAGTGAATGAATGAAAAAAGGTCATTGAGTTATGGGCACGGAGCTAAAGCTCCTATGAGGTCGCTCCGCTTTGAGGTCGGCTCTACGAGCCTTTGTGCAAATGCGATATAGCCCAAAGGGAGCCGAAGGCGACCGAGCCCATACCCCATACCTCACTGCCTACTGTCTACTTCCTACTTCCTACTTCCTACTAATCCATGGTATTCTCTTCCCAGATTTTCCTTTTCTACTTCTTGCCGACGTTCTTGGTTGGCTACTTTGTTCTCTTCAAGCTCGGGGCTAAGCATTCGTTCCTGAACTTGTTCATTACCATCTTCAGTTACGTTTTTTACGGCTGGCTCGAACCGTGGCTCGTGTTCCTCATGTTCGGCTGTACGCTTGTCGTGTACGTGGCTGGGCGGTTCATCTCGGCGCCGAATGCAAGTTCCTTGCAGCGAAAGGTTGCCCTGTGGACTGCAATTGCGGTGAATCTCGGGGCGCTCGGGTTCTTCAAGTATTACATGTTCGGCATGGGGATCGTGAACGATTTTGCGACCATGCTCGGCTGTGAGCCGTTCTCGATTATGACGGTTCTTTTGCCGGTGGGCATTTCGTTCTACTCGTTCCAGTCCATGAGTTACGCGATTGACGTTTATCGCGGTTCTGCTCCTCCGGTCAAGAACTTTGCAACGTTCGCATGCTACGTGGCGCTTTTCCCGCAGCTTGTGGCTGGCCCGATTGTGCGTTACAATACGGTCGCCGAAGAACTTGAAACCCGTACGCATACGCTTGAAAATTTTGTGCGTGGCATCCTGTTTTTCTGCTTTGGCTTTACCGAAAAGATCTTCCTTGCAAACCAGGTGGGCATTATCGCAGACCGCGTTTTTGCGGCCGATGCTCCGGGCGTCATCAACAGCTGGTGGGGTTCGCTTGCGTACATGTTCCAGATTTACTTTGACTTCTCGGCCTATTCTAATATGGCGATTGGTCTTGGCCTTATGCTCGGGTTCCATTTCCCGCGCAACTTCAACGGCCCGTACCGCTCAGTCAGCATTACGGACTTCTGGAAGCGCTGGCATATTTCGCTCACGAGCTGGTTCCGCGATTACCTGTACATCCCGCTGGGCGGAAACCGCGTGCCGACGGGTCGCATGTACTTCAACCTTTTCCTCGTGATGTTCGTGAGTGGCGTTTGGCACGGTGCGAACTGGACGTTCGTGTGCTGGGGCCTTTATCACGCGTTCTTCATGATTGTTGAACGTGCAAACAACAAGAACGCTTGGTACTACAAGGCTCCTCGCGTGGTGCAAATCCTTTTGACGCAGGTGATTGTGCTCTTTGGCTGGGTGCTCTTCCGCGCCGATTCTATTGGCGATGCCGTCCGCATGTGGAAGAATATGGTTGGGCTTGGTGCTACGGCTGCTTCCGACGTGATTTTGTCTGCTGAAATTTTCACGCCGACGTGCATTGTGTTCATGTTGCTGGCTGGCTTGCTTTCGTTCTGGAAGTACCGCAGCTATGACTGGTGCATTGATGTCTCGTTCAAAAAGTCTCTCATTGCGCTTGGCTTGTTTATTTTGGCAACGCTTGCGCTCTTTACCCAGAGCTACAACCCGTTCCTTTATTTCCAGTTCTAGCGGCGAAGCCGCAGTAGACAGTGGACGGTAGGCAGTAGACAGGAATGTAAAAAGAACGTTTTAATCGCGGTTCGAACTGTATGGATCCCCTACGCTTCGCTTCGAGGATGACGCTTTCTTCCTACTTCCTACTTCCTACTGTTTACTAACCCACTCATATTTCCTTTACTATATTATCATCCATGAAATTTGGTGTGAATAAAATTTTTCTCATGCTTGCGATGGCGGCTGGTGTTGCCTTTGCTGACCCGATTCCTGCTGAAGCTTTGACTCAGGGTGGCCTTGTGATGCGTGACCGTCAACTCCGCGATATCGGTCTTGTGATGCGCGGCGGGCGAGGTGGTTTTATCGATATTGGTTATACTTACACGCCTTCGTCTGGACAGTTGCCTTTAAAAAGCAAGTACGGTGTGCATGACGGTTTTGCTTTTAGGCACCATTATGGCATTTTTGGTAGTTGGGTGCTGGATTCTACGAATCATTTGGGATTCCTCACGTGGTTTGACCGTACGGGCTGGGATTCGCAGGACTTTTTCTTCTTTCCGCATTACGGCGATTTTGCGCACATTTCTTCGGCGCTCACCTGGGGCTTTTCTTATACGAATTCCGCATACGACGCAACATTTGCCTTGGGTTTGCAGCACCAGAATCTTGAACTTGCAAGCCGCAAAGTTTATCCGAACGAGTCGGATTCCTTGCTGTTTTACTGGGCTCATGCGCGTTACAAGAACGTGAGCGTACAGGCAAGCTTCTATCGCAATACGTTCCAGACGATTCGTCTCTCGCTTGATTTGGAATCGCGGTCTCTTTACGGTGGGGCAACGAGCGGTTTCAAGACTTTTTTGCCGAACTTGAATGCTACGATATACCGACGCAAGACGAATGGCGATGATGATAACTTTGTTCGTTTGAATTGGGAACAAAATCTTTATAAACAAATTTTGTATTCCGAAGTGTCATTTGATTTCCCGGATAATGGTTTCCGTTCTGCAACATTGAAATATTACTTGGGTTCGGCTCGTCTGGGGGCAATTGAAGCCTCTTGCATTCGCCGCCATGAACGTGCTGGCGCGAGGGACTTGCTTTGGGGTGGTGCTGTAGATTTGTTCTTCGTTCGCCTGGGTTACAATGCTGCGTTTGATTACGAGAATATGTTCCATGCCAAGGGAACATTCCTTGCCGAAATCAAGATTAGCTTGGGTAAGATCGGTAACAGTTTCTTTGGACGCGGTGCGGCTCAAGAAGCTCCGATGCAGACGACTGACCGCAGATATGACTTGAAAAAATTCTTGAAGGTTCAGTCTGAACAGCAAAATGTGAATACCCCGACTGTGGATGCTCAAGGCAATAAGGTTATCGAGGCGAAGGGAATTCGCTACGAAAAAGTGGATGCAACTCAGGGAGGTCACTAATGAAGTATTTGCGTTTATTCCTTTGTCTGGTTGCTTTTTCTTTGACGGCTTGCATGAGTCACTTGTTTATTGATACGACGACCAGGCTCCAGGTCGAAAACAAGACTGATGTTACGATTCTTGGGCTTGATATTATTTCGGAAGACGGAACGTCTGTGCAGCCGTGGATTCGCGATGCGATTGAACCGGGCGAAAAGAGCAAGGTTGTCGAAGAAGACTGGGTCGGGAAATTTAAGGTTCGTGTGCGTTTTGACAAGTGGAATGGCAAGTTGCTTGCGAGTATAGGGAAGGTTTGTGCTACTTATAGCACACCCAACAGAGTGTATAATACTTTAGCCAAACAAGGCGAACCGAATGTCTTTGAAAAAGATGTAAAAGGCTGCGGCGAAGAAGATGTTCATATGATCTATACTGAAACAATTCTCGACTTCGAAGGCGGCAGCCAGTACCTTGTTGTCTCGCAAGACGAAGACGGGAATGTTGCTTTTAAGCTGAAGTAGAAAATCTAGTTAATAGTTCTAAGTTACTAGTTACTAGAAAGTATTAAGATGAAATTCACTAGTAACTATTAACTAATAACTGTGCCGAAGGCACTTAGTAACTAAGCTCTGCTAACCGCCTACTTCCTACTTTTTTACTACATTTTGCTCCAGTGCAGATAACTAAGTTAAAGATTTTTGGTTTTAAATCCTTCGCGCAGAGGACGGAAATTAACTTCCCGACGAAGGGTCTTACGGCTGTCGTTGGGCCGAACGGCTGTGGCAAGTCCAATATTACGGACGCCATCCGCTGGGTGCTTGGCGAACAGAAGGCAGCCGCTTTGCGTATGGGCAAGATGCAAGACGTTATCTTTAGCGGTACCGAAGAACGTGCCGCTATGAGTCTTGCCGAAGTTTCTATCGTCATCGATAATAGCGATGGCACTCTTGCTTCTGATTATTCCGAAGTCATCGTGACCCGCCGTGTGCACCGCGATGGTTCGGGCGAATACCTCATCAATAACCAGGAATGCCGTCTGCGTGACGTTCACGCTTTGCTCTTTGACTCGGGCCTTGGTTCCAGCACGTATTCGCAGATGAACGCCGACATGATCAAGGCGGTGCTTTCGGACAAGGCGGACGACCGCCGAGTGCTTTTCGAAGAAGCCGCTGGCGTGAGCAAGTACAAACAGCAGCGCAAGGAAACGCGCCGCCAGCTCGAACGCGTGCAGATGGACATGGAACGTGTCGAAGACAACTTGCGCAGTGTGCGCCGTTCTGTCCGTCTCTATGAAACTCAGGCCGAAAAGGTCAATGCTTACAAGAAATTAAATACACGCCTCCGCGAACTCGATTTGTCTGTCAGTTTGGACAAGTTTGAGGACTATAAGGAAGGTCTCGCTACGCTTGATTCTACGACCAAGCGCATGAACCACGAAGTGGAATCTTCCAAGACGCAGGCGACGGAATTGCAAGCTAAGATTGAAGAAAAGAAGCTTGCAATTAGCGAAGACGAAAATACCTACCGCGATTTGGAACGCAATGTCCAGGCGGCAACGATTGCCTTAAATGACCTGAACAACAACATTATGCGTTTGCGCGATTCCATGGCGGCCCTTGAATCCTCGAACGAAAAGGCTCAGGGCGAAATCGAACGTAGCGAACAGAAGTCGCAGGAACTCTCCGAAGAAAAAGCTCGCCTCGAAGAAGAAATTGCCGTTCTCGGTAGCGAAAACGACATGGACGAGCTGAATGCGCTTTTGGAACGCGAGCGCGAAACACTCCAGGTTATGCGCGACAAGGTCGATGACTTGCGTACGCAGTCGCGTGAACTTTCGAACGAACGCTTGCAGGCCACAAACCGCGTGAACTCCCTCCGCGGGCGCTTCGAACGTATGGACGCCGAAGTCAACATGCTCCAGTCGAACATTGCGAAGTGGCAGACCGAAATTGAAGGTCTCGACAAGCAAAAGTCCGATGCAGAAGCGAACATCGCCGAAATCCAGGCGGGCATCGAAGACACGAATCGCGAAATCGAGAATCTCGAAGAACAGCGCGCCACGCGTGAAGAACGTTTGGAAACGGAACGTGCCGAACTCTCCGAGGCGCAGCAGAAATTGCAGGGCTTGAAGAACGAAGAAGCCCGCTTGCAGTCTCGAATTGACGTGCTCCAGAGCGTGATGAACGAAGGCTCGGACGCCAACCGTTACCTCAAGGAAAACAAGGCACACCTCATTGGCGGTCTTGTTTCGGAACGCATCGAGGCTACGCCGGAATACGCATCGAGCGTCGAAGCTGCTCTCGGTGAAATCCTTGATTCTGTTGTCGTGAATGGCGACGATGCTGTCAATGAAATTGTAAATGCGCTCAAGAGCGAAAACGTGGGCAAGGTGCTCATGTCGCTTGTCTCGAGTGCGGCTCCTGCTTACGACAAGCCGGTGAACAATCCGGGCGTTGTCGGTTCGCTCAAGGATTTTGTCAAGACGGATGATGAAGTTTCTCCGTGGCTCTCCGGAATCCTCTCTCGCTATTTTGTTGTAGATTCTTTGCAGACTGCGCTGAATCTGGCGAAGGAATACCGTGGCGAAAACTTGAATTTTGTCACCGCCGATACGATTGTGCGTACAAGCGGCCTTGTGTCGTTTGGCGTTTCGACGTCGGGGGCACTCTCCCGCAAGAACGAAATTGCAGATGCCGAAGCGCTTTTGGAAAAAGTGCAAGGCGATATTTTGGCGGGCGAAGAGAATGTGGACCGCTTGCGAGAACTCACCGAAGAAGACGCGCAAATGCTTTCGTCCCTGGTCGATGAAATTCGCGAAAAGCGTGATTCTCTGCGTGGTGGCGATGCTTCTATCCGCATCCACCGGAATACGGTTGAAAACTGCACCCGTCGCTTGAACCAGCTCAATGGCGAAGTGACGAATGCGCAGAACAGAATTGAAGCGGCGGCGCAGTCCAAGAACAGCGATGCTGAACTTGCCGAAGCCGAAGCCGAAGTCGAAAAGGTCGAAGAACGTTACCAGACGATTTCGGACCAGCTGGGTGAAAACGAGACGATGCTCCGCGAAAAAGAAGAAGATGTCCGCGAACTCGAACGCAGTGCGCAAGACAAGACTTCTCGCTTGAAGCAGAACCAGAACCGCGTGGTCGCCATTGCCGACCAGATGGAATTTTTGGACAATACGATTCGCAACCGCCGTGACGAAATCGAAAAGAATACAGTTTCTATTGAAAAGTTTGAGACGGATTGCAACAAGCTCTCCGACGAAGCGCAAGTGAAAGATAACGCGCTCCGTGAACTTGAACGCAACCGCGACCTTGCTCGTGAACGCTATGACCTCGTGAGCGGCGACCTTGAAGGATGGCGCGACGAAGTCAACCGCCTCCGCGATGACATGATTGAAAAGATGAAGGAACTGAATGACGTCGGACGTCGTCAGGAATCCCTCCAGAACAATCTCGACCGCCTCCGCGAACGCATCACGAATGAATGGACTGTCGATTTGGACAATCCCGAGAACGTTGAACGTGTGGAATACACGCAGCCAGAAGCCGACCGCGAGATTCGTGAACTCCGCGGCAAGATTAAGGAGCTAGGCCCGATCAACATCAACGTGATGGAAGATTACGAAGACGAAAAGAAGCGTCTCGAAGAAGTCGAAAAACAGTTCGACGACCTTGATCGCGCCCGTGCATCGCTTGACCGCACCATCACAAAGCTTGACGACATTGCCCGCCAGCGCTACCTGGATACGTTTGCACGCATCCAGAAGAACTTCCAGTTCGTGTTCAGCAAGCTGTTCCTCAATGGCGAAACGAAGATGAACCTCGTGGAACGCGTGGATGAAATGGGCAAGCCGATGGACATTCTCGATGCCGACATCGAAATCAACGTCCGCCCGACTGGCAAGAAGATGCGCGGTATCAAGGCGCTTTCCGGTGGTGAACACGCACTTACGGCAACGGCGCTTTTGTTCGCTATTTACATGGAAAAGCCGTCTCCGTACTGCGTGCTGGACGAAGTTGACGGTCCGCTTGATGACGCTAACGTCGGTCGCTTTATGGCGCTCCTCCGTGAATTCAGTAAGCAGACCTTGTTCATCGTCGTGACGCATAACAAGCGTACCATGGCCGAAGCCGATATGCTCTACGGCGTGACGCAGGAAATCAAGGGTATTTCCCGCATCGCTAGTGTGCAGCTCGCCGACGCAACTAAGTTTGCTATATAGACCGCTCGGCTCTATCACTGATGGAAAAATTCCTTCTTCGCCTCGCTCTCGCCACCACGGCACGTTTGCTCAGTGCCGCTTGTGGCTCACGATTTCTAGACCGCTCGGCTCTATTGTCGTTTTTTTGTCATCCTGAGCGAAGATGCGTAGCATCGTAGTCGAAGGATCCAGTAAAGTTTTATGTTCCTCTCGTCTTTCGTCTCTCGTCTGCCTTCTCTGAAAGGTTTCGCTCTCGCGGCGGCGTCCGCCATTTGCTACGGCACGAATCCGCTGGGTGCGTTGCATTTGTACGCTCAGAATTACTCGCCCGAAACGGTCTTGTTTTACCGCTTTTTTACGGCAGCAATTCTCCTTTTTGCTGTGATTCTCGCGAAAGGCTCGTATTTCAAGATTTCTTTTCGCGAGTTCCGCGCGCTTGTCGCATTCGGATTCCTGTTTGCGGTGAGTTCGCTCACGTATTACGCCTCGTTCAAGTACATGGATGCGGGGCTTGCCTCAACGCTCCTCTTCTTGTATCCGCTTGAAGTCGCGGTCATCATGTCGCTATTTTTCAAAGAAAAAATGAAAAAGAGCGTGATAGCGTCTATCGCAGTTTCGATGGTGGGCGTCTCGCTTTTGTACAATGGCGATAGCGGCTTTTCTGTAAGTTCCATCGGCTGGCTGTTGGTCTTTATTTCGTCTTTTACTTACGCCATTTACATCGTCATGGCGAACCGCGTGAACCTCCAGATGGGTTCCGTGAAGATGACTTTTTACGCCATCTGTTTTTGCCTATGTTTTTTGTTGCTTTATTCCGTGACGCTTGGCTCTGGGTTTCCACCGGTTTTTACGCAGGCAAGTTCGTGGGGTTGGGGCTTTATGCTGGGCCTTGTGCCGACGGTGCTCTCGCTTATTTTTATGGTCAAGGCCGTGAAAATCATCGGCTCTACGCCGACGGCGATTTTTGGCGCTTTGGAACCCGTGACCGCTGTAGCGATCGGCGTAACTGTTTTCGGTGAAACTCTTACCACCCGCCTTGTCGCTGGAATCATTTTAATCCTCGGCTCCGTTGTGCTTATTGCCGTGAAAAAGTAGAATAGTCGCACCGTAGGTGCCAAACTAAAATCTACTGACTAATGACTATTGACTAGTGACCTATTACAAACAACTAAGTCCTATATAATACATTTTGTACTTTTGGGGCGACAATTCCCGCAAATTTCTACGTTTTTTCCTCATTTTTCCGGAACTTTTTAACGGCCGTGTTTGTAATTTTATTTACATGAAAAATTTAGTTCAAACTCTTTTGCTTTCTTCGGTTGCGGCTCTGTTTGTGTCGTGCAATATTTCTACATCTGCTCCAGAACCGATCGGTTACACTCCGGATGGCGAATGCACGATTGGATGGTTTGACGCTAAAAAGCAAGAACAGTTGGACTCGTTGCGTACTTTTTGCGACACCATTTTTGTCCGTAGAGTCGTAGATATTTATAAGGACACCGTTTACGATGATACTTTGATTACAAGCAATGAAAAGTACACCAGCTTTATTTACTTTGACCGTTATACGGAAAAAAACGATACGCTTGTCAGTCTCACTGCAGAAAAAAGCGGGGCATCAGGTCCTTGCGGTAGCGTGCCTATTTATTGCAATCTAGATTCTTCTGATGTAGAAAAGACGTTTAATTGCTCGCAGGCTGGCATTTGTTACATGTATAATCTAGCTGATGATATTGCAACGAGTTCAGCCCAGGTCGCAACTGTTCGTATGCCGGATATGCATTATGATTCAACTGTAATAGTTGTGAATACTGTGTGCTCTGAACCGGGGTATCGCTGTGTGCGTGATACTGTTTTCCATGATGCTTTCCATACAACATTACGAACGATTGCCCGTGACACAACATTCCTGAATTATGGTCCAACTGCATGGACGGATTATGTTCCTGCCATCAATGCGCCTGCTTTTGATACGGCTACATTCCGCAAAGCGTTGGACACTCTCGATACGCAAAAGCCAATCTTCGGAATAGATACTTTGTTCTCAGGATATACCATTACGGTGGATGGGTTGCCGGACTGGGCATCGAATAATACTAAATGTACGACGGTAGATTCTTCACGTATCTGTATTTATCAAGATATTCTTCGTCCAATATCAATGCTTACGACTTATCCAACGCTTTACAACAAAAAGCCATTCTATCTTTGGAATAATCTTGAATCGCCTTTGGAAAAAGACACTTTGATTACATGGAAATTGAGATATAGATATTCCGGTGGTCATAATTTTGAAGGAAATCGCGACTCGTTAGAAATAACTACGCTGTTTAAGGGTATTTAGACTTTGGTCATTGGTTAATCGTCAATGGTTTTATAACCGCGCCATTGGCGCCAAACTTAAATCTACTGACTAAAGACTAATGACTAATAACTAAATTGTTATATTAGCAGCATGCTAAGTACATGTTCAATTTGCAAAAAGGAATTTAATGACAAGGTGGGGATGTCCCCGATGGAAAGTAACCTTGCCATTCGTTATCGCAATAAAATCGGCAATATTTGCCCTGATTGTCAGGCGGAAATCCGCAAGACTAAGCAGGGACGGTGGCGCCTTTTCTTCTGGAATGCGAAAGTCGCTCTTTATTGCTTGCGATTCCTTGCGCTTTTTGCGCTCCCGTTTATTGCACTCGTTGTTGTTCTTGCGCTTTACGTGCTGTAGCTTCTGTACACTTATGTAACAAAATCCCGCGGAAATCTCAATTTTTGCGGGCGTTTTTTGTATATATTATTTTAAAAGTTTTTCTACCGCAATGTATTATCCCCGCTTGACGGGCATCATGAGGTCTCATGCTCCTAGAAAAAATCAAGTCCCCTGCCGACGTGAAAGCGTTGGACATCAAGAGTCTCGAACAGCTTGCCGCCGAAATGCGCACAGCACTCCTTAAAAAGCTTTCTAAGCGTGGCGGTCACGTGGCGCCGAACCTCGGCTTTGTCGAAGGGACGATTGCGCTCCACTACGTTTTCGATTCTCCAAAGGACAAGATTGTCTATGACGTGAGTCACCAGAGCTACAGCCACAAGATGCTCACGGGCCGTGCCCAAGCGTTCTTGGACGAATCGCATTACGGCGATGTGACGGGCTATAGCGAACCGACCGAAAGCGAACACGACTTTTTTATGGTGGGGCATACCTCTACGTCGGTAAGCCTTGCGCTTGGCCTTGCGACCGCTCGCGATGTGCTGCGTGAATTGGGCAATGTGATTGCTGTGATTGGCGATGGTTCCTTGAGCGGTGGCGAAGCGTTTGAAGGTCTTGATAATGCGGGCGAATATGCGACGAATTTTATCGTTGTGGTGAACGATAACGAAATGTCCATTGCCGAAAACCACGGCGGGCTTTACAAGTCCCTGGCAGAACTTCGCGCGACTGCGGGCAAGTCTGAAAACAATTACTTTAAGTCGCTTGGCTTTGATTACAAGTATCTTGAACAAGGTAATGATATCGCTTCGCTCATTGAAATTTTCAAGTCCGTGAAAGGCTCGACGCGCCCGGTCGTGGTGCATCTGCATACGCAAAAAGGCCGTGGCTATTCCTATGCCGAACAGAACCGCGAAGGCTGGCATTGGGCGGCTCCGTTCAACATCGAAACGGGCGAAATCAACTGGGGCAGTGGCGAAAGCTACAGTGAAATTCTCGGGCTCTACCTCATGGCAAAAATCAAGAGTGACCCGAAGGTTGTCGTGATTCATTCGGCTGTTCCGGCGGGAATTGGATTCCATGCGGCTCGCCGTAAGGAGGCGGGTAAGCAATACATCGACGTGGGCATTGCCGAAGAACATGCGGTTGCGCTTGCATCCGGGCTTGCAAAGGGTGGCGCTAAGCCGATTTATAGCACTCATGGCACGTTCATTCAGCGCACCTACGACCAGCTTTCGCAGGATCTGTGTGCAAATAACAATCCAGCAACGATTCTTGTGACGATGTCTGGTGCCGATGGCATGAACGATACGACGCACCTCTGCATCTTTGATATCCCGATGCTTTCGAATATTCCGAATCTAGTTTATCTGTGCCCGACGTGCGTTGAGGAATTCAAGACGATGGCGGACTGGGCGATTGATCAGACGGAACATCCGGTGGCGATTCGCATACCGAACGCCGTGCACCACCGCAGCGACATTTTTGAAAAGGATTATTCTAACCTCAACAAGTTCAAGGTCGTGCATCGTGGCGAGCGCGTGGCTCTGATCGGCCTTGGCGATTTTTACCAGCGTGCCGCAGCTGTGGCGCTTGAACTGCGTCGTGAAGGTATTGATGCGACGCTTGTGAATCCGCGTTATGCAAGCGGTGTGGATAAGGACTTGCTTTTGGAACTTGCAAAGACTCACGATGTGTTTGTCACGCTCGAAAATGGCGTGGTCGAGGGCGGTTTTGGCCAGAAGGTGGCGGCAGCTCTTGGCGATACAGGTGCGAAAGTGCTTGTGCGCGGGCTTTCCAAGGAGTTCTACGACAAGGTTATTTTTGCGGATCTCTGTGAAAAAAATCACTTGAATCCGGCTCAGGTTGCAAAAGACGTGATGCAAATCTTATCGTAAATACTGAGAGCTTTTAATTTTTTGTATTATGTAGCGCATGAAAAAGGTTAAAATAATCGTCATGATTATTCCGCTGGTGCTTTTCTTTATCGCATGGGCGGTTTATGTGTATTTTGCGAACGCCGAAGCTATGCAGGAAGTGAAGTTAGATAGCACTTCTATTATCGATGTGCATCCTGATGTGATTGAAAAATCGATGTCCCAGGTGCAGACTGACATGGAACTTGGTGAACCTTTTAAGGTCTATCCGATAGAGACGAGTCCTGATAGCCATGCTGTTTTTCACTCGACGCTTATAGAATACCCGTTTGGGAGTTCTCCTCGTGCGGATTCGCAGAATAACGTGAGCTTGCGTGGTATAGTCCTTTATGTGCATGGGTACAATGATTATTTTTTCCAGAAGGAACTGGCCGAAAAAGCGGATTCCGCAGGCTTTGCGTTCTTTGCGATTGATTTGCATTATTGCGGTCGCTCGTTTGTGTCTGATGAACCCCGTAGTGACATGCGTAACATCAAGGAATTTTATGCAGAACTTGATGTTGCTGTTGAACTCAGCAAGAAAATTGCTGTAGATGACTACGAAGAGGCGGAACATGTTCCTTTTGTGATTATTGGTCATTCTCTGGGAGGCTTGATATCGGCACTTTATGCGAATGATCGTAGCGAACAGCGCTTTGCGGCCCTTGTGTTGAACAGCCCCTTTTTTGATATGAACTATAATTGGTTCTTGCGAAAAATAGGGCTTCCGCTTGTTTCTGAAATGGGACTTTTCTGGCCTGATTTCTGTGTAGGTTCCACGGGCGATCCGAATTATGCCTATTCACTTTTGAAAAGTGAAAAGGGCGAATGGGAGTTCAATGAAACCTTGAAAAGTTCCTCCCGTCCAGATATGTATTTCGGCTGGCTCCGCGCGGTTATGAACGGTCAAGGCCGAGTCCACTCTAGGTTGAATATCAAGTCTCCGGTGCTGGTTATGCATGGAGACTGTAGCGCAAAAGGTGAAGAATGGACGGATGATTATTTGCATTGCGATGGGGTCCTGGATGTGGATCATATTGAAGAGTGGGCGCCGTATCTTGGAGATTCCGTAACGACGACGACGATTCCTGGCGGCCTTCATGATTTGTTCCTCTCGCGTAAGGACGTTCGCGACAAGGCATACCAAGATGCATTTAGCTTTATTGACGCTCATGTGAAGAAAGATTAATTTTTGAAGGCTTTACGTCATTCAGAACCCCAAAGGGGTGAAGAATCCAGTGTCTATTTTATATGATGTTTTAAAAAACAGTTATCTTTTATTTTGAAATTTCAAGGAGTACGTAAATGAATAAATTATTGGCGATTTCTTTTTGTGCTATGTTGCTTGCTACGGCTTGCGAATCTTCTGAAGAACAGAAAGCGCAGGCTGCTGTAAAGAAAGTTGAAGCTGTACAACCGGCTGCTGTTGTTGAACAGAAAGTAGCGACGATTACGACGATTGATTGGCAGAAGGCTTTGGATATGCACAAGGCTGGTGCCGTCCTCATTGACGTGCGCACCCCGGCTGAAGTGGCTAAGGGCATGGCTGCAGCAACTGCAATTAACATCCCGCTTCAGGAAATGCCGCAGCGCTTGAGCGAATTCCCGAAGGATAAGGACTTGCTGATTTACTGCCGCAGTGGCAAGCGCAGCATGGCCGCATCCAAGTTCCTCGTTGAAAACGGCTATACCCGAGTGTTCAACGTCGAAGGTGGCATCCTCGCTCTCCCGCCGCAGAACTAAACGTTAACGTCATCCTGAAACCCTGTCATCCAGACTCGTCATCCTGAAACCCGTAAGGGTTGATATAGAATTGTTGGTAATTTATTACCTTACAATTCTTAGGTTCGAAGGAGCAGGATCCAGTGAAATTTAAATGGCTTTGTAATGCCCCCAGAAATCACAAACTACATGCAGTTTGCCTTAGAGCAAGCGTTCTTTGCGATAGGCGAGAGCCGCCCGAATCCGGCGGTCGGTGCCGTTGTCGTCAAAGATGGAATTGTCGTGGGGAAGGGGCGCACTCAGCGCCCTGGGAGTGCTCATGCCGAAGTCATGGCGTTACGCGATGCGGGGGAACTCGCTCGCGGAGCCTCTATTTTTGTGACACTGGAACCGTGTTGCCATTACGGTCGAACGCCGCCTTGCACCAAGGCGATTATCGAGGCAGGAATCCAGAAAGTCTATTTCGCACATTCCGACCCGAATCCTCTTGTGCATGGGAAATCTCGCAAGATTCTTGAGGATGCGGGAATTGAAGTGCACGAGGGCGTGGATGCTTGCATTCTCGCTTGCGTCGAGGAATGCTCGAACGGTGAATCTTGTACGGAATGCCGCGTTTTTGAATTTACGAGTCTTTCACCTCAAGACAGGGCAGCTCGTGAAGCTGAAGGCCGAGCCGTCTTTGCCGAAGTGGAACGCTATTTTGAAGCGTATGATTATTTTGTACGCACCAAACGCACCTTTGTCGAAGTCAAGTCTGCTGTTTCTCAGGATGGCTTTATGGGCTGCGTGGATAAGGCGGGGAACCATTTGCCGCTAGCAATTACAAAGCAAGGCGCAAACTGTTGGAATCATGAACTCCGTGCGATGAGTGATGCTGTTCTTGTTGGTGCGGGCACGCTCCTTGCTGATAATCCGGGACTTGACGTGCGTTATGCCGCAGGCAACAATCCTGTGAAAATCGTCTGGGCGGGGCATCACGAATTTAGCGCCGATGAAATTTCGCGTTTGAAAATCTTCAGTGCTGGCGATGTAACGCCAATCGTGTTTTCGTGCGTGGCGCAACCGAATTTGGTGAATGTTGCCGATTGCGTTGTGTTACTTCACGATTCGTTTGCTGAAAATTGGTGCGCGATGGTTGATGACTTGTCTGCTCGTGGAATGCACCGCTTGATGGTGGAACCCGGCGCAGCTCTCGCTCGCGAACTTTTTAAAGACGAATCTCGCAATCTCTCGCAAACGCAAAATACGCAGCCTTTATGGAACCGCCTCGATCTTTGGCGTTCCACTGATTCTTCCGTTGATATCGCCCTCGAAAATCTCATCGAGTCTGGCGCCGTCAAGGCTGGCCTCGAATATCCCGAATTGCCGGCCAACATCGTCGCCAAAGAATCCGCCGTCATCGGCCCCGATGTCTTGACGGTGTATTATCCGCAGTAAATTGATGAGAAATTTTTTTATTTGGCTGTTTCTAACCTTTTTCTTGTCGGGACTCTATATTTTTTGTAATCATTTTGGTATAGGGAATACTCCTAGTGCTCCGATTCCTTTAGAAGATATACAACTTTATTTGCCGGGAATTTTAGTTTTAAGTGGCGTAAGTGCGTATGTTTTTTTGAAAATTAAAAAAAAGGATTGAAGTATTATTGATGATTATAAGATAAGCTAATTTTAAGATCCATCATGGATGCACGATGTTTGTTTATGGAACAGTGTTATAAGGCGAATGACATTAGAGAGGTTAAATAATGAAAAAATGGTTAGTTATTGTATTTTGTTTTGTTTGTTTGATATCGTGCACGAAAGAGGATGATAACTATAGGAATAAAAAAATCGATTTATTTGAGTTGGAATTAGATACTCCGGATAGTCGTCTTCCTATAGAAAAACTTATAAATAAATTAAAGAAAAGACACCATGCCGAAAACAATCTTTTTGTGGCCGATTGCATGACCATAGAATTGCCGGAATCTTTTCATGCGGAATTCCTGACTCATTGGGAAATGGGTGACCTTTATTATGCTGTAAAAAATCCTAAAGATACGGTGTTTATGTTTTTTGATTTTGCTTTGCGATCAAAATCAGGACATAGTCACGATTTTGATGTAGATTCTTTAACAAAAGATTTTACTCTTGATACGAAAACTGATACTATTTCAGATGGCCCTCATGGGAGAATCTTAAAAAGACAAATTGTCGTACTGCAAGCCAAACGACGATTAAACAACAAATATTATTATCCCTATGTTGTTGAATTTTCATGTTACCCGGATTTTGTAGAACCCTTTACGTGTGAAAAAATTATATCTTCAGCAAAAACGAATCATGATTGTTTAGAAGGAAAAGAATAGCTAATGGTTCGCACTTAGTGAACGATTGTTGTGCTGTTCTCTTTTGACGCTTAGAGCTTGGCGTTACAGACTTACGAATACTGCCAAAGACCACTTTTGATGCCTTAAACGCTTCTCCTCTTTCGTCTTTCGTCTCTCGTCTCTCGTCTAAATTGCTAAATTTGCCGCGTATGTTTACGGGTATAATTCAAGCAACCGGCGAAATCATTTCCCTCGAAAACAGGGGAGATGCGCTTACCATGCGCATGAAGTCGCCGGGATTTTTCAAAAACAGCAAACTGGGCGACAGCATTGCCAATAACGGCGTATGCCTCTCCGTTGAAAACTGTACCGATGACGAAGCAACGTTCTGTCTCATGCACCAGACTGTCGTGAATACGTCTTTTCAGCAGGCAAAAGTCGGGGATCTCGTGAATCTCGAGTATCCTTGCCGTGCCGATAGCTTTATGGGCGGTCACTTTGTGATGGGGCATGTCGATTGCACCACCGAAGTTTTGCGCGTTACTCCGCGTGAAACGGGTGTCGAGGTCGATTTGGCTTTGCCTAAAGACTTGCGCCGCTATGTCATCCGTCGTGGATCTATCACCTTGAACGGCATTAGCCTTACGGTGGCCGAAAAAGGGGAGGATTACATCCGCGTCTGCATTATCCCCGAGACCTTAGCCCGCACGAATCTCAGGAACTGGGTGCCTGGCACCGTGGTGAATGTGGAAGTCGATATGCTCGGCAAATATATTGAAAACTATCTAAAGGAACGTGACCTTGCTTAATACGATTGAAGAGGCCATTGAAGATTTCAAGAACGGTAAGTTCTTGGTCGTGGTTGATGACGAAGACCGTGAAAATGAGGGCGATTTCATTATCGCCGCCGAAAAGATTACTCCCGAAAAGGTGAACTTCATGCTCCACGAGGGGCGTGGCGTGCTTTGCTGCCCGCTTCCGATTTCTCGCTGCCGCGAATTGAATCTCACGCGTCAGACTGCCGAAAACACTTCCATGCTCGGCACTCCGTTCACCGTCATGGTCGATAAGCTCGAAGGCTGCACCACGGGTGTTTCTGCCCATGACCGTGCCGCAACGATCCAGGCTCTCGCCGATCCGAATTCCAAGCCCTCGGACTTTGGCCGTCCGGGGCACATTTCTCCGCTTTACGCCCAGGAAGAAGGCGTTCTGCGCCGTGCTGGCCACACCGAAGCTGCTGTGGACCTCGCCAAGCTCGCCGGTCTCCGCCCGGCTGCCGCTCTCATCGAAATCATGAACGAAGACGGCACGATGGCCCGTATGCCGCAGCTCCAGGAAGTCGCCAAGAAGTTCGACCTCAAGATTATCTCCATCCGCGACTTGATTGACTACCGCCTGAAAACGGAAAAGCTTGTGCAGCGCGTGGCCGCTCCGCACGTTTCGACCAAGTACGGCGATTTCACGGCTTATGCCTACCGCAGCAAGACCGATGGCGTCGAACATGTGGCCTGGGTTGCCGGTAATCCGGACTTCAGCAAGCCTGTCTATGTGCGCGTCCACAGCGAATGCCTCACGGGCGATATCTTTGGTAGCCTCCGTTGCGATTGCGGAGACCAGCTTGCCGCAGCCATGAAGTTCATTGGCGAACATGGCGGCGTGTTCCTCTACATGCGCGGTCAGGAAGGCCGTGGCATCGGTCTTTGCAACAAGCTCCGCGCTTACGAACTCCAAGAAAAGGGTCTCGACACGGTCGAGGCGAACCTCCACCTTGGGTTCAAGTCCGACTTGCGCCAGTACGGTACGGGCGCTCAGATTTTGGCGGACCTCGGCGTGAAGGAAATGCGACTCCTCACGAACAACCCGAGCAAGATTTCTGGCATTTCCGCTTACGGTCTCAAGATCGTGGAACGCGTGCCGATCGAAATCAAACCCAATGAAATCAACCGTTTTTATCTGCGCACCAAGAAAGAAAAGATGGGCCACGAACTCCATCTCGACAATGCGGATCATGGCGCAGCTGAAGTTTTAGATGAAGGAAAATAAGATGAAAGAATTCAAAAATTCCCTCAATGGTTCTGGTATGAAGGTCGCGATTGCAGTCGCCCGCTTCAACGAAGTGGTGACTGACAAGCTTCTCGAAGGCGCTGTCCGCGAACTCGAAACGCTCGGTGTCGATAGCGATGATATCGCTGTGGCTCATGTGCCGGGTGCTTTTGAACTGCCGGGCCTCTGCCGCAGATTTGTGGATTCTGGCAAGTACGATGCAGTGATGGCTCTCGGTGCCGTTATCCGTGGCGAAACGGGGCACTACGACGTAGTCGTGAACAATTCTACGGGCGGAATCGCATCGCTCGCTGCCGAAGGCAAGGTTCCGGTGATTCTCGGAATCTTAACGACCGACACGGTTGACCAGGCGATGAACCGCGCTGGCCTCAAGGCCGGAAACCTCGGCTGCAATTGGGCAAGAACTGCCGTTGAAATGGTAAATCTTTACAAGCAGATTGGGAAATAATTATGGCACAAGTAAGTTTTAGACCTGCTCGCGTCTTTGCGATGCAGTTGCTTTACGCAATGGAAATTTCTGGCGGCACGGTCGCTGATGCACTCCCGGGCGTTTTGGAAGCCCAGCCGCTCCAGGACAACATGAAAAAGTACGGCATGAAGCTTGTCGACTTGGTCCTTGCTCACAAGGCCGAACTCGATTCTGAAATCGAAGCCTGCTCCGCTCATTGGGGAATTGAGCGCATGGCGACTCTCGATAGGATTGTGCTGCGCATCGCGATGGTTGAACTTTTGTATGTTCCTGAAATCCCGATGAAGGTGGTCATCTCTGAAGCTGTTCAGGTTGCTGCCAAGTTCAGTACGGATTCTTCGGGCACGTTCGTGAACGGACTCCTCGCCGGATTCTTGCAGAAGCGTGGCATGGTTGCAAACAATACTAAGAAGGATGCTTAATTTTTATGAAGATTAACGAGAAGTGGCATAAGCACATCTTTGCCGGTATCGCTGGCTTTATTGCTTTGGTCGTTTACATGATGACGATGGCCCCGACGGTCTCTTTCTGGGACTGTGGTGAATTCGTCGCTTGCGCTAACACGCTTGGTATTCCGCATCCTCCTGGAACGCCGTTCTTCGTGTTCTTTGCCCGTGCGGTCATTCTTCTTTTGCCGTTCGTGGGTGAAATCGCAAAGCGCGTGAACTACATCTCCGTGGTGAGTTCTGCCGCGACGGTCTATGTGACGGCTCTCTTTGCCTGGGAACTTTTGGCAACGGTCCTCAAGACGGACGCCTTGGCCGAAAAGATTTCTGAAAAGATGCGCACGTTTGTACTTGGCACTGCCGCTCTCGTGGCCGGATTCCTCCTCACGTTCTCCGATACGTTCTGGTTCAACGCGGTCGAAGCCGAAGTCTATGGCGTTGCGATGCTCATTTTGATGCTCGTCTCTTACTTTGGTCTCGTGTGGTACAACAAGCGCGAAGAATCGGGCAGCGATAAGCTTCTCATCTTCATTTGCTATATCGCATTCCTCGGAGTGGGCGCACACCTCTATACGATGCTTACCGTCCCGGCCGTGTTTGTGCTCCTCCTTGTCGCTCAGCCGAAAAAGATTGTCGAACGCATTCCCATCTGGATTACGGGTACGCTCCTCTGCTCCGTCATCTACATGGTGTCTAGCTTTATTGAAATTTCCCTGATTTGTGTTCTTGTTCTGGGGCTTGTCCTTCTGTTCAGCAAAAGGTTCCCGTTCCAGCAGACGGCTGTGGCCGGTTTGTCGATTCTTGTCGCTGCCGCCTTGTTGATGATTACGGATAGCTGGCCTATTACGATCATTGGTACTTTGATTGTTGCTGGTTTGGGTTATGCTGGCATTAGCCAGGGCGTATTCAGGCGTTGTGAAGCTGGTTTTAAGCGTAGCTTCCTTCTTTCTTTCGCTTTTGCGTTCTTTGCTTTGGTCGGCTATAGCACCCACCTTTACATCCCGATCCGTTCTGAACTCAACCCGACGATTGATGAAAACGATCCGGAACTCAACATCCGTGACGAACAGGGCAACCTCCAGCTCGGAAACCTTTTCGAAGCCAAGAACTGGGATGCCTTCAACGCATTTATCGAACGTAAGCAGTACGGTTCCGAAAGCATGATTTCCCGTGCTTTCTATCGCCGTTCCCGCATTGCCCACCAGGTGCTCTCCTTCCCGAGCATGAGCTATGGTGGTTACCAGATGGCCCAGTACTTGCCGACAAAGGTCGGTGGGGTGAACTACGCCAACGGTGTCTACACGTTTGACGCTTCCGAAAATGAACCGGTCGAGCGTTTGGGCTTCAAGTTCCCGACGCAGATGTCGTTTATGGGCGACAACACCTTTATGCAGCTTTTCTTCTTCTTGCTGTTTAACGGTCTTATTGTTGCTACCTGCGTTTATGTCTATAAGCGTAACAAGCATCTCGGAATCTTTGTCTCGACGCTTTACGCCCTTTGCTCGCTTGGCCTCCTGTTCTATATCAACTTTGCCGATGGCACTCGCATGGAACAGCGCGACCGTGACTATTGGGTTAGCGCCATGACTCGCAACGTGGCGGATTTGAACAATGCCGGTGCTGGCATTACCTCTCTTCCGGATCCGAACGAACTCATCGACCTCCGCCAGACGATTGATTATTCCAAGCTTGCGATTGAACGTCTTCGCATGCGTAACGCTCCGGCATCCCGAATTGCTGAATTCGAAAAGAAGATTAGCGATGCCGAAAATACGTCTGCCTGGAGAAACTGGCAGAAGATTGAAGAAAGCTTCGCCCGTTTTGGACAGCGCGCTCCGTTCCCGGAAGCGGTCCACATGGAAGTCCGTGAACGTGACTACTTCTACACGCCGGCATTTATCTTCATGAGCATGATTTATGGTATTGGCGCTGGTATTCTCGTGCTGCTTGCCGCGACGGCCGCAGGAACGGCCGCCTTCGCTTCTCCGATTGCTGCCGCTCTTGTACTTGTTTCGCTTCTTGTTCCGAGCATTTCGAACTACAAGGAACATGACCGTTCCGGCCTCTGGGTTCCCTGGGATTATGCCTACAACCTCCTCAACAGCTGCCGCCCGAATGCAATTCTTTTCACGAATGGCGATAACGACACGTTCCCGCTGTGGTTTGCTCAGGAAGTCGCTGGTATTCGTAAGGACGTCCGCGTGGTGAACCTCTCCTTGGGCAATACGGACTGGTACATCAAGCAGATGCTCGTGAATGAACCGATTCTCAAGCTTTCCTATACCAAGGAAACCATCGATAACGACTTGGTCCTTGACAATAGCAGTGCCAACAACCCGAACCACCTTGTTTCGACTTGGGTGCGCCGTGCGGAATCCCTGAAGCCGAAGCTCAAGGAACGCATCGACCAGATGGAAGCTGCCGGAAATCTCTCCCAGGCTGATTCTGCCAAGCTTCTCCAGTTCAAGGTGAACTACCAGGTCTGGGACGCATTCCTGGATTGGGCGAAGAGAAACCGTTCTAGCATGATGCTCACGCAGTACAAGCTCGTGATTGATCTTGCTCTCCAGAATATGGACAAGCCGATTGAAATTTCGACGACTGTCGGAACTTCGAACTTCATGGGTCTTGAAAAGTACATGGTCCAGGAAGGCATGGTCTACAATTTTGTAAAGGGTGACCTCACGCCGAAGCAGAATGCATTTGATGCTCAGAAGACCGCCGCTCTCATTGATAGCGTGTATAAGTTCCGCGGTCTTGGCGATGGCTCTGCGTACATCAATTCCGAAACGGAACGTTTGCTCAGCAGCTACGTCTCGCTCTATTTGCAGATCTCGTTTGACGCCCGTGAAAAGATTTCGGCCCTCATCACGAAGAAGCCGTTCACCAAGGCAGACAAGGCTGAAGTCGAACGTATTGCCAACGATGCCGCCAAGTACCTTGAACTGGGCATTTATCAGTTCCCGAGAGAATGGCGCAACTACTGGGCTGCTTCCTATGTCTATGCTTCTGCGGGCATGAAGGCTAAGGCTATCGATGTTGTGAAGCGCGGTCTCGAAAACATTCCGGCTTACGATGCTCCGGGTAAGAGCCGCCTTACGATGAGCCTCCAGCAGATCGAATCTATTACGGACGAATCGCTTAAGGTTGATGAAGAACCGGCACCGGCTGCCGATGCTGCAAATTAGTTCTTGAGGTATTGTCATGGATTTGAGCTTGGTTATCCCTGTTAAGGAAGAAAGTGAAAATCTTCCTGAGTTGATGAAGGAAATTTGGGCTGCAATCGAACCGACCGGTATGGAATTCGAGGTGATCATCATTGATGATGGTAGCCGCGATAATACATGGGAAGTTGTCGAAGGTCTCGCCAAGGAATATGGTGTAAAACCTGGATCTTCGATGAGTGCGTTCCGTTTCCAGTTCAACTGCGGCAAGGCCGCCGCACTTGCCCTTGGTTTTTCCAAGGCTCGTGGCAAGTATGTCGCTACGCTTGATGGCGACTTGCAGGATGACCCGCTCGAAATCCCGAAGATGATCAAGATCCTCGAAAGCGGTTACGACCTTGTCTCTGGCTGGAAGATTCGCCGTCTTGACCCTTGGCACAAGACGATGCCTTCCAAGCTTTTCAACTTGACCGTGTCGATGGTCTGTGGCAAGCGCCTGCACGATTTCAACTGCGGCATCAAGGCTTACCGCAGCTCCGTTGTCCGCTTTATCCAGCTTTACGGCGACTACCACCGCTTTATCCCGGTGATGGCCAAGTGGCAGGGCTTTCGCATTACGGAAATGCCGGTGGCGCACCGCGCCCGCGTCCATGGCGTCTCGAAGTACGGCGTTTCCCGCCTGGTGAGTGGCTTTTTGGACTTGGTATCCCTCATGTTCATGCGTAGCTTCTCTTCGAAACCGCTCCATTTCTTTGGGCTGATTGGGCTTATTTTGATGCTTTTCGGTCTTGGCACTTGCGGTTATTTTGGCTATGAATGGTGTGAGACCGGGGCGATGCATGTGCGTCCGCTTCTGTTGGCAGGCGCCTTCTCGCTTGTCATGAGTGTTCAGTTCTTTTCGCTTGGACTTCTTGGCGAGATGATGAATGGCAACAAAAAACGCTCTTATCCCGTTTCTGATACCATTGGCGAATTGTAATTTGTGTAGATTTGTGTTTAGAGAGGTATTTTATGGCGTTCCCTAAGAGTTTGGTTATTGTTCCGACCTACAATGAAAAGGAGAATATTCTCCTCATTATGTCGGCCATTTTGGAACAGAATGATTGCTTAGAAATCTTGGTGGTGGATGATGGTTCTCCGGATGGTACTGGCGACCTCGTCCAGGCCGAAGCCGACAAGAATCCCAGAATCCACTTGATCCGCCGCAAGGGTAAGATGGGTCTTGGCTCTGCCTATGTGATGGGTTTCAAGTGGGCGCTTGAACGCGATTACGAGCGCGTTTTCGAAATGGACGCCGACTTTAGCCATAGCCCGACGGATCTGAACCGATTCCTGGAAACTGCCGAAGATGCCGACCTTGTGCTAGGTAGCCGTTATCAGGATCACCGCATCAGCGTGGTGAACTGGGATTTGCGCCGCCTGATTTTGAGCTATGGCGCGAATGTCTATACGCGACTTGTGACGGGCCTCCCGATCAGCGATGCGACGGGCGGTTTCAAGTGCTTCCGCCGTGAAGCGTTGCAGGCGCTTAACCTCGACAAGATGAAGAGCGACGGTTACTGCTTCCAGATCGAGACGACGTTCAAGATTTGGAAGAAGGGCCTCCGCGTGAAAGAAATCCCCATCATCTTTACGGACCGCACTCGCGGCACTTCCAAGATGAGCGGCGGAATCATCTCCGAAGCGTTCTTCCTCGTGCTGAAACTGCGATTGGGATTGGCTTAACGCCCACTTCCTACCGTCTACTTCCTACTTCCAACTAGCCTATGCTTTCCTGTTCTGTCATTATCATTGCTTATAACTCTTGCGACTTCATTCCGGCATGCCTCAAGTCCGTCCGTGACGCATGCGAAGGGATCGATTCGCAGATTATCGTTCTGGATAACGGTTCTACCGAGCCGATCATTCCCGAAATCAAGAACTTCTTCCCGGAAGTGGAATGGATTGACTCCAAGGAAAATCTGGGCTTTGGCAAAGGCTGCAACCTTGCCGAAAAGCATGCGACCAAGCCATACTTGTTCTTCATCAACCCGGATACGATCATTTCAAAGAACGCTTTCCGCGAAATGCTCCAGTTCATGGAAGAGCATCCGGATGCAGGCACGGTCGGTTGCCGTATCTTGAACGAAGACGGAACGCTGCAGTGGGCATGCCGCCGTTCGTTCCCGACGATTGTTTCTGCTGTTTCCAAGACAATTGGCCTTGCTTCGCTCTTTCCGAAAAGCAAGACACTTGCAAGCTATAACATGACATACGCTGACCCGGACGAGATGATTGAAGTCGATGCCATTAGCGGCTCGTTCTTCTGCATCCGCCGCGATGTCTACGAAAAGCTGAACGGCTTTGACGAAGACTTCTTCATGTACGGCGAAGACTTGGACCTCTGTTTCCGCACCAAGGAAATGGGTCTCCACAATTATTACACGCCGGTCACGAATATTTTGCATTTCAAGGGACAGAGCTGCCGTACGCGCCGTTGGGGTTCGTATGTGGATTTCTACAAGGCGATGCTGATCTTTGTGAAAAAGCACAAGGACCTTTATTTTGTCCCGAATTTCCTGGTGTCGTTCGGTATCCTTTTTGCCGCTTTTGTGGGCATGTTCTCGCGCCTCATCCCGAAGTTTTGGAAGATGTTCCTCGACTTGGGCGTGATTGCCGTGTGGGCACTTGTATTTTTGCCCGGTTTGGGAAACGACGGATGCATTTTTACATCCATTAAGGAATCCATCGGGGTGATAACGACTTTTGAAGACTGGTGGCTTGTTGGCTTGGTCGCCATTGTTAATATGGTCTTTCTTATTTTCCGTGGGGAATACACGGAATCCAGCCTCAAGGGCGAAAAGTTCTTGCAGTACCTTGTGCCACTGAACCTTCTTGCTGTTGGTGGGTATGAGGTATTCCGTTACTTTGCCCAATTTTCTTATGTCCCGGGAGACAAGTCTACAATCTATCCCAGTATTGGGTGGTGCATCTATGCTGTCTGTTCCAGTCTCTTTATCCCGTTTGTTCTCCTTGCTTGGCGCCGCGTTGCATTCTGGATAAACTATTTCTACCGTATCTTTGCGAAAAAACGCCACCGCTCCATTCTGCTTGGCGGTCGTGAAGATTCCCTCAATAACTGGTTCGATAGCTACAACGTGATCCCGGGCATTGAAATTCTCGGTTGCGTGAGTTCTGAACCCGAAAAGCTCTCCGAAGAGAACCGCAAGCATCTCCTTGGACCGCTTTCGGACATGGAGTCCATTCGCAACCGCACGGGTTGCCGTGAGCTTTTGGTGGTCTCGAATTTCTCGGGTTATCGCGAGGAATTCAACATCAACTGGCTCGATAAATTGGGAATGTGTGTGTATTTGCTTATTGGAAATGGCAAAAATGGCAATTTTGCCCTTGTAAACCTTAAATATCTTCGTTAAAATTTGCCCTTTTTTGTAAAAATGTGTTATTTTTTTGATGAAATAACACATTTAAAAGGTCTTATGCTCGATTCTAAATTGTTAAGTATTCTTTGCTGCCCGGAAACACGTCAACCTCTTTCTCAAGCGGGCGAGGATTGCATCGCTCTTTTGAACAATGCTATTAGTGCCGGCTCTCTCAAAAACGCAGCTGGCGAAGCTATTACTGAACCCCTGACCGAAGCGCTTACGACACCTGATGGTTCCCGTGTCTATCCGGTTCGTGACGGTATACCTGTACTTTTGGCGGATGAAGCTGTTCTTCTTCCATTGGAGAAATGATGGCTATATCGTTGGATTCTCTCAGAAAGGCTGTAAAAAAGAATAAGGGGCGTTCTCAGGCTCTTGCCTGGCTTGCCGACATGGAACGTGCTTCGGGTGATTACGAAGCTGCCTTGAAAATTGTCGATACGGCTCTTGCGGCTTCACCTTCCGATGTTCCTGCAATGTTGGTCCGTGCAAAGGTCTTGGCGGGTCAGCAGGATTATGCGGGGAGCATCTCGCAATATAAGAAGGTGCTTGCCAAGGATCCGTTCTGCCTCTCTGCTCATAAGAGAATGGGTGAATCCTACGATAAGCTTGGTAAGGTTGCTGAGCGCAATGCCTGTTTCCGCCGTGTTCACGATATGGACCCGCTGGATCCGTTCTGGAAAGAGGAATACGATGTTCTCCCAGAAGAAGAACAGGCAAGTCTCGTGCCGCCACCGATGGACGAAAGTTCGTTTACGATGGACGTGAACGATGATGCTGAAAATGCAGAAATCAGCGGTGAAGACAATATCTTTGCAAACCTTGCGGCATCGCTTCCGAATACTGATGAAGAAGACAATTCTTCAATGGAGGCTTTGCGCAATTCCCTGAATTTTGCTTCTGATGATCTTTCCAAGAATCCAGATGGTTCTGAGATTCCGGATTTTGATCATGTGCTGAACTCCTCGGAAGTTTCTTCTGCCATTTCTGGCATTCTGGGTGGCGATGACGACCTCGATGTTGTGGATTCAGGCAAGAAGGCTGTTGCCGAAGAAGAACCGGCAACGTCATCTCTCTTCTCTCATTTCTCGGATGATGAAAAGGTTGATGAAGAAGAATCCAAGCAGGAAAGCGTTGCTGATGAACTGATTGATGAACCGCTCGAAAAAATTTCTGAAGAAAAGCTTGACGATAGCGAACTTAGTCTTGATAGCTTGGATGAACCGCTGGATGCAGATAAAAAATCAACGAATGTTGACGATGCTTTCTCTTCTCTGCTTGGCGACGATGAACTCCCGGAAGAGTCTACGGCTGATACTGCGTCCAGCCCTGAGTTAAATGAAGAGAAGCCGGTTGCCGAAAGCCTGGATGTGCCAGATGAAAATCCGACAGAAAAGGAAAATCTCGCTGGTGAAACTTCTGAAAACGGCATCCCTACATCGCATATGGATTTCTCGGATGAAGCCGACGCCATCGAATCGGATGATCTTAATCTAGATGAAAAACCGGAAGAGGTGGCGCCAAAGACTGAAGATGCCGGAACGAATGTTGATGATGCTTTCTCGTCGCTTTTGGGTGATGATGAACTCCCTGAAGAACATGCTTCTGTAGCTTCAGAGTCCGATGAAAATTCGTTTGGGAGCTTGTTCGAAAAATCCGCCGATGCCGACTTCAACATGAACGATGATGTTTCGACGGAAACAACGGGTTCTGTAGCAGCATCCTCTGATGAAAAGGCTCCTGAAACGGAACCGCTGGAAGAACCTGCTTCTGGGGAATCTTTGGGTGGCTTGTTCGAAAAGTCTGCCGATGCCGACTTTAGCATGGACCAGGGTACTTTGGCTGATACAGCGACCGATGATGTTGTTGAAAAGGCTCCTGAATTTACGCCAACGGAAGCTGCCGAGAATATTGCTCCGGCAGAAGGTCTAGTTCCGACTTCTCATATGGATTTCTCGGACGAAGAGGACCTGTCCAAGCCTGAAGATGATTTTGTCTTGAATCTGGATGAATCTAGCGAATCTGAAAAAAAGGATGAAGAATCGGCTGCGGAAGAATCGGCTGCCGAAGACGTTGACGGTGCTTTTGATGCGCTTTTTGGCGATGATGAAGCTCCTGTAGAAAATGCTCCAGCTGAAGAACCTGTTGCTGAAGAATCTGTCGCAGAACAGCCGAAAGAAGAAAGCCTTGCTCAGGAAATGGGTGGTGCTTTTGCTTCCATGTTCGGTGACAAGGACGATTCTGCACCTGCGGAATCTGTGCCTTCTGAAAATTCGGTCGAAGAAACTCCTGCCGAAGAATCTTTGAGCCAGGAAGCGACAAGTGCAGAACTTGAAGAGAGCGCTGTAAAGGAAAATGTAGAAAAGGGCGTCGAAGAATCCTTTGATAGCATTTTCGGCAAAGACGATGATTTGGATTTGCCGGAAGAACCTGTTGCAGCTCCCGTCGCAGAACAGGCTGTAGAAGAGACTGCTCCGTCTGCTGAACTCGATTCCATCGATTCCGAAGTCTCGAATGCTTTCAAGGGATTGTTCGACGAAGACGATTCCCTGCCGGAGTCCGATGAACCGAACAACAACGGCGTAGACTACCTGATGTCCGGCGATTCCGATGATGAAGTTTCTGCAAGCCTTGTTGAAAATGCAGAAGCTCCGCTCTCTCGTGGCGCTGCTGATCTGGATGACAGTCTGAACACGCGTACGCTGGCGGACATTTATATGGAACAGGGCGTCTACGACAAGGCTCTTGATATTTATTCGGATCTCGCCAAGAAAAATCCGGATAATGCTGAAATTCAATCTCGTTTGGAAGAAGTAAAGAAACTCTGCCGCGAAAAGTTTGGAGAAGTCTAATATGGCTGAACTTCGCATTGAACAGCTCTTGCGTGAAATGGTAAACCGCAAGGCGTCTGACTTGCATTTGCGAGTTGGCGTTCCGCCTGTTTATCGTATCAATGGTGCTTTACAGAGGCTTTTTGACGTGCGCATCGATAGCGCCATGATGGATTCATTCTTGGATGATATCATGAATCGCGATCAGAAGCAGCGTTTTGAAGCGAACAAGGAATGTGACTTTGCCGTGGGCGCCCGCGACATGGGGCGTTTCCGTGTGAACGTGTTCCGTCAGCGTGGTTCGATCGCTGTTGTCATTCGTCATATCAAGGCTGTGATTCCGCCGTTCGAAGAATTGCATTTGCCCGAAGTCATTCGCGATTTGGCCTTGACCAAGCGTGGCCTTGTGCTTGTGACGGGTACGACGGGTTCTGGTAAGTCGACGACGCTTGCCTCGATGATTGACTACATCAACCACAAGGAATCCGTAAACGTCATTACCGTCGAAGACCCGATTGAATATCTTTATAAAGATAACGTGGCGATTATCTCGCAGCGTGAAATCGGCGTGGATACGCTTTCTTATGCGAACGCGCTTCGAGCAGCTCTCCGTCAGGACCCGGATGTGCTCCTCGTGGGCGAAATTCGTGACCTTGAGACGATGCAGATTGCGCTTACGGCTGCCGATACGGGCCACATGGTCTTTGCGACCATCCATACGACGAATGCTGTTGAAACGATTCACCGTGTGCTTTCGATGTATCCGCCGCATCAGCATGACGAAGTGCGTTTGTTGCTTGCAGAAGTCTTGGCTGGCATCATTTCGCTGCGCCTTTTGCCGACGAAGGATGGCAAGGGGCGAGTCCCGGCAGCCGAGATTCTCGTGAATACGGGCGCCATCAAGGAATATATCCAGGATAAGAACAAGATTGACATGGTGGAACAGGCTGTTGCTGAAGGTCACATTCAATACCATAGCCAGACGTTCGACCAGGCGCTCCTGGAGCTTTACCAGAATGAGCAGATTTCGCTCGAAACGGCTATGAACGCTGCGACGAACCGCGATGACTTCGATCTTAAGATTCGTGGTATTTCTGGCACATCTGATCGCGGCTGGATGTAATTAGTAGACAGTGGTTAGTAGACAGTAGGCAGAAAGTTGCAGCAATAAATTCACGATTTCTGAATTTGAAAAAGGCGAGCAAATGTGCTCGCCTTTATGCTTTTTACTGTCTACTTCCTACTTCTAACTTCCTACTCCCTACTTCGTATAAACGCAGCGATCGGTGCTGTTCCCGAAGCAGGTCTTGGTCATGCCGCTCACGCTGTTCACGACGCCCGGCTGGCCTACGCTAGAGACCATCTTGCTTCCCGAGAAGCTTGGCTTGAATGCGATATCCGAAGTTCCGTAGTAGCTGTTGGTGTTGAAACTGACACTGTACTGCGTACCTTCTTCGGAATTGTTCGTCCCGAATCCGAGAAGCTTTGCATTGCTCGAAATGGTGGTTGTTCCGTCGGAATCGACCATGCCGCCCATGCCACCGTTCATGCGGCATTCCACGATGATGACGCCGCCGGTGATGCTGATGCCGCCATTGCTGTCTATGCCGTCCGTGTCGCCTGTGCCCACGTAAACGTAGTGGTAACCGCCAGAGACCTTGAGATTCCCGGTGCTACCGCCCATGCCTCCGCCTGCTCCGCCCCAGCCGCCGCGACCAGTGTTGCCGCCGGTTGTGGTGCTTGTGCCGCCAGCCGCATTCCAGCCGTCGTCTGTGGTGATGACGCTCGTGATGCCGCCTTCAAAGTTCATGTCCGGGGATTCCATGCCTTCGTATGCGATGGTCACGCTCACGTTGGCGTTGTCCTTGACATAGAGTGCTTTTTCGGCGTGAACACCGTCGTCGTCTGTAGCGATGGTCATTGTGCCGCCGCTGAGTGTGATGGTGCCGCCACTATGGAGACCGTCATCGCGGCTGTTGATGTCGATGACGCCACCGCTAACGGCGATGCTCGAATCGCCCTTGATGCCCTTCATGCTTTCGGTTGTGGAGCAGGAGCTTCCGCCCATGCCGCCTGGGAATCCACCGCCGCCGAACCCGCCGCGACCAGTGCTGCTGCTGGCTGTGGTGGGGTCACTAAGGCAGCTATGTCCGCCGCCAGTTATGATCTTAATCGTCGGTTTTTCGGATTCGCCATTCGCGACGACAACGGCGTTTGCTGCCGTGATGCCGTCAAATGCGGACGTTACGGTGATTGTGCCGCCCGTGATTTCTATGGAACCCTTGCCGGATGCCAAATCTGTTGCGTCTTCGGTATCGCTCTTGATGCCGTCTCCTTCGGTTGTGGTGATGTTGATTGTACCGCCGCTGATTTCGACGGAGCCTTTACCCTTGAGGCCGTTGTTCTTGGCGTTCACGGTGATGAGGCCGTTTTTCACCTTCAAGTCGTTGCTGGTATGGATACCGTTGTTGTAGTTCGCCTTGACGATAAGCGTTCCTTCGCCTTTGATGGTGAGGTCGTCCTTGGAGTAAATGCATGCGCCAGTCGTATCGGTCTTGGCTTCGCCGGCGTCGTTGGTGTAGGAGTAAGTCTTTGCTCTCGAAGATGCGTCCGTGAACGTGTTGGTCGTGCCGTTCTTGGCGACAACGAATGCCTTGCTTGCCTTTTGAATGTAGATTGGGGCGTCTGCCGTGTTTGTCAGCGTGAGGCCCTTCATGTTCAGGTAAACGGAGGAGTCCGTCTTAGCGGTGTTCACGAGAATCTGGGCGTCGCTACCGCTGTAGGAGCCGCTGAAGTCGTATTCGCCACCGCACTTGATGGTGACTGTACCGCCTGTAACGGTGACGCAGTTGCCTGCGTTTGTGACTGTGGCGCCACTTGCAGCGTAGGCGATGACGGGGCGATCTCCTGGGTTTTCGTTAACTTGTTCGGGCTGTGCGCTGGAAGAGCTTTGCGCGGCCGGAGTGCTCGAGTAGGCTATGGTCGCACTGCTTGTGCCGTTGCTGTTGCTGCTTGCGGGGGATGCTTCCGAGCTGCTCGCAGGAACATTTGCGGAACTGCCTGGAGTTGAATCGTCAGGAGGTAATTCGCTGGAGCTTGATATACTTGAATCGCTGCTATCTAATGTTGGCGTTGTCTGGTTATCGCTTGCGCTACTGGAGCTGGCGTCGATTTCTTCACCTGCGTTGTAAAAGTCCGCTGCTGAAGTTGAATCCGAACAGCCTGTATACATTGTTAATGAAAGGCTTGAAATGCAGCTTATTGTCAGAAGTTTTTTATTCATAGAAATTCTCCCATTCAACATTTTCTTAAAACCTATTATTTGATGGATCATATTTGAATGTTCAAAATGCGGTTTAAGATTTTTATCACATGTCTAATCGGAACGAAAAGTTCCATACGGAACGAAATGGCTCAAATTTCTGCAATTTAGCGAATCTTGCTATCGAAAATGCTAAATTTGCAAAATGATTTTGAAGAAGGCTTTCCTTTTTGTATCATGCGCATTCCTTGTTGCTGCAAGTGGATCTTTTGCGGCCTCTCCGGTCATTGAACCTGAACATTCCCGCAACTTGCGAACTCTGGAAATGGCACCGATGCTGTTTGAATACCATCGCCAGACGACGGGCAATGAACGCCAGTACTTTACGTATCCGCGCAGGGACACGACTTTTCGCAAGAACTTCACGAAAACGGAAAGTGATGCACTGCTTTATTACGATAGCGAGCGCGGTGCCGGCATTTTAGGGAATGGACTTGGTTCTCCTGATACCGTGATTCCTCGTTTTGGCATTGCCGCAAGTATTGTCGGCGGTATTGATTATCGAGGTGGAGAATCGCTTGGCGATCAGGTTTGGTCGGGACGTGATTACCGCGTCGAAAAAAAATCAATGGGCGATACGATCTGGCCGGGGATTGATGGAGGTCTTTATTTGCGAGGCTACATAGATTCCGTAGACTTCGTGTTGGATGCCCGCATTTACAATGAAGGGCACTCGGCTAGATGCTTGCGCAATGGAAGTTCGATATCGTGTCCGAAATCCTATGATGGTGAATTTCTGGAAGTCCAGAGAGAGGAAAACAATTCCGGCGTGGAATATACAAGCTATGCGCGCTACCGTACGCATTTCGCTTTTAACTACGACTGGCTGCGTCTTGACTTTGGCCGTGACGTGATGCACTGGGGGCCGGGTTACTACAATAACTTGTCCTTGAACCAGTTCTCGCTTCCGTACAATATGCTGAGTCTTGACATGATGATTGGGCCTCTCCGCGTGATGAGCTTTTATGGGGACTTGCGTATCTATAACAGCATGAGTTCGTCGAACAAGGATAATACGCGAAACCTGTTTGGCCACCGTTATGAACTTGCCGTGGGGAATGCGACGTTCGGTATCAGCGAACTGACGGTCCTTTATGACGACATGAAACCTTGGCTGTTTGTCCCGACGGCCCCGTTGTTCATGGAAAAAGGGAATTATTCGGAACCCAGCAATAACGGCTCTATTTCATTTGATTTCAACTACCGCCTGTTTAACGCGGTGCGCCTTTATACGGAATTTTTTCTGGACGATATGGAATCCCCGATTAGCCTCATCCGAAACGACAACATTGAAGCCAAGTGGGCTTGGATGGCCGGTTTCCAGGCGGGTCACAACTTTTACTATAAGGGGCACAAGATCGAGACGGGTACGATTTTTGAATACGCCCGTGTAGAACCTTATGTGTATTCGCATTTCAAGAAAAATACGGCACAGGTGGCGCATCTCGGATTCCCGCTAGGCAACCAGGGCGGCCCGAACAGCCGTACGATTGACTGGAATGTCTTTGCCCGTCTGGATGGCTGTATCTTTGCTTCTGTTCGCCAGACGTGGTTCTGGAAGGGAACGGATTACGGTAGCGCTGTGAACGATACGACTCCGGGATCGAACCATATGAAACTCCCCAAGAAGTTCCTTGGCGGAGCAAAACTCCAGTACATGCTTACGCCTGCGGTTAGCTACGAAGGTAGGCGTTTCTCGTTCCTGGGTGAACTGACTTTGATTGATGATAAAAAAGCGTATATACGCGCGGGATTTAAATTCTAAGACCTAAAACCTAATACCTAACGCCTAAAAATGAAAAAGCCTGAACTTTTAGCACCTGCGGGTGACCTTGTACGAATGAAGTATGCATTTGCCTACGGGGCTGATGCTGTCTATGCTGGGCAGCCGGCGTTCTCGCTGCGCGCTCGCGAAAACGGATTCAAGAACCTCGATGACCTTGCCGAAGGCATTGCGTATGCGCATGAACATGGCAAGAAGTTTTACCTCACGAGTAACGTGATTCCGCGTAACGTGAAGGTCGAATCGTTCCAGAGAGCTTTGAATGCGGCGCTTGAACTCAAGCCAGACGCCTTGATTGTTGCGGATCCGGGCTTTGTGGGCTGGCTTTTGAAGGAACACCCGGAAACGGAAGTTCACCTGTCCGTGCAGGCGAATACGACAAACTATCTTGCAGCCTCGTTCTGGAAGAACTTGGGTGTACGCCGTATCATCTTGAGCCGAGAACTTCGCTTGTCTGAAGTTTTGGAGATAAAGAAACAGGTCCCGGACCTTGAACTTGAAGTGTTCGTCCATGGTGCAGTTTGTATGGCCATGTCCGGTCGCTGCATGCTTTCGAACTGGGTGACGCACCGCGATGCAAACCAGGGCGCCTGCGACAACAGCTGCCGTATGCCTTATCGCTTGTATGCGAACTCCGGTCCGCAGGTCGAGGACTATCGTGAACATGAAGGCTCTTTTGCGCTCCAGCGCACCGACCGCCCGGAACTTGACCCGATTGCGCTCGACGAAGATACGTGGGGCACGTACTTTATGAGTAGCCGAGACCTTTGCGCCTTGGACGTGATTCCGGAACTCGTAGCTGGCGGACTCGATTCCTTCAAGATTGAAGGCCGTACGCGTTCGGTGTACTACTTGAGCCAGGTCGTGCGCGCATACCGCATGGCGATTGACGCCGTGGCAGAAGGAAATCCCGTACCCGAAGAAAGCCGCCGTGCGATTACGTTTGTCGATGGGCGAGGTTTTATGCCGGGATTCTTGCGCGGACCGTTGCCGCAGAACTATGAAGCGACGCATGTGGATGCCGCTGGTGGCTGCGTTGCTGCCCAGATTAAGGATTTCGATGAAACAACGGGAGCCTGCCTCGTGAACGTGAAAAATCCGTTTTCCATGGACGATTCCTTGGAGCTGATGACTCCTGATGGCATGCAGAAGTGCGAAGTCGAGGAAATGCTAGATTTCCGCGGCGCCGCTGCGGATCGGTTGAATCCGGGAACGGAAGGACGCGTTTTTCTGGGAAAAAGTACCTTAAATAACGAAAAAAACGCCAAATTCAGCTTCCTTGTGAAGCGGGCAAAAGCATAAGATTCGGTAAAAAAATAGATTTGGAACATGGCTGTCGATAAAGCGACTAAAGAACAGGATGAACTTGAACTTTATCAGATTGATGATAAAGCGATTGTGCCATTCTTCCAGAAACATCTTGAAGAGTTGCAGCAGTTCATTCACGATCATCAGTGCAATGATCATCTTTGCTTGCTGGTATTGCTAAAGCAGTTTATTCGTACTTACCGCATGCCGTTCAACATGCAGCGCTATATGGAAGTCCAGAGGACATTCATCCAGCGTTCGTTGCACGACAAGATTCAGGACCGCCAGCAGGCCGTGAGCCACTGGATTCAGGAATTTGCTGGTCGCCATCGCAACCGCATGATCCAGCTGCAGTGCTTGTATCTCGATCGCGTGAAGGACCGCTTGCTCCCAGAAATCGAAAAGTTGCTCGAAAACCGGATCGACCATCTGCAAGAAAAGCTTGGTGAGAATAAGGCTGAGTCTCAGTCCACTCCAAGCAACGAGTCGCAAAACGTCTAGAATTAATTAGGTCATTAGCAAAAAAACTACTGACTAATGACTATTGACTAATAACCAAAATTCAATAACTAATCACCGCATGTAACTTGTTGATTTTCATCAAGTTACATTTTTCTTATGACAAAAAAATGGCGTTTTTGAGCGAATTTCGCCATTTGTGTGAGATTTTGTATGTTTAATGTAAGAAAAATCTTGTCAAGGGATGTTTGAAAAAATACCTGTTGATAACTTGTGCTGATGATAAGTGATAGTTTTGTTACACATGCGTTCGTAAGGGTGGTGTAAATTGGAAAAATATTGACAAAAAATATTTTTTCACGATTTCTGCCTTTTTTGAGCCAAAAATGGACATTTATATTTTTTTTCTATTGGGGTGCTTTTTCTTCAAATATCCTTTCTTATTTTTTGCTTGCTCTTTTATACTCTTGACTGGTTTTTTAGATCGTGGATAATACTGTTTCTTTGTTGGATATTGCGTCGTCGCCCTGGCAACAGGTGCTCGACCGTGTGCGTTCGGAATGTAAGGACTTTTTTGGTGCCGTCATTCTCGACGCTCTTGGTTATGAGGGAATGTGCAATGGCTATGCCTTGCTCACTGTTCCCGACGAGCTTCGCGAGAACTGGGTGAATTCCCACTATGGCGATTTGCTGCGCAAGTCCTTTACGGCTGTATTTGGTAGTGAATTTGTCGATTACCGCATCCGTCAAATTGCTCCTTCGGACCCGATTCCCGAAATCAAGCTCACGATGCCTGTTATTCCGCGTCCCGAGAAGAAGAAGGCCGAAGTCAAGCGCCCGAAGCAGCCGTTGGCTCTTTATGCCCGCTACACTTTTGAAAACTTTGTTGAAGGGGAGTGCAATTCCACGGCTTTCCGCGCCTGCCAGGCGGTTGCTGAAAATCCGGGCGACCCGGCTTTGAATCCGCTTTTTGTCTATGGCGAGAGCGGTCTTGGCAAGACGCACTTGTTGCAGTCCATTGCCGCTAAAATCCAGAAGAGCCGCCCTGAAGCATCCATTGTCTATTGCCATGCTTATGACTTTTTGCGTGATGCGACGGCTATGGCGTCGGCTCTCCACAACAAAACGGGCAATGTGCGCGAACTTGCTGAAAAGTTCCGTGAACGCTATGAGCTTTGCGATGTGCTTTTGCTCGACGATGTGCAGCTCTTGGAAAAGGGCCTCTGGACGCAGGACCGCCTTGCTATCCTGATTAAGCATTTGCGCGCCGAAGGCAAGCAGGTCGTGATTTCTTGCGACCGCCATCCGAACCTGTTTAGGGTGGTCGATACGGATAATGAATCCCGCGGTTCTTCGAGGTCTTCGATCCCGAGCATTTCCAAGAAGCTCCTTGCTCCGCTGGCCTCCTGTGTGGCTGTGGGCATTGACGAACCGGACCTTGCAACCCGCATGAACTTGATCAGCAAGAAGTCCGAGGACTTGCCGTTTGCAAAGGCTGACCGTGAAGAAATTTGCCGTTACCTTTCGATGCAGCCGCGTAAGAACGTTCGCCTGATTGAAGGTCTCCTGAATTTCCTCGGCGCGATGAACATGTTCTGCAAGGCTGATTTGAACTTGAATGGCGTGAAGCGCCTCGTGGCTCCGTCGGAACACGGCGGCCATGTGGAACTCACGGCCAAGAATATTATTGAAGCAGTTGCGCTGGATTACCGTGTCGAAGTCTGTGAACTTTCGTCCAAGCGCCAGTCTGCCGCGATTTCTATGCCCCGCAAGGTGGCGATGTTCCTTTGCCGCGAACTCACGACCGATTCGCTCCAGAATATCGGTGCGATGTTCTGCAGGGACTATGCCACTGTAATCGCCGCCATAAATTCCCTCAAAAAGCAGATGGAAACGGATGCGTCCCTCGCAAGGCGCGTTCAAGATATCCGTTATATGCTGGAAGCCTAGCATGATTGCTCTTTTAACGGGTGGCGCCGGCGTCGTAGGGAAGGCGTTGTGCCGGGAACTAATAGCACGGGGAGTGTGTGTCCGCGTCTTGACGCTTCCGGGCGATTCTTTGGCGAAGTCCTTACCGAGCGAGGTGGACGTCCGTTATGGCGATGTGACTGATTTTGATTCTATCCGGGGGGCGTTCGAGAACGTCGATGTCGTCTATCACTTGGCGGCAATTCTTTTATCGACAAAACGCGGTGCTTTTGAACACGTGAATACGGACGGCACACGAAATGTGCTCGAAGTAAGCAAGCTTGCAGGCGTTCGCCGTTTCCTCTATGTTTCAAGCATCTCGGTGACGTACCCGATACTCACGCCGTATGGCGAAAGCAAAAAGAAGGGCGAGGCTTTGGTGCATGCCTCCGGACTTGACTGGACGATTGTGCGCCCGACGCTTGTGATTGGCGATGGGGGCGGTGTCGAGTTCAACATGTTCCGCGATTACGTGAAGCGTTTCCCGGTCTATTTTATGCCGGGTGGCGGCAAGTGCTTGAAACGCCCGGTTCGCAGTGTGGATTTGGTCAAGGGAATTGCCGTGGCAGGGCTTATGCCATGTGCGGTGGGGAAGACTTACGCCCTTGCGGGCTCGACGGTCATGACGATGGCGGAGATGGCGAAGCACGTATTGACGGATGCCGGGATGCACCACCTGATGTTTCCTCTCCCGTGGTGGATTTCGAAGCGCCTTGCTGTCCTGAAAAACTGGATTGGAGGCAAGCGCGTGTCTGCCGAGCAGGCTTTGGCTGGATTTTTGTACGATGCCGCCCCGTCTATCGAAGATGCCGAACATGACCTCGACTACCATCCGGGCTGCCCTTTCTGAGTTAAGAGTTCTGAGTTACTAGTTACTAGAGAATTTCTTATTAAGATATTCTATTAACTAATAACTAGTAACTATCAACTTGTTTCTTGTTTTTGCATTTTCCAGGTCTATATAATACATTTCCTCAAAAATTTGGCGTTTGGGGACTTTTTACGAGTGTAAATTGTAAACTTTTATTGGTCTAAATTGGACTAAATAAATTATATTACTAAGCATGAATAAGAAAAAATTGCTTGCCCTTTTGGTCGCCTCCGCATTCCTTTTTGCAGCTTGCAATGAGGATGATCCGGTTTCACCCAACAACGATAAAGAAATTTCGTCATCTTCTTCCGAAGAAGATGATTGCGATTCCGATGAATGCGACGCAAAGTCCTCTTCCTCGAAATCCGGCGACAAGAAGTCCTCTGATTCCAAGGACAATCAAAAGAAGTCTTCTGACTCCAAGGACAAAAAGAGTTCTTCAAGCTCCGCTAAGGATGATAAAAACTCTTCCTCTTCTGTAAAGAATGACGCGAAGTCCTCTTCTAGTGCTGATGCGCCGAAGTCTTCGTCTTCAGTTGAAGTTCCTAAAGGAACCCGTACGGCAAAGCTTGCGGACCTCGAAAAGAACTATGAACTCAAGCTGTTCGATCAGACCGTCTACCTTTCGACCGGTAGCAAGCAGGGCTTTGTGGCTTTGCGCATCCCGGATGAACTGTGGGTGGTGACCTATACGGATTTTGCAAATGGCATTGTGTCGTTTAACGATGACAATACAGGCAAGCAATATTCTGAAACAGACGCTACAAAAAAGATCTTGGGAAAACTCAAGGATGGTTTCGATATTTCGTTCATTGTCGATGAGGATGGTACGGTCAAGTACGCTGTCGGCGGCTCGAAGGAATATAGCGAAGCTGTAAAGGCTAGCGTTGCCGTTCAGAAGGGCAAGGTTTCCAAGGCTGCTGACATTCAGAACAAAATTTTCGAATGCTCCGATGGCGATACGACAAGGACGTTCACGTTCTTTGACAATTCGTTTATCGTTGATGTCTCTGCTGGCAAAAAACTTGCATACTGGGTTGCTGGGCACTATGATATCCAGCGCAGTACGCTCTTGATGCGCCCGGATTATTTTAGCAAGTCCGCTTACTCCATGTATACTTATTCTGTGGGAACGGATAACTCGATTGCTCCGTCGGATGGCGCGGCTATGAGCTGCAATGCCGAATCCAGCGAATATGAATACGAAAAGGCAAGCGATTTTGTGGGTGAATGGCAGGCATCGAAAGATGGTATAGATTGGGAATTCACCTTAAATGCTGATGGTACATTTGACTTAGCCGCTTTTGAAGGTAACAAGAATGTCGAGGCCAAGGCGGGCTTCTGGGATATTTATGGCTACCATATGATATTGCGTAACAGCGGTTGCTTGCATCCTGAAAAATGCACAAGTGTTCATGGCCAGCTCCAGACGGGGCCTGTCGATCGTGAAACCGGCAAGATCAGTGGCTTCTCGTTTATCCATAATGGCACGGATACGCCAAAGATCCCGACCTCTTTCGATGCTCCGCAGTACGAGTAGGGTTTAGGACGCGCGTTTAAAAAATTGCATCGCTCATGGGCGGTGCATTTTTTTATTTTCTAGTGCAGAGGATATTAAAATGAAACTTTATGTGGTACAGATGAAAATTTTGCCGGGCAATGTCTCGGCGAATATGCAAACGATGAAGGCCGCTTTTGACCGCGCTAAGGCTGCCGATGTAGATTGCGTTGTGTTTCCACGAAATGCTTTGACGGGGCCTTCGAATAAGGCTCTCCCTGTAGACTGGGCCGAGATCCGCAAGTATGCGGGCAACATGCCGTTCTTCTTGTGCGGTGACGTGCTTGACGATACGCCGCTTTTGAACGTGGCTCATGTGACCCATGGCAGCGACTTTTATGTGATCGGTCGTCGTGAAGCCGAAAACAAGGAACTGTCGCACTTGGCGAAGGACTGCGCTATGCCGGTCATTTGCCTGAACGGTGTCGGGACTGACAATACTGGTAAGAACATCTATGCGCTTGCTGGCGGCAGCCGTGTGTTTGACTGCGATGGAAGAATCGTCTTTGAAATGCCTCTCTTTAGCGAGGCCGAGGCGGTCGTTGAATTTGTCGATGGCAATGTGCAAGTTTATGCGGAATCATCAAAGCCGTACACGAGTGAAATCGCCGAGATTCACGATGCGCTCGTTTTCATGATCCGAGAGAACTTGAAGATGTTCCATATCTCGCGCATGGTCATTGGCGCAAGTGGCGGTATCGATAGCGCTGTATCTGCAGCACTTTATGCCGAAGCGATTGGACCGCAGAATGTGTATCTCGTGAACATGCCGACGCGCTTCAATTCGGATACGACGAAGAATGCGGCTCGTGACTTGGCCGAGAACCTCGGAACGCCGTACATGGTCGCCCCGATTTCTGACATTATTGAATCTGTCTGCCATACGCTTGAACGTTGCTCCTTTGTCCGCAACGACACTGTGATGAAAATTGCAGGGATCAACCACGAGAACTTGCAGGCGAGGACGCGCTCGGCTTCGATCCTTTCGACGGTGGCATCCGTGGTGGGCGCTGGCGTGACTTGCAATGGCAACAAGAGCGAAGCGATGGTCGGCTACTGCACTTTGTACGGCGACACTTGCGGTGTGATGTGCGCACTTGGCGACTTGTGGAAAACGCAGGTCTATGCGCTTGCCCGTTACATCAATCGAGATTCCGAAATCATCCCGAAGGCGTCGATCGATATTCCGGCGAGTGCGGAACTATCTGAAGCGATGAATGTCGATGAAGGTAAGGGCGACCCGATTCTTTACCCGTACCACGACAAGCTCTTTGCGATGTGGGTCGAGAAGGGTGTAAGCCTTGCGCATACCGAAAGGCTTGCGATGGAAGGGACTCTCTGCGAAACGCTTGGTGTGGATGCCGCCTACTTCAAGGCTCATCTCCCGTCGGTCGAAGCCGCTCTTGAGGACATGCGGTTCTGGTACCGTAGATTCAAGGGACTTGCCTTGGCAAAGCGCATCCAGTTCCCGCCGATTCTTTCGGTGAGCGGACACGCCTTTGGCGGCGAATACCGCGAAAGCCAGGTGAGTGGTTAGTCTGTCTACTGCCTACTTCCTACTGCCTACTAATTTTTCTACATTTGGGCTTCAAGATTCAACCGCGGGTGCGCTCGCGATTCTAAAGGATATTTATGAAAATTGCAGAAAAAACAGTCGTCCAGATGCATTACACCCTCAAGTCTGACGAAGGTGCTGTCGTCGATTCCTCCGCAGGTCGCGAACCGCTTCAGTACATCCAGGGCATGCACATGATCGTTCCGGGCCTCGAAAAGGCCATGGTCGGTCACGACGTGGGCGACAAGTTTGACGTTGTCGTCATCCCGGCCGAAGGTTACGGCGAATACGATGAACGCATGACTCAGGAAGTTCCGCTGAACGTTTTCCAGGGTGTCGATCATGTTGAAGCTGGCATGATGTTCTATGCCCAGACTCCGAATGGCCCGATGCCGATTCGCATCAAGTCTGTTGGCGAAAAGACTGCTGTCATCGATGCCAACCACGAACTTGCAGGCAAGAACCTCAACTTTGCGATTGAAGTTGTCTCTGTCCGTGAAGCTTCCGAAGAAGACCTCAAGCCGTTCGAACACCACTGCTGCTGTGGTGGTCACGATGGCGAAGACCATGAATGCGAATGCGGCGGTCACAAGGAAAACTGCGATGGCAATGGCGGTTGCGGCTGCGAACACCATGCCGAACACCACGGCAAGTAACGCCTTGCTTTGGGTCTACAGCCCTCCTTCAAAAAAATTGAAAAAAAAGACTGGAACCGGACGTACGTTCCGGTCTTTTTTTATTTAATTTAAAGTAAGGAGTTGTGGAATTTTCACTAGAGGTTGGATATGCGCTTTGCAAAAATTTTATCAGTGGCTACTTTGCCAATGTTTTTCTATGCCTGTGGCGGTGACTGTATGCACATTACACCACCTCCTGGTGACGATAATCCACAGGATCAGCCCAAAGATTCTATTCCTCCAAATATTCCCGATAGCTTGCTGAGTCCCATCACGAGAGACTTTTCTAAAGTTTGGAATGGCGAAGGCACGGCTGAAAATCCTTACCAGATTGCAAGCGAAGAAGACCTTTCGAATCTTTCATTCTATGTGGATGATTCTTCGATGAGCTTTAGGGACAAGTTCTTTAAGCAGACGGCGGATATCGTTCTTAAAAAAGCCTGGAAACCGATTGGCCTTTGGGGCAAGAATCTTGAAGGTCTTTCTAAACGTCCCTTTAGCGGCTCCTTTGATGGTGGTTCCAAGACAATTACAGGCTTGAGCATCTCTGATACGGCAAGCTATAGTGGCTTGTTCGGCTATACTCTTGGTGCGCATATCAGCAATGTTGTTTTAAAGAATGTCTATATGAGCGTGGGAGCCTATGCGGGTTCCGTTGCTGGTAAAGTAGATTCGACAACGATTGAAAATTGTACGTTTGAAAATGTTGAAATTTCTGGAGCTGACCGCGTCGGAGGGCTTGTCGGTGCTGCAGCCCATACTAAGATTGTTGGCGTTTCTGGCGCAGGAACCGTTCAAGGCTCAAGTATTGTTGGTGGTCTTGTGGGCTTTGCTCAGGATGGCTCGATTACGGATGCTTCGAATAATTCTAGCGTAACGGGAACATCTACCGTTGGCGGTGTTGTTGGTTCTTTTGCAAGTGTGAGCAGCGAAGGCGTGATTAGTTCTGCATTCAACCATGGCGCTGTCGTTGGATCGAAAGATGTTGGCGGTGTTATCGCCTCGCTTTCTGGCAGCAAATTGGAAAAATCTGGAAACTACGGCACTGTAACCGCAGATGATAATAAGATGAGCAATGTCGGCGGTGTTGTTGCTGTCGCTTCTAACAAGTCCGTCTTGAATGAAATCTTCAATGTTGCTACGGTTACTGCAAAGAAGGCTATGGCCGCTGGTGGCGTTGTTGGCAGCTTGAAATATTCGACCGCTACAAATATGTTCAATATTGGCGAGGTTGCGGGTAGCGTCTATGGAAAAACAATGGGTGGCATTGTTGGGATTGTTGACGGTAGTGATTCCAAGTTGAGTTCTAGTTATAACGCGGGTAAAATTCCTAATGAAAATTATTCTGGAGCTGTTATTGGTAGAGTTTCTGCAACGGAAGACATCAAAGATGCTTATTTTGACAAAACGGTTGGTGCAGGTTGCCTTGAAATTGCCGATCACATGCTGGTAAATGTTCCGAGTGGCCTTTCTACCGAAGATATGAAGGCAGCTACGTTTATTGCGACACTGAATGGTTCTGGAAATGTCTGGAAAGCGGGTTCGGCTGCGTTTGGCGGCTATCCTGTCTTTGCTTGGCTTGAGTAATTTCTACATTTAGAACATGGCTAAAAAGAAAAAATTTTGGAAGTCGCCTTCTGCCGAGGCGGCTTTTCGTGGTAAAGAAGACCGTCTTCGCAAGACTCTTTGCGAAATTGTGAACGGACAAAGCCGTTTGTTGCACCGCCCGGACGAACTGTACGAGGCGATTGCGAACGGTCTTGACGATATTGAAAAAATCAAGGATGCGAAGCTCCAGCTTGAACTTTTGGCTTGGACGCTTCGCTGCGACTTCTTGGCGTTCAAGGCTGACGACGAAGAAATGGATACGTGGAACGACTTGTTCTACGATGCCGGAACGTTCTTTATCGAAGTCGCGAAGACTTATGACGACAAGGATTACATTGCGGACTTGATTCACGATTTGGCGGTGCGCCACGTGGGCGGGGAAGGTCGCGAAGTCGTGTTCCTCTCGATTGAAGATGTGATGCCGGTTGAACGCGCAAAGGCTTTGATTGAAGAACTCCTGGGCGTGATTGATGCGACGGAACTTGAAAATCGTGAAGACGTTCTCGATGCCATTTGCGATATGGCCGATGCCATCAAGGATACTGAAAACTTTGCGAAGGCTTCGCTTTACAAGGATCCGGACAAGAGCAATGCAACGCTCATCGACATTGCAAACTCTTACTTTGTCGCAGGCAACATTTCTATGGCAAAGCAGTGGCTCGGTGACGTGAAAGATCCGGGTGCCGAAGACGAAGAGGCGTTCCTCGATTTGCAGGCAGCCATTGCTGACCGCGAAGGCCGCAAGACGGATTGCCTCAAGTACGCCACGCGTTTGTACGAATGCTATCCGAAGGTCATGAACCTTTCGAGACTCTGCATGCTCAAGGACGATGCTGGCGTCGATAAGCTTTTATTCGATCACATCAAGTACCGCGATAGCGGCAAGTGCGACACGAGCTTGATGATGCTCCTTGCAAATCTCAAGAAGTTCGAATTGCTCGAAAGCTACGTGAATCATTACGAACGCGATTTGCCGGGCCTTGAAGCGTCTGAGCTGAATGCGATTTCGGATGAGGTGGAACGCGCTGGAGCAACTGAACTTGCTAAGCACATCCGCGAATGGACCGTCGAAGAACCCGAAGACGCCGAAGCCTTTGACGACAAGGAATAGCGATTACTGCGATAAGCCGGGCGTTGCGGGCTGGCGTCTGAAGCCCGCTAGAGAGGGTGATGGATGGTTCGGCAGGCTCACCAACCTTTTCTATGTCATTAGCCTGACGAAACAGAAATCAGGGGGAGACTTCCCCCACCTAACAACTTCCTACCGTCTACTTCCTACTGTCTACTCTTTTTTTCTATCTTTACAATCATGAATTCTTCTAAAAAAGTCCTTTTATACGATACAACTCTCCGTGACGGTAACCAAGACCGTAAAATAAGTCTCTCTCTAGCCGACAAGGTGCAGATTGCACGAATTTTGGACCATTTTGGATTTGATTATATCGAGGGCGGTTGGCCGAACCCGAGTAATCCGACTGACGAAGAATTTTTTAAGCTTATTAAAGATGTAAAGCTCAAGCACGCGAAGATTGCCGCATTTGGTTCTACGCGTCGTCCGGGAATTTTGCCCGAGAACGACCCGCTTTTGCAGGCGCTCATCAAGTCCGAAGCTCCGGTCAAGACGATTTTTGGTAAGAGCTGGGATTTGCATGTGACGGACGTTATCCGCACGACTCTCGAAGAAAACCTCGACATGATCGAGTCTTCTGTCGCATACCTCAAGGAACATTCCGAAGAGGTGATTTACGATGCGGAACATTTTTTCGATGGCTACAAGGCGAATCCGGAATATGCGCTCGAAACGCTCAAGGCGGCCGAACTTGGCCATGCCGATTGCATCGTGCTTTGCGATACGAACGGCGGAACGATGCCCTGGGAGATTGAACAGATTATTGCGGAAGTGCAAAAGCGTATTTCGACGCCGCTTGGCATCCATGTGCATAACGACAGTGGCCTTGCCGTGGCAAACTCGATTTACGCTGTGAAGGCGGGCTGCGTGATGGTGCAGGGCGTGGTGAATGGCTACGGCGAACGCTGCGGTAACGCAAACCTCACGACGATTGCCGCCGATTTGAAGTTCAAGATGGACTGCGATTTTACTGCCGCAAAGAAGCTCTCGCACTTGCGCCAGCTGAGCAGCAATATCGACCAGATTGTGAACTTGCCGAGTGACGTGCATGCTCCGTATGTGGGTGATGCTGCCTTTGCCCATAAGGGTGGTGCCCACATCGATGGCGTCATGAAGGTTAGCCGCAGCTTTGAACATATCGACCCGCATACCGTGGGCAACGACCGCGTGTTCGTGACGAGCGACCAGGCGGGTGGATCTCTCGTTGTCGAAAAGCTCAAGGCCATCAAACCGGGTATCGACAAGAAGGATCCGTTGGTTGCAAGCCTCCTCAAAGAAATCAAGGAACGCGAAAACGCTGGCTGGCATTTTGACAGTGCCGAAGCAAGCTTCAAGTTGCTCGTGTATCGCCATTTGGGAATGGTCAAGGAACCGTTCAAGGTGCTCAACTACCGCGTGATCGAAGATAAGACTCCGCAGGGCGTTTCTGTGTCGCAGGCTACGGTCAAGCTCCAGGTGGGCGACCAGATTAGCCATCAGGTGAGCGAAGGCGATGGCCCGGTGAACGCACTCGATGCCGCACTCCGCAAGGCGCTTTTGCCGTTCTTCCCGTGCATGGGAAGTGTGCGTCTGGACGACTTCAAGGTTCGCGTGCTCGGTTCCAATGTGGCATCCGATGCTACGGTTCGTGTGTGGACGACGTTTGGCGATGAACACGGCTACTGGAACATGGTCGGCGTTTCGAGTAACATCATTGAGGCCTGCTGGACTGCTTTTGTCGATGGCCTTACGTACAAGATTTTACTTGAAGACAACGTTATCCCGAATGCATACAAGCATTTGGATGTGGCGTCCGTCTAAATTCGCTGAACTGCGCCGGGTTTAAGAGTTTTAAAAATAGAAGGTCTGTTAAAATGAAAATCGTAAAAGTCACTCCGAAGTCTCAAGAAATCGAAAGAATTTGTGGTCGTGAAGTAGCTCCGAGCAAGGAAATTCACGACAAGGTCATGGACATTCTCGCCGACATCAAGAACGGCGGTTATGCCAAGGCTGTTGAATACGCCCAGAAGTTCGATGGTCTCAAAGGCAAGAACCTCCGCGTGTCCGAAGCCGAAATCAAGAAGTCTGCCGCCAAGTGCCCGCCCGAAATGCAGCGTGCGCTCAAGCAGGCTATCAAGAATGTTCGCGATTTCCACGTGAACCAGATGGAAGATTCTTGGCTCATGGAAGGGAAGGACGGCGTGGTTCTCGGCCAGCGTATCCGCCCGATGAAGCGCGTGGGTCTCTATGTTCCGGGTGGTGCTGGCATTTATCCGAGTACCGTCATTATGAATGCGGTTCCGGCTATTGTCGCTGGTGTCAAGGACATCGTTGTCGTGACTCCGATCAAGGGCGAAATCAATCGCGCTGTAGCTTTTGTGCTTTGCGAACTCGGCATTACCGAAGTTTACCACATCGGTGGCGCTCAGGCTATCGGCCTCCTTGCTTACGGTGCCAAGGATGGCAAGGGCAAGGTTGTCGTGGAACGCGTCGACAAGATTGTGGGGCCGGGTAACGTCTTTGCCGCTGTCGCCAAGAAGGAAGTTTTTGGCATTGTCGATATCGACATGGTGGCAGGCCCGTCCGAAGTGCTCGTGCTTGCAGACAACACCTGCGATCCGGACTTTGTCGCTGCTGACCTCTTGAGCCAGGCAGAACACGGTTCTGGCTTTGAAGCCGCTATTTGCATTACGGACAACATGGAAACCGCACAGATGATTAGCGAATGCGTCGATATCCAGGTGGAAAATTCCCCGAAACGCGAATTGCTCCAAAAGGTGCTCGACAACTTCGGTCGCATCCTCGTGGTGAAGGATTGGTTCGACGGTGTGGCCATTGCTAATGCCATTGCTCCGGAACACATGGAAATCATGACGGACGAAGCCGAATCGATGGCAGCCCAGATTGAAAATGCGGGTGCCGTGTTTATTGGCCCGTGGTCTTCTGAACCGGTGGGCGACTACTTTGCAGGCCCCAACCACGTTCTCCCCACGAACGGCACGGGGCGCTTCTTCAGCCCGCTTGGCGTCTATGATTTCCTCAAGCGCATGAGCATCATCAAGTACTCCGAAAAGGCGATCAAGAAGAATGCGAAGGCCATCGCTGTCGTGGCGAACGAAGAAGGCTTTATCCACCACGCCGCCGCAGTTCTCAAGAGACTGTAATTAAAAGACGCATTTGTGAAAGGCTCCGCATTTTGCGGAGCTTTTTCCGTTTGAAAATATCCTCAAATTGCTATATTTGGGGCGGTAAATATTTAGGCTAAAAGAGGTCAAAATGCTCATTCTTCGTGGTACTCCGGCTCTGTCGGATTTCCGTCTGCAAAAGCTTTCATCTGATTTTAAGGCCGCTGGGATTCCGGTTGCATCTGTGTATGCGGAATTCCTCCATGTGGTGGATTTGTCCGCCGACCTGACCGCTTCCGAAAAGGAAACGCTCGAAAAGGTCCTTCATTACGGCCCGATGCGCGAAGTCAAGGCGCTCGAAGGTGAACTCTTTGTGGTCTGCCCGCGTCCGGGTACGATCAGCCCGTGGAGCTCGAAGGCTACCGATATCGCTCACATTTGCGGCCTCCCGGCGATCAAGCGCATCGAACGCGCTATTGCTTACTACGTGAAGTTTGAAGGTGCAGCTCCAGCTGGCGCACGTGAAAAGATTTCTGCCAAGATTCACGACCGCATGACTCAGGCCGTGTTTGCTGATACTGCCGCTCTCGAAGTTCTCTTCAGCAAGGAAGAACCGCGTCCGCTCAATGTGATTCCGGTGCTCACTGAAGGCCGCGACGCTCTCGTGAAGGCTGACAAGGAAATGGGCCTTGCCCTTTCCGCCGACGAAATCGATTATCTCGTCAAGAATTTCACTGAACTCAAGCGCAACCCGACCGATGTTGAACTTTACATGTTCGCTCAGGCCAACTCGGAACACTGCCGCCACAAGGTGTTCGGTGCCGAATGGACCATCGACGGCGTGAAGCAGGACAAGTCCTTGTTCCAGATGATCAAGAACACTTACCAGCTCCACAATTCCAACATCTTCAGCGCTTACAAGGATAACGCTGCTGTGATGAAGGGTGCAACAGCTGGCCGCTTCTACGCTGACCCGCGCAACAACAAGTATGACTTCCACAACGAAGAAGTCGACATCCTCATGAAGGTCGAAACCCACAACCATCCGACGGCTATTTCTCCGTTCCCGGGTGCCGCTACGGGTAGTGGTGGTGAAATCCGTGACGAAGGTGCAACGGGTAAGGGTTCCAAGCCGAAGGCTGGCCTTACGGGCTTCAGCGTTTCGAACCTCAAGCTTCCGGGTGCAGTTCAGCCGTGGGAAAAGGACTTTGGTAGCCCGTCTCGCATTGCTTCCGCTCTCGACATCATGATTGATGGCCCGCTCGGTGGTGCCGCATTTAACAACGAATACGGCCGTCCGAACATCCTCGGTTACTTCCGTACGTTCGAACAGGAAGTTTCTTCTGAAAAGGGTACCGAAGTTCGCGGTTACCACAAGCCGATTATGCTTGCTGGCGGTCTTGGCAACATCAAGCACCAGCACATCGAAAAGGGTCACATCGACCCGGGTGACCACTTGATCGTTCTCGGTGGTCCGGCTATGCTCATTGGTCTTGGTGGCGGTGCAGCTAGCTCTGTTGCTAACGGTGCCGGTAACGAATCTCTCGACTTTGCTTCTGTGCAGCGTGAAAACCCGGAAATGGAACGCCGCTGCCAGGAAGTCATCGACCGCTGCTGGGCGATGAACGAAGAAAACCCGATTACGTTTATTCATGACGTGGGTGCAGGTGGACTTTCGAACGCCTTCCCGGAACTCGTGAACGATGGCGGCCTCGGCGGTAAGTTTGAACTCCGCAATGTGCCGAACGACGAACCGGGCATGAGCCCGTTCGAAATCTGGAGTAACGAATCCCAGGAACGTTATGTTATCGCTATTGCTGGTGACAAACTCGACGTGTTCGACGCTATCTGTAAGCGTGAACGCTGCCCGTACGCAGTGGTGGGCGAGGCCATCCCTGAAAAGCACCTCACGCTCACTGACAAGCACTTCGGCACGACTCCGATTGACATGCCGCTCGGCGTGCTCCTCGGTAAGCCGCCTCGCATGATCCGCAATGAAAAGTCCCAGAAGCGCCCGCTCTCTTCTCAGGTGGTGCCGGCTGGTGTGACGGTGAAGGACCTTGCACATCGCGTGCTTGCTAACCCGACCGTTGCTGATAAGACGTTCTTGATTTCTATCGGTGACCGTTCCGTGACGGGTATGATTTGCCGTGACCAGATGGTTGGTCCGTGGCAGGTGCCGGTTGCTGACTGCGCCGTGACGAGTGCAACGCTCGACACTTACGAAGGCGAAGTCATGAGTATGGGCGAACGCGCTCCGATCGCTCTCATTTCTCCGGCCGCTGCAGCCCGCATGACGGTTGCTGAATCCCTCACGAACATGGCTGCCGCTTGCGTCCCGGATATGGGCCGCGTAAACTTGTCCGCAAACTGGATGGCTACGCCGAATTACGAAGGCGATGGCGCTGACCTTTACGAAGCTGTGAAGTCCATCGGTATGGAACTCTGCCCGGAACTTGGCATTACGATTCCGGTCGGTAAGGACTCCATGAGCATGAGCACCGTGTGGCAGGACGAAAAGGGTAGCCACCGCGTGACCGCTCCGATTTCTCTTGTGATTAGTGCCTTTGCTCCGTGCGCTGACGTTCGCAAGACTCTCACGCCGCAGCTTTTGCAGAAGAAGGATACGACGCTTGTGCTCGTGGACCTCGCTCGTGGCAAGAATCGCATGGGCGCATCCATTGCCGCTCAGGTTTACAACCTCCTCGGTGACAAGGCTCCGGATGTCGATTCCGCTAAGGAACTCCGCGCCTTCTTCGAAACCATCCAGAAGCTCAACGCCGATGGCAAGATTATGGCTTACCACGACAAGAGCGATGGCGGCCTCTTCACGACGGTTGTCGAAATGGCATTTGCCGGTCACGTGGGCGTGACGCTCGACGCTACTGCTCTCAAGGGCAATGTGATTGACGCTTTGTTCAACGAAGAACTCGGTGCCGTTCTCCAGGTTGCAAACGCAGACCTCGCTGCTGTGAAGGCCGCATTTGAAGCTGTCGGTCTCGGCGATACCGTTTCTGAAATCGGTAAGCTCAACGATACGTACAACATTGTGATTGGCGACTACGCCGAAGGCCTCTCTGACCTCCGCGCCATCTGGAGTGATACGACTCGCCGCATTGCCGCTCTCCGTGACAATCCGGAATGTGCCGAAAGCGAATACAAGCTCAAGCTCGAACAGGACGATCCGGGTATCACGCCGAAGGTCACCTTCGATCTCGCTGCTAGCGCCAAGGTCATCAAGGATTACGCAAGCCGCCCGAAGATGGCTATTCTCCGTGAACAGGGCGTCAACGGCGAACTCGAAATGGCTGCTGCATTTGCAAAGGCTGGCTTCGAATCTATCGACGTTCACATGACGGATATTCTCTCCGGTCGCGTAAGCCTCAAGGATTTCAACGGTCTCGTCGCTTGCGGTGGCTTTAGCTACGGTGACGTTCTCGGTGCAGGCGAAGGCTGGGCCAAGAGCATCTTGTTCAACCCGAAGGCTCGTAGCGAATTCGAAGCTTACTTCAATCGCAAGGATACCTTCACGCTCGGCGTTTGCAACGGCTGCCAGATGGTCTCGAACCTCAAGGATTTGATTCCGGGCGCTAAGCACTGGCCGCGCTTTGTGCAGAACATCTCCGAACGTTTCGAAGCTCGCTACTGCTCTTTGAAGGTTGAAGATACGCCGGCTGTGCTCCTCAAGGGCATGGCTGGTTCTGTGCTTCCGATTGCAGTTGCTCACGGCGAAGGTCGTGCCGAATTCGCAAGCCGCGAAGCTGCCGAAGCCTGCCTCAAGACAGGTCTCGTGGCTCTCCGCTATGTCGATGGCAAGCACGAATACACCGAACGCTATCCGCTCAACCCGAACGGTTCTCCGTTTGGCATCAACGGCCTCTGCTCTGAAGACGGTCGCGCTCTCGTGATGATGCCGCACCCCGAACGCGTGTTCCGTACCTGCCAGTACTCCTGGCACCCGGCTGAATGGGGCGAAGATGGTCCGTGGATGCAGCTGTTCCGCAACGGCCGTATCTTCGTAGGGTAATTGCCTTAGCTGTGTCTTCCTGAGCAGCGAATAGCCTCGAAGGATCCAGTTAAGTCTAGACAAATCCGCTTCTTGCTTTACCGCAGGGGCGGATTTTTTTTGCGAGAATTACAATATGTCATAATATGACATTGTAAATGTCTATATTAATTCTTGAATAAATTTATGCCGCCTTTTTTGCTTGTAGGTGGCTGGAGGTTTTATGAATAAGAACAATTTTTCGTTAATTGACAAGAAAAATAATAACGGTGAGAAAGACGAAATTATTGTTTATCAGCCGGAGGGCGGTGAATTTCACATTGAAGTTCGCGTAGAAAACGAAACCGTATGGTTAAATCGCCAACAAATGTCAATTCTTTTTGAACGAGATGTCAAGACGATTGGCAAACACATCGGAAATGCATTGAAGGAAGAATGTCAAAACGCAGTTGTCGCAAAATTTGCGACAACTGCGGATGATGGGAAAATTTACCAAGTTGAGCATTATGATTTAGATGTCATATTGTCAGTGGGGTATCGAGTCAAATCTGCTAATGGAATCAATTTCCGTCGATGGGCGAACCAAGTTCTTAAAGAGCATTTGCTCAAGGGATATAGCGTTAATCAACGATTGATTTCTCAAGAAAATAAAATTGAGAATCTAGACTCTCGTGTCGTTAACCTTGAAAAACAGGTGGACTTCTTTGTCAAAGCAAATATTCCTCCTAGTGAAGGCGTTATACCTGCTAATGCACGTTGGAGTGGTTATGAATTTGCGGTGCAGTTAGTTCGCTCCGCGAAAAAAGAAATTATAATTATCGATCCGTTTGCTAATGATACATCGCTTTCGCTTGTTGCAAAACGAGTTGCTGGTGTCAATGCCGTCATTTACTCCGCTCGAATTACGCGTATGATGAAGGATGAAGTTGACCGTATAAATCGCCAGTTTCCAACTGTTGAATTGCGGACAATGCGTGAAGTTCATGACAGATTTATCATTGTAGACGAAACTGTATATCATGTTGGGGCGTCAATTATGGATTTAGGCTGTAAAATGACGGCGTTTTCGGTACTGAACCTTGTGACCAAGGAACAGTTGCTAGGTTTGGTAAAGTCAATCCCTATCTCTAGCCGTTTGGTGTAGATTTTTGTATTTTCTAGGCGAAAAAAGCGAAAAAGAAATGGAAAAGCTCGTTATTTACATTCATGGGAAAGGCGGCAATGCCGACGAGGCCAATCATTACAAGCTCCTTTTCCCGGATTATGATGTCATCGGTTTTGATTACAAGTCGGAAACCCCATGGGTTGCCAAGCAGGAATTCTCTGCCTATTTTGATTCGGTTGCTGCAAATTACGACGAAGTCGTGCTTATCGCGAATAGCATTGGTGCGTTCTTTTCAATGAACGCTTTTGGTGAAAAACGCATCAAGCAGGCGCTCTTCATTTCGCCGATGGTGAACTTGGAAAAGCTCATTTGCAATATGATGCAATGGGCTAACGTCTCCGAAGATGAACTCCGCGAAAAAGGTGAAATCGCGACGAACTTTGGCGAGACGCTTTCTTGGAAATACCTTTGCTACGTGCGAGATAATCCCATCCAATGGAATATCCCGACGCATATTTTGTACGGCTCCAATGACAATTTGACCGACCTCGAAACGATGCAAGACTTTGCTCAAAAAGTGGGTGCATCGCTTACGATTATGCAAGGCGGCGAACATTGGTTCCATACCGACGATCAGATGCAATTTTTAGACAGGTGGATTGAAAAATGTCAGAACAAACATTAACTCGCGAAACCTTAATTGAATTTTTCGGTGAACAAGAATTTGAAAAACTTTGCCGCCACGAGGCGGGCCACGCTCTAATCGCATTCCTGTTCAAGCGCCAGATTGATTACGTCAGAATCAACAATTCCAAGGAAAAACCGAGCGCGACGCGCATGCCCGGGAGCTCGCTCGATGGTGCTGCCCACATTGCCATTGCGGGACACATGTCGGACTTTTTAATCCGAAAAAATTTCGCTTGCGACCTCGATACCGTCATGAAGAAACTTCCGATGGAACTTTACAGGAGCGATCCCGATTACCAAAGCTTTCAGGCGGCCTGCTATTACTACCAACTTGCCGAAACAAGCGTTGTCGAACAAGTTTACAACCTTATGATGGCATGCCAAAAGTCGCTTACCGCAATCGCCGCCGCCCTCAACGAAAAGACGAATTTGAGTGGTGCCGACCTCGCCACCATAATGAATGGTAATAAGTAATGTCATAATGACGAAGTGCTATACGTCATGTTGAGTGGCGAATAGCCGCGAAACATCCAGTTAATTTCTGCAATCGCATTACAAGAATTTACTGGATCCTTCGCTGTTGCTCAGGATGACGAAATGCAGTATGTCATTCCCAATTTGTCATCCTCGGAGCTGTCATTCCCGACTTGATCGGGAATCTCCTTTTTGTACATTAATTTACTTATTGTTATAAAATTTCCATAAGGCTATGTTTTTATATTGTTATTATGCATAGCCTTTGTAAATTCCTTTTCTTCGTCCTTACCGCATGTATTTTGCTCTCTTGCGAACAGGAACGTGATAATGTTTCTGCAGATTTTATTCCTGGAAAACCGCGACCTATGCAAGAATCTTTAGCGCTTGCGGATTCTATGGTTGTTTATAACGCGCAGGGCTTGGCCTACACAACGAATAGCTTGAAGGAAATCAAAAAATTTGCCAAGGCTGCAGTGCTTGATGAAGAATATGTTGAATATGATAGAAGTCTCAGATATGTTTCTGAAGATGAAGCGAATTTATCTGTTAGCTTATTTCAAAAAGGGAAACTGATTGATTATTTGTTCTACTATGAAAATCCTTATTCTGGGGATACTGTGTTTGATGGCGTTGTATATTCGTTACAAGGTAGCGGCAGAATGAAAAAAATGGATCCTATTTATGCGTTTTTCAAGGAACGAAAAATTTCTACAGAGGGTGAAACGGCGGAATTCAATACCCGCCCGAATCTACCCGTGTTGAATGTGGATATATACGTTGATACATTCGAACTTAAAGAAGAGAAATTTCTTGGTGATACGATGCCGCCAAGGGAATTTGAAACGGGCCTTATTCAAAGTGTAAAGAAACCTTGTGGCTGGCGGCTTGAACGAGCTCTCAAACGATATTATAAAGAGGGCTTTAATCTTTCTGTTGATGCTACGATTACATTTGGCGATAGCGGTCGCGTTACGAATGTTTCGATGGATACGGAACATTCTGAGTATAAAGATTTCTTGGAAGAAGTCAAGTCTATTTTGTATTGTGCTTGGATGCCGCCAACGGTGCAAACTCGTCTTATGGATCCGCTTCCTTGTATGTATTTCTCTGATAATTTGCCTCCGGAATTACAATCACGGAATATTTGGAGTTATGTCGCTGCACAAGAAATTGTCAAGTCAGAAAAGGTCCATCTTTCGTTTTCTAGAGAATATTTCCGATTGGAATGTAAGGGAGAGGGAAGTGAAAAAGATTCTGTTGAGATTGCCGGTTATTCTGGCATTATCAAAGAACATTGTGATGAAATCCGATTTACGAAGGACTTGGCTACGGGTGGAATTAATTATTTGGAATGTATAAAAGGGGTGGCTAAAAGAGATCCGCAGTTCCCTAAAATGCCTGTTAAACCAGCGCAATCATTTGAGCTGTTTGATCGATATCATGCTATGTACGTCAAAGAAGACCTTTCTTTAAATCAAGTCGTGAAGCTTAAAATTCCGGCCTGCTTTGTGAAAGAATAATTCTCTTAAAATGGGATAGAAATTCCCACTTAAACAGGTGTTGCCCCATAGCTCAGAGCGTAGCGACCCCATAGCCCATACCTGTTTGACAAATCGTCAACACTTTTAACGGCAAAACTTGGGCTTTTGCTGAGCATAGATGTATATTTAGGTTTGGTGTATGGTCTTTCGTTGTTTGGGGATAAAACGCGAATGGCATAGAACCAAAGGATTAACTATGTTGAAACAGCACATTCGCGTTGCTGCTCTTTGCAGCGCGTTCTCTTTTGCATTGGCGTCAAATTCCTTCGCGGCTGATTTGCCGACGGCAAACGAAATGTTTGCCAAGATGGGCTTTGGCATAAACATCGGGAACACGATGGAAGTTCCTCAGAATCCGACGTGGTGGGGCAATAAGTTCCCGACCGAGGCGTACATTGATTCGGTCAAGGCGGCGGGCTTTAGCACGATTCGCATTCCGTGCGCGTGGTACAGCCATTCGAATGCCTTGTCTCGCGATTCTAGCAGGGCAGACATTGTTCCGGGCGGTGGCCCGAACGAAATTGCGTCTAGTTGGATGGATTCGGTGCAGACGGTCGTGGACATGTGCATGCGCGCAGGCCTCGTGACGATTCTGAACATCCATTGGGACAATGGCTGGCTCGAAGGGAATTTGAACGATTCAGAAAAGGACAAGGTGAACGCCCGCCAGAAGGATTTCTGGACGCAAATCGCAAACCGCTTCAAGAACTACAACGAAAACTTGCTTTTCGCAAGCGCAAACGAGCCTGCCACAACTGACGCAAATTACAAGCACGAAACCGAAATCTTGATGACGTACCACCAGACGTTTGTGGATGCGGTGCGTGCGACGGGTGGCAATAATGCTAGCCGTACGCTGGTGATTCAGGGACCTTCGACGAGTGTGGACCGCAGTTGCGAAGTGATGCCTGTGAGTAAGCTCCCGAAAGATGTTATTGCCGACCGCCTGATGGTCGAAGTGCATTTCTATGACCCTTATACCTACACGCTGTTGAATGACGTTGTTGATTGGGGCGCGCAGGTTTACCCGCAGTACTACTGGGGCGACGACCTCGCGACTGGTGCGGATATTGTGCATAACTGCGGCTACAATGCCTGGGCAGGTGCCATGGGCGACAAGTGTACCAGTGCCCAGATTCAGGACCAGTTCGGCAAGATGAAGACAAATTTTGTCGATAAGGGTGTGCCTGTGATTATCGGCGAGTTCGGTGCGAATGACCGCGTGGGGGTGTTGACCGGCGACAATTATGCGAAACACCGCAAGGGCCGCCTCGCTTATTACGATGCTGTTATGAAACTAGCAAAACAAAACAAGGTGGTGCCGATTGCTTGGGATACCGGTCACGAAGGCGAAAACAACATGACTATTATCCGTCGCCAGACAGAACCGGATGGCTCCGTGTTCGATATGGAAATCTTGAACATTATGCGTCACGCTTATGGCCTTGCGGATTACGTGAACAACGGCATTACGCATGTGGAAAACTTCAAGACCGATGATGGAACGATTTCCATTTTCAAGCGCAATCGCCCGGCACAGTCCCGCAGCCTACGCACCTCCCGCACTTACGATTTGCTTGGCAAGCAGAACCCGCAGGCGAGAGTCGTGAAAGTCAAGAAATAAGTCATCCCTAACTTCATACGCAAAGGCGGAGTTCAACTCCGCCTTTGCTCGTCTAAACTAAAAGCCGATGCTTGCTTGAACCATGTAAATTCGGTTCTCGTCCTGGCCGGTGTAGTAGCCGCGTTCTTCGCCCCAGGTGGCCGCTTCGATCGAGAAGAATCGTAACACCTCAAGCCCGACACCCGCAGAAGGGTAACCGCCTCTAAAGCCACCTGCGAGTCGCAGCACGATAAAGCGGAATTCGTTGTTGAGTCCTGGAATTGCGGCTAGTGTCTGTTCGAACTCAAAACCAAAATTCAAGTGGGTAAAGAACTTGTAGTTTCGGTCATTGTTGAACATGTCGGCAAAATCTAGAGCTACATTGAATTTACGGCCATATCCCGTATTGCTGTTCATGAATCGGGGGCTGTAGTTGACGCCCATCGTGAAATTCGGGATTAGGGTTTCTCCAGCGAGAGATTTTAAATAGATGTCGCGTAGCGATGCGCCGAATCGCACTTCACGATTGAACTGGTAGAGTACGCCCAAATCCAGGCCTATTGAGAATGTCTTGGAATCGAAGAAGTCGTCTGTCGCGTCACCAAGCTGGTCCTTAAGTGTATCGACGATGGAACTGTAATTTGCAAGACCTACAGTTACCATGTTTGTCTTATGGCGTTTGACAATCTTTGCGCCTGCACCTACGGATAGTGCGTTCGGAATGATTTCATAGGCGCCGCCCATTTGCGCAACGGCATCGATCACGAATGTATCTACAACCACGTAGGGGAGGATAAGTCCTGCATCAATGTAAGGCGCTACGCTTCCGTTCATCCAGAATGCCGCACCGAAGTTATGGAACGCCAGTTCTGCATCGAACTTGACCCTTGCTTCCATTGTTTTATGGTCGTAAGAGCTGATGGTCTTGACGTATTTGGGATTCTTGACAAGGGAATCGAGGATTGCGCTTGTTTTGCTGGTTATTTGAGGGTGGTCCTTGGTTATGGCGTTAGCTTCGTTTTGGGCGTCACGGAACAAGTCCTGGACTTCTTTCACATCGTTGTATGTCGAAAGGAACTTGAAAATATCGCCGGCACCGCCGAAGGTCAGGCGCATATCGCCAATCCAGTTACGTGGATAGTACCCTTGTTCTGGGCGCTTGTCGTAATTACCGAGCCTGTTGATTTGGCTCAATCCGGCATAGTTGTAATGAATAGCTTCCTTGTCATCTACGACGGCAACATGGGCTCCGCCCATAGATTCTGCACGGAGAGAAAAGTGTGTCGGTGATTTTGCTAAAGCGACTGACCAAGTAAGAGCGAGAACTGCAAATAAGGTTAATTTATTCATTTTGCGCTTCTCCCTTCGAACCACTTGATGAATTGCTCTTCCGTATAGTTATCCCAGCATCCACCAACCATTTCCTGTCTGTCTTTCAACTTATATTTGATATTGTTTATGTCAGTGTCTTTGCGAATCAGTTCTTTTTTGGCAATTAAGGAATCTCGTTTGGCCTGCTCGTCTTCTTTCATGTTTTCAGGGAATCTTCCGTCTGAAGTAAAATTGAAGCTTATTTTATTTGTGAATTTCAAACGGTGATTCTTTTTCTCATCGCGATCATTGGGGTCTCGATAAATGAATTGCCATTCGTCTAAATCATCTTGAGTCGTCTTTCCATCCATATCAATATCGATGGTGTTGTACTTTTCAAGGACGCTGAGGGAATCGATCTGTGCCTTTGTCAGGTCGTAGGTTGTCGGGTCCTGGCCGATAGACTTGACCTCTTCGATGTTGGTCGGTCTCTTCTTGACGAGGACAATTGAACGGCTGTCGCGGGCGTCTTCGTCGATTTCTCCATCGCCATCGTTGTCGTAATTGTCAATGACTTCTTCGTCAACGCAGCCATCGCCGTCATCGTCTATTGCGTTTCCGAACTTAAAGAAAACATCGTTGCGGTCTTTTTCAATTGTCTGTGCTCGGTCATTCATCTGGATGACTGAGTTTGCAAGTCCGACGGTTACGTCTGCATAGTCTTCTTCGTCAAAGAACTGGCGTGTGGAGTCTGGCAGATATGCCTTGATGATTTCTGCTGCACTTTCTGGGGAGGACTTGATCGCTTCAGCTGCTGATGCCATGTCGTTAAGGAACGGCTTGAGGCTGTCGCCGAGATCGTTCAATGCGTCCAGGTTCATCATCATGCCTGCATTGTCGGCAGAGACAATTGATGAAAGCTGAGTCTGTACGGACCTTATACGAAGGGCCGCTTTGGTAAGCTGGAGGATTGTATAGCTGTCGGCAATGTCGCTAAACCGAATCTTCTTGTCGGTCTTGTCGGTTGTATCTCGGTCGATGAACTTGTTGACGAAGATCAGGACGGAATCGATCCCTCTTGAAATTGAATCCGCCTTTTCGTTAGACATGTCGAGAAAGCCGTTGGAACTCTTGCCGTCTTTTTCGGTCTTTTGGGCGTAGGAGGCGAGTTCGAATACGTCTATGCCTTCCTGCATTTTAAGAACGGTTTTGCTAAGACCGATCCAGGCTTCCGAATAGCCGGAGTCAGCCTGTATGGCTTTGTTGAAAAATTTGCGGGCCGCATCGAAGTTTGATTTTTGAAATTCTATGTAGCCGTCGTGAGTCAGGGCTGCTGCGTCGTCGTTATCAGCGTCACGGCTTCCCGTGGGGTGGAACAGGTTGCATCCTGCGACTCCCAAAGACAATGCGATTGCTACAGACCACATCCATTTACTTTGCGAAATTTTTCTCATGTTGCCGATCCTGAAAACTATTTCATACTCTAGGTTATAAAATAACATCATTCTAACCAAAATGAATATTTTGCTTTTTTTTAAGAGCTTTTTTTACGGTAATCTCGTAAAAAAATATATTTGCGCTCGATGAATGCTTATAAAGAGTATTTTCCGACGAAAGCCTACCGCATTGCGGAGATGCGTCTGTCTGCCTTGCTTCGGACAGAACGGGATCGTCTTGATGAAATTGCCGCTGCTTTGGGGCGTGAATCTGCTATTGGTCCTGATAACTTGCGGGAACAGTTGCCTGAAATACTCAAGTTTACAGAAGCCTATCATACGGCATACGATCAGTATCTTAAAGCGGTCCTTGTGCAACAGCCGCGCCCTATTCAATGCAGACCCGCCTGCGGAAACTGCTGCCACCATTACCCGATGTCGGTGGAGCCGTTCGAATTGATTTTCATGTACAGCGAACTGCGCAAGCGGGACGACCTCCTGTCGTTGATGGAAGCCTGCCAGATGCGCTCGGACAAGTTTGAATCTTTGTTCGAAATGCGCAAGGATGAGGGCCTTTCTGAAGACGATGCCGAAGACAGGGCTTTGCACGATTACTTTGCCTGGTGGCGTTCTTGTCCGTTCTCGAACGGGGTGGGGGACTGTACGGTCTATCCGCTTCGAACGGTCTCCTGCCGTATGTACTTTAGCGAGACAGACCCGAAGTACTGCACTCCAGACATGCTTCAGACGGAAAAGAACGATAGCTATATAGTTTATATGCCAGATGTTGTTGAAGATGCCGTCTATGGAATCTCGGAGCATTATGCAGCGTTGGATTTGCCTGAGAGTTTTTTTGGCGGTCTTTTGGCGCTGAACGGCTATGAAGGAGTGCTTGGCGCGTGAATCCGTTTGCTGAAAACGAGAAAGAACCGCTAGCATTTGACGGACAGCTTGACTTGTTCGGTTTTGTTGCGAGTAATAAGGAGCCTGAAACGAAGGCCCCATCGCCGGACTGCTCCCAAAACGGACTCGTGCATTTCAAGTACAATCCGCTGATGAAAAAGAGCATCCGTTGCAAGGGCGGGTTCCTCTTTGGGCACCCGGAAGTCTTACTGCCTGCGTACATGAAAGCACCCGAATTTGCTGCGGCCCGTGAACTTGCTGCGGAATGGGCCGAGCATGCCGTACGCCGAAAAACGCAAAAGAACAAGGCCGTTATAAAGGATTTGGTAAACCGCTTTTGGCAAACGGTGGACCAGATTTTTACAGATAAAGGTGAAACCCCTCTTGCAAGTAAGGGCCGGTTGCCGCCGATTCGCCCGCAGGGGGTGCATCATAACTTGACGGATGTGCTTGCGGCTATCAATAACACGTATTTTGATGGTTCGCTTACTTGCCGCATTACCTGGAGCAATCGCGTGGGAGGACTCAGTTTCCATTCTATTCGCAAGGACCCGGTGACAGGCGAAAGTTTCCATCTGATCAGCATTAGCCGTGGTTACGATGCTGCTAATTGCCCATTGTACGCCATTGCAGGTGTCGTCTACCACGAGTGCCTGCATATCGTCATTCCTGTCGAAGAACGGGGAGGACGCCGCATTGTACATGGCCGAGAGTTCCGCCAGCGCGAAAAACGCTATATCTATTATGATGAATGGATCAAGTGGCACAAGGAAGTCCTGCCACGAAATATCCGCGCCATGAGGCTCCACAAGGCTTTGTAGCAATTCGGAATGCGGAATGTGAAATTCGGAGTTTAAATAATCGCGGCGAAGCCGCCAAATTAAATAATTCCTACTTCCTAACTCTGAATTAATTAAAAATGTCCTGAATCTTCTGGAAGAATCGGCTCAATGCACCTGTGGAGTCGCCGATTCGTTCTATGGCATGTTGCGGCGTATGGACGACAATTACGGATTCGTTCTTGTCGTAGGGAATCGAAAAGTCGATAGAATTGCTGCGCTCTTCGGTAATGCTTATAGCCGCGATGCAAAGGTCCGTCTTTTCGTTGACAAGGGAAGGGATAAGTACATCGAAATTCATATCTGCAAATTTGATGTTCTTGTTCAGCATCTTGCCGATCGTGTACATGATGTCAATGTCAATGCCGGAAAGCTCGCCCCACTGGTAAAATTCGTAAGGCGCGTAAAGCGCTTCCGTACCGACAACAAGCGTGTCGCTTCCAATCCAGTCTTGCTGGATTACTCGAACAGCAGATTTGTTCTTTGACCATTTATCCTTGATTTTCTGTATTTCGCCTTTTTTCTGCAAGACCTTAATGCATGAATCAATGCTTGCCTTAAGCGGACTGTTCTTGCTCATGGCGATGCCAAATTCATCCTTGTTCAGTCGATCCTTTAGAATGGAAAAATCGGAATGATGCTTGAGTATGATTTCTGCAACGGAATAATCCACGGCGATGCCGTCTAGGTTCCTCTGCTCCAGAGCCTTGGTCATTTCGGGAATGTTCGTAAAGTACTGGATGCGTGGAAGCTTGATGAGCTGCTGAACTTGTTCGTCGAGAGTCGTTCCTGTCTGGACGCCGACAAATTTACCGGACAAGTCTGCAAGCTTGTAGATTTCGTCAGGTTTCTTGGGTTCGAGATAGGTCATCTGCGGAACCTTGCTTAATGTCGCTTCTTTGGTGAAGTCGTTTTGGCGGATGGCAAAAGCCGTTTTCCCGATGTAATAGGGCTTTGAAAAGTCGATTTCGTTTTGAAGCTTCTTTGTCGGTGTGAATGCCGAAATGATGAGATCGGCTTCGTTGTTCTTGAGCTTGGATACAAGCTTGTTTCGGTCAGTCTTGATAAGAGAGGTCTTGACGTTCAGTTTTTCTTCGAGAAGCTTCACGATATCGATGTCGAGGCCGATAATTTGGTTTTCGCTTGTAAAGGAAAATGGAGGAACATCGGCTGATGTCGCAATCCTTAAAACCTGATCGGAATTGCTTTCCTTGGTGCTGATGAGCGGGTTTGTCTTTAATTTTTCATGCCAGTGCTCGTTGAGTTCGCTTAATGTGCCTGCTGCGTTTAAGCTGTCGATGAGTCTGTTGATAATCCCTTTTAAATCAGGGATGGTGCTGTGCTTGTTCATGCCGATGACGATTTCCTCGGACATGCCGACGTCGTTTTCGATAAAGGTTAGCCCACTCATGCTGTCGTTAAATGTGTGGGTGATGATAATGTCGTTGTAGGCTAAAACATCTATATCGCCGACCTGGAGTGCAAAGTATGCTGTGATCAGGTCAGGATACTGCTTGATTTGGGCGTTTGGAAATTGATTGATTACAGCCTCTTGTGTGCTTGAATTTTCTTCGACACCGATCGTGTACTTTGAGGAATTGCCTTTCGAGGCTAATGTAAGCGGTTCTTGTGAGAAACCTTTACAGCCGGTACAAATTGCTAAGAATACACCAAAAACAACGAAGAGTATTGCAAATCGTCTATCCATATACGGTAAATGTAAGAAATTAAAATGAAAAAGCAAAAAAAAATTGCTAAAACTCCGGATACCCGTCCTTGAGCGCTTCATTGTAGTGGGCGCGTTCGCCGCCGATGAACTTGGGGCGGGTGCGGGCGGCAATGATAATCGCCTTGCCGATGTGGTTCTGCTTTAAGCGCACGGGGACAGCGACTTCGCGGAGGTGCATACCGATAAGGGTCCCGCCGATATCGATACCTGCGTTTGCCTTGATGTGTTCAAGTGCTACGGGAGCCTTGAAGCTTGCGTAGCAAGCTGTAGCGAAGGAACCGCCGGCTTTGGGCTGTGGCACGACATTCACGATTTCTGCATTCGGGACTGCTTCATGTTCGATGATGATTGCGCGGTTCAAGTGCTCACAGCACTGGGCTGCGATGTAGATGCCGTTTGCACCGAAGACGCTTTGGAGTCCGTCGTAAATGGCCTTGCCGACTTCCGGTACGGAGTGGCTGCCGACTTGGTTGCCTAAGGTTTCGCTTGTGCTACAGCCGACAACGACGATGTCGCCTTTTGTGAGGTGTGCCGCTTCAACAAGTTCTGCTGCAACTTTCATGGCATCAGACTTGATTTGCTCAACAAGATTTTTGTCGTCAATTTCGTAAGTGATTCCTGCCATTGTAAAACTCCTGCTAAAAGCTTGTCTAAAGATAATTTTTTTTGAGTTTTTGTGCAGAAATAACGTAATTTGGAGGAAAAAAATGGGAAAATTTTTCCAAAAATCACGATAGCAATGTATATTATAAATAAGAATCATATTGGGTTTTTATGAGCGGCGAAACAGACAATTCTTCGAGCGTTATTGGACTCGACCGAAAGAGAATTAAGGAATTCTTTTTGCGCAAGCTTCCTGAGATGAAGGAAGCTGTTATTGATGCTATTATTGAGATATTGCCAAGTGTTCCGCACTATCAAGAGGAAAACGACCATTTCACATTTAGAATCATCATGGGTAACGGTAATCCGCCAATGGGCTGGAACCGGCGTATCTATGAATTTTCTGGTGATGCTCTTGAAAATCTTTTTAAGGAACGCGTCAAAGCGTGTCTGAAAGACGTCATTCATTTTTGCAAAAGTGGCTGTGATTTGATTATCCAGCAAATGCCTGCCCGTGAAAAAGCGGAGGCTTCCATTCAGGTTGGGGTTTTCCAGTCGGACATTGGAAATGCCGGGGAAACGGAACGAGCGCTTCTTGAAAAAGGTTTTTTGCTGATTGAATGTGTCAACCGTTCCAAGATTTGTATAAATTCACATACGTCGTCGGGCGTTAGCGATCATTTGCTTATCCGCTTCGACCTGGATGAAAACGAGTTCTCCGATAATTTGGAAGATCGGGATTTCGAGTCTTACCCGAATGGATTCTGGGCCGGGCTTTTCTCGCAAATCAAGAGGGATGTCCACGGTACGATTTGCCTGTTTGTCGATCCGTCCTGGAATGGTAATGACGACGAAAATTTTGATGCCGGTAAGATCGTCTTTGACGACTATAAGGAGATGCAGATTAAGCCGGATTCCATGCTAGATTCGCAGACGTTCCGTGATCTGTATGAGCAGAATTTTATCCGTAAGATGTTCATTTCGATGCTCAATTACGATGGCATTACGGTGATTGACACGAACGGTTGTGTGCGTGCGTTCCATTGCTTTGTCTCCATCCATCGCGGTAAGTTTACGTCGGGTGGCGCAAGGCACCGTGCCTATAGGGCCCTTGCTAATTTGTTCAAGGACAACGAATGCTACAAGGCGCTTTACTTCCAGTCGCAAGAAGGCAATGTCCGTTTCTATTATAAGTTCCGCGTCTCTCCGATGTTTGATTCGACGGTGATGGATAAGTGCGATGCCGCTGAAGTCAGTGAAATTGCATCGAAAAATGCAGAGCATGTTGATGGTCGGACGGCTTCGCTTGCGTCTGCGGTGAATGCCGGGGTTCAAGAATCTTCTGCTGTGGAAGATTCTTCGCCGTTGTCGGATTATCTGAATCGCTTACGCGATGCGCATCTGGGAATTGACAACTTCTACAATGAACCGAAGCCTGCTGAAGACCTGTTTAATGCAACGCAAGAAATGACGGATAAATCCTGGAGTGAAGTAAATGTGGGTCGCGTGGTCAACGTGCCGCTGATTTGCCTGATTGGAAACTCCTACGGTTATTCGACGAATGCGGAACCGTTCCTCAAAAATTTCCTTGAGGCGATTCCTCTGTCGGTCTGGAAATCCTACATGAGCAAGAAGTGCTTCGAAGATTCTTCACTTTCGGCAACGCTTGGCAGCAAGAATCAGGAAAGCCAGTGGATGAAACTCATGAATGAAGCTGCTGCCGACGATGGCAAGGCCGAAAAGTATGTGACCGACGAACTGGCGGCTCATATCAAGGCCGTTTATAAGAAAGTCTGCAAGCTGTTTGCCCAGAAGTTCGAGGAAGAACGAAACCTCTGGGAAAATCTGTTTAAGGGTTATTAGCTTTTTTCTCTCGATAGAACAAATAGATCATCCATGCAAGACCTGCGATGATCATTATCGAGCAAAGCGTCTGGCCGCGGCTCATGCCAAAGAGGTCTACGCGTCCGAGGTGGGCGTCTGGCTTGCGGAAGAATTCGATGAAAAAGCGGAATAGGCCGTATCCCATCAAATAGAGGCATGGCATCTTGTCGTGAAGCTTTGGAATCTTGCGCAGATTGTACATGAGCGCAAAGAGGATGATGCCTTCGAAAAGCATTTCGTAAAGCTGGCTTGGATGGTGAAGGATCGGGTTTGCAAGAGTGCTGTCGTGAGCTAGCGGGAACCACATGCCGATGGAACTCGTAGTTGCTTCGCCAAAAAGTTCACCGTTGATGAAATTGCCATAACGTCCCCAGGTATATGCAAGCGGTGCAGCCAGGAAGGCGAGGTTGAATGTCTTCCAGATGTCGAGGTTGTTTCGCTTTGCTCCGATGTACATGAACAGGAGTCCCAGTACGAGACCTCCGTGGTAAGACATTCCTGAAATACCGACAAAATGGTAGCCGAGGTCGTCGTGGATCATGGGGAACAGGATTTCGGATGGGTTCGAAAGGTAGTAGCTAGCCTTGTAAAAGAAGACGTAGCCAAAGCGTGCTCCGAGGAGGATGCCTGCGATGACCCAAGTAAACAGATTGTCGAGCTGGTCCTTGGTGATCCCCATTTTTTCTTTCTGGTTGATTTTCCACATGGTGATGTAGGCGGTCACGAACGCAAAAATGTACATGATGCCGTACCAGCGCACTGGGAAGTTCCCAAGTTGGAATGCGGTTCCATCAAAATAAGTCGGTATTAAGTTCCACCAAGATAATTCCATAATAAGCCTTTTTCTTTTGTGTTTAAATCTAAATTATTTTTTGGGATTGATGTTCTGGTGCGCCCAGTAATTGATGACTGTTGCGGCTACCTGAGTTGCCGGTTGTGAACGGATTTCCTTGTGCATCTGCATCACGATAACGACGATGGACTTGCTCGGATCGGCTTTGGATTCGGCAAAACCCATGAACCAGTCGTAACGGCCTACGGGGTCTGTGCCATCGAGAGAGCCGGTTTTTCCGCCGAGGCGGAGCGCTTCGAAGTTCTTGCGCGCCATGTTCTTTGTGGACATGTGCTTGTGGGCTGTCCCTTGCGTCACGGAGCGGAGCATCGATTCGCGAAGTCCGTAATACGTGTTTTCGCTGAACTTTCCGATATCGAGTGCAAGTGGCTTTTGCGGGGCGAATGGCGACATGTCCCGTGCCCACGGAATTTCAAGAGGTTTCTTGGTGAGGACTGCACGGACTTGCGCTGCGGCGAGAAGCGGCGTGAGCGTGGTCGAGGTCGTAAAGCCGCAAGCGACTTCGGCAAGACCGTAGCCCGTGTCCGGGGCTGTGTAGCTTGATGCATTGGGGGCGTTTCCGGGGAAGCGCTTGTTGTAGCCAAGCTTTGCGGCTGCGGCATTGAGCCTTCTGGCACCGACGTTTTTACCGACGATGGCCATTGGCGGGTTTGCGGAGCGGGCGAATGCTTCGGAAAGTTCCATCGTGGGTCCGTTGTATTTTTCAGGGACGCGAAGTTGGTTTAGGTAAAGCGTGTGGTGGCGCCCGATCATCGGGATTGGCGTGTTAAGCGAATAGCGGTTGCTTTCCATGGCGGCGGCAATCGTCACGAGCTTTGCAAGCGATGCGGCGGGGAAGGTGGCGCGTCCGATGTAGTCGGGTTTATTCTGTACCTTTCCGTCACGGCGCTCGCCCCAGGCGATGATTTCGTTTGTCCTTGTGTTTACGACGAGGATGACGCCCAGGTCCGGGTGATAGCGGCGCAGAAGAATGTCGATTTTGTCGGCGAGGAATGGATCCTTTTGCGATTTAATGTGGGCCGTGTCGCGGACGCTCTCCGTGCTTTCGCTTGTGGCATTGGCTGCATTTACAGCGGGGGCGTTGTCGAAGTCTTCATCTTCGATGCCTTTCAGGGCGGCAAGTCCGTTCGGGTTTTCGGTAACGACTGAATCAAAGGCATTCGTGTCTGCAAATGCGGCGGCTTCGGCGATCGAATCTACAGCGGTTGCTACAGAATGCTCGGTAGTTGCATTCGCAGATTCGGGATCGTCATTTGAGGAACAGTGGACAATGGCTACAATAATCGAAACGAGGACGGTAATCGCAATGCAGCGGTTGCGCATTCTCTGGGCGTAGGGGAGTCTTTCCATGAGATTACTTGAAGATGGTCTTTCTATAGTAGGCAAGTTCTGCGATGCTTTCGCGGATATCGTTTAAAGCTTCGTGTCGCTTTTCTTTTTGAAAATCTTCGAGGTTCGGATACCAGCGGTAAGAGAGTTCCTTGATGGAACTCACGTCGATATTCCTGTAGCAGAGCCATTCCGAAATTTCGGGCATGTACTTGTACAAAAAACGCCTGTCCTGCGTGATGGAGTTTCCGCAGAGGAGGTTCTTTGTTTTTTCGGTAAAAGGCTTGATGAATCGGAGCGTTTCCTGTTCGGCGTCCTTGAGGGAATATTGCGAACGTCGGCAACGGTCTACGAGACCGCTCTGGTTGTGGTGCCTTGTATTCCACTCGTCCATGCTTTCGAAAACGTTTTCGGGCTGGTGGATGGCGATAACGGGTCCTTCGGCGAGAATGTTCAAGTTGGCGTCGGTAACAATGGTCGCAATTTCGAGAATGACATCTTTTTCTGGATGTAGACCAGACATTTCCAGGTCCATCCAAACTAAATTTCGAGAACTCTTTGGCATGTGAAAAAAATAGTAAATAGTAATTTAGGTAAATCGGCTATGGGGTCGCTCGTAAACTCGCTCTGGGCTCACTCCGTTTTGAGCGATTGCTCATAGCCCACACCAAGCATTCTCTTCCTACTGTCTACTGCCTACTTCCTACTAATCTTGTGTAAGTATTATGTATCTAAAATAAAAGAAAATGCTATATATATGGATAAATTCTTCCAAAACTATAAAAAACTTTGCTAAAATGTAATTTTTTGTTACAAATTGTCTTTTTCTTACCGCACTTACGAAAATATTACCGTTTTTTTTGTTATATTTGGCGCATTATGGAAAATGTTGTTATTACAGGTATGGGCTGCGTTTCCTCTCTTGGAAACTCCCCCGAATTATTGTGGCAGAACTTGCTCCAGGGCAAGTCTGGCATCGCTCCCATTCAGCGCTTCGACGCTTCTGCTTACACTTCTCGCATGGCTAGCGAAATCCGTGAGTTTGACGCTTCGGAGATTTACAGCACCAGAGACCAGTCTAGGTTCTCCCGCTGCATCCAGTATGCCGTTTACTCGGCATTCCAGGCCTTGAAGATGGCTGGCATTGCTCCGGAAAACGAAAATCCGGAACGCTGCGGTGCTATCATTGGTAGCAGTATCGGTGGTTTGCAGTATTGCTATGATGCCGCTGTTGCTCTCAGCAATCGTGGCCCGTCCCGCGTTTCCCCGTTCTATATTCCGATGGCCATCGTGAATATGCCGGCTGGTGAAGTTTGCAACAAGACTGGCTGGATGGGTCCGTCCTACACGGTCACTTCCGCTTGCGCAACTTCCAACCACTCCATCGCCAATGCCTATGACATGATTCGTCTCGGCCGCTGCGATGTGATGCTCGCTGGTGGTGCCGACGAAACGGTGAACCCGCTCAGCCTCGCTGGCTTTACCAGCATGAAGGCCGTCAGCAAGCGCAACGACGCTCCGGAACAGGCTTCCCGCCCGTTCGACAAGGACCGCGATGGTTTCGTGATCGGTGAAGGTGCTGCTGTCCTCGTGCTCGAAAGCGAATCTCACGCTAAGGCTCGTGGTGCAAAGATTCTCGCCCGTATCGCCGGTGTCGGTGCAAGCTCTGACGCTCACCACATCTCCGCTCCGCGTCCGGATGGCAAGGGTGTGATGCTCGCAATGGCTAACGCCATCAAGGAAGCTGGCATCGAAGCTAAGGATATTAGCTATATTAACACTCACGGTACATCCACACCGCTCGGTGACATTGCTGAATGCTCTGCCATCGAAACGCTCTTCAAGCAGTCTTCTGCATCGGCTCTCGACAACCTCAAGGTCAACTCGACGAAGTCCATGCTTGGTCACTGCTTGGGTGCCGCTGGTGCTCTCGAATCCGTCGTGACCATCATGTCTGTTATGAACCAGAAGATTCATGGTACACTCAACGTGTTCGAACAGGATCCAGCTATTCACCTTGATGTCTGCGCAAATGGCGCTGTCAACCAGAAGATTGACTACGCTATGAGCAACGGCTTTGGCTTCGGAGGCCAAAATGGAGTTATCATTTTTGCGAGGAATTAATGCGTAAGGCCAACAGTTCTGCTATTGGCTCTTTCGCTTCTCGTAAAATAAACGCTAAAATCTGTGCGTTTTTGCTTTTGCTGTCGCTGGTGTTCCCGGCGGCAGCTTTGTCGTCTCCGGGGGATCCGCTCACGTGGCGTGATTCTACCTGGGATTACCGAAGTGAAGATCCCACAAATATCGATCCCGAAATCAAGCCTTTGCGTCTTGCGGGGGTCGCCTCTTTGACGTTGCTTGCTTATGGCGCTGCCTATGGTTTCGTTTTAAAGAAAGGCTGGTGGGATAGCGAAGAACGCGGCTTTCATTTCCAGAATGATTTTGACTATGCCTTGAATCTGGACAAGATTGGGCATTTTGCCGCAGGTGTTGCCATTGGCGAACTCTTTTACGAGGGATACCGCTGGGCGGGGGCTAGTGAGTTTCAGTCTTACTTGTATGGAGGTTTGACCGCTCTTGCGACCCATATAGCGATTGACATCAAAGATGGCTTTGCTCCCTATTGGGGCTTTAGTATTTTTGATGTGCTTTCGGGCGGTCTTGGCGGCTTTCTGCCGATGGCGGAGCGCTATGTCCCTGTATTCAAGTATATTGATTTAAAATGGAGCTATTGGATTAATTCCGACGCTTATTACAATCAGCCTCATCAGGCGTCTGGCGGTATTTTTACCGATGACTATGTGAATCACACGTACTGGCTCTCGTTGAAGCCGTACAGGATGTTGCCTGAAGCGGCCCGTAAGTATTATCCGAGCTGGCTTGCGATTGCGGTTGGGTTGAGCATCGATGACCGGGTGTTTAAAAATGAACCTCATCCGCATCGTGAAGTTTATATCGCCCTTGATTATGACCTGGAAGCGTTCCGTCCGCAGAGCAGGCTCGCCCGTACGATTATCAAGGCGTTGAACTACTTTAAGCTCCCGGCGCCGACGATTCAGGTGTATCCGGAGTTCCATTGGTACTTGCTGTACCCGATCAAGTTTTAAATTTGTGTATGAGGTAAAAGATGACAGAAAGAGAGAATTTTAAATCTCGCTTAGGCTTTATTCTGATTGCTGCCGGTTGCGCGATTGGGCTTGGAAACGTTTGGCGTTTCCCGTTTATCACGGGGCAATATGGCGGTGCCGCTTTTGTTCTGATTTATCTCTTCTTTCTCTTGATTTTCGGTTTCCCGATTCTCGTGATGGAATTTGCGGTCGGGCGCTCGTCCAAGCGTGGCGTGGGTCGTTCCTTTGCCATCCTTGAAAAGCCTGGGCACAAGTGGCATTATGCGGGTATCCCGATGATTGCCGGTAACTACCTCCTCATGATGTTTTATACGACGGTGACGGGGTGGATGCTCTACTACTTCTATCGCATGGTGACTATGGGCGATCTTATGAACATGTCGCCTGCTGAAGTTGGTGCGGAATTTACGAATATGCTTGGGAATGGCCCGCTGCTCTCGTTCTGGATGGTGGTCGCGACTTTTGCGGGGCTTTCGATTGTGGCGCTTGGACTCCAGCGCGGCGTGGAACGCATCACGAAGACGATGATGTCTGCGCTCCTTATCATTATGCTCATCTTGATGGTTCGTGTGCTCACGCTCCCGGGAGCAGGCGAAGGCCTCAGGTTCTATTTGCTGCCGGATTTCGCAAAACTCAAGGAAGCGGGAATTGGCGAAGTTGTTTTTGCGGCTCTTGGCCAGTCGTTCTTTACGCTGAGCCTTGGCATTGGTTCCATGAGCATTTTCGGTAGCTATATCAAGAAAAAGCATTCGCTCTTGACCGAAGCTGCCCATATTTGTGTGCTCGATACGGGTGTCGCCTTGATTGCAGGGCTTATCATCATTCCGTCTTGCTTTGCTTTTGGACTCAAGCCGGATGCTGGTCCGGGGCTTATTTTTGCAACGCTTCCGAACGTGTTTGCGCAGATGCCAGCAGGCCGTATTTGCGGTGCGGCGTTCTTCCTCTTTATGTCTTTTGCGGCTCTTTCGACGCTTGTTGCCGTGTTCGAAAACATTGTCGCTTACTGGATGGATGTGCGCAATGTGGAACGCAAGAAGGCGGTGAAGTGGAACTTTGTCGCAATTACGATTTTGTCGCTCCCGTGTGCGCTTGGCTTTAATGTGCTTTCGGGCTTTGAACCGTTTGGCCCTGGCAGCTGCGTTTTGGATTTGGAAGACTTCCTCGTTTCGAATACACTTTTGCCGCTGGGTTCGCTTATTTTTGTGTTGTTCTGCAACTCCCGCTATGGTTGGGGACAGTTCAAGTTCATTGCCGAAGCAAATTTGGGCGTTGGCATGAAGTTCCCGAAGTTGAAGATTTTGCACCTCTACTTTAAGTGGGGCCTGCCGATTATCATTTCCGTGATTTTCGTGCTCGGTTATATGCAGAAATTCGCCCCGAGCTTGTACAACAAGATATTTGAATAATTAGTGGTTAGGAAAAAGCTATTCTCGTGTCCATTGTTATGCCGGTCTCTGTGCCGGCTTTACTTTTTTTTACAGTTCATCTTGTCATATTGCTTTTGGTCGGGATGTTTATAAGAACATCACTTTTTGTACAAAGTTTTGTATAGATTAAAGACGGTTCGTTGTTGAATTGCGTTTATCAAGGGCTGTGATATGTTTCGCGTTTTTGGACTAGTTCTGTTGCTTGCTGCTTTTGCTTTCGCTCAAGACGAAAGTGTTAACGAATATGATCGTTGGATGCAGGCGAAAGCGCACCGCGATAGCATCAAGCAAGCGGAAATGATTCAGAAAAATTCGGTCCCGTTCGATTTCTTAGTCGGGATGACGATGAATTTGGGCTTTAAAGTTATCAATAACGAAACGCAGTTGAACCGTTACGAAAAGGTGGAACGGATTGTCTTTTTTGAGGGTGCTTTTTTTTCAAGCTGGAGCGTCTGTTCAATGGCCCTTGCTGAAATATCATTTGGCGGTAAGGCTTGGCGTGCTGTTTGAATATGCACCGCTGTATTTGTCGGAGCCATTATACATTGAAGATGGTAATGGGGAATACAAGCGTGTCTCTGATGGTGGCTTGTCGCAGGGGCGGATTGCGTTCCCGATTCTTTTTGCGGTCAAGCCGCGGTCTAGCTTTGTGTCGTTCGAATTTGGTTCCCAGATCTCCATACCGCTTTTTGATAAGCTGGAGTTAGATGGTGCACACGATAAGGAACTGGACTCGTCTATGGAATTTAGCATGCTTTTGGGCGTGGGCTTCCGTGTCAATGAACGAATCTTTTTAGACTTGCTTTTGGATGCCAAGTTCTATCACAAGTTCAATGAAAAATTTGCAGACGGTTTGGCCGATTGGTCTTCGGTTGCTATCAAGGCTGGCGTGACGTTTAATCCGCTCTAAATATATCACAAGATTTTTAAATCTGTGGCGGAGCGGTTTGAGTATGTCTTGTGTGTAAATGTTATTTACAATTAGATGGCTTGATTGCGTCGTAGCAGGCTCTATTGCGAAAACTAGATAAAGAATCGGAGTCATCGTATTCAAATTTAGTGGTTATGTTCAACGTATCCGTACGATGGTATTGGTCTGTGTACACTAACTTCCAAGAAATAGTCGTATCTTGGAATGATTTAAGAGTGCCATTGAAAAATTGGAGTCTCTTGTCGTCAAGTTGTTCGGGAAGAGACTTTCTATAGATAAGAGAATAATGTGAACTCATAGTGTACTGATCACGAGAACCTTGAACAGAGCACATCTCTTGATCGGAATCATTCCTATCAATGTATGCATCATACCCTAATATCTCATCTTTTCGATTTTTCCATGAAAATCCCGAAAGACCAATAACCTCAAGATTGTAATTGGATCTAAATTCAAAAATTTGAGAGCACCGCTTGCCGGATAGCTTGGAAAGTGCTTTTGCTACGGCATCTCTATTGAGTTTAGGGATTTCTGCAATTGGAGTGTAGTGGACTAGTGCATTTTTTCCAAAGTTTATATCTATATAAGTTGTATCGTAAATGATTTTTTTGTGACTGGAGCGTTTTTTAAACTTATCCCCAAATATTTCAAGACGAATATCATCCCTTACGCCAAATGAGTAGTTATGCCGTTCGATATGATTGCAGGAAAAAGTCGATTTACCAATCTTACAGTCTGACGTATCCCAAACTGTCGTATCTTTGTTAAAATTAAGAGCTCGATATCGTGTTAAAGGTTTGTGTATTATTTGCTCGAGGATTGTATCATTTAGAGAAATGAGTTCGAGTTTACTTGCCGAGTTATCGGTTTGAATAGCCGAATTTTCGTTAGTAGTGTCAGTAACGTTTGTTTGGCTGATGACTTTGTAGCTAGTGTATGAAAACAAGATTGCAATGCAAACCAGCCCGAAAAACAACAATTTTATTTTCATTCCAATACTCTGCGAATAAAGTGATGATCCTCAGCCTCAAAATACAAAAATGGATATAAGAAAATCGGTCAAGGCAGGAGTGACGTTTAATCCGTTCTAAATATATTTCAGAAATAAAGCGTAGATTCCGGCTGTACTGAGCCAGAGCAGGATGCCGGCGTAAATTCCGCCGAGTAAATCATCGGCCATGACTCCCCAGGCTCCGGGGAGTTTTTCCATTTTATGGATGCCGAGTGGCTTGAGAATATCGAAAAAGCGGAACAGCCCGAATGCGATGGCTAAAATCCAAGGGTGGACGACGATGGTTTCTGTAGGATAGAATGCGAGGCTCATGAAAATCCCGCAGACTTCGTCAATCACGATCCAGCCTGGGTCTTCGGAGCCGGTATCTTTCATCGCTTTTTTCACAAAGGGGATGGCGACAAAAAATACGATTAGGGCGGCAGCAAGAAAAACTTGGTTTACGTACCCTATGATGGGAATCTTCCATTCGTAGTAGTATCCAAATAGGCGCAATGCGAGCCATGCCATGGGGTAGGCGACAATTGCTGCGGCGAGGCTTCCCATGGTGCCGGGTGCTTTCGGGCTCATTCCCGAGCCGAAAAATGTTACAATGAGGGCGGTCAATTTGTCCGTCTTTCGCCATTCGTGCGGAACACGCTTCTTGCCATACTTTTCTTTAAGTTCTTGTTTGTTCATGATGAAGTGGTTGGTAAACAGTGGTTAGGGGTTAGGGGGAATGGTCGTTTGCTCAAAGCGAAGCGTACTCAGAGGAGCTTCAGCTCCGTGCTCATACCTCATCCCCCTACCTCCGGCCATGGCGCTTCTGCAATTTCTTTTTCTTTGGCTTCTGCGACGGCGCGCTTCTCGTGCCAGCGTTCGAGCTGTTCCTTGAAGGCTGCGCGTAAGCGTTCCATGCCGATGTTTTCTTTTGCACTGATTTGGATGGCGTCAGGATAGTTCTGCAAGAGTTCTGTGCGGCGCGCTTCGCTTGCTACTTCGACCTTGTTGAAGACGCGGAGTCTCGGCGTGTCCTTGGCAATAATGCTTTCGAGCGTCTTGTGCGTGACTTCCAAATGATCGCGGTAGTCCGGGGCGCTCCCGTCAACGACTTCCAGGATGCAGTCCGCGTGGGCGGCCACGCCGAGCGTACTCTTGAACGTTTCGATCAAGTTGTGGGGGAGCTTGCGGATGAATCCGACCGTATCGCTTAAGATGATGTTTTCGCCGTCGAGGAATAGCTTTCGCGTGGTGCTGTCAAGCGTAGCAAAGAGCTTGTCTTCAACATAGACGTCGGCACCTGTCAAGCGGTTCGTGAGTGTAGACTTGCCGGCGTTCGTGTAACCGACGATGCCGACCTGGAAAATATCGTTTCGCTTGTCTGCTTGCTGCTCGCGGGCGTCTTCGATTTTCTCGAGCTTTTTCTTGAGTTCCTGGATGCGCTTGCGGATCATGCGGCGGTCCGTTTCGAGCTGCGTCTCACCCGGCCCCTTGGTGCCGATGCCGCCGTTGTGCTGGCGGCAAAGGTGCGTCCACGCACCGGTGAGGCGCGGCATCATGTACTGGAGCTGTGCCACTTCGACCATCAGGCGGCTTTCTGCAGTGACGGCGTGTTTTGCAAAGATGTCAAGAATAAGTCCTGTGCGGTCGAGAACCTTGATGCCGGGCATGCGTTCTTCGAGGTTGCGCACTTGTGAACCCGAGAGGTCGTCGTCAAACACGACCATCTTGGCGTTGTCTTCTTCGAGAGCGCGTTTGACTTCGTTCACTTTGCCTTCGCCAATGAGCGTTGCCGGGCTGAAGTTTTGCACTCGCTGCAAAAAGCTGCGTGTGACAAACGCTCCTGCGGTTTCGGCGAGGCGTCCTAGTTCAGCGAGCTGCTCGCCTGCAAGCCATGGGCGAATTTTGGGTGTTGCGATGCCCACTAGAATGCATCGTTCCTGTTCTTTCTTGTGCTCGACTGGCTTGATGCCTTTGTTTCTTGGTTGTTCCATGTTTTCTTTCTGATAAAGACCCGGTAGAAATATATCAAAAAATGACAATTCGTTAAGCTTGCCAATGCTTGGAAAATCTTTTTTTCAGCTGTAAAAGGTTGTAATAGATTTTTTACTTTACGAAATTCGTTGAGGCAATCTCAATGCCTTAAAAATGCGCTATTTTGAATGATTTACATTGTTTATTTGTATATAATTTGCTTATTTGTAATATTTCATTTATTGTTAGACATGATGAAAATAAAAATTTATACTAAATTTTAGGGTACAAAAATAGGGTAGAGTATGAGAAAAAAAATCATATTGGGGCTGGGAATGACGCTTGCTTTCTCAGTGGGCGTTCATGCACAAGAATACAAAATCAATAAAGTCGGGAGCGATGAACAGAAATCGTTTGATGTCTTGCTGAATCAAAAAACGGTATCAGAAGCTTCTGCTGGTTCCTGGCTTTATGTTAATCCAATTGTTCCCAGCGGAAAAGTCTTTAAGGGATTTACCGTTTATGACCAATATGGAACATCTCAAAGTGAACGTAAAGTCTCGAATACCGAAACAAAAGACTTGCAGTTCCTGATGCCAGATCATGATGTTTATGTGACGGCTTCTTACGAATCCCTACGCTATTATCTTACTGTAAAGAATACGGATAACGGAAGTGTTTCGCTGTCTTTCAGTGATCGCTATAGGGATCGTACAAAACCTGGGGTGAAGGTTACGGTAAACCCGAATGCGGCAGACGGCTTTAAAGTTGCATCAGTCATCGTGAGCAAGTACCTTGATGCAAAAACGACGGTAACATGTACGAAGGTTGATACAGCTCGTGCTGGAATGCCGGGCGTGGATGAAAACGCTGTTGATGGCCGTTGCACGTTTGAAATGCCGAATTTTGATGTTGAAGTGTCGGCTGTGTTTACCGCTGAAAGTGCTCCGGAACAGAAAAACGGAAACAATCGTTTTAACGTGTTCTATGAATTGAATGGCGGTGCTCTTCCGGATGCGTTTACGCAGTCCTTCTCTTGCGATTCGACTGCAAAACTCCCTGTTCCGACGAAGAACGGTTATGATTTTATTGGCTGGTCTCTGGAAAATAAGCTTGATAATGTCTATTATGCCCTGGATCGTCTGGATGGCTCTTCTTGTGTCGATAAACGCGTCTATGCCATCTGGACTGAAAAGGGCGTTTGCCCGGAACAGAAGGCGATTGCCGTTGATGGAAAATTGCCTCAGTGTACTTCGAGTCTGAATTGTGCCCTGTTCCATAGCAATTCAGCAAATCAGGATTCTGTCTGCAATGGGGTCATGTGGGTTGCTTACGTGGCTAGCGTTTCTAGTTCCAGTGCGGTGACCTTGTCTAGCAGCTCTGAAGATGAAGATGCTGTAGAACTGTTCTCTTCGAGCGATGTTGCTGTTGCATCCAGCAGCTCCAAGGACGAAGAGGCTGTAGAACTCTACTCTTCTAGTGTTGATGCGGCTTCTTCCAGCAGTGTTCTTGCTTCTAGCTCCAGTGTTGCTCCTGTATCAAGCAGTGTGGCGGTTTCGTCCAGCTCAAGCGCTGCTCCGGTTCCTGCAAGCAGTAGCGTAGATGTCGCTTCTAGCTCAAGTGCGGTACAGGTTTCTTCGAGCAGCGAAACGCCTAAGTCTAGCAGTGCTGTCGCTTCTAGTTCCAGTGCTAAACCTTCTTCCAGTTCTTCCGAAAAGGCTTCTTCGTCGAGCGCCAAGCCGGCATCAAGCAGCGCTGTTAAATCGTCTAGCTCTAGTGCGAAGCCGTCGTCTTCTAGCAGTCAAAAAGCCTCGTCCAGCTCAAGTGCAAAGCCCGTTTCGTCTAGCAGTCAAAAAGCTTCGTCTAGCTCTAGCGCAAAGCCTTCATCGTCTAGCAGCAAAAAAGCTTCTTCATCGAGTGCAAAGCCGTCGTCTAGTTCAAGCGAAATTGTTGTTGAAGCTGTGGGCACCGAAGAAGATATGCCTAGCTGCACTGCAAAGCGCGAAAATATGACGTTCTATGTAACCACCTTGAAGACTGTCTTTGTTTGCAAGAGCAGAATGTGGACAAAGTTTGACCCGAGTCTGAAGCTTGCCGATGTTGTTTTGGTGCCTAAGTTCTCTGCGTTTGTGAATGGTCGCAGTCTACAGGTCTCTGGCGCAAGGATTGGCGCAAATGTTAATTTACTCGATATGCAAGGTCGAGTGATTTACAACGGTCGCGTCAATACGATGAGCTTCTCGATGAATGTTCCTCGTAGCGGATCCTATGTGCTTCGCGTTGGGGCACAACAGAGAATCGTGAATGCTCGATAAGTGAATTGTTTTAGGACTCCCTGAGTGAATGAGACCCTGCGCAAGCGGGGTCTTTTTTGCAATAAAATTTTTCTATCTCTCGTCTCTCGTCTCTCGTCTTTTTTCTAAATTTGCACCCGTCAGGGCCTATCATCCAGGTAGGTTCCTAGTCCGGCCAAAACACGCCTCATGGGCACGGCCGATAAAGGATATATAATGGCAAAGAAAGTTCAGGATGCCCTTAAGGACATCATCTCCCTCTGCAAACGCCGCGGCTTCATTTTCCCCGGCTCCGAAATTTACGATGGCCTCGCCAACACTTGGGACTACGGTCCGTATGGCGTGGAACTCAAGCGCAACATCAAGAATCTCTGGTGGAAGAAGTTCGTGACTTCCCGCCACGATGTGCTTGGTCTCGATAGCTCTATTCTTTTGAACCCGCGCGTTTGGAAGGCTTCTGGCCACGTGGGTAACTTCTCTGACCCGCTCGTGGACTGCCTCGCTTGCCACGAACGTTTCCGCGCTGACCAGCTCCTCGAAGAAAAGCTCGGCGAAGGCTGCTGCGCTGGCAAGAATTTTGACGAAGTTCACCAGATGATGGTGGACAACAAGATCGAATGCCCGACTTGCGGTAAGACCGATTGGACAAAACCGCGTGCTTTCAACCTCATGTTCCAGACTGAAATCGGTGTGATTGAAGGCGAAGGCAACAAGGTTTATCTCCGTCCGGAAACCGCTCAGGGTATCTTCGTGGACTTCCGCAACATCGTTGACAACGTCCGCCCACGCATCCCGTTCGGTGTCGGCCAGATCGGTAAGTCTTTCCGTAACGAAATTACTCCGGGTAACTTCATCTTCCGTACTCGCGAATTCGAACAGATGGAACTCGAATACTTCTGCGAACCGGGTACCGAACTCGAATGGTACGACTTCTGGCGTAAGTACTGCTTCGAATGGCTCGTGAACGATCTCGGCGTGAAGAAGGAAAAGCTCCGCCTCCGCGAACATGCCAAGGAAGAACTTTCTCACTACAGTAACGGCACTACCGACGTCGAATACGAATTCCCGTTCGGCTGGGGCGAACTCTGGGGTATCGCTTCTCGTACGAACTACGACCTCACGCAGCACCAGAACGAATCCAAGGTCAAGCAGGAATACATCGACCCGGTCCAGAACAAGCGCTACATCCCGTACGTTGTCGAACCGTCTCTCGGTGTGGAACGTTTGCTCCTCGTGCTTCTCTGCAACGCTTACGAAGTCGAAAAGCTCGAAAACGACGAACGTACCGTCTTGCACTTCGATCCGAAGGTTGCTCCGGTCAAGGTTGCTGTTCTCCCGCTCGTGAAGAAGGGCAAGGTCAAGGAAAAGGCCGAAGAACTCTACCAGAAGCTCCTCAACCGCTGGAACGTCGAATACGACGAAACGCAGTCCATCGGTAAGCGCTACCGCCGTCAGGACGAACTCGGTACGCCGTTCTGCGTGACTGTTGACTTCGACACGGTGGGCGAGGGTGAATCCGATCCGGCAAAGCTCGGCTACGTGACTGTTCGTGAACGCGACTCCATGAAGCAGGAACTCGTCGCTATCGACAAGCTCGAAGCTTACCTCTTCGAAAAGCTCGGCTGCTAAGGTTAGACGAAAGGACGGTCCTGTGGACCTACAGACTAGAGACGAAAGAATTATAATGGCGCTTCGCGCATTGTATAATTGATTTATCCCTCGTCTTTCGTCTCTCGTCTCTTGTCTAAAAAGAATCCGTTCGCGGGTTCTTTTTTTGTATATATAGAATAAGCTTGTATTGGATGTTTTTGGGGATATGCTATATTTTATTAAAATTGATATAAGATAAAATTATGAAAGTACAACATCTTATTCCTATCGTTTGTTCCGTGTTGGTTGGGTGCCATACTGATAGTGGCGTCAATCCTCCTCCATACTCTACGAATCGTATTCCCTCTTATAAATGCGATTATAGGGGCGACTTGCCTGATTGTGATGAAAAAATGGAAGGGATTGTTTTTGTCGTACGGGCGTTTAGTTCAGATAAGCTTTTCGTTTGCTCCGATAAAATGTGGATATACCTTAGGGATGCCTCCAAGGAGGAGACTGATGCTGTTCCTAAGTATACTCCGGTAGCCGAAAAGGGATCTGATATCCTAGTGGAAAAAGGCTATGTTGTAGATCACCGTGACGGGATTACATATCGTACAGTGAAAATCGGAAATCAGGAATGGTTTGCCGAGAACTTGGAATACGGGTATTCTAGTTATGAAGATTACAACGGTATTTGCTTTATGACGTCTGGGAGCAGAGGCTGCTTGTATACTTGGAGAAATGTAATGAATGCGGACTTGTCTCCAGATGATCTTTGTCCGAATGGCTTCCATGTACCCTCTAAAGATGATTGGGACATTTTGATTAAAAAAGTTGGCGGCTATGAAAATGCGGGTCTAGCGCTTCAGGCAAATGACGGTATATCGAAAGACTCCTATAGTTTTTCCATTTATCCATCGGGCTACTATGATTCTGACGCCTCTTATTCTAGGGATCGGTATTCGTTAGCGGACAGTTTTGCTCCGTTTTGGACATCGACATTTACCAGTTCTTCAAATGCTTATGCCGTTTTGTTCAATCAAGATGATCCTCAAGTCAGAATACAAAGAGAACATATCTCCGATGGTTACGCCATCCGCTGCCTAAAGGACTAATTATGAAATTTGTTGAAAGTTTATTTGCTATTGCTGCCTTGCTTGTTTTCTCGGCTTGCAGCTCTACTCCGCACACTCTTGTTGGAAACCCGGTAAATCCGAAACCGCTTTCTAAAGACGATTTGGTTCGCATTGTCGATGCCACTGAAATCCCCGTGGTTCCCGAAAATAGCACCTATTTGGGAACGATGCAGACAGAACCTTCTGCAGATTGTTCTGTTGAAAATACCGCAGAGCTGCTGGTTGAAAAAGCGCGCTCGCTGGGGGCTAATATGGTTTACATTAAAAATGTAAAGACTATTAATTTTATTTATTCGAATGGTATGATGACAATGTCAAGAATTTGCAAAGTTGCATTGGTGGATTACTTTAATGTCGAAGAATGGGGTGCAAAATGAAAAAATTGATTTTGGCTGCCTCTCTTGTTCTTTCGGTATCAGCGTATGCCACAAGCAACAAATCCTTTGGAATGAGTGATTTTGAACGCTCGTTGATGGGTGAAAATAAATCTGATGCAAGTATTGACTCGTCTAAAGTAGAAGCGTCGTCTTCTAGTGATTTTGAACAATCCCTCATGGGGCAAAGTAGTTCTGAAATGGAGCCTGTTTATAGGGCCCGTGAAGACTTGCTTGATGCAATCAGGAATAAGGATACTGCTACGGTTTCCTTGAAGGTCGCGCAACTCGAAGGTATGCAAACTCATTCGATAATACCTTTGCACGATACCGAAAAATTATGTTTTTACAAAGATCTTAAAATGTACCGGGCTTTGCTTAAAATGCTCGTCCATCATTATAAGTCTGCATATGAATTCGATAAAACCGTAAATGCCCAACGTGCTGAAAATGATGGCCTCATGGTTTATACAAAAGATTATCTTGAAAAGCACAAGATATCAAACCATGATTATCAGGACATTGAATCCAATGTAAACAGGTCTGATTTGAGCGAAGCTGAAAAAAGCGAATTGAAGCTTTTGATGAATCTTCATTTTGCATATAAGGATGACTCTGACAATGCTTCTGTCAGAAATTATGCAAAAGACTTTGTTGATAATTTCCCGGACCATCCTGATGCTTCATGGGTGAAAAAGAGTATTCTTGATCCCCTGAATAGAATGGACGTGAGCGATTTGTATTATACGGATCGTGCTGAGAAAAAGGAATCCGTCATTGAAAATAAATTATACACGGGCGGCTTTGGCTTAAATCTTTATTTAAGTCCTGGATTGGGCTTTGGCTTTGGAAACTACTATCGTGAGGATCTTGTAAAACCCGAAAGCTATCCGATTAACTTTGAACTTTACCTACAGATTCGTCGTGTTTCCGTTTCTTTTGAAATGATCAATTCAGGTCATGAAGGTCTTATAAACTTTGGTTTTTCTTTTGGCTTTGTCGCTTATGATAGCCGGTATCTGAAAGTTCGCCCGTATTTAGGTTTTTCGGGCAGCATGTTTAATGGTACGGTTGTAAATCCGTATTATTTCCCCAAGGATAGTGACTATGGCCTTTCCCCTAATGAATCGTTTGAACATTGGGATATGGGTTCTGCGATTACGATCGGGGCGAATGTCGATTTTAAGTTTGGCACGGCGTATCTGTTTCTTTCAAATTCAAAACTTGTGTCGTTCTCGATCGTTGGCAAGATCGGGCTGTCCTATCTCGATTTGAGTGATGGAGAACCTCTTGTGCGAGGCTCTGGCTTGGACGCATTTTTTGCCATTGGCTTAGGCGTTTATTTCTGGTAAATCATTATGAAAAAAATTCTAGTTGCAATTTCCCTGTTGCTTGCTTTTGGTGGAGCGTTTGCAAATCCATCTAAAAAAGAACTCTTCTCCCGTGCTCGTGATGCGTTAAAGACGTCGCTTGAACAGCAGGATTATGAACGATCTAGGCAGGCTATTGAATACCTTAAGGCGAATCTTGACGAGGGGGCGCCCTTATGGGATTTTGAAGAGTACCTTGCGCTTATGGAAATGGGCGAATATGATGAAGGTATCGATATTTACGCCAATACCCGCCGCATTGTGCTTGATACCTCTTATCATCCAAAGCAGAAAGTTCGCGTCAATCCTGAAGACGACCCTCTTCATCTCTATCTTTATCGTGCGTTCAGTCCGTTCAACAAGACTGTTGTCGATTCTATGGTGAATGTTGTTCAAAACTCCAATGCCAAAGAGGAAAACAAGGAGCTTTTTACAACGCTTATTTACGCAGAACTCATTGTTGGCTTGCGTACTTACAGGTTCAATGACGGTAGCGGGTTTGCATATAGGGTTATCGCCGATACGATGGCCGCAGAAGACTTCCTGAATCATGCAAAGAGCTATATCCGCAAATATTCGCATACTGTTCATGCTCAGTATTTGAAAGATCAGGTCGTTCCTTTTGTACAGAATTACATGGATAAACAGAGAGAGTTCCGCAGAGATCCTATTGCGCACAAGTACTATACTAGCGGATTTGGAATATATCTGGGTTCTTGGCTTGGATTTTTGTGTGGTGAAATTTCTGATGTTACTGAAACGGAAATGGGCACTCCGTTCCAGGCTGAAGTTGAATTCCGGGTGAAACGGATTTCGCTTTCGGCGTTCTTGCAATTGGGCATGATTGTTAGATATAAAGAGACGAACAGCAAGCTGGATCGTTTTTATGATGATGATGATAATGATACCGTTGATGAGACGTTTGGTGTAACCGTTGGCTTTACGGCTTACGATTCTCATTATTTGCGCGTGGAACCGTTTGTGGGTGTCGGCGCAACTTACATGCCTTCAATGGAAAATGAGAGATTTGGCGAATATTCTATTGGACCAGATTGGATTATTGGATCGAATGTTGATTTCCGATTCTTTTCCACGAATCCCTCGCGTATAGGGGCTATATCAACGGCATGGATTTTGCGCTTTAAGTACAAGATTATGTTTGGTACGGCCGAAAGCAGCACGGTAAGCAATGGTGGCGAATATTCTCCTAAATATGGAGCCGTTCATCAGGAATTTGGCCTTTCACTTGGCTTTAACTTGTGGTAAATGGGGTTAAGCTATGTACTACCTGATGCTCTTGCTTGCGATAGTCTGTGAAACTGCAGGAACGACGCTTCTGAAATTCTCGGAACAGTTCACGCGCCTTGTCCCGACGGTAGCTTCGCTCATTTGCTATATCGCTGCGCTATATTTCTTGAGCGTGTGTTTAAAAGCTATCCCGATAGCTGTTGCTTATGCGATTTGGTCTGCACTCGGGGTCGCTTTTATTACTGTAATCGGAATTGTAGCGTTTAAGCAGGTGCCGGATATTGGAGCTTATATTGGCTTGATCCTGATTGTGTCGGGAGTCGTAGTACTGAACCTGTTCTCTAAAATGGATGTGCACTGATGAATCGTATAGCTCTTTTCGCGATTGCGGGAGTCTTTTCAATCGTTGCTTGTAGCGATGAAAATGCTCCCATTGTGTGGAATGTCGCGGAATCTTCGTCTAGCGTGACTGTTGCGGAGTCTTCGTCCGGGGCGGAATCACCTTCTAGTAGCTCAGAAAATATCGCGGAATCCTCGTCTTCCGCAAGCGCACCATCATCTTCAAGCGAATCTGCAGCTGACACGGTCTGGCATCAGGCGAATCTTACCTGGTATACCTCCTGGCCGGAACCGGGTAGCGAAGAATGCATCGAATACAACGGCTGCACCTGGGCCGGCTACTTTGCTGGCGTTGAAGGCCAAATGACTGAAGAGTGGGTGAGCCAGCACAACATCATTGCTGTTCACGAAAAGGACTGGAACCAGTATAAGCTTAAGACTTTTAGGCTCCGCATGAACGGCTCCACGATTGACGCCGTGGTTTACGATATGTGTTCCGACAGTGATTGCGATGGATGCTGCACTGAAAATGCTGGCGAAATTGGATTCCTCATCGACATCGAAAAATACACCCGCGAACGCTTTGACGGCAATGGCGATGGTGTGGTGGAATGGACCTGCTTGGATTGCGAGTAAGATTTTCTAGATAAAAAAAGCCGAATGAGTAAACTCATTCGGATTTTTTTTTAGCTCTAAACGCTTAGTTTGTTCCCATTGCGACTGCGCTACGCTTGTCGCATGTTCGCGCGGCTCGGCTATGAAAACATGCGAGCATGTTTTCGCAGCACTCGGCTTACTGACGCTTACGCTTACGGCTTCAGCGTCTGCTTGTTCGCCTCGGTCATAAAAATGAGCAAGCTCATTTTTGCGACACTCGGCTCCGCACTACTCCCACGGCGCTTTCACTTTGTTCAAGCGCGTGTTCACGCGGCTCGGTCATGACAAAAAGCCAGCTTTTTGTCGCGACTCTCGCCTTATTCCCATTCAATAGTTCCGGGCGGCTTGTGGGTCACGTCGTACCACAGCGAGCCTGCGCCTTCGGCTTCGAACTTGCGCCAGAGACCGGCGAGCATGCCTTGATCGATTTCGGCGAAGTTTGCCGTCATAGCTTCGGTGGAGTTCACCGGGCGCATCACGATGCAGGGCTTGTTAGCCGTGCGGAGCGGAACGAGCACGACCGGCATCTGCCAAATCTTTTCGTACAGGTCGTTTGCCTGCAAGAATTCGGTACAGATGTTGTCGAACTTGCGGAGTGTATCGAAGTTTTCGCGGGTGGCGTACTGTTCGACAAGCTTCGGATCTTCATCAGCAATGCTGCCAATCTGGTAAATCACGCGATTGATGGCCTTGAAGCGGTTGGCAAGTTCCGTAGAGAACTTTTCGCAGTCCTTCCAGCTTAGGCCCGGAGTCGTGATGAGGAACGGCTGTGCGTAAGTACGGCCGTCACCCTGAACGCCAACGCTCTTGATCGGGAGCATGCGGCCTGCAATGTTGTTCGCCTTGAGGTAATCGGCGAGGGACTGGCCTGCAGTGTCCTTCACGTCTTCGAACTTCACCATGTCGCTTGTGAGCTTGCCTTCGCTGCAGAGCAAACGAACGCCGAGACCCGGACCCGGGAACGGGTGGCGCCACACGAGGTTGTGCGGAATGCCGAGTTCTTCGCCGAGAGCACGGACTTCGTCCTTGTACAAGTCGGCGAGCGGTTCCAAGACGAGACCCTTTTCCATGAGGTCCAAGACTTCTTGCACGCGGTTGTGGTGCGTCTTGATCTTGTCGGCGTTCTTGGTGCCGCCGCTTTCAATGGTGTCGGGGTAGATGGTGCCCTGAGCCATCATCCATTCGTTCGGATCGAGGTTGAGCTTAGCCATTTCCTCGTCCTTGACCGTCAAGAATTCCTTACCGATGATACCGCGTTTGGTTTCCGGCGCAGTCACGCCCTTGAGCTTTGCAAGGAAGTGTTCGCTTGCGTCGCGGATCTTGAGGTTGTTCATTCCTTCCTTCGTGAGGAAGTCCATAATCTTCTGGGATTCGCCGAGGCGCATCATGCCGTTATCCACGTGCAAGCCGAGAACCTTTTCCGGTCCGAGTACGCGGTTCAAAAGCACGAAGGCCACAGTAGAGTCCACACCACCAGACACGAGCAAGAACACCTTGCGGTCCTTGACCTGGTCCTTGATGCGCTGCGTGATAAGTGGCAAGTAGCTCTTCATGTTCCAAGTCTTCTTGGCACCCGTAAAGTCGACGAAGTTTTCGAGAAGCTTCATGCCGAACTTACTGTGCGTGACTTCCGGATGGAACTGGATGCCGAAAATCTGGCGTTCGGGCTTGTCGCTGTCAAAAGCGACGGCGGCGATTTCGCAGTCCTTGGTGCTGGCCACAATCTTGTAGCCTTTGGGGAGCTTGGTGACCTGGTCGCCGTGGCTCATCCACATGGGGGAGGCCTTCGGGAGATCCTTCAAAATCGGGCACTTTTCGTCGCCGACGATGAGGTCTGCAATGCCGTATTCCTTGACCTTGCCCGGTTCAACGTGACCGCCCAACTGCTGGGCGATGAGCTGGTGACCGTAGCAGATGCCGAGCTTCGGCACCGGGAGGTTCAAAATTTCAGGATTGTATTCCGGAGCGTCAGCCGCATAAACGCTAGACGGACCGCCACTGTAAATGATGCCCTTCACGCCTTCGAGTTCAGAAACCGGGGCGGCGGGGGAGTGGATTTCGGTAAACACGCCAAGACGGCGTACACGGTTGGCAATCAAGTGAGCGTACTGCCCACCAAAGTCCAAAACGGCAATAGTATCAACGTTTTTCATACATTGCAAAGATAGAAATTTTGCTAGGCTTTTCCTAGTTTATTGTTTAAAAAGGTAAAATGATGCCATCGATAATACAATCATAATGGGGATGGAATAAATCGTTGCAGAAGCTGATGTAACCTTGTATTCGGACTTATCATAATCCGGCGTGACTCTTTTGATGATAAACGCTGCGACATAACCGCAAACCAAAAAATGGAGTAGGATTTGTCCTGCGTCTATGCAAAAATTGATTAGGCTTGCAATGTCTTCCCGGAAGAAATGGATTTCCGATATTTTTCTCGCTAATTTCGCAAGTCCGTTGACTAAAACTTTCAGCGCTATAGTCGAAGACAAGCATGCTGAAGTGAATTTCCCTATGGAGTGATTCTTGCGGATTTCTATTTTGTGGAAAAAGTATATGTAGAATGGCGCGAACAATACAGAAAACAAACCACCTGTTCCAAGAATGGCGGCGCACCACATAAAGTTCCCGGCAGGGTGCTTATCGATTTTTTTCTGGACCTCTTCGGAGTCCGGGGCGGCAATGTCTTTGTCTATTCGGCGAAGGATGATAGTGTCGATATTTTTTTGAACATCAAGCGCACTTGCTAAGTCGATTGTTTCAGGCGCTTCTGGAGCGACATGCTGGTCGTTGGGTGCATCGCACCACAGACAATTCAACATGTCGTCCGGATATTCCTGTCCGCATTTTTTGCAAATCATGTACTACCAGCGAAAACTACACTTCTACTGTAGCGTATTCTCCGTCAGCATCTTCGTTTGCTGCGTCTTCGCTTTCGTCGCTTGCGCTAGACATACGTCTTGCAAGTTCGATGAGCGTTTGCACACCAAAGCCTGTTGCGCCAAAGTCGGTGTACTTCCAGGCCTTGCTTACAAATGCGGTCCCTGCGATATCCCAGTGTGCCCAGGCGGTGTTTTCAGGAACAAACTCTTGCAAGAAGAGGGCGGCGGCAATGGCGCCCGCGTCGCTTCCGGTGTTCTTGAGGTCAGCAAAGTGATCCTTCAAGGCGTCGGCGTATTCTTCTTCGAGCGGCATGCTCCAGAACTTTTCGCAGCAGGCTTCGCCGCAGTTGATGACGTTCAAGGCGAGGGCGTCGTCATTGCAGAAGAATCCGGCAACGGCGTATCCGAGAGCGCGTACCATGGCACCTGTGAGGGTCGCGAGATCCACAATGTGTGTGGCTCCGATGAGGCCTGCTTCGGCAAGGCCGTCGCTGAGCACGAGGCGTCCTTCGGCATCGGTGTTATCGACCATGACCGTCTTTCCGTTCTTGGCGGTAAAGATGTCGCCTGGCAATACGGACTTGTTGCCGATGGCGTTTTCGGCGAGGCAGCACACGGCGCTCACCTTGATCGGTAGTTCAAGAGTTGCGATGGCCTGGATCGCGGCAAGTACGGTAGCGGCTCCGCTCATATCGCTAATCATCTCGGGCATGGATTTAGGCGGCTTGAGGCAGAGACCGCCCGTATCAAACGTGAGGCCTTTGCCGACAAAGACCAAATGGTCTGCGGATGTGCGCACATTTTTATTTGCGTTTTTACCAGCAGCTTTAGTCCCACGAGCACCCTTGCTTCCGTCGTAGCTAAGCGTAATCATGTACGGCTCGTGCGAGCTGCCCTTGCCGACAGTCACATGTCCCATGAAGCCTTCCTTTTCGAGCTGCTTCATGTTGCGAACTTTGATCGAAAGCCCCGGAGTGAACTTCGCAATCGTGTTTGCGTTTTCGACAAATTCAGCAGGTGTAAGGTCGGATGCGCTTGTGTTGATCAAATTCTTGGTGAGGACGATTGCCTTGTTTTCAATAGCTGCAACTTCTGCAATCTTCTTGAATTCAGCGACCTGTTCACCAGCGACAATTTCGAACGTGACCTGGAAAGCTTCCTTATGCTTGCTCTTGTAGGCGTCGAACTTGTAGTCTGCGTAATGCAATCCAAGCAAAAAGCTCTTGAACTGTTCTGGAGCGGCATCGGCAAGCATGATGGAAACGACCGGAATCTGGCGCTTGCTTGCTTTCTTGGCGAGGCGGTATGCTGCCATACGCAGGTGGTCCAGTGACGAAAGACCTCGTTCCTTGGCCGCATCTACAAAGATTGTGGGCTGGTTGTCGATTTCCAGGAACTCTAGATCCTCAAACGGTCCGTCATTCATCCCGTTTAATACGGATTCGACTTGCTTTTCGGCTTCTTCCGAAAGGATGTTGGAAAATTGGATGGATTTTTTGACGAAAAATAGGGCGTATGCATTGGCTTTGCCCGTAGCAGTAGAGACAATATTTGTTTTCATATAGCGTAATCTAGTATTTTATGGATGAGACGCTTGTATTTTGTATTGGTTTTTTGAATACAAAAATACTATAATATTACAAGATTTCTATTGGAGGATTAATATGAATCTGAAGTACACTGGAATTTTGACAGCTCTTGCGGTTTCCGCAGCGATGGCTCAGGAAGTGGCTCCCGCAGAAACGGCTGTGCCTACCGCTCCTGTGGCGGCCCCTGAACAGAATGTTCCTGTGGCAGAAGTTGCTCCTGCTGCACAAGCGGCTCCGCAAGATAAGTTTGCGGAGGTCGAAAAAGAACTTGCTCCGGAAAATCTTTTTTCGGAACCGACTGCCGTTCGTGGTGAAAATGCGGCAAAGCCTGTTGCACAGAAGACCGCAAAGAAATTTGTCTATCAGCCGGTTTATTCTCCGTCTGATGTCGAAACGAGCGGTGGCTTTGTAAAGACCGTTTACGTTTCCGAAGTCCCGAGCGCGGATACAATTGACATGGATCAGCTTCGCGGGCGTCATCCGTTGAAATTTACGTTTGGCGTCCAGGCGTTTATTGGAGCCGGATTCCTCTCGGGCGATAATGGCCGCTATGATTATGACCGTTATTCCGGCTTGGCTTGGAATGTCGGCGCGTTTGCACTTGTCCCGTTGGACGAATACAACATGGCGTTCAAAACAGGCGTCCTCTTCGAACACGACAAGGTGAGCAATTCATTCAATGAAACATATAAGGAAACTTTTGGCGAATATCGATTCTCCTTCAGTCAGTATCGCATTGCTGTTCCGATGCTTCTTTCTTTGAAGAGTGCTACGTCAAATCTGTTCTTTGATGTGGGTGTCCAGCCTTCTTTTGCTGTTGCGGACAAGTTTAAGTTTAAGTATTCGAGAGATCCGAAGAACAACAAAATCAATCGCAAGGATGACATGATGGATAATGACTGCCGTCAGATTGTGGACTGGTCGATTGTTCTTGGCTTTGGCATCCGTGCGAACCGTTATGTTGGTTTCGATGCCCGATTCAATTGGGGCCTTACCAATCAGTATGATGACTATAACGAATGGGCAATCAACAATCTGTCCTATAAATCGTTCTCCATCGGTGCTTCCTTCTACGCTTTCTAGTATAACATGATTCTTTCAATTGTGGCTATCGTCGTTGGCCTTTTTCTCCTGGTCTGGAGTGCAGACCGTTTTGTAGATGGGGCTGTCGGCGTAGCCCGATTTTTTGGTATGAGCACCTTCCTTATCGGGATGGTGATCGTGGGATTTGGAACTTCCGCTCCTGAAATGGTTGTTTCCATTTTGTCTGCAATGAACGATACACCGCAGCTTGCCTTGGGCAATGCTTATGGTTCAAACATTGCAAACATCGCGCTTATTCTTGGCGTGACGGCGCTTATTGCTCCTGTTGTCGTCCAAAAGCAGGCTATGTCGCGGGATATTCCCGTTCTGATTGCCATGACGGCGTTGACCGTCCTGTTGCTTGTGGACGGGAATGTTTCTTTAATAGATGGAGCCGTGTTGCTCGTTGCTTTTGTGGCAATTATGGGCTTTAATATTTTAAGTGAATTGAAGGCAAAGCGCAAGCGTCGAAAGTCTGGCGGAGCTTCCGATATTTCTGAAGTTGAAGAAATTCCTGCTGAAGGCGTGTCCATTGGCAAGGCTGTTTTGAGTTTGCTTGTGGGACTCGTTCTTTTGATTGTAAGTTCGCGTATGCTGGTGTGGGGCGCTGTTTATATGGCGCATGCGCTTGGTGTTAGTGACTTGCTGATTGGCCTTACGATTGTTGCTGTCGGGACATCGCTTCCGGAACTTGCAAGTTCTATTGCGGCGGCTCGCCGTGGCGAGAATGACCTCGCTGTCGGTAACATAATTGGTTCCAATATTTTTAACACGCTTGTCGTGGTCGGGCTTGCATCTGTCATTGCTCCGATCAAGGCTGCCGATCCAGCAGTGATGAACCGTGATGTGCCGATCATGTCGGCACTGACGCTTTTGCTTTTCTTGATTTGCATTCCAGTCAAGAAAAAGAATGGCAAGCGGGTGAGCGGTTTTGGAAGAATCGGCGGTGCTCTCTTTTTGAGCTTGTATGTTGCGTATCTTGTGCTGCTCGGAATCCAGGCTGTTTAGTTTTTTAACGTCATTCTGAGCGACCTGTCATTCTGGAGGCACTGAGTGCCGATAGAAACCATTATTTCTAGTATATACGTTTGGAATGAAGAATCCAATCATTTCTTGAGTTGCATAGGCTCGATTTGACTGGATCCTTCACATTCGTTCAGGATGACGAGTGTGTTGGCGTCCAGTGACGTGCGGATTAGTTCCCGAATGTCCAGACGATGCCGTAGGCAAAGCGCAACCCTTCGGGGGTGTATCCTGATTCCGGCATGTAAATGCTGTGGTTGAAATTCTCGATGCGGTTGTAGAGTTCAAATGTAAGAATCTGCATGCGGGCTTCGAAATCCATAGCAAGATAATGCTTTAGCCTGAATAGTTCAGGTTCACCATTCTTGTTGATCGTGCAGTCGTAGCGATCATTAAACCACTGAAAATCAACACGGACGCTTACACCAAGCCTGTCTTTGACAAATCTGTTTTGCCAGTGGATGCTGCCTTTGTAGTAGAGCGATGGGGTGTCTATTAGCTTTGTTCTCGTGATTCTTTGACCGCGTTCCAGGTAAAATTTCCAGTTGGCGAGACGGAACCCGACTTGCATGATCCAGTCGAGCGTATGGGCGTGGTCAAAGTTCTCATAGCGGAAAGCCGATGGAATGGAGTCAACCACGTTTGCGTAGGTCGTATCGTACAGTTCGTCGTAGGTGTATGTCGTATCAATGCCGCGATTTACAGCCCATTTGGGCTTGATCAGGTTGTTGGCATGTTCATAGCGCAGGCCAAGACCGTAAAAGACATCGCGTTTTTGCCATACGAGATTGGCTGTCGCGCGGTCGCGAACTTCGTGTTTGAGGTTCTCGTTAGGGAATGCGACTCGACCGGTTTCAACAAGCTTGAGTTGGTTGACGTCGGGAAACTTGTTGTCGTGGCGGTACGATGCCGTTGCCATCAGGTGATAGGGGAGGAGGTATGTACCATCGAGAGAAAAAGCTGGCGCAAATTCGACAGAATCCAGGACAGAACTGTTGCGCTGCATTCCTGCCTGTATGCGGAATAAAGCCTTCCCGAAAAGCGTATCGGAAACCTCGGCGTAGCCGATTTCCCTGTCCTGATAGTATTTATGCGTTTCGTTATCGTGGCCTGATTCTTCGGTATTTAAAAATTCGTATTCAAAGCGCAGCCTTGGATTCAGCAACATGTTGTAACGTGCTTCAAAATTCCCAAGAATGGTTTCGTGGTTACGGTCTTTTGTTGTATCGTAATAGCTGTAAGTCACTACAGGGCGTTTTAATTCGTTGAAAACGGTATCGACGCCTTTCCGTATTTTCGATAACTTGCGCAAATCCATTTCGTGATTGCCATAATGTAGTTCTGTACCAAGCGTCAAGTCTTTTGCAGGATAGAATTCGACTCCACCGCCATACGTGCGCGTCTCGATTTTGATTTTGTATGGATCGGTCTGGAAATCGCGAACTGTCGGGTCGAGCGTATCCAGCAGAACTTTGTGGGAGGTGTTGTCTGCGTTATCAATACTTAAATAGTTTATCTTAAAGAACGCCTTGCCGTAGCCGAATCGCCATGTGAGTATTGGCTGGATGTGCATGCTGTTCATGGCGATATTGCGACCGCCAAATGGAATTTCTGTGGAGTCGCGGCCCAGGGCGAAGAAAGGCGAATGCGTTACGGGTTGGTATTCATACGGCTTGGAGAGCAAGTCGGAATGGCTTGCCACACCGAGGTCCAGCGTCACGGAGTCCGTAATGAGACGGCGAAATTCGAGTCGCAAAGCGTTGCCTTCAAATGCTCCACGTTCCCAGTTCACGTCTGTAATGGGCGTGTCGACCGGGATGCCGTGTCGTTCTTCAAAGAGAATGCCGTTTTCGCCATTGAGAGCGAGAGTGGATGCGTCGAAGCTTAAACGCGTGGTGTAAATGCCGGCAAGCTTGCTCGGGTAACGCTTGCTGAGACTCCCGATGCCGAGAGCTTTGGCGGGGAGTTCTGGACTTCCGAGGATGGATGTGCCTAGCACCCATTCGGACTTTTGACCCGAGACGTCGTACGTGCGCTGCATGACTTCGCGCAGCGGAATGACCCAACGTCCAGCGTCGGTTTCTCGCGGAGCTGGGTCTGGGGAGTTCGGCGTTTCAAAAACGGAGTCTTGCGGAGCGGGGAGCTTGCTCTGCTTAGCGTGAATAACGTCAGCAAAAACGCTTGAGACAAGCGTAGACAAAACAGCAATTAGAAGAATTCCACGATTCATTAGAACCATTCTGCACGAGATTTTTCGCGCCTTTCTCGGAGTGCCTGGACAACAGTGTATGGCATTTTCATGCAACCAGGGGGGTAGGTTCCACTTTCGGTGTGAAAGTCGGAACCGCCTGTTCCCACAAGTCCGAACTTTTGCGCCATTTCCTTGTACTTGCGGCCAACAGCACCCTTTTGTGCCGGGCTGTAGACTTCCATGCCCTGTATGCCCCATTCCACCATGTTTTCGATGAACTGGTCGCTGAGGCCGGACTTGTATGGGTGCGCAAGGACGGCGATGCCGCCTGCATTTTCTATCAAGCGGATTGTTTCTTGCGGGTTAAGGCCCTTCTTTTCTACAAAGGCGATACAGCCATCCCCGAGGTATTTCGTAAACGCTTCGGAAAAGTTCGAAATGTATTCTTCATCGACGAGCGACATCGCGATATGCGGGCGACCGATGATTTTACCCTTGCAGTATGAATGCACTTTTTCGAACGTGATGCCGATGCCGAGCGCGTTCAGCTTCTTGATGATCGCCTTGACGCGGGCGATGCGCTGCTTTGCGAAATCTTCGAGTTCCATGTTCAAGGCGAGGTTCGTCGGGTCACAGAAGTATCCGAGAATATGGATGTCCTTGCCTTGCCAAACGGCTGAAATTTCAATTCCCGGGATGATTTCGAGACCGATTTCCTTGGCCGGTTCTTCGGCGAGCTTGTAGCTATCGAGATTGTCGTGGTCCGTGATGGATATGCAACGAAGTCCCTTGCGCTTGCAGAGCATGAGCAACTCATCAACGGATAGAGTGCCATCGGAAAGCTTGGTGTGCATGTGCAAGTCTGCATAGCCGCCATTTTCAGTGATGATTGTCGAAAACATCTTTTGCATGGCTAGCCTTTTTTACCCTTTATAAAATAGCGAGCGATCATCTTGGCTGGCGAAATCGTTTTAAGCTGGTGGAGACTCACGTTTAAGAATGGGTACTCCTTGACGCATTCAAAACCGACTCGACAAGTAGCGCCGCTGATCAGGGCTAGGTATAAAAATTGTGGCTTGTAAGGGCCTGGATAGACGCAAGCGACTGGGGCGTATGTTTTGACTTGGTATTCAAGTTTTTCAAAATTCGTTTCGCCGTATCTGCATCCCTTGTCTGTGTAGTAAGATACTTGAGCTGATTTCTTTGAAAAAAGAATCTCTAGATCGCCATGTGCGATGAACAGGATTTTTTTTAGGCTTTCTTCGGGAAGTTCGTTCAGGATAATCTTTGCGATTTCCTTCTCTTCTGGCATGAAGAACACAGTCTTTTCATGGTCTTGCAGGCATTTGGGGAATGAAAATGTCTTGGAACTCCTTGTTTTCCGCGCCTTATACGCAAACCATCGATACAGTAATGGCTTGCAAAGTAAGCGCATGGCAAAATATTTCTTGCTATCGGCGAAGTACCGTGAAGAAAACAATTGAACTCCTAATTTAAATTCGACAAAAATATATAAATTTGCGCCATGCCTAAACAGAAGTTCTATGCCGTAAAAAGCGAAAATGAAAAGAAAATTGTAACCACGTGGGATGAATGCCTTAAGCTCACGCATGGGGTTAAAGGTGTTTTGTTCAAATCCTTCGGTTCCCGCGAAGAAGCGGAGGCTTGGCTCGACGGAATGGAGGCTCCTGCGCCCGATGGGATCCGTGTTTTTGTCGATGGTTCGTTTTCGCCGGGATTTGGCCCTGCCGGCTGGGCGTTTGTTGTAACTGAAGACGACAAGGAACTTGCCCGTGGCTCGGGAATTACGGCATTCGATGCTGAAAGCCGCAATATCGATGGGGAAGTGATGGCTTCGTTCCAGGCGATGAAATGGCTAGACGCGCACGATATGAAGGGCGTCATCTGCCATGACTACGAAGGCATTGCGCGTTGGGCAAAGGGCGAATGGCAGGCCAAGAGCAACATCGCGAAGATGTATGTGGCGGCTGCAAAACCTTATCTCAACCGAGTGCAGTTCGAAAAGGTCGCCGCCCATACTGGCGTCAAGTGGAATGAACTTGTAGATAAATTAGCAAAAGAAGCAATCGCGAAGGCGAAGAATAGTAGACGGTAGGCGGTAGGAAGTAGGAAGAATTTTTTAGTAGCGCTTTCTTCTATATTCGGATGCTTGTTCTTCGGATGAGGTCGTGATTTTTGCCGCTGTCCTTGGTGTTCAACTTTGACAACGGCATTTGGGCTTCGAAAATTAGTCCGAATAGAAAATGATTGATTAAGCCCCAGCGTTTGCGGTTGGAAAACGGATCGTCAAAACGGACTCCCTTTACAATCCATTGAAATTTGGGAGAAAGATAGAGTATGTCGCCCACAGGGAGCTTTTTGACTATCTGAGCGCTTCCAAAGAACGACATGTTGTTTGTCGTATCATTATCAAAGCTGAACGATGTTAATCCAATGCCGCCCATGACATCGGCTCTGAATTTGTAGAAATCAAAAGAGTATCCCAAGAACAAGTCAAAACTGGGAGACGCCTTTTTAGCAACGAAAAGGTCATTCTGGAATTGGATAACAAAATTGTGAATTTGCAAACGTCCTTCAGGAAACCCTGCTGTAAAGGTTTCACCTACTTTCTTTAACGAGGAACTTTTTAAGGATTTCCCTAAAGAAAATCCAAAGCCGAAACTGAAGTAGCTGTCGTTCCTGTCGTATTGAGTAAATTGGTTAGAAATGTTGTCGTCCATGATTGCCATAATGGCAGTCTTGTAACGGCTGTTGGGGTATTTTTGCAAGAACTTGTCGCGAGTGTTCAATATCCATGAGTAGTCGTAATCAAATTTTTCGTGGTGTCCTAGCGGGCTTTCGTCCTGGAACCATAGCTCCGCCCAAGATGTAGACAGGTCCAAAGCCAGTTCGGACGTGCTTTTGGCCAAACTGGTAGCAATATTCATGAGCCTTTCGGCAGTAAAGAGTTTCTGGGCGATACTGGATGCGAGAATCTTTGAACCGTCTGGATTTTTTTTCAGCATTTCTTTTTTCTGAAAAGCGTACTGGTTGTCGTATTTTGCGATCATGTAGTCCAAAAGCAGGTTGTACATCGTATTGTCTTCGTTTGTCGCGATTCTGCCTTCTTCTTCTTGACCTGCGAAAAAAGCGTATTTTGGATAAACGTTTTTAAATTCGTTGTCGCCTTTTTTTTCGTCATAAAGTGTATAGGCGATTCGGATCAGTTTCTCGCGTTGTCCTTTATCGGCGCAGATTTCTGCATTCGTCTTGTGTCCATGTTCGGCGATGAAATCCAGCAATTCTAGATGCCTTGAGGAATTGTCCGAAACGGCATTTTCATTAAGCATTCCAAGGACGTATTGGTCAAATTCACAGGCGTCAATTTCTTCGGCATGGCAAATCAGGCTGCAAGTCGATAAAATCAGGAGAAAAATGAAACTCAATCGGTGCATATTCTTAATTCTCTATTAATGTATTTCAGAAAATGGTATGACGAAATCAAGGATTGCGCCTATATAGAACTGGTTGATATAGACTCGTCTCCTGCGGCTTGTTTCGGGAGATTTGTATTTGAATGTTTTCAAAGTCCATTGAATCTGGGGAGTGATTGCACCTAATCCCGTAAAAAAGATTCTCTTGTAGCCCTGCAAACCGAATGAATAGGCTTTGTAAACGGTGGAATCTTTATCTTCCAAAAACTGTTGTATGCCGATTCCTGTTAGCAAATCCAATCCGTAATCGCCAAATTCGAGGTTGTATCCAAAAAGCCCGTTTAGCCCGACGGCTGACGCTTTACTGTTGAAATACATGTCGCATTGCACTTGCGCTACGAAACGCATAATCTGCAATCGACCTTGTGCTATACCGGCAGAAAATGTTGTTTTTTCAGCTTCTAGACCTGCTCCCAACAACGGTTTCCCGATTAAAAATCCAAGCCCGAATGCTAGATGCCTATTGTCTTCTTCATAAAGCTGGATGTCGAGTTTTTCTTCGTTGTTTACAAGAGACTGCATTAACGAGTCGTTAATTAGGGCTTGTAAAACGGGCGTATATGGACTTTCCGGGTATTGTTTTATGAAATTCCGAGAAGTTGTTTGTAGCCATTCATAGTTGTTCTCGTTGTACTTTTTTAAAGAGGGAACATCATCTTGAATCCATAATCTGGCCCACGAGCGTTCGCATTGCCATCGGAGTGCGGATTTTGATATACCTTCAATCATCGATATTCTGGATATTTGCAGTTCGTCGAGCAACGCGTCTAGTTTGGAATCGAATCCGTAAACGGAATTTTTCCTGCTAAGGGCCACCGTGAGCATGTTGCGCTTGACGTTTGCGAAATGCTTGTCGTATTTGGCGATGATGCAATCCAAGACGATGTTGAACGCCGCATTGTCTTCGTCAGAAAGAGTTTTGCCGTCCTCTTCTTTGCCTGAAAAATGCTCGTATTTTGTGTAGACGATATCGTCTACTTTAACATTCTTGGCTGTTTTGCTTGTGTTGAACAGGCCCTTCACTTTTGCCGAAATGGCTTGGACTTTGTATTCGTCCTTGCACTCTACATGGTTTACGGAGAGACTGTTTTGCAGGATGTAATCGAGAACTTCGCTATGGCTGGTATGAGATTGGACGCTTCTGGTTAACAGGACGGCGAGGGAATCGTCAAAATCGCAAACGTCATTCTCAGTTGTTTCTGCAAATCCTAAGCAAGACATAAAGAGAATAACTGGCAACGTGCGTACAAAATATATTCGTGCGTCAAAAGAAAAGAGCATATAAATAAACTAGCAAAAACACGTCACGAAAACAAGAAAAGTAGGCGGTAGACAGTAGTAGGAAGTAGGAAGAATTTTTTTTGCATTCCCTTCTAACTGTCTACTTCTAACTTCCTACTTTATTCACTTTCGTGCTTGCTCATGCAGTGGAGGCTGCCACCTTCTTCGATCACGGTGCGGCAATCAATGCCAATCACTTTGCGATCTGGGTACACGCTCTCGAAATACTTCTTGGCTTTCGCATCGTTTGGACACTTGTATTTCGGGAAGATGAGGCCTCCGTTCACGTAGATGTAGTTCATGTACGATGCCGGGAGAATTTGTCCGTCATCGAGCACACGTTGCGGCGGGAGCGGGAGCGTATCGACCTTGGCGGTTTCGTAATGTTCCTTGAGCCAGCTTTCGATGAACTGCTTGGCTTCGGTCAATATCGCGTAGTTGGGGGAGCGCTTGTTGTCCGTCATGCACATGACGACTCTGTCTTTTTCGACAAAGCGAGCAACGTTATCGATATGGCCGTCCGTGTGGTCTCCATGCAATCCGTGCGGGAGCACGAGCATTTCCTTGAGGCCGAAAGCCTTGCAGAGGGCCTTCACGACTTTCTTCAAATCCTTCTCGTCATTGCGGTTCTTACCAACGAGGCAATCTTCAGTCGTGATGCCGAGACCGTCGCCGTTGACTTCGATAGCGCCGCCTTCAAAAATGAACGGAACGCTTTCGTTGAGCGGGAGTCCTTGCTTTTCGGCAATCTTCTGCGGAATGGCGTTGTCGAGTCCCCATGGCGGGAACTTGGCGCCCCAGGCGTTAAACTGCGTTTCCGTGACGACTTTCTTGTCGCCCTTCTTCATAAAGAACGGACCGTAGTCGCGAATCCAGATGTCGTTTGTCTTGATGACAATAAAGTTCACCGGGAACGGGCGGTTTACGAGTGCCGCTTTTTCTTCGTCGGTCAAGAAGTTCTTGGCGGGAAGCAACAGATTCACCGGCTGGAATTCCGTGATGTTACGGATAAGTTCTACATAGAACTTGCGGATGTTGATGCCGCGTTCACCATACCAGTTCGTCTTGTTGTGCGGGAAAGCAAGCCACGTGGCACTCTGCTTTTCCCATTCCGCCGGATAACGTACAGATTTTTTTGTTGTCATAAAAAATTCCATGTGATAGATAAAGGTCTAGTTTCTAGTTCTAAGTTACTAGTTACTAGGTTGCTTTGCAACTATTTTTTAGTTTATAGTTCTGAGTTGCAAGAAGTGATTATATAGCAATATCTAGTAACTATTAACTAGTAACTGCGCCGTAGGCGCTTAGTAACTACTTCTCTGCCCAAATCTTCAAAATGTCCTTGTACAAGTCCACGCGTCTGTCGCGGAAATGCGGCCACCAGCGGCGATTTTCTTCGGTTTCGGCAAGGTCGAGTTCGACATAGCTTGCACCTAAGAATTCAGGATCGCACTTTTGCAAGATGTATCCGTCCGGTGCGGCAACAAAGCTTGTGCCCCAGAACGTGAGGTGTCCTTCGACGCCCGAGCGGTTTGCTGCAATCACGAATGTGCGGTTAGCAATCGCGTGTCCGCGCATGACCGTCATCCAGCTATCCTGCTGTCGCGGGTAAATTTCCTTGGGTTCAGAATCCATCCAGCCAATAGCAGTCGGGTAGATGAGCACGTCGGCACCCTTGAGGCTCATGATGCGGGCTGCTTCGGGGAACCACTGGTCCCAGCAAATAAGCACACCGAGCGTCCCTGCGCTAGTCTTGATCGGCTCAAAGCCGGTGTCACCTGGAATAAAGTAATACTTTTCGTAGAAGGCGGGATCATCGGGAATGTGGCTCTTGCGGTAAAGCCCTGCGATGCTTCCGTCGCGTTCAAATACGAAAGCCGAGTTGTGGTAAATACCACGGGCGCGCTTTTCGAAGAACGGAAACACGACAACGGCGTTCAGTTCCTTTGCAATTGCTTGCCATTCGGCGACAATCGGGTGATCCTTTTCAATCGCCAAGTCGAAAAAGTCAGCGTTTTCTTCGAACGGAAAGTACGGAGTGTGGAAAAGTTCGGGGAGGACGAGCAAATCGATGTTTTTGCCCTTGAGCTTGAGCGCTTCGTCCTTGTACCACTTGTTATTGGAATCGAAATCCCCGGTCCATTTGCCTTGCAACGTGTATACTTTAATCTTGTTCATGTGCAATAATTTAGCAAAAACGAGTGATAACTTCAATTTTTTGTAAGAACATTGTTTTGTTTGCGTAAAATCACATAGGGGGAGCTTTTGCTTGTTGTAAGTTTTCTATATTAACCCTTGAATTTTTATAACCCTTGATTTTTTAATAAAAGGATAAATAATGTCTCTTAAACTCATTTCTCGTGGTGCAGCCGCTGTTCTTTTGACGGCTGGCATTGCCTCTGCTCAGTTGATGAATTCGAAAAGTCTCGACGTCATCCGCGTCGAAAAGACGGGTATTTCTGCTGGTAAGATCGACAGCCTTGCAACGATGCTTGGCCAACAGCAAGCTCCGGGCCAGAAGTTGACTGACGAAATGATGACTCAACTTCGCTATGCAGTTGTAGATAATCTTGTGGGTCAGGAACTCATCAAGCTCGAAGCTAAGAAGATGGGGATCAAGGTGTCTGCCGGTAAGGTCGATAGCTTGACCAACCTCTTCAAGAAGCAGTTCCCGAGCGAAGAAGCCTTCCAGAAGGAACTCAAGAAGTCCAACACGACGATGGCTCAGTTCAAGTCCAAGATTGAAGATCAGCTCAAGAGCGAACAGATTCTCGAAAAGAAGGTTCCGTATCCGAAGGATCCGACCGAAGAAGATCTCAAGGCTTTCTGGCAGCTCAATCAGTCCAAGGTTGCAATCAACGATACCATTAGCGGTGCTCGCATCTTCATCTCTACCAAGGGTAAGAGCGCTCAGGAAATCAGCGATGCCAAGGACATGTTAAAGGGTCTTGCAGCCCAGGTTCGTTCCAAGAAGGCTACGTTTGCTCAGCTCGCCGCTATGTATAGCGACGATAAGGAAGCCAAGAAGACTGGCGGTATCATGAACAAGTTCCTCGCCAAGTCCAAGAGTGCTGCTTTTGCCAAGGCTGTTGGCAAGATCAAGGTCGGTGAAATCTCTGAAGTCATTACGGAAAATGACGGCGTGTCTATCTTCATGCTTACCGAAAAGAATGACGGCAAGTTTGATAGCTACAAGCACCAGATCGACTACATCTTGCGTGTACAGCGCGAACAGGAACGCCAGGCTAAGCTCAAGGCTTACCTCGACGAACTTGGCAAGACTTACAAGGTCCAGTACCTCGACAAGAAGTACGAACCGCCTCAGGCAATCGGCGCTGCTAAGTAATAGCACGAATTGTTTGTACGTGTCATTCTGAGCGAAGCGTAGCGAAGTCGAAGAATCCAGGGATCTTTTGGATCCTTCGATTTCGGACCTACGGTTCTGCACTCAGGATGACACTTCTTTTTTAATTAGCTGATATATAGAGGTTTATATGGCATTCAACACTACTCACACCGGGCTTATCGAGTTGCGCAGCCGCATCGATAAACTCTGGGGGTATCTTTGACTTAGAGGCAAAGACCGAAGAACTCTACGTCCTTGAAAAGGATTCTGGCGACCCGAACCTGTGGAACGATCAGGAAAAGGCGCAGGCGATGATGAAAAAGATTGGGAACCTCAAGGGTCTTATTGATTCCTGGAAAGAAGTTTCCCAGACGTGCGACGACCTTGCCGAGCTTTACGAAATGAGCAAGGACGAGGAATCTGCCGATCTCACGGCGACGCTCGAATCCGACATTGCAGACCTCAAGTCCAGAGTCGAAGCGATGGAATTCAAGAAGATGCTGAACGGCCCGGACGATGCCTGTGCATGCCTCATGTCTATCCATCCGGGTGCAGGTGGCACGGAGTCCCAGGATTGGGCGCTTATGCTTTTCCGCATGTACACGCACTTCTTTGAACGCGAAAAGATGGACTTCAAGGTGGTGGACTTCCAGGAAGCCGAAGACGCTGGCCTCAAGAGTGCAACGATTGAAGTCACTTGCGAAAACGCTTACGGATTACTCCGTTCTGAAATTGGTGTTCATCGTTTGGTGCGAATCAGCCCATTCGATGCGAACGCCCGCCGCCATACAAGCTTTACCGCCGTTTATCTGTACCCCGAACACGAAGACGTGGAATTTGATCTTGACATGTCCGAAGTGCGCGTGGACACGTACCGCAGTAGCGGTGCCGGCGGCCAGTACATCAACAAGACGGATTCCGCAGTGCGTATGACCCACTTGCCGACAGGCATCATGGCGAGCTGCCAGACGGAACGCAGCCAGATCCAGAACCGCGAAACCTGCTACAAGATGCTCAAGACCATGGTTGCAGAACACTACCGTTTGGAAGAAGAAGCGAAGCGCGATGCCCGCATGGCCGAGAAGAAGAAGGTCGAATGGGGTAGCCAGATCCGCAGCTACGTGTTGCAGCCGTACCAGCTTGTGAAGGACCTCCGCACAGGCGTTGAAACGTCTGATACCGCAGGCGTACTTGACGGAAAGATCAAGCCGTTCATCGACGCTTACTTGCTAAGCACAAGCGAAGCGAATAAGCAGTAATTAGACGAAAGAACGCTCGCAAGGCTCGCTATAGACGAAAGACGAGAGAATGTCCAATGTTTTTTGACATAATCGAAGTTAACGTTTGGGACTTGAGCGAAGAGAAGGATCCTTTAAAGTTAAAAGTGGCGGGCATTGCCCGCCATTTTTCTTTTATTTTAAGTTGTACTTTTCCTTGACAGCGATGCGCTCTTCTTCGGAAAGGCTCTTGATATAGCTTTTCCAGCCTGGGCAAAAGTTTATATGGAATCGCCAAATGCGTCCAATCAGCGACTTGGGGTTTTTGTCGTATTGAGCGCGGAGTTTGCAATTTGCACAAGCCATTTTTTGACACCTTTTGTTGATTGTGATTTTTTTAATATACAATAAAAATGCTCCCGGTGGAAGCCAGGAGCATCTTATTTTTTAATGCTGTTTTGAAGTAAAAATTACTTCATTGCACCGCGTTCGAGCTTGATCGTGAAGTTCGTGATGTCGCAAACTTCGCTCGGACCCCAGTACTGGATCGGACCCGGGTAGGTGTAGGATTCAGTCTTAGCCCATTCGTCGCGGCGAGCGGCGAAGTACTTAAACGGAGCGCTCATCGGGCCATCGAGTTCAACGAGAGCCTTGCGGATAACCGGCTTGTCGGCACCGTGACGGCGTTCGATGTTCATCATCATGGTGATCGGAAGGCCGCCAGCGACCCAGTTTTCGATACCCTTGGTGACGTTGCGGACAGAGCTCATGTAGCCGTTCATGCCGTTGAGGGCGAGAACAGAGGCTGCAAAGCCGAGGCTGTAGCAGTAGTCAGCGTCGAAGTTGGACGGAGCTGCGCAACGGCCTTCGTAACCGAAGAAGTGGTTGAGAGCAGAGAACTTGCCCTTGAAGTCACCACGGTTCTTGAGTTCCTTCTTGACCATTTCAATGATGAGCTTTTCAGTTTCGATGAGGGAAACCTGAACGTTGCCATGGCTGTCGCGTTCGAGCATGAGCTGGGCCTGGATGCCGGCCGGGAGGCTCTTGAGGACTTCAGCGGATTCAGCGCTGACCCATGCGCAGAGCTTTTCGACCTTGGCAGCCGTGTCGAGACCTTCGACTTCGGCTTCGTGGTGGGCGAGGGCTTCAGAAAGTTCAGAGATAAGGACGCCAACGTCCGGGATGAATTCGAGGAGGCCTTCCGGAATGAGGGCGACACCGAAGTTCTTGCCCTGTGCTGCACGAGCGTAAACAACGTCAGCAACCTGCTTGATCACGTCCTTGAGCTTCATCTGCTTTGCCTTGACTTCTTCAGAGATAAGGCAGATGTTCGGGTGGGTCTGGAGAGCAGCTTCGAGAGCGATATGGGAAGCAGAGCGGCCCATGAGCTTGATGAAGTGCCAGTACTTCTGAGCGGAGTTAGCATCGCGCATGATGTTGCCGATGAGTTCAGAGTAGGTCTTCACAGCGGTGTCGAAACCGAAAGAGGTTTCGATGAATTCGTTCTTCAAGTCACCGTCGATGGTCTTCGGGCAACCGCAAACGCAGGTCTTGACGCCCTTGGACTGGAAGTATTCACCGAGAACAGCTGCGTTCGTGTTGGAGTCGTCACCACCGATGATAACGATAGCGTCGAGGTCGAGCTTGTTGGCAACAGCAATGCACTTGTTGAACTGTTCTTCAGTTTCGAGCTTGGTACGGCCAGACTGGATCATGTCGAAGCCACCAGCGTTGCGGTAGGCGTCCATCTTGGCGTCGTCAATTTCAATGTACTTGCCGTTTTCGAGACCGGAGGGGCCGCCGAGGAAACCGAAAAGGACGGAATCCTTGGAAACGGACTTGATGCCGTCGTAGATACCGGCGATAACGTTATGTCCACCCGGAGCCTGGCCACCAGAGAGAACCACGCCCATGCGGAGAGCCTTGCCAGCCTTGGCTTCGGCTGCTTCGAACTGAACAACCGGAAGACCGTAGGTGTTCGGGAAGAGTTCCTTGATCTTGGCCTGGTCGCTAACGGATTCGGTAGCTGCACCCTTGTTAATCTTCACGCTCAGGGCTCCATTCTTGAGGGAGACCGGGAGCTTCGGCTGATAGGCCTGACGGGCCTTGGTCAGTACAGAGAGATTTTCGGACATTGTTTATTCCTTTTGTTAATCCCGCAAAAAGGCGGGTTTTTGGTTAAAATTCCGGCGTAAATATAGTAATTATTCTTTTCAAGAACCAAAAGTACGTCATGCGGGCGGGCCCCCAGCTCGGAAAAACTTAAACCCATCCTGGCGCAAGCGCCAACCTTACGGCTCGACCATGACCATACAAGTATGGTCGCGGCACTCGCCTTTTAAGGTTGTGGCCGACGCTTTTATTCTCACAACGATAAGCTTTGTATACATTTGTATATTAAGCCTCGCTAGTTAAGTATAAAATCAGGGCTTTATTTATTTACAAAATGTGATAAAAGTCAAATTTTTGTATGATTTTTTTAACTTTTTATTCCAAAATAGAGTAAATTTTTCTATATATGCGACGCGTAAGAAAAAAGTAATGAACGCTTCGCGGCGAACATTGCTTGATTCGTAAAAAAGAAGGTGAGTGTATGAATGTTTTAATCTGGGGAGCCGATACGATTTTGGGCCATGGTCTCTTGTCCATGCTCAAGGATATCAAGGATGGTGTTTTTAACGCTATCGGTAACATTGAAATTGGGGAGATCTTTGCCTGTGATGCAGAATCCGACAAAGATATCATCGACGAAGCTTGTGCCAATGCCGACTTCGTGTTCAATTTGTCTTATGGTTGCACATCCGACAAGCTCATTGAGGGCTTGAACATTCATAACAACGCCTGCCCGGTTCTTCTGAGTCACTCTGTTCGCGATGCAAGTCTTTTTCGCGAATATGCTCAAAATAAAAATGTGCCAATTCTTGAATGGGCACCGAATTACGACATGGAACTCCTGAGTGTCGAAGCTCAAGTCTATGACATGCTCGGTGCACTGCAGTGCGCATAGTTTAGACGAGAGACTAAAGACTATAGACGACAAATGCGTAAGGCGAATGAAGCGGGACCGCTTGCGGGATCATTTCTGAGCCTAGCATTTGGGACTTGACCGAAGTGAAAGTCCAAAGATATTAGGCGGCCTTCCTACTTTGGGGGTCGCCTGTTTTTTTTTGGTTCATTTTAAATCAACCATTCGCATTTTTGAATATTGTTTGTTATTCCAGTATTAATTCATTCGGAATGGCTCCCTCCATGCAGAGGAGCCTTCTTTTTAATCCGACGCCAAGTGCATAGCCGCTCAGGCGACCGCGGCTGTCAATTACGCGATGGCAGGGGATGACGACTTGAATCGGATTCCTATGCAGAACATTCCCGACGGCACGGACTGCTTGTGGGTGGCCAATTATTTTGGCAATTTGTTTGTACGTACAAGTTTTACCGTATGGAATTTGACGTGTGACTTCGAGAGTTTTTTTCTGGAAGTCGGTGCCGTAGATTTTTATGGGAATAGAAAACTCGCAGATCTTGCCTGCGAGGTACAAATTAAGTTCGTTCACCGCCTTGCGGTAGGCGTTGCGAACACGATTGTTCAATTCCGTTTCCATGTCGGGGCTTGCATAGGCGCAAGCCTGTACATTGCTCGGAGTCGCTTTTACTTCGTCTGAAGTTTCCCGAAATTTTAGGCCACAAAGTTTTGATCCTTCGAAGATAAAGGTCCATTCGCCCCAGACATTCCGGTGGCTTATCTTTGTGAATTTCGGGTCATCAAACTTCATACCATGTGGTACTTCTCCTAGCGCAATGGATATTCCTTGAAATCCTTGACGCCGAATTCTTCCTTGAGGTAGTCCCAGCGCACGAGGCGGTTCTTCCAGTAGTACTTGCGGTACAGACGGCGAGCCACGCGGCTAGTGATTTCGTACGGAATCGTGTGGTGTTCTTCGGCTACGCTTTCCATCGAAATGCGGAAGTCGAGTTCGCCGTTCACGACGTCAACGGTTTCGCCAACTTGCACGTCCGGAATGTGGCTTACATCGACCATGGTTGCATCCATGCAGACGCGTCCGAGAATCGGGCAGAGCTGTCCGCGAATGAAGACAAAGCCCTTGTTGTATTCGCCGCGGAGGTAACCGTCGCCGTAACCGATAGCGATGGTTGCAATGCGCGTGAGCTGCTGGGCGGCCCAGTAACCGCCGTAGCTGACGGTTTCGCCGGGCTTCACGTCGTGCACGTGGCGGATGGTGGACTTGATTTTCATGACCGGCTTGATCGGCAAAGTGCTTGGGACGGCGCCCATGCAGTTGTAGCCGTAAAGCGTGAGACCTGGGCGCACCATGTCGAAGTGGCTTTCGGGGTGCGTGAGCGTTCCTGCAGAACTGGAGCAATGGCAGATAGGCGGGCGGAGTCCGTCTGCGTCAAGCACATCGACGAGTCGCGTAAAGCGCTGAATCTGGATTTCAGTTTTCGGGTTGCCCGGCATGTCGGCTGTAGCGAGATGCGTGAACATGCCTTCGAACTTGAGATGCTTGAGGGTGAGGGCTGCACGGATGTTGTTGAAGTCCTCGGCGTCAAAACCGTAGCGGTTCATGCCAGTATCGATGGCGAGGTGAGCCTTGCATTCTGTGCCAGTCTCACCGAGGAACTGGTCAAAAGCAACTGCGGTGCGGAGGTCCGTTATGGCTGCGGTCAGCTGGTATTCGACAAAGTAGGCGAAGTCAGATGGTGTGCAGGGGCCGAGCACGAGAATCGGCAAGTCCATGCCGTACTGGCGAAGCAGCATGCCTTCGCTGATGTGGGCGACGCCGAGGTAGTCGGCACCGCCAGCCTTGGCGGCGAATGAACAGGCGAGGCTTCCGTGGCCGTAAGAGTCGGCCTTGACGGGGAGCAAAATCTTCGTGGAAGCCGGAATCTGGCTTCTGATAAATTGAATGTTGTTGCAGAGGGCGTCTAGGTTGATTTCAATCCAGTTCGGGCGAGCAATCTTATTTAAGTCAGGAGGAGTAGCTAAAAGTTTCATGATAGTCATAATATAGTCAAGTTTTTAGAATACGCGTTGGACCTGGGCGTAGATGGATGAAAATTTGGTCGATAGTCTTCGCTAAGCGAGAATCCATACGGTTACATGTTAATAGTTGCTTCTTGGAACGCTATTAATTCCAAATTGGAATAAATTACGCTGGGCTAAGTTTTGTAAAAATCTTGGGCTGAGAAAAAATCGAAAAATGCGAGCGAACCCAATAACTACGGGCAAAGCCTTATCTTATCTAAGTTTACAATGTTCCGTATGAAATTTTCTTTACTGTTTTGTTGTGGTTTTTGCGTTTTTTTTATTGGTACTTTATGGGTGTGGTAAGGATGTGGATTACAACTTACTTTCAAATAAATGAATAAAAAGTAAGAGGTTATACAAAGTAAATAAAATTATTTTGTAATTAATTTTTCTGAAATTACTTAAACGATTTTTGAACATTCGAGTTTGGATTCGTAAGAAATTACGAAGTAGATTCGTGTGACTGTATCGCGTGGAACTTCGCAATAAAGGCTTGTTCGGGAAGCCTTATTCCGAAGTGTTGCCATTCGGCAAATTGATGCTCCGCTCACGGAGTAGTTGGTTTGCTGATACCTAAAAAACAAAAACATCCAATTTCCTGCAAAAGGGAGGATAAAATCATGAAAACGACAAAACAAACACAAGATGCGTTCATCGCGTCTCTGATGCCTGATTCTGACAAGAAGATGGTGCGCATTTCCGGCGCATCGCTGATTGTCGCGTTGGCGCTTGGTTTCTGGGCGTCTACGTATGAAAGCATTATCGATGAGGTCATGTTTGATCCACCGGAAAAAGATCAAATAGGGGTTTCTGTCAAAATGGATCCAATAGAGAAAAAGCCTGATCCTCCTAAGAAACCTAAAGTACAGGAAGAAATCACGCGTAGAAGGCCGGGTGGTGGAGGTAAGCCTAAAGGAAATGGTGATCCTAGAGCGCCTATTAACCGTGGTGTTCTCGAAAGGCTTACAGCCATGACAAATACGGCGTCGGCGCAAGCATACGACCTTGCGAACAAGACGTTTGCGAAAGATATCGAGAAAACGCTTAAAGTTCTGAATGGCTTACAGGTGACCGGTAAGACAAGCCTTGCCGAAAGACGTCGTGGTAAAGCAGATGTTGGTTTCAACCCAGGTAGCATTACAGGCTCCGGGGGTGGAATTGGCGACATGCTTAGCGGCTTGCTTGGCGGTCCTGCTGGCACTATCAAGACTCAGGCAAAAATGAAAAATATGCCGATTCCCAAGATGAATGAAATCGATATGGGGTCTACAGGTGCATCCCGTTCGGCTTCTGAAATCATGAAGGTCGTCAAGCAGCGTACACCTGGACTCCGTCACATTTACAATACGCATTTGAAGAAAAAGCCGGGGTTCCAGGGCAAGGTCACATTGAAGTTCACGATTGCGCCGGGAGGCGAGATCATAAGCATTGCTGTGGCTAATTCGACGACTGGATTCACTGAATTCGATAATGCCGTCAAGTCTGCTGTCAGCAAGTGGACTTTCAATAAAATCAAGTCGGGAAATACGACAGTGACGATTCCGTTTACCTTTACGGAGTAATGGAATGAGAATTGGAGTAGAATAAAGACTGATAGATTTTTAAATTTAAGTCGGCGATTTTGTCGCCGACTTTCGGTGATTTTAATTTATGGGGTAAAAGAATGAAAGATCCTCGCATTACGCAACTTGCAGAAAATTTGATCAACAACGCCATTGCTCTCAAGGCGGGCGAAAACATTTTAATCGAAACGACCGACACGCCGGACGAACTCTCGACAGAACTCATCAAGGCTGTTGCCAAAGTTGGTGGTAACGCATTTGTACACAATTACAATAGCCGCGTGCGTCGCGAGGTTATCCGTAGCGCTTCCGAAGAACAGATGAAGCTTTCTGCGGACCTTGCGATGAACGAGATGAAGCAGATGCAGGCATACCTCTCTATCCGCGCGATGAACAATGCGATGGAAAACTGCGACATCGACGACAAGAAGATGCTTGCCTACAGGACCATCACGCAGGACGTGCTCAATTACCGCGTGAACAACACGCGCTGGTGCGTGCTCCGCTGGCCGAATCCGTCCATGGCCCAGGGCGCAAAGATGAGCACGGAAGCATTCGAAGACTTCTACTTCAAGGCTTGCCTTGCCGATTACCCGAAGATGCAGCGCGCCGCCCAGGCGTTGGTCGATCTCATGAACAAGACGAATAAGGTGCGTCTCGTGGCACAGGACACGGACATCACGTTCAGCATCAAGGACATTCCGGCGGTGCCGTGCTGCGGCAACATGAACATTCCCGATGGCGAAGTTTATACGGCGCCGGTGCAGGGGAGTATCGAAGGCGTTATCCATTACAACACGCCGACGCTTTACGAAGGCAAGCAGTTCAGCAATATCCGCCTCGTCTTTAAGCAGGGGAAGATTGTCGAAGCGACTTGCGAAACTGGCGACAACAAGAGCCTGAATGCAATTTTCGATACGGACGAAGGCGCTCGCTACGTGGGCGAGTTTGCGATTGGCTTCAATCCGTTTGTGCTTTCTCCGATGTGCGACATTCTGTTCGATGAAAAAATTGCGGGTTCCATCCACTTTACGCCGGGCATGTGCTACGAAGATGCCCCGAACGGGAACAAGTCTGCAATCCACTGGGACCTGGTTCTGATCATGCGTCCGGAATACGGCGGCGGTGAAATCTGGTTCGATGACAAGCTCATCCGCAAGGACGGACTTTTTGTGGTCGATGAGCTTAAGTGCTTGAATCCTGAGAATCTTGTTTAATTATATTTTTCTCACACAATTCAAACCTTTTTGCTACAAGGAAGCTGTATGAACTTTAAAAAGATGTTTGGTATCGCTCTTGCTTGCTTCGGTGTTGCTTTTGCACAGGGCACTTCTCAATCCATGAGTGAACAAGAATTACAGAAGCAGGAAGAACAGGCTGCCGCTTCTGAAGATTTGACGGCCCCGGTTCCGTTTGTCGCTCCGGAAATTCCAAAGGATTCCAAAAAGTCTTCTTTCAATAGAATATTACACGGCAAGTCCTATAATAGAAACAGCAATATGGCGGCCGCTAACAATACGGACCTTTTGCTTTCTTACCCGAACTTGTTCGCGAACCGCAAGTTCTTCTACATTGAGCCGACGAACAAACTCGGAATTCTCTCCCTTGGCTCGTTCTTTACGGCTTTCGATATTTCTAGGGCTACTCATGCTCTAGATGATGACTCCCAAAAAGAAGTCGGTCGCCTCACTCTCGGTTATGCTGCTCCTGGATTTGGCTTCTATTTCAGAGCAGGTCTTGGATCTTCCTGGTTTGAAAACGATGCTGTTGAACGCGATACAACCTATGGCGGTGACGACTGGGGTGCTGCGATTGCAAAAAGTTTCTTGGGCATGAATGTGGCTGCTAGCGCTGATTGGGTTACCCATAAGCAGAAAATTCATGAAGAACCGTCTGCAAAGGGTTCTTCAGAGACAAAAGATCGTTTTGACAGCCTCACCTTGAATCTCAGCTTGACAAACGCTCCGACTGCAAAGAACTTCACCTGGGTTCTTGGTGCTAGGTTTATAAGCTTCAACAGCGAAACGAAAGTGGATGATGAAGTTGATAAAGATAATGATGGCTTAGATTCTTTCTGGGGAATTGATCCGTATATTCGCGGTGGTCTTGCTGTGCTTGAAAATGAAAATGCAAGAGTCCTTTTCGGAGCTGCGGCTATATTCTCCTACAGGCATTATGATGAGCCTAAGGATGCGTTCTCCCTTGTTTCGATCATTCAGCCGAGCATGCTTGGTGAAGTTTTTGTAGGTGAATCGAAGAATTTCATGTTCTATGGCGAAGTTGGTTATGACTGGGTTGCTTTCCGCTATTATAATGAAAAGGAACCAAATGATTTGTCTGTGTTGGGCTATAACATGAATACTGTGAATGCCTCTATCGGTTTCCGCTATCAGTACAAGGATTTCCTTGCTGCTGAATTTGGCATTGGCGAAAAGCTCTTTACGGGTATCGGCAACTTCTTTACAGAAGATGGCACGTTCGTCGATTTCAGCGCGATGATCCGCTTCTAATAGCAACGTTTGTTTGCAACAAATAATGCCTCCCGGAAGGGAGGCTTTTTTGCTTTTTTTTAAAGGAGAAGCCCGGTCGGAACCGGGCTTGACAATGAAAATTTGTCATCGCGGGGATTGCCCGCGATTCTCGATTAGAGGCGTTCTGCAATCTGGACGGCGTTGAGAGCAGCACCCTTGCGGATCTGGTCACCAACAATCCAGATGTTCATGCCGTTGTCGCATGCGAGGTCCTTGCGGATACGGCCAACGTAGATGTCGTCAGTGCCCATGAGGTTGAGCGGCATCGGGTAGACGTTGTTTGCCGGATCGTCACAGAGCTGGAGGCCTTCGCCGTTCTTGATGGCGTTGCGGACTTCTTCAACAGAAAGTGCGCGTTCAGTTTCGAAGCTGATGGCTTCGGAATGGCAGCGGAGTGCAGAAACGCGGACGCAGGTAGCAGCGCAGCGGACGTCGCTGTGCATGATCTTCTGCGTTTCGTTGAACATCTTCATTTCTTCCTTCGTGTAGCCGTTGTCGGTGAACACGTCGATGTGCGGAATGAGGTTGTATGCGAGCTGGTGTGCGAACTTCTTCACGGTGACCGGCTTGCCTTCAACGATTTCCTGGTACTGCTGCTTGAGTTCGGCCATGCCCGTTGCACCGGCACCGCTTGCGCTCTGGTAAGAGGAAACGTGAATGGTCTTGATCTTGCTCAAGTCGTTGATCGGCTTGAGAGCGACAACCATCATGATGGTCGTGCAGTTCGGGTTAGCGATGATGCCCTTGTGGAGCTTGATGTCTTCCGGGTTCACTTCCGGGACAACGAGCGGGACGTTCGGATCCATGCGGAAGAAGCTCGTGTTGTCGACGACGACGGCACCTGCGTCAACAGCGATAGGAGCGAATTCCTTGGAAACGCTTGCGCCTGCAGAGGAGAGCACGAGGTCTACGTTCTTGAATGCGTCCTTGCAAGTCAGTTCGACTTTGAGCTTTTCGCCCTTGAATTCATATTCGCGACCGACGCTGCGTTCGGAAGCGAGAAGCTTCAAGTTCTGAAGCGGAAAGTTACGTTGTTCAAGAATCTTGAGGAGTTCCTGACCTACTGCGCCCGTGGCGCCCATGATCGCTACGTTACGAATCATAGATTTAACCTTTGTTTTTCTTATTGTTGAGGTTGATTGTTCGTTTTTAAATTTTGAATGATTTTGTTAAACTTGTCGATATGTCTTTTTGCAATGACTATCAGATCGCGAGCTTGTGTGTATTTCTTCATTGCTTCGGCTGGATCTTCCAGAAGGCAATAAGAATACAGCGTGTGTGACGCGCTACGGATTGTTTCCGATGCTTGGACCAGTTCCGAATGGGCTTCTCGCGCTTCCATTGGATGGAAAATGCCGATGGTCTTGCGGTTCAGCGATGTGGCCTTGTTGTTGATGGCGAGTGCCTGCTGGCTTCTTTTTTCGCGTTCCATTTCGCCTGCGCTTGGTTCCATTGCTTCAAATGAATCAATGGAATGCATGATTTCGAACATCTTGTCGATCACGGATTCTGCTTTGTTTGAATACGTGTCAAGACGATCCATCACTTCAGGAGCTAGTTCAACATCTTCGATACCAGCGTCTACAGATTCTGTACTGTTCTGAGAAACAGTTTTTTGCGGTCCCTGATTTTTTGCTTCGCTGTTTGCGTTGTCAAAAGACGAAATGTAGTCTTCGTATTTTTTGTTGTACGTGACTAGTTCTGTAGGGGAATAAGAAGACGTGAGGACCAGAGTCGGGCGTTCAAAGCAAGCCGTTCCGATACTGCCGGTCAGCATACATAAAGAGAGGAAAAGGAACGATGCCTTTGTGGACCATTCTTCACTTTGCACAAGACAATGAATGCTGAAAAGAAAAAGCAAAAAGAACGACAGTAAAATACCACCCTCGACATTCTGGACGATGATAGTATTCTTTACGAAATAGAATAGACAGTCTATTACAATCGTGAGAGTCGAAAGGATCGCTCCGATGACTTTCGTGTTACGCCCAGGAGTCGTTGCCGTTGCGAATAGCGTTACAAACGATATTCCAAGTGGCAGCGCATAGATGAGCGTTATTTCTGCAATTCCCTGATTCATTCACAAAGTTTTGAGTTAGAACGGAAGATCGACGTCTTCTTCTGCCATGCCTGCGTCATAGGCCGGAGCGCTATTCTGCTGCATGCCGTTGAAGCTGTTGGACTGGTAGCTGTTGGCCTGGCTGAAGCCGCCTGCTGCCGGAGCACCACCCTGGCCGCGCGGAGTGAGGAGCTGGAACGTGTCCATGTTGATTTCGGTAACATAGCGCTTCTGACCGCTGGTCTGGTCTGTCCAGCTGCGGTTGGTGAGGGATCCTTCTACATAGAGGCTCATGCCTTTGCGAATGCCAAGCTGTTCAACGATATCTGCGATTTTGCCCCAGCCAATGATGTTGTGCCAGTCGGTCTGTTCCTTCTGTTCGCCGTTGTTGTCACGATAGCGACGAGAAGTGGCGAGGGAGAACGAAACACGCTTGCGACCACCATTGGGATTAACGCGAACTTCCGGGTCCTTGCCGATATTACCGATGAGCATAACCTTATTCAAATAAGCCATATAATTATCCTATTTTAATTTTTTGAAATTTCGAAATCAAAAATACAAAAAGAATTTTGACAATTTTATGTCAAAAAAAAAAAATGGCGAATATCCCCTAAATTTTATGGATTCAGCAAAAAACCATGTGGCGTAAACCACATGGCATTTACAGTAAAGAGAATTATAAAGCGAATCCGCCACGATTAGTATTCAAAGTTCACGCGGTAGCGCTTGTGACCATTGGGGTTGACCTTTGCGCCCTTGGCGTTCACTAGTCCACGGCGTTCCTTTGTAATTGTTGGCGTGGTGCGGATTCCATGAATTGCATTTGTTTCGCTGGAAGAACTGGGCGGGACAAACTGGCTGCTAGATGATGCTACTGCGCTAGAGGAACTTGCCGGCACACTGCTTGAAGACGATACCGGAGTGCTGCTGGAAGAGGCCGGTGCGGATTCGGTGTCTTTTGGAACCTGACCGTTAAAGCCTTCCTGGCCCTTCTTGGTGAGCGCTATGATTGCCATGCCGTCCTTTGTGAAGATGTTGCTTGGACTGATATCAACGCGGTTGCCATCAAATGTCCAGTCACCCTTGCTCCAACGGTTGTTGTCGAATGTGTCGAAATTGTCGGTCCAGAGGAGCTTGAAATCGCTTCCGTTGTCGCCTTGGCCCGGCTTGTATTCATAAACTTTCACCCAGTTGATGAACTGGTAAACCGGAAGGATGTTGTCGTTCCATGCACCGACCCAGCCTGCATCTTCATGGGACCACAGGTTGAAACGGAGACCCTGCGGCTTTTTGCCGAGGTCCTGAACCTGGTTGTTGTCGCCCTGGCCCTTGACGGTCTTGCGGACAACTTTTCCGTCCAAGATCCATGCTACGTAATCAGGAGTCCATTCCATGCCGTAAGTGTGGAATGACTGGTTGGAGGCCGGGTTGATGGCGTGATGCTTTTCGCTAGTTACCTTGCGGTCGGGCTGGCCATCGCCAGGACCGAAGCCGGTGATGATGTTGGATTGGAAGCTGCTGGGATTCTTACCTAAAATTTCGATATCCACTTCGACCCAGGGCTCGTTTCCGCCGAGGTAGGAATCGTTGTGGTAAAGGAACATGGAACTAACCGTCCCCGAGCCTGCAGCCATCTGCATACGGGCTTCGAACTTGCCGTACATCCATGTTTCGTTCGTATAGAGTTCAGCACCGCTGTAGTCTTTTGCGCTGACTGCTGCGGTAAGCGCTGCTACAACGAGAGCGCTCTTGACTGCTGTTTTCTTGATATTCATATTTTATCTCCATGAAGTTTCTGTACAAAACAGAATCCCATTTAACCAAATATAAAGATAAGTTAGCGGACTTGAATAACCAATAAAATAGAGTGTACTTAGAAAAATAACTGTATCGATTGTGCTACGGCTTTTTGCAGGATAAATTCGAATTTGGTCTTAAATTGCCATAAATTCATTTTCAAACGGAATAGTAGCTTAATTTTTATACTATTTTGGTAGGAAAAAGAGGCGATAATGAATTACTTGATTGTTCCCGGATTGAATAATTCCGGACCAAAACACTGGCAGAGCTTCTGGGAAAAGAGCTTGCCGAATGCGACACGAGTCATCCAGCGCTGTTGGGACCGTCCTGTGAAAGCGGACTGGGTCGATACTTTGGACAAGTGCATCCGGCAGTTGAAATCGGATACGGTTCTTGTGGCGCACAGCCTGGGGGTCTGTACAACGGTCAACTGGCTTTTGAAGGCGAAATCGCAAGGTGGCGTTCCGCCGTACATCAAGGGGGCTTTCCTCGTTTCGCCGAGTGATGTGGATAACGTAGAACTTATTGGAAGCTTTGCGCCGATGCCGCTTGATAAATTGCCGATCCCGGCGTGTGTCGTGGCGAGCGAAAACGACCCGTTTGTCTCGATGGAGCGTTCTGAATTTTTTGCCAACGCCTGGGGCGTAAAGCTATTTAATGCTGGCGCGCTTGGTCATATCAATTCGGATTCCGATCTCGGCGAATGGGAACAGGGGCGTAAATTCCTTGCGGAATTTGAAGCGACTCTCTAGCGTGACTATATTTTAGGTACACATCAACGGAGGTGTAAAAAATGAAGGTCATCTTGTTTAACGGCAGCCGTCGCGAAAATGGCTGTACCTATACGGCTCTGAACATCGTCGCAAACCAGCTCAAGGCCGCTGGAATCGAAACGAAAATCGTGTTTGTCGGTGGGCGAGTGCTCAAGGGCGAGGTGAACGAAGTTGTCCACGAAGCCAAGGAACTCTTGGAAACGGCGGACGGCGTTGTTTACGGTTCTCCGGTTTATTACGCCTCTCCGAGTGGCGAAATGCTGATGTTCCTCGACCGCCTCTACGGTGTTGCTGAGGCAAATCTGCTGTTCAAGCCGGCGGCAAACGTGGTTTCTGCACGTCGTGCGGGGACGACCGCAACTCTCGATGTGCTCAATAAGTACCCGACTTACGCGCAGCAGCCGCTCGTGACTTCGCGCTACTGGAACATGGTCCATGGCTCGAATCCAGAAGACGTATTGAAGGACGAAGAAGGGGTACAGATTATGAAGGAACTGGGCCGCAACATGGCTTGGCTCCTCAAGAGCATTGATGCGGGCAAGCAGGCGGGCGTCACGCAACCCGATGCCAAGCAGAAAGTCTACACCAATTTTATTCGTTAATAAATTAAAACTCTGCGGATGTTTTTTACCCGCAGTTTCTGTATTCTCAGGATACGCATGTGTTCTGAGAATTTTTTATAAAACGGATAAAATGATAAAAAATGCTTATTTTTAAATAAAAAACCGAATTTTTTGTATTCTGAAATATTGGCGATAAAACCTCAATTTGGTATTTTATAAGTATGAAGCCAATAACAGAATACGTTGATTATCGCAAAGTCATTTTAGATTTTTACAATGAAAAAAAGCAGGCGTCTGTTTTTTCGTGGCGTGAATTCGCGAAATCTTCTGGGTTTTCCTCTGCGATTTTTCTCAAGTACGTTTGTGAAGGGAAAAAGAATCTCAGCGTTTCGGCTGCAGCGTCAGTTGCTTCTGCGATGAGCTTGGCTGGTTTTGATGCGGCATATTTTAACGCCATGGTTGTCTATGCGTCAGCAAAAACGGATGACGACAAGATGAAAGCTTATGAAGAAATGTGTGCATTGGCTAAAAAACGAAGAGTCAGGACACTTGGCGCCAATGAATATGTCTTTTTTAAATCTTGGAAAAATTCGCTGATCCGTGAATTGGCTCCGGCCATGCCTGGAGCAAAGCCTTTTGAAATGGCCAAAGTCTGTAAGCCTTTGATCTCAGCTAATGACGTTGGGGATACGCTTGCTTTTTTGGAAAATGAAGGCTTTCTAAAGAAAGACGATAAAGACGTCTACCATCAAACGGACAAGACGATTTCCATTGGCTGTGTTGACGTGATTCCTGTTGCTGCAAGGAATTTACAGCGGCAAATGGGCGAGCTTGCGCTGGATGCGGTTAGCTTGTCGCCTTCGGAAAGAAGCATGTCAGGGATTACAATGGGCATAACCCGCAATGGTTATGAACGGATTGTGAAAGCTCTGGCTGAATTTAGAAAGCAGATTTTGAATATCGTATCTGAAGATGGCGATACAGAACAAGTTTACCGTTTAAATCTTCAATTTTTCCCTCTCACTGAGAATGTTCGAGGAGAACGCTAAAATGAGTTTGAAACCTATTGTTGTATTTGCCGCTTTGTGCCTTGCCGCATGTTCGGACAAGGTTGCAAGCGGTGCGAGTGAAGATGTCGGAATCACGCCTCTTGAAAGATGGCAAGTTGCGGGCGTCTCCCAGAAGGGACCTTTTGTAACAGGTTCTACAGTGAATGTGCTGGAGCTGGATGGCTCGACATTGACTCAGACTGGAAAAATCTTCAAGTCCAGTATCCGAAGCGATAAGGGTGATTTCGCTATTTCGGGATCAGGACTTGTTTCGCAGTATGCCATGCTTGAGGTGGATGGCTACTACCGCAATGAAATTACCGGTCAGGTGTCCTCAGGTTCCCTGGTCTTGAATGCCATTACGGATCTTAGTCATCGGGAAAATGTCAATGTCAACTTGTTGACGCATCTGGAATTTGATCGCGTAAAGAATCTTGTTTCGCAAGGGTACTCTGTGAAAAAGGCAAAGGACCAGGCAGAACGAGAAATCATTGTCACGATGGCGATGAACGAGTCTAGCAAAAAATTCGAAGACATGAACATCTTTGAATTGGGCGATGAAAATGGAATGCTTCTAGCCGTAAGCGTCTTGATGCAAAGCGATGTCGATGTCGCTGGCCTTACGGAACGCATGGGCAAGTTTAGCTTAGATTTGGAAACAAATGGCTCATGGAATGATTCTATAACGAGGACCGCTATTGCGGACTGGGCCTCAAGAGCATCCGAGGATAGTACTTTCAAGAATATTAGGAAGAATGTTCTTGCGTGGGGCATTTCTGATACATTGCCGAATTTTGAAAAGTACGTTGACATGTTCTGGTATGATAACTATGGCTTGGGAGAATGCACGAATTCAAACGCCGGCGATACCGCTGTTAATATGAATGATAAGAGTTCTCGGTTTGGTGATATCTTTATCTGTAACAATGAACGCTGGGAATATTCCCATAGAAAGAAGAGCCTTTATAAAGGCGATTTTGGAACTCTGGTTGACGCAAGAGATGGTCGAATCTATAAAACGGTTCAAATTGGCGATCAGGTCTGGATGGCCGAGAATCTGAAATACAGTTATCCGACAAATGAACCCTTGACGGCTTGCCTTGGCGATCTGCCGCAATATTGCGAAAATTATGGGCGCATTTATTCTTTTGCGGCGGCTATGGATTCCGCTGGGTTGTTTGGTGATGGCGGTATTGGTTGTGGTCTCTCGAGTTCGCTCTGTGATTTAAAAGAATCTTCTCGAGGGGTTTGCCCTGAAGGGTGGCATTTGCCGTCGGAAGATGAATGGACGATTCTGATAGCGACTGCGGGTGGAAATGTTACAGCCTCAAGAACATTAAGATCGGCTAATGATTTGGGTACCGATGACTATGGGTTCAATATGACAAGTCAATCTGTTGGTTTTTGGACATCGTCTAAAAGGAAATATGCAGGATCACAGTTTGATCACGTAGTTTATTTGGATGTGAACAATGAACAAGTTCTTTCTTTTTGGCCTGGTGAGTCAAATGCTTGGTTTATTGGCAGAAATGTTCGTTGTATAAAAGACCAGAAATCGAATTGATAAAAAGTGGAGAGTTTTTAAATGAATATGAAATCCCTTATGCTTTTACCATTTTTGCTGTTGGCTGCTTGTTCAGATGACATTACAGGCGCTTCTGGTGAAAAAGGTTCTACATCTCATGAAAAAACACCAGCCGGAAGTTGGAATATTTCCGGGGTGTCTCAAAAGGGGCCTTTTGTAACAGGTTCTACAGTGAATATTATGGAACTGGACAGCCTGACCTTGGAGCAAACTGGTAAAATATTCAAGTCGACAATTCGAAGCGATGAAGGCGATTTTATCATCTCGGGTCAAGGCTTTTCATCTCCATATGCGATGATTCAGGTTAAAGGCTACTACCGTAACGAAATTACAGGAAAAAGATCTTCCGGGCCTTTGACCTTGAACGCTTTTACGGATTTGAGCCATCGTGAAAAAGTCAATGTTAATTTGTTGACACACCTTGAGTTTGAAAGGGTCAAGTTGCTTGTCTCCCAAGGAAAATCTTTTAAAGAAGCTAAAACCCAGGCCGCGAATGAAGTCCTTGCGGCTATGGCCATGAATGATGCCAGCAAATCATTTGAAGACCTGGATATTTTCAAGTCGGGAGATGAAAATGCGAAGCTCCTTGCGATAAGCGCCCTAATGCAAGGCGATGTCGATGTTGCTGGCCTCACGGAACGCGTTGGCAAGTTCAGTATGGAGCTTGCCGAAGGTGGTTCCTGGAATGATTCGGCGACAAGAACCGTTATTGCGGACTGGGCTTGCGAAGTTTCTCAACGCAGATTGTTTGACGATATCAGGGCCAATATCCTTTCATGGAAAATTTCTGATTCTTTACCAGACTTCGAAAAGTTTGTGGACTATTTCTGGACGGATAATTATGGCCTTGGAACATGCTCTGCTACAAATGATGGCGATACAACTGCAAATGTGAACCCGCTGAGTATCAGAAACGGTGAAAAGTTTGTTTGTGAAAATGGACATTGGGAATCTATAGAAAAAAACTCCGGCAATTATAAAGGCATTTTTGGAACCATGACTGATGCAAGGGATGGTCAAACATATAAGACTGTTCAAATTGGCGATCAAGTCTGGATGGCTGAAAATCTGAATTACGATTACCATACACTCCAGACTTTCTCCATGTGCTATAACAAAGATCCTCAAAAATGCGATGAATATGGACGGTTGTATTCCCTAGCTGCTGCGGTGGATTCTGCGGGCCTTTTTGGCGATGGCGGAATTGGTTGCGGTAGGGGAAATGCTGAGGCGTGCAAAGTTCGAGAATCATTGCGTGGTGTTTGCCCTGAAGGGTGGCATTTGCCGTCGGAAAGCGAATGGATGCAACTGCTTGTCTCTTTAGGCGGAGTTGTTGAAGAGTCGGAAACTGATGAGGTATACCCCGTAAAAGCGAGCGGTTTCAATATAGATGATTCTGGATTTAACAATCATAGTGGAGGATGTTATTATCTTACGGGTGGTTTTTCGGGTGAAGGCTGTGATAAGTATTGGACTTCTTCAAGTAGAAATATCCCGTCAATATTGGGACTTAATTCTCAAAACGCTTCTGCCTGGGATACAGGTTGGGCACTCTCTTCATTCTTCTATGTTCGCTGTGTGAAAGATTGATTTTTTTCATAAAATTTCTATTTTTGCGATAGTCAGTTCGAGACCCATCCTGACTTTAAACAAAACTAGGAGATTTTATGAAAGACGCATTGCTGGTCTTGTCCGGTGGAATGGACAGTGTGACCTTGCTTTACGACCGCGCCGCAGATATTGCGCTTGCGGTCTCGTTTGATTACGGCAGCAACCATAACGACAAGGAAATTCCTTTTGCGCGTATGCATTGCGAAAAGCTAGGGATTCCGCACATTACGATCCCGCTTAAGTTCATGCACGACTATTTTACGTCGTCGCTGCTTTCGGGAGCGGATGCTATTCCGGAAGGGACTTACGCCGACGAGAATATGAAATCGACGGTGGTGCCGTTCCGCAATGGCATTATGCTTTCTGTGGCGGCTGGGCTTGCCGAAAGCCGTGATCTCAAGCGCGTGATGATGGCAAACCACTTTGGCGACCATGCGATTTACCCGGACTGCCGTGAAGAATTCGTGAAGAACATGTCGGCGGCGATTTCGGCGGGTACATACGCGAACATCACGATTGATGCCCCGTACACGAACATTTCCAAAGCGGATATCGCCCGCAAAGGAAAATCGCTTGGCTTGGATTACAGCGAAACTTGGTCCTGCTACAAGGGCGGCAAAATCCATTGCGGTAAGTGCGCAACCTGCCTGGAACGCAAGGCAGCTCTCGCCGAAGCAGGCATCAACGACACGACGGAATACGAGGCGTAATATGTACAGAGTTATCAAGCGTATTGAAATTTCTGGGGCTCACAAGCTCTCGCTCCCGTACGAAAGCAAGTGCCGCGGCCTACATGGCCACAACTGGATTATCACGGTGTTCTGCCAGTCCGAAACGCTCGACGAGAACGGAATGGTGGTCGATTTTTCGCGCATCAAGGATATCGTGAAAGGTCAGCTTGATCACAAGTTCCTGAACGATGTGGTGGACTTTAATCCGACGGCGGAAAACATGGCCCGCTGGATTTGTGAACAGATTCCGCATTGCTACAAGGTGCAGGTCCAGGAGAGTGAAGGCAATACCGTCGAGTACGAAGTTTAGCGGGTGAATCTAAAGCCTTGTTAAACAATAATCCCGCAATTAGTCATCCTGAGCATAGCGAAGGATCCAGTGAAGTTAAAAAATAACTGGATTCTTCCGCCTACGGCGTCAGAATGACGCAATTGACGAGAGACTTTTTGAGTTTATATGAAAGTTTGTGAAATATTTAAGAGTATCGAGGGCGAAGGGATTCGCATGGGGCAGGCTGCGGTGTTCGTGCGTCTGCACGGTTGCAACTTGCGCTGTAGCTATTGTGATTCGATGTATGCAGTCGAAGGTCCTGACTTTAAGCTGATGAGCGTGGGGGAGGTTCTCGCGGCGGTTGAAGCGTATCGCACGGAATCCGGCGTCAAGTGCGTCACGCTCACGGGCGGCGAACCGCTGAATCACGAAAGCGTGGGCGAGCTGCTTACCGCATTCAGTGATGCGGGCTATGGAGTCAACATCGAGACTAACGGAACTGTTCCTTGCAAATGGCGACTGCCTGGGCTGTTTTACACGATGGACTGGAAGTGCAAAAGCAGCGGCATGTCTGCCCGGATGAAAATGGAAAACATCGTCTCGCTTAGCGAAAACGATGTGCTCAAGTTCGTGGTGGGTAAAGCAGAGGACTTGCTGGAAGCGGAAGGAGTTGTTGCGCGACTCTCGTTAACATCTCAAGATAATATGCCCCACATCTTTATTTCGCCGGTATGGGGTGAACTCACCAACGAAGAAATTGTCAACTGGATGGTTGCAAGCAAGGTGATGACGCAAAACAACGCCCGATTCCAAGTGCAGCTGCACAAGATCGTGTGGGACCCCGACATGCGCGGGGTGTAGCGGAAAAAGGCCTAGTTTCCGGAACGTTGTTCTAGGTTGTCTTTGTTTTTTTTCTTCAGGTATTTGATAAAAAGAGTTACAGAAACGCCAAGAACGAATCCTAAAATGCCCGCCAGCACATACCCGCCTGTACTGGCCGAGAGGATGAATGATCCATAAGCGCCTGGGATGCCCGAAACTTCTGAACCGGCAAATTTCCCAATTACCGCCAAAAGGGCTATAAGGGAAATGCAGGCTGTCGTTGCAAAGAGGCTCGCCATTTTTCTATCGCGTTTTTGCCTAATGACCTTTGCTCGTCGTCTGATTTCTTTCAGGGCCTCGTCTCTTGTATATTTCATTTTGTCCTCCTTGCCTTTACACTCTTTTTATAATTAATTACCTAAATGTAGATTTTTACTCATTGCTTTTTTGTAAAAAATATGCTTTGAAATATGTACAAAAAAAGACGCTCAGGAAAAAGTTCCTGAGCGATTAATTTTGAGGTGTAATTAATAAAAAAAAGACTTTCATGGCTTTTTTGGGGCCATTTTGATCTTTTCTTCTATTAAATGCTCGTATGCGTGTTTTTACTCTATAAAATATTGTAAAAGTTAGTTTGCTTTGTTTTGGGCAAAGAAGAAATAAAGGACAAATTGTTCGAAAAAAGGACTTGCCACTCTTGACTTTGTGTTAAATTTATAGTATGTTTTTAAGCAAACATGGATAAGCTAATGAAATGACGTCTTTTGTATAAACTGAAAAAATTTGGTTTAATTAGATTGTGGTTGAGTTATCTTGATGGGAGATGGGCTCATGCCCGATATTGACGGACTGCTGTACACTAGTTTTTTGACGAATAATGATTCGAAGGCGCTTGAAGCTCTTTTTAATAAATATAGAGACGGGCTAATCTTGTTTATTTATGGATTTGTTCAAAATATAGACGAAGCTGAAGAGCTGATGATGGATACTTTTGCTGTCTTGGTGTCAGGAACGGCTTGCTACAAAGAAAAAGCTAATGCTTCTTTTAAAACTTGGCTTTATACGATTGCCAAAAACCAGGCCTTGCTCTGTTTAAGAAAGCGAAAATTTATATTCATTTCACCAGACAAAGAGTTCCTGAACAATCTAGAAGCGGATGAATGTCATCAGCCGGTTGCGGAGCTGTTGAAAAATGAGCGAAATACGCATCTTTATCGTGCAATGAAGTCTATTGATCCCTGCTATAGGCAGGCTTTATTTCTTCTGTTTTTTGAAAATATGAAACCTGAACAAATTAGCAGGATAATTAAGAAGAATATAAAGCAAACATACAATATCTTGGCTAGAGGTAAAGAATCTCTGCGTATTGCATACGAAAGGACTGCAAAATGAGCGAATTGACGAGGCTTGGTATTTTAGCGACCATAATTCAAGCTGTTGTCTTGGTTGTTGTAATTGCAAAAACAAACAAATTGATAAAAAGGGAAAAGAATTTTTTTCTTCCCTTTTTCTTTATCTTGTCAATGTCCAGTTTTTTTCTAAGCGATGTGTATTGGCTGGCTTACGATTTTTTGAAGCCTGATATCCGCATGCCAATTGCGTCGAATGAAATTGCCGAGTGCGCCATGGTTCTCCTTCTGTCTGCTGCGCTGGAATCAATTTTGACTGACAAGAGAAAATATGCGGGGGAGATTGCGTTTGCTTTTTTATTTATCGGTGCAAATATTGCATTATGGATTGTATGGTCCGGGGAATGGTTTCAGGATATTTTCTTTGGAATACCGTATATTTATTTTCTTTGGCTCATAATTCGAGGCCTCAAAACTCGACAAGCTTTATCTCAAAGAGAAATGTGGCTTGCAATGATGATGAGTGTTTTTGTTCTGATAATGCATGTCGCCATAAGGTTTATCGACGGATTTTCACAGTCTCTCGTTGTTTTTTTGTGTCATGTCTTTATGTTTGGAATGATTGTGTGGCTTGGTGTCAGGAGCGTTCGGCTGAAGGATTTTTTTGTGTCATCGGCATTTTTCCTGTGGACGAATTTGGTAATGTTCTCTAGCGTAAGTTTCTACTATTACATAGCCTTCTTTGCAAGTACGATTGCTTTGCCAATGATGTATATATCGATGAAAAAGGAGCTTTTATCTGATGATATATGCTGAAAACATATTGATATGCATTGCTGTACCGTTAGCAATTTCCCTGCTATTCACAAAGGGGAACGCTCGGCGTTTGCTGGTGTGCATTCTTACTGGTATGATTGTCTGCATTTTTTCGGCGTATATCTCGGGTTTTTTAGAAGTTGCATCTGGCTTCAGTTCCGAAGATACTTCCATTTTCTTGTCTCCAATTGTGGAGGAAGTCATGAAGCTTTTGTCGATTCTGTTCTGTATTTATGTGTTTGAAGCGTCGAATGAAGAAATACAGTTGTTCGCTGTTGGTATCGGTGCTGGCTTTGCGACTTTTGAAAACTGCTGCTTTATCATCTCGGCGGGCACTCCGCAGCTTACGTTCGTGTTGATTCGCGGATTTGCGGTTGGAGTCATGCATATTGTGACATTGGTGGCTCTCGCTAAGGGAATACAGCTTCTGAAAACGTACAAAGTATGTTCTTTAGCCGGAATTGCGGGCGTCCTGTCAATGTCCGTGACTGTTCACGGCCTTTACAATTTACTGGTCTCTCAATCTGGGATATCATCCTTTATTGGTTTTTCAATGCCGATGATATGTGCAATTTTATTGTACCTGGTAAATAGAAGGACTGAAGGATATGATTAAAAGGCGGCTTCTTAGCTTTTAATCTAGGTAAACGACTTCGCCGATTTTCGGCATCAGTACAGGCTTGCCTGATTCCTGGGCGGCCTTTTTTGCATTTTCGAGCGGTTCAAAGTACGGATGATTGCTCAGGCAAAGCTTGGAATGATGGACAGTCATGTAGCGCGATGCTCCGAGTTCTACCATTTCCTTGCTCAACTGTTCCGGCAATGTGTGGATATCGGCCCAGTTCTTGTCGTACTGTCCATTTTCGAGAATCGCGAGATCGATGCCTGGAAATTTTTGCCCGATTTTTGCAAAATGCGGTCCATAGCCTGTGTCTCCGCCAATCCAGATAGTGCGTTTTGGCGATTCAAAAATGTAAGACGCCCACAATGTCTTGTTCATAAACAGGCTACGTCCAGAGAAATGCCTTGCCGGAGTTGCTGTGATGCGAAATCCGTTGCTTTGTTCCGATACATCCCACCAGTCGAGTTCCACGAGTTTCTCTACAGGATAGCCCCAATATTCAAAATGCTCGCCAACGCCAAGTCCAATGACAACCTTTTTAACACGTGGCTCCAGTTCCTTGACGGTTTCGTAATCTAGATGATCCCAGTGATCGTGGCTGATGACAAGGTAATCGATATCGGGCATATCATTTGGCTTGTAAATGTCCGTGCCCTTGAACATCTTGTTCACGAAACTCACGGGGGAGGCTTTACGAAATACGGGATCCACTAGAATCGTTTTTCCGGATAGATTCAAAAGGTACGAGGAGTGCCCAAACCATACAATCCAGTCTTTGTCGCGGGGGAGTGATTTCAAATCAGTTTTAATTGCAGAGATTGCCGTGTCGGGTGTGGTCAAGGACTTGTCGCCAAAAAGGTATTCTTTGTAGACGGAGAGCGTACCGTTTTCGCTCGTCATCATCGTGGTCTTGATCTCGTTCAAGAACTGCTTGCCATTGTAATTCGGCGACTGCTTGATTCGCTCTAGGCGAGTGCCCTGCGGGAGCTTGCCAAAACTAGCTTGATTGATGAACAATAAGACGATAATGCCTAAAACGCAGAGAATCGCTAAGGTTATAGTCATAGGTTTCTTTTTCTTGAAAGTCATTAGCGATAATATATAATTGTTTTGCGTTATGGAAACTCTATTTTTTCGGTATAAAAAACGAGCGGCAAGAGTAGCCTCCTTCGCTTGGCAGTGGATGCCCGCTTCTAAAAAAAAGGCCCCGTTCTTTCGAACGAGAGCCTTTTCGTAAAGGGAGATGCCCGATCATGTCGGGCATGACATTACTTGTCTACAATTACACGGCCGTGTTCTGGCTCATGGCTTCGTAGTAAGCGAAGCGTGCATCCACTTCCTTCTGGAGGTCGTCGGCGAGTGCCTTAGCGACTTCCGGATTGGTGCGGGTGAGGGCCTTGAAGCGGTTTTCAGTGTAGATGTATTCTGCAACCGGAATAGTCGGCTTCTTGGAGTCGAGGATAAGCGGAGCCTTTCCTTCGGCAGCGAGGGCCGGGTTGTAGCGGAGGAGCGTCCAGTAACCGGAATCGACAGCCATCTTCTGGTGTTGAAGCTGGTTGTTGAGGTCGAAACCGTGGTTGATGCACGGGCAGTAAGCAATGATCAAGGACGGACCATTGTGAGCTTCTGCTTCCTGGAGCACCTTGAGGGCCTGAGCATCGTTTGCGCCGATGGCGATACGGCCGACGTAAACGTTCTTGTAGCTCATGGCGATAAGGCCGAGGTCCTTCTTGCCAGCGCGCTTACCAGCGGCAGCGAAGAGGGCGACGGCGCCACGGTTCGTGGACTTGGAAGCCTGTCCACCCGTGTTGGAGTACACTTCGGTATCGAGAACGAGGATGTTCACGTTTTCACCCGTGGCCATCACGTGGTCAAGACCACCGTAACCGATATCGTATGCCCAACCGTCACCGCCCATGATCCACACGGACTTCTTGACGAGGTAGTCAGCGAATTCATCGCGGAGGCTTACAGCCTTGTCGTCGCTTGCATCCTTAAGAGCTTCCTTGAGCTTGGCGACGTTAGCGCGCTGGGCCTGAATGCCAGCTTCGTCGTTCTGCGTCTGGGTCTTGAGGGCTTCAACGAGATCAGCCGGGAGCTTGTCTGCAACTTCGTCGAGGAGGCTCAAAGCCTGCTTGGCATGCTTCGTGATAGCGAGGCGCATGCCGAGACCGAATTCAGCGTTGTCTTCGAACAAGCTGTTTGCCCAAGCCGGACCGCGGCCTTCTTTGTTCTTGGCCCACGGTGTAGTCGGGAGGTTACCACCGTAAATGGAAGAGCAACCCGTTGCGTTTGCGACGACCATGCGGTCACCGAAGAGTTGAGAAACGAGACGTACGTAAGCCGTTTCGCCGCAGCCTGCGCAAGAGCCGGAGAATTCGAACAACGGTTCGAGGAGCATGGCCTGCTTGACGAGGTTCTTGTTAACCTTGGTGCGGTCAAATTCCGGGAGGTCAACGAAGAAGTCGAAGCACTTGCCTTCCTGTTCCTTGATCGGTTCCTGCGGAACCATGTTGATAGCCTTCTTGGTAGCGTCGGTCTTGTCCTTGCCAATGCAAGCCTGAGTACAAACGCCGCAACCCGTACAGTCGTAGCTGGAAACAGAGATTGCGAACACCGGCTTTGCAGAACCTTCGAGCTTGAAGCCCTTGGCTGCCGTGAACTTGAAGCCAGCCGGAGCGTTAGCAACAGCGGATTCGTCGACAACCTTCATACGGATAGCTGCGTGCGGGCAGACCATAGCGCACTTGCCGCACTGTACGCAAGCGTCCGGATTCCAGGACGGGATGTTGAGGGCGAGGTCGCGCTTTTCGTACTTGGTGGTACCGGTCGGGAACACACCGTCGACAGGCATCTTGGAGACTGGGAGCTGTTCGCCGTTGCCCTTGATGATTTCGGCAGTGACTTCGTTCACGAACTTCGGAGCGTCGCCGTGGATCGGAGCGCGGAATTCCTTCGTGCTGGTGACAGCAGACGGAACCTTGACTTCGAAGAGGTTGGCAAGAGAAGCATCGATAGCGTCCCAGTTCTTCTGGACGACTTCCATACCCTTCTTGGCGTAGGTCTTTTCGGCGTACTTCTTGATGTACTTGATAGCGGTTTCTGCATCGAGAACGTTACCGAGCTTGGAGAAGAAGCAGGTCTGCATCACAGTGTTGATGCGACGGCCCATGCCGGTCTTTGCAGCGACGGCGTAAGCGTCGATGACGAACACCTTGAGGTGCTTCTTGATGATGGCTTCCTGAACCGGACGCGGGAAGGTATCCCAAACGGTGTCAGCGGAGTGCGGAGTGTTCACGAGGAACGTTGCGCCGTCCTTGGCATACTTGAGCATGTCGACAGATTCGAGGTGCGGAGTATGGTGGCAAGCGACAAAGTCAGCTTCGTTTTCGCCAATGAGGTACGGGGCGTCAATGATGCTCTTACCAAAGCGGAGGTGAGAGGTCGTCATGGAGCCGGACTTCTTGGAGTCGTAGACGAAGTAACCCTGAGCGTAGTTGTCGGTTTCGTTACCGATAATCTTGATGGAGTTCTTGTTTGCACCGACGGTACCGTCAGAGCCGAGACCGAAGAACATAGCCTGGAAGAAATCGCTTTCGAGCTTGAAGTTCGGGTCGATCGTGAGGGAGGTGTTGCAAACGTCGTCGTTGATACCGACGGTGAAGCGGGACTTCGGTTCAGCCTTGGAAAGTTCGTCGAAGATGGCCTTGACCATAGCCGGCGTGAATTCCTTGGAAGAAAGACCGTAGCGGCCGCCGATCATCTTCGGCATAGCCATCTTGCCGGCCATCACAGCTTCGGAAATAGCAGTGAGGGCGTCCTGGAAGAGCGGTTCGCCTGCGGAACCCGGTTCCTTCACGCGGTCGAGGACTGCAATCTTCTTGACAGTCTTCGGGAGAGCGGCAACGACAGCTTCCATCGGGAACGGACGGTAGAGGCGGATGTTGACGAGACCGACCTTTTCGCCCTTCCCGTTCAAGTACTTGACGGTATCACCGATGGTGCAAGTAGAAGAACCCATGGAAATGATGACGCGTTCTGCATCGGCAGCACCGACGTAGTCCACAATGTGGTACTGACGGCCAGTGTAGCTTGCAACCTTGTCCATGTACTTCTGGACAATTTCCGGAACCTTTGCATAGAACGGGTTCACGGTTTCACGACCCTGGAAGTAAACGTCCGGGTTCTGGGCAGTACCGCGCATGGTCGGACGGTCCGGAGTCATAGCGCGTGCACGGCAAGCCTTGACGTACTTGTCGTCGATGACGTCACGGATGACGTTTTCTTCGAGAGCTTCGATCTTCATGACTTCGTGAGAAGTGCGGAAGCCGTCAAAGAAGTGCATAAACGGAACGCGGCTTTCGAGCGTGGAAGCGTGGGCCACGAGAGCGAGGTCCTGGCATTCCTGAACGCAAGAGGAGGCGAGCATTGCAAAACCGGTCTGGCGGCAAGCCATAACGTCGGAGTGGTCACCGAAAATGGAAAGGCCCTGCATGGCAAGAGCACGTGCAGTAACGTGGAAGACTGCGGGGGTCAGTTCGCCAGCAATCTTGTACATGTTCGGGATCATCAAGAGGAGACCCTGGGAAGCCGTGAACGTCGTGGTCAAGGCACCAGTCTGCAAAGCACCGTGGACGGTACCAGCGGCACCACCTTCGGACTGCATTTCAAATACGCGAGGAACCTGGCCCCAGATGTTCTTCTGGCCCTTAGCACTCCAGTTGTCGGAATGTTCGGCCATCGGGCTGGACGGGGTAATGGGGTAAATTGCAATAACTTCGCTCAACTTGTGGGCGACGTTAGCGGTTGCTTCGTTACCATCAACCGCAATCATCTTTTTTGCCATGGACTATCTCCATTTTTTAGGTTTTTTCAAAAAAATCTGATCATATACACCTTCGGCGTGTGGCACACGCAAGAAGGGCAAAAATCCAAGCTTAAAATTAAATAAGATTACCCAAAACGGACAACCAATTTTTGAAAAAAGTTTAAAAATTAAGCAGCTTTTGGTTAATCTCTATTTCGAGTCCGGCGTAACTTGGGCCGAATTTTTGACGAAGCGTGGTGGTGAGGCCGTCGGACTTGCCGAGGTAGGGGTAATTCTTGCGGATTTTAAGCCACGGGGCGCGTTCGTGGATGTTCTGGATGAGCGTTTGTGCAATTTTCACTTCGGCAGGGCGGCTCGGGTCATAGAGAATCCCGACATCGGCATCGCGCTCGACACCATTTAATATAGGCGTAAAGCTGTGAATCCCGAGGTGGATGACCTTGAGCGGAACTTCAGGCGCGTCCTTAGGTGCTTTTTTCTCGTTTTTGCGCACGTTCGGTGGTATTACGCCTGCAACAAAGCTTTCAATTTTATCGCGATATTTTTGCCAAAGGCTTAGCATGCGCGATTTCACTGTGTTTGGTAGTCCAACAGTAAATTCAGAAAAGAATGTCTTGTTGGTCGCACTGCGGTTCATATCGACAGCCAGTCTCGAGAATCGGCTAGAGCAATGGAAGTCCGGCTTTAAACGTTTTACAAGATTTGAAAATACTTTGTACGCGCCAATGTCATAAGCGCGGTGGGAGGCGAGAACGTCATCGGGAATCTTTGAATCGCGGAGAGCGCGCAGGACAAAATCCGGCACAGCGTTGCTCGCATGTTCGCAGGTAATCATCAGTGCCGGAGCTTTCATTACTTTTTCTCCACAACAAGAATGTTTCCATCGTACGTCATGACCCCCAGCAAAATGCTGTGGATCAGGCGGAACTTGTCGACTTTATAATAAGGTCCGCTTGCCATCGGGTTCGTACAATCCGGGTCTGCTACCAAGAACTGCTTCTTTTCATCGAGTCCGTAAAGCACTACGAAATGCCCCATCGGCTCGCCGTGGATGTCGTCAAAGACGGACAGGTCTTTTTCGTTTGTGTATTCGCGAGGGGAACGATAAAGATAGGTGGCGCTGAGGCCGCAAAGCACCGGAATGCCTCGTTTGAAATAGCTTTCGAACATGCTTGCGCGGAGGTCTGCGGTTGCGACTGTTCCACCAAGGTCGATGAATCGGATGTAGGCGTCAATAGCTTTTTTGAGCTTGGGGGCGTGTTTTGCCTTGTGGAGCTGAACCAGCTTTTCGCGCAGTTCGGGCATCTTGAGCTTGCTCCATGTCGGATCAAAAATCTTTAAATTGTAAGAATAAATGGTCGCCTTGAATCCGCGCTTGAGGGCGTCGATGCCAAGGAAAACGCCTAGCGTACCGCCTTCTTCCAGAAATTCAATTTCGGAAATGAGCTTTTTAAGGGGAATGTTATAGCCAAGATAGGAGTAAACAGCGTGTAGGCTAGTCGGTCCGCACGTAACATCGTCTGGCTGAGGGAGTATTTTCAAATCCATCGAGTGCCTCGTTATTAACCGTGGCGGTTTGTTCATCAAATCGTCAATCCGCGCGTAAATATAGAAAAATTTTGTAGGGCAGGTGTACTTAAACCCATCCTGGCGCAAGCGCCAACCTTATGGCTCAACCAAGACCATACAAGTATGGTCGCGGCATTCGCCTTTTAAGATTGTGGCCGACGCTATTTCTTGTTACGAGATTTTTGGATTAGTGTATTAGTTTAATGTAATTAGTTATCTTTTTTATTAGTATGAGAGATTTTTTAGGGGCATTCGTTTCAGTCTTTTTAGCAATCGCGCTATGCGCGTGTTCGGATTCTTTGGCGGGTGCTGAGGCAGGCGATACTTCTCGCTCGAATATTCTCGTTGACGCTCGCGACTTGCAGACCTACAAGACCGTTGAAATTGGTGGCCGAGTTTGGATGGCGGAAAATCTGAATTATCGGGTTGTATGGGAACGAGATGATTTTGATAGCTTGATTTATGCTGTGGGCGGTTTTGAGCATGCTGCGGACTCCTTGATTTCGCGTGGTTTTATTACGGATATTCAAGGTGGCTATTATTTTATGGGGTATTCTAGTTATTTTGACGAATTTGCCTACTTTTGGACAACCGATGAGGTCCGTGCAAATTACGCCCGCACCGTGATGCTCGAAAAAGGCCGTTCCAGCGTATCGTACGATGAAGCTTACGAAGAATTTGCCCTCTCCGTCAGATGTGTGAAATCTCGTTAATATGCCAGTTAAGAGTTTGAAGTTACTAGTTACTAGAAAATCTCTGATAACTAAGTCTTATTTACTAATAATTACTAACTTGTAAAATACTGCAATGCATCTCTAGTAACTACTAACAATTAACTAGTAACTGTATTATGCGACTTTGGCTTTTTACTTGTCCTGATGATTTTGCTGCAGAACATGACGATATCGAAGAAATGTTTCGCCGTGGTTTAACCCGTTTGATTTTGGACAAGCGCGGGCGAGGAGGCAATGCTCGCGCAACGTTCAACGATTACGACCGCTGGCTACTTGGCCTCCCGATTGAATTGCGCGACCGCATCTGGGTGCGTGGAACGCCAGACATGGCCGAAGAGCTTGATGTTCGCGGTTGCGTCTGCGATGCGCAAAGTTTCATGGGCGAGGTCCCTGAAAGCTGGAAACGCATCAACTGCGTTGCTCTTTGCAAAAATGCGGAAGAAGCCGAAAAGCTCCCGGAATGGGTGGCGGGCGCTCTCGTCGGCCCGATTATGCGGCCGCTTTCGGCGATTGAACCTGTTGAAACGCTTGGATCTTCTTTAAGCATAAACGCAAAAGCCTCCCTCATTTTATGGGGAGGCGTCGATACGGATACGATTGACGATTTCAAGAAGCTATCGCCTGCCGGAGTCGCTTCGCTCGGTGGCGTCTGGAATTACGCCGATCCGGTCAACGCTTTTGTAAAGCTTAATAGAAAGGTCATCAGCATTTAGTCAATGGTCATTGGTTTCAGTTAGGCGGCTCTGCCGCGATACTTTAACTAATGACTAGTAACTAATGACTAACAACTACCTTACTACAAACATTCCGTTCTTCGGTTTGCTTTTGAGCCTGTTGCCGAGCAAGTCGAAATAGACGGGGTTGTGGTTTAAGCGTGAATCCTTGCGGTTTTCGCGCATTCCGCGGTTACCAATGCTTACCGGAGGTTGTTCTACATACGGCTTGTCCGGGTCATCTACGACAATCCTGATTTTCTTGACGCTCTTGCAGCCAGTTTCGTTTGTGTATGTCACAGTGTAATAGCCGCTCTTGGAGCCGTCCAGATTCTTGAGAGTGTTTTCACGAGCTGAGGACTTGAAGCCGTCTGGACCTTCCCAGCTCCAAATTTTGCCATCCCACGGGTGCGGGCCAAGCTGCACTGTAGCGCCCTTGGCGACTTTCAAGTCGGTTGTTTCTTTCCAGCCGTCATCGCCAACTTTCACGTACGGGATAATCTTTGTCGGGCTGCACGGACCTACGACTTTCTTGCCGTCGCAGACGCCGATGGAATCCGGAATTTCAATCACCTTCGGTTCGAAATCTGGCGTGGGGAAGACCTTCATGAGCGCCGCCGTTTCTTGAGCGGTAATCGGGAGAATCGTGCCGTGGCGGGGCGTGAAAGCGCCGCTCGTCTTGGTGTCTTGCACGAACTTGAAATTCTCGAGGTCGGAGCTGCTTGTGAACTGGTAATGTCCGTTCATGTAGCAGTCGTACATGAGCACCCAGGAATTCTGGTTGATGAGCTTGAACACGCCGGCACCTTCGACGGCTTCGGTCGTCTGTTGCAACGCGCCGCTACGCTTGTACCAGGTCGGGGCTTTAGTGCCGTTTTCCGAGGTTAAAGTCTGCGCTTGCACCTTGCAGATGCCGCCATCGCCCTCGTTTTTGTAAAATGCATGATAAAGCTTATCTACAGGATTGTAGACGATGTCCATGTCAATGGTCGATTTGCCACGGTCAAAGAAATGGGTCGGGTCGCCTTCGAGGTCGGTAAAGTCTTCATTGGCGTAATTAAAATACACCTTGTCGTAGGGGATGGTGCCGTCGTCGGTCAACAGCGAATAATAAACGAGCGGCCTACCTTTGCTCCCGTCCTTGTTCACGTAATTGGCGTCCCAGATGGTTTCCGGGGCCCACACGCGGGTCACGTTGGCAAAGTTCTTGCCCTTGTACTTGTCCGGGAAATGCACCGTGCTGTGCTTCCAGTTGATGAGGTCGCGGGACTTCATCAGCACCATGCCGCGATTACTAGCCCAGCCTTCAGCGCTCTTCATGTCGGTATTCACCATGTAGAACCAGCCGTCAGGTGCGCGCAGGACGTGCGGGTCGCGGAGCCCTTTCTTGATACTGACCGTATCTGCAGCAACGACTCGTTTCCCGTTGTTCATGGGGGTAAAGTTGTAGCCGTCATTACTCAGGGCGTAATAGATATTTTCGTTGTCGTTTGCCGGGAAATACGCAAAGAGGTAGTTGGAGTAAGGTTCAAAGCCGTGAATGGAAACCTTGAAGGACCGCTTTTCAGCGCGTTTTGTAGTACTTTCGTTGTCGTACAGCGTTGCCGTGAGCGTTACTTCATGGTTTTCGCCTACAAATCGTCCGTTGATGCGGCCGTCGTGGCCCAAGAAAAGTGTATCGGAACTTTCCCATTTGACTGGGAACGGGCCATATTTTTTCATGGTGTCGGGAAGATTCAGATCGTTATAAAGGTCGTTTATGCCTGCTGGTTCAAGGTCATCAAGTGCCGCCCAGAACGGGGCTATTTCGACGACTTCTTGCGCCTGAACGCCAAGCGCGAACAAGGCTACCAGCGGAACAAACTTCTTCATAAAGACTCCTTACCAAGGACTAGTGACCAAAATCTATTGACCAATTTCCAAAATAAATATAATTTCAGCCGTGAAAAAAATAAAAAAGCATGGATGTTTAAAGTTTTGAAAAATTGTCCACAAAAAAATAAGTCTATTTTATGTACTTAGATGGAATAAAATGAGTTCCTGTATATAGATTACTGAGCGTATATTATGAATATGGACCGTTCTCGTTTGAAAATATTAGTTGTTGATGACACCAAGACGAATATTGATGTTTTGGAAGGCATTTTATCGAATGATTATGAAGTTTGTGTTGCTCTTAATGGTAAAAAGGCGATTGAACTCACGGAAAGGATTAAGCCAGATCTGATTCTTCTTGATGTGATGATGCCTGAAATGGATGGCTATGAAACATTGAGAATCATGCGCGAAAAGAATATTCTGCAAGGGATTCCGGTCATTTTCTTAACTGCCAAGGCCGATAGCAAGAGCGAACAGATTGGTCTTGATCTCGGTGCGGTCGATTACATTACAAAGCCCTTCAATCCGGCTCTTGTGACTCTGCGAATCAAGAATCAGCTCCAGCTAAAGCTTCAGCGAGACCATCTGCATGAACTCGTTGATGAACGTACCGCCGACCTTCGCAAGACGCTCAAGGTCATGCTCACGAGTCTGGGGTCCCTTGCTGAATACCGCGACCCAGAGACGGGCGAGCACATCAAGCGTACGCAGATTATCGTCCAGCGGCTTGCTGAAGAACTTCGCAAGAATCCGAAGTTTACGGATACAATCACTCCGGAATATATTGAAAATTTGGCCACGGCGGCTCCGCTTCACGATATTGGCAAAGTCGGTATTCACGACCGCATCTTGCGCAAGCCGGGAACCTTGACGCAGGACGAACGCGAAATCATGATGCAGCACCCGCAAATGGGCTATGATGTTCTTCAGGAAGCGACAAAGGAATTGCGTGATAGCCCGATGGTGCGCATTGCAGCCGAAATGGCTCTTGGCCATCATGAATACTGGAATGGAGAAGGTTACCCGAACCACAGGAAAAAAGATGAAATTCCTATAGGCGCAAGGATAATGGCGGTTGCCGACGTGTATGACGCCCTTGTTTCAAAAAGGCCCTACAAGGAACCGTATCCTCACGAAGTCGCCGTTGAAGAAATTATCAAGGGCCGTGGTACGCAGTTCGACCCGGATGTCGTCGATGCGTTCTTGGCAATCGCGGACCAGCTGCCTGAAATTTACGAGCAGTTCAAAGACACTTCTTCTTCCGAGGAATGTAAGGATTGACACCAAGTCCTATAAATGAAAAGAAACGCCACCTCAGTTGGCGTATTTCGCTTGTTTACACCATACCGATGCTCGTGTTTACCATCGTGATGGTGATTGTTTTTTCGAATTTCATCAAGTCTACATTAATTACATCTTCGTACAGTTCTGCCGAATCAAAATTCCAGGACAAGGTTGTTATCGACCTTGAACTGTTCTTCGCTAAACTGGAAAAGCAGTTCAAGCCGCTTCCGAAGATTTTGCAACATACAAAAGAGGCTGACGTCAAGAAGGTGCTGAAAAAGCATCTGCAGTCGTCTTCGTTTATTGTAGACATTTACTATGGAACGCAAAATGGCAAGTATGTTTCGGCTAGGGACTTTAAGCTGAACGAGAGCAAAAAGGAATTCCGCATAAGGACTTGGTACCTTGAAGCGTCCAGGCATAAGGGGCTTGCCATCACGGGTCCTGAAATCAATGAGACCGCAAAAAAGCGAGTACTTACGTATTCGTATCCGCTTTGGGAAAAAAATCGCTCGTTCATGGGAGCCGTTGCCATTGACATAGACTTGCAGAAAGTACGCCAGCTGATGGGCGAGTTTGCCCGCTCCGAAGGCGGAATCACGATGCTTGTGAGTTCCGAGAACGATAGCCTGTTTACGTATTTCCCGTATGAAACCAATTTGCACAATATCGTTACAGATACGGTTGCCGGGCTTCTGCATCTAGTTCAGGACGATATCCAGATTGATAAGCTGGACTCCGTGAATGTAACGCTCTTTGAAAAGACTAGCATAGAAAATCGCAAGTTTATTTTTATGGTAAGGCCGTTAAAGAACGCGCCGTTCTATGTTGTTCATGTCATCCAGAAAAACAAGGTCGTTGCAAAAGTCCAGGAAAACTTGAACGCCATTATTTTCGTCGTTGCGCTTGTTGTATTGGCTCTGATATTTCTCACATGGCTCATTGTGCGGTTTCTATTCAAGTTCTTCATCCAGAAAGACCTGAATGAAAGTGTCAGCTCGAGCACCATGTTTGAAACGCTCTTAGGGAGCGACAATTTTAGAATAGTCCTGACCAATGATACATTTGATATTTTGCATGCGAGTGCCTACATTGCAGAATTTTTCAATAACGGCAACGATGTCCGTGGCGAAATCCTCTGGAAATTTTTCCGTTCGGAACAGTTCAAGAAGTTTGTATATAAAGTCTCGAAAGGCGGTGAAATGCATGCCAGCGAACGGCAAATTATTATTCCGGTCAAGAGCTGTACTGGCGAAGACGCCTGGTGGAAAGTCATATTCCAGTTCCTTGTCGAAGATGATGGATCCATCCGCTATCTGTTCTTGATCTCGGATGAAACAAGCGGTATCCAGAAAGACACGATTCTCGATACGATCATGCTTTCGGCGGGTAATTCGATTCTTGTCATCTTTGATAAGAACTGCAAGGTCAAGTACATGTCCAAGCAATTGACGGATTACCTTGTTGTTGACTGGAAGGATGTGATTGGACAATCGCTTCAGAACATGTCGAAGTGCGGCATGCCTGAAAAAATAGTTGAATCTTTGCAAAAGACTTTTGATGAACAGGGTGTTTGGAAAGATACGTTTAAGCTCCAGACGCTTGATTCGCATACCGATATATGGTTCCGCGGAGAGGCGTGTACGCTCAAGGTTCAAGATGCAATTGTCGGTTACATGCTTTCGATGATTGATATTTCTGAAGTTGTGGCCGCTCGAGAAATTGCTGAACATGCGACGCAAGCCAAAAGCGAGTTCCTCGCAAACATGAGCCATGAAATTCGAACTCCGATGAATGCCATTATTGGCATGGCGCATTTGATTCAGGAAACGAAGCTTGATGAACGCCAGCTTGGATTTATTGAACGAATTAGCCATGCGGCAACATCGCTACTTGGGATCATAAACAACATTCTGGATTTCTCGAAGATTGAAGCAAACAAGCAGGACCTTGAAATTACTCAGCTTGTGTTGCAGGATGTGATAGGCGAAGTGGCGGCCCTTGCTGAAGTTCGAATTGCGGGACGACCGATTGAATTGATTGTCGATGTTGATCCGGAAATTCCGGAAATCCTGATGGGCGATCCCTTGCGCCTTTCTCAGATCTTTACGAACTTGATCAACAATGCGACCAAATTCACGGAAAGCGGAAGCATAACGCTAAGAATAACGCAGGATCAGGTAATAGGGAACAATGTCAAGCTCTCGTTCAGTGTTATCGATACAGGTATCGGTATGACTGGCGAACAGTTGCAGCATCTGTTTAACGCCTTTACGCAAGCGGACGGCTCGATTACGCGCAAGTATGGTGGAACTGGCCTTGGACTTGTCATTTCAAAGTCTCTTGTTGAACTCATGGGTGGTGAGCTTCAAGTTGAAAGCGAATACGGAAAGGGTTCAAAGTTCTATTTCTCGATAACGCTCCCCATTGCACAGCAAGCTTCCGTACCCAAGTGGAAGTCCGTTTCGACATTCAAAAACAAGAATGTCTTGTTGGTGGATGATTGTGAAAGACTTCGCGATGTGCTGAGGCATTACCTGACGAAATTGCGCTGCGTCGTCGAAGAGGCGGCTTCTGTTGATGAAGCCTTGGACTTGATTCAAGCTCACGAAGAAGCGGGCGAGACGCCATATGATCTTTTTATAGTTGATTACCAGATGCCGATCATGAATGGATTCGATTTTGTGCAGGGCCTTCCGGCTAACATGAAAAAGATTCCGAAGATCTTGATGCATCCGATTCACTTTGACGAGAAAAATTACCATCTGGCGACAGAAATCGGATTCAACAGCTGCGTCGCAAAGCCGTTGCAGATAAGTTCTTTGTTAAGTGCCATGCAGGAGGCTGTCGAAGAAAAGCTGACATACCAGAAGGCTGTTAAGACGGAGAAGAATAAGATTTTCTTTAAAGAAGCCAAAATTCTCCTCGTTGAAGACAATGAAATGAACCAGGAGCTGACCGTATCGCTTTTGAATAGCGTGGGCCTTGCAACCATGGTTGCTGCCAATGGCCAAATTGCACTTGACCTGCTCAAGAAAAATGCGTTCGACTTGGTCCTGATGGATATCCAGATGCCGGTCATGAACGGTCTTGATGCGACAAAGGCCATCCGCAGCCGTTCTGATGAGTACTTCAAGAAAGTGCCGATTGTCGCTATGAGTGCAAGGGCGTTCCAGAAGGACCGCGACGACTGTATCAATGCAGGTATGAATTCTTACATAGCAAAGCCTATTGACCCCATGCTCCTCTATGATGTTCTTGCCCAGTACTTGCCTGTAGCTGATTCTATGCCAATCGCGCAGACAACAAGTGAGCCTGAGGCAAAACCTGCCGGTACTGACGACAGCATTGTAGCGATGTTCCTGAAAGTCCGCAATTTCGATGCCGCAGCGGGGCTTTACCACGCCAATGATAACAAGAACCTGTACTTCAAGATTATTCAGGGCTTCGTACGCGATTACGGTGGTGTGGCTGTCAAGCTCAAAAAATTCTTTGAAGGTGGAGATTTTGAAGAAGCGACGCGCATCGTCCATACGATAAAGGGACTTTGCGGGACTATTGGCTCTTATCATGTGCAGACGCTTGGCGTGATGCTTGAAAATTCGCTACTCAAGAAAGAGCAGAATTACAGCGAATACAACGCCTTTGTTGAGGCTCTTGAAGATTTAATTGATGACTTGAAAATTGTCATGCAGAATATCGCCACCGAGCAGTCGAATGCATCCATTGTTATCAAGCATGTGGACCCTGAAGCCATAGGCAAGCTCACTCAAGCGGTTGAAGAACTCAAGTCGGCTGTAGAATCTTGTTCGCTTACAGCTTGCAAGCGAATTCTCGATTCGCTCGACAAGATCATGTTCTCGCAGGAACAGGATTCGCTTTTGCAGAAACTGCGAAACCAGATTGACGATTATGACTTCACTGCGGCCGAAGAAACCCTCAAGAGCTTGGAAGAGACGCTTAAAGAACCATCGCAGCCATAAACGCAAGCACGATAATCACCACAGCGACAATCGTAAGTGGGCTTGACTTTTTCTTCTTTTCGCCGAATTCATTTTCGACAATTTCATCGTAGTCGGGGAGGTCGAGGTCGCTATATTCAGCGCCTTCTTTCCAGCCGGTGTTCTTGTCGCTCCCGCAGTGGGGGCAGAATGTTGCGTTGTCTTTCAATTCGGAGTGGCAGTGAGGACAGAGCATGTTGATGTGGGGTGTGAAATGTGGGGTGTGGGCTATGGGGTCGGGCCTGCGGCCCTTTGGGGTATGGGGTGTGAGATGTGTAATGTGGAGTGTGTAATGAATTTGTGGTGATGTGTCATCCTGAGCGAGTGTAACGAGTCGAAGGATCCAGGATTTACTTGCTGAACTTATAACGGCCAAGCAGATCGAAGTAGCGAGCTTGGGGAGCCATTTTAACAGGCTTTACCGTTTTGCGGATGGAAGTTGTTTTGTCTGTATTCACGAAGAAAAATTCTCTGTGGTAGGTTCCCTCGTCAATGCTTATAGAATAGCCTTTTCCATTGGGCTTATAAGTTATGGGATTCACTGTATTGTCGTCACCTCTGTATTCGAAACATTTGAAATCGTCTGTAGAATCGGCAATGATTAGATCTTGATTTTTCCGTACGGAATCTGTGTTGTAATCAAAGTATTCGATTTCAAATAGTGTATCATTTTTTAGAATTCGTTCCGAGAACCAATGTGTCGATGATTCTATTGTTTCTGAACTTGCGTAATTTGAGGTTCTTTTGCTGATTTGTTCCCCTTGGAACGCCCCATCGTAATAATTTTTTAGACGAATGCACATAGTGTCCTGAGTATTGCTGTTCAATATGATGTATTCTGAGCCTCTATTTTTGAGCGCTGTTTCTGTTGTGTCATAATAAAAGTAAAGAACTTCGGTTTTTGAACCTTCTTTTGAATCAAAAAGCATTTGTTCTAATCGCCCATTTTCATTGTAAATATATTTGTGAGTCCATTCGTTTCCACGCTCGTTAAAGTAAGAAGAATCAATACGAGCCTTATCCTGAAGGACTAATGAATTCGCTCCAAACATAGCATCAGTGCATTTGTTTGCCGAGGCGACGGAACCCAAAGTTAAAAGAACAGCTGAAATAAAAAATAAAAGATTGCACTTTCCGAGCATAAACATAAAATCCTTTTTTATTTGCTTTTAATATAACAAAAGTTTTTATATTACATTCCATGCTCAAGTCTTTTGTATTTACTTTTTTGTCTGCAATTCTTTGCTGCAACTTGTTAGGATGTGCTTCGACAAATTGTTCTGCTATTTCTGTGGAAAAGACGCAATATGAAGATTGTGTTGCTGAAGAAAATGCGAAATCAGAAGCCGCTTCAACAATAACGAAGGTTGGGATTGCTGCGGCATCCGTATCTGTTATTGGATTAATTGTAATTTTGGTTTCTTCAAAAAATTAAAACCGCCAGGCGATTGCCTAGCGGTTTTGCAACTTCGTTGCTTTGTTCTGTGGCTCGGCAATGCTCAAGCAAGCTTGAGCGCGGCACTCGCCTTGGAACAATTTAAAGCTTTTGTTAGAGTGGCGCTTTTGCGCTTACTCGTGAGCAAAAAGCGACCGATATTAACCGGTCGCGATTGACGCTTTCTGCGTCCGCGGCTTCACTCGGTCATGAAATTATGCAAGCATAATTTCGCGACGCTCGTTTTGCACGCTTTTGCGAGAGCAAGGCGATATCACATTTTAAATCTGCGATAGAGCCGAGCGGTCTTCCGTGAGCAACAAAGCCCTCGGTATTAACCGAGGGCTTTTGCGAGAGTGAGCGCCACTCACATATTTCTATGTGATTCTAGGCGCGAACGGTCTCATTAGAGCTTGTCGTTGGAGCCGAGCACATCCACGATCTTGTGCATGTACATCTTCTTCATGTTTTCACGAGCCGGCTTGAGGTACTGGCGCGGGTCGAAGTGTTCCGGATGTTCGTCGAAATACTTACGGATAGCGGCAGTCATAGCGAGACGGCTGTCAGAGTCGATGTTGATCTTGCAGACAGCAGAGCGAGAAGCTTCGCGGAGCTGTTCTTCCGGAATACCAACTGCATCCGGGAGCTTACCGCCATGGGCGTTGATCGTGTCAACTTCGTCCTGCGGGACAGAAGAAGAACCGTGGAGCACGATCGGGAAGCCCGGGAGCTTCTGTTCGATAGCGTGGAGCACGTCGAATGCCAGAGGAGGCGGAACGAGCTTGCCAGTCTTCGGGTCGCGAGTGCACTGTTCCGGCTTGAACTTGTATGCACCGTGAGAAGTACCGATGGAGATAGCGAGGGAGTCGCAACCAGTACGGGTTGCGAAGTCGATCACTTCTTCCGGCTTGGTGTAGTGAGATTCTTCAGCCTGGACTTCGTCTTCAACACCAGCGAGAACACCGAGTTCAGCTTCGACGGTAACGTCGTGAGCGTGAGCGTATTCAACAACCTTCTTGGTGAGGGCGATGTTGTCTTCGTACGGAAGAGCAGAACCGTCGATCATCACGGAAGAGAAACCGTTGTCGATGCAGTCCTTGCAGAGTTCGAAAGAGTCACCGTGGTCGAGGTGGAGCACGATCTGCGGATTTGCGCAGCCGAGTTCCTTGGCGTATTCAACAGCACCCTGAGCCATGTAGCGGAGGATGGTGCCGTTAGCGTAGTTACGAGCACCCTTAGAGACCTGCATGATCACCGGAGACTTGGTTTCAACGGCGGCCTGCACGATGGCCTGCATCTGTTCCATGGTGTTGAAGTTGAAAGCCGGGATAGCATAGCCACCCTTAACTGCCTTAGCAAACATTTCCTTGGTGTTAACCAAGCCGAGTTCCTTGTAAGAAACTGCCATTTGTTTTACCTCTTGTTTTTGATTGGCGACTTGCGCCGCCGGTTTAAAAGTTACGTGGGTTAATTTAGAAAAAATAGACTTGATTAAAAGGCTTTTCTATCAAAAAGTTGATGATTTTCCTGTATAAAAAAGCGACCCCGGCTCTAGGGCCGGGGTGACTCCTGTCTTATTCGGTTTACCGAACTACTTCACTTTCTGCGTACGGTCCGTGATAACGAGGTCCACGCGGCGGTTCTTCTGGCGACCTTCCTTGGTGGAGTTGTCCGCAATCGGCATGGTCATGCCAAGACCCTTGGCGGTGAGGCGGGTTTCGGCAATGCCCTGTTCCACGAGGAAGTTCATCACGTTCTCGGCACGCTGCTGAGAAAGCGTCATGTTGAATTCTTCGGAACCGGTGTTGTCGGTGTTGCCTTCGATGGACACGTCAAACTGCTGGTAGACGGAGAGGATACCGGCAATCTTTGCAAGGCTTGTCATAAGGTCGGTCTTCAAGGTCGCACGGCCCACGTCGAACAAGATGTCGGACATCGAGAGGATGATACCGCGGGCGTCCTTCGTCACCTGGATCATCTGGGACTGGAGGGCGTTTAGCTTGTCCATAGCTTCGTTCTTGCTGGCTTCGAGCTTGTCCTTCTGGGCCTTGATCGCCTGCTTTTCGGCTTCGAGGTCGGAGACCTTGCCGCTACGGGCTTCACCAATCTGTTCCTGGATGGCTTCGATGGTGCGGTTTGTGGCGGCGCGCTTTTCCCAGTTCTCGGCAATATGGTTCTGAATTGCCTGAGTTTCGCCCTGGAGCTTTGCTATTTCGGCATATTTCTGGCAGTTTTCCAGGAATGTCGGAATCAGCTTGGAATTTTTGTCGTCAGCATAGATCGTTTCGAGTGCGTTGAGTGTGCCATAGCCTTCGGCAAGCGTAAGCTTTGCGGCGTAAGCGTTGGACGGCAAATTGGTCTTTGCATTGTCGAGGGCGAGTCTGCACTGGTCTACAGGGGTGACAGAAGGTGCGTCTGCGGCAAAGCTCATGGAGGCGGCGAGGGCGCCGAGAGTCAAAATCTTAATCGTCTTCATCTTTGCGGCTCCTTACTTCTTGGTTTCCTTATCGAGAATGCTCTGGTAAAGTGCCTTGCGTTCTTCGTCGGCACGGAGAGATTCTTCGAGTTTCTTGTCTTCGTTTTTAGCCTTTTCGTATTCGGATTTGGCTATGGCGAGTCGCATTTCGAGTTCGCTCTGTTCTGCAAGCGCCTGGGCTTCTTCGATTTTACCGTCTTCCTTCAGGGCCTTGGCTGCAACAAGCTTGGAGAAAGAGTTCGATGTCATGCTTGCATCGAGCTTGTTGTCGTTGACGAGCGAGCGTGTTGCATCGGCTTGTCCAAGGGAACGGTTGATTCCGCTCTGGCTTCCCGAGCAGCCGGTAAGGGCCGCGAGTGCGAGCGTTAAAGAACATGCGAATATTTTAGCCTTCATTGGGGCTTCTCCTGTTTTTGATATTCCACGCCAAAATTACATAATCGGTTATGAAATAGGATAATAAATCACTCAAAAACTTTTTTTACTTGCTCTTATATATGGAATTGTATAGATTAATTTAGTGTATAGGAAGAGGTTCCATGAATATTTTTGTAAGAAACTCGCTTTTTTTCGGAATTTTCTCCTTCCTTGTGTCTGGCGCTTTTGCCGGCAATATTGAATATCATTTGAATAAATCCGCAAATCCGACCGATGATGAACGCGAAGCCTATGCGCTTATCGAGGCCGCTATGGATTCGGCGGTTTTCCTGTACAACAAGTATTCAGACCTCTCCAAGCATATTGAAGTTTATTACAGCACGGGCGTTCCGACTGCAGAAGCGAGCAGTAATGGGGACCTCCGTTTTGGCAAGGACCGCAATTATATGTTTGTCGGCACCGCCATGCACGAGATGGCGCATACGCTTGGCATGGGCACGACTTCCGAATACAAGGCGATGTTCAAAGACGGCGTATTCAAGGGCGAAAAAGCCCAAGCAACCCTCAAAGAAATCGACGGGAAAGATGCCGTACTTAAAGGGGATAGCCAGCATTTTTGGCCGTACGGCCTCAATTACCGTAGCGAAGTTCATTCCGAACAGGACCTTATCAATCATGTGAAAATCGTGAACGCGATGTACCAGGACATTTTCAAGGAAGCATTCTTCAAGCAGGGGAGAATCAAGTCTCTCGGCGACACAAAGAAATGCATGGGAATTACCTCAAGCAATGCGCTGGAACTCATGGATTGTGCTGATACGGCTACATTCGTCAAGATTTACTCAATGGGCGATAAGCCTGTCACTTACCGTATCCAGCTTGGAAACCGCGTGGTCGATATTCCGAACGAATCGACCGCGGCAGGCGTAACAGCTTCGACATACGGTTATAATGGTGGTGCTCATCAAAAGTACCTGTTTGAAGATGCTGGAGTGAACACGCCGAATGCGGTGCTTCTTAAGAATTACAAAAGCGGGCTTTATTTGCAGGCGGTCGGTAAAAATGTCGTGCAGAACCCAATGCCTTCGCGCTCTGATGATTTCATCTGGAAAATCGAAGAACAGCGAACCGATACTACGGAAAAGCCCGTATCGATTTCCAAGCGTAGAACTCCTAACAAGAACTTGGAAGAATCTATGCCAGAGCGATTGTTTGACGCTCTCGGACGAGCCGCAGGCAAGATCCGTCGCGGTGTAACATCGAAAATCTTGAAAAGCAATTAAATTTGGCGTCAGGATGACGATGATGCTTATTATTCTGGTGTTTCGTCATTCTGAGGGACTTAGTCCCGAAGGCAACCTTAAAAGGCGAGCGTTGCAGCCATGCTCGCATGGCTATAACCGAGCCAAAGAGGTTGGGGCTTAGCCCCATCCAGTTAAGTTTATAGTTGTTGAATACTTCGTGGCTATTGCCTATCAGTATGTTGAATGCAGAATAACAAAAAGACCGCTCGGAAGCGGTCTTTTTTAAGCACTCATTTTTCGAGATTAGAATGCATCGGCAGCTGCATCGCTTGCTTCTGCAACAGCTTCTGCTGTCGGAGCAACTTCTGCAACGGAAGCCTTTACTGCATCAGCGGTCACGTCGTTAACGCCTTTTTCAACCATCGTCAGCTTATGTTCCTTGAAACGGTTCATAGCGATCGTTGTCGGCTTCTGCGTGAGCTGGATATAACCTTGCTTGGACTGATTGTTAATGAAGCGGGCTTCGTGAGCCATCATGACAACAGCACGGAAAACCGAACCTTGACATTCTTCACTAGCGTAGATATCATCAAGATAAACTCTTTGAGACTCAGCCATAAGGTACCTCGAAAAATTTTAGAAGAGGGAGAGGGATTCGAACCCTCGTTACCGTAAGGTAAACACGCTTTCCAAGCGTGCGCCTTCAACCACTCGGCCATCCCTCCGTTAGGATGACCTCCATTGAGGAGGTGCGCCAATAATAACTTTTATTTTTTCGTTTGTCAAGTCCTACGGCGCATTTTTTTCAATTTTTTTTAAATTTATCAAAAAAAATGTAATTAAGAGCTAAAAAAGGAGATGCCCGCACTATGGCGGGCATGATCGTAGGCGAAGAAGCTGAGTTTACGCCCTACAACTTACTTAGCTCATCCCAGACCACTTGCATCAAGGGTTCCAGCGTTTTAGGCGTGAAATCGAACTTGATGTTTGCAGTAGCGAAGAGTTCTGGAATCGGACGGCTGCTGCCCAGGCTTTCGGCCTTGAACAAGTCGTCGATGGCCTTCTGCGGATCCTTCTTGAAGTTTGCCCAGACCTGCAAAGCGCCAATCTGCGCGATGCCATATTCTATGTAATAGAACGGGCATTCGAACAAATGAAGTTGCTTTTGCCACAGGTTGCGGCGGACAGCTTCAAGCCCGCTGTAATCCACACCGGCATCGTAGCGGTCCATGATTTCGCTCCAGATATCGCTGCGGTCTTCGGCGGTATGCGTCGGGAAGTTGTACAGACGGTGCTGGAAGCTGTCGATGCTTGCTACCCACGGGAACAGCCAAATCACGTCGGCAAGTTCGCCTTCGGTGCTGCGGACAATCGCTTCGTGATTGTCACCGTAGAACGGTTTCAGATTCGACATGCCGATGAGTTCCATACTCATGCTTGCAACTTCGGCAAATTCAGCGGGAACATCGCGGTAGGCGAATATCGGCTGGTTCGCGAGTGCAAACTGATGGAACGAGTGTCCAGATTCGTGCAACAGCGTGTAGATGTCACGGTCCGTATTGGCGGAGTTCATGAAAATGAAGGGGAGGCGGCTTTCGTCAAAACCGATCTGGTATCCGCCCGGGGCCTTGCCCAGTCTGGAATCTGGATCGATAAGCTTTTTTGCCTGCATTTCACGGGCCCACTTGCCGGCTTGCGCGTGAATGCTTTCGAAAATGGAATCGACTTTTTCAATCAGCTCGTCTCCGCTCTGGTACGGCTTGAGAGGCGGCCTGCTCAGCGGGTCAACATCCAAGTCCCATGGGCGTAAACGGTCGAGCCCCATCTTCTTGGCGCGGCGCTTGTACATTTCCTTCTGCAACGGCAGAACAAATTTCTCGATGCTTTCGTGGAAAGCTTCGCAGTCGGCGGGAGTATAGTCAAAGCGGTGCTTTGCAAGGAATATGTAATCGATGAAATCTTTGCAGTGTGAGTTCTTGGCAATCTGTTTGCGAATGCTGAAGAGCTTGTCGTAGGATTGGTCTAACGCATCTTTGTCCTGGAGGCGGCGTTCCCACATAGCTCGCCAGGCGCGTTCACGTAAAGAACGGTCTGTCTTTTCCATGTATGCGCCCAATTGCTGCATTGTCTTGACTTCGCCATCGAATTCGACGCTCATGCCACCAGTTATTTTCTGATAAGCTTGAATGGCCTTGTTTTCTTCGGTTTCTAGAGGGATATTGTCCGGAGAAAACAAGTCTAACGAAACTTGAACGCCTTTAAGCCATTCGCCAAATTCTCCCTTGAGGGCATCCTTGGACGGATGAGCCATTAACTTGCGGTTCAGCTTGTCGTCGTATTCGATCATCAATGGCTGAATGTTTTCAACAAAGTCAGCATAGGCTTTCGCCGCTTTTTCGTCACGTGTATCACATGTCATAGCGACGTAGCGGCGAGAACTAACTTCACCAAAAACCGATTCCAGTTCGCTCCAGTCTAAAATCCATTGACGGAGCTTGTCTACATTTACTGGAATATCACGCTGTAAAAGAGCGCGATATAATTTTGAAGTTTCTTTTACATCATCCGGATTAAAATTTTCCGGAACAAAGTTGCGTTTTGACATAGATTTCCTATTTAATAATAGAGCCCAGCCACTTGTTCACGAGAAGATCGAACAATCTGTCGCGGACGAGGTTCTGGATTTTTTCGACATCTTCAGGCTTTACGTCTCTCCTGATTTCGAAGTCCTGAGTAACGGGTTGTCCACCTTCGGTGAGGGAAACGTCGATAAAGCCGGAAATGCCATAGTATTGGACTTCTTTAAATTTAAAGATTTTTGCATCCAACGGGAAGGCCGCGTTGAAGTGAAGGTCGTTATCGCCTGGAGCAAGCTTGATGGTGTCCTTCAGCGTGAGCGGAAGTGTTACGAGCGTATCGAACTTAATTTCGATCTGAAGCTTGTTGATCCACAAGGTGTCCTTGCCGGCGTTGTTGGCGTTCAGGTACACATCGAAGTTTGCGTTACCCAGATTCTTGTTGATGATGTTCTGGGACAAGTCCTTGACCAGCATGACAGCTTTCGGATTCGGCAAAAAGCCGTTCATCCCGTTGTTCACAAGATCAAGAATGTCTTCGTAGACATCGACAGAATCAAAGGTGAGGTCCTTGTATTCCATCTTTGTCTGGATGAGAATCTTTGCGGCCTGAACCTTCTTTAACATGGAACATCCTGTGAAAGTCGTTGCTGCAAGCGCAAAAACACCTGCAATAACGAGGGACAGTGTGAGTCGTGAGAATTTGGTTTTCATATTTATCTCCTTGTTTGTTATTTATTATAATAAAATATTTGCAAATTGGTCAATTTTGTTTGAATTCCGTAAGCGTTTGGATAAGTTTTTGTACTTCGATAGGCTTTGCCAGGTGCCCGTTCATGCCCGCATCAAACGCATTTTTCCGGTCTTCTTCAAACGCGTTTGCCGTCATGGCGATGATTGGAATGCGTGATTTTTTCGGATCTTTTAGCAAACGAATCTGTTTTGTGGCTTCATAGCCGTTCATGCGCGGCATTTGAACATCCATCAGGACGAGTTCGTACTCGCCAGGGGCTGACTTGCGGATTTTTTCGACGGCAATGTCTCCGTCCTCTGCGCAATCGACAATAATCCCTTTTTCCATCAGAAGCTCTTCTGCGATTTCTCGGTTCATTTCGTTGTCTTCGACAAGCAAAACTTTCATGCCCTTAAGCGGGATCGTTTCCACTTTTTTCTGGTCAATCACGACAGGCTTGTCTTCATTACACCATTTCATGGGGATGGTGACAGAAATTTTTGTACCATGGCCTTTTTCCGATTCGATAGAAATCGTTCCGCCCATAATATCGGTGAGCTTCTTCACGATAGTCATGCCCAGGCCCGTTCCCTGAATATGGCTTACTGTCGTAGAATTTTCACGGGCGAATTCATCGAAGATATGGTTTAAAAAGTCTGAACTTATGCCGATGCCCGAGTCTTCTACGGTCAATGTATAGTTGCCATATCCTTCTCGTTCACAAGGATGCTCGTTAAGTGTGCATGTGATGGAACCGTCTTCTTTAGTGTATTTGATTGCATTTCCAATGATGTTTGCGGCAATCTGGTTGATGCGGTCGCTATCAATGAATACATACCGGTGTTCTATATTTGCAACGGTAGCGACAAACGTAATCCCCTTTGTTTCTGCGTGTGAACCGTAAGTTGTAGACAAAGCCATTATAATGCTTTCAAGGTCGCATTTCTGGTTGTTGAGGAGGATCTTTCCTGATTCGATACGCGACATTTCGAGAACCTGGTTTACAAGCGATAGCAACTGATGGCTGGCGACATCGATTTTTTCAAGATACCTCTTGATCATTTCTGGTTCGTCTATATGTTTCTTGGCCATTGCGGTAAAGCCTGTTACGGCGTTCATCGGTGTGCGGATGTCATGAGACATATTAAACAGGAACGTCGTTTTGGCCTTACTTGCGTCGCGGGCGGCGGCCAGGGCTTGAGTGAGTTTCTTGTTGGCTTCTATTTCCTTTGATTTTTCTGCAGTGATGTTTCTGAATAAAATAATGCCTTTGTAAACGAGGTCCGATTTTACCTCGACCGGAATATAGACCATCGTGATGAACTCTTTTGTTCCATTGGGTTGGGGGCTACAGAATACAACGCTTGGTATATGGGCAAGGACCTTGCGTTCTTTGATCACGTTTTCAAAAAAGGATTTAAATTCTTCTCCATTTTGTAAATCGTCGTTGCACCTGATGAAACCTTGTTCGAGATTTTCTAGCTTGCCGGTCTTTGGGAATGGCATCGGCATAACGGACAGATCTTCAAATGTTCCATTTTCGGCATCAACGTAGATCATGGCTTTGGCAATTGCATTTTCTGCTTTGGCGATGTAGCTTGCTAGGCGGTTCTCGCGTGAATCAGAACGCCGTATAAAGAACTGGATGATCAAAAGATAAACGATGTAGCCGACGAAAATGAAGATGAGCAGGAATTGCAATGTGCGGCCTGCTTTTATGCCCATGGAATAAAGGCTTTTGGCAGCTTCGATAGGGAAGTTTGAATAAACGCTTAGAGGGACGGTGTGGAGTGGGGCGATATACCCGTGGATTTCATCTGTATTGCCATCGTACTTGTAGCTAGACGGAGTAAGCGTCTTGTACGCGTTAATTATGTTGTTCCTATTTTCTTCGTCAAACTTTGATGTGCTTAGAAAATTTTTGAAATTGTCTTTCGGGATTCCCTGGGTTACGTTTTGCGGGACGACCATGGACTCCAGAGGCAAGAAGCTTTTGCCCTCGGTATTTACAATTCCCGCAGACGCATGCGCCCCGTAAACCTTGTAATCCAGTAATCGCCTGATCGTGTTTTCGTCAAACGACGAGGCGAGGACGCCTGCAATTTTATCGTTGACCAGGACTGGCGCATAAAAGACGATATTTGCGATTTCTTTTTGCGAGGGCATTACGATATAGATGCCGCTGTTGCCCGTCATGCCGTCTGTAAAGTATTTTTTATTGCCGGCAAAGACTTGTTTTCCCGAAGTCAGCTGTGCCATACCGCTTGAATCGGTAAACCGTAGGTGGTCGAACTGCACTATCTTTTCAAGCTCTGCAAGAAATACCGAACTCATCTGTCCGTTCTCAAGATTATTAGAGCTGAGCCTGGCAAGTGATTCTATCGACTTGAGCGAGTTTGTAAAAATGTTATCCAGCTTATACGCCATAGCAAGGGTGATATCCTTGATATAGTCCCTGTTGCGTACTGTGACTGCGCTTTTGTCTTCTTTCTGGAATGTGGCGAAAGCTTCGATAATCAAATAAATAACGAGGATAAGGGGTGCAAACCTCATAACCGAATATTTAATTCGATTTCTCCTCTTTTTTATTTTTTGATAGCTCTGCACTTTGCTCCCCAATTTAAGGAAAATTTCCTAAATCAAACATTTATGATTCATTAGAAATATAGACTAAATATGTCGATCGCTGCCCCAAAAGCCTTTAGAATGGGATTTTTTACGATGAAATGCAATTTTTTTTTGATTTTTTTGCAATAAACAATCTTTTTTTTGAAAAAAATGTAGTTTTCTATTAAGTCAATTATTCCAACTTGGAATAGTAGCAAAATCAAGGAATTTAAATGAACCGTTACGATCTAGTATTGCTCGGCCTCATTCTGGAACATGAGCGCAGTGGTTACGACATCATCACGGAAATTCGTGATAGGGAACTCGACCGCTGGGCTAAGATTAGCACGTCTACAGTCTATAACAGGCTGATTACGCTCGAAAAGAACGAATGCATCGTAGGTCATTCCGAACGCGATGGAAACCGCCCGGAACGCATGGTGTTCAACATCACCGATAAGGGCAAGGAAGTTCTTCGCAAGGAAGTCCTCAAGCATTTGACGGGCTTTAACGACGATCCGCGTACGCTTGGTTTTGCATTCCTCTACGGTGCCGACAACAAGGAAGTTATCCGAACGCTCGAGGTGCATGAACGTAGACTGGTTCAGGAAATCGAAAATCTCGAAAAGATGATTGCCGAAGAACCGCGCCCGACCCTTTATCCCGAAGGCCCGTTCCTCAACTGCATGAGCCGTGACCACATCCTTGTGGAACTCAAGTACGTGCGTGCCGCCATCGGCATTTTGCGCGACCCGGTCCGCAGCAAGAAACTCGGCGGATACTTCTACATCAATTTCGGTAACCGCGATTTCGAAAAGTTTGATGAGTAGTTTTTTAGTAGACAGTAGACGGTAGGAAGTAGACAGTTTTTTCGTCTTTTCGCTTCCTACTTCTTACTTCCTACTTCCTACTATTTCTAAATTTACCCCGCAAAAGTTTAAAGGATAATTCTGAATTTTGAGTTACAAATTCCTAATTCCGAATTCCTACTTCCGAATTTAACTAACCCCCTCTCTAACGGAGATACAATGGCTACAAAAACAGTGAAGAAGAGCGCTGCAAAGAAGGCCCCGGCAAAGACCGCTAAGGCCGCTGCCCCGAAGTATGGCTACTTTGATGACGCTGCAAAAGAATACGTGCTCACCACCCCGGCAACCCCGATCAAGTGGTGCAACTACGTCGGTACTCTTAACTTCGGCGGTATCGTCGATACGACCGGCGGCACTCTCGTTTGCAAAGGCGACCCGGCTCTCAACCGTATCACCAAGTACATTGCACAGATGCCGTGCTCTGACTTCAAGGCCAGCACTATCTACATCCGTATCAAGGATGGCAAGAGCTACAAGATTTTCTCCCCGTTCTACGTTCCGACTTTGACCAAGATGGACAAGTGGGAATGCCACGTGGGTCTTTCCTACATGCGTTGGATTGCCGAAGCTTTCGGTCTCCGCGTTCAGGTCACGATTTTCGTCCCGACGGGCTCCAACACTCTCCTCCAGGACATCCAGGTGACGAACATCGCCGGTGGTTCCAAGGAAGTGGACATCATCCCGGTTTATGAATTCAGCCACTTCGAAGCTGAAAAGCAGCTCACGAACGCCGACTGGGTTCCGCAGACCATGACCCTCAAGGGCCACTGGGAAAAGGACGGCCACGTCGTTTTGGAACAGTACGCTTACATGAAGCGTGACTACGCCGTGAACTACGTTACTGCTGACTGCAAGGTTGGTTCCTTCGATGGTGACCGCCGCGTATTCCTCGGCCAGAACGAAATGGGTTCCTGGGCAAATCCGCTCAGCCTCCAGAACAAGGAACTTGCTAACAGCGAATGCGACCGTGGCGACAACATTGCTGCTCTCATGATCCACGCTGGCAAGATCGCAGCCAAGAAGACTTTCCGTACCTGCACCCAGCTCGGTCAGGAACAGAGCCTCAAGGTTGCAGCCAAGGCTATCAAGAAGTACCGCGATCTCAAGAACGTGGACAAGGCTTTCGAAGAACTCGCAAAGTTCTGGGAAAACTACCTCTCCACGATCCAGGTCAAGACCCCGGATGCTTCCTTCAACACGATGGTGAACGTACACAACCCGCGTCAGTGCCACACCACTAAGAACTGGAGCCGCTACCTGTCCCTCTATCAGTTGGGCTACGGCACCAGCCGCGGTATCGGTTACCGTGACTCTACTCAGGACCTTATGGGCGTCATGAGCCACATGCCTGAAGAAGCTCTCGTTCTCACCAAGAACCTCATCTCCGTGCAGCGTCCGGAAGGTAACGCTATGCACCAGTACGCTCCGCTCGCCCTTGCTGAAGACACGGGTAACGAAGCTAACGCCGGTGACTCCCGCGAAAAGGCTGGCGTTCTCGACGCTAACGGCAATCCGATGTATGCCGACTGGTACGGCGATGACCACCTCTGGATCGTCCTCACAGTCGCTACCTACCTCAAGGAAACCGGCAAGATGGACCTCCTCAACGAAGAAATTCCATTCTACGTTGCAGGCAAGAAGCATGCTGAACGTCCGACTGGCACGGTCCTCGAACACTTGAAGCGCGCTCTCAAGTTCACTCGCGAACACCTCGGTCAGCACAACCTCCCGCTCCTTGGCTTTGCCGACTGGAACGACTGCATGAACCTCCCGCTCGGTGCAGAATCTACGTTCAACACTGCTTTGTACGCAAAGGCTTTGCTCGAAATGATGGGCATTGAAGAAGCTCTCGGCGACAAGGAAGCCGTTGAAATGTACAAGGGCTGGTATGAAGATGTCAAGAAGGCATTCAACGACAGCGCTTGGGACGGCAAGTGGTGGACTCGTTGGTTCGACAAGGACGGCAACGGCTACGGCGTTTCCTCTGCCAAGTACGGCAAGATTTACTGCAACGGCCAGTCTTGGCCGGTCATCGCTGGCATCGCTTTCGGCGACCGCGCAGTGCAGGGCATGGACAGCTTGAACAAGCTCCTCAACACCAAGTACGGTGTGAAGAGCTCTACTCCGGGTTACCGTGGCTTTGAACCGGCTGTCGGTGGCATCTCCACCTATCCTCCTGGAGCAAAGGAAAACGGCGGTATCTTCCTCCACACGAACCCGTGGGTGATGATTGCCGAAACGATCCTCGGCCGTGGCGACAACGCATTCCAGTACTACAACCAGATCAACCCGGCTTCCAAGAACGGCATCCTCGACGTGTTCGAATCTGAACCGTACTGCTATCCGCAGAACATCCTCGGTGACGAACACAAGCAGTTCGGTATGGGCCGTAACGCATGGCTCTCCGGTACTTCTACTTGGACTTACCAGGCTGCAACGCAGTTCATCCTCGGTATCCGCGCAAGCTTCAACGGTCTCGTTGTCGATCCTTGCATCCCGAGCGCATGGAATGGCTTCGAAGCTACCCGTAAGTTCCGTGGTGCAACTTACCAGATCACTGTGAAGAACCCGGATCACGTCTGCAAGGGCGTCGCAAAGATGGTTGTTGACGGTCAGGAAATCGATTCCAACGTCGCTCCGATCTTTACGAAGGGTGTGCACAAGGTTGAGGTTGTTTTAGGATAATCTCACTCGGATGTCATTCCCGCGAAAGCGGGAATCTCCTTTAACTTTCAAAAGCGCCAGTCTCTCACGAGGCTGGTGTTTTTTGTTGTCATCTTGGAGGATTTGTTTATATTAAGAAGTGAGATGATAAACTTGTTAAAACTTCTTTTGTGGACTTTCGCCTTGTTACTGTTGGTAGGCTGTTCGATGCGACCGCTTTCTGCGGGCGCGTTTATGGAAGCCTACCAGAGTGTAAATGATTCGTCTAAAACTGTGCTTGGGTTATCGGTAACGGGGATGCGGGCTTTCGCTTCAAATTCGAACGAATCGAAAAAAGATACAGTCGGTAATCACGTTTATGGACTCAAGGATGAGGGCGTAATAGATGTCTCTGTCCCGGTTTATCATTTTATAGATCATTTTGAAATTGGAGGCGGCTTCCAGTTTTTCACGCCTTTTGTCTCGTTAGGTGTTGCTTTTGACCATTTTGGTGTGATGGGGTGGGGATCGTTTGCCGCCGGTGGTATAAATGTAATGGAGCAGATTTCGCCAACGGGAAAATTGCATGTAGGCTTATTTCAATTTGCATCCCGTTCCAAGAGTCATGTTGGTTGCAAAGAAGATAATGGTGACTGTGGCGAATTTTTTGGCGTTACAATTGATTATTTCGAGTTTGGTGGCGGCACTTATCTTATGTATAAGACCGGTTTTAAGTTGCATTGGGGTGCTGAATTTAGGTACAGTTACGACATTGACAACAAGGCAAACCACTTTGCGTTTACCTTAAATCTTTTGGGATTGTGATTTTATTTGCTTATCCTGAGATTCGCATGTAGCCATATTTTATGCGGACGATTTTGTAAATTATATCATTATGAAACATGTTCTTAGAATCCCATTTTTTTTGATTCGAACTTTTCATGAAGCGCTCGTCTTATATTTTCGTGGAGAATATTATTATGTTCAATAAGTTGAACGTGAAAAATGTATTGTTGCTTTTTTGCTTTATTTATCTTGTGGGGTGCGCGACGCGTCCCCCTTCCGCAGTTATTTTCATGACATCCCCAAAGCAATCGGATTTACAAAATTCCGCTGCTCCAAAATCTTCGGTTTTAGGAGGTGTTAGTATTACTGGATTAACTACAGTAAATGCTGAAAAAACTGGAGACGTTATTAAAGAAACTCCTTATGAAATCCGCAAGGAATGGAATTTTAATTTGAATGTTCAAGGAGGCTCAAGATATGGTTATTTTGCGTATGGATTCGGATTACAGATGACTTATCCCTATGGCTATATTGGTTTTGCATCCGATCATTTTGGAACTATGGTTTGGTCGAATATATTTCCTTTATTGGCTCTTTTTGAGGGAAAAGACGATGAAGATTATGATTACTATGCGGAAAATAAAGGTTTTGGAGTGAGCTTGATTGAACAAATTGAATTGAATAATGGAATGAAAGTGGGGTTGACGCAGCATTTCTCTCGTACAGTTGCTGCATATACGGAACATGGTGGCGGCTTTCCTGCAAATTGGCCATCCAGTTTCTATTTCTATGAATTTGGTGGTGGCGGATACTTGTCTATACCTGTAGAAGCAAAAACAATTGGCATAGAAGCAAGCTTTAGCCGAAATTATACGTATAAAGCGTATCAATTTTCTTTAATGGTCGATTATATTATTTAGGTCGATAGAGGCGGCTCTGGCGATAGTCGCCGTGCTTATCCCGAGATTCGCATGTAGACGCATAGTACGCGGCTCACGGTATAGCCGGACTTGAGGAGCGACTTGAGCATCGGCACTACGTTGATGGCGCAAATCAGATCGCTATCGTCAAATTTGCCCTTCCAGCTTTTGGGCGAGCCGTTATCAAACACGTCCTTGATCATGGAATCGTAATAGGGGAGGTACTTGACGGAGATGACATCTTTCAAAGATTGATTGACGACTTCGTCCGTTTTGGCAAAGCCTGAATCTGTGGCGAAGGCGTTGTTGCATCCGAGAATGGTGAAGTTGCGATCCACCCAGAAAATACCGATGTTCGGGAAATTGAAAAGTGAATTTATCAGAGATTCTTCAACACCGCTCTTCATGAGGAACGGAATTTCTGGGGATGTTTCAACACGGCGGGCAGAACCCATCATCACAATGCGGTCTTCGTCATCGGGGGCGAGGTGCCCACGGAAGTCGTACCACACGAGGTTCTTTTCGCTGTTCCAGCAACGAATCTTGAGCGTTCCGAAACGTGCGTTTTCATTGGCGAGGCGATTGAGCTGGCTCTGTTCATCGAGCAAGTGGCCTTTGTCGTCATAGGCGGCTTCGCCACCGGCTTTCATCATGCATTCATTCATCACGCGTTCGAGCAACTTGAAGTCGTCTTCAGGCATGAGCGATTCAATATCGACAACACCGCCAGAGCGAGGCACGTCGCGGTAGTCGTCGTCCATCATCGGTGTAAGCAAAAAGAGCTGGCGGCTTTCGAAATCGAATTTCCACAGGAAGTCGCCTGTGTTACGCAAGAGCGATTTCAGCTTTGTTTCGGCTTCGTCTAGACGGTGCTGGTTTTCGACGGTGTTCGAGATATTCTTGATCAAGCAGATGTAACGAGATTCGTCCATCGAAAGACGCTGGTGCTGGCATCGCATTTCGAACCAGAGCATGGTGCCGTCGTCGCGCTTGTACGAGAACATAAACGGCATTTCGGGGTGCTTGTCGATATCGTCAATGTAAAGTTTGAGACGAGCCCAGTCTTTGGGCGGCAGAATATCTCGAAACAGGCGGTCCTTGCTCAAGTTGTCAAAGAGCGGGTCCGACATGAACTGCGGAAGCGAACTGATAAATTCAAACTTGTCGGAAAGTACGACGATGAACTCACCGAGGTTGCCCGCAAAAAGCGTATAAAGCCTTTGCCTCTTCCAGTAGTCGAGCAACAGCAAAATGGTGACAATCAATAAAAGCAAGAGCACGGTGCATACATAGCACCAGCCCACAGACCAGTCTATAGAGTTCGTCATACCTTAATAAGATAATCAATTTTACATGGAAGGGGAAATCGGGCAAAGAAAAAAGCCTGCTCGTAAAGCAGGCTTGCAATTTAAAAGTCTGTGTTGAAATGGCGATGCCGCAACAGAGTGCGGCATGACATCTGTACACGCTTTCGTCTCTCGTCTGTAGCCCGCTAATGCGGGCGTTCTTTCGTCTTACTCAGCGAAATAAGCCTTGGCTTTGGCGATGACGTCTTCGACCTTGACCATGGTGAACTGCTTTTCGTTGCGGAACTTCCATTCAACTTCACCATTCGCAAGGCCCTTCTTGCCGATGGCGATACGCACCGGAGAACCCCACAGGTCGGCGTCCTTGAACTTCACGCCCGGACGTTCGTCGCGGTCGTCCACGAGCACGTCGATGCCGGCGGCTTCGAGTTCCTTTTCGAACTTCTCGGCGAGTTCCATGAGTTCGGCTTCCTTGCCGATCGGGACGATTTCCACCTGGAACGGAGCGATGGACTTGGGCCAGATCGGGCCGAAGTCATCGTGGCTGTTTTCGACGACGGAAGCCATCAAGCGGCCCACGCCGATGCCGTAGCAGCCCATGATGGCCGGTGCGGTCGTCTTTTCAGCAGTGAGGAACTTGGCGCCCATGGATTCAGAGAACTTGGTGCCAAGCTTGAAGATATTGCCCATTTCGATGCCGCGAGTTTCTGTGAGGAGTTCGCCGCAGCAGGGGCACTTGCAGACTTCGGAAGCTTCTGCAATGTCGGCCACTTCGAACTTCGGGAAGTCGCGCTTCGGGTTGCAATGCTTGAAGTGGAAGCCCTCTTCGTTTGCGCCGGTGACGAGGTCGAAGGAATCGGCAATCGCTTCATCGACGATGATGCGCGTGTCGTGAGAATTGATCGGAGAGGCAAAGCCCGGAACCATGCCGCAAGCCTTAATCAGGCTGTCTTCGGCCGGATAGAGTTCCTTGGCCTTCAGCAGGTTGTGGAGCTTGATTTCGGAAACGTCGAGGTTCCCCGGAACAACGACCGTGATGAGCTTGCCTTCGAAGTCGAAGAACACGCACTTGGCGGTCGATTCAGCCGGAACGTTCAGGAACTTGGTGAGATCTTCGATGCTTGCGCAGTGCGGAGTTTCGACCTTTTCGAGAGCTGCATTTTCGTCGCCCTTGAACGGAACGCGCTGGAACTTAGCGATTTCGCGGTTGGCCTGGTAGCCGCACTTCTTGCAGAGAATCAGGTAGTCTTCGCCGTTCGGAGTGTCGAGCATGAATTCGTGAGCAACCTTACCACCCATGATACCCGTATCGCTCTGTACCACCACCGGTTCAATGCCCACGCGACGATAGATGCGGAGGTAGGCATCGTATTCTTCCTGGTAGTGACGGTCGAGGTCTTCCTGGCTGGTGTGGAAACTGTAAGCATCCTTCATCAAGAATTCGCGAACGCGGATAAGACCGCCGCGGGCACGGGCTTCGTCACGGTACTTGGTCTTGAACTGGTAGAGCATCACCGGGAGCTGCTTGTAGCTGTTGAGCACGTAGCGCACGAGGTCGGTCATGGCTTCTTCGTGCGTCATGGCGAGCACCATGTTGTGGTTGTTGCGGTCCTTGAAGCGGAGGAGTTCTTCGCCAATGGCCTGGTAACGGCCAGATTCGCTCCAGAGTTCAGCGGTCTGCACCACCGGCAGGTCCACTTCGATACCGCCAATCTTGTTCATTTCTTCGCGGATGATGTTCACGATCTTCTGGATAACGCGGAAACCCATCGGCATCATGGAATAGATACCGGTAGAAACAGGCTTGATGTAACCGCCGCGCATGAGGAAGATGTGGGAGGGCATGGTGGCATCGCTCGGCGTTTCGCGGAGCGTGACGTAAAAATACTTGGAGAGTTTCATTGTTTTTGCCTTTTTAAATTTTTTACGGCGTAAATGTAGCTAAAAAGCCATCACCGGACAAGCGCTCTCCAAATCAAAACTAATTGAATACTTGTACTCGGAGAGTCTCTGAACCAAGCTTTACCCAATAGGAGCCTGGCGACATGATGATATTCGTTGACCCCTTGACACTTCCTTTTTGGACTATTCGCCCCATGGGATTGATAATGGCGTACGCTTTGGGCTGTGGACTGAAAATTCGAATGTTGTTTTCGGTTGTCGTTACATAAGCTTTAGATGCTTCTGGATTTGTTTTTTTTAGTCCCATTGGATTTTCAGAAATGATGTTTGCTACATAATGCATTTCTTTTCCTTCTGAAATAATTTTTAAAATGACTTGGTATTCTCCCATTGGCAATTTGTTGCTTCGTATGGCTATATTTTCTCCACCGCAGTAGCTGACAATTTTATTTGTATCACAAGTGACTTGTGTTTCGGTTTGGATCGTATCCCCCAATGAGTTTACTATGCTAAAATAAATATCTAATTGTGGTTCCTTGATCGGTGGCTCATAAGGCGGATGGAGATCTGTATACCTTTTTTTGTAGTAGCAGACTGAACGAATGTCTATATCTGTTATATTACAATCGACATATGATTCCAAATCATTTCTATAGAATTCTATATCGGGAACGTAATACAACGAATTGTTTTTTGAACTTTCGAGTTTAAAAAATTTAATAAAAAGCTTTATTTCAAAAGATTCTAATGTACCATCTCCAATTTCACTTAAACCAATGGGGTGTTCCAAAGTCTTATCATCATTGCAGTAAAATAGAACAGAATCTGGCAAATTAGCATTGTCCCAACTGTACGAATACCAACCCGGATAATAATCGTCTTTTTGCATGGCTTGTAAGAATCCATCGTTATTAATTACTAATCCAGCTCCTGATTTTATCCAACAACTGTCATTGGGAATAAGAATGTGAATGGTAAATGTTTCTGCAAATGTCAAAGAAGATAACCATAAAAGCAATAAAACCAATTTCTTCATAAATTTCTCCTTTGGTAATAACATTTATAATTTAACTTGTTTTTGATTGCAATGTGTGTTTTTTTTGATTTTCTTTTTTTGTTACATGCGTTGCATATAGGAACCTGCATGTAATGTATAGCCCTCTATGGCGGATTTTCCTATAATTTTGTATTTTTCGGTCATGGATTTTATAAACCATTTGCGCGAAAAAGCCGCAGTTCAAAAACTTGAAAAGTTCATTCCGGCGATTGCTTTTTTGGGCGGTTTCAGCTGGGATTCGATGACCATCGGGAGCAAGGTCTATGGGAGCGACTTGATATTTTTGTCGTTCTATTATTTGCTTGCTTTACTCTCGATATATTTCATTGCGACAAGGCTCGTTATCGATGATGAAAATTGCGAAGACGACACCCCATCTTTTTTCAGCAAAATTTTGAATCGTGAATGGCCTTCATCTTGGATTGACCGATTGACCTGGATTGTGCAATTCTGTTTTGGCAATCTCTATAGCGCCCTTGTCATTTGCTATTTCAAAAGTTCGGGTTCCATAGCTTCGTTCATTATTGTGTTGTTCCTTGTATCCCTCCTTGTCGGCAATGAGTTCTTGAAAGAGAAGTATGAAAAATTTGGTGTATGTCTAGCGTTCTTTTGTTTGCTAGGGACGATGTTCTTTAATTTTCTGATTCCGCACTTGGTTCATGCGATGGGTGCTTTATGGTTCTTTTTAAGTACATTCTTGTCCATTGGAATTTGTTATTTGCTTTGGCTTAAATTTTCACGTGATAAACGCACCCTTGTTGCTCCCATTGCCATTACGCTAGTTCTTTCAATCGCATATGTGGCAAACTGGATTGCTCCTGTACCGCTCGTTTTGAAACAGCAAATTGTCTGCAAAAATTTTGACAACGAAACATATTCCTGTGATGCGGATAAACTTAATTTCTGGCAACGTAATGGTTTTGCACAAATGACAATACATAAAGAAGAAGGCGAAGAAATTTACTTTATGTCATCTGTCTATGCCCCAGCGGAACTTAAAGCCCCGATTGAATTTCGGTGGTATTATCTGATTCCTGCCACTCAGACTTTCAAACTGACCGACAAGATTTCATCAAGCCGGATGATTATCCGAGGGGGGCGGGATGCTGGATACCGAAGCTTTTCCCGAAAGAAAAATATTCCTGAGGGAACCTATCGTGTAGAAACGGCATATAAAGATGGTGCTGTAATTGGTTCAAGTACGTTTAAGGTGATCGAAGGAATGCCTAAAAATGGTTTTGTCCGCGATTCACTTCGTTAAAAAAATGTATATTATCGGGTAAAATTTGGGATGTATATATCCCTAATGTTTTTGACTTTAAGGAGTCTTTAAAAATGAAACTTAAAAAGATTGCTCTTGGTGCTGCAGCCCTTGCTTTGGTAGCTTGTGGCGAAACACAGAAACCGGTTACTAAGGTTGCCAATATTACGCCTAATTCTACAGATGACCAGAAGTTTGCCTATATGCTTGGTGCCCAGTTTGGTCTTCAGAACTTTTTGAATCTTCCGATGCGCACGGGACAGGGAATTGATGAAGATGTCGTGGTTCAGGCATTCCGTGACGCAATTGCAAATATAAACGACTCTACGGCAAAGCTTCAGATTCCGCAGGATTCTCTGGGCATCATCAACAAGCGTATCCAGATGACGATGCAAGAGCGCTATATAAGCACTCGCCCCGATACAAGCGTAACAAAGGGGATGGACGAAGCTCAAATTCGCGCTTATGTCGATTCTCTTGAAAAAGCACAGCCGGTTACAGCTGCTCCCGAAGTCAAATACACAGACGTCAAGCTTCCGCAGGATCCTTCGGAACAGCAGAAGTTCTCCTATGTCATCGGCGTCCAGTTCGGAAACCAGTTCTATAGCATTGGCCGTCAGTTCCAGACGGACTTTGATCCGGACTACTTCGTCCTTGGCGTTCGCGATGCCGGCAAGAAAGTTCGCGATACGACTTTCACGTTGACTCTCTCGGAAGATTCTCTTAAGGCAGTTGGTAACCGCTACACCGAAAAGATGAAAACGATCCGTGACGAAATGGTCAAGAAGCAGCAGGCCGAAGAAGAAAAGCTCAAGGCCGAAGTCGCTTCTCTTCGTGGCGATACGCTTGCAAACGGCATGCCTGCCAAGATGAACTTCAAGGTGAAGGCTTCTGGCATTACAGTCAAGGCTGAAGATTTGACGGGCTTTGCTGGCAAGCCGCTTTTGGTGTTCTATTTCTCAGCAACCTGCGGTCACTGCGCACACGCCGCTCCGCAGATTCTCGAAATTGCAAAGGAATTTGCCCCGAAGGGCCTTACGACAGTTTCTATCGCTAGTGGTGGAAACAACAAGTCGGGCATTCGTCGCTTTATCGATGATGCCAAGTTCGATGAAAACGTCAATGTCGTCTGGGATGAATCCCGCCAGTTCGGTGAACTCTATAGCGATGGCTACGTTCCGAAGGTCTATCTCGTGAATCCTGATGGCACATACAAGCAGTATGCCGCTTTCGAAAAGGAAAAGGAAGACCTGAAGAAGGAAATCGCAGAACTTCTCAACGGCAAGAATGTCGAATGGAAGATCGAAGTCAAGCAGGCCGACGATGCCGCCAAGGCTCCAGAGGCTAAGGTTGAAGCCAAGCCCGCCAAGGCTAAGGCCAAGAAGTAATCGCCCTTTCTTTTATGAAAACGCATCCCTCTCGGGATGCGTTTTTTCTATAGCCGTATTGATTCATATTTTTTAAATTTGGCGCATGATTATCGCAGAATTTGATGTTGTCGTCGTCGGTGGCGGTCACGCCGGTATTGAAGCCACGCATGCCGCATGGAAGATTGGTGTAAAAACAGCCATGCTTACGATGGATTTGAAAGCCATCGGCAGAATGTCTTGCAATCCGGCTGTTGGTGGCGTTGCAAAAGGTCAAATTGTTCGCGATATCGATGCTCTTGGCGGCCTCATGGGTCTTTTGACCGACAAGGCGGGCATCCAGTTCCGCATGCTCAACATGAGCAAGGGTCCCGCCGTCTGGGGTCCGCGTGCGCAGTGCGACATGAAGTATTACAGCGAAGTCGCCCGCGAGACGATGGAAAGCTTGACGGGACTTACGCTGATCCAAGGCGAACTCGCTTCGTTTGAACGCATGAACGATGGCCGCTTGGAACTCACGCTTTTAAACGGCGACCGCTATATCACTCGTGCGATTGTGGTGACGAGCGGAACGTTCCTTGCCTCCAAGATGTTCACTGGCCTTGAAACGAGCATCGGTGGGCGAGTGGGCGAGCCGAGTGCAGACAAACTTTCGGAATGCCTTGCGAAAAACGGCATCCGCTTGCGCCGCTTAAAAACAGGCACGCCGAGCCGCTTGGATCCGGATTCTATCGACTTTAACGAATGCGATGTGCAGCATGGCGACGATAAGCCGTGGCCGATGAGCGACCGCCATTTTGACGGGGCAACTCCCGACAAGTTCTGGGGTGACCAAATTAACAAGTTTATCCGCAACGATTGCGTCTGCTGGATTACGCGCACGAACATCAAGACACATGATATTTTGCGCAGCGGCTTCAAGGATAGCCCGATGTTCAGCGGCCGTATCCACGGCAAGGGCCCGCGCTACTGTCCGAGTATTGAAGACAAGATCAACCGTTTTGGCGACCGCGACGGGCACCAGCTGTTCCTCGAACCGGAACAGGCTGACATCGGGCGTGTGTACATCAACGGTTTCAGCTCGAGCTTGCCAGCAGACATCCAGCTTGCCGCCATCCACACAATTCCGGGCCTTACCCGAGCGAAAGTACTCCAGATCGGTTACGCTGTAGAATACGATTCCGTCGATGCGACTCAGCTTTACCCGACGTTCGAATGCAAGAACGTCCCGGGACTCTACTTTGCAGGCCAGGTCTGCGGAACAAGCGGTTACGAAGAAGCCGCCGGTCAGGGCCTTATGGCAGGCATCAACGCTGCACTCAAGGTCAAGGGCGAGGAACCCTTCATTCTCGGGCGTTCCGAAAGCTATCTTGGTGTGATGGTCGATGACCTCGTGAATATTTTGCTTGATGAACCGTACCGCATGTTCACTAGCCGTGCCGAATACCGTCTGTTCCTCCGCAGCGACAATGCCGAAATGCGCCTTAAGGAAAAGGCCCGCAAGATTGGCATGATCAGCGACCGCGATTGGGAAGACTGGACTCGCCGTCGCGACCTCATGGCAAGCCTCAAAACTCAATTTACGGAAACTTCTGCAACGCCGGAAGAAGCAAACACGATTCTTGAAGCGGGCGGTCAGGCACTCGCCTCGGAACGCACTCGCTGGATTAATGTGCTCCGCCGTCCTGGAATCGATCCCGAAACGTTCTTTAAAGTGGCCGCACCGGACGCTAAAATCACGCGCCGTGACCAGTGGTACATGTACGCCGAAGAACTCTATGCCGGATTCTTCGACCGCCAGGAACGCGAAATCGACGACCAGAAGAAGATGGAAAAGGTCAAGCTTTCGCCGGACTTCGATTACATGTCCATTACGGCCATCAGCATTGAAAGCCGCCAGCGCCTCAACGCCCACAAGCCGCTTACGCTTGGGCAGGCAAGCCGAGTGCCTGGAGTGCGCCCCGCCGACATCACCGTCCTCGCGCATTGGATTGAATCTAGAACCTAGTCAATAGTCATTGATCAATAGTTGATGATGCCTCAAAAGGTACGGCTATTTGGCTAACGACTACTGACTAATAACTAAGGACCATATCGTGTTCACTTGCAATTTCATAGTTTTTTACTATCTTTGCGCCCGTCAACATAAACAATTTTCCAAGAGGTATATATATGGCAGAAGAAGCAGAAGTCAAATCCACAGAAGAAGTTAAGCCTCAGGAAACAAAATCCCAAGAAAAATCTCAAGTAAAGAAGGCTCCGTCCAAGAAAAAGCGTCCGTTCAACGGCAAGCGCAAGGGTGGTGCTCCTGCTGCTGCAAAGAAGCCGGCTGTCTTTAGTGATTCCCTGGAAGATCGTTTCCCCAATCTTGCCGCAAAGCTCAAAAAGTCCATCGAAGATGGTATCAAGCAGAAGATCAAGGACGCTCAGAACGATCCGAAGGTCAAGGCCGCCTCTAAGAAATTTGCAGAAGAAAAGTAATTCTACTTCTCTAAAGTCTCTAAAAATGCTCCGCTCCGCGGGGCATTTTTGCTTTTAGGATTTTAAAATATTAAAAGCGAGAATTTATTTCAAAATCAAATTGTCAAGAAATCGTATTGATTGTAAAAGCGTCGGCCAAGGATGGGGAGGGTGCAGGGAGGGGCCCGTGCGGCCTTCGCAACTCTGAGCTGGGGCCCCGCCCGCATGAAGTACTTTTTCTGATTAAAATAGAAGCATCCAGTCAAGGCAGAATGCCTTATTCTTACTTGCCAAATACCCCTTCAATAGTTAACTTTATCCTGTCTACGGGAGCTCGTAAAACGGGCTGAGAGGAAGTTGAAAACTTCGACCGAACCTGATTTGGATAATGCCAACGTAGGGAGGTTCCATTGAACTCAAATCCAGTCAAAATCAACGGTGAAGACGTCGCAGCGGCAGGCATGACCATTGCCGAATATTTGGCGTCCGCAAATTACGATACAAAGCGCATCGCCGTTGAACGCAATTTGGAAATCGTCCCAAAGGCGAAGTATGCTGAGGTTGTTCTCGAAGCGGGGGACGTCGTCGAAGTTGTGAACTTTGTTGGAGGCGGGTGATGGAAAGCGTTCGAATCCCGAGCAGGGAAGAGTTCCGACGCGCACTCGTACAAAAGCAGGGCGAACAAATCGTTCAGAAACTTGAACAGACCACAGTTGCAATTTGTGGCGTTGGTGGACTAGGCTCTAACGTCGCCATCAATCTCGCTCGCGCGGGCATCAAGAAACTCATTCTCGTGGATTTTGACCGTATTGACGTGACGAACTTGCAGCGCCAGCAGTACAAGGCCTCTCAAGTCGGAGAGCCTAAGGCGTTAGCTCTCGTCGAGAACTTGAAAGAAATTGCGCCGTACGTCGAGCTTGAAGCATACGACGAAAGAATCACGGAAGAAAACATAGACAAGTTCGTGGCTAATGCAGACGTTGTATGCGAAGCGTTCGACAATCCCGAAGCAAAATCGATGCTTGTAAACGCTGTGCTTGAAAAGTATCCGCAAAAGTATCTCGTTGCCGCCTCTGGAATGGCGGGCACGGACGATGCAAATTCCATCAAGACGCGCAAGATTTCAAAACATTTTTACCTCTGTGGCGATGGCAAGAGCGACGTGACTCAAGGTCTTGCACTCCTCGCACCACGTGTGCAGATTTGCGCAGCGCATGAGGCGCTCACGATTATCCGGATTATTGCCGGTCTAGAAGTTTAACATAAAGGACATGCAAATGAATTCTGACAAACTTGTTATTGGCGGTCATGAATTTGATTCTCGTTTTATTCTCGGTTCTGGAAAGTATTCCCTCAAGCTCATTGAAGCTGCGGTCAAGGATGCAGGTGCACAGATTGTAACACTCGCTGTTCGCCGTGCAAACACGAAGGAACACGAAAACATCCTCGACTACATCCCGAAAAACGTCACGCTTTTGCCGAACACGTCGGGCGCTCGCAATGCCGAAGAAGCAGTCCGTATCGCAAGACTTTCCCGCGAACTCGGTTGCGGCGACTTCGTGAAAATCGAAATCATGCGCGATACCAAGTACTTGCTCCCGGACAATGCCGAAACCATCAAGGCGACCGAAACGCTTGCCAAAGAAGGTTTTGTCGTAATGCCTTACATGTATCCGGATTTGAACGTGGCTCGCGACCTCGTGAATGCAGGTGCTGCCGCCGTGATGCCGCTTGCATCGCCGATTGGTTCAAACAAGGGACTTTGCACAAAAGACTTTATCCAGATTTTGATTGACGAAATTGAGCTCCCGATTATCGTGGATGCTGGTATTGGAAAACCGTCCGAAGCTTGTGCCGCTATGGAAATGGGCGCTGCCGCTATTATGGCAAACACCGCTCTTGCAACAGCAGGCGATCTCCAGCAGATGGCATCGGCATTCAAGCTTGCGATTGAAGCGGGCCGTAAGGCTTACCTCGCCGGGCTTGGCCGTGTGCTTTCCCGTGGCGCATCTGCATCCGATCCGCTTACAGGATTCTTGAGGGACTAGGATAATTCGGAATTAGGATTTCGGAATGAGAAATTATTGAAGATGTCATCCTGAACGAAGTGATATATGAAACTTGGCAACTTGTTGACTTAGTTGAATTAGGTTCGTAGGAGCAGGATCCAGTCAATTTATCAACATTACAAGATTTCACGGGATCCTTCCTCCTTTTGGTCGTCAGGATGACGCTTTCTATCAACCATTGACTAACGGCTATTGACTCATGGAAAACGAACGCAAAGACAACAATTACTTTTTTGATTCTGGAAATCTCTCGCCGGCGGCTCTAGAACGCAAGCATAGGATCGAAACAGATCCGTCTGTCCGCACGGACATCATGGAATACTTGCCGGGAATGGAAGTCATTCATTCCGACATCCGCGACAAGGTTCTTGATGCATTCGAAAGCTACGATGCTTCCAAGTACACCGCTCGCGATGTGCAGTTTGCCTTGCAGCACGACACTTGCTCGATCGAAGATTTCAAGGCTTTGCTATCTCCTGCAGCGGCTCCGTTCCTCGAACAGATGGCCGCCAAGGCAAAGATTGAGACTGGCCGCCATTTCGGCAATAACGTCTACCTCTTTACGCCGCTCTACATTGCAAACTACTGCGAAAACTACTGCGTCTATTGCGGTTTCAACTGCTACAATCACATCAAGCGTATGCAGCTGAACATGGAACAGATTGAGCACGAGATGAAGGTCATCGCTGACAGCGGCATGGAAGAAGTCTTGTTGCTCACCGGCGAAAGCCGCGCCAAAAGCAGTGTCGAATACATCGGTGAAGCTTGCAAGCTTGCCCGCAAGTACTTCAAGCTCGTGGGTGTCGAAGTTTACCCGGTGAATGTCGATGAGTACAAGTATCTGCACGAATGCGGCGTCGATTACGTGACGGTTTTCCAGGAAACGTACGATCGCAAGCGCTATGAACAGCTCCACTTGCTCGGCCACAAGCGCGTATTCCCGTACCGCTTTGATTCTCAGGAACGCGCCCTCATGGGCGGTATGCGCGGCTGCGGATTCTCGGCATTGCTTGGGCTTTCGGACTTCCGCCGTGATGCACTCGCAAGCGCTCTGCATGTTTACTACTTGCAAAAGAAGTATCCGCATGCCGAAATGAGCCTCAGCTGCCCGCGTCTCCGCCCGATTGTGAACAACGAAAAAATTAGCCCGCTTGACGTTCACGAAAAGGAACTCTGCCAGGTGCTTTGCGCTTACCGCATCTTCCTCCCGTTCGTGGGCATCACGGTTTCGAGCCGCGAAAGCAAGGAATTCCGCAATGGCATCGTGAAAATCGCCGCCACGAAGATTTCCGCAGGCGTCTCGACCGGCATAGGCGACCACGAAAGCAAATACAGTGGTCACGACGATGGGGAAGGCGGCGACGAACAGTTCGAAATCAATGATGGCCGCAGCATCGACAAGATGTACGCCGACATGAGCAGCGAAGGCATGCAGCCCGTGCTGAACGACTATTTGTACGTTTAGTTGTTAGTCGTTAGTTATTAGTTGAATTCAGACTCTTGCCGCATTTACAAGAAAACGCCTCGGAAAATCCCGGGGCGTTTCGTTATTTCTAGCAAATTATTTTTTTGAACAGCCTTTATTACCGTAAGTAGAGAAGCACGTTCCATTGTCAGTCATGTATGCACTTTCCCATGTCTTTCCATGCGGAAGCAGGTAGACTTCAACAGAATAGCCTGGCGATAGAGGGTCCGTCCAACGGACACTGACTGTATAACGTTCGTTATCGTTTATCTTTCCTATATTCAAAGCTTTGCTCTGGAATAGCGGCTTTTTCGGAGCTGTTCGGTAGTCCGTCTGTTTCCTTGAATTTATATAAGATTTAGATGTATAGGAATCACCGTCTTTATTGTATTTGTAATTCAATCTAGCGGCAACAATGTCTGCGACACCGTCAAAGTTTGCATCTTTCAGAGCCATGTACCAGGTTCCGCTAGACCCGATCATTTCACAAATGTTGTTTGTATTATTGGCACTGCCGTGACTTCCCTGCACGTTGATTGACAAACCGTTGTGAAGTTCTATCACAAACAATGTTGCACCACCATCAGAAGAAAGACCGTTGGACAACTTTGTCAATAGATTTTTCTTTTGGTCATCATTGAGATTTTTTACAGGTGTATAATGCGTTAACGCATCACTGTCCTCGATTAGCGCTATATTGATAGCGTTTCTCAAGTCATAAAGTTTTAACAGGTCGATTTTTTCACGTGTCTTTTCACCGAACCCGAAAAACTTAGGCATAGCTACGGTAGAAAGAACGCCCATAATAGCGATAACCACCATAAGCTCCATGAGGGTAATCCCCTTCTTTGAATTTATCGGTTTCATAATATCGCTCCATATACGTTTTATTAAGGGATTACCCCTTTTAGGGTAATCTATATTTTACAAGTAGTTGCTGGCATATTTCCGTAACAAGAACGTAACAAATGTGAGAAACCGCACAATTTAAAAACTTCAACCTAGTCTAATCCACAGTGGACTAATTATTTCTACTTTTAAAAACATGAAAAAAATTGATACTACGCTTTATTTCATTACAGATAGTACTAGCGTACCTGTAGATCGTTTTTTGCCAACAGTCGAAGCCGCTTGCAAAGGTGGGGCAACGCTCATCCAGCTTCGCGAAAAGAACCGCTCTACACGCGAATACATGGAACTTGCAGCTGCGACTCACGAAATCACCAAGCGCTACAATATTCCGCTGATTATCGATGACCGCGTTGATGTGGCACTTGCGATTGGCGCTGAAGGTGTACATGTCGGGCAAACAGATATGCCTGTTAAAATAGCACGACAGCTGATGGGTGCAGATAAAATAATTGGTGCAACGACAAAGACTGTTCCGCAAGCTTTAGATGCTTACGAACAGGGGGCAGACTATCTTGGCGTTGGGGCCATCTATCCGACGACAACGAAGGTGGTCACGATTCTTACAAGCGTTGATACTCTCAAGGCCATTGTGAAAGCGGTGCCTATAAAAGTGAACGCTATCGGCGGACTGAACAAGGATAATATCGATGTCCTCAAGGATTCTGGGATTTCAGGCATCTGTGCTGTTTCTGCCATTATGAAGGCGGACGATCCTGAAAAAGCAACGCGTGAACTGAAAGAAGCGTTTTTTAAACTAGTCAATAGTCATTAGTCTTTAGTTATTAGTTTTTTTATTTGGCAGCTATGCTGTGATTATAAAAACCAATGACCCATAACCATTAACCAATAACTAATTGATTATTACTATCTTTTTTTGCAATGAAAAAGAATTTAAAGAACTCATTGTCGTTTGTGGTCGATGTGGGCAATACGCACACAGTCCTTGGTATATACAAAGGCGATAAAGTTGTAGATCATTGGAGACTGACCACTCGCAAGGAAACGACTTCTGATGAAGTCATGAATCGTGTAGGTGGCCTCATTCACCTTTCGAAGACCAAATTGGAATCCGTAACGCATGTAGGGCTTTCTACAGTAGTACCATCGCTTGAACGCCCGTGGGTCAAGGCTTTGCAAACGCTTTTAAAGCGCCCTGTTCAAGTGGTAAACTCAACAAACTGCCTTAATTGCCCCATTGCCTATCCGAACCCGAGTACGCTTGGTGCAGACCGTCTTTGCAATGTGATTGCGCTCAAGGAACGCGGCTACTCCGATGCAATTGTTATTGATATGGGAACGGCCACGACATTCGACGTGATGAAGGACGGCGGTTTTGCGGGCGGCATCATCATACCGGGCATTAGCGCGAGCCTCGATGTGCTCACGCAAAAAGCGGCACGACTTTTACCCGTCAGCATCGAATGGCCAAAGCGTCTCATTGCAAACAATACGGACGATGCTATTCGCGCGGGTCTCTTATTTGGCTTCATGGCAGAACTCGAAACGCTAGTTGCTAAGATCAAGCAGGAAATGGGTAAGAAGGACGTTCCTGTTTTTGCAACTGGAGGCTGGGGTCGCACTATAGCAAGCCATACCAAAATCATAGATACTTACGATCCATACCTGACGCTTGATGGCATACGCCTTGTCGCGCTTCTCGGTGATTCTGCGGCAGAGGTTATTGACAAAGACGCCGAAGAGTAGGGCTTTTCCAAGAGGGGAGAATGAAATCAATTATCGCATGCCTTGTTTTAGCGGCAATCGCATTTGCTGAACCAGGTTCTTCACCAGTTATAAGTTCAGAACGGACTCGTAACTTGCGTGGGCTGGATTATGCGCCGATGCTTTTCGAATACCACCGCCAGACGGTGGATGACGGGAGACATTTTTTCACTTATCCGCGTCGTGATACGACGTTCCAGAAGGATTTTTACAAGAACCATAAAAAATCGATGGCTTTCTTTGAAAGCGATAGCAATTACTCGCACAAGTTTGCAATTGCGGTAAGCCCGCTTATCGGGATCGATTACAAGTCATCTTCTGCTCTTGGTGATACGATCTGGCCGGCAATCGATGCTGGGCTTTTCATTCGCGGTTTCGCCGACTCACTAGACTTCGATCTTGATGCCAGAATATATTCCGAAGGGCATGCCGCCAAGAAACCCAAAAGCTATGACCACGAAGTTTTCGATGTCCAGTCTAAGGATCGTGGAGATGGCGGCATAGACTATGTGAGCTTCGCTCGTTACCGTGCGCACTTCGCGCTCAACTATGCCTGGGCACGTTTACAGCTTGCTCGAGACGTACTGCACTGGGGGCCTGGGTACTACAACAACCTTTCGCTAAACCAGTATGCGCTTCCGTACAACATGCTTTCGCTCGACCTTACGTTTGGACCATTGCGTATTTACAGCGTCTACGCCGATCTCCGCGTAACTTCCTGGAGCTACAGCAAGGACAATCTGAACGACCGGAACCTCTACGCACACCGTTATGAGCTGGCCCTCAAGAATTTTACCTTTGGTATTTCAGAATTGCAGATTCTCTATAACGAGAACAAGCCCTGGCTCTTTGTCCCTGTCGCACCGCTCTTTATCGAAAAAGGCAACTATTCCGAACGCGTGAACAATGGCGCCCTTGCCGTAGACATGAACGTTCAGCTTTTCAAGCTTGCCCGTATTTACGGTGAATTCTTCCTCGACGATATGGAGTCGCCGTATGCAATTTATCAGAATCGCTATAGCAATAACCGCTGGGCGGCCATGCTTGGTTTCCAGGTGGCTCATGATCTGGAAATAAAAGGGAAGGAGTTACAGCTCGGTACAATCGCCGAAATTGCACGAGTCGAACCCTATACATATTGCCATTATGATACAGCCCAAGCGCAGATTGCCCATCTTGGACTTCCTCTCGGAAATCCCAATGGTCCAAACTCGCTTGCTATCGACTGGACCGTTTACAGCCGACTTTTCTGGAATTCCTCGATGAAATTCTTTTTCGGACTCCACAACAAATGGCTCTGGAAAGGAATCGATTACGGAAGCAAGATTGAAGACCCGTATAAAACGGTCGAAAAGAAATTTATCGACAAAGCACCTCTCCAATATACGATTACACCATCGATAAGCTACAGCGGAAGAAACGCTTCTTTTGAAATGGAGCTGACTTTTGGCAAAATTAGGGCCTATTTTCTCCGCACGACCTTTTATTGGTAATAATTTGTAGCTATTTTGTAACATAAGAAAACGATTTTTAAAACATAATTGGTGTTCAAGTCGGGAGAAAATGATGACCAAATTGGCGGGCTTTCTTTCAAGCTTCAGAATCCGCAAACGCGTTTTGGCTTTTGCCGATGCTTTTATTGTTGTTGTTGCAGGCTTGTTTGCAAACTTTCCTTTACCCCTATACGCAAAATCAATTGACCGAGCAGACCAGTTTGCCATATTCTTTTTAAGCGTCATTTTATGCTTTAGCAGCCTGCTTTTCTTTGGTGCATACAACAAGCTTTGGCGTTACCTCAACCGATATGATTTTTACAGCTGCGCCAAGGGCGTCTTTACAGGTCTTATTGCCACACACTTTTTCTTTTATCTTATGCGCGGCGTCCTGTATTGGCAGTTCGCCCTGACACAAGCATTCATAGCGTGTATTGGCGTATGTCTTTTTCGCTACATGTTTAGAAACGCGTTTCTCTCAATCATAGAAACAGGTCATCGCGAAGCACTGAAAAAACGCACCATGATTATCGGTGCCGGAAATGCGACAAAGCTTTTGCTCGATGAAATCAAGCGTAGTGCAATAGACGCGAAAAATGGACAGCTCACTTCGAAAGTTTTGAATCTCAATCCGGTCTGCCTCATCGATGATGATCGCTATAAAATCGGAAAAAAATATGAAGGCGTCCTTGTAGCCGGGTCTACTAGAGATATTCCCAAAATAGCCGAGCAAGAAAAGATTGACCTCATTCTTTTTGCAATCCCGAGCTGTCCTCCGAAAGACCGTCAGATCATTATGGACTTGTGCGGCAAGACGAGGCTTCCGGTAAAAATCCTTCCTTTTGTAGGTACCCTTCTCGATGCCAATGTCGAAGACGGATCAACAACATATGCAACGCAAATTCGCGACATTAAAGTTGAAGACCTGCTTGGTCGTGACCCCATCAAGTTCGACAACAAGGACATTCGTGCATATATCGAAAAGAAAGTTTGCATGGTGACCGGTGGTGGCGGTAGCATCGGAAGTGAACTTGTTCGACAAATAGCAAAGTACAATCCTAAACAAATTATCATTGTCGATATCTACGAAAACAACGCCTACGATATCCAGCAGGAACTGGTCATGGAATATGGTAGTTCGCTGAACCTTGTGACCCTCATCGCAAGTGTCCGAGACTATTTCCGTATGAACCAGATTTTCAAAACTTACCATCCAGAAATCATATTCCATGCGGCAGCACACAAGCATGTGCCCCTGATGGAAAACAATCCGATGGAAGCGATCAAGAACAATGTTATCGGCACGTTTAATGTTGCTACACTAGCCATGTTCAACAGCGCCAAAAAATTCGTGATGATCAGTACGGATAAAGCTGTAAATCCGACAAATGTCATGGGCGCTTCCAAGCGCTGCTGCGAAATGATCGTTCGCTTTATGTCCATGCAAAAGGATAGCAATACAGAGTTTGTTGTAACGCGCTTTGGCAATGTTCTTGGCAGTAACGGAAGCGTAATACCGCTATTCAAGCGTCAGATAGAACAGGGTAAACCTGTTACGGTAACACATCCTGAAATCATCCGCTACTTCATGACAATTCCTGAAGCCGTGAGCCTTGTGCTCGAAGCCGCAAGTATCGCTCATGGTGGCGAAATCTTCGTGCTTGATATGGGTATGCCGGTCAAGATTGTAACACTAGCCGAAAACTTGATCCGCATGTATGGCAAGGTGCCGTATAAAGATGTGCCGATTGTGTTCACGGGACTCCGTCCAGGGGAGAAAATTAAGGAAGAGCTCTTGATGAACGAAGAAGGCCTGAAGAAGACCAAGAACAAGCTTATCTTCATAGGCAAGCAAATCGATATTGACACATCCAAGTTCATCAACGAACTGTGGAAGCTTAAGAGTGCGGCTTCTGAAAATAATGATGAAATCGCCATCCGCGCTTTGCACGAAATTGTCCCTACGTTCACGACTCCAGAAAAGTTTAATAAAACGATTCTAAGAAAGTCAGTATCAGAGGAACAAAAGTCTTAACAACAAAGACAAACTCAAAAGAAGGATAAAATATGAAAAAAATCATCACTCTAGGTTTGTTATCTAGTACTCTGGCTTTTGCTCAGGCTGGAATGCTGGGTGGATCGGAGGGTTTGCATGAAATCAATGCAAAGACCCTTGGTCAATGGCAAGTCAATCTCGGGGCGAGCGGTAATCTTACAATTGGCTCCTGGGGACTTTCTCGTGGCGGTATCTATGAAGTAAATGGGAAAAGATACGCCTTCAATGATGCTGACGCATCCCTTTCAGGAAACATATTTGTTGAAGTGGGCGTCCTGGATTTCATCGATGTCGGCATGTCTCTCCCGCTTTACTATGAACACGCCAATTCCAAGTGGGGTGGAACGGCGAATATGTGGACAACCAGCCGTGGTGACTTGGATGTCTTTGCAAAAATAGGTCTTCCGTTTGCATCGGCCGGTGTCTATAGTATGGCCTTGATGCTCGACCTCTATGTCCCGACAGGTGAGGAATGTGCTGGTGTGCGTCCTCGCCATGCCTGGTACCTGAACGGCAATGGCTATACGCACCCGTTTACTGCAGATAGGTGGACTTTTGGTGCAGGCCTCGCATTCACATTCGACTTCAACAAGATCGGTGCTCCGATTGTGTGGAACCTGGCTGCAAGCTATGTTTCACCGGCTAGCTATAGCTTGACTCAAACATTTGTCTATAGCACGGGCTTGAACTGGAATGCGACTTCCTGGATGACTCCGTTCCTGGAATTCTCTGGCGAAATGCGTTTGATGGATAACGGACGCTATTCGTTCGATCCGCTTGTAGACCCGATGCTTATCACTCCGGGTGTCCGTTTCCACTTCCCGCATGATATTGATTTTGCTTTTGGTATGGACTTTGCAGCCCGTCTATTCCAGAGTGGTTTCGACCACTATGCTGATGTTAAATATGGTAGGGATCATATCATCTATTACCAAGGCCAGAGAGGCGTCAAGGCAAACTATGGTTATACCAGCGTTCCGCTTCTTTCCGGTTCAGCCCTCTTGAGCGTCAAATTTGATGCAGCGCCCAAGTCGGAGGATTCCGATGGCGATGGCATCCCGGACAATGAAGACAAGTGCGCCCGTACAGAAAAGGGCGTTAAGGTCGATGCCGAAGGATGCCCTGTTGAAGATGCAGCAAAACTCGCTCGTGAAAGAGCAATTGCAGATTCCCTTGCCCGCGTTGACTCTGACAACGACGGTATTCCTAACGTAAGCGACAGGTGCCCGAATACGGCTGCAGGCCTTTCTGTGGATTCTACAGGTTGCATGCTTGACTTTGACAAGGATGGTGTTGCAGACAATCTCGACAAGTGCCCGAACACCCCGGCCGGTATTCCTGTAGACTTTACGGGTTGCCCAATGGACCATGACAAGGACGGTGTTGCTGATTACCTCGACAAGTGTCCAAATACCCAGCGCGGTGCAGAAGTTGGCCCGAACGGCTGTATGCTTGACAGCGATAATGATGGTATTGCAGACTTTAAGGACAAGTGCCCGGGTACTCCGGCAGGTCACGCCGTAGACTCTACAGGCTGCTTGCCAGACTTCGATAAGGACGGTGTTGCCGACGTTATCGACAAGTGCCCTAATACACTCCCGGGAATCCGTGTTGACGGCGAAGGCTGCCCGATTAACAAGAAGGAAGACCTCGACCAGCTTAAGAAGGGAATTCAGTTCAAGACCGGTTCCGCAAAGCTCACCAAGAAAAGCTACGGGACTCTTAACGATATTGCCGATCTTATGAACAGGATTCCAGAAGCGAATCTCGAAGTTCAGGGCCATACCGATAACAAGGGCTCTGACGTCAAGAACCAGAAGCTCTCTGAATCTCGTGCCCAAGCCGTGGTCGCTTATCTTGAAAAGCGTGGCGTGAATAGCAGCCGTCTGCGTGCAGTTGGTTATGGCCCGTCCAAGCCGATTGCCGATAATGGTGATGCTGCCGGCCGTGCCCAAAATCGTCGTGTGGAACTCGTTCCTTTTGCAAAGTGATGGATAAAGCGATTGCTTTGACAAAGTAAAGACTATCCAACCTAAATGGTTGGATAGCGTTTTATATAATAAAGCTTGTTTATAAAAAATAAGTTGATTATCAGTGAAAAATAAACTAATTTTCCACTTGTTCAAAAGCTTTTATAATTCAAACTATTTGTGATTGCTTTACATAATTAGGATAGCTTATGGAAGAAAAAGAAGAGAAAAAAATTGTAAGTCAAGCTACAATTCCGTTGCCTTCAGACAGCAACACAATCACGTTGCTTGAAGCAATGCAAATCCTCTGGGAAAAGAAATTCACGTTATTGCTGTTTATTCTGGTAGGCGGCGTTATCGGTTATTCTATTGCAAACTGGCAGCGTCCACAGTACACTAGCGATATTTTGTTGCAAATTGATGCAAAGGGCGGTAACGCGACGAAGGCGATGGGCGAGATGGGTTCCATCCTTGATGTTGCTAGCCCGGCCGATGCCGAAATTGAGCTTATCAAGAGCCGCATGGTTTTGAGCTATGTCGTCGAAGCCGAACATCTTTGTTTCAATGCAACGCCAGTTGGTGCAGTCGATCGCTTTACGCATAAGGAAGGGCGAATGGACCTGGATTCCCTCTACATTCCTGCGCTAGCCCGTGCGGGAAAGTGGATGGCTAGAACCGTCGATGAAAATACATACGAAGTCATTTCTCCTGAAGAACAAGTCATTCTGAAAGGCAAAGTCGGTACCATGTTCAGGGCGGCTTACGCAGGTGATACTCTCGATATTCATGTTTCAAAGATGCTTGCAATGCCAGGCCAGGAATTTATCCTTTCTCAATCGGGATTACTAGGGGCCATTGCTGCATTGAAGGGTGGACTTAAAGTTGCTGAAAAAGGCAAGAAGAGCGGTATCATCGAAGCTAGTTTCAATCATCGTTATCCTGATAGGGCTGCATCGATCTTAAATACGGTTGCTAAGACTTACTTGCGCCAAAATGTTGAAATGCGCAGTGCCGAAGCTGCAAAGACTCTCGAATTCTTGGAAAAGCAGCTCCCTGGTGTGAAGGCAAAACTAGACAGTGTCGAAAAGATTTTAGCCGATTATCGTCATAGCATTGGTTCTGTGGATATGACTGGCGAAACGAGTGCTCATTTGAACAAAGAAAGCACAATCCAAAGCCAAATCTTGGAATTGGAGCAGCAAAAACAAGCCGCCATGCGTTTGTTCAAGGAAGAACACCCAAGTGTTCAGACACTTATTCGTCAGCAGAATCGTTTAAGAGCTGAACTTGGCAAGTTAAAGAAAAATGCTGAAAAGATGCCTTTGACGCAACAGGAAGTGGCTCGCTTGAAGGAAGACGTGGCGGTCAATAACGAAATTTATACAACCATGTTGAACAACATCCAGCAGTTGCGCGTTGTGCGTGCAGGTGAAGTGGGTAACGTTCGCATTGTTGACTTCGCGCAGATTAACGGAGCTCCGAGCAAGCCGAAGAAAATGAACATCATTATATGTTCTGTGGCGGCTTCATTTATGCTTGGCGTTCTCTTGGTATTCCTCTTGCGTATGATGCATAATGGTGTCCGCAGCGTTACGGACATCGAACGCGAAACGAATACAAGTGTACTTGCCAGGGTTCCTGAAAATTCTGACACTAACTTGAACTATAAGTTTAAAAAGACAAGACAAACTCATGTTCAGACAAATCCTGACGATCCTCTTAGCGAATCGATTCGCTCCATTCTTACAGCGATAGATTTTTCGTTCAATATAAATAAGGAACATCAGGTGATCATGGTGACAGGTATTACGCCTCGTGCCGGTAAGAGCTTTATTTCAACGAACCTTGCAGCTACATTTGCCATGGTCGGGAAGAAGACCTTGTATATTGATGCCGATATGAGAAAGGCTTCGTGCCGCTTTACCAAAGTTGGCCTTGCCGATGTTCTTATGGGGAAAGTTGCTTTTGAAAACGCGAAAATCACGAGCACAAGCCTTCCGAACCTTGATATCTTGGAATCAGGAAAGTTTACTCTTTCTGCGTTTGAGCTATTGCGTGGCGACATGCTTAAGAATTTACTTGACAAAATTCGCCCGCAGTACGACACCATTATTATCGATACTCCACCGATGAATATGGTGACGGATGCATACATGATTTGCCCGTTGATTGACTTTGCCCTTGTTGTGTTGCACTATGGCCGTCATTCTATGGATTCTATCAAGGAATCCATACAGACTTTGGAGCGCTACTGCGATAAGCCCAAGGCGTTTGTGCTGAACCATAGCGAACACAGACACGGTTACTACGGCTATTACGGTTACTACGGCTATTACGGTTACTATGGTTATGGATATGCTCACAAGTCCAAGAACGACTAAATAGCAATCGTGAAAGAACGCTGAAAAGTTATTGAGCACCCGCTTCCTTGAGGAGCGGGTTCCTTTTTTTTGTACGAATGTGCTGTAAAATGACAATTAGTCAATAATTTCTTGTGTTGGGGTGTCCGCTTTTTCGTAAAATAATGGATTTTTAGAGAGTAAAGAACCGCGCACTTCAAGATGCGCCGATACATGGGGTTGAGAAATTGAAGAGTAAACTGATTTTTATTGCGACAGCCGCTACCTTTGCTTACAGTGCCGCCCAGGCCCAGACGAAGGTCGTCGTGGACCCAGGCAAAAAATACCAGCTTTTTGAAGGCTGGGGGACAAGCCTTTGCTGGTGGGCTGAACTCGTCGGTGGCTGGGACAAGGCTAACTACACGAAGCTTTTGGGCGCAGTTGCCGACCCAGACACAGGGCTTGGCTACAATATTTTCCGCTATAACATCGGCGGTGGCGACCAGCCCGGCCATAACCATTTGACCAAGGGCGATGGGGGAGCCGCCGTTCCCGGCTACAAGTCGACGGAAAAGGGCGATTACGACTGGACGGCAGACCCGAACCAGCGCAACATCGCATTTGCTCTTGCTAAAATGGCAAAGGACCCGATTTTCGAAGCATTTTCGAATTCCCCGCCGTGGTGGATGACGAACAGCGGTTGCGTTTCGGGCGGTGTCAATGGCGCCGACAATCTCAAGTCCGACTACTTTGACGATTTTGCGGATTACCTCTCCGAAGTCGCAAAACATTTCAAGGAAGAATGGGGCATCACGTTCCGCACGATTGAGCCGTTCAATGAGCCGAGTGCAGGCTGGTGGAAAGCAAATGGCGACCAGGAAGGCTGCGGCTTCAAGAACAAACAGTCCGAAATGATTGTGGAGCTTGGCAAGGCGCTCAAAGCGAAAGGCCTGTTCCCTGCAACTTCCGTAAGTGCGGCCGATGAATCAAACATTGGCGATGCCTTGGCTCGTTTCAACAGCTATAGTGCCGAAGCGCGTTCTTACATGTTCCAGGTGAATACGCATAGCTATTCCGGTTACGATTCCCGTGCTAAGCTTTACAATGCTGCATTTGCTGCCGACAAGCGCGTGTGGCAATCCGAATCAGGACCGCTCCACCGCAGTGGCGACCTCGACATTACGCTTTGGATGGCCGATGTGATTTTGCACGATCTCCGCGATATGCATGCAAGCGCCTGGGTCGATTGGCAGCTTTCTGACCCAGCCGAGAACTGGCGTACGATTACCGCAGACCACAAAAAGCAGACGTTTTCTTATGCGCCGCGATTCTACATGCATGCTGCGTTTAGCCGCGCCATCCGACCGGGTTCGCGCTTTATCGATAGCGACAACAGCAACACGCTTGCCGCCATCCGTGAAGACAGTTCGCTTGTGCTCGTGGTGCTGAATACGGGCTCTAGCGATGCAAAATACACGTTTGACTTGAGCAAGTTCACGACAATAGGCAAGAAGGCTAAAGTCCACCGCTTTACGCTCCCGGCTGCACTCAAAGATGATGCTGATATTGATGTCGCAAACAAAGCGATTACGGTTACTGTAGGCAAACAATCCATCGTTACGATGGTCATTGAAAATGCAACTGGCGGCACGTGCGAAGCAAGCACGATCATTCCGTATGCCAAGATTCACAATGGCGGCTGGAACGAGACGACCGAAGTCAAGGTCAATCCCGGTGATTCGCTTGTGATTGGTCCACACCCTTGGGAAGGTGGCCGCTGGACTTGGAAAGGCCCGAACGACTTCTATTACCTGGGCCGTGAAGTTCGTTTCAAGAATATGCAATGGCAAAGCAGCGGCGTTTACACAGGAACGTACGTGAATTCTTATGGTTGCGAAAGTACAGTCGATATCAAGGTCATTGTCGATGACCCGGAACATCCGTATGAGGAGCCAGATTCAGGCAAGGTGAATCTTGATCTGCGAATAGCTTCAAGAGTTGCGCAAGGTGCCGGGAAAATCTCGGTCACAAAAAGCGGGGGAGACCTGCTTGTGAACATCGCCGGGAATGCACCGGGAAAAGTTGCGCAATCCGTAAAATCCTCGCAGTCCGGGAATGCGCTACTACAGCTCACGATTCATGACTTGCAGGGCGTTCTCCTGATGCGTCGCTCCATTGACGGTTCAGCCGTTGTGACTGTTGCGCACTTAGCGAAAACGCCGTTTATCGTGCGCATCAAGGGTGCAGGGAAGACTGTTTATCAGAAAAAATTCAAGTAATTTTTAGCGATGAGGATTACAAATACGCGTGGTGGAGCTTGTTTGCGAAGCTACGGCATTTGGCGATTTCGCGCGAGGTGAGATCTTTGTTCTTGACGGTGTCGCCCTTTTGCAGAATGCCTGCAATCTTGAAGCCGCTCCAGCAAAGAACTTCCTTGAGCGCACGGACAGTCCCTGCGGATTGCTTGAACAGGATGTTGAACGGCCATGGGGTCGAGCAGGTGGTAATGAGGACAGCCTTTTTGCCTTTGAGAAGCGGAATCGGGTAGCCGCTTTCGCTGTGGTCCATCATGCCGTAAACCCAGCGGTCAAAAAGCATTTTGAGTTGCCCCGTCATATTGCCCCAGTAGCACGGCGAGCCTACGATTAGAGCATCACAATCTTGTACGAGTTGCAAAACTTGCTTAGCATCGTCATCAGGCATAACGCAGTCGTGTGTGCTACGGCATTTCATGCAACCAATGCACGGGCGAAATTGCAATTTGCAAACATCGATATAAAGGACTCTATCGCCACAGGCCAACAGTTCGTTGCGGACAATCCCAAGCATTTGGCTGATATTGCTGTTCGGGCGCGGGCTTGCGTTCAAGATGACGTACTTCAATTTCGGACTCCTTAATAATGAGCATTCTGTGCTTTTATTTATTAAACACCTAAGGAGCGGAAATGTGTTACTATAAAATAAAAATCCCGGACGCTATTCACGTTCGGGATATTACTGGATCCTTCGACTACGGGCTTTGCCCTTCGCTCAGGATGACGCTGCGCGTCACTTAAAAAGATTCTTCATCTTCTCGAGGAAACTTTCTTCTTGAGCGGATTCCTTGTCCTTGCGGAGTTCGGCGAGCTTCTGGTAAAGCTCCTTCTCTTCGCGAGAGATGTCCTTCGGAATGTCCACGCCAATTTGCACGTAGAGGCTTCCGCGGTCGCCGCGCTTGTTCAGCGGGTACAGGCCCTGGTCACGCAAACGCAAAATGGAGCCCGCCTGCGTACCGGCCGCAATCTTGATCTGCACCTCTTTACCGTCAAGCGTCGGAATGCGCTGAGTCCCGCCAAGGACCAGTTTGTGGATAGGCACCTTGACTTCGCAGTGCAAGTCGTCGCCTTCGCGGCTGAAGAAGTCATCGGGCTTTTCGGCAATCACCACCAGCAAGTCGCCGCAGGCACCGCCGCGAGGCCCGCAGTTGCCTTCGCCACGCAGGTTCAGGTACTGGCCCTCGGCAACGCCCGCCGGAATCTTGATGGAAATCTCTTCCGTTTCCTGCACACGGCCTTCGCCATGGCAGTTGCTACACGGTTTCGCGATAACTTCACCCGTACCATTACAGGTGGGGCAGGCGCTCTCGGTAATCATCTGGAAAAATCCGCCCGTAGAGCGGCGCACACGACCCGTTCCATGGCAGGTGCTGCATTCCTTGATGTCCTGGCCGCCCTTGCCGTTACATTCCGTACACGGCGTGTAGCGTTTCAGGCGAACCTTCTTGGTGCAGCCTTCGAAGATTTCCTTGTAGCTGAGCGCCACCTTGATCTGCAAATCGTTTCCGCGCGGAGGACCGGCCTTGCGAGCACCGCCACGACGGCCACCGCCGCCAAAGCCGAATCCGCCACCGAAAATATCGCCGAATTGCGAGAAAATGTCGTTGAGGTCGAAGCCAGCTCCACCAAACCCGCCGCCACCAAAACCGCCACCGGGGGCGTTAAAGCCGAACTGGTCGTACTGTTTACGCTTTTCGGGGTTGCTGAGCACGTCGTAGGCCTCGGCAGCCTCCTTGAACTTCTCTTCGGCTTCTTTGTCGCCCGGGTTCTTGTCCGGGTGGTACTTGATGGCAAGCTTCTTGTACGCGTGCTTGATTTCATCAGCACTTGCGTCCTTGCCGACGCCTAGAACTTCGTAATAATCTCTTTTTTCAGCCATAATATGCCTTCGGCATTTAGTAGACAGTAGGAAGTAGACAGTAGACAGGGAAAAGCTTTGTTGTCCTTTAGTAACTGCAAACGTCCTAATTCATACTAATAAACAGATACCCTTATTTACACAAAAAGGATTGCTCCCTAAAAGAGAGCGAATCCTATTTTGTAAGTTGCAGATGGAGGATGTATAAACTAATGTTTTAGATCCTTCGGCTTCGGGTAAAACCCTTCGCTCAGGATGACACTTCCTACTTCCTACCGTCTACTTCCTACTAAATTAGTCAACCACTTCAGCGTCGACGACTTCCGGACCGTCGCCCTTCTTGTCGTTCTTCGGCTGTTCAGAAGCGCCCGGCTGCGGACCCGGCTGGGCCTGGTTTGCACCGGCGGCCTGGGCCATGGAGCTGATCATGCCCTGGAGCTTGTCCATAGCGGCCTTGATCTCTTCCTTGGTGCCGTTGTCCTTCTTGGCCTTGATGTCGTCGATGGCTGCTTGCAGCTGGCTCTTGGTGTCGGCCGGGAGCTTGTCGCCAAATTCCTTGAGCTGACCTTCAGCCTGGTAAGCCATCTGTTCGGCCTGGTTCCTGATGTCCACAAGTTCGCGCTGTTCCTTGTCCTTGGCAGCGTTAGCTTCGGCATCCTTCACCATCTTGTTGATTTCGTCTTCAGACAAGCCGCTGGAAGAAGTAATCTTGATGGACTGTTCCTTGCCGGTTTCCTTGTCCTTAGCAGACACGTGCACAATGCCGTTTGCATCGATATCGAAGGTCACTTCGATCTGCGGCACGCCACGCGGCTTCTTCGGAAGGTCGGTCAAGTCGAACTTGCCGAGCGTACGGTTGTCGCGGGCAAATTCGCGTTCGCCCTGCAACACGTGAATCGTCACGGCCGGCTGGTTGTCTTCGGCGGTAGAGAACACCTGGCTCTTCTTGGTCGGAATCGTGGTGTTACGGTCGATGAGCTTGGTCATCACGCCACCGAGAGTCTCGATACCCAGGGAAAGCGGGGTCACGTCGAGGAGCAACACGTCCTTCACGGAGGAGTCGCCGCTAAGCACGGCACCCTGGATGGCGGCACCGATAGCCACCACTTCGTCCGGGTTCACAGTCTTGTTCGGTTCCTTGCCGAAGAACTTGCGCACAGCTTCCTGCACGGCCGGGATACGGGTAGAACCACCGACCAGGATCACCTCGTCGATTTCGCTCAAAGAAAGACCGGAGTCCTTGATAGCCTTGCGGCACGGTTCCATGGAGCGTTCCACCAGGTGGGCGGTCAGCTGGTCGAACTTTGCACGGCTGAGCGTGAGGTCCAAGTGTTTCGGGCCAGTAGCGTCGGCAGTGATGAACGGGAGGTTGATGTTGGTCGAAGTCGTGGCAGAAAGGTCGATCTTCGCCTTTTCAGCGGCGTCCTTCAAACGTTGCAGGGCCATCTTGTCCTTCTTCAGGTCGATGCCCGGATTGTCCTTCTTGAATTCGTCGTTGATCCAGTCGATGATGACTTCGTCGAAGTTGTCACCGCCGAGCATCGTATCGCCGTTGGTGGCCTTCACGCTGAACATGCCGTCGTCGATTTCCAGGATAGAGATATCGAACGTACCGCCACCGAGGTCATACACGGCGACCTTTTCGCTCTTCTTGGAGTCAAGACCGTAGGCAAGGGCGGCAGCCGTCGGTTCGTTCACGATACGGAGCACTTCGAGGCCAGCGATCTTGCCGGCGTCCTTCGTAGCCTGACGCTGGGAGTCGTTAAAGTAGGCGGGGACCGTAATCACGGCCTGCGTCACCGGCTGGCCCAGGTAGTCTTCGGCAATCTTCTTCATGGTCTGGAGAACCATGGCCGAAATCTCGGGAGGAGCGAACTGCTTGTCGTCCACCTGCACGCGCACCGGGTCAGAACCCGTGCCCACCAGCTTGTAGGGCATGTTCTTTTCGGCAGCGGAGCATTCGCCGGCCGTACGGCCCATGAAACGCTTGATGGAGTAGATAGTCTTTTCGGGGTTGGTGATGGCCTGACGCTTTGCCACGTGGCCCACCAGACGTTCGCCGTTCTTGCCGAAAGCGACAATGGACGGGGTGGTGCGGAAACCTTCCGCGTTAGCGATGACGACCGGCTTGCCGCCTTCCATCACGGACACGCAGCTGTTGGTCGTTCCCAAGTCAATACCGATAATCTTACCCATGATTTTAATCTCCTATTTTAAATTCTTGATCCCCAGTGTTTTTGTTTGAGCGGGGAGTTTTTTACGCCGATATATTAGCAAAAGCCGTGCCAACCCCGAAAAACACCCTTTTTGTTTCGTTCTGAAACATTTTTTTGAGCTAAAAACGGGCAAATTTAGGGCTGTTTCAAAAAATAACGCCCCACGACGTCATCCTGACGACCGTAGGGCGGGAAGGTTTCGGTGATGTATTAAATAGGTTGGGGGAGAATACTACAATTCCAAAATTTTCAAATAGTTCATTCGACTATTCAATATGCGGATAATAAGTACCTTGTCAAGTTCAATTCGATAAAAGACAATACAATTCGACACAGATAAACATCGATATCGACTCAATGAATCTACTTTGCCTTTTAAGGATGGACCTATTTCAGGAAAAATGGCTAGGTTGTCGATGGCATCAAGGATTTCAAGAACCTTTTTATTTGCCGCTTGAGGACTGCCCAATTCAGATTCTATATACGCTTTGATTGAATCCAAATCCTCGGAGGCCTTTGGCGAAAAAATGATGACGGGCATCTACACCTCGTATTTCTTCCGCACATCGGCTGCGGAAAGCCAGCCACCCTGTTCAGCGGATCGTTCACCCTCGGCAAGAGCCTTCTGGAGTTTCAAAGCTGCAACCATCCGTTCGTACTCCTTAATGTCAATGACAACATAGCAACCCCGACCATTTTTGGTTAGGAATACTGGAGACTTTTCAGATACATTCTGAAGAACTTCGTTGTAATTACGCAAATCGGATACCGGCAAAATACAAGGCATAAGAAACCTCCTTTCTAAAAATACAATATTTTAAGCAAAATTACAAGTAATATATTAAGAATATTGTTTTTCTGAATAGATAGGAAAAAAATCCTCCACTGGGGAGGATTTTTCGCTCAGGATGATACTCCGTGTCACTTTCCGAAGTTAACTCTAAAGGTCTGTCCGATGGCGTTGCGAACGATATAAGCTCCGTTGTGATAACCGGCAATTTTGAGTCCGTTCTTGATTTCTGTCAGTGTTGCTCCGGCGTTTAAGCGGATTTTGCCGAGCATGTTGCCCATCAAGTCAAAGACTTTGTAAACACCTGCGTTTTTTGCGAAAGCGTTTGCAGCATCCGAAGCAAATTTCGGCAAGATGCCCGTGGTGCCATTGCGCTTGTCCATAATATCGCCATCAATTTTACCGAAGGCAATCCAGTCGAGGTTTACGTAGTCGCTTGTTATTAGGACTTTGAGCACGTGTTCGCCTTTGGTGAGTTCCTTGGTTGTTTTGCCTTTGTACGTAGCGTATGTATCGAAGTCATCGGTTCCAGAAAGCGAGAGTGTATCGGTGATGGGTTCATTGTCCATAAAGAATCGTACGCTTGCGCTTTCCATGCCTGTTGCGTAAGAAAGTTCGAAGGGGAGGGTTCCGCTAGTTTCGACGTTCACGGTGTATTCCAGCCATTCGCCTTTCTGCGTGTAGCCCACTGCAAAGCCGTCGCCGTTCTTCACGATGTCCACGCGGTCTTCGCGGTATTCCTTGCCTTGATTTTCGGAATCCATGTCGTAGTAGGCCTTACCTGCACCGCCCACATCGTAATTTTCGAAGTCAATAAAGTTTGCGGGGCCTTCAACGCTTGCACCTACGACTGGAACATCACACTTGGCTTCTGCATCTTTGAGTTTAGCCTTGCAGAACGGGCTTTGCGGAATGGCCGTTTTGCTGTCCTCGAATTCCCAGTAGTCCGCTTCGAAATCGCCCGCGAACACGAAGAACACGTCGTGTTTGCCGACAGCGCCTGTAAGCGGAACTGTTACGAGGCCGTCTGCGGAAAATTCCGCCTTGCCAACAATTTCGCCGTCCACCTTGTCCAGGCGAACCGTGATACTCGATGCCTTCTTGACATTTAGCACCGATGCAGAAAAACTTTCTGCGCCTGCATCGCCGAATTCCACGCCGCTAATTTTGGTGTAGTCACCGTTGCCGATGTTGGTGAGGATGACGTTGCCCACGTCCTTGGCGTTACGGCTCTTGACACCTTCGCTCCAAGACATTGTTTCAGCTTCGACGCGCTTGTACGGGTCAAAATCTTCCACTTGCGCCACGCCATTTTCGGGCCAGAAGTCGATTTTCTGGATGGTGCCGTCGGCATTATAGTGCATCTCGGCCACGGAGACCGAGCGGCGTTCCGCATGCTTGTAGGCCTGTCCGATTTTAGCCTGGTATTCCGCCCAGAGCAGGTAATTCAGGCCGAAAACGTAAGATTTTCCCTTGTAGTCGATGATGCCCGGGTGGTTGCCGCGGCTTTTCGGGGAATGCGGCATGATATCGCCCTTGTAATTCCACGGACCAGTGGGGGAGTCGCTCATAGCATACCCGATGCCCTCGGAGCAGCAAGTGGAGGCGAACGCCATATAATAATACTTGCCATGTTTGTAGAACCACGGCCCTTCCTGGTAGTCCTTGATTTTGGGGTAGGTCACGATGGAACCTTCCGTGTGGATCATGTCCTTTTTCAGCTTGATCATGTAGAGTTCCGGGTTGCCCCAGTACATGTAAGCTTGGCCATCATCGTCAATCCAAACGGTAGGGTCGATATCGTTCCAGTGTTGGCGCTGCCATACGAGCTGGCCGTTGAGCGGATCCTTGAAGGGGCCGTAAGGACTGTCCGATACGAGCACCGAAATTCCGTGACCGTGGATGGGGCAGTACATGTACCATTTGCCGTCGCGTTCGATGACCTGTTCCGCCCATGCGCCGTTGTTGGAGTTATACCACTTGAAATCGCTGAGGGATGCGACCGAGCCGTGATCCGTCCAGTTGACCATGTCGGTGGAGGTGTACAAAAGCCAGTCGTACATCATGAACCCGTCGGCGTTGTCGTCGTCGTGGGTCGTGTAAAGGTACACCGTGTCGCCGTGCACATAGGGGGCGGGGTCTGCCGTATACTTTGTCGTGATTATAGGATGCTGTGCAAATGCAGCGCAAGCCAATACCGCTGAAACGGTTAAGATTTTACCAAACATCTTGATCTCCATTCCTTGTTAATTCCTACACCCAATAACAAAGATATATCTGAAAATGTTTGCGGTTAATCGCTTGCGTAAATCTCTATTGTCAATTTATCAAAAGCGGGGGATATAAAAAAGCCCGCACACAGGGGAGTGTCGGGCTGAAAAACGGGGAAGATTAGGTTACTTTCCGGAGGAAACGATAACCTTGGCGGTCTTCAAGATTTTGTTCTTGAGCTTGTAACCCTTCTGGAATACGGTGACAACATGACCTTCCGGGATAGTTTCGGAGGGCTGCTGCATCAGAGCTTCGTGGAGGTTCGGGTCGAATTCCTTGCCGGTCGGGTCGATTTGTTCGAGGCCTGCGTCCGTGAGAACCTTAGCGAACTGGTTGTAAATCATCTGCATGCCTTTTTCGAAAGCTTCGAGATCTTTAGCCTTGTTTTCGCTGGCGAAAGCACGTTCGAAATTGTCCTGGACTTCGGAGAGCTTTTCGAGGAGCTTGCCGTTGGCTGTTTCGATGAGTTCGAGCTGTTCTTTGGCGTTACGGCGGCGGAAGTTTTCGAATTCGGCCATCAGGCGCAAGTTGCGGTCGTTGGCATCGGCGAGCTGCTGTTTCAGAATTTCTTCGGCGGAAGGTGCTGCGGGCTGTTCAGCGGCTTTTTCTTCGGCCTTTGGTGCTTCTGCATTTTGACCTTCGGCGTCAGCAGGCTTTTCGGCGTTGGCATTGCCGGTTGCTGAGCTTGCCGAAGCATTGACTTCAGCTTCGAGATTCATCGCGTCCTGGGCGGCTTTCAGCACATCCTGTTCAAATTGAGCACGATCAGCATCGTTCGGTTCAACATTCTGTTCCGGATTCTTTTCTTCAGCCATGATATATCAATATTCCTTTAAAAATTGTCCGTGAGGACATCTGTTTTACAATTCCGACATAAAGATAGCAAATACCATGCCAATAAAAAGCGTCAAAAATCGTTTTAATGTGAAACAAACACGCTCCAGATGAAGATGTACGCTCGGCGGCGGGCATGACAGATTGGGTTTGAGGTAAAAGAAATGCCGGACTCCCCTTTCTAAATCAATATTGCCGATAATGCGGATTATGTAAACTAAAGAATTTCAGAAATATATTCCTTTAGAGTTTTCTTGTGAAGATCTTCGAAAAAATCTTGTGCTGTATTCATGTCGTTTTGGTTCGCCAATAATTTCTTTTTTTATATAAAAAATTGTAGATTTAAAATAAATTTGTCTGTTCTGACAACACATAAAGGCGTTATATGATAAAAAAATTTATATCCTATTCGGCATCAATGTTATTGGCTTTGACGGCCTGCTCAACGGAAAATACGGTAGCACCCTCAAATGGTCCCGTTAAAGTAACCCAGAACGAATGTTCGGCTAAGTTGCTTTCTCAGAATTCTGTCGAATTGAAAACCGCGATAGCAAACGGCTTTATCACCACGACAACTGCAAAAATTTTAAAAGGGAATAAAGTTGAGCTTGAAATAACGACCTTATACGATGAATCTGTCCCTGTAACTGAAATTCAAAAAACATGTACAGAAAATAAAATGGAGGCTGCGGAAAAGAATGCAACCGTAAGCTGTACCGATTATTCGATAACGGTCAAATCAATAGAAAAATCCTATATGAATATTGATCAAACTCTTGCATCAGCACAGCAAGCTTGCAAAGAATTTTCAAAAAAATATTCATCAGTATCTAGTGAGGATCCAAATCCCGGACAAATCGAAAACGACCCACCCACTCCACCTCCATCAACAAAAACAGGAAAGGCCACTTGTCAAATTCTCGAAGACTCCGAAAACAACTTTTCCATGATCGCATCCGCTCCGGACTCCGTGACCATAACCGGAACAGCTTCATTCAACAACGGCGTCCAAATAATTAAGCTTGTAGAAGAATTCGATCCCAGTGTTCCTCAAAGTGTAATAGACGCAGAATGTGCTTCGGCGAAAGAAGAAATTGCCGAAGAGGAAGGTATTCCCCTTCAAGTCTCTTGTGAAGGAAATAAAATCACGGGATACTTTGAAGCTGTAACTGGTAAAAATATGATGACATCAGTTGTTCCTTTAATGATTTCTGAATGCGACCAGATCCAGGAAACAGGGATCATCCCGGAAGACTTTTAAAAGAATTTTCACGCTCTGTAAATAAAAAGCCTTTCTTACAATTCTTGTAAATCTTTCATTTAAGGGATTTAACTCCCCTACACCGCCCCGCAACCCGCATAGAATAAGGGATTGCGGGCTTTTTTATGTGTCGGAAAAATTTTTGGCACACATTTTGCAAATACGGCTGCGAACAAAAAGAAAACCTCAAAAAAGGATACAATCATGAAGCTCGTCACAGCTTACATTCAACCAGAACGGCTTAACTTCGTAAAGCAAGCTCTTTACGAAAATAAGATTTACAAGATGTCTGTCACTAACGTACTTGGCTGCGGCCAGCAGAAGGGATACAACCAACGTTTCCGTGGCGTTGTTACCGAAGTTAATTTGTTGAAGAAAATTTGCCTCAAGATTGCAGTGAACGACGAATTCGTAAAGCCCTGCATCGATGCCATCATCAAGGGTGCTCGCACAGGAGAAATCGGCGATGGAAAGATTTTCGTCACGTCGCTTGAACAGTGCGTCCGCATCCGCACGGGTGAAACTGGCCCGGAGGCAATTGGATAAGCATCAGTAGGAAGTAGACAGTAGACGGTAGACAGTGAATTTCACGATTGATTTTTTCACTTCCTACCTCCGGCTTCCTACTGCCTACTTGTTTAGTTAGCAAACAATCAACTAAAAAAAGGATTTAAACAAATGAACGAAGTAGCAACAGTCGCAACCGTCAACGACGCCATCTTTATGACGGAAAACATTTGGATCATGATCAGCGCCATGTTGGTGTTCATCATGGGTCTCGGATTTGCATGTGTCGAAGCAGGCCTTGTGCGTGCTAAGTGCTCTGCAAACGTCGCTTTCAAAAACATCGCCGTGCCGGCAATCGGTATCACGATGTACGCCTTGCTCGGCTTTGGCCTTATGTACCCGGGCACTTTCAACGGGATTCTCGGTTTCGCAGGCTTCGGCATTGGCGACTGGGCAAATCCGGCAAACTTCACCGCAGCCTACAACGGACACTTTACGTTGTTCACAGACTGGCTGTTCCAGGCAATGTTTGCAGCAACAGCCGCAACGATTGTGTCCGGTGCCGTTGCTGAACGTGTGAAGCTCAACTCCTTCCTCGTTTTCACCATCGCCTACGTGGCTCTCGTCTACCCTGTTGTCGGTAGCTGGACATGGGGCGGCGGCTGGCTTTCCACCTTCGGTGCTCACGGTTTCCATGACCTCGCCGGTTCTACCCTCGTCCACTCTGTGGGTGGTTGGGCAGCTCTCGCTGGCGTGATGATTCTCGGACCGCGTATCGGTAAGTATGTCGGTGGCAAGGTTCACGCTATCCCGGCTCACAACATTCCGCTTGCAACAATCGGTGTGTTCATGCTCTGGTTCGGTTGGTGGGGATTCAACGCCGGTTCTGCTCTCAACGGCGACCCGAAGGCTACTAGCTGGATTCTCGTGACCACGAACCTCGCTGCTGTCGCAGGCATCATCACCGCAACGCTTACAAGCTGGATCGTTTCCAAGAAGCCGGACGCCACCATGGCCCTCAACGGATGCCTTGCTGGTCTCGTCGCTATCACCGCTGGTGCAGACGTCGTGACCCCGCTTTCTTCCTGGATTATCGGCGCTATCGCTGGTGTGCTCGTCGTCGGTGCAGTCTTCATGTTCGACCGCTTGCACTTGGATGACCCGGTCGGTGCTCTCTCAGTTCACCTCGTCAACGGTGTCTGGGGTACGCTCGCTGTCGGTATCTTCGATATGACTGGTGACTACACTCTCGGCACTCAGGCTGTTGGCGTCCTCGCTTACGCGGTCCCGTGCTTCGCAGCCGCAAGCCTCATCTTCTTCGTCATCAAGAAGACTATGGGTCTCCGCGTGACTGAAAAGCAAGAAATGCGCGGCCTTGACCAAGCTGAACACGGTCAAGAAGCTTACAGCGGATTCCAAATCTTCAGCAACATGTAATTTAGCACTTAGTTATTAGTCAATAGTCATTAGTTAAAAAACTTACTGAAATTTCCAAGCCTTAAACTAACGACCAACAACCAATAACTAACAACTACAAAAAGTATCTCTGTTGACTAAAGTACCCCGGAACAAATGTTCCGGGGTTTTACGTTTGCAAAAAGAATGCCAAATTGTTAAACTGTTTTTGATAAAAAAGCGCCAGCAGTTATAATGCAAAAACATCCCCGCACGGAGGCAGGGATGTCATTGCAAAAAATGCGGCGCGGTTTAGAGATTCTCGATTTCCTTGAGCCAGTCCGCAGAAGATGCATCGCTGGGCATTCGCCAATCAGCTCGCGGAGAGAGCGAAATTGTTCCGACCTTTGGACCATCCGGAATGCAGCTGCGCTTGAATTGCTGCGCAAAGAAGCGCTTCAAGAAGAGCTTAAGAACGCGAACAAGTTCTTCACGCGGGTATTTCGTCTGAATTGCGGTACCATCCTCGCCCACTTTGTCCCCAAAAGCTTTCTCGGCCAAGTAAAGCAATTTGCGTGGTTCTGCACCATATTTTGTAAAATGATACAGATAGAAATCATGGATTTCATAAGCCCCGAGAATGGACTCTGTTTTCTGCGCTATTTGTCCGTTGCTATCGGCGGGCAAAAGCTCTGGTGAAACAGGCGTATCCAAGATGTCTCGGAGAACATCGGCGAGCGCTTTTGCAGAATCTTGGGAATTTGCAGCACTCTCCCTCATCAATTCTTGCACATGATCGGCGTACCATGCGACAACGTGACGCACGAGCGTCTTTGGAATATCGCAGTTCACCGCATACATGGACATATGATCGGCGTTATACGTGCTCCAACCAAGAGCGATTTCGGAAAGGTCGCCCGTTCCAACGACAATGCCGCTTTCCTTATTTGCCAAGTCCATCAAGATCTTGGTGCGTTCACGAGCCTGTACGTTTTCGTACGTCACATCAAGCTTTGCGGCATCGTGACCGATGTCCTTGAAATGCTGCAAGCAGGAAGGCTTGATATCAATTGTTCGAAGTTCAACGCCCAAAAGTTCCGCCATTGCAACAGCGTTGTTTTTGGTGCGTTTGGTCGTTCCGAATCCAGGCATTGTAATCACGAGGATTTCGTTCAGCGGGCGATTCAGCAACTTGAATGTTTCAACAGCGACAAGCAATGCAAGCGTTGAATCTAGACCGCCACTGAGGCCGAGAACGGCTCGTTTGGCATACGACGATTCCAGACGCTTGGCGAGTCCTGCACATTGGATATTGAAAATTTCGCGGCAGTTGGAATCGCGATGTGCAATGTCGCTTGGAACAAATGGCATCGGCACAATGTAGCGGTATTTAAGACCTTCCGTGGGCGTTTCAGAATCTTTCGCAACAACGGGAAGTGATGCAAAATTTGCGGCCTTTGCAAAATATTCTGTGGAATCGAAATCCTGGAAACTACCTTCGCTTAAACGTTGAGCGTTCAAGCGCTGTACATCGATATCGGCAAAAACAATTTCACTTTTGCGACTGTAATTTTTGCGTTCGGCGAGCATGGAGCCGTTTTCGGCAATCATCAAATGACCGCTAAAGACCATGTCGGTCGTGGATTCGTGAACGCCGGCAGATGCATAAACGTATGCCGCCATGCAGCGTGCAGACTGATTCATCACGAGATTACGGCGGTAATCGCCCTTCCCCACGAGCGCATCGCTTGCAGACAAATTTAAAATCACATTTGCGCCAGCCAAAGCGAGTTCACCGCTAGGCGGCGCCGCGGTCCACAAGTCTTCGCAAAGTTCCACGCCAATGCGTATTTCTTCGCTACCGTTTACCATAAAGAAATTTGTTATCGGAACCTCGCCCACGCCATCAAATGAATACGTGAGCGGAGCTTTTCCATAACTGCCGGTTTTAACACTGTTTGCGCTTAGCAAATCGCGACCGCTATTGAAATGGCGCTTTTCGTAAAATTCACGCTGGTTCGGCAAATGGATTTTGGGCGTAATTCCAATAATCTTTCCGCGTTGCAAAAGGACGGCGCAATTATAGAGTTTACCGAACATCCGGAGCGGAAGCCCCACAGCGACAATCATGTCGGAATCGTCAAACGCCTTTGCAATTTTCAAAAGCGATGCAAACGATTTCTTCAGCAAAAGCTCTTGATGGAACAAATCACTACAGGTGTAACCCGTAATGCAGAGTTCAGGGAAAACAACAACTGCGGCCCCTTCGTTTTTGGCGAGGAGACCGCAGCGTATGATTTCATCAGTATTGAATTCCGTATCCGCAACTTTCAAAGTTGGGCACACAGAAGCGATTCTGTAAAAACCGAACATTTTATTTTGTAATCAATCCTAGTTTATTCATTCGATAATTCATCATTCGCGGAGAAATGCCAAGTTCGCGGCCCGCTGCCGAAATATTACCGTCGTTGCGCTTGATAGCTTCTGTGATCAATTCCTTTTCGTAATTGCACATCATCACGTCAAGCGGAGCGTGGTCGGTAATAATCTTTCCGGTACCCGTGCTTAAGCTAGTCTGCAATGAAGGCGGAAGATTGTAGCTATGGATGCAATCGTCTGTTGCCGTAAGCACGGCGCGTTCAATGCAGTTTTCAAGTTCACGGACGTTACCCGGCCAATGATAACTCATCAAAAGGTTAATTGCTGTTGTGGACAAGCGAACAATCTTTTTGCCGTACCTAAGATTCATCTTTTCAATGAAATGCTCGGCAAGCAAAATAATGTCGCTCTGGCGCTTTGCCAAATCCGGCATCGAAATCGGGAAAATATTCAAGCGGTAGAACAAGTCTTCGCGGAAGAGCTTCTTTTCCATGAGTTCTTCGAGGTTGCGGCTTGTGGCCGCCAAGAAACGAACATCGGAATGGAGTTCTTCGTTGCTGCCGACACGGCTGAACGTGCGTTCTTGCAAAAAGCGCAACAGCTTGACCTGAGTCTGCATCGTCAAATCGCCAATTTCATCGAGGAAGAGCGTTCCGCCATCGGCAATTTCTGCACGGCCCTTGCGCATGTTAATGGCTCCTGTGAATGCACCCTTTTCATGACCGAAAAGTTCGCTTTCCACAAGATTCTCTGGGAGGGCAGCGCAGTTGAGCGTTACAAACGGCTTGTCTTTACGAGATGAAAGCTGCACAATTGCACGAGCGATCATCTCCTTACCCGTACCGCTACCACCGCGAATAAGCACGGTCGCATCCGACGGAGCGACTTGACGCACTTGTTCGTACACAATCTGCATTTCGCGGCAGTTGCCAACAAGTTCACTCGGCTTACCGCTGAGCATGTTGCGCAGCTTCTGGTTCTCGTCTATCAAGGACTGGCGTTCCACAAGCATTGTCTGGCATTCGCTAGCGGCATCACCCGTGATGTTCGCGATGATTTCCAAAAGTGCAACATCGCGGTCCAGATCCGTCGTCACATCGACAGGACGGTCTACTGAAAGCGTTCCGATAATTTGTTCATCATGAATCAGCGGAACGCAGATAAATGCGACCTGGCTATCGTAATTGCGAGCGCCTGTGCGGTTCAAGAATCGAGAATCCTTGCGCAAGTCGGGAATCACGTGGCTGCGGCCTGTTTCTGCCACATGTCCAGTGATGCCCTCGCCCACCTGATATTGGCCTAGGCGCTTTTTCTTTTCATCAAGTCCATGCGATGCTTCAATTTTCAAGGTATTACCGAACAGCAAGGTAAACGTGCCGTTCAGCATTCCCATGTCGGTGTCCAAAATGGTAAGCACATTATCCAGGAGTTTTTCGACGTTTCTCTCATGGATGATAATTGTACTGATCTTTTGAACGACCGCGATTTCTGGACCTATTGGTTGTTTCATAATTTGTAAATATAGTTACTAGTTTTTAATTGATAGTTACTAGTTAGCAGTTGATAGTTACTAGAATATCTTAATATGAAATTTTCTAGTAACTAGGAACTCAGTACTCTTAACTCATTCTACAACTTTTCCCTAATGCGCTTGAGGGCAACTGCAGTCTGGTCTGGGTCGCCAAAAGCTGTCAGGCGGAAATAGCCTTCACCGCACGGGCCAAAACCACTACCCGGCGTACCGACGACTTCGCATGTGGCAAGCAAGCGGTCAAAGAAGTCAAACGATTTTTCGCCTTCTGGCAACTTCCACCAAATGTAAGGAGCGTGTTCGCCACCGAAAACGGTATAACCGCATTCCGTCAATTCCTTGCGGATTTTTGCTGCAGTATTCATGTAACCACTGATGACGGCCTTTGTCTGTTCCCAGCCTTCCGGAGTGTAAATAGCTTCTGCAGCGCGCTGCGTCACATAGCTTACGCCGTTGAACTTAGTGCACTGACGGCGGTTCCACATGGCACGGAGCTTTTCAAGTTCGTGCGGGACAATTGTGTATGCGCAACGAACGCCCGTGAATCCGGCGGTCTTACTGAAGCTGCGGAATTCAATGGCGCAAGTGCGAGCGCCCGGAATTTCGTAAATGGAGTGCGGGAGCTTTTCGTCGCGGATGTAGCAGTTGTATGCTCCATCGAACAAAATAATTGCTCCTGTTTCGTTGGCGTAATCCACAAACTTCTGGAGCGTTTCTCGAGTGAGCACCGTACCGGTCGGGTTGTTCGGGCTGCAAAGATAAATCAACTGGACAGGATTCTTGGGCAAGTCCGGCTGGAAGTTGTTTTCAGCTGTTGAAGCGAGGTATGTCACTTCGGAGAAATGACCATCAGCCTGCAAAGTTCCTGTACGGCCTGCCATCACGTTGCTATCGAGATACACGGGGTAAACCGGGTCCGGGATTGCGATTTTGGCATCAGCCGAGAAGAGTTCCTGGATATTTGCAACATCGCACTTGGAACCATCGCTCACGAACACGTCGTTCGGATCCATTTCAATGCCGCGCGGAGTGTATTCGCCACGGATAATGGCTTCGCGAAGGAAATCATAACCTTGTTCTGGACCGTAACCGCGGAACGTCCACTTGACCCCCATTTCGTTCACGGCCTTGTGCATGGCTTCGATTACAGCGGGGATAATCGGAGAGGTCACATCGCCAATGCCCAAGCGGATGATGTCTGCATTTTCGTGGGTGCCCTGGTATTCCTTGATTTTCTTGGCAATTGTTGAAAAAAGGTAACTGCCAGGAAGACGATCGTAATTTGTATTCAGAATATTCATAAACGTGATTTGCGCGGCTTTGCCGCAGTTAATGATTTGAATAATTCAGAATTAGGAAGTAGGAATTAGGAATTGTTTAGTTAGGCGGCTTTGCCGCGATTATCTAAATTCCGAACTCCGCATTCCTAATTAATCAACTACTCCTTTAAAGACTTCCTTCGCGGGGCCGGTCATAAAGACAGGGCCGCCTTCTTCGTGCTTGATGTGGAGCGTACCGCCATCCAGGACGACGTCAGCTTCGAGGCCAATGCGACCGGTGCGCTGGGCGGCAACAAGCGTTGCGCAGCTTCCTGTGCCACAAGCCATCGTCACGCCACAACCGCGTTCCCAGACGCGCATGCGGATCGTATTTTCGTCGATCACTTGTGCAAATTCAATGTTGCAGCGGTCAGGGAAAATCTTGTCCACTTCGAGGATGCGTCCCCAATTTTCAAGCTGGATTTTTTCGATATCGTCAACGAAAATAACGGTATGCGGATTGCCCATCGAAACCGTTACACCTGTAAAATCAAAAGTATCTGCCGTGAGCTTGATCGTTCCCAAGAAATCGCGCGGGAGGCCCATATTTACACAAACACGGCCATCCGGCAGAACGGATGGCTTTACAAGACCGCTTTTGGTGTGCAAGACAAAATTGCTATCGTCGCTAAGACCGCGACTTTGAATAAACTTCGCAACACAACGCGTGGCATTACCGCACATGGCAGCTTCGGAACCGTCTGCGTTGAAAATACGCATTTCAAACTCGTTGCTTTTTACATTTTCGTTTATCGGAGTCACGACAACTACCCCGTCAGCGCCAATGCCAAAGCGTCTATCGCAAAGTTCAATTACACGCTGTTCCAGAGCCTTGCCTGGAGTCATGTCGAATGACTCACCAGGTTCGACGAGAACGAAGTCGTTGCCGAGGCCAGTCCATTTTGAAAATTTTAAAGACATAAAATGTAATCCTTTTTACGCTATTCGCGCTCTATAGGCAAAAATCGTGCCACTTTTACATTTTCAGTAAAAAGGGCAAAATTAAGCTAAATTCGCCATTCATCCATAACAAAACATTTTTCACAAATTGAAAGCTTTTACAAAATATGTAAATTATAACAAATAGTTTTACATTTTATGTAAAGCATGGGGAAAAAGGTTCAAATCAGCATCACGCAAACAGATTTCAGGGAAAAAAGCCCCTATTTTAAGCATGAAAATGAAATTGTCTGTATATACAAAGAAAATTTTACATCTGAATTAAATTAATTTTTTCTTAAATAAACTATACTTACGTTACTGTGTTAAAAATAATACTAACACCTTCTACAGGAGAAACAAAATAATGGATAACAAAAAAGTCAATCTCAACAACAAGATTAATGTTGTTGAATCTTTAAAAACAACAGGCAAACGACTTGAAGATGTCGGTAAAAAGCCATACCTCCAAGATGGTCCATATATCAAGTCTAAACCATACATCAAGTTCTATCCTTACAAAGAAATCATCATTCCGATTCCTCGTCCATACAAGAAAATCAACCCGGTTGCAAAGGCCGAACTCAAGCAAAGCACCTCTTATATCGAATTTGAAGGTGTGCTGGAAAAAGAAACAACCTTAAAGCTTGCTGAACTTGGCTGCAAGCTTACGGAAAATAAGATTTCCTTCGAACCAGCTAATAGAGCTGCCGTCGAGAAGGTCCTCAAAATTCGCTAATCTAAATCATAGGTTAAAATAAATTGTTACTGGAATGGCGTAAAGTCATTCCAGTATTTTGAAATATTATTATGATCGAGACTCAAAACCCCATTAAATGGCTTCAGTTAAAAAATAACAGACAATTAGCAATCAATCCCAAGACTGGAGGGTGGTTACTTCTTGATGACGTCAGCAAAGACATTGTGCAAAAGATAGAATCCGGCATAGAGACGGAAGCCATATTTAATCAATGCGACGGAATTTCTCTTGAAGATATCGACAAGCTAAAATATCTTCTGCATACGCATAATCTGCTTACTTCTAAAACAGATTCAAGACAGAGCAAGTGCAGCTCCACCTGCGCATTAAAAGAATATCCGACCCTTGCTGTTTTGAAAATCACTCTAGCCTGTAACTTAAAGTGCGTATACTGCTATTCAAACGCAGGCATTGACCAGTCCTCCCACATGTCAACAGAAACAGCGCACAAAGTTGTAGACGAATACGTCCGCTTAAATCCAGGCAAGAGCATAACTGTTGTTTTACATGGTGGAGAACCGTTAATCAATTTCAAACTGATCAAGGATCTTGTTGAATATTCAAAAAAATACGATAACAAGGTGATTATATCCATTCAGACAAACGCGTCTATGGTCACCGACGAAATTGCAGAATTTATCAAGAGCAACAATATCCAAGTCGGCGTAAGTCTCGATGGACCGGCCCCATTCCAAAATACAGCGAGAGTCTTGCAAAATGGCAAAGGCTCCCTGGATCAGACATTGCGTGGGATCCGCATATTGCAAAAGCACGGGGTCCTCTTTGGCGTATTGGGCGTCATGACAAGCAATGTCGCCGAACACATTGATGAAGTTCTTGATTTTTACCTCGCCAATAACATCTACTCATTCTCATTCATTCCCCTAATGAAAGTTGGACGTGGAGGGAACGACAGCTCTCTATATGTAACAGGAGAGCAGATATTCAAAGCCTATAAAAGAATATACGAACGGGTTGTCGAAAACAACACCCACAATCAAGAAAAAATACACGAACGCACTTTGGCAGACATGGCATCCAGCTTATTTGCAAACGAAAACACGTTTATGTGTTCGCAGATTCCCTGTGGCGCAGGGAAAAACATGCTCGGTTTTTCGAACAACGGTGACATTTATATCTGCGATGATTTCATTGGCGACCCGGATTTCAAAATAGGAAACGTCCACGAAGCGCCCATCGACAAACTGCTTGCGCAAAGCCCAATTATGGCCAAAACGCTCAGCCGTTCGAGAGACAACTTTAAACGCTGCAAGGACTGCGTCTGGAAAAGGCTATGCGGTGGAGTTTGCCATTCTGTTGACCATTACGCCGGAAAAGATGGCGAACTGGAAAACGAAGTTTGCGAATTCAACAAAATGATGTTGCCATTCTTAATTGAAGAGTTTGAAAATAACCCTCAATTACCGTATCTGCTCAATTTTAATATTCCAAACGAAGATCCAAGAAACATTTTTGTCGCTTTGGACAACGGGAAAGACAAGGATTCCATAGATTTACAGACCTTCTACAGCCTTATGGACATTCACGACGTAAAGCACTACGAAAAGGTCGCAATTTACGGAAAGGATTTTGAGCAGAACAAAGATGTTATGGCAATGATCGACATACTCGATTCCAAGAAGAGCCATAGCACGGTTATATTGGAAGGTTCCAAGCTTAATTGCCCAGAATACAAGCAGTTCATCGATTCAAACGTCGATGAAATCTGGATAAAGCCGGACGTTGATGGAAAAAACATCTCAGTACAACTCGGTCAAGTAAAAGAGCTGCTGCAATATCGTATAAAACAGAATTCCAGCTCTTTAATTTCCCTCCTTTTGCCAATCAAGGAGAGTCTCTGGAACGAAGATCTCGCCCACTGGATTAAGGACAACTTGAACCCAACGGACAAGGTCCTTCTTTACGAAGATGGACATGAAGATTCAAAATCGGTTCTTGAAAAAATACGAAAATTCAATTTGAAAACATTTGTCATTGTAGAGTCTTATTCGGAAGAAACATACAATCAATGCAAAGGCATTGTCATGTTTGAAAAACAGGATATTTTCCTGATTGACAAATCCAACTTAAAAGGCGAAAAAGTCAATTTAGAAAAGGTTATCCTCTCGTAAAGGACAAATCAATATACAACAAAGGCTCACCTAAAGTGAGCCTTTGTTTTTCTGGAGGTGAGGGGAGTCGAACCCCTGTCCAAAATCACGTCCATGTACGTTCCTACAAGTGTTCCCTTCGAATTTAAGATCTCGTCTTATCCACGCCCAAGAAGGTCGGCGCGGAGTTTGACCAGCCTAGAAAATCTCGGGAGATGCCCCCAGGCATGACACTTCCCTATCCCATATTGCGTCCGGACGTACACCCCGATGGGAGCGGAATGAGGCCCGGCGTTGCCGTTAATTAGGCAGCGAGTGCGTAGTTTTCGTCAGCACTTATTTTTTTTCAGACTTTTTAACGAGTTGCCCTCGTCTGAGACCTCGACTTGCAACTAACACTTCGGTAACCCTGTCGAAACCAGAGCACCCCCTTGTGTTCTACACAAGGGTGCTCGGTTGAGACAGGCCTGTCGATTAAATGCGAGCTTGCGAGCATTTAAGCTCTTGAGAACGCATGCGTTCGAAAGACCCGAGGGGCAAAATTGCTGCGAGTAGCAGAAATTTTGGCAAACCAGAGCACCCCCGTATATTAGTGGTTGAACACAAATATAACAAACATCAGGTTAAAATGCAAAGGCATGTTCAAATTATGATCTGGTTGAGACAGGCCTGTCGACTAAATGCGAGCTTGCGAGCATTTAAGCTCTTGAGAACGCATGCGTTCGAAAGACCCGAGGGGCAAAATTGCTGCGAGTAGCAGAAATTTTGGCAAACCAGAGCACCCCCGTATATTAGTGGTTGAACACAAATATAACAAACATCAGGTTAAAATGCAAAGGCATGTTCAAATTATGATCTGGTTGAGACAGGCCTGTCGACTAAATGCGAGCTTGCGAGCATTTAAGCTCTTGAGAACGCATGCGTTCGAAAGACCCGAGGGGCAAAATTGCTGCGAGTAGCAGAAATTTTGGCAAACCAGAGCACCCCCGATTCAACACAAATATATAAAATTCCATCACACTTGGAAAGTGATGAAAAATAATGGATCCCCTCCGCTTCGCTTCGAGGATGACGAGAATCTTCTAGAACTTGACTTTATAAATCTGCGGCCAGAGCTTGCCGGTAATCCAGAAATCCTTGCCATCGTAGGCAATACCGTTCAAGACATCGACACCAGGATGGCTGTCGCGAACCGCCCCCGCCTTTTTCGAGAAGTCAATGTAGCGGAGCACTTTCCCGCTCGGCATTTCAATTTCAGCAATCAAATCCGTCTGCCAGATATTCGCATACACGACGTTTCCAACAACTTCAAGCTCATTCAACAGCTTTATCGAATAACGCCCATCACGAACCTTGACGACCCCCGTCACAGAAAAGCCTCCCGGCGAAATTTGCAGAAGTTCGTCAGAACCGTTACTCATTAAAAGCTGGTCCTGCCAAAGCGTAAGTCCCCAGCCTTCTGTCGGGATTCGAAATTCGCCCTTCATTTTAAAAGGCTTGCGCGAATAAATAAATGCCTTGTGCGATTTCCACGTGAGGTAGTAAATCTCGTCGCCAAGCACAACGGAACCTTCACCAAAATAGCGTTCCTCGATACGAGCTGAATCCAGGATTTTCCCGTCTAGTGTACGACGATACAGGCCAGACTTTCCATACTGCCCTGTCGTTTCGATCAGCTCTTTGCCATCAAACGAAAGCCCCTGCGTAAAATGAGACGTTTCGTGCGGAATCGAATCGAGAATGGTTGGTTCTACACGAGGAGCCTCGGCTTTTGCAAAAGACGAGAGAGCGAAGACGAGAGACGCACAAAGAGATACACTTCTAAACATATCGTAAAATTACTAAATTTGCGTCCTTATGGACGCCATTTAGTACGGCTCGGCCATGTCAAAACATAAATGTTTTGACGTCTACGACGTCAGTGGCTGTAACTCGAAAATGCAAAAATAAATTTTTGCGCTTTCGAGTTTTGCACACTTTTGCCGCGTCACTCGCCTTTTACTAAATTTGCGGTCATGGGTGAAATAAGAACTCCTGCCAAAGTGAAAATTATCGTTGGCATCCTAGCGAAAGACGCCAAGTCCGTAGAAACCGTCCGCGAAGTGCTCAAGTCGCGTTTCGGCGAAGAAGACCTGAACCTGGAACCGTTCCCGTTTACGTTTACCAACTACTATAAAGAAGAAATTGGCGATGCGCCGGTGCGAGCGTTCTTTAGCTACGAGAATCTCGTTGATCGCGAGACGATTGTCGATATCAAGCTTTGGACAAACGATATTGAACTTGAAATTGCAAAGGAAAACGGGACACCAGGACTGCGCCCCGTGAATCTTGATCCGGGCTACATGACGCTTGGGCAGTTCTTTTTGGCAACCACCAAGGACCAGCGCCAGCGCGTTTACATGCAGCGCGGGATTTTCGTGGAGCCGACGCTATATTTCCAGGATGGTCATTTCCACGCTTTTGACTGGACTTACCGTGACTACCAGAGCGAAAATTACATCAAGTACCTCGAAGAGGTACGCAAGCGCTTGGCGTATCAAATGACTACTGGAAGAGCGTATAGACTTAGACGAGAGAACGGCGCAAAACGCCTACAGACGAAAGACGAGAGAGAACATTTCCAAAAGGCGATTCCCCAAAAATAATGGATTCCCTCACTTCGTTCGAGGATGACTGTTTCGAGGACAACAAGACTTTAACAACTTCAAACTTCTAACTTCCTACTGTCTACTAAATTATGAAAGCTGGTATTTTTACAATTCTTCTTCTCTGCTGTTCCAACATCTTTATGACGTTCGCTTGGTACGGCAATCTTAAACTCAAGGAAATGCACATCAGCACCGACTGGCCGCTTTTCCTCGTGATTCTAGCCTCGTGGGGCATTGCGCTCCTGGAGTACAGTTTCATGATTCCAGCAAACAACATTGGAAGCCGCATCAACGGCGGGCCTTTTAGCCTGATGCAGCTGAAGATCATTCAGGAAGCAATTTCAATTACGGTGTTCACGACGATTGCAGTGACTGTATTCCATACAGAAACACTCCAGTGGAACCACATTGTGGCGTTCCTGTTCATCATCGCTGCAGTCTTTTTCGCTTTCCTGAAATAAGAAAAGGTCGCTCAGTTTTTCACTGGCGACCTAAATTTTTCATTCTGCCGAGCGTTAACCAATGTCCTTGATGACCATGATGCCGCTACGCTCGATCTTCGGATACTGGCGCATGCCTTCCCCGCCCTTGCCCTTGTCAAGAATGTCAAGCAAGGTGCCGTTCGTCGAATAGAGGTGCAGTTCCCACGGACCGTTCGGCGCATTGAAGTAGCCGGAGTTCTTTTGCACATTGCGCTGGAACGTCCTGTTCAGGCGGTCGGCAACGCTACGGGCATGAACAAGCGAAACGTCTGCGAGATTCCAGGAAATGGGCACACCGCCCATATCGAAAATCAGCACGGCATCCACGTCGGTTTCTTCCTTCATCGTGAACTTCCAGCTGAAATTCTGCCAGCTCGTGCTCAAGTCAAGAATACGGCCGTTTGCATACGGAGTGTAAGCTTCGCAGTCCTTCTTGATGTTCACGTTGAGCGTACGTGGCTTGTCTGCCCTAGCGCGCATGCTAAAGATGTACGTGACGCCCTTGTGGAGCGCGAAATGCTGCTTGAACTGGAGATTCCAGGAATCCTTGCCGCCTTTCTTGATGTCGAAATGCACGACGCCATCCTTAACGGTAACATCGCCCTTGCCACCCCAGAAGTCGGTTGTCCAGCCTGAAAGCGGATTTTCAGCATTAAATTCACCGTTTTCGATGATGTTCGCGCCTGTACCCTGAGAACCAGTCGTGAAATCTCGATTCTGAATAAAGCTCGGAATTACGCTTGTATTCTGGATTCCGAGAGGGCTATCGACAGCGACTTCCTTGCCCCAGCCGATAAGCGTGTTGTAGGAACCGTGAACCGTCATGTCCATTTCCGGACTATCGAAGTTACCCGGACCCCAGCTCCACGCAAGCCAGCCGATGTTCAGGCGTTCGCATTCCGACATGATAAACTTGTACGGAATTTCACGGACACCGCCAGCAGCCACCGGTGCAAATTCACCGACGATCAGTGGAATCTTGCGCTTGAGGGATTCTTCAAGCGTGGCCTTGATGCGGTCCTTGACGGTCTCGTAACCTGTTGCCACCGGATTGTGGCGTTCGGTCGGCCACCACATGTGAATCGAGAAAATCAGGTTGTGTTCTGGGTCGGCCTGCAAAAGCTTCGGCCCTACGTTCAACAAGTTCTTTTCGTTCTGGCCCCATTCGTCGGCGTCGATCATAATCGGTACACGTACGCCAGAGGCACGGAGCTTAGTCACGATGATATTATAGGCGTTGAAAAAATCATCGGCAGTCTGCGCCTTGTCGCCTGGTTCGTTACCGATGTTCAAAATCAGGTATTCCTGATGATTGTAAATCATCTGGAGCGTTTCTTCGCGAAGCCAGAATTCAAGAGCGTCACTCAGGCGGTCCCAGTTACCGGTCGTGTCATGAATTTCCGGGATAGGAATCATGCCATTTGCGATACAAAGCGAAATGATATTGTCGAGGTCGCTGATGCGGCCGCGAGTATTCCAAACAATTCTTACACAGTTTGCGCCAGTCTTTGCAATTTCGGGAATGGTCTTGCCTTCGCGATCTGTCCAAATAAACATGTGGTTTACACCACGAAGGACAACCTTTTCGTTGTCCTTACTGTACAGAAAAGAATCCTGAACGAAAAAGCCCGGTTTCACAGATGAGCCGTTCATGTCTTTAATTTTCTCCATAAAGTCAATTAATCCATTATAAATATACAACTAAATGTTTTTTTAGAGCCAAAATTTTTTTGCATATATAAAAAATTCAGCACTCGACCATTGACTTTTCAAGCAAAATATGTGCCACAAGACCCAGGCCTGGTCATTTAAGCCTTATGGACGCTGACGCGTTTGACTTGGCTACTTCTGACGGAAGCTGTGACGGCAAAACATTCCCGGCGGTTTTTGCCGAGTAGCTCGACAACGAGCGCTCAGGAAGATGCTTCCAATAACGTACTGGCAGGCAACGTCGAAGCAGGCGCGGGTTGAGCCGCTCCTTGATTGCCATCGTGTCGTAATAGGACTTCCACATACGCGTAAATTCATCGGGAGGCGCGTGAGCAGAAATGTAACTTGGATCAGGGACCGTTACAAAATGCGTCCGGTAATTCTCGTAATAGACGCCAAAGCCACGCTTGACATCGATAATCGCCCATGTGCCGTTCGGATAGCGACAGCGAAAATGACCGACAATCATTTCAAGAATATCATACTTGGGTTCAATCTCGGCGATGTACATGCCATCGGGAGCCTTGTTGAAGCGCACCATTCCGTACATGTTGTCCATTTCGCGACGCACGGAACGCGCAATCGTAATGAGCGGAATCATTTCAAGGCTTGATGGATTGCGGCCGTAGTTCGGGTCTAGCCCAGCAAAAAGCTTGCGCAAGTACGCGAGAATGTTCATCTCGATGTTTGCTTCTTCGGAACGGAAACAGGTTTCAAGCAAGTTCAAGACGTCTTTGCTTGCTGCATTGATAATGGCCCGCTTCAAGCGTCTGGCAGATTCTTCAGATGTTTCGACATGGAAAGGCTGCGCAAAAAGATCTGACACCGCTTCGTGTTCTGCTTCGTACGTGCGTTCGGCGACAAAGCAAGAAACATCAAGATGCTGGCGGTATATCTCGAAAACGGCACTCAAGAAGCCATCGAAAGTAGAATCGTAATGAATTGCGAGGGACATAATTTAGTTGGAAGTAGACAGTAGGACTAATGCGTAAGTCGAGTGTCGCGGCCAAGCTTGCTTGGACATGACCGAGGCTAGCATTTGGTACTTGAGCGAAGCGAGAGTACAAGTAGGCGGTAGACGGTTGAACTTTGGAGATGTTAGTCAATGGTCATTAGTTATTTGCAATAGGCAACGCATTTGCTGATGACTGTGCTTTGGCTGGTGCGTGGAGTGCGGCGGGCATGGAGTCGAACAGGTCGAGTTGATCGTTCTTGGGCTTGCCCGCAATAAGCAACGGGCGAATCATCTCGGGATAGAGCTTGTGGAGTTCTCGCGGCACGTCACTATCGTAAATGAAGTATTTCGCGCGCTTGAGCACCACCCCCATTTTCTTCAAATGTTCAAGCCTAATTTTAGAATAACGCCTGCCGCTTACAATGAGTTGCGCAGACCTCACGCCAATGCCGGGCACACGCAAAATCATCTCGTAATCAGCGGTCTGCAAATCGACCGGGAAGCATTCCGGATGGCGGAGTGCCCACATCACTTTCGGGTCTAAATCCGGGTCCAGAAATGGATTTTTCTCATCGAGAATCTCGTTGTACTCGAACTTGTAAAAACGCATGAGCCAGTCGGCTTGATAAAGCCGGTGTTCGCGTAAAAGCGGCGGTTTTGTGGTAATTACAGGCAAGCGCTTGTCCGCATTTATGGGAACATACCCCGAGAAATAAACACGCTTCATTTGCTGCTGCTTGTAAAAGCCCGCCGAGAGCGTCAAAATCTGGAAATCAGTCTCCCCCGACGCTCCGACAATCATCTGTGTACTTTGCCCCGCCGGCAAGAACTTCGGAGAATACTTGGACTTGTCCGCTTTGTATTCAAGCTTGCGTTCCGCCAAGAAATTCATTGGGCGGTAAATGGAGGCGAAATTCTTTTCGGGTGCGAGGTATTGCAGCTGCTTGTCCGAAGGAATTTCGATATTCACGCTGCTGCGGTCGGCATACAGCCCCGCCTCAAACAAAAGTCTCGAACTAGCCCCCGGAATCGCCTTCAAGTGAATGTACCCGCCAAAATGGTGCACCAGACGCAATTCCTTAGCCACTTTAATCAAAAGCTCCATCGTATAGTCAGGATTGCCTATCACGGCAGAACTCAGGAAAAGCCCTTCAATGTAATTACGGCGGTAAAACTCAAGCGTGAGGTTGATGAGTTCCTTCGGTGTAAAAGTTGCTCGCGGGATATCGTTACTGCGACGGTTCACGCAATAGGCGCAATCGTACTTGCAGGCGTTACTGAACAAAACCTTCAATAGCGAAATGCAGCGACCATCGGCGCTCCACGTGTGGCAAATGCCCGAGCTGTGCCCGCACCCCATTCCGCCTTTTGGCGAATTGCGCTTGGAACCGCTCGATGAGCATGAAACATCGTACTTGGCAGCATCACCCAGAATGTTCAGTTTATCGCGTATATCCATTTTTGCCCATTGCTTTTAACGACACACTTGTTTACTTGCCTTTTTGTTCACTAAATATAATATTAACTGCACAAAAAAGCAAGCATAAAAAGAAAAAGTATGACAACGAGGTTAAGCCACCTCCTTATTTTACATTTTCTGTATATTTACAGCCGTTTTTCCAAAATTTGGAAAACATCGTTTTTTGTAAAGAGGGATAGAAATGCGTAAATTACACATTTTACGCATAAAACCACTCAAATTACATATTGGCACACTTTTTGCAAATAGGGCAGCGAAAAACAAAAAACAATAAGGAGTTTGCCAAATGAGCAACGCATATAGATTAAAAGCAATCAAGGAAATCGCGAGCGAAGCCGCCGGCGCAAACATGGCCGCAGCCCCCGCAAACATCGACTTTTATGGTGAAGACGTATTCAACGCCGACGCCATGCGCACTTACCTGCCGAAAGACATCTGCAAAAAGCTTTTCGCAACTATCGACGATGGCGCACCGCTCGACCCGAGCATCGCTGGCGAAGTTGCACACGGCATGAAAAAGTGGGCCCTTGATCGTGGCGCTACTCACTTTACTCACTGGTTCCAGCCCCTTACCGGTTCCACCGCCGAAAAGCACGACTCTTTCTTGGAACCCGAAGGTGACAAGGCTATCCTCGCTTTCAGCGGCAAGAACCTGATCGTCGGCGAACCGGACGCTTCTTCTTTCCCGAGCGGTGGTCTCCGTTCTACTTTCGAAGCTCGTGGTTACACCGCTTGGGATCCGACTTCCCCGGCATTCATCAAGCGTCACGGCAACGGTGCAACGCTCTGCATCCCGACTGCTTTCTGTAGCTACACAGGTGAAGCACTCGACAAGAAGACTCCGCTTCTCCGTTCTATCCAGGCTTTGCAGAAATCCGCTGACCGCCTCATGGGCCTCTTCGGTGTCGCCCAGCAGAAAGTCACCGTCACGCTTGGTGCCGAACAGGAATACTTCCTCGTCGACAAGCGCTTCTACCTCCAGCGCCCGGACCTTTACCAGGCTGGCCGCACCTTGTTCGGTGCAGCTCCGGCAAAGCACCAGCAGATGGAAGACCACTACTTCGGTAGCATTCCGTCCCGCATTTTGAACTTCATGAACGATGTGGAAAAGGAACTCTGGAAGCTCGGTATTCCGGCCAAGACCCGCCACAACGAAGTCGCTCCGGCTCAGTTCGAACTTGCTCCGATGTTCGAAGAAGTAAACCTCGCTTGCGACCACAACATGCAGATTATGGAAGTCCTCCGTCAGGTTGCTGACCGCCACGGACTCGTCTGCCTCCTCCATGAAAAGCCGTTTGCCGGCATCAACGGTTCTGGTAAGCACAACAACTGGTCTGTGAACTACGGCAAGACCAACCTCTTGAACCCGGGCAAGGATCCGCACCAGAACGCCATTTTCCTCACCACGCTCTGCGCTGTGATTTACGCTGTCGATACTCACGCTGACTTGCTCCGTATGGCTGTTGCAAGTGCCGGTAACGACCACCGTCTTGGCGCAAACGAAGCTCCTCCGGCAATCATCTCCATGTACCTCGGCGACCAGCTTGCTGACGTCGTTGACCAGCTCGAAAAGGGCGATCCGAAGTCCAGCAAGCAGGCTGGCGCTCTCAAGCTCGGTTCCGACACCCTTCCGCCGCTCCCGCGTGACGCTACGGACCGCAACCGTACTTCTCCGTTCGCATTCACCGGCAACAAGTTCGAATTCCGTGCACCGGGTTCTAGCCAGAGCTGCTCTGAACCGAACGTTATCCTCAACACGATCGTTGCCGAAGCATTCGACATTATCGCCGACAAGCTTGCAAGCGTTCCTTCCGACAAGTTCCACGAAGAACTCCAGAAGCTCTTGCAGAAGATCGTGAAGGAACACAAGCGTGTTATCTTCAACGGCAACGGCTATACCGACGAATGGGTTGAAGAAGCAGCAAAGCGCGGTCTCCCGAACATTCGCACCACGATGGAAGCACTCCAGGCTCTCACCAAGAAAGAAAACGTCGCCCTCTTCGAAAAGTACGGTGTGTTCAACAAGCGCGAACTCGACTCCCGTTACGAAGTCAACATGGAAGACTACCACAAGAAGATTCACATTGAAGGCGAAATCGCACGCGATATGGCAAAGGACATCATCCTCCCGCAGGCTATTGAAGCATACTCCACCGCTCTCAAGGCAAACGAAATGGCGTTGAACCAGGGTCTCCCGGCTCTCGATTCTTACGCCAAGCCGCTTGGCGAAGGCATCAAGAAGTTGCTCGCAGCAATCGAAGTGATGGAAAAGGCTCTCGCAGGGAAGCACGAAGATATCTTGAACGGCATGCTCGACCTCCGCTTGGTCGTGGACGCTCTCGAAAAGGTTGTCCCGGACGAAAAGTGGCCGCTTCCGAAATATCGCGAGATGCTTTTCATTTATTAATGAAAAGCATCAGCCGTGCGTCGAAGGTGCACGGCTCAATGTCACTTCATTTACTAGTTGAAATGCGCGGCACTCGTAAAACGATTTAAGCACATCAAAACCGAAGACAAGATCACTCGCCGAAAGGCGGGTGATTTTTACATTAATTGTAATCAAAAACCATATTATTTACAATTTTTGTAAAATTTCAAAACAGATAATTCTTTAAATTTTTGCAAATTTCGATGTTTTTGATTTTTGGCACACCTTTTGCTTATAGCCACAAAAGAATTACAATTTGTGTAAATTAGGAAAATTAAAATGGCATTACAGCATAGATACAACGGCAAGACAAAGTTTATTATCGTCACCGGAGGCGTCATCTCCGGACTCGGCAAAGGGGTAGCAGCAGCGTCCATCGGGGCGCTGCTTTCTGCTAGAATGAAGGTGGTTCCAGTCAAATGCGATGGTTACCTGAACACGGACCCGGGCACAATGAACCCGACCGAACATGGTGAAGTTTTTGTTTTGGATGACGGTGGCGAATGCGATATGGACTTCGGCCACTACGAACGCTTTTTGAACGTGACCGCCAAGAAAGATTGGAGCCTCACGATGGGTCGCATTTTCAAGATGATTCTCGAAAAGGAACGTCGCGGCGACTATCTCGGTCATACGGTGCAGTTCATCCCGCACGTGACAGACCTTATCAAGGAACAGTTCTACAGAATTGCAAACCAGGAAAAAGCGGATGTGCTGTTGATTGAAATCGGCGGTACCGTAGGCGATCTCGAAAACCAGTTTTACATCGAAGCAGCTCGCCAGCTAAGTCACGAAGTTGGCGACCACAATGCGATTTTCGTACACCTCACCTACGTCCCGATTCCGTCTGGCGTGAACGAACAGAAATCCAAGCCCACGCAGATGTCCGTGCGTGATTTGAACAAGCTCGGCATTTACCCGGAAATCGTTATCGGTCGTTGCGAAGAATATATCAAGCCGCACCTCAAGGCAAAAATCGGCTTGTTCTGCAACTTGCCAGCTGACCACATCATCTCTGGCATTGACGTGAAGCACGTTTACGAATGCCCGCTCGTTTACGATGCCGAAGGCATTCCCGAGATTCTTTCCAAGACGCTAGGCATTTACGCCCCGCCGAAACTTGATCAATGGAGCAAGCTCGTGGACGCCCTCAAGCGCAATTCCGTGAATCCGCGCAAGACGCTTACCGTTGCCATTTGCGGCAAGTACCTCGCCCTCGAAGATTCTTACGCATCTGTTGTCGAAGCGATTACACATGCCTCCGCCCATTTGGATTTGCATGCCAACATCCGCTGGGTCGATACGGAAAAAATTGAAAATGGTACCGTTTCTGTCGAAACCGCACTCAAGGGAATCGACGCAGTCATCGTTCCAGGCGGTTTCGGTAGCCGCGGTATCGAAGGCAAGATCCAGGTCATCCGCTATGTGCGCGAAAACAAGATCCCGTTCCTCGGCATTTGTTACGGCATGCAGCTCTCCGTCGTCGAATTTGCGCGCCACGTCTGCGGCATGCAGGGCGCAGGCACAATCGAAATGGAAAGCGAAACGAACCACGTCGAAGTTCCGGTCATTGCGTTCCTCCCTGGCCAGGAACACATCAAGGATTTGGGTGCGACGATGCGCCTTGGCGGTCACGACGTTGTCATCAAGGAAGGAAGCCTTGCCGCCCAGGTTTACGGTTCTACCGCCATCCGCGAACGCTTCCGCCACCGCTACGAAGTGAATCCGCAGTACGTCGCTCAGATTGAACAGGGTGACCCGACGGGCGCAAACCAGCAAAAGCTCATTTTCTCCGGAAAAGCTGCCAACGAAGACATTATGCAGATTATGGAACTCACGGACCACCCCTACTTTATGGCCTGCCAGTTCCACCCAGAACTGAAGTCCTCGCTGATCCACCCGGCCCCGCTCTTCCTTGGACTTTTGAAGGCCGCCGACGAGAAAAAATAAAAGCGAGGCAAGCGACGTACTTGCCAGACCATAGCGCTATGGAGATTTGATTTTCTATATTGCGCACCAAATGGAAAAGCTTTTAAAATTTGATAACGAATATTTATGGCACCCTTATGCAGCGCTACATAAGGGGCCTTCTCGTTTTTTGGCGAAGGCTGCCCACGGAACAACAATTGAAACCGCCGACGGGCTGAAACTTATTGATGCCGTTTCGAGCTGGTGGTGCATGGCTCATGGGCATAACGCACCCGAAATTGTCGAAGCCATTCAGAAACAAAGCGAAAAAATGTGCCACGTGATGTTCGGCGGCTTCACGCACGAACCAGCAATTGAGCTGGGTGAAAAGCTGGTGAACTTTTTGCCTAACGGCCTGAACAAAATCTTTTTTGCCGATTCCGGGAGCATCGCTGTAGAATGCGCTGCCAAGATGGCCGTGCAATACCAGTATGCGCTCGGGAGGCCGGAGCGCTGCAAGTTGGTCGCACTCAAAGGCGGCTACCACGGCGATACCGCTGGCGCTATGGCACTTAGCGATCCCGATGGAATGCACACGCTTTTCCGTGGTATCATGCCGCACCATTATTTTGCAGAACGCCCCAATTGCAGGGCCGACGGCGTGTGGGACGATAGCGATTTTACATCGATGGAACAAATCGTCGAACAGCACAAAAACGAAATAGCCGCTGTAATTTGCGAACCGGTTTTTCAGGGCGGAAACGGCATGTGGCTTTACAATGCCCATTACCTTAAAAAGCTTCGCGAACTCTGCAACCGCTATGGCATCTTGCTTATTTTAGACGAAATCGCTTCGGGATTTTTCCGTACGGGTCCAAAATTCGCAATGATGCATACCGCCAATGACGCAAAAAGCTGTGGCGAGAACGACTATATCAAGCCTGACATCATGTGCATCGGCAAGGCTTTGACGGGTGGTTCAATAACGATGGCAGCCTGCGTCGCTTCCGAAAAAGTGGCCGAAACCATCACGAATAGCAAAATTTCGGCATTCATGCACGGGCCAACCTACATGGCAAACCCGCTTGCATGCGCAGCAGGCATCGCATCGCTTTCCCTGTTCGAGAGCCGCGATTACGCAACAAGCGTCGCCCGCATCGAAAAGCGCCTCCGTGCTAACCTTGAACCCCTCCGTTCACTCGAGAATGCAGCCGATGTCCGCGTACTGGGCGCCATCGGCGTCCTGGAACTCAAGGCGAAGCCCACTGCCGAAGACATCCAGAAGGTCATCCGCGAAACGGGCGTATGGCTCAGGCCGTTCTGCAATTACGTCTACACCATGCCTCCGCTCATTACGACAGATGCAGAACTGGACCGCATTTGCGAAGCGATTAAACTTATTGGAGAATGTAAGCCAGCGCCAGTTATTGAAGGCGATGACGAATTTCACGAGTAAAGAGATAATTCGCTGGGAATAAAAATGGACTACTACAGTTTAAAGATGCGCGCATCACAGCATATCGGCGAAGGTGAGGGCGCACACGAACAACACATATCCGGCGCCGAACGAATTGTAACGAGAGACTCCGTAGAAGCGGTATGTTCAGCAATGGTTCGCCGTGCAATGACACATTCCAAAGGCGACCCGGACTTTATAAACGTCAAGATTGAAAAAGTAAACGAAAACGATATCCAGATTTTAAAGGCGCTCCCCGTGACACGCATAGATGTCGAAAGCGCAGAACAGGGACTGGACAAGGCTTTTGATTTAATCGCACCGCTGATGAGTTCCGAAAACGCGACCGATTCCGCGAAAAATCTCAAGGAACTGCGTATAAAATTGCAGGCACTCTTGCGCGAGACATTCCCTATGCGAGGAGCGATGCTCTATGACATAGCGACCGGCGAGCGCCTCGAGCCCGACCACGAACGCGGTGTACGCGCGACATACATGGACGCACTCCATTCAAGCGAAGTCGATGGCTGCAAAAATCACTTTAACGAAGCCATCGTGCTTGCGACCAAAGTTGCAAATGCCCCGGGAATGGTCGCAGAATTTTGCGTGAGCGACGACCCGAATTATGTAACAGGCTATGTCGCAAGTAAGGAACTCGGCTATATACGCATTATGAAGATGAAGAAAATGGGCGACGAAAACGGAGGCCGCATTTTCTTGTTCGATTCACGAAAGGCAAAAGCGAAAGACTGCATTGAATACTTGCAAAAGAAAAAAGTATTAGTGGATTAGAATGAATAGCAAACTTCTTGACGATTTTACAAAAGATGTTTTAGAGACGGCAAAGCTCAACAACACCTACCGTACCTTGCGTACGATGGAAACCCCTGAATCATCGCATGTAAAGATTCACGTTGCCGATGCTCACGCATCAAGCGAACAACTTCTTCTCGCCTCCAACTCTTATCTCGACTTGGCCAACATCCCAGAATTAAAACAAGCGATGGCACAAGCCGTTCTTGACTGGGGAACGGGAAGCGGAGGCGCACGCCTTACGACTGGCAATAAAACACCTCACGACGAACTCGAAATCGAACTCGCAAAGTTCAAGGGCGAAGAGGCGGCAATTACATTCAACACTGGCTACATGGCAAACGTCGGGACGATTTCTGCTTTGTGCGGCAAAAGCGACATTATCTTTAGCGATGCCCTGAACCACGCAAGCATTATCGACGGCATCCGACTTTCACGCGCTACATGTGTAGTTTACAAGCACAACGACATGACAGACCTGGAGCGCGCCATCCAGGAAAATGCAACGAATCAAAAAATGCTAATCGTCACAGATGCAGTTTTCAGCATGGACGGTGACCTTGCAAACTTGCCAGAGCTTTTGCGAATTGCGCACACATACAACTGCCTCTTGATGATTGACGAAGCACACGCCACAGGCGTCATTGGGCGAACAGGACGCGGGCTTGCCGAACATTACGGATGCGAACATGCCGACGTCACCGTAGGCACCTTGAGCAAAGCCATTGCATGCGAAGGCGGTTTCGTCGCTGGAAAAAAACAACTCATTGAATTTCTGAAAAACAAGTCTCGCAGTTTCATTTTCACGACAGCGATGTCGCCGGCAATGGCCGCAGGCGCACTCAGGAACTTGCGATTCCTGGAATCACACCCGGAACGCGTTCAGCAACTGCAAGAAAACGTGAAATTTTTCTGCGAGGCTTTACAACGGGAAGGCTTAAACGTACCGCAGTCACCATCTGCAATCATTCCGGTTATCATTGGAGATGAAGCGACTGCACTCAACGCGTCCGCAAAACTTCTCGAGCGCGGCTACGTGATTCCTGCAATCCGCTACCCCACAGTAGCGAAAGGACAAGCGAGACTCCGCGCAAGCCTCATGGCCACGCACACGCACGAAGAACTCGAACGCGCAGCAAAAGCAATTGCCCAAGTTATAAAATCAACAAACTATGTGTAACAAAAATCTTTCGTCTCTCGTCTCTAGTCTCTCATCTAAATCAAAAGGTTACTTCGTTACGGCTACCGGCACGGATGTCGGCAAGACTTTCATTACGGCACTCCTTGTCAAGAAATGGAGAGATTCGGGAATTGACGCCGGCTACTACAAGGCAGCTCTCAGCGGTGCAGAACTCCGCGACGGTCAATGGATTGCAGGCGATGCCGACTACGTCAAGCGCATTGCAGGACTCCCCGACACGCAAGAACAGCTGGTCAGCTATGTATACAAGGAAGCGGTATCGCCACACCTTGCCGCCCGCAAAGAAGGAAACCCGGTTGAACTTTCGAAAGTTGCCGTTGATTTCAACGAAGCATGCACCCGACACAAATTCGTCTTTGTCGAAGGTTCCGGCGGCATCATCTGTCCCATCCGCGACGATGTAGACAGCTTGGGCAACTCCGACCCGAACGGCAAAAAGATCTTTCTTGAAGACATCATGAAAACGGTCGATCTTCCGTTGCTTATAGTCACAACAGCTGCGCTAGGCTCCATCAACGCCTGCGTTCTCACAGTCGAATATGCCAAAAGCCGCGGTCTCGACATTCGCGGGATCATCGTGAACCGCTATGGCGAAAGCAATAATCTTGAAATGGAAGACGACAACATCCGCATGATGCAAAAACTCACCGGCCTCGAAATCCTTGCTAAAGTAAAATCAGGAGCCTCCGATTTAGGCGTTGCCCCCTTTTGATTTTACATTTTTTGTCAAATGAAAAAAGCCCTGCAAAAACTGCAAAAATTGATCAAAAAATTTTTTAAAATGGATTGTCGCGAACCGGTCAATTTACTATAATTACCCCCGATGAAAAGAATGGAACTTGTCGACTTCGAACTCGCCTTCAAGGAAGCAGTTTCGGCCCACAAAAAGGTCGGTTGGGTTTCAGTTTTTGACAAGACTATTCATTTTTTCAAGAGTTTTATTTTTAAGGCAAAGGCATTTAGCTTTTGCCTTTTTTATTGTACACTGCATCGTCATTCTGAGCGAAGCAAAGAATCCAGTTATTTCAGCCCTGGATCCTTCGTTTTCGTGCTACGCACTTCACTCAGGATGACGGCGTGGAAACACCCGCTTTTTACATTCTAGCAACGAGTAAATCATGAACGAAAAATTTCAATGGAAAGCAAAGCGCGAGCGCAAGGCTTTTATAGCCTTGGCTGACGGAGCCGTATTCCACGGTTACGCCTTTGGCGAAAAGAAAGACACCGTAGGCGAAGCCGTGTTCAATACTGGTATGGCTGGCTACAAGCAGATTTTGACCGACCCGTCTTACGCCGGTCAGTTCGTGGTTTTCACCACGGCCGAAGTTGGCGCTTACGCTACGAACTTTGAAAAGTCCGAATCTCGCCAGGTTTTCTTGAACGGCATTGTCGTGAACTCCCTCGACTGGGTTTCCAAGGAACTGAACGAAGAATCGCTTCATGATTATATGCTCGCCCAGAAGAAGGCTGGCATTGCAGGCGTCGATACTCGCGCCCTCACGCTCCACCTCCGCACCCACGGTGCCCAGAAGGCTTACCTCCACGTCGAAGACACGGAAATGACCGAAGCTGAAGCAATCGCAAAGGCGAAAGCTTGGGAAGGCCTCGACGGTCAGGACTACGCGAGCAAGGTCTCCGACCCGAACGGCTACGAATTCAACAACGAAGGCAAGTACCATATCGTTGCTCTCGATTTCGGTATCAAGACGAACATCTTGAGAAACCTCGTCGCTCAGGACATGCGCATCACGGTCATGCCGATTGGCACGAGCTACGAAAAGATCATGGAACAGAAGCCGGATGGCGTATTCCTCTCCAACGGCCCTGCCGACCCGAACAGCCTCCCGCAGGTTTACAACATGGTCAAGCAGCTCCTCGGCAAGATTCCACTCATGGGCATCTGCCTGGGTAACCAGCTCCTCGGCCTTGCTCTCGGTGCTAAAGTTTCCAAGCTCAAGTTCGGCCACCACGGCTGCAACCATCCGGTCAAGAACCTCTTGACGGGCGCTGTCGAAATCACGTCGCAGAACCACAACTACGCCATTGACGAAACATCTCTCCCCGCCGATGTCGAAGTCACGCACATCAACCTGAACGACAACACGGTCGAAGGCATCCGCCACAAAAAGTTCCCGGCATTCAGCGTGCAGTACCATCCGGAATCTGCCCCGGGTCCGAACGATTCCATGTACTTGTTTGAAGAATTTAAGAAGATGATTGAAGATTTCAAGGGAGGCAAGAATGCCTAAGCGTACCGACATCAAGAAGATTATGCTCATTGGTTCTGGCCCGATTGTGATTGGCCAGGGCTGCGAATTCGACTACTCCGGCGTACAGGCCTGTAAGGTGCTTCGTCGTGAAGGTTACGAAGTGGTGCTCGTGAACTCCAACCCAGCAACCATCATGACCGACCCGGAAATGGCTGACCGCACCTACATCGAACCGCTGAGCGTCGATATTTTGCACGAAATTATCCGTCGCGAACGCCCCGATGCATTGCTCCCCACACTCGGTGGCCAGACCGCTTTGAACCTCGCCATGGAACTCAACGAACGCGGTATTCTCGACCGCTACCAGGTGGAACTCATTGGTGCTAAAGCCGAATCCATCCAGCGCGCCGAAGACCGTCACTTGTTCAAGGAAGCCATGCTCAAGATTGGGCTTGACCTCCCCCGTTCCGGTTCCGCACACTCCATGAGCGAAGCAACCGCTATCGCCCACACCATCGGAAGCTGGCCCTTGATCATCCGTCCGGGCTTTACGCTTGGTGGTACTGGTGGCGGTATCGCCCACAACGAAGAAGAATTCGAAACCATCGTGAACCGCGGCTTGGACGCCTCGCTCAACAACGAAGTGCTTATCGAAGAATCGCTGCTTGGCTGGAAAGAATTCGAAATGGAAGTCATGCGCGATAAGAAGGGCAATGCCGTTATCGTGTGCTCCATTGAAAACCTCGACCCGATGGGCGTTCACACGGGTGACTCCATCACGGTCGCTCCGATCCAGAGCCTTGATGACCGCGCTTACCAGGCTATGCGTGATGACTCCTTGAAGGTCATGGAAGCCATCGGCGTAGAAACCGGTGGTTCTAACGTGCAGTGGGCTATCGAACCGAAGACCGGCCGCCGCATCATCATCGAAATGAACCCGCGTGTGTCCCGTTCTTCCGCTCTTGCCTCCAAGGCAACGGGCTTCCCCATCGCAAAGATTGCAGCTCTCCTCGCCGTGGGCTACACACTCGACGAACTCCGCAATGACATTACGCAAACGACTCCGAGCTGCTTCGAACCGGCTCTCGACTACGTCGTCGTGAAGGTTCCGCGCTTCACCTTCGAAAAGTTCCCGAAGGCCGATTCCACGCTGGGCACCCAGATGAAGTCTGTAGGCGAAGCGATGGCCATCGGTACCAACTTCAAGCAGGCCATGCAGAAGGCTCTCCGCTCTCTCGAAACGGGATTCGGCGGATTCGGTGCTTGCGCCAAGTGCGAAAAGTTCAAGGAATACGACGACGAAACGCTCGCCAAGGAAGTCGCCCGCCCGAGTGCAGAACGCATCTTCGTGGTCTACGAAGCATTCCGTCGCGGCTGGGACATCGAAAAACTTTACGATGTGACCAGAATCGACCGCTACTTCCTCCGTCACCTCGAAGAACTAGCCTGCTTCGAAGACGAAATCACAGCAGCCGGTTCTCTCGAAAACCTCGCCAAGGATAAGGCTCTCTTCCGCCAGGCCAAGGAATTCGGCTTCAGCGATATCCAGATCGGTTACCTCTTCCACAAGACTCCGGAAGAAGTCATGGCAGTACGTAAGCAGATCGGCCTCATCCCGAGCTACTACTCCGTCGATACATGCGCCGGCGAATTCGAAGCTATCACTCCTTACTACTATAGCTGCTACGCCGACAATACCGAACCGGTCCGCGAAATTCCGGGTCACCAGAGCAAAAAACGCATTATGGTGCTCGGCGGCGGTCCGAACAGAATCGGCCAGGGCATTGAATTTGACTACTGCTGCTGCCACGCTGCATTCACGCTCCGCAAGCACGGCTTCGAAGTCATCATGGTGAACTCTAACCCCGAAACGGTTTCTACCGACTACGATACTTCGGACAAGCTCTACTTTGAACCGCTGACGCTCGAAGACGTGATGGGCATTTACGAACGCGAAAAGTGCGCGGGCGTGATTGTTCAGTTCGGTGGTCAGACTCCGCTGAACCTCGCCATGCGTCTCAAGAAGGCTGGTGCAAATGTCATCGGAACAAGCCCCGAAGACATCGACCTCGCCGAAGACCGCGACTTCTTCAAGCAACTCGTCACCAAGATTGGCATCAAGCAGGCCGAAAGCGGCATTGCACACAACGTCGAAGAAGCCCTCGCCATTGTCGATAAGATCGGTTACCCGGTTCTCGTGCGCCCGAGCTTCGTTCTCGGTGGCCGCGGCATGGTGATTGTCTACAAGGAAAAGTACCTCCGCAAGTTCGTGGAAGAAGCTGCCGCCATTGGCGAAGGCAAGCCGATCCTCATCGACCGCTTCCTCGAAGACGCCACCGAACTCGATGTTGATTGCATCAGCGACGGCAAGCACACCGTTATCGGTGCCATCATGGAACACGTGGAACCCGCAGGCATCCACTCTGGTGACTCCGCCAGCGTCATCCCGCCGATGACCCTCTCCAAAGAAATTCAGGACAAGGTCCGTGAATTCGCCAAGGAATTTGCTAAGGAACTCCACGTCGTTGGTCTCATGAACATGCAGCTCGCCGTCAAGGATGGCGAACTCTACATGATCGAAGTGAACCCGCGTGCATCCCGCACGGTGCCGTTTGTGTCCAAGTCCATCGGCGTGCCGCTTGCAAGCTATGCCACACGCTGCATGACCGGTGAATCTCTCGAACAGATTGGCTTTACCGAAGAAGTCCGCGTGCCTTACGTGAGCGTCAAGGAAGCCGTGTTCCCGTTCGTCAAGTTCCCGGGCGTCGATATCACGCTTTCTCCGGAAATGAAGTCTACCGGTGAAGTCATGAGCCTCGATCGCGACCGCGGCCTCGCCTACCTCAAGAGCCAGCTGGCTTCCGGCAACAAGGTCCCGAGCCAGGGCAACATCTTCGTCTCGCTCAAGGACGAAGACAAGCAGAAGGCAGTACCGCTTATTCGCCAGCTCGTGAACCTCGGATACGAACTGTACGCCACCCGCGGCACCTCCACCATGCTCTACAACGAAGGCATCAAGACTCGCGCCGTGTTCCGCATCTCCCGTGGCCGTCCGAACCTGCTCGACCTTATCCACGATAAGGAAGTGCAGTGGATCGTGAACACCACCGAAACCGGCGCAGAAGCCATGGTCGACGAAATCCAGATGCGCTCCAAGGCCGTTGTCTCGGGCATTCCTATCACGACGACCATCGCCGCCCTCACCTCTACCGTGGAAGGCCTCATGGACAAGCACGACTTCGGAAGATTCGAAGTATGCAGCTTGCAGGAGTACCACAGGCATGTGAAGAAGTAAGGCGGATGGAAGAGGGGAAAGCGTGGGGCTATCGCTTCGCTTAGTCCCAACTGTTCGGCTCAATCATGCCTGCAAGTAAACTTGCCGGCACGACGCTCGCCTTATGTAGTTGTCCCCTCGCTTCAGCCCCGTCCCACCCTTAGTGTCAAGCCCGCGCAAGCGGGCTTCTCCTTTTTATACCCCACCCAAGCCGGGTCTTCCGCTACCTTTTCTAGCGGGCTTCAGACGCCAGCCCGCAACGCCTGGCTTGCCCCTGCTCACAAATGTCATTCCGGCCTCCGTGCCGGAATCTCCTTTAGCATAGAAAAAGGAATTCCGTTACGAAATTCCTTTTTTATAATCTTTTCTATTTTTTGTCAACAAAAGCATTCCCTTTGCCAAGATTACATTGTTCACATTTTGTTTCCAAATTATCTGGAATTGTTTCCCCGCCTTTGGACCAAGGAACAATATGGTCAACATGTAATTTCACACCTTTTTCATTAATTGGACTACGTCCACAAGTTTTACATGTAAAACCATCTCTCATTAAAATTTGGAAACGAAGTCTGTCGGATATTTCCCTTTTTGTTTTGTGAGCAATCTTTGAAGCCGTTTTATTTTCAATAAAAGAAACATTCTCACTCGAATCATTTTGGCTACTTTCAGACCCATTTGACATATAAGCAACAAACGACTCTAAAGCTTCATGAAAACTACCAAACTTATTTTCATATGTTCCCGCAGAATATTTTGAAAAAGGCTTTTTAATTTCATTATATCTCGGTTGCCTTCCTAAGCTAATCCAAATTCTCTCTAAATTAGAAAACAGTTCTTCCTTAGAAATGTTTAGCTTACTTCTACTGGGTTCTAAGCCGCAAATTTCTAGAACCTTAAACCAAGAACCAAAACGGCGTTGCAATGTGCAAGGGTGGAATTTTCCGTTCTGTTCATATTCAGCTATTGTCACCGATTTCTTGTCCAGTTTTGCAGCAACATTTTTAACATCATCAATCAACTCACTGTCTGGAGTATTTCTTTTATACTCATCTAAAACGAAATTAAAAGTTTTATTGATATCGGTTTGCGGCATAGCCATTCTCACTTTGATTATTCTCAATATACATTTTTTGGACTTAAAAATATTTTATGCGCTAGGGATAGTGACCCTTTGGGGACAAGACTCGCGGAGCGAGGCTTGGTTCTAGGAGGCTGGCGACAAGCGTAAGCGCAGGCGATTGCCCCTAGAATATAGCCCGACCGCACATATATATGTGGAAACGCCCATTTTCTGTAATTTACGAGACAAAGTTGTACAAATTTGTGAATGTTTTGCATAGAAACAAGCGTATTTAGACGCCACATCTTCCCAAACTTGCGTTTTCGCCCCCAAAAATGTATATTGGGGAGGGAGGAATCCTATGCAGACAGTAACAATAGACATTCCAGAAGATATTGCAGACCTTATGGTGTGCGATAACAAGAGCGACGAACTCCGTCGCAATGCGTTGCTGTTGTATCCGTTTATCAAGAACGAGACTATTTCCCATGGGCGTGCCGCTGAAATTTTGGGCATTTCCAAATGGGAACTTATCGAACTATACGGAAGCGAGGGCATTCCCTATATCGACCAGAGCTGGGATGAAGCCAAGCAGGATGCCGCCAACGTCATGGAACTCCTTTCCAAGAGGTAAGAATGATTGTCGTATCTGATGCAACTCCGATAATCTCTTTCCTTAAAATCAACCGTCTTGACATTCTTGGAAAACTGTTTGGCGAGGTCCTGCTTCCTGAGGCCGTTTACGAAGAATTGACTTCAAACCAGGCGTTTCTAGAAGAAGCCGAGCAGGTGAAGTCTTGTGAATTTTTCAAAAGGGTTTCTGTCAGCAACAGCAATGCCGTCGGCATGCTGATGCGTATAACGGGCTTAGACCTTGGCGAAAGCGAAGCCATCGTTTATTCTGACGAAAACAAAAGCGATCTTTTGATTGTTGATGAAGTTCGTGCAAGGCATGTAGCCACGACGATGAAGCTTCGCATCACCGGCACGATTGGAATCTTGATTGCCGCCAACGAGAATGGATTGTTAAATAAGGAAGAAGCATTGGCTTGCGCAGAAATTCTTCGGATGTCCAAAAGGCATATCAGCGAAACGCTTCTCAATTCTTTTATAGAAAACTTGAAGTAGCTTTATCCCGCTGATGACTCTCACCAAGGAAAAACGTGTAAAACGAGTGTTGCGACGAAAAGCTTGCCCAAATTATGAGGGAAGCCGCTGAAGACGCCCGCAAAGCCAATGCAGACGCCACCAAACGTTTTTTCGATGAAATTGAAAAAGCTACAGCAACGATCCGTTAACAAAGCCTTTCAAGGAATTTATCGAGAGCCGATGGTAATCGCGCTATCTCAACACCATCCGTTGCGTCTTTGCATTCCCGCATTTAACCATGTATACGCCGCGACCTAAGCCCGCGCTTGTCATGGCGTTGCGGAGTTCGCCGATATGTTCGGCCTGAAATTCGCCGATAAACGAGCCAATCGGGCTAAATACTTTATATGAGCTTTGACGGCTTTGGGGAACAGAAAGTCTACCGAAAGCAATTGATGCTGTAGAATCTTTGGGAGGCTCGACCTTTGGCTCTTGCCATAGAATGAATTCGACGGTCGTTGCACTGCGGGCTGGGGCGCTGTAACTGCACTTTGTATCGTCTACCTTGACTTCGTTCCCTTCCTTGAGGTTGTTGTTGTCATCGGTGACGTAAGGCTTGAAGTTTCCAATTTTTGTGCTTCCGAAGTCAAAGTCCGCCTTGAATTCTTCGTTCTTGGAATTGAGAATGACGACTGCGATTTTCGTCTTGAGGGAATCGCGGTAGGCGGTGACCTTTACATCTCTTTCGGGATTCTTGGTAGCGTCGATTCTCCAAGAGCCGGGTCGCGCGAAGCGGCTGAAGTTCCCCATGACCCAGAGTCGCTTGGTAGGCTCCACATTGTCGGGGTTGCCTTGTCCTTGCGGCCAGAGGGCTCCGTTGCCGCAGCTGGGTTCACTGCAAGAATAAATCCACCAGAAATGCCAAGCGTTCATATTCGAAATTGTAAGAGCATCGTGGATCATGTTTGCAACGCGGAGTGCGCTTCCCATGCCAACGTCTTCCTTATTGCTTCCGAGATCGTAGACTTCGGTTTCCCAGAATTCCTTGCCGGCTTCGTGAATTTCAGGGTAAGCGGCGGGGTCTCCACCGTATTCGTGCGTTCCAAAAATGTCCGTGTATTTTAAGGCGGCGGGATTGTTGAAGAATGCTTTTTTGTAATTAGGAAATCCGTACCAGTTGATGGCTTCTGTGCCAATGATTTTGATGCCCGTGGTATCAAGGGTCGGGCCAAGATAGTCACCAACCCAACGGGCCAATTCATCGGGTTCGTAGTGGTTATCGCCGGTGCCGTCGGGTTCGTTTTGCGACGAAATCGCGTACAGGTTGACTCCAGCTTTACGCATATCTTGCGTAAACTTCAAGATGGTGTTTGCCCAGTCCTGGGCGTGATTGAAATCCAAATGCTTTTTGTCGCCGTCGTAATTTACGGTGTATCTGGATGTCCATGGGGCAGCCCAGACTTTGACGCCATATTCACTCGCTTTTTTGGCGATACTTGTTTCGGAAGTGGTGCCGTCCGGGGCGATACGGATGCGGTGCAGCGTAAGTCCTGCGCCGCTAGTGGAATCCCAAAGGAAGGCCGCATTTTTGTCGGTGATGGAACCGGCCCATGCTGATGCGGCGCCAAAGCCGCTGATACGTTGGTATTCTTTGCCTATGTCAACGTTTATCGTTGCAGCACTGGCAAGGGTGCCAAAAAATGCGATGGAACCCACAAAAAGAGAAATTCCCTTAATTGAAAAAGTCATAAAGCCTCCCATTTGAACCTAACTTACTATAAAATAAATTTGGAAAATCGCTTTTTAAACAGCTAAAATCGAATTCGTTTTGATAAAATGACAATAGCAAAAACTTTATATATACTAGATTTAATGTCCTATGGATAAATTGACACATCAAAAAATCGGACCGATTCTAATCATTATTGCTGCTAGCTTTTGGGGATGCATGGGCATTTTCGTCCGGAAGCTTGCCGAATTCGGCTTTAGCGCCATCCAGATTGTGTCCATAAGAATTACGCTTGCCGCTTTATTCTTTTCCTTGATTTTGTTCATCAAGAATCGCGCTGGTTTCAAGATTTCTCTGCGGGACATTCCGCTTTTCCTGGGACTTGGCCTCGGGAGCATTTTGCTCTTTACGGTCTGCTATTTTTCGGCCATCACGATCATGCCTCTTTCTACGGCGGCAATACTCCTGTACACCTCGCCCATCTGGATTATGCTGATGTCGGCGGTACTCTTCCACGAAAAGATTAACAGCCGAAAGGTCATCGCACTCGCCTTGGCTTTTGCCGGCTGCGTCCTAGTTTCAGGATTTTCCGGCGGTGGGATTACCGCAACAGGGCTGATGTTCGGTCTTGGCTCCAGCATTGGCTATGGACTTTACAGCATCCTGGGGACAGTCGCATTACGCAAGTATTCGCCCTACACCGTCACGACCTATACATTTTTGATTGCCGCCATCGGGTCTTGGTTCATCAACCATCCTGTCGATATGTTATCCAAATTTTCTAACGCCACGGACTTTAACGGACTCGTTCTATTGAGCTTACTCACGGCACTACTCACGGCCGTAATTCCGTTCCTTCTGTACACACTCGGGCTGCGCAATGTAGAAGCGAGCAAGGCGGGCATTCTCGCTACCGTCGAACCCATGGTCGCGACAATTGTCGGCATCACCTATTTCTCTGAAGCATTGACGTTGCTCTCTGGACTCGGCATTTTCCTCATTCTCTCGGCAGTCGTCATTTTGAATAAACGTTAAAGACCGTAGTCTATAAAACTACGGTCTAGGATTTTACTGCTAGGAGTAAATTCAACTATTTTCGATAGACAAGTCTACCAGTGACAAATTTCTCTTTACCAGTCTCGTAGAAAGATTCTACAATTGCAACATCTTTGATATGGGCTACATCGACAACAATGGAATCATTTTGGCTTACGCCGTTCAATTCAACATTGTTGCACTGGATCCTGCTGTGTGATGCATTATAGACCTTGATCCATTCTTTATTGCCCTTGATGGACTCCAAGAAGAAATTTTTCACGGTAGATTTAATTTCGCACGAAAGCTCTTTATAGCGCTTGTAAAGTTCCTTGAAGAAATTTGCAATTCTGAACGGGGACTGTTCCAACAATGGAGTGGTATAATTGTTCAGGTAGCGCCATGCTTCAAAATCGCCCTTTTCAAAATAAACTTTCGATTCAGAATCACCAAGGTAATAATCGGCAACATACGTTTCAAGCAGTACAATACTTTGTTTCAACTTTGCAAAAGATTCTTCGTCAAAGTTGTTCCCTTTATAGCCGTAATCATTCTTTAAATAGCTACGGTACAAGTATCTATAAAGAGTGTACAAGGTATAGTACAATTCATACTGCATAAATTTGCCATCATTTCCAATGCCCATGGTTTCGTCACCTGGGATGAAGAAATCGCCATCAAGAGTAACACGAGTGTCCTTTTTCAACAGCTGGTAATAATTGTGCCAGCAAAGCTTATCAACGTTAGAAAGAACAACAACAGATTTTTCATTTTCGAGCTTTCCGACATATTTTTCAAGCAGCTGGATGCAGTCATATACTTCTTTTTTCAAATCAAAAGTTTTACCGTTACGCACCATCACTTCGCTATCATGCCGACCAACTATATCGAAATATTTAAAGCGCTTGTAACTTGCGACATTTATCAAGGCGTTAGATATATCGCGAAGGACACCACATTTACCTTTATACGCGCCGACAGCAACGCTCTTGAGTTCATCAAAAGTGACATCAATTTTACTTTTAGAGCTGTTATATTCATTAGCCGTGATTTCGTAATAGAGAATTGCACCGTTCTTAACGACAAACGTGAAATACGTATAATTATTGTCCTTCAGGACCGCAAGGACTTTATCACAATCGACTTTTGCTGCCGCCAATTCACCGTCAAAGAAAATCGATATATAATCAAGTAATGTTTCTGGAGGCATTTGAGCCAACTGGTCGGACTTATCCTGATCCGGCTGAAGCTTGGGGTTAACAAGTTCGTATGCAGCGCTCAAGTATGCATTACGCCAAGTTCCCGATTCGCTCTGGTAACCGAGCTGTCGCAACGCTGTAGCGCAAAGATTCCTGACATTGTCTGCGATGTCGTCGCAGTCGCCAGAAAGAATCATCTGGTTCGACATGTAGGCCGCAATCCAGTAGTTGCCTTTAGCGATATCTTCGCCAATCATGGACAGCATCTTTTCACGGCTCCCGGCCATCACATAACGAAGAGTTTCCTTGGCCAACTGTTCTGGCGGAAGTTCCTGAAGGTGGATCGGATTGGCATCGTACCAACCAAGATATTTCTGATACACGGCTTTCGCATTATGTACAGGCGTCCCGTAAAATGGCTTAAGGGTCCAATTTTTCTGCATACCCCTCGGCAATACGAGCATGTCCGCGACCTCATTCATCTTGTAGCCCATGTTCATATAAAGGAGCGTCTGATCGTGGATGTACTTGTAAATGGCCGCAGTTTCGATAATAAAGTTACGGATATCAACTGTAGGAACCGATTTGTTTACAACTTTTCCAGTTGTATCATTTTGCCAGTGAGGCCAGTTATGGCTCTGGAAAATAACCTTGGCATCATTGCCATATTTAACGGCGGCTTCCATCAAGAAATGCGCCCAAGCCTTTGCATCGCGAATTTCTGCACCACGAAGAGTGTAGAGGTTGTGCAACGTACCAGAACAGTTTTCAGCAAGCCACAAAGCCTTATAATCTAGAATATAATTGTTCATTTCGGCAGGAGCTTCTGTTCCCGGAGTCAACTGGCATTCAACAACAATTTCGTCAAGTTGCAATTTGACATTTTCCGAAATTTCGATTGTCGGCCGACCCACTGCGGAAGGTTTCCCGGTAGACTGCCCTTGCCCAATGCCGATACTGATTTCGCCGCAGAGATCATTATCGTTCTTCGGCTTGATGAAACTTCCATACTGATAAGAGGCCCTGCGCCCCATGGCATTGCCCAAGTAAACATTTTCGCTGACGGCATGGTCGTAAAAACCTGCGGGCGCAAGGATAAAACAGTTGGCGACTTTTTTTACGTCATCCTTGGATTCTTTGGCATTTTCGGTGTTTTTCCCATCATCTTCATCATCGCTATTTTCGATGATTTTCCCTTTATTGTCAGGATTCTTGGGATCGATAAAGTAATCCATAACGGTTTCCATACCGCCATAATGGTCAATATGGGAATGGCTGATAATCATGCCGACAACAGAACCTTTCAGCATGTAATCAGGATACGTTGATTTTAACAAATCCTGCCGCAAGTACCGTTCAAACAGTATCATCGCCGCGTCTGTACATTCGTTGCTCATCAGCGTATCCATAACAAACCAACGAGGAGCATCGTTCCCATTAGGGTTACTCCTTACGAAAGTAATGTTGGACATGTCATACCCACGAACCTGATAAATTTTATCCTTTAAAACTTCAAACACACCCGATAAATGGTTACTGGCACCGTTTTCCCAGAGGTTCGGGTGAACGCACAAATGACTGTTGGCATCATTGCAATCTTTAGGATCATATGCGTTTTCTAAAAACTTGTAATTTTTCTGAGACCAAACAGATTGAATATCTGGATAATTCGTCATGCAACATTTACAATTTGCAAAGCCGTATTCAGAAGAGCGTCTTTGATCATGCCCAATATCACTGCGCAACGCTTCATAATGATTTTTTATACGCGTATATACACTTGACGCTAACTTATTTTCATTTTCTTCCATTTTTCCCTCGATAGATAAACCTTGTTATGAATTACAATGATACAATAAAATTACCACAACATTACAACAAACTCAATAGCCTATTTGGGCTATTTTATAGTATTAGGTTTATCTTATAAACATCTTTTACTGAATTTCTTTATAATCCGTTCACACAAATTATTGTTTTTCGTACGAACTTTATCTATTTTTATTTACAGAAGGAGTTTCCACTTGGAGTAAAAAATGAAGACATCCTGTAAATTCACGTCTATATCATTAATTTGCCTATCATTTAGTCTATTTGCATGTACAAATGACGAAAACAGGATCCATAGCGCGGAACCCGCAAAAGAGATTCCCCTTGAAGATTACGCTTCGATTGCAGATAGCACACTACACCAAAATGTGACGATATACCGCATTCAGGAATTTAACGGAGATACAAGCGAATGGAACGCTTCGGATTGTAACGTTAAAGATTCTAGCTTTAGTTGCCGTCGAGTGACCAATTACGACTGTGATCAAGTTTATGATCGAGTATTGTATTGTAAAGACGCCTATGATAATCCTATCGAATGCCCCGGTTACAAAGACACCATTTACGATACGACTTACCAGAATTTAAACTTTGGCAAAGAAGCTTTAGTCCATTACATACCCACTGCAAAAATACCAACATTCAAACGAGATTCCGTAGCAAAGCTTTTTTCAAAAATTTCTGGAAACCCTTGTTCAATACTACTCTCGTTCAGTTCAAATTATTATCTGGAAGCTATTGGTTTGCCGGATAGCCTAACTCTGGACCTCGAAGACGCTTATGTTCCGGAAGCACACAAAAGCCCCAAAGATTGGTATATTCAATTAAATTTATTTACAAACAAGACTACAGGTGAAAAGACATGTCAACAAGATTCGTCACGAATAATGTACAACTTCTACCCAGGCACATGCTATTACTCGTCTTTGCCGGAAAAAGCTAAAGTAGTCAATTACGAACTCATCAATACAACAATTCAAGCCTATAAAGACACCACAATTTCGTGGAAACTTGTCTACAAGGACCAATATGGTCGCGGCGATACGCTTGATATAACGACAAAATTTGAATAAGGAAGAGTTTTAGAACAAAGCTTCTCTAAAGCCAAACCAACGACTTTATACAAAAACACCCTTGCGACTTTCATCGCAAGGGTATTTAAGTTCGCTAGGAACTAGACACAGCAGAGTGTCGCGACCTTAGGCCGCGGCAACAATTATGCCTTATTCAAACGGTCCTGGATCATGTCGATGATTTCGGAGAGTTCCTTCGGGAGGTGCTTGCCGAACTTCGGATAGTGGTTTTCCTTAACGTCAGCGAGTTCCTTCTTCCAGCCTTCCACGTCAACCTTCGTGATCTGCGGGAGGGTTTCCTTATAGTAGTCAGCGAGACCATCAGTATTGATGGCGCCTTCCTTCGGCATGTAACCGATCGGAGTTTCGACAGCGTTGTCAACACCGTTGCAGCGGTCGAAGATCCAAGCGAGCACGCGGCTGTTGTCGCCGTAACCCGGCCACATGAAGCCACCCGGAAGCTTTTCGTTGTTGGCATCCTTGCGGAACCAGTTCACGTAGAAGATCTTCGGAAGCTTGTCTTCAGTGGACTTCTGACCGATTTCGATCCAGTGCTTGAAGTAGTCACCCATGTTGTAGCCGCAGAACGGGAGGATTGCGAACGGGTCGCGACGGATCTTACCGACCTGAGAGGCGTCAATCGTAGAGGCAGCCGTGATTTCGGAACCAACGATGGAGCCGAGGAACACGCCGTGGTTCCAGCTGAGGGACTGGTGGACCAGAGGAATGGTGGACGGACGACGGCCACCGAAGAGGATTGCAGAGATAGGCACGCCTGCCGGATCTTCCCATTCCTTAGCAATGCACGGGCACTGCTTAGCCGGAGCGGTGAAGCGAGCGTTCGGGTGAGCCATTTCTTCGCCCTTAGGAGCCTTGTCCTTCGGGAGAGCGTCACGGGTCTTGCCCTTCCAGTCAACGAGCTTGCCCTGTGCCGGGTAGCCGATGCCTTCCCACCACACGTCGCCGTCTTCAGTGAGAGCGCAGTTCGTGTAGATCGTGTTCTTTTCAGCAGAAACAAGAGCGTTCTTGTTGGATTCTGCAGAAGTACCCGGGGCAACGCCGAAGAAGCCAGCTTCCGGGTTGATAGCATAGAGGCGGCCATCCTTGCCAAACTTCATCCATGCAATGTCGTCACCGATGGTTTCGACCTTCCAGCCCGGGATAGTCGGGATGAGCATGGCGAGGTTCGTCTTACCGCAAGCAGACGGGAATGCGCCAGTCACATACTTGACTTCGCCCTTCGGGTTGGTGAGCTTGAGGATGAGCATGTGTTCAGCGAGCCAGCCTTCGTCGCGAGCGAGAACGGTAGCAATGCGGAGAGCAAAGCACTTCTTGCCGAGGAGGGCGTTTCCACCGTAACCGGAACCGTAGGACCAAATGAGGCGTTCTTCCGGGAACTGCGTGATGTACTTATATTCAACGTCAGCGCACGGCCAGATGCCGTTGTCGCTTTCGCATTCGCGGAGCGGCTTACCAACGGAGTGGAGGCACGGAACGAATTCAGCGTTCACGTCAGCGTTGAAGATATCGAGAACCTTCTTGCCAGCGCGAGTCATGATGTCCATGTTGAGAACGACGTATTCGGAGTCAGTGACTTCGATACCGTTCTTGGAAATCGGGGAGCCGAGCGGGCCCATGCAGAACGGGATCACGTACATGGTACGGCCGTGCATACAACCCTTGTAGAGCTTACGCATCGTCTGCTTGAGTTCAGACGGGTCGATCCAGTGGTTGGTCGGACCTGCATCTTCTTCCTTGACGGAGGAGATGAACGTACGGGATTCGACGCGAGCCACGTCAGACGGAAGAGAACGGAACAAGTAGCAGTTTTCCTTCTTAGCAAGCTTCGTTGCGAGGCCAGCCTTGACGCACTTCTGCATGAGGGCATCATATTCTTCCTGAGAACCATCAACGACGACGACGTTGTCCGGTTCGCACATGGCAATCATTTCATTCACCCAAGTACTGATTTTCGGGTGCTTGATATCGTTAAGAGTAAGACTCATTATGAGCTCCTATTGGTTTAACGTGTTAGATTTCGAGATATTTCGAACGCGCTACAAGATAGCAAAAAATATGGGTATTGGTCAATGAATTTTAGGGATTAGTTGGCGGTAGGAAGTTGACAGTAGGAAGTTTTAAACGGGTACCACCCTTTCAAAACGTTTTTTACCGCGAACCGCCTATTTCGGTTTGTTTTTTTTAACAAAAATTCAAAATTTTAATGTTTTTAGCAAAAAAAATGGTATTTTATGGGCAGTTATTACGAAATAGAATTTACAGAGGAATTTCATGAGCTGGTCATACTCAAGAGAACATCAAAAGAATATCCTTTGCATGATCATGGCTGGTGGACAAGGGAGCCGTCTGCAGCCCCTCACCCGCGACCGTGCAAAACCCGCCGTACACTTTGGCGGAACCTACCGCATTATCGACTTTGTTCTTAACAACTTCATCAACTCCGGCATTTTCAAGATCAAGGTTTTGACGCAGTTCAAGAGCGATTCATTGAACAAGCACATTTCTGCCGCCTGGAGCCTGAACGCAAGCCTAGACCAGTATGTAGACCTTGTTCCTGCACAGATGCGCACTGGCGATGAATGGTACCGCGGTACTGCCGACGCCATTTTCCAGAACATCAACTTGATTACCGACGAACGCCCGGACCTCGTGGCAATTTTCGGTGGCGACCACATTTACAAGATGGACATCAACCAGATGATTGATTTCCACTTGAGCCGTGCGGCCCTCCTCACGATTGCGGCTATTCCAGTGCCGGTCGAAGAAGCTCGCGAATTCGGCATTATCGAGATTGACGCGGACAACCGCATGATCGGTTTCGAAGAAAAGCCGAAGGAACCGAAGCAGATGCCGAACCGTCCGGGTTGGTGCCTCGCCAGCATGGGCAACTACCTTTTCACAAGCAAGTTCCTCGTACGCGAACTCTTGAAGGGCGCAAACGACGGTGCAACGGACTTTGGCAAACACATCATTCCGCGCTTGTACAAGGAATACCCGGTGTACGTCTACGACTTCAACACGAACATCGTGCGTGGCGAAAAGGCTTCTACGAAGGGCTACTGGCGCGACGTGGGTACGCTTGACGCATTCTTCGAAGCCAACATGGACCTTTGCTCTGAAAATCCGCCGTTCGATCTTTACAACAACTACTGGCCGATCCGCACATACAACTGGAACCAGCCGCCAGCACGTTTCTTTGCGGGCGACAACGAAAGCCATCAGGGCGCAGCCGTCGATTCCATCGTTTCTGCAGGCTGCATTATCGGTGGTGGTACGGTTGTGAAGAGCATTCTCTCGCCGGGTGTCACCATCCAGAAGGACGCTCTCGTCGAAGAATCCATCCTCTTCCCGAACGTGACGATTGGCCCGGGTGCCAAGGTGCGTCGCGCCATCGTTGAAAAGGGCTTGCATATTCCGGCCGGTTTCCAGATTGGTTACGACCTGGAACGCGACAAGCAGCTCTTCCACGTGACCGAATCCGGCATCGTCGTCCTCGCCAAGGATACTATAATTAAAGCCTGATAAGGCGAGAGTCGCAGAAAAATGCTTGCATTTTTCTATGACCGAGCCGCTAAGGCTAGCGCTTGAAAAGCGCAACGCGTAGGAGGCGAGCGTCGCGCCCCTCGGCGTCATCCTGAACCCAGCAAGGGTGAAGGATCCAGTTAAATCTTGCATGACAAGAAATAACTGGATGTTTCGTGGCTAAGCCACTCAACATGACGGTGATACTGATTTAGAGTGCCCGCCATAGCGCGGGCATATCTTTTTCTCATACCAAAACCCTATATTTACGCTAGGTTTTACAAAACCCTCCCCAAAAGCGTCATAAATTTCTAAATTAGCGCGCATGAACGAAGAACAAAGCGCAAAATTTTCTCAGAAATTACAAGATATTGCCAAAGCACCCAAGTACCGTGGGGCTATTTTCCAGATTGAAGCCGATGAAAAAGGCCTCGCCCTAGTCGATGTGAAGGAAGCGAGCCTCAAGGTCTACCTGATGATCGACCCGGAATGCGACAAAATTCTGGAAACGCGATTCTTTACGTACGGCGGCCCGCTCTTTACAGCCCTTGCCGATTCGTTCTGCCGCAAGATTCAGATGGCGACGGTCGATGACGCCTGCAAGATTACCGCCGAAAGCCTCGAAGAAGAACTGCGCGACACGCCGGACGTGCGAGCCATCCCGGAAGACGCCGTAGAAATCAAGCAGATGAACACGCTCATCTCGAAAATTCTGCTCGTCTACCCCGAAAAGAAAGCTACAGCAATTATCGTTCGCGAGAAGATGGAACGCATCAAGTACCGTACGCAAACCGCAGAAGGCCGTGCCGAAGCCGATGCCGAATGGAACGCGCTCACCAAGGCTCAAAAGATCGAAAAGATTGAAGCATGGCTCCACCAGACCGTCCGCGGAACGCTCCAAGGCGACGGTGGCGATGTGCAGATTCTCGACTTGACAGACGACAACCGCCTGCAAATCCGTTACCAGGGTGCTTGCGCCGGATGCGGCAGCGCAATGGGCGGCACACTCTTCTACATCGAAGACGAGCTCAAGAACAATGTCTATTACAACTTGATCGTTGAACCGGAAGACCCACTTGCAAACATCCCCCAGAATCCGGATGTTCCAGGATTGGACGACAACAATCCTCCCGCTAGTTTGTTCTAATTATTAGCCGATAGTCATTAGTCAATGGTCATTGGCTGTTAGTCTTTAGTTATTAGTTTTGTGCCCACCGTGCGTGGGCATTTTTTCTATATTTCCTTCGGAAAAATCCACAAAGGAAATGATATGTCCGAAGAACTCGTTTTGAAATTCGTTGACCCGCAGCCGATGCGCTACGGTGAAAACTCCCACCAGTCCGCTGTATTCTACCGCGACCCGACCTGCACCGAAGCAAACCTCGCTTCTGCCAAGCAGCTCTGGGGCAAGGAACTTTCTTTCAACAACATCGTCGATGCTGACGCAGCCCTCGAAATGGCTCGCGAATTCAGCGACGGCAATGCTGTCGTGATCGTGAAGCACATGAATCCGTGTGGACTTGCTACGGGCGAAACGCTCCGTGAAGCTCTCGAAGCCGCTTGGGCTGGTGACCCGGTGTCCGCTTTCGGTTCCGTAATTGCAGTGACCCGCAAGGTCGATCTCCAGACTGCCGAATTCCTCAAGGGCAAGTTCGTTGAAATCTTGCTCGCTCCGGCTTTCGATGACGACGCTCTCGAATTCCTCAAGAACAAGTCCAAGGACATTCGCCTCCTCGAAGTTGGCGAAATCAAGAAGGCTACGCCTTGCAAGGTTTACAAGCACGTGATCGGCGGCATGCTCGTCCAGGACCGCGACATCGGTACTTGGGAAAAGTTCGAATGCGTGACGAAGGCCCAGTTCCCGAAGAACAAGGAAGACCTCGCCCGCTTCACTTGGCTCGTCACCAAGCATACAAAGTCTAACGCTATCGTGATGTGCTACGAATACAAGCCGGGTTACTTCCAGGTGATGGGTCTTGGCCCAGGCCAGCCGAACCGCATCGACTCCAACCTCCGCCTCTGCCAGCCGCGAGTCCGCGACAACGTCGCCCGCCTCCCGGAAGCAAAGGAATTCTTCGACGAAAACGGCAAGCTCGTGAACGAAGCCGGTCTCAAGGCTCTCGAAAAGAAGGTCTTCGGCGAAGTCGTTATGGGTTCTGACGCATTCTTCCCGTTCCCGGACAACGTCGAAGCCGCACACGATGCTGGCGTCCGTTACATTGTTCAGCCGGGTGGCTCCAAGAAGGATGACCTCTCCATCGAATCTGCAGACAAGTTCGGCATTGCGATGGTGTTCACCGGAATGCGCCATTTCCGCCACTAATTCATTATAAGGTAAGAATGATTCCAGTTTCTCAGAAAGAATCAAACCAAAGGGAGAAGGACCTGTATTACGCAGTCCTCTCCTTCTTGAAGTCTGTCCGCAAGGCCGGGAAAACAACCGCCAAGGAATGGAGTGATTACCGTTCCAAGCTTAGCGGTATTGCGCCCTCGCCCGAAATGAGCAAGGCGACCGACATGTGGACTATGGATAACTTGGATCAGTTCCAGCCGGATAAAACGCAGCTCCCGCCATTGAATGATATGGAGTCTGTCGCTAAGGTTTCGCCCGAGTTCTTGTCTCAGTTGCTTGAGGCTTTGTACTACGGCATGCTGAACTTGACTCAGGCGAATCTTATTTCGGACGAAATTCAGGATGCGGACCCGGAATGCGTAAGCACTGCATCCCTCGAAGAATTGTTGGTCAAGCTCTGGATCGGTAACGCGAAGAGCTATAGAAAAATTGTTGTGAATTAAAATGAACGAACGAGTACGTGTTATTGGTGGCGGTCTTGCAGGCTGCGAAGCGGCTTTACAATTGGCAAGCCGTGGTTTTCAGGTAGATTTGTACGAAATGCGCCCCAACAGGCAGACGCCCGCCCACAGGGATGGACACCTAGCCCAACTCGTCTGTTCTAACAGTTTCAAGGCTTTAGGCATAACTAGTGCCCATGGCCTTTTAAAAGCGGAACTCACTCTGCTCGGGAGTTTCCTCCTGGATTGCGCGCGTGAAGCGGCAGTGCCAGCAGGCGATTCCCTGACGGTGAACCGCGACATTTTTAGTGAACTTGTCGAAAAGAAGATTGCAGAATTCCCGAACATCACACTGCACCGCGAAGAAGTGACGAGCCTCGAAGGCGATTGCCCGACGCTTGTTGCCGCAGGTCCTTTGGCAAGTGATGCTCTCGCCGACGATATTTTCAAGCGCCTTGGCAGTAACCGTCTGCACTTCTTTGATGCAATTGCGCCAGTCGTCGAGACGGACAGCATTGACTTTAACCATGCGTTCTACATGAACCGCTGGGAAAAGGGCGAAACGGCAGACTTTATCAACTGCCCGCTGGACAAGGAAACTTATACTGAATTTGTAAACAAGCTCTGCGAAGCAGAAGCGACAGAACCGCGCCCGTTCGAAAAACGCGAACTTTTTGAAGGTTGCCTGCCGGTCGAAGAAATGGCGCGTCGTGGCTACGAAACTCTCCGCCACGGGCCCATGCGCCCCATCGGGCTTGGGCTTGGAAACAACGGACATCTGTGGTATGCTGTGATCCAGCTCCGTGCCGAAAACAAGCAGAAGACGTTGTTCAACATGGTCGGTTTCCAGACGCGCCTCAAGTGGGGTACGCAAAAGGAGATCTTTACCATGGTGCCCGCATTGCGAAACGCAAAGTTTGCGCGCCTCGGCTGCATGCACCGCAACACGTTCATCGAATCGCCGAAGTTCCTCGATAAAACGCTCCGTTTGCGCCCGGAACTTGAATGCGCCAAGGGCATTCCGCCCACATGGTTTGCAGGCCAGATTACGGGTTCTGAAGGCTATACCGAAGCAGTGGCAACTGGCTGGTACGCCGCCTGGAACATGGCTCAGACGATTTTGCATGGGCATTCCGATCCGCTTCCAGACGAAAGCTGCATCGGCTCCTTGATGAACCGCCTTGTCGAAGAGAACGAGGACTTCCAGCCGATGAACTTCAACTTCGGCCTCCTCCCCCATCACGAAGGACTCAAGAAAAAAAACAAGAAAGAAATTCTTGCCGAACGAGCCGAACGAGCCGTTCGCGAATGGATTGCGGCCCGAAACAAGGCATAAAATATGCGCGACGAGATCAAACAAGCGATTTTGCAGCAAGAGCTGAAGGACGGGGAAATGCTCCCGTCCGTGCGCAAGCTGATGAAAACGTTTGGAGTCTCGTCGGGAACCATTCAAGGAGTGCTCAAGCAGCTCTCCGAAGAAGGACTCATCTACAGCATCCGCGGCAAGGGATTCTTCTGGGGCAAGGCTCCTGACGCCAATGATCTTGCACAAATGCTTTCAAAGACGGTTCATCACGAGACCGTGCTCGAGCGCCTTGAACGCGAATTTTCTACAGACTGGGAAAAAGGATTCCTCGACCCGAACAAGAATCTGCCGCTCGCCAAGGAACTTTCCGACCGCTATAACGTATCGCAGACGATTCTCCGCAAGTTCCTGATCCACAAAGTGAACCAGGGCATTCTTGTGCGCCGTGGGCGCCTGTACGCATTTGCCTCCCCGCTCAAGACAAAGACCACCAAGAATTTCAGCGAAATTTTGTTCGTCACGAGATGCAATTCTTGGGGCGGCTTTACCGCAGAAAGCGAACGAGAACTCGACTTCTTGCGCCTCGTTTACCAGACTGCCGGTGAACAGCATTTCAAGCTCATTCTGCTCGGCATCAACGAAGAAAGCGGCAAGCTCATTGACCGCAGCGGAAAAGTCTGCCACCTGACAGATTATCCGAACGCCATCGGTGCAGTGCTCTCGACGCTCTTGGTGCAGAATCCACATGCGCTTTTGCAGCTCTTTTACGGCGTAAAATACCCCGTTTCCGTTTGGTGGGAGCACCCGCTGCAGAACATCCCGCCAAGATTCTTGAGCAAGAACAACTGGGCGTTTTTCAACTCGACATTCGGAGAAATTCCAGGCCAGCAGCTCGGCAAATACCTGTTGCAGAAAGGCTTCAAGAAGGTCTGCTATTTCTCGCCGTACCATAACAGTTCCTGGTCCAAGGACCGCTTGACGGGCCTCATGAATTCGGGGATAGAAGTCATTGCATTTACCGATGACGAATTTGCAAGCCCGTGGGACTACAAGGAAATCGCAAGGCAGAAAGTTTCGAGATTTTCCGTCGAATCATACGCCCGTAACCTCGTGAAGAAAAAGCTTTTGCAATTCGCCAAGAATGTGCCTGGGGATTGCAACTGCTGGGTCTGTGTGAACGATGAAGTCGCAGGACTCTTTTACGAAATGAGCGATGACGGCGATTGCACATTGCCGGGCGACAAAGCCGACCCGAACGTTCTCGGATTCGACAACTCCGCCGAAAGCTACTTGCTCCGAATCGCCTCGTACGATTTCAACACGAGTGCGCTTATCAAACAAATTTTCTACTACATCGAAAATCCCGATGGTTTCGGGAACAAAAAACGCCTGCACCAAATTCTGGGGCAGGTCATTGAGAAGTAAGTCGGCTTCGCCGCAGTTACTAGAACTTAGCTACTAGTTAATAGAATATCTTTATATGAAATTTTCTAGTAACTAGTAACTCGGAACTCTTAACTCTTACACGTTCTTATTCACGATAATCGTCTTGGCTTCGAAGGTTTCGCGGTCGATCCACTTGACCATCAAAGAGACCTTGTTATCAGCGTTGAGAGCGTCCCAGTAAGCCTTGAGCGTTTCTTCAGCAGTGTTGAAAATCGGCATGAGTTTCGGGAAGCCATTGAAAGAGGGAATCGGCTTGCCATCGGTTTCGTACGTGCTGATGAAGTGACCAAGACCCGGGAGAGCCTTTTCGAATTCAAACGTCATGCGTTCGCAGCCAGCGTCTTCGCTGTTGTTTCGGCTCTTGAGGATGGAGAGCTTGTAGACAGCCGGTTCAGCATTCTTGTAGTGGATGCCGGAAATACGCGGCGTGAAGTTCGGAGCGTCGTCTTCGTACTGGCGAGTGCGGAGAGCGCTTTCGAACGTACCACCAAGCTTGATGGCGTTGTAAATCGTGTCCGTCTGGTCGCCGTTCGTGATGATCTGCACGTCTTTCGTGTGGCGAGCCGGATAGTAAATGATGAGGTGCGGGTCCGTGAGCTTGGATTCATCGAAAGCCTTGGTCTTCATAAAACCAGTGTCGGCTTCGATTTCAAACACGCGGTTGCGGCTGTTCACGCTACGGCCCATGATCCAGTAAACCTGCACATAGGACTTGCCATCGGCGCTTGTGCCAAGCACGATGCCACGGCCCGGATACGGGTTCTTGGAGAGGTCGTTGAAATTCTGTTTTGCTTCTTCTGTGTAGTTCATAGTGTTTAGTTACTAGTTAATAGTTATTAGTTACTAGTAAATCTAGAAATGAAATTCTAGTAACTTCAAACTCATAACTACCTTTTTGGATTGTAATTGTTCATCAGGACCATCGCGAGGGCAACGCAGAACATCACCACGCTGCCGACCACGACTTGCTGTTTGTGGTCGTATTCGCGTTTAACGTAAGTCGGATTTTCTTCGTTAAGTTCCTGGAGCGTCGGACCTTTGGCGAGAGTCGCAGAATCAACGCCGTAGACCTTTTCCTTCTGCTCGTCGGTCATGTTCAGCGTACTGACATAGGAACTGTCCGAACGGTCCATCTTTGCAGAGGCAGAGGACGGGAAAGCAAGGAAGAGTGCGAACAAAACCACGAGCAACAAACTGCCCTGGATTGCCACGCCCCCACTTCGACTACGCTCAGTGACCTTGGGCTCGCAATGACGTCTTTTCAATTTCGAAAAAAGCACTCTTTCGTCTCTCGTCTGTAGCCCGCCGTAGCGAGCGTTCTCTCGTCTTATTACCCTTCCTTAGCGAGCTTGTCGAGAATCTGGTTCACGAGACCCGGGTTAGCCTTGCCACCGGACTTGCGCATCGTCATACCCACGAGGAAGCCCTTGAGAGCGACCTTGCCTGCCTTGAATTCAGCAAACTGGGCAGCGTTAGCAGCGCAGACTTCACGAACAACGGCTTCAATAGCGGCAGTGTCGGTCACCTGCACGAGGCCCTTTTCCTTCACGATAACTTCAGGATCCTTGCCCGTTTCGAACATTTCTGCAAACACCGTCTTTGCAATCTTACCGTTGATGGTGTTGTCTGCAATGAGGTTCACGAGAGCGCAGAGCTGTTCCGGCTTTATCTTGAGAGCGGAGAGGCCACCTTCGAGGTCCTTCATCTTAGCGAGGAGTTCCGTGATGACCCAGTTGGCGAGCACCTTGCCGTTCTTGCAGTTCTTGGCGGCGGTGTCGTACCATTCGCTCACATCGCGGTCTTCGGTCAGCACCTGGGCGTCGTATTCAGAAACGCCGAAGTCCTTCATGAAGCGTTCGCGGCGTGCATCCGGCAGTTCCGGAAGGGTGCGGCGGATTTCTTCGACGAAGGCTGGGTCGGTCACGAGGCGAACCATATCCGGTTCCGGGAAGTACTTGTAGTCGTGAGCGTCTTCCTTAGAGCGGATCACAATCGTCTTGTCCGCGTTGGGATCATAACGCTTGGTGCACTGTTCGACTTCCTTGCCTGCATCGAGCGTCGATGCCTGGAGGTTCATTTCGCAGTAGAGAGCCTTTTCGAGGTTCGTGAAGCTGTTCAAGTTCTTGATTTCGGCGCGGATACCGAACGGAGCGTCTTCAGATGCGCGGAGGGAAATGTTACCATCGCAGCGCATGTTGCCGTTTTCCATGTTGGCGTTAGAAACGCGTGTGTATTCGAGCGTCTGCTTGATCTTCTTCAAGACGAGCACGGCTTCTTCCGGGCTACGGATGTCCGGTTCAGTCACGATTTCGCAAAGCGGCGTACCGCAGCGGTTTGCGTCAAAATGGCTCTGGGACGGGCTCATGTCGTGGATGAGCTTGCCAGCGTCTTCTTCCATGTGGATACGGGTAATGCCCACGCGCTTCTTGGTGCCGTCGGCCTTCACGATTTCGAGCCAGCCGTTCTTGCAAATCGGATGGTCATACACCGGAAGTCCACCCGTCTGCGTGATCTGGTAACCCTTCGGAAGATCCGGGTAGAAGTAGTTCTTACGAGTCCACATGGCGTTCAAATCGATTTCGCAGTTGAGAGCGAGACCCAAGCGAATGGCGTATTCCACAGCCTTCTTGTTCGGCACCGGCATTGCACCCGGCATACCGAGGCAAACAGGGCAAACGTGCTTGTTCGGGCTTGTGTTCACTTCAATTTCGCAGCCACAGAACATCTTTGTCTTAGTGGCAAGCTGGCAATGGATTTCGAGACCAATAACAGGACAGTAATTAGACATGTTAAACTCCAATAAATTTTACGCGGGGAAAGATAGTAATTAGAACTTAGAGCTTTGAAATTAGAACTTAGAAAAGCCACAAAAAAAGCAACAAAGTCAATTCATCACCCTCGACCCGAAAAGATACAAGCCTTTATTTTCCAGACTTGAACAACGTGACGATTGATAGTGAATCAGAATTCCCTTCGAAATTACCGTCCAGATAATGGTATTTCAAAGTCCAAGTGACAAGAGTATCTTTTTCCAAAGGCTTTTCTAGCCCATTGACAAAGAAAAATGGTTCCTTGACATAATCTGTAGGAAACCGCTTTTTTGAGGACGCATATACGTAATGAACAGCTTTCACCTTCGAATCAATACTTCCCCGCTTTACCCATTGCGGCAAGCCTTCCCAATAAATAAAATACCCAGATTCAAGCGTATCCATACCAAAAGTCGGATGGCGCAAATCTAAAGTATCCAAAGCCGCACGGAACCGATCTTTATCAAAAAGAGGCGCGTTTATCCAAGGAACGTAATCAGTCCATGCTTTTTTGCCGTAATTCAAGTACGTCGTCACCTTTTTCGAAACAGTTCCGCGAATCAACGAATCCACGAGAATCGAATCCCTGATGCAAAGAACTTTATTCCGCTTGTCACATTTCGCCCCGTTACTGTTTATGTCAACAACCATCATCGGGAGCCTTTTTTTATAACGAACAATAGGGCATTTGTGCGAAGACTGAACACATGAAAAAGTTTTCTCCAACGAATCTAGCCGACAATATACCGATTCTCCGCACTTTCTACCTGAAAATAGGGAATCCTCCGTCAGAGCCGTTATCGTATCTAGCGCCCCCTTGTCCCGCTGGCCAAAAACAAAGCTTGTGTAACGTTCAAAAACAGTATCGCTGTATAGAGTATCATAAACAGGAATGGTATCCACAACAAAAACAGTATCGCAGGCCGCCATCAACGAATCCCATTTGCCATTAAGACGAACATGGAGTAATTCATATCCATGAACAGAAAAGGCACACCCTTCGGTTATATTATGCAGGGAGGACTCTCTTAAGGGCAAAGAATCCTTGCAGCCCACAAAGAATAGAGTTATAAGCAAAAGCAAAAAATAGCGCATGAACAGAATATACAAAAACGCTATTAAATTTCGTCTAACGTAACGACGAGTGCATCGGTTGCATCGCGGAAGTTTGCGCATTCCGTAAGGATGCAATCGGCACCATTCACAAAAGCAGTCGCCAAGCGCAGCGATTCCGCTTCGGTCAGCTTGTGGTTTGTACGGGCTGCAGCCGCAAAAAGTTCAGCCGCCTTGAGAGACACATCAGCATTCACTTCACAAAGGCGCACATTCGCGGACTTCTCGAAGAATTCACGATACTGCCTAGCAAGCACACCGTCGTTTGCTCCATACGCCTTCTTGCAAATTTCAAATAAAGTCACAGACGAAACCAAGACTTGCACATTGTTCTCGTACACGCCATCGAGCACACCCGACACAATCGGGTAATAATCCGGGTGCATCTGCAAAAGCCTAACGAGCGGCCCCGAATCCAAAAACAAAATACGACTCTGTTCAATCGACTTAATCATCTTCTTTGACCGGTTCGTAAATTTCCATGTAAGCGGCATCATAGCGCTGCCCGGATCGCATCATCTTGAAGCGGCCTGCGCGCGGATAGAAATACCAGTTCATCCATTCACCGCTCATGTCGGTGCGCTTGGTCTTGATCGCAATCGGCTTTTCGCCCATAAAGTAGTCGCGCTTGTGCGGGATCACGCGTTCCATCGCACGGTACGTATGCACCGTACTCCCCGCCTTGCGTTCAATCGTCCCGTGACCATCCTTGCTCCAGGTGATGTTCACAATTCCGTGTTCATCTTTCAGCGGTTCGCACGTATCATAACCGCTCGCACACCAGAGGTATTTAGGGTAAGAAAAACTATAGGAATCCAAATTAAACGTTTCGACGATGCGATTGTTCCCTTTGAACGTCGGATAATTCCCCGCAAGCGTGTATTCGCCGGCATTGTAATCTTCGCAACCACGCTGGGCCACACGGACAACACGGTTAAACACATCCACGCCTACGGCGCAGCCATCTTCTTTATAGACAAAACGCGCATGGCCATTGATGTTTTTCTTTTCAAGATTGCCCATTTCGATTTCAGCCACGTTATCGTCCTTGCCGTTCTGCACGATGATGTTAAAGCGGCTCGCATTGCTCGGCGAACTCTTGAGCACAACACGTCCCGTTTCAGAGACGTATTCCCCACTCAAGTCCACGTATTCCTGCATAAAGCGGTCCAGTTCCGAACGCTTGACCCAGACATCGCCAAACTTGCAATTTACCGGCACATAGCGAGGTGGAACTTTTGGTTCCACTTCTTCGTAAGTCACCACCTTTTGCTTCTTGGTGACCGTCTGGTATTTTCCATTTTTGCCACGGACCTTCTCCTGGACATCCACGTAGCTTTCGTGCTCGATGCGGTCCTTAGGAATCGGAAGTTCCTTGATGGCATCGGACGACATCAAATATCCAAGGGGGCGATTTTCGTCTACAGCACCATTAATCTTCTTATAGACATCTAGCTTCATTTGAGCAAACACGCTCGCCGACAAACCCACCAACATCACCAACAATAATTTTTTCAAAACGATCACCTCTTTTGGATATTTAAATTAGATTATTGGGGGCATTATATGTAGTAAAAAAAAGATTAAGATTATTTTGCTAACATTTAATCGAGTATTCAAACCCGGATTTATACCAAGGAGATCCAAATGAAGAAAATGTTTCTTGCGTCCTGTTTGCTGGCAGCATTCGTTTTTGCAGCTCCCGCAGCAGAAGATGTTAAAGCAGCAACAGAAAAACCGGCCGTAGAAGCAAAAGCAGCTGTTTCAAAAGCAAAAGCTGTAACCGCAAAGAAAAAAGCCAAGGTCGAAAAGGCAAAAGCCGATGCAACCAAGGCTGTAGATAACGCAAAGGCCACCGCAGACGCAAAGGTTCAAGAAGCAGCAAAGACAACGACAGATGCAAAAGCCGCTGTAGCCGAACAAGGACCAGCAGCCGAAGCCAAAGCTGAAGAAGCGGCAAAAGCCGTTGAAGCAAAGGTAGAAGAAGCCAAGGCCGAAGTTGCACCGGTTGAAGCACCGGCCGCCGTAGCACCGGCTCCAGAAGCAGCCCCCGCACCAGTTGCAGAAGTCAAGGCTCCAGAAGCTCCGGCTCCGGTTGCAGAAGTCAAGGCTCCGGAAATCAAGGCAGAACCGGCCCCGGCAGTTGAAGTTCCGACAGAAGTTGCACCTGCTGAAGAAGTCGCCGCCACAGAACCTTCTTCGACCACAAACCGCAAGAAAAAGAAGATGATCGAAAATGCAGTGTTCACTGTAAACGAAATCAACTTCGATATCAATGCAGACTTCGAACTCGAAGCTGGCAAGGTTTTCTGGACCTCCGAAGATGACGATGAATCGAACAACCTCGAAAAATGGAGCGGCAAGGCCAATCTCGCCATTCTCGCCGAAACGGAAAATTTCAAGGGTAAAGTCGCCCTTGCATTCTACCCGGGCGACCTAAAGACCGACAACATCAACGAAGAAATGAGCAGCGTCGAAGACTACTTCTCGCTCGACGAAGCTTGGGCATACCAGAGCAAGAACTGGTTCAGCTTCAAGGTCGGTCGTTGGGACAACACTGACAAGAACGGAGACTACTTCGGTGGCTACATCGATGGCTACAAGAACGGCTTCCTTTCTACCCAGGATCCTGAAAACCAGTTTGAATTCGGCTTCATCGCCAACGAAAACATGGACATCGCCCTTTCCTTCATCAGCAAGGCTTCCTACCTCAACAAGGGTGACCTCCGCGTCGTATTCAACTTCCACGACCTCCCGAGCCTTGAATTGTTCGATATCCAGCTCGGCTACCGCAGCAACATCTTTGACAAGGTTCACGACAACGATGCAAAGATTTTCCACAATGCATCCTTGAAGGTCCGCGCTCCGATCATTCCAAACTTCCTCACGTTGTTTGGCGAAGCAGCCTTGATGGATCTGTCTGACGACCTTGCCGTGCCTGTTACTGGCGGCATCGAACTCAACTTCAAGACTGTTGACCGCGTTATCCTCGAAGCCGAATACGTCTATAACCGTAAAGAACATGGGTTCTATGAAGGCCACACCAAGCATGTAAAGGATGTTCTTGCAGCCATTTACCTTGAAAAGGCTCTCACGGACCGCTTCTCCCTCTCTGCAGGTTTCCACAGCTATAAGGCTTCTAAGGACTTCATGCTCTCTGGCAACCTTGTGGGCCGTATAAACTAAGGAGACCGCTCGGTCCTTTCGCTGATCTAGATTTCGTCAGGACCTCGCTCTCGCAACAGCCCCTGTTTGATAACAGGGGCTTTTTGCTCACTGGAGACCGCTCGGTCCTATTGCACAAATGTCATAAAACAAAAAATCCTGCGATGAACTCGCAGGATTTTTCATATGATAAAGCCCAAAGCAACCGAAGGTTGCTAGCCCATTGCTCAAAGGTCGCCAAGGCGACCGCGCCCACAGCTAAAAGCCCTTGCGTTCCAAGTCTAGCAAAAGCGACTGGAGGGATTCTTCGACCGAAGCGCGGAAGCTATTCGACCCAAGACTGCAACTTGCAACAACTTCGTTACCGGAAGAAATTCGAATGACATCAAAGCCATTTTCAGATGTAAAGCAGACAGTCAAACCTTTATTCAGAGCTTTTTCTAGTAAATCGCGCATAGCGACTCCTTTAATGATGAGTTCACAAAAACTTGGGTTGGCGCACCAACAGACTTAAACTAGGCTTTTTTGCCCGAAAAAACAAGCGAATAATTTTGATTTTCCATAAATTCTTTGTATTTTAAAGCTATAGGGGGCTATTATGTTCGATTTTCACATTCATTTGGCTCGATTACCCCAAAAAAGGCAACTCACACAGCTGCTTTTAGACAAAAATTACGATTTTGTCGCTATTGCCTGCGAACCCTGGGAATGGGACGAGGTCAACAAGCTAAAAGTGGATTTTTCAACGGAAATAAAGCCCTTTAAGGTCTCTTATGGCCTCCATCCAATGATTGCAACGCAAGTGACGGATAAAACGCTTGCTGATTTACGCCAACATCTCAAAGAAGACCCGCTCGCCATGGTCGGCGAAGCGGGTATCGACAAGCGCTATCCAGGATATAACGACGGCACACAGGACAAGATTTTTTTGGAACAGGCCAAACTCGCCCTTGAACTCAAGCGTGATTTGCAAATTCATTGCGTTGGGGACTATATGCATGTGCTGAAACTTTTGACAGAAGCCGGTTTTCCGCAAGAGATTTCACAAGGTCAAGAGGCGGAGCATTTACACGTGCTATCGCGGCTTCAAGAAGCACCACGCCCGATTTTCCACCGTTTTGGCGGGGATGCAAATTTCGTGAAAAAAGCCCTCTCCTATGGAGCTCTCTTTTCCCTGCACGAGGACAGTTTCCGCAAGAAATCGACCGCAGCCGCCATCAAGTTCATTCCCGAAAGCAACGTATTCTTCGAGACCGATGCAGACGAATCGTTTCTGGAACCGGCAGAGCTTCTTGAAGAACTTGAAGGGCGTCTGGAATCAGTTCGACTCGCCTACGCCAAGTGCCGTGAGTAACGGATCTGCCGACCTGACGGTCGCCGCCTGAACTTGAATATTTGCAAACGCCCGGAACACTTCGAGCGTCTTTTTTGCCATTTCCACGGGAGTTCCGCGCCCGACCTCAAACACCGCCTGCAACGGCGACATCCCCAGGTAACGCATACTACATGTGCAAAGGCTGCTGATTTCACCAAGCACACGCGGGTCCGGCGACGGCGTTTCTGCAAATGTCGCAACAATGACGCCCTTGCGGAGCGCAAGCCCCTGAATGCGCAAGCGACCTGCCAAAAGTCCAAGTTCGGTCACGAGCAAAAGCATCTTCGCCGGTGTCGGCACAGGGCCAAAGCGGTCCTGCAATTCGCTTTCGATGTTCTGCACATCCGCCTGCGACGTGATGCGGGCAATACGCTGGTACAGCGAGATTCTCGTGAGACCATCTTCCACGTAATCTTCGGGAAGGTAAGCATCCACGCCGATTTCCACACGCGGTTGTATTGGCTTTTCGAGAGCTCCGCCGCGAAGCATTTCGACCGCTTCGCGCACCAGACGCACATACGTTTCAAAGCCGACTTCGGCAATAAAACCATGCTGTTCCTGGCCAAGCAAATTGCCCGCTCCGCGAATTTCAAGGTCTCGCATAGCAAGCTGGTAACCGCTACCGAGGTCGGTAAACTGTTCCAAAGCCTTAAGGCGGCGCATCGATTCTTGCGAGATTTCACCGCGCTGCGGAATGACGAGGAACGCCTTTGCCAAGACGCTGCTACGGCCCACACGACCACGCATCTGGTAAAGCTGGCTAATGCCAAAATGGTGCGCATTCATAATGATAATCGTGTTTGCGTTCGGTACATCCAAGCCGGATTCAATGATGCTCGTGCTCACGAGAATATCGAACTTACGCGAAAGGAACGCATCCATCACGCGTTCAAGCTCGTGGTCTTCCATTTGACCATGAGCCACAGCAACCTTCGCTTCAGGAGCCATCGCTTCGATATCTTCGGCAAGTTTGGTAATCGTCTGTACGCGGTCATTCACCACGAACACCTGGCCGCCACGGGCGAGTTCATCGAGAATCGCGTTCTTCAAGACTTCGTCATCGCGCTGCATCAGCTTTGTTTCCACCGGCAAACGGTTAATGGGCGGCGTATTAATAAGTGAAATGTCGCGAACGCCCGTCATGCTCAAATGCAACGAACGCGGAATCGGAGTCGCACTCATGCTGAGCGTATCGACGGCAAGACGGAGCTGGCGGAGTTTTTCCTTTTGCTTCACGCCGAACTTTTGTTCTTCGTCGATAATCAAAAGTCCCAAGTCCTTAAACTCGCTCTTGTTCGACAACAGCGCATGCGTTCCGATGACGATGTTCACGGAACCTTCCGCAATCTGCTTGAAAATTTCCTTCTTTTCTTTGGCACTCTTGTAGCGGTTCATCAAGGCGATGTTGACTGGATAGGCGGCAAAGCGTTCGCAGAAATTTTCATAATGCTGCGCTGCTAAAATCGTGGTCGGCACGAGAATAGCGACCTGCTTGTTGGAGGCCACACACTTGAACGCCGCTCGCATCGCAACTTCGGTCTTTCCAAAGCCCACATCACCGCAAATCAAGCGGTCCATCGGGCGACGGCTTTCCATATCGCGTTTGATGTCGGCCGTAGCACGGAGCTGGTCTGGCGTCGGATCGTATTCAAACGATTCCTCGAATTCCTTCTGCATGTTGCCATCGGGCGGGAAACCGAAACCTTCGACGAGTTCGCGCTTGGCATAAAGTTCCACGAGGTCACGCGCAATCTTGATGACCTTTTCCTTGACGCGTTTCTTGATGTTTTCCCAAGTCTTACTGCCAAGACGGTCGAGCTTCGTTTCGACATCTTCGGAACGATCGAGACGCTCAATCTTCTGCAAGTCCGACACCGGGAACTTCAAGCGGTCGCCGCCATCGTATTCAAGCAATGCGCAGTCAACCATACCGCCGTTGACTTCCACACGGACAAGTCCCAAGTAGCGGCCGATGCCGTGGTCTTCGTGAGCGACGAGGTCACCGCGGTTGAGCGATTCCACCATCAACGCATTCGTCACCGATCCCGCAATCTTGTGCTTGCGGGCCTTGTTCGCATGGCGGTTTAGAATTCTCGATTCCGTGAGGAACGCGACATTATCGTCTTCGAGCCAAAAGCCTTCGCTCAAGTTTCCGATAAAATAATCTTCGACCGGCAAGCCATCAAAAATTTCACGCAAGCGGTTCACGCCGCCAAGCGTCTGCGCCATCACATAAATGCGTCCGCCCTTGTCATAAAATTCCTCAATTTCTTTTGCGACGGCATCTGTGCCGTTCGACGTAAAGTCCTGCGGACGCATGTGCATTTCGTGCCAGTTGCCGTCATCGACTTTGACTCGCGTCATATCCAGCGACGCGCGGCCTACGAACAAACGCGAAAGTTCGCCAATTTTGAACCAAATATCCGCAGGGGCCGCAATTCCAGCATCAGCTACGCGGGCTTCATCATAAGCACCGCGGAACGCACCATACATCTTTGAAGCCGTTTCCGAAAGCAACGAAAGTTCCTCGAATACAAGCGACGCACGTGGCATGTAATCCAGGAGGCTCGCCACCAAACGCTGGTGATTCGGACGATGCCACCACAGCGCTTCCGTAGAACATTCCTCGCCCGCCATCACCGATTCTGGCACCGTAAATTCCCCCATCGGGAAGAACTCGATATGCGTCATCTGCTCCAACGAGCGCTGCGAGAAAATATCGAACGCACGGATGGATTCAATCTCGTCGCCATAAAATTCAATACGAATCGGGTGCGGATAAAGCAAGCAGTTCACATCGACAATGCAACCGCGAATCGAAAACTCGCCCACGCCGCTTACCATCGGCTGTTCCGTAAAGCCGTGATCAAGGAACCACGGGCGTAAAGACGAAGGCTCCAGCTGGTCGCCCACCTTGAGCGAACGCACTTGACGCATAATTTCGCCCGGTTCCGGAAGCTTCATCAAGAATGCATCGAGCGGACAAACGACAACGAACGGCTTTTCGGTATGCGAAACATCGCGGAAGAACTTCAGACGTTCTTCAAGCACGCCCTCGAACGGCACCTTGATTTCGTAAGGTTTCAACCCGAGCGACGGGAAAAAGCGAACAAACTCCTCGCCCACCATGCTTTCGAGATTCTCGACCCAGACTTCGGCACTGCGGTAATCTTTCGCAATCACCAGAATGTTCTGCGGACTTTTCAAGAAACGGTTCGCGACCATCATTGAGGCAAGCGGAACCGACGCACCATTGACGTGAATGGCCTCGTTATCAGCATTTTCAAAAAGCGAAATCGCAGGGAACGAATTTTCTTGAAGGAATTCCGAAATGGTAAGCATAGAGGGAAATGTAGAAAAAAATCTCTAAACGCTACCAAATATGGAAACCAACACCAAGATAGAATCTATGCTTAGCTAGCTTTTTATCACTTTCACGACCTGCAGGAATTCCATCAACATAACAACGCATTACGCCATCTTTAGCAGTCCCCGATTCACAACCATTTTCACCGTATTTAAACACATACTTAGCTTTAAGAGATAAATAGCCACCAATTGGAGCATCATGTCCCATTTCAGAAATCCATGGTCTAAATTCAAATTGCAAGCCCGCCATCCAAGGATCATATCCACCGACAAAAGGAACAATTTTGAAGAACTTATTTTCAAAAACATCTACACCCAGCAAGACATTCCAACCATACAGGAAATCATCATCCTGCCCATAATTAGCCGTTAAAATAAAACGCTTATATTGAAGCACAACATTCAATTCAAAACTGGAATTTGATGGACCAATAAAATATTCTCCTCCTATACCGCCTGTATAAAAACGTTCTCTATAATAATGCCTACGTTTAAAATCAAATTCACGAGAAACCTTTTTCGACTCCACTTGTTTCATTACCCAAGGATTAAATTCTGACTCAGGATATTTGTTTTGGAAAGCAATCAATTTTTCTATCAACGAATCAAAGAAAAGAGTATCTTTTACATCATCCGTAGTGTAATACCCCAAAAAACGGACTCGTTGAACAGCATCTCTATTTTCTTGACAATTCCAATCATGGCTCGCATCACAATATTTATGTTTATCTCTTAAGCTCGTATGTTTCAATATAACTTTCATCAAACTAGCGAAATCCCTATATTCCTGCTTAGCCGTTCCATCTGATATGCGCTCTAACAACTTCTGAAAATTTGCGTTTTTTGTCAAATCTATTTTTTTATTAAGATAATCAACTAGTTTATCATCAAAAGCAGAATATGGAGCGACATGACTACAACAACCACTTTCATCATCAACATAACTATCAGTAATATAACGGTAATGTTCTCTTACCAACGTAACTAAAGCTGAATCATATTGATTCATCATAAGATAAATCTGCAACAGTTCATAATTATCCAACGCACGTTCGTCATAACCAGAATTTTTCAACACATTTACAAGTCGAAAAACTTCATTCGAATCCTGGACCTGCAAGGACGTTAATAGAGAATCTCTAACTTTCGCCAAAGTTTGTTTTTCGGGAGAATCGGCAAATGTGGGTAACGGATAAATATTACACGAAGCCGCAAATGTAAAGACATTCAACAGCAAAACAAATAAAAGACAATTTCGCATACACATATAAAATAAGATACATTTTTTCACGTTGAAAATGTGTATTTTTAGTGTTTTATCGTCCGCAACGCGCCCTACTACCCGTTGTTTTTCAATTATCTTTTTTATTATACGACGAGAAAGGCCCGCTGACAGAGGCGTACGCATCCACGAGCGGGAACATTCCTTCTCGCAGTTGTAGGTCCGGTATTGACGGAAGCGGTGGCTTAGACCACCCCTGCCTTGGAAGACCCATGCGGAATACGCTGCGATACATATCCCGATAGCACTGAAGTGTATCGGCTTTAAATGATTCATCAACAACAATACACTCAAAGTGTACGTTTTTTAGACGTACACGCTTTTCCGCCATTCGACAGAAAAGGAGATCTATGACTAAAGAACAATATGCAGCAATGCTCAAGGACATTAGCGAAACACACAAAGCAGGTGGCAACACAGCCGCTTGCATCGCTAAATACAATGAACGCTATAAGTTCATGTACATCTACAATGACAATGTGTTTAAAATTCTTTTCGGGAGTCCTGAGAATGAAAAAATTACCATTGATTTTCTCAATGCGGTTCTTGGACTCATCGGAAGTGACTGCATCAACAACCTTGCCTATATAAACCCAGCCCTCCCCGATGCATTCGGCAAAAGTATCACATCGGACATCGTGGCTACCGATCAGCGGCTTGACCGAATTGTACTTGAAGTGCAACATGTCGAGGACGATTCGTACAACGGCCGTTTGGTTCTTTACACGGCAAAACACACTATTGCAAGCCGCATCAAAGGAGAAGACTACGCTTTGCAGAATCTGAACCTTATCAGTCTCCAAATGTTTGACGGATTCCCCAATTCACCTAATTACAGACACTGTATTCGCCTCAAAAATCAGGAAAACGAAGAATTCTACGACAAGCAAACCATTACGCTCGTTGAAATTCCCAAATTTTTAAAAGGGAACTTCGCCACCGACAACAGCCGAATCGCTGAATGGCTCCGCGTAATTGATGGATTGAACAACGAAACGCCCGTATCCGTCCCCGAAGGCTCTCCATTCGCTCTATTGCAGGAAAAAGCTAAATTGAGTATATTTACAGAAGAATTTCTTGTTAGCGAGGCTATGAAAATGAGCGACCACAAGTACGAACTCTATGTTGAAAAGAAACACGCCCGTAAAGAAGGCCTCGAAGAGGGACGTGCAGAAGGAAGAGTTCAAGGAAGAGCCGAAGGTAGAGCAGAGGGTAGAGCCGAAGGACGCGCCGAAGGAAGAGCCGAAGGTCTTCGTGAAATGGCAGCAGCCATGCTTGCGGATGGCGATTCAGTGGAAAAAGTTATGCGAATTTCCAAGCTCCCTGAATCCGAAGTTCTCGCAATAAAAGCAAATTTGTGATACTAAGAAATCTTTTATACATCCTTAAACGGTCTGGACATTTCCAGCCCGTTTTCTTTTAACCTTTTTTCAACGCCGCTTTACATTTCTTGAAATATTGAGCTATCTTTATAGCGTCAAAAAGCAAAGAGGTTTTTGGCACGCACGACGCAACTTCGCCATGAAGACGCCACACGTGCAAACATTATGAAAAAAATAATTGTCGTGAACACGCCAAAGAATTGGAAGTTCCACATTCCCGAAGCCGAAATCGTCTCGGCAAAAGACTACCTTACTAATCCAGAATTTACAACTCAGAAAAACGTTCGCGTTTTCAACTTGTGCAAAGACTACAGCTACCAGAGCAAGGGCTATTATGTAAGCCTGCTTGCCGAAGCGCGCGGGCACAAGGTCATCCCGAACGTCAAGAACATCCGCGACTTCAAGGCCCCGGCAGTCGTGAAAATCATCAGCGATGAAATCGACGAGCTGATCCAAAAGAGCCTGCACAAGCTGACGGGCACGGAATTCGTGCTTTCCATTTACTTTGGGCAAAACGTCAGTGCGCAATACCTAGAACTATCGCAGGCTCTTTACCGCGTTTTCCAGGCACCGCTCCTGCGTGCAAAATTTGTCTTCAAGCAAAAATGGTTTATCCAGTCCATCCGCCCAATTAGCGTTGACGAAATTCCCGAAACGCACAAGGAAATGGTAGACCAGTTCGCCATTGAATACTTCCAGAAAGACCGCTACGTCTCCCCCAAGACGGAAGACTACGTGTATGACCTTGGCATTTTAACGAACCCCGAAGAAGTGGAACCGCCGAGCAACAAGGAAGCCATCCAGCTCTTTATCGAAGCCGCGCAAGACACGGGTTTCCGCGTGGAAATGATTACCAAGACGGACTACCATCGCGTCGGTGAATTCGATGCCATTTTCATTCGCGAAACGACAAACGTCAACCACCACACATACGCATTTGCACGCCGCGCCCAGAGCGAAGGCATCGCCGTCATTGACGACCCTGACAGCATTTTACGTTGCTCCAACAAAGTTTATTTGCAAGAATTGATGACGGTCGGCAAGATTCCCTCCCCGAAGACAATTATCGCCCACAGCGAAAACCGCCACACACTCGCTAAGGAAATCGGATTCCCGATGGTCATCAAGACGCCGGATTCAAGCTTCAGCATGGGCGTCAAAAAGGCGAACAACAAGGAAGAACTCGAAAAAATTCTCGACACAATGTTCGAGCACAGCGACTTGCTCATCGCACAGGAATTTACGCCCACGGAATTTGACTGGAGAATCGGCATTCTCGACGGAAAGCCGCTCTTTGCCTGCAAATACTACATGGCAAAGGACCACTGGCAAATTTACAACTGGGATAGCAAAGACAAAAACGCTGTTTGTGGCAAATGGGATTGCCTCCCGATTGAAAGCGTTCCACACGGCATCGTGAAAACGGCCCTCCGCGTCGCAAGCCTTATCGGTAACGGGCTTTACGGCGTGGACCTCAAGGAAATCAACGGTCATCCGGTTGTAATCGAAGTGAATGACAACCCGAGTATCGACCACGGGATCGAAGACCAAGTTGGCAAAAAGAAGATTTATCTTGCCATCATGAGGAGCTTGCGCCACCGCATCGAAGACCGCCAAAACGCAGCACAACAGAAAGTGCTCCAACACGAAAGGGATATGTTTTTATAAAGTAGGAAGTAGACGGTAGGAAGTAGACAGGAATGCAATAGGAACGTTTTTTCTTACTTGTCATCCCCGCGGAGGCGGGCATGACATAACAATAAAATCAAATAAATTTACTTACTATGAGCAACTTTAAAATTTGGGAACGCTTCGGCGTTGAAATGGAATTCATGATTGTCGATCGCGACACGCTCAACGTGCTGCCTCGCGCCGATGTCCCGCTCGGAAAAGACAAGGACGGCAATCAACTTTCAGATGTTGAATACGATGATATCGGACTTTCGAACGAACTCGTAAGCCACGTGCTGGAATTCAAGTGCGCACACCCCAAGTCCACTTTTGACGGACTTGGCAAGCGATTCTTCCACGAGATTCGCCGTGCGAACAAGAAGCTCGAAAAGATCAACGCGATGCTTTTGCCAAGCGCCTGCCATCCGTTCATGGATCCGGCAGAAATGCAACTTTGGCCGTACGATTGCCTCGATATTTACCAGACTTACGACCGCATTTTCAACTGCAAAGGTCATGGCTGGGCGAACTTGCAAAGTACGCACCTGAACCTTTCTTTTGACGGCGACGAAGAATTTGGTGAACTCCACGCAGCAATTCGCTTGCTGTTGCCGCTGATTCCAGCCATTGCCGCAAGCAGCCCGTATCTCGACGGCAAATACACCGGCTATCGCGATGCCCGCATCGAAGTTTATCGCCACAACCAAGACAAGGTCCCTGAAATCACAGGCCAAGTCATCCCGGAACAGGCGTACAGCTACGATGAATACAATAAGATGATTTTTGACAAAGTTAAGAAGGCTATCGCCCCGTACGATACCGAACACTTGCTCAATCATTTCTTCTTGAACAGTCGTGGTGCCATCGCCCGCTTTGACCGCGGGGCTATCGAAATCCGCCTTGTCGATATTCAGGAATGCCCGAATGCCGACATCGCCATTGTAGAGCTTGAAATAGCAACACTCAAGGCGATTGTGAACGGCAAGTTCGCGGCATCTCGCGAAAACGCATCCGCCGCAAATTCCGTGCCACATACGCTCAAGGAATACCGCGAATTCTTGCGCAATTTTGACACGACACGCCTTGCCGAACTGCTCGCCAAGACCGTGAAAGACGCCGAAAATGCGACCATCGACTGGCAAGAATACCTCTCCGTATTTGGCATGAATTTCGCGACCTCCCCCGCGACCACTTCCACAGCCTCCACGGTTACCGCTGGCGACATCTGGAAGCACATCTACAGCGTCGTGAAAAACGACCTCACCGAAGTCTCACAAAGCTTCATGGAAAAGATGCTCGAACGCGGAACGCTCTCCAGTGCCCTCTACAGAGCACTCGGCGATGCCCCCGCCCACGAAGCATTCGTCACGGAATACAAAAAATTAGCCAATTGCCTTGCGCACAACCGGCTCTATGGAATTAACGAGTAATATCGCTTACAATCCCAAGTCTTTTTTAGCTACCTGGAAATTCATTTCCAGGTATTTTAAATTTTCGCTTTCAGCCAGCAAGTGCTCAAAATCGAGAATCGGGAACAGCACGTACGGCTTGACGCGAGCATCTACCAAAGATAAAATTTCAGGACTATCCGCACCAAAGTAATACTTTGCAAATGCGATCCAACATTTGCGCATGGTCGCTGCATCCATATAATGCGCCGCCAATAAAAAATCATCTGGCAAATAATGACAGAAATAGTAATAACAACCTAAATCATAAAGTGGATTGCCACATGCAAATTCGCCAAGATCAATAAAATATGCCCCATTATCATTAATAATTAAATTGCCCGTCTGCAAATCCCCATGAAGGCAACGCAAAACCTTTGGCGTATCTTTTATCAGCTGCCGAGCATATTCGGCAACGTCTCCAACAATCATTTTCGAGGAATCCAGCAATCGGGAATATTTTTCTTCCGCATCCTGAAAAGCCCCTGGAGCACATGATGTCGAATGCAATTTTTTGCAATTATCCGCAAAGATTTTGATATATTCTTCAAGTCTTTCAGGGTCTTCGCCTACGCATTTCGAAATAGAACGCTTGCCATCGATGCGCTCATAAATCAACCCCAGACGTCCATCCTGTTCGACAATGTCGCCAACTCGTGGCGTCGGAATTCCAAGCGGAACCACCTTCCGGCAAATATTCTGCTCACGGAGCAATTCTTCCTTTGTCGAGCAAAAACCCGGAAAGCCTAATTTCAGCATCCACTTGCCATCCGGACTATTGAAGTTCTCGGAATTATGACGATTGCTAAACATCGTCCATTCTGATAAATTTATTTTCTCCATAAAAAGAAAAATAAACCATTTTTAGACGCAAATCACAAAAAAATTTGCTTTTTGCCATTTTTTTGAAATTTTCAAAGAATCGATAAAGTGAACATCCTCACACAGTGATATTGTTCACATAGAAAAAGACACATGACTAAATATATTTGAAGCATCAAAAAGGAAAAGGAGGGTGTATATGGAACCGCATAGTCGCAGTAACGATGGCGATGATTATATTCCGCCATTCAAACCATAACACTGTTACTACAATGCAAAAAAAAACGGGTCCGCAAGGACTCGTTTTTTGCAATTCTGAAATTCTATTTTTAATTATTCCTCTTTGACGCAACGTACAGAAAACTCGCTTGTTGCAGGGCGTTCAATGACCGTGGGGGCACTTTCATAATAATTGATCCACAAAGCAATAGCAACATTATCCGATTCATTGTCGATCCAGAAATACGCGCTCGACTTGAGATCAAAATAATCACCACCATCCTTGCCGCCAGCAGGCTTTGCATCAAAGCCCCAGAAATTAAGGCCCTTAGAAGCCTTGGCATTCCATCCGTCAACCGAGCGTAATGCAGAAGCGGATCCGGCCTTGCGGACTAAAGCATGATAATCGGAGCGTTTCGGCAAGCGCCAACCTTCTGGGCAAATAGACTTCGCAGCCTCAAGCGTATAAAGACGACCGTATTCTTCACATTTTGCCTTTTCATCGTTATAGCAATGGCTGCCCTTTACATCCAAGTTCATGTTATCAGCCATCCATGTAACTCCAAAAGCTGTCGTTGTCCTGTATGTTTTACCTTCTATTTTCAAAGTGCCATAATCATGCGGAATCTTTTCAAGATACGAAGAATCCAAAGCACCTGAATAATCAACCGACCTCAAATCGGTAACACAGCGCACAGACATTCCATGATCCTTGTAAAAATTACCGGGCAAGAACTCATTCATGTCATGGCGTAAATGCCAGCCATAAGCCGTTCCATCATCCTTTTCTGATGCAGACCAGAAAAAGGCATATTTGCCTACGCTCATAAATGTTTCGCCATCGTTATTGCGACGCCCGGAAGCCTTACCATTAAAGCCAAAACGGTTTGCCGGAGTGTTTACGCTATCCGCTTTATCCCAACCATCGACTGATTTTAGGCTAGTGCCATTTCCTTCACCACCATTATTAGAATCCACATAGGCAAGCATTCTTTCCCATTCCGTCGTATTCGGAACACGCCAGCCATCAGGACAAACGCCCTGGGTTTCTGTATAAGCGGCAAACAAAGGAACCGTTAAGTACTCTTTTTCAAGATTCATAGCCGCAGTCCAGGAATACAGGCGACCATACTTGGAACAGTTTTTATCATCCTGATGACACCAGGAATTTTCCTTGAGACTTGGCATAGCTGTAGAATCTGCATAACGCAAATTTTCAGTCATCCAAAAGAGATCGCCAATCTTGGCGACTCCATATTCATTGCCATCGCGAGGATCGATTAGCTTACCATCTTTAATTTCAGCTCTGGATGAACCGGGTAAAGTTATTTCTTCTTGCGAAGAACACCCCACAACACCAAAAAGCGATGCCGCAGCCGCCAAGGTGATGAAATTTTTGAAATTAAAAATTGTACTCATAACTATTCCTTATAAAGTTTAGCTATGAATAATATACAATTACTTTTTTTCCTGGGGTACTAATCTATCCACGATTCTGAACAAATCGTTGTAAATTTCGAGAAAATCTTCGATCCAGATCGGGTCGTGTTCGCCCACAATGTGGAACGTTTCTTCGAGCGTATGGAGCGAGTTGTACAGGCCGACCATAGAACTTGTCGGTTGAACAAAGCCGCCGCTATAGGCCGAAGTGGCAACAACTCGGGCGCGGTAGCTTCGGCGGAGTCGCGCAATCAAGGCACTGCGGAGCGCCAAAAGTTCATCGTGCGCCACAAGGTATTCGCCCTTCTGGATCCAGGTTTCGACAAGATTCAGGCGACGGTTGATGGAATCGCGTTCGGTCGCCGGAACAAGCATTTTCTTCGTTTCAAGTGTCGAACGGATTCGTGCAACAATCTTGTTCAGCAAGTCCACATTCCAGAAAATCATCGGAGGGCGCGTATCAGCCTTGTTCGTCTCGAGAGCAGGCTTGTGCGCATGAATCCAACGCTCCAGCTTTTCAGCAACGAGCTTCGCCTCTGGATAGCGATCCACAGCCACGTATTCCTGGGCACGTGTGCAAAGCGTATCCGCATAAACCATCCGCCAATGCGAAAGCTTGCCAGTCTTGCGAATGGCATCAATACTCTCCTTGATTCCAGATAGTTTTTCGGCAAGCTCTTCCATTAGGGCGTCACCTCTGCTGTTTTGTTCGACTGGAGCGGAGTCACGCCGATTTCCACACGACGGTTCAAGCGACGGTGTTCATCGCTATCGTTCGGGTACTTCGGACGGTGTTCGCCAAAGCCTGCGGCAAAAAGCCTGTCGGGCGGGAAGCCCATTTTCACGAGCATCTTGACCACGTTCACGGCACGTTCCGTAGAAAGGTTCCAGTTCGTATACGATGTCGAGCCGCTAAAAGGAATATCATCCGTAAAGCCACTCACCATGATCACGTCAGTAGAATCAAGAGCTTCCAAAAGGCCCTTGCTGATGCCGCGGATCACGCCCTCGCCTTCCTTGGTGAGGTTTGCACCGTTGATCGGGAAAAGGAAGCTCGCCTGGATCTGGATTTTGCCATCTTCGAGCGCAATAAGGCCTGCTTCGATGGAGGTCTGCAAGCTCTTGGACAAAAGCGCATTGCGTTCTGCCGCAATCTTACGCATCTGTTCCTGGCAGCTGAGCACTTCTTCTTCTGTACGCGTGAGGTCTTCCGCTTTCTGTTCCTTGAGGGTCGCCATCGCCACAAACGCAAGGATAAAGAGCGAAACGAGGGCAACGCCCAAGTCCGTGTACGCCATCCATGGATTGCTATTTTCGTCTCTATTGCGACGCATGATTAACCTTCAGCTTTAGGTTGAGCGGGGATTGCAGAACGCTGTGTCTGTTCGAGAACTTCGAGCAAGATTTCCTGAGTCTTGACCGCATTTTCCATGAGCACTTCGCTCGCGCGTTCGTGGAAGGCTTCGAGAGACTGGTTCAAGTGTTCGACAAAGTTGTCTTCTTCTTCGTGTTCTGCGGTATCACCGGAGAGCTTTTCAAGAATCGTTTCAAGGCCGCTACGCAGCATTTCGAGGTTCGCGCTGAGTTCGGACTGGTTCACGCGCATAAGTTCTGCGGTTTCCACGATGTTTCCGCCAAGAGCATCCGTGGCTTCTTTTTCCTTGACCACGCGATTGTCGATGCTTTCGGTAAGAGCCTTTTGAGCTTCGAGAAGTACACTCGACGTTTCGGAAAGCTTCTGGAATGCGCCGAGAATGTCGGAGGAAAGGGCACCGAGCTTTTCGGAGACGTTCTGGGAGAGTTCTGCAGAACCGGCCTGAGCCTTTTCGGCAACCTGGAGAGCCACGTTCTTGAGCGTTTCAAGACCTTCGCGCTGGGAATCCACGTTGGCAGTCGTCTTGTCTTCGAGGCGCTGCATAAAGCTTTCCCACTGTTCGCTGGACTGCTTGACCTGTTCGGCAACGGAATCACCAATGCTCTTAGAAGCTTCGTCCATTGCATCCTTTGTAAGGTATGCCACATCCATCGTGCCTTTCGCCACATCCTGAAGCCCTGCTTTAACATCGGAAGCAACGCCATCAAGGCCAGCCTTGACATCTACGGCGACCTTGGAAAGAGCCGATTCCACATTGCCAGAAACTCCATCAAGCGAAGACTTTACGCCTGAAGAAAGACCTTCGAGGCTAGCATTCAAGGCGACAGAAATACCATTGAGTTTATCATCGAGTTTCGACGGGATAGCCTCAACAGACTTGGAGAGCGCACCGATATTTTCATTGATCGGGCTGAAGGCATTCGCCACAGCACCTTCAAGTGAGCTATTCATAACCTTAATAGAGGAGGTCATTTCAGTAGAAACCTTCTGGACAGATTCCACAACATCCTGGTTCAACTTCGAGGTCATAGTAGAGAGTTCCTCGCCCACCATCGAAACGACGCCAGCCAAGCCTTCCTTCACGGAAGACGCAATCACGGACAAATTCTTTTCGACAGATTCAAAGAGGCGTTCAAGCTCGTTCTTGTCTTCTTCAATCACGCCTTCTGCGGCTTCATCTTCTTGCATGTCTAGCGTGAATGTATCGAGGTGCGCCATGAATTCATCGCGCTTGGAGCTAAGCACCGTGCGGCTTGCCCCCAGAATCAAGGCGGCAAACAAACCACAAAGGCTAGTACCGAAAATGCCCTTCATGTTCTGGAAGAGCACCTGAATCGTATCGAGTGTTCCCTGAGTCGTAGAATTGTCAATCGCACCACCGGCGGTCGCCACAGACTGCATAAGGCCGAAGAACGTACCCATAAGGCCAAGGAGAATGACCGTCGAACCCACGCTGCGGTTGAGCGGAATCGAAGACCCCGACGAGAGCACGTCAAAAGCAATCGGGGAATCGAGGCGGATGTTCTTTTGCAACAGACGCTTTGCAAGTTCAATTCTCTTCGCGACAACGCCCGTTCCAGATTCTGGATAAGCGTTTCCTTTTTCGCAAGAATCGATAATTTCGTCTTCGGTGATAATCTGCTTCATCTTGCGGATGGCAGAAAATTGCTCCACCAAGTAAACAGCCATGATGGCGATCATGATGATCCAGCCAAACGCCGGGGCGCCAAAGTAGAGAGCGCCTGCGATAAGGGCTACAAAACCCACCACCGTCAAAATTAGAATCGTATTGAATGCATTTTTCATTTTTTACCTACACATTCTGCGCTTGATAAGGAGCGACTGTTTCAAACAAGTTCAACTGACCGCGAGAGAACCCGCGAAGGAAAAGGGACCACTTGCTCTGGTACCACTCGATAACCTGAGTCGTAAGCCCCTGGGCGTAATCACAAAAATCATCCGTAAACGCAAGGAAGCAGTTTTCGTATGCGTAATGCGGGTTCCAGTAACGACCCACATTGCGGGCGCAGGACATCGCGGACGAATAGTAACGCACCGGGCCTTTAGAGGCAAAAGCCGCCGCAAAGCGCTTTTTCGCAAGCGAGTTCAAGGACGTACGTAGCGAGACCACCATGGCGTTTTCTTTTTCGCGAAGCGAGGCTTCGAGGCAAGGCAATAGCTTCGATACGGGGTCCACTGCACTTTCAGAAAGCCAGTACTTGCAGAGCTTCTCTTGTAACTGCATCACGCGGCCGTGCATACGCACAAACAAAGGTTCTGCATCGCTCACGAGCAAGTGAATTGTCGCCGAATAAAAGTTGTTGATGTCCTGCTTGTTGTTCTTGACCGTTAAGGCCCAGCCCTTTTCTTCGTCGTGGACCAAGAAATCGCCACCTTCGAGCAAGAGTCGCAAGACTTCATCGGTCGAAAAGCGCTGGATCCACTTCGCGCGGAACTCGCTGTAAAGCTTTTCGCAATCCTTGAAAATCTGCGGGAATCCCGATTCGCAAAGTTTCCAGGCAGACTCGCTGTATGAGATGAGTTCGGAACTGCCGACATTTGCAGCCGGATTGTTAAGCATGGCATCGAGATGTTCAAAGAGCGCAATCGACCACGTGACCATCATGGACTGAGAAAGCGTCGCGACAATAGCCGAGCGATTCGGACGCACAGCCAAGCGAACGCTTGCCCCAGTCATCTTACGTATGGCTCTACGGAAAGCTTCTTCCACGACAACCTCTTAGAAACGCGCTTCGATGTTGTGCCACACGTTGCGGCGGACGCGCTTTTTACTCGTCTTCAAATCAGCGGCTTCACTGCGGATATCGGATTCCTGGTTGTTGCGGATCAAATCCGAATCACCATCGAGCTTGCCTTCGGTTTCGAGATAAAGTCCGTAGACATTTTCGGAGATGCTTGTGCCGTTCGAAACAACACGACCAGCCCTCACAGACAAGGCGTAACGGTTATGAGCAAACGTGCAACGCGTAAGCGTTACATTGGGGCTTTCATCCACCCAGAGGCCATAATAGTTATTGAAGAAATTGACGTTTTCGAGAGTTCCGCTAGAACGGAAAATCGTATTGCGAAACGCATTCTCGACGGTCAGGTTCTTGATTTCAAACGGCACCACGCTAGACATGATGTGGAAACCATTCCAGTTCGCCACAGAATCAGCGCCACTAAAAATAACGGGTTTATCGTTCGTACCTGCAATTTTTACCGACCCCTGGATCATGAGTTTTGCAAACTCGCCCATCAAGACAGTCACGCCCGGTTCAATAACAAGTGTATCTGTAGCACCAACAACCACGCCCTGTTCGAGCACATAAGGGCTGTCTTTTTCTTGCAAAAAGACCTTGTTGTTTTCGGCAACAGGGAACGGCATGCCAGAAGCAACAGCCGCACAGGCAATTGTCGCTACAGCAACAAGAGAGGAACGGATTAAATCTTTCATTGAATGTTCCTCAACGTGATTTTCTGATTGACATTCATGCTTGAAAGCGTATCACCGGCAACGAGGTCGCACACATCAATAACAGCCACGAGATTCATTTCGGCAGATGAGATGATTCCATGAGTGACATCAAAGAGAACCATGCCATCGCCCACGACATAGTCACTGCTCTTCAGCTGCAAATTCGAAGTCGTATCCGGGAGTTCAAGGTATTTCACGCCCATGTGGATTTTAGCCATACGCACGCCATCCTGGAGGTAAACGTCTTGCAGCGTGAACGTTTTATAAACAGTCGTGGAGCTATTGCCCTTGCCGAAAATCGGCATCTGGCGTTCCCAGGATTCACCAAGCTTCACCGGCTTTTCAGGGAGAAGAGGCTGAGCCTTGAGGAAAAGCGGAATGAGGTTCAGGTCATCTTCGGACGGCATATCAAGCGCGTTTTCGATGGTCGGGTCCGTGATAATGCCATCATGATCAAGCTTGAACTGGAAATTCTGAATAGATAAATACTTTTCGATATTGCGGAATTCATCGACAGAGCGCTTGTCGCTTGTGTAATCGACGGAATCGATTTTCATTTCGAAGCGGCCTGAGCCATCGTCATACGACATGAGGAGACTCATCGTGCTGCGGACATTCACGTGTGTTCGCATGGATTCAGGTTCGTTGACGGAATCGCCAGGAATGCTTGCGTTCAACGTCGATTCGAGAACGAACGTCTGCGGGGAAACGGTTTGCGTGTTAAAAGAAAGATGAATCTCGTTCCGTTCGCAGGAACAAAGGCAAAAAAGCGCAACAGAGAGCGCAGAAATAGCGCTAAACTTGGTAAAATTCATGCCTTAAATTTAAGTAAAAAATATTACGGAGTAGGAGGTTTTGCGCCAGTATCGCCTTTTTCGAGGCGCATCTGCTGGAAAAAGCCTTTCAAAAGTCCGAGGCATTCATCGGCGAGAACGCCGCCCGTGACTTCAACCGCGCGCTTGAGGGCATTGCCGGTAATGACATCAATCGTCGTGCCACAACCGCCAAAACGGGAATCCGGAGAACCGTAAACAATGCGGGAAACTCGGCTATTGAGTATAGCGCCTGCGCACATGGGGCATGGTTCGAGCGTAACGTAAAGCGTACAGCCGTCCAAGCGCCAGTTATCGAGCGTACTTGCGGCAGTTCCAATCGCGATGATTTCGGCATGGGCGGTTGCATCCTTGAGCTGTTCGACCTGGTTGTAGCCCTTCCCTATCACGACTCCGTCTTTCACGATAACGCAACCGATCGGAATTTCCTTCATGTCAAAAGCAATCTGCGCCTGACGAAGCGCCATGCGCATAAAGCGAACATCATCTTGAGAAAAAGACGAACGTGATTTGTCATCCTGAGCGAAATCACGAAGTGATGAAGTCGAAGGATCCAGTGAAATTTCAGAAGATCGATTTGCGCTGTTATCGGTTATGTTGTTCATACTAAGATTTGTTGTCTTTGTTCTTTATCTGCTCTTGTTTAGGATTATCGACGGAAAAGAATTGTGGAAAAAGAAAGATGTACCAAAATAGTATAGATAAAAAAATTCTCATACCTGTATATTCAAAATCCCACGGAAACTTTCTAAAAAAAATGCACATTTCTCCAAAAAATACGGCTAAAAGGACAAAACGAGCATTCCATTTTATGGATGGATGATTTGTGAAACGCCCTCTATCCGTCAAGAAAAAAATTACAAAACTATTGATAAGAAAGATAATCCAAGCAATTGTATCTTTGGTATAATTCAAAAAATCTATCATCGTTAACTCCTAAGAAAAACAGTTCTGGATGACACAGTAATAAAGAATGCGACTGGATCCTTCCTCCCTACGGTCGTCAGGATGACGCATTCGCGATGCTTGACTTACGCATTTGTCCTACCGTCTACTTCCTACTAAACTACAGCCCTCTCCCGTACGCGCAATACGAATCTTCTTGCATGAAGTCACCGTCATGGTAGTAAGCGGCTCGGGCGCGGCAACCGCCACAGCGGTCATTGAACTTGCACTTGGAACAAGCGCCCTTGTAAGCCTTTGTACGCAATTGTTTGAAGATTTCGGCATTGGCCCAAATTTCATCGAACGGCGTATCGTGAACATCGCCCGCTTCTTCCATCATGTAGGCGCAGGGGCGCACCTTGCCAATCGGGCTTACAATGCAGTAGTCAAGACCCGCGAGGCAACCGCGGCTGTAACGCGTCTTGATGTCGAGCTGGTCTGCAATGCGAAGGAACTGCGGAGCGCAAGTCGGCTTCACCGGGATACCGAGTGTGCGGCTCTTTTCCATAATCTTGCGGAGAAGTCCTTCGTATTCGGCAACGCGAAGCGCATGACCTTCGATTTCCTTACCACGACCCACCGGAATGAGGAAGAAGATCTGGTGGTTCACGGCACCGATTTCCTTGACCCAGTCCATGATGTCAAAAATTTCGTTCTGATTCCAGTCCATGATGGTCGTGTGAATCTGGAACGGGAGGCCAGCCGCCTTGCAATTTTCGATACCCATCAACGTGAGTTCAAAGGCGTTCGGAAGGCCGCGGAAATCGTTATGGCGCTTGGGGTCAATGCTATCAACGCTGATGCCCATTGCCATGGCCCCCGCTTCCTTGAGCTTGAAAGCCAAATCATGCGTGATGAGCGTTCCATTCGTGCCAAACACCGGGCGGAGTCCACGTTCGCGGGCATGAGCCACAAGTTCAACGATGTCCGGGCGAGTCATCGGCTCGCCACCGCTGAAAATCATGATTTTGAATCCGGCCTTCGCAATCTCGTCGATGAGCTTGAGCGCTTCTGATGTCGTGAGTTCGGCAGACTTGTTTTCGCCTGCGTCCTGATAGCAGTGTTTACACGTCAAGTTACACTTATTCGTTGTCATCCAAGAGACGATCATGCCATAGACCTCATTCAAATTGTTTTTTACGCCAGCAAATATAGAAAATGCCCGGTTTTACAACCGGGCACATCAAAGAACGATCATCGTCAATTTTAGTTATAATTATCGCAAGATGTGACTGCAGAGAAGTCATCGTACAAGTAGTACGTACCATACTTGCCATTACAGGTCTTTTTAGCACCACCAGGACATGCAGAAGCCGAAGTGATTGCAGAACCAGTCACCAGCTTTGATCTCTGTTCAGAGCAGAACCTGGTGATTGCATCTGCATCAGTAGATTCAACACACTGATGAGTATCGATTATGAACGTACTCTTGACGTCGCAAGATGTGAGATCATCAGCCGCAGAAAGTTTGCAGCCTGTGAATAACGATGCCGTCGCAATGGCAGCACCAAGAATCATTTTTTTCATATGTACTCCTTTTTTTTGATTTGAATTTGCGCATAAATTACAAAAACAGAGTACAACAGAACAGAAAAATGTACAACTAAAAAAAAATTACCCGGCTCAATAAAAGCCGGGTAAAATGTTATCAAAGCTATAACAACAAATTAGTCGTAAAAACCTTCTCTGATAGCATCGCAAGACTTCAGTGCAGTAACCTGATCATAAATATAGACTGTGACTGCCGTGCCATCGACGCGGAAATCGCAAGTCTTAACAGCGCTACCAGAGCAGCCAGAACCAACAGTAGCAGAACCATAGCCAGAATAATCTTCACGGGTATCTGCACATTCGCTCCTGATAAATTCATCATTTGTGGATTCAATGCAGTTATGAACGGAAATGCCAAAAGCGGTAGCCTTTGCATCGCAGGACGTGACATCATCAACAGCCTTGAGTTCGCAACCTGCAAAAATAGCAGCAGAAGCAATCACAGCAGCGAGAACAACTTTTTTCATATTAATTCCTTTTTTGGTGTATAACATTTGTGCAAAAATTACAAATTATTTATAAAAAAACAATAAACTCACGACAATCATTTATAAAAATTTACATTACACGTCTAAAATTCTCAAAAAAAAGCCAATTTGCCATATTGCATGTTCATTCTTTTTACAATAATCTTCAAAAAAAATACTTTAAAACCAAATGAACCGAAAAGCCTACAAATCAACTAGGTTCACTTATGAGCATAATCTTCATAATCTTTGCAATCAACATTCTTAAACGCAGATCCATACATATATAAAGTCAATTCTACACCATTTTGGACCGAGTTACAGATTTTCGTAGCCTGCCCCGAGCAACCAGAACTAACAACAGCAGAAGATACAGAAGACGAGCCCAAAAATCCAGTATATTCGCTTGTACAAGCCGCCCTAATATAAGCATCATCCTCAGATTCCACACACGCGTGCACGTCATACCCTAGAACATAACCCTTCAGATCACAGGATGTAACTTCCTTGACGTCTTCACAACCTGTAAAAAGTGCAGCTGCTGCAATTACAGTACCAAGAACGACTTTTTTCATGATTTCTCCTTCGAGAGGTTAATTTTTATCATAAAATAACAAAATAATTTTCAAAAAAAGCCTTATTTTCACGTCATTTTTGCAATATAACCCATTATAATACTATATAATTAACGTTACCATTCTAAAAATACTATCTTAGAAAAGAATGATTCGAAAATGGAGATTCCCGCTCTAAGGCGGGAATGACACTGTAGATTTTTATGAATAGAAGAAGAATTGTAATTACTGGTATGGGTGCGGTGACCCCCGTAGGTAAATCCGCCCCCGAACTTTGGAACGCCATCAAGGCTGGCAAGTGCGGCATCGGTCCGATCACATTGTTCGATGCTACAAACTGCCCGGTGAAAATTGCGGCAGAAGTCAAGGATTTTAAGCCCGAAGAACACGGCATCGACCCGAAGGAAGCCCGCCGCATGGCCCGCTTCACGCAGTTTCTCGTCGCCGCCGCTAACGAAGCGGTCAAGGACGCAAGCCTCAGCCGAGAAAAGCTCGCCGAGGACACCACAGGCATTGTCGCCGGTAACGGCCTTGCCGGCATGGACGTTGTCGAAGAAACTTATTTCAAGTACATCGAAGGTGGCCGCCGCCGAGTCTCGCCGCTTGCGATGCCCGAACTGATTGCAAACGAAGCCTGCGCAAACGTCTCCATCGCACTTGGAATCACAGGCTCCGCCTGGACGGTCTGCACCGCCTGTGCCTCCGGCACGGACGCCATCGGCGTTGCCCTTGACGCCGTCCGCTCGGGCAGACTTGACGTCTGCCTCGCCGGCGGTTCCGAAAGCGCCATCACGGACTACTCCATCAAGAGCTTTGCGGGCATGCATGCCCTCACCGACAAGTTCAACGATACCCCCGAAAAGGCATCTCGCCCGTTCGACAAGGACCGCAGCGGTTTTGTCATGGGTGAAGCAGGAGCCATTCTCGTGCTCGAAGAACTCGAACACGCCAAGGCCCGCGGCGCAAAGATTTACGCCGAGGTCGCCGGTTACGGTTCTTCTGCCGACGCTTACCACATCACAAGCCCGCGCCCGGGTGGAGAAACCTGCGCGAAGGCTATGGTCAAGGCATTGAAAGATGCGGGCATAGCCCCAACGGATGTGGACTACTACAATGCCCACGGTACCTCGACGCACTTGAACGACCTCACCGAAACGCAGATGCTGAAAATTGCGCTCGGCGAACACGCCTACAAGATCAAGGTCTCCAGCACCAAGAGCATGACCGGCCACTGCGTCGGTGCAGCAGGCGTTATCGAAGCGATGATCAGCACACTCGCCATCCGCGATTCGTTCTATCCCGCCACCATCAACCTCGACAACCCGGACGCCGAATGCGACCTCGACTACGTGCCGCACAAGGGCGTCGAAGGGAACATCGATGTTGCAGTGTCCGCCTCGCTTGGCTTTGGCGGTCACAACGGCATTGTCGTCATCAAGAAGTTTAAAGATTAAACAAAGGAGCCGCTATGTCTGATTGGCTTTTCAAATCCTGGATTAAAGCAACCATTTGCAGCGCAATACTGTTCTTTTTCTACCACCTCTTCATTTCGCAGAAGTTGGAAGAAGAAGTTTCTACCAAATCTAAGGATCAAGAGTAGCTTATGGAACAGAATAAAGATATCGCCGACATCCAAGCGGCCGAAGCGACCTTCCAGAAGAAGAAGAAGTTCATTCTTTGCTACCATAGCTTTAGCGTGAACAACTTCAAGAAGGCATCCGTCCAGATTAGAAAGCTTGCAGAAGCGGCAGGCTCCCCTATCAGCATTGCGGTCATCCCCGCATTTGGTGCTGCCCCGGAATCCGAAGCCGAACAGTTCCGCGAAGAACTCGACAAGTTCGTCAAGGAAGGTTACGAGATCATGCTCCACGGTGCACGTCACCGCGCAGATCTTTCGCTGAATCGTAGCATAGCAGGCAAGCTCGCGCTCCTCGTTTCGAACAACGAAGCGGAATTTGCAGGCATCGACGAGCGCTTCACGCAAGCACTCCTCAAGCGCAGTCTCGCACTGTGGAAGGCTCACGGCAGCGGCAAGCCCTCCGGCTTTATCCCGCCGGTCTGGTTTGGCAACAAGTACCTCAAGGAACAGGCTCTTGAAATTTTCGACTACTACGAAGATTTCCACGGCATTTACCAGAAAGTCAAAGGCAACATCAAGAAGACGAACTCTGCAACGCTTAGCTTCTCGATTTTGCCAACTCCGCTCCTCGGTATTGCACAGACCTACGCCTGCCTCCGTATGCTCCTGCCGGGTGGAGTCCATCGTCTGGTGTTCCACGATAAAGACTTCAGGACAATTGGCGAAAAACGCATTTTGAACATGGTGCGCTACATTTCGACCTTGCGCGAAAAAATCATGTACAAGGACTTGTAATTTCAGGACTTCGCACAGATGATTTTAAATAAGTTTCTATCTAAAATTGATTACAAGTCTTATGAAGACTTGTATAAAAATTTCAAGATAACGATTCCAAACGATTTTAACTTCGCTTATGACGTTGTTGACGAATATGCCAAGACGGAGCCTAAGCGCGAAGCCCTCGTGTGGTGCGACGACAACGACGAAGACCACATTTTCACATTCAAGGACTTGTCACTTGCCTCCCAGCGCACGGCAAATTTCCTCGTAGAACAAGGAATCAAAAAAGGCGACCGCGTGATGCTCATTTTGCGCCGCCGCTATGAATTCTGGTTTTTCTTGCTGGCGCTGCACCGCATTGGCGCGATTGCCATCCCGGCAACTAACATGCTCGCCGCCGAAGATTTGGAATACCGATTCAACGCCGCCGAAATCAAGATGGTCGTGACGTATGACGATCCCGCCTTGCAAAAGGAAGTGGACAAAGCAAAGTCCAAGTGCGAATCGGTCGAAAAGCTCGTGACTGTCGGCCAGACCGCTCGCCAGAACTGGATCAGCTTCTACGATGACTATGAACTTTTCCCATCGACGTTTGAACGCCCCGTTGGCGATGCCGCAACGCATAACGACGACATCATGATCGTCTATTTCACGAGTGGCACAAGTTCAAACCCGAAGATGGTGGCACACACTTATACGTATCCGCTCGGACACATTGTGACCGCCAAGTACTGGCAGCATGTTGTGGACGGAGGCCGCCATTTGACCGTCGCCGAAACAGGCTGGGCCAAGGCTCTCTGGGGCAAGATTTACGGGCAATGGATTGCAGGAAGTGCTGTATTCACTTACGACATGACCACGTTCATCCCGGGCAAGCTCCTCGAGAAAATGGCGGAATACAAGGTGACGACATTCTGCGCACCGCCGACCGTGTACCGCTACATTTTGCAGCATGGCCTCAGCAAGTACGACCTTTCAAGTTTGCAGTACTGCACGACCGCTGGCGAAGCTTTGAACTTGGACATTTACAACAGGTTCTTCGAGCAGACGGGCATCCGCATGCAGGAAGGCTACGGACAGACCGAACTCACGCTCACGACGGGCAACTTTGGCTTTAGCGAACCGCACCCGGGTTCTATCGGCAAGCCCTCTCCGGGTTACCAGATGGAAATCATCAATGCCGAAGGTAAACCTTGCGCTGCCGATGAAGTCGGTGAACTGATCATCAAGATTGACCAAGGCAAGCCCTTTGGCATGTTCGGCGGTTACTATCGCGATTCAGAACGCACCGAAAAAGTCTTTGAAGGCGGCGTATACCACACTGGCGATACGGCTTACCGCGACAAAGACGGATTCTTCTGGTTTGTGGGCCGTACCGATGACTTGATCAAGAGTTCCGGCTACCGCATCAGCCCATTTGAAGTGGAAGAAGTGCTGCACAAGCACCCAGCCGTATTGGAAGTCGCTGTCACGGGCGTCGAAGACAAGTCTCGCGGGCAGGCGGTCAAGGCAACGGTCGTTTTGCAGAAGGGCTATGAAGCATCCAAGGAACTTGCGAAGGAAATCCAGCTCTTTGCAAAGAACATTGCCGCAAGCTACAAGAGTCCGCGCATCATTGACTTTGTGACGGAACTGCCGAAGACGATCAGCGGAAAGATTCGCCGCGCAACAATCCGCGACAAGGATACGGCTGAGAATGTGACGGCGCCGGACGAAGCGAATGCGGAAAACGCAGCAAGCGAAACAGTTGCAAACAACGAGAAGTAACTGGATGGGGCAAAGCCCCTACTCCTCGGCTCGGTTATAAAAATGAGTTCACTCATTTTTGCAACACTCGCCTTCTGAGTAGTCTTCGGCTTCGCCTCAGGATGACATGAAATAACGAAAAACGTCCCGTCGCAGACAGACGGGCGGGCGACATTAAAAAATCCGGCTTCTAAAGAAGTCGGATTTTTTTAAACTTTACTTGTTATCAGCGCAGTATTTATTTGCCATATCAAGCAGCTGTTCCTTACCTACCTTTACATCAAATTCCTTTGGTTCAAGGGAGCTTAGGACACCGCCATAAGTCATGGAATAACCGTTTTCAGTCTGCGTGAATGTAACGGAGCCACCTTTCGTTGTGGCTGTAGCCGAGTTATCGGTACTAGAAACCGTACAATCGCTGGCATCAGTAACAACCGACGAGGCTTTAGAAGCGGCAGCGCAAGCAGAGAGAACGACCGCACTTCCAATAGCTGCAAGAATCATGATTTTTTTCATTTTTATTCTCCATCTTGTTGATTATGATACCCATAATATATAACATAATTCAATCAAAATAAATAATAAAAATTTAACATTCCAGAACTACAGCGCTTTAAACACTTTTCGAGCGGCTTCAATGGTGCGGTCGATTTCGTCTTCGGTGTGAGCGGCGCTCACGAAGATGGCTTCAAACTGGCTCGGCGCAAAGTAGAATCCTTCATCGAGCATTCCAAGGAAGTAACGGCGGAAGAGTTCCAAGTCGGACTTTTGCACGTCGGCAAAGCATGTGACCGGCCCTTCGGTAAAGAAGATACAGCCCATGGAACCGACCTGGTTTGTCGCAAGCGGAATGCCCGCTTCGGTTGCAGCGGTCTTAAGCCCTGCAATCAAGCGTTTTGTCATGGATTCGGCATGCACGTAATGTTCAGGATGCGTTGAAAGTTCACGCATCGTTGCAAGACCTGCCGCCATCGCGACCGGATTGCCCGAAAGTGTGCCCGCCTGGTAAATTCCACCAAGCGGCGCAATTTGCTGCATCACGTCCAAGCGGCCGCCATATGCGCCCACCGGCATGCCACCGCCGATAATCTTACCGAACGTGGTGAGATCCGGCTTAATGCCATAGAGACCTTGTGCACAATGGATGCCGACACGGAAACCGGTCATGACTTCATCGACAATGAGCAAAGCGCCATGCTTTTTAGTTTCTTCAGAAAGCGTCTGCAAGAACTCCGGCTTCGCAGGGACAACGCCCATGTTGCCAGCCACCGGTTCTACAATCACACCTGCGATTTCGTCACCAATCTTGTCGAAAAGTTCCTTAACGCCCGCCACATCGTTGTACTGGAGCGTGAGCGTGTACTTTGCCAAGTCCGCAGGCACACCCTTGCTGCTCGGCTTGCCCGTCGTGAGCATTCCCGAGCCCGCCTTGATGAGCAAGCTATCGCTATGGCCGTGATAGCAACCTTCGAACTTCACAATCTTATCGCGACCCGTAAAACCGCGAGCCGCACGAATTGCACTCATCGTCGCTTCGGTTCCACTGTTCACCATGCGAATCATCTCGACGCTCGGCACAAGGCTCATCACGAGCTTCGCGAGTTCCGATTCCAAGCCACACGGAGCGCCAAAGCTGAGTCCATTCTGAGCCGTGTCGGCAACCGCCTTAATTACAGCATCGTGCGCATGGCCCAGGAGCATCGGGCCCCAGCTGCCCACGTAATCAATGTAGTCGTTGCCATCCACATCGTAAATGTGGCTGCCCTTGGCTCGCTTGATAAACGGAGGCGTCGCCCCCACATTGCTAAACGCACGTACAGGACTGTTCACGCCACCCGGCATGAGCGTTTTTGCTTCTGCAAACAACTTTTCGCTTAAAGAGTGATTCATATAAATTATCTATCCTTCCTTAACGATATGTACCACGCGCTGCGGGAACGGGATGGAAATACCGACTTCGTCAAATCGTTCCTTGACTTGCTTCATGTACTTGCAACGCATATCCCAATACTTAGATGTATTAACCCAAATTCTCAAATTGACCGCCACCGAGCTATCCTCAAGCGCAGAGACAAAGAATGCTGGAGCCGGATTTTTTAAAACATCGGGATCATTATCGACAAGCAGCTTCATTTCGTTCATCGCCTTTTCCGCAGAATCAGCGTAATCAATGCCAAAAGACAAATCCAAACGGCGAGTCGGATTACGGCTGTAGTTTATAATCGGCGAACCCCACAAAGTGCTATTCGGAGCAGAAACGTAAAGACCATCCAGCGAAATAAGCGTCGTGTTGAAAAGGCCCACGCCCACAATTTTTCCCTTCAAGGAACCACATTCAATATAGTCCGAAGCACGGAACGGATGGAGGAATAGCAAGAGGATTCCCGAAGCTATGTTGCCAAGCGTATCTTTCAAAGCAAGGCCGATAGCAAGAGATGCCGCACCGATCACCGTCACGATTCCAGCAGTGTTCACACCGAGGATGTGCAGAATCATGAGCAAGCCGACAATATAAATCGCATAAGAGAATAGCGAATAAAGTAGCGGCTTTACCGACTCGTCAGCGCCCTTCTTAATGGCAAAACTAAGAATAAACTTGATAATCGCCAAAACAATGACGATAGCAACAAGCACGATCGCAATTTCAATGATGTCCTGAGCAAGAGCATTTGAAACGCCAAGATTTTTCAAGAACAAATCAAATTCTTTCATTACTGCATCCCTTTTTAATTGTCATGCCCGCCGGAGCCTGTGCTGAGCGCAGCCGAAGTAAGCGAGCATCTCCCTTACAGAATTTTATTTTCCAAGATTTCTTTAGCGTGGTACGTGATGATGATATCGGCACCGGCTCGCTTGAACGCAATCATGTTTTCACGGATAATCGATTTTTCATCAATCCAGCCCATTTTTGCAGCGGCCTTGACCATCGAATATTCACCACTTACGTTATACACAGCAACTGGCACATTACTGATTTCAGCCGTCTGGCGAAGCACATCGAGGAATGCGAGGCCAGGCTTTACCATCACGATATCTGCACCTTCTTCAAGATCGAGTTCTACTTCATGGAGCGCTTCGCGACCATTGCGCACATCCATCTGGTAACTCTTGCGGTTGCCAAAATGCGGAGCGGAATCAGCCGCATCGCGGAACGGGCCGTAATAAGCGCTTGCGAACTTTGCACTGTAACCCATAATCGGCGTATTCGTAAAGCCAGCATTGTCAAGAGCTTCGCGGAGAGCCGTGATGTGACCGTCCATCATGTCACTCGGAGCCACCATGTCTGCACCGGCTGCCACCTGAGAGACCGCAGTCTTTGCCAAAAGTTCAAGCGTCGGATCGTTATCCACATCGCCATCCTTAATGATGCCGCAATGACCATGGCTCATGTATTCGCAAAGGCACACGTCCGTAATCACATACAAATTCGGGAACTTTGCCTTGATAGCGCGCACGGCTCGTTGCACAATGCCATCGTTATCGTATGCCGAAGTCGCCATCTCGTCCTTGTGATTCGGAATACCGAACAGCAAAATAGACTTGATGCCAAGCGCAACACAGCTTTCGAGTTCCTTCAAGATTTCATCAATCGAGAACCGGAACTGGTTCGGCATGGACGGAATTTCTTCTTTGATTCCCGTTCCTTCAACCACGAACATCGGGTAAACGAGGGCATCGGGATTCACAGCAGTTTCTGCAACCATGTTGCGGATAACTTCATTTCTACGTAAACGGCGAGGACGAATAATCATAATTTAGTATCTATGTTATATGTGATAAATTTTAGGATAAAAAGTAAACTACACTTAGAAATTGGCATTAAAAAAATCGTTAACAGACTGTTCAATTTCGGACACTGATTTACCAACGGGCAGCTTTTTTGCCCATTCTCTTCCGGGATGAAGCATATCCCATGGAGAACGCAATTGTTTCCCGCGACCACTACCAGGATCATGATTTCCAAATCCATCAATAACATTATTCCAAAGAGGCTTAGTCTGCTGTATTAAAACAGATTCCCCAAGAGGTATCCAAATATCATCAACAATCAAATACCTACAATAAAAATCTTTTATTTCTAAATTTTCAGAAGCTTCAATAGATTTGCGATGTTCATTTAATCTTTTGAATAAATCTTTTCCCGACAAAGAATCTAAAACTAAATTGCCCTTTCGAGCACCTTGAGGAACAGCCTTTCCAGCATATATAGGCCAAAGATATTCAGATTGATTTTTCTTTGAAAGTTTTTTGTACAAAGGGAAAGATCCTTTATAGTAAATAGCATATACACCAGCACCAACAAATTCTTTCAAATCAGACAACGAGTAAACAGGTTGCGAAAGAATGGCTGAAGATACGCTTTTCCCTAAATTTTCCTTATCTAGCGGATTAAATATTTTAGATTCTTGCATTTTTTAACATCCTTGCAACAGAGTCTATGACAATTTTACCTAACTGAACAGGCACTGCATTACCTATTTGTCGCATGCTTTCTGTCCATGAGCATGGAAATTCATAAGTATCTGGAAAGGTCTGTATTCTAGCAGCTTCACGAACTGTATAGTAACGGACAGACCCGTCATCAAGAATTATCATATTCTCACCACCAGGAACACCATGAGCACCGGCTTTTATCGTTTTAGAAGGTTCATCCAAAGAACTTCCGGTATGCCCCACATATTGCTTAGCACCTGGTTGAATAACATGATTTGGAATTATTTTTCCATTCACCTTGTTATCTAACAAATCTGAAAGGGCATCTCGAACAGTGACCCAAGGTTTCTTTCCATTTTCAAAAGGAATCATTAATGTGCAATCACTTTTTCTCTGAAAAGGCAACGAATGTCTTTTCCAATAATCTCCTGTCACATACTTGGAGTACTCAAGAGATTCTTTAGAATGCGTTGTTTCGGGGAAGCTCCAATTACCCTTAATATCACTTCGAAAACCAACGATAAAAACACGTTCTCGCTTTTGAGGGATACCATAATCCGCAGCATTAACTAATCTAAACACAACATTATACTTCAACCCATTATAAAAAGAACGACTTGTTTGATGTTTCTCTAAAATAGCAAGATGATCTTCCCACGTTTGATTTTCTCGTTTACTTATTTCAGGATAAGTTAATTGCAGAAGTATATAATTAAAATACTTTGAAAAATTTTTTCGCAATAATCCTCGAACATTCTCAAAAACAAAAGCTTTGGGCTTGATTTCTGATAAGGCTCGGGCTGCTTCAGGAAACATATCACGTCTGTCATTATAAGCTTTGGACTTTCCTCCAATTGAAAAGGGTTGGCATGGAGGTCCTCCAGACAATAAATCTATTTTCCCTGAATAATCAGAAAAATTTATAGACTGAATATCACCATTGAATATAGATGAAGATGAACGTAAATTGAGACCAGAAAAATTATGCGCAAGAGTCTTCGCAGAATCTTTATCCCACTCAACAAGAAAAGAATGTCTAAAACCTGATAAAGATGACGCCAAAGCAAGACCACCACCACCAGCAAACAATTCTATTGATTTCATTTCATCCTCTTTTTTTATACCAAAATACAAATTGTTTTTGTCATTTTTCTGTCAAAAAACCAAAAAACATTAAAAAGAACAATTAAAATCTTTTTCAATTTGCTCAAGGTCATCGGCCCATTCGGTCTGGATTTTCTGCTTGAGCTTTTTCGCGAGCGAGGGAGCGCGGCCCTGCGTGGAGACGGTCACGGCAATGTTTTCGCCAAAGTCCATGCGGGCAGGCACAATGAAATCGCCGTCGAGGTAATCGCAAGCGTTATTCACGAGAATGCGACGAGCGCGGGCATCGTTAGAAACTTGCGCATTGACAGCGGGCTGATCGGTACAAATGAATACCATGAAAACGCAACGTAAGTCAAGCGGTTCGTACGGGCGCTGTTTTAGTGTGATAGAAGAGGGTTCTACAGATGCTGAATTCGAGAAACAACTGGATTCTTCACTTCGTTCAGAATGACAACAAAGCGCATTGAATTCGGGGTCGAATTGCGGAGCGACTACTGTGATGTGAGCACCTGTCGGGATTAACGTTTTCACCTTGCGGAGTGCAATGCGGCCACCGCCCACAACGAGAACGTTACGCCCTTCAAGATTCAACTCGATGGAAAAGAGGTTTGAGCTATGGGCTCGCTCTGAGTGGATCCTATCGCCACATTCGTGGCTCCAGGATGACAAAGGGGCACAAGTACACGCGTTCTGAGCGGAGCGGACTCCAGCAACCACCATACTCGAAAATTCTTTCCAATCGCCAAGGCAAGGCAGAAGCGTAATCGGAATTTGCGGGAATTCAGCCTGCAATTTTGCAACAACACGCGGCACATCGTTTTTGGAATGCTGACCGTTCAACAGCAAATACGGCAGAAGCGTCACCGATTCCACATCTTCGCGCAAAAGCGTACGGAGGTCGTTTTCCAAATCCAACAAACTCGTGCTCGCCACGCGCGTACCGGGCAAATCATGATGCAAGCGGTCGAGGATTTCTTCGAATCCTTTGTACGCACCTGGCAAAATGCAATGATGAGCGATAATAAGAATGGCTTTCATTAAGCATTCTCCCCCATCGTGTAATATTCCACAATTTTTTTCACAAGGGAATCCATCGTCGTTTCGTCTGAGGTGATCGTTTCAAAGCCATGCTTTTTCGCGGAAGCTTCAGTCATGCGACCTATGCAGAAAGACGTATGGGGGCAAAGGTCAAAGGAGATCCCCGCCTTCGCGGGGATGACAGATGAGGCCGCAGGGATAACACTGCTAAAATTCTCGACGGCGCTGGAGCTAGCGAAGACGATGGCATCGGCACTGGCGATGGCTTCACGTTTCCAATCCGGGAGTTCAGCGACCGGAAGCGTTTCGTAAACCGTCCAACGAGTTGCTTTCGGCAAGAGTTTGAGCAAAGTATCGTCTGCGAGATTGCCTTGCAAAAGAAGAATACGAGACTCTACTAGATCCTTCGACTCCGAGCTACGCTCTTCGCTCAGGATGACATGCTCGCACTTGTCAACCACGTCACGCAACAACAAGCCAAGACCTTCGCCAGTGTGGTCTTCGGGAACGTAATCACAGCGGATGCCGAATTCAAGCAACTTCTTTTCGGTAATCTTCCCTACGCTCGCAATTTTCTTGCCCGCAAGGACGCGCACATCATAACCCGCAGCGAACAACTGCTTAAAGAAGCTTTCAACACCATTCGTACTTGTGAAAGCGAGAATGTCAAAGTTCGCGAGAGATTTGAAATCGACTGAACCTTGCAAGCCTGGATCCTTCGACTCCGCACCTACGGTGCTCCGCTCAGGATGACACACGGTTTGTGGCTTTCCCAAAGAACGCGTTTCGATCATCGGAGTTTCGATGACTTCGGCACCAAGGGCTGTCAGTCGAGCAGTAATCCCACTAGATTGCTTTGCAGCTCGCGTTACAACCAAACGCTTGCCCGAAAGCGGCAAATTCTTTTTCCACGCAAGAGTTTTACCAAGTTCAACTACTCCACCCATAATCGTAATTGCGGGTGCCGTCACATTTTCACGGACAATGGTCTCCCCCGCTGTTTCAAGCGTAGCCATAACGGTACGCTGGTTCGGGGTCGTCCCTTTTTCGATAAATGCAAGCGGAGTCTTCGGGTCTTTGCCACACTCAATTAAACGACGTGCGATAAAGTCCATATTGGCAATGCCCATCAAAAAGATGAGCGTTCCCTGGCACTTCGCGAGATTTTCAAAGTCTAGCGAGAGATTCTGGCTTGGATCCTTCGACTTCGTGCTACGCACTTCGCTCAGGATGACAGAATCACTTCCTACTTCCGACTTCCTACTGTCTACTTCTTTTTCATGCCCGGTGATGATATGGAAACTTGTTGCAATTCCACGATGGCTCACGGGAATGCCCGCATAGGCAGGCACAGCAATGGCAGAGGTCACGCCCGGCACAACTTCAAATTCGACGCCTGCAGCGACAAGTTCCAAAGCCTCTTCGCCACCACGACCGAACACAAACGGGTCGCCGCCCTTCAAACGCGCAACAGTCGCACCCGGCATTTCAAGTGCAAATTTTACCAAGAGCTTATTGATTTCGGACTGTTTCACCTTGTGGTGCGTCGGCATTTTGCCCACATCCACCATCTTTGCTTTCGGATTACATAACGAGAGTACGCCTGGTGAAACCAAACGATCGTAAACCACAACATCGGCTTTTTCAAGAATCGACTTTCCGCGCACGGTCAAAAGTCCAGGATCGCCCGGGCCCGCGCCAATCAAATAAACTTTGCCAAAATGATTCGAATTTTCCATCGAAACCAAATTTAGAAAAACTTCGCCATTAAAATTTTGCCTATATTTTTTAGCATGAATAGTTCTAGATCAAAGCTCCGCGACGAAGTCTATACGCAGATGATGTGTGCCCAGGCACGCCTTTCCAAAGACCAAAATACCCAAATGGGTGCCGTTCTTGTGAGCGCCGACGGGCGCGTTATCAGCACGGGATACAACGGCGCTCCCGCCGGATTTGACGACGACACCGTTCCGTACACGCGCGAAAAGCAACTTCTCGCTTACGACTTGCTAGACGCCGACTCAGGCGAGCTTTTGAGCCACCATGAATTCGAAGCGAACAAGTATCCGTTCATGGTCCACGCCGAAATCAACGCGCTCCACTATGCCCGCGGTAAGGTTCCTCCGGGTTCCAAGCTTTACGTGATTGGTTTCCCGTGCGAACGCTGCTCTTTGGACATCAGCCTTTCGGGCGTTGCCGAAGTGTTCGTGACCAAGGACGATTACGATCCGAAGTCCACGTTGAACAACAGCCGCGACACGGCTTACTACATGTTCGCACAGGCAGGAATTATCGTGACGCTTTGCGGCAAACGGATCAAGCCTGTTGTGTCAAAGCCTGAAAAGAAGTAACATGTAGATTGCAACGTCTTTTCGCGACTCGCAATAACGAAAAGGTTTGACTATACAAAATTAATCCCGCACATCCTAAATGCGCGGGATATTTTTTTTGCGATACAAGATGGCGATTCCCGAACGGAGTCGGGAATGACAAAGCAAGTTACAATTGTTTTTGAATTGCACAAGCGAGTTCAACGCCCAAATTCTTGGCTTGTTGGACAGAGTCCGCAGAGTTCAAATCAATTGCACCCGAATTTTCTGCACGGAGCAGACGGCTAGACTTTTCGTCCCAGTAGATGCCGCGGATTTTCAAGGTCCGCGCATTCTCTTCGAGTGCGCCACAAGTGCCGCGATCTTCAGCACTATCATCAGAAATAAATTCAGCGAAGCTAGCCACCGGGAATTGGCACCCTGCATTGAGAGCCTTTAAATACGACATCTCAGCAGAGGCAATGCAGAATGTCGCAACATCATTTGCACGAGCGAGAATTTGCACAATGTCCGTACGACGAGAGTTGCGCGTTTCTTGAGCAGTTTCATCATTCAACGTTTCAATCGCAAGGATTCCCTGACCGCTAGCAGGGAGCATTTGTTCCGTGCTAAAATATTCCGTTACTTGGTCAGCAAGGCCCATGCGCTTAAGACCCGCAGCCGCCAACACAACGCCATCAAGTTCTGCAAGCTTTCCAATGCGAGTCTGGATGTTTCCGCGAATCGGCACATATTCCAAATCCGGGCGGAGCGCTTTGAGCTGTACTACACGACGAATACTTCCCGTACCGACGCGAGCGCCAGCCGGCAAATCCATAAAGCGGACCCCAGCAGCACCACCACGTGAAAGGAAAGCATCTCGCGGGTCTTCGCGTTTGAGGACTGCTGCAAGCTTGAACTGCGGCAGCACTTCGGCTGGCATATCCTTCAAGCTGTGAATCGCAATATCCGCACGACCTTCGAGGAGCGCAATTTCGAGTTCCTTGATGAACACACCCTTGCCGCCAAAGCTTGCCAGCGACTTGTCCAAACGGCGGTCGCCTTCGGTTGTCATGGAGACAAGTTCATATGTCAGCGTTTCTGCGTTCGCAGCATTCGCAGCGACAATAGCATCTGCCGCCATCGTGGTTTGCGCCAAAGCTAATGCACTCTTGCGCGTTGCGATACGTAATTTCAAGTCACTCACAGCAAGCCTCCTCTAATTTCTAGGAGATTCCGCATCATGTACGGCGTGACTAGATTTCGAATCTAAGCACTTCAGGAACACTTGCACATCTTCGGGAGAATTTTCGGCCTTGACTTTATACAAAAAGTCATTTGCCATTTTCTTCGCAAAGCGTTCGTACATCATCTGGATGCGGTGGCGGTCATCTTCTGAAAGTTCCGGCATGGAACGCAACAACTTTTCAGATTCTTCATTTGCCGTCGTGAGCATTTTCTCGGCATGCAAATGAATTTGCTTGGATACCTCATCCATGCGGTTCCAATGCAAAAATTCGTCAAGACCTTCTTTCAAGATTTTCTGTGCGGCATCAAGTTCAATCATTCGCAAACGACGATTCTCAGAAACAATTTTTTCGAGGTCATCAACACAAACGTATTCAACGCCAGGAAGTTCGCCAATAGAAGCTTCAGCATTGCGCGGGCTACCGAGATCAATAATCAAGCGCGTTGAATGAACTGTTTCAGCAGATTCCGCGACCTGAAGAGCCTTAACAAATTCATCTTTCGTGACAATCGGTTCCTGGCAAGCGCTACAGAGAATCACGACATCGCACTTTCCAAGCACATCGTAGCGATCTTCGAATTTCACAGGCGTGAGAACATCCGCAAATTTTTCGGCATTCGCAAAAGTCTTACTACTTGCAAAAATCTTGGTCGTATTCTCTTGTACATACTTGAGCATCAGCGAACCCATTTCGCCAAGCCCCACGATGTACACGGTACGATTTTCAAGATCGTCAAAAGTCTTCTGCACTTGCTTCATCGCCAAGAACGGAATATTGCAACTGAGCTTGCTCAAGTTCGTCTCGGTCTTAATGCGCTTTGTCGTGTGAATGGCGCTCTGGAAAAGCTTGTTCAGCGTATTGCCCGTTGCATTCAGCTGGTGCGCCGTCTCGTACGCACGACCAATCTGGTGCAAAATTTGATCTTCACCCATGGCGACAGAATCAAGACCGGCACACACATTCATCACATGGTGTGCAACATCGTCACCCGACTTAAAATAAAAGAACTTCGCAAAATCATCGTAGTCTTGACGGGCAAGTCCACACACATAACGAACGAGTTCACCATCCGTAATTCCGCGGTCGCTCGCCACATAGACTTCCGTGCGGTTACACGTTGCCAAAATCAAAAGTTCATCAAACGGAGAATGCGTCAACGCCTCAGTCTTTACATCCATCGGGATATAAAACTTTTCGCGAATCGCGATTTCAGCCACCTTGTGGCTCATGCCTGCCATGTAAATTTTGCGCATAGTCCAAAGATAGAAAAGATTGGACTACGCAAAAAATCTAAAGCTCGTTTTCTTGAGTTCCTTGAGGGAATGGAGAACGACGTATTCCGGGTTATCAAGCAAAGCCACGGATTCCTTGATGAAACCGTCCAATTCTTCGGGCGTCTGCGCATGCATCATTGCATACAAATTGTAAGGAAAGCTTTTAAAAGACGGGCGCTCGTAACAGTGCGAAACAAAATGCTTTTTCGCAAGAGATTTAATTTTACTGGATTCTTCGGCCCTTCGGTCCTCAGAATGACGAGATTCCGCAAGCATTTCATTCAATTCACATTCGTCGCTCGTTGTTCGTCTCTCGTCTAACCTAAAGCACACCATCGCATTGCAGGGGAATCCCGCATCTTGATGACGGAGGATCGCCCCAAAGCGGCGCATACGTTTAGCAGCAATGTCTTCGCGAAGTTCATCGCAAGAAACACCCCAGTCCTTGAACGGAGTGAGCGTATGCGGGATGTCGTCGCAAGCAAAGTGGATACGGGATTTGTCTGAGTCAGTGAGTTTTCCCAAGAATTTACTGGATTCTTCGCTGCGCTCAGAATGACGTATGGTACTGTTGTCAGAATGACGCGGGACTTGGTTGTCAGAATGACGCAAAGCCGGAGCACACTCGCCTCTTTCGTCTTTCGTCAAGGTTGGTGAGCCTGCCGAACCACGTCTCTCGTCTAATGACATCACCGTATTGATTTTATACTTCTTGGAGGCGGTGAGAACGTGAACATCATGCAAATCAGTTTCTGCACAAACGCGGTCCACAACGGACTGGATTGCGGATTCGTTTTCGGCAATGACCGTAAACCAAACATTATATTCGTGACTACGGATGTAATTGTGCGTAATTGCAGGTTCGTCATTCACGACGGCAGCAAACTTTTCCATCGGTGTTTGCGCATGATGTTCTGCCGAAAAATCATTTTCCGAAGTCAGTACTTTCCCTGCACAAAGTCTCGAAATAAAGCCAAGTTTCTTGGAATCGTAAACGCCACCGATGCGACGAATTAAGCCAGACGAACGCAAACCTTCTACGGCATCAAAAACTTCTTGTTCCGAGACATTTAACATTTCCGCCAAACGCAAATACGGGCGTTCCACCAACGGAAAGCCGTCTTGAATAATCGCGAGAAGCTTTTGATTTAAATCATTCATTAAAATAACTGGATCCTTCGACTTCGAGCCTTCGGCTCTACGCTCAGGATGACACATAAACAATTCCTAACTCCGAATTATTCTGCCTACTTCCTACTGTCTACTGCCGACTTTTATAATCCAATTTCTTCATCGGTCAAATAGCAAGCCGGATCTTCAGCCCAGAAGTCACCAGTAACGGCTTCGGCACGCGTGCGGAAATTGCCGTTGCACAAATTCAAGTAAGCACACTTCGGACAACGCCCCTTCAAAAGCGGTTTGCGGTTCTTGAGGCCAGCCATAATCGGATTTGACAAGTCTGTCCAAATGTCTCCGAAACTGCGTTCGCGAACGTTACCAAGCGTGATATATTGCGTAAACTGGTCCGGATGCACATTACCGATGCTATCGATATTGCCAAATGCCATGCCACTGCGGTTGCCACCGTTCATCTTAATCAAATCCAAAATCTTTTCGGCGCGTTCCGGGTCTTCACGCTTCATGCGCTGGTACAGATAAACGGCATCGGCATGGTTGTCGACCGTCAAAATTTCCTTGTTCACGCCGCGCTTCTTAAAGTCCAAAGTGCGATCAATGATCAAGTCCATCACTTTGCGACTTTCTTCGTGATTCAAGTCGTTATCGACCATTGCGCTTCCGCGACCGCTATAGACAAGGTGATAGAAACAAACTCTATCAATGTTTTCCGCTTCGAGCAAATCGAAAATGGCGTTCAAGTCTTGATAGTTGTACTTCGTAATCGTAAAGCGGAGCCCAACCTTCTGGCCCGTCGCCACACAATTGCGGATTCCGCGCAAAGCCATCTGGTACGCGCCCTGCTTGCCGCGGAACTTGTCGTGAGTCTCTTCGCAACCATCCAAGCTGATGCCCACATAGCCAACGCCCATCGCCTTGAGCTTCTGAGCCACATCCGGCGTGATGCAGGTGCCGTTCGTCGAAATCGTCGGGCGGATGCCCTTGCTTGCCGCATAGTTTGCGAGTTCAAAAAAGTCCGGGCGCAAAAGCGGTTCGCCACCGCTGAACAAAATCACCGGCACATGAAAATCCGCAAGCTGATCAATAAGCTTGATTCCCTCTTCGTGCGTAAGTTCGTTCTGGTACTTAATCGCCTCTGAACGGGCATAGCAATGCACACACTTCAGGTTGCAAGTCTTGGTGCAATTCCACACCACCACCGGGCCACGTCCTGCGCCCACACCATTTGTCGCCTTGTGCGCATGAGGTTGATAACGAAGAGAATCCCCAAAATTCGGGGTGTCCATCAAAAGCTTAGTAATACTGATCATGCGCCCAAATTTAGAAATTTTCGACACACTCTCAGAAAACCGAACTTGTGTTTTTAAGTTGAAATTATTGTTATACGGCGGAGAAATCGATTCTCTTTTTCAAATATCTTTTTTACGCTTTGAGCGTTCCCCGTGCATGCACAGGTCGGGCTATATTGCAAGGCGTCTCGTGCGCACAACCGGTGCACCCGTGCCACTCTTGCAACGGAGCCTTGCAAGCAAGTCTCCGCCCCAAGGGGTCACTATCCCTAACGCAAATTGCAAAAGATTCCCTTATTTCCTAAATAAAAATGTAATTTAAGATCTATGAAATCAATCTGCGGAATTTATAAAATCACAAACTTGGTTAATGGCAAAAGCTACATCGGCCAGTCTATCAATATTTCCAACCGTTGGAAGCAGCATACACAATCACTTGATAAAATCAAAAATATTGATGAAGAAAATCCGCTCCGCAGAGCATTCTGTAAATACGGTCTGACCCAACAGGTTTCACAACCTGGAATTTATGGGAATTTCAAATTTGAAATTCTTTTGGAATGCGATAAAGAAAGCTTAACAGAAAACGAATACGCCAAAATAGAAGAATTACAACCAGAATACAATCGAATGATGTGCCCGCCAAGTCCAGACAGGATGTGGCCTCGTAAAGAAAATTTAAATGAACAACATTGCTATGTACAATATCACAATTATGATGCTTTAGGCTATTTACCTGGAGAAGACTCTTTTTTATACAAAACTGAAGACGACGTTTCGCATACCGTATCAAGAAAAAGAGTTTGCTTAAATATGAAAGGCCAGAAAATTTATTTAATAGTTGGTATAAAACAATATGGTCATAAGAAAAAAGATTTCTTTTTGTGGGAATACACCCAAATCGAAGAAGTTTCATTCACAGAATCAATGCATGGTCAGGAATATTCCTTAGATGGCTCCAGATTCCTCTGCAAAGAACCAATTTATCTTAACGATTTACCTGGATTTGATTATTTTGCAAAACATACCATGGGATCATTTGCTTATGGTATACAGGACGCAATAAACGATCCTTTTTCAAAGTACATATTAAACGAATCAAATTATATTCAAATCAATAAAATTAAAGACAGATTAAATTGGCTGGCTAATTTCGAAAGTCAACTTGATGATAAAGCCCTTTGTTTAACGAGTTTAAATGATGGGAAAATAGAATTAAACTGTTTCCAGTATTGCGACGAAATACAATTCTGCAACGAAGTTCACACAGGCTTTACATTCAATGAGCGATTCTATAATTTATTTCAATGGAATCCCGATTTCATCATTGAAGAATTTCGACCCTTACAAAAACAACATCCAAATGCACATGAAGTAGTTTTTTCACTAAATGAAAACATCCTAAAATTTGCTCAGGCATATCCTGATACATTATGCATCATTCCTTATTGTGGTGAAATAGAAGATCCATGGAATGATGTCGTAAAAGAATTCAAAAAACACAAAAACATCGAATTACGCTCATTGGATTAGCCGATCTTTCAAATGAAAGAATATATTTTCCCAGTAATCTATCTACGCAACTACAAAAGTCTTGATTTTATCCAGTTCTTCAGCCAATTTAACTTTAAGATTACGGATATCAATATCATCTTGCAAAGAAATAAAATAGTTGTCGGAAACTCCAAAGAACTTGGCAAGTCTTAAGGATGTATCAACCGTAATTCGCCTACGGTCATGAAGGATATCCTGAATCCTTGAAACCGGGACATTGATTGCCTGAGCGACCTTATAAGCAGACAGTCCCATGGGAATAAAGAATTCTTCGTTAAGAATTTCCCCAATAGTCGGTGTTTCAATATGCTTACTCATAATTTGCTCCTAGTGATAATCAACTATTTCTACATCGAAAAAATGTCCATCTTTGAACAAAAAACAAATTCGCCATTGATCATTAATGCGTATTGAATATTGCCCATTTCGACTTCCATGGAGCAATTCCAAACGATTATTTGGCGGGATTCGTAAATCGTCAAGACATTTCGCATTGTCTATCATCATTAATTTTCTTAAAGCTACCTTCTGTATTGTACTCGGCAATCGTCTAGAAAATTCTTGATAATAGACGAGTTCAGTTTCTCGATCCGCAAAACTTTGAATCATCCTTAATATACCTATTTAATATGTATATGTCAAGTGGGTATAAACATATGTGACATAATACAATTTACTAAATAAGACCAGCAAAAACGCATTTTTGCCAAATTTTGCAAACAACCGTTAGCATGAACTGTGATTTTTTTTCAAATAGGGCGTATTTCAGCATACAAGCAATTCTATTATACAAATCACATCGAACCTCAGTGCCACAGACTCCAGTTTGGGAAATACAGAGTGTGGGTTAGACACCAACATCACTAGAAAAAAAGGTTATATTTCCGACGAGGATTCTAAATAGCAAAACTTTTTATGGAGTCAAATTATGGCAGAAGGATTTTCACTCGTAAATCTTGGCAAACTTGCAGAGCCGATAAACACACTCATCACCAAGATTGCAAATGCAGCAGGAATCTTATACGAACCGACTAGAATCAGGAGAAAAGCGAGAGCTGAAGCTGACGCAGAACTTATTACAGCAACAAACCAATTAAAGCTTAACGATCTTTCTCGAAGAGCATTGAAAAGATTTATTATAGAAGAATCGATTAAGCAAACCAATATAGAAAACATACTTGATAAAACATTCCCTGAAATCAGCGAATCTGCAGATCCAAGTAAACTTAGCAACGAATGGTTACTATTCTTTTTTGAACGTGCAAAATGCGCTTCTGACAACGAATTACAAACAATCTGGGCCAAGATTCTAGCGGGAGAAACCAACAATCACGGGAGTTTTTCAAAATCGACTTTACGAATTTTAAGTGAAATGAGCCAAGAGGACGCGACCACATTTATGAAAGTTGCATCATTTGCATTCAAAATAGATGACAGCGATCACATTTTCTTATATGAATTCGATGACGAAATTGTAAAAAATTTGGCCTATCTTTTGGATCCGTAAATAGACTGAATACTTTAGGTCTTCTTTCTTGTGGAGCAACCTTTGGTTATATGTGTTCTGAGCTACCTCAAAACACATCCGCTTTTTACAACAACAAAGAAGTACGTATTTCTTTCAAATTTCCAAAAGAAAACAAAATTCAATGCGGACAGGCAATCCTTACTCAATCAGGTAGAGAGTTACTCAAAATATGTAGCCCAAATTATTCAGATGAAATATTCAATTATGTGTACAGCAATTGGAAAAATTTTAGCAACATCGAGAATATAGACATAATCGAAGAAAACTGATTTTGCATTTTTCGTTCAACAAACAACCAGGTGTCCTTTTACAAGACCGATACTTTCATAAGGAATAAGTATATGACTTACGAATTTGATCTTCACGAAAGCAAGGAAGAAGGAAGAAAGGAAGCCGAGGCTAAGGCATTCGAAGAGAAAAAAAGCGATGGCAAAGGGGTTTCGCGACGATGGTGTTTCTTTGGACATTATCTCTAAGCAGACCGGATTTACTATCGAAGAAATCAAGGCCTTGTAGACAAATAACAGTAAGCCCTGCCTAATTCATCACATTTCATTGTTCAAAGCACAAAACTGTTTAAAGATTTGTGCTTCTCCGCCCTTTTACCCCGCATTCCCCTGCAGCACTTTCACTTGTTCCTCGGCCCAATCTTCAAAAGTATCGTCTGCGATATGAGCTTTCACGGACTTCATCAAGTGGATGTAGAAATGCAAATTATGAATCGCCGCAAGCGTCCAGCCAAGCGGTTCTTTTTCCTTGAACAGATGGCGCAAATACGCACGGCTATAGTTACGGCAGCAATAGCAATCGCAGTTCGGGTCGAGCGGCAAATCGTGTTGGTGTGCAAACTTTGCGCCCTTGTAGCGGAGCACGCCTCGGCTCGTATAAACTAATCCATCCTGTGCATTTTTCGCAGGCAAAATGCAATCGCACATATCTACGCCACGTTTCACAAGCTCCAGCAAATTCCACGGCGTTCCCACGCCCATCACATAGCGGGCACGATCTTCGGGCAACAAGTTTGTACAAAAGTCTGCGATTTCATACATCGTCTCGACAGGCTCGCCAACCGAAAGCCCACCCATCGCATAACCATCCGGCTCAATTTCCTTGAGCGCCTCGATAGACTTCTGTCGCAATTCCTTGTGCATGCCACCTTGCACAATTCCAAAGAAAAATTGCGGATAACCGTGAATCGGCGGATTTGCCAAAAGCCATTCCTTCGCCTCGCGCATCCACTTGAGCGTGAGCGCAAGCGACTTTTCGGCCTCATCAACCGTGCTCGGGTACGGCGTACATTCATCAAAAGCCATGATGATATCCGCACCGATTTCGCGTTGCGCATTCATCACGCTCGCCGGCGTGAACAAATGACGAGAACCGTCCAGCAAACTCTTGAACTGGACGCCCTCTTCGGTAATCTTTCGGAACTGTTTTAAACTCCACACCTGGAATCCGCCACTGTCCGTAAGCATCGGCTTGTTCCAGCTCATGAATTTCTGCACGCCGCCCGCCTCAGCAATGAGCTTTGTGCCCGGTCGCAAATAGAGGTGGTACGTATTCGCCAAGATGATTTCTGCATCGAGTTCGCGGATGTCGCGGCTCGTAAGCCCTTTGACCGTCGCGGCAGTGCCCACCGGCATAAAAACAGGTGTCGTCACATCGCCATGCGCCGTATGGATAACGCCAAGACGCGCCTTGGACTTTGCAGATTTCTTTAACAGTTCAAAAGGATTTTCGTTAAGCTTCACGACTTTTCAAGTTTCGGCTTTCGGTTTCGCGGGGTCAAATGGCGCATTGCGCTTTTCCCCGTATGTGTGGGCAAAACCTTCTGGCTAGCAGAAAGGGTATGCTCAATTTTGTTTTCGCCAAGAGGACGAAACTGTCCCGTTAAGAGATTGTGGTCAATGGCCATAGGAGCTCCTAATGTTTATGATGGTGATAGAAACAATATATTAAAAAATTTTAAAATTTCAAGAAAGCACCACAGCCAATCAATGTTAATCATATACATTGGTCATTTTGCACAAGTGCTGTTGTCAACGCAAATTCGATTTAATATAATTGGATGCGGTTACACAAATTTAAAGGATACAATATGAGAAACTCGCTCAAGATCGATGGTCAGGTCAAGACTTATCTCCACGAAGATGAACTTCCGAAGGCATGGTATAACGTCCGCGCCGACATGAAGAAGAAGCCCGCTCCGCTTCTGAACCCGGGTACCGGCAAGCCGGTGACTTTCGAAGACCTGCAGCCAGTTTTCTGCGATGAACTCATCAAGCAGGAACTCGATAACGATACCGCTTACATCGAAATTCCGGAAGACATCCGCACATTCTACAAGATGTACCGTCCGTCCCCGCTCGTTCGCGCTTACTTCCTCGAACAGGCCCTCGGCACTCCGGCACACATCTATTATAAGTTCGAAGGCAACAACACTTCGGGTTCTCACAAGCTCAACTCCGCTATCGCTCAGGCCTACTACGCTAAGAAGCAGGGCCTCAAGGGCGTGACGACTGAAACGGGTGCAGGCCAGTGGGGTACCGCCCTTTCGATGTCCAGCGCTTTCTTCGGACTGGACTGCCAGGTTTACATGGTGAAAGTTTCTTACGAACAGAAGCCGTTCCGCCGCGAAGTCATGCGCACCTACGGTGCTTCCGTTACCCCGTCCCCGTCCATGACGACCGACATCGGCCGCAAGATCAACGCCGAATTTCCGGGCACCACGGGTAGCCTTGGCTGCGCCATTTCTGAAGCTGTTGAAGCCGCTGTGAAGCAGCCGGGTTACCGCTACGTTCTCGGTTCCGTGCTGAACCAGGTGCTCCTCCACCAGTCCGTCATCGGTCTCGAAACGAAGGCCGCACTCGACAAGATCGGCGTGAAGGCCGACCTCATCATCGGTTGCGCAGGCGGTGGTTCTAACCTCGGTGGTCTCGTGAGCCCGTTCATCGGTGAAAAGCTCCGTGGCGAAGCCGACTACGATATTCTCGCTGTGGAACCGGCAAGCTGCCCGAGCTTCACTCGCGGTAAGTACGCTTACGACTTCTGCGACACCGGTAAGGTCTGCCCGCTCGCCAAGATGTACACGCTCGGTTCTAGCTTCATTCCGTCCGCAAACCACGCTGGAGGACTGCGCTACCACGGCATGAGCAGCATTCTCTCTGAACTTTACGATCAGGGTCTCTTGCGTGCAACGTCTGTTGAACAAACTAAAGTTTTCGAAGCTGCAAAGCTCTTCGCACAGACCGAAGGCATCCTCCCGGCTCCGGAATCCAGCCACGCTATCCGTGCAACAATCGACGAAGCTCTCAAGTGCAAGGAATCCGGCCAGGCCAAGAACATTGTGTTCGGTCTTACCGGCACGGGTTACTTCGACATGGTGGCTTACCAAAAGTTCAACGACGGCGAAATGAGCGACTACATCCCGACGGATGAAGACATCGCCAAGAGCCTCGCCCAGCTTCCGAAGGTGTAACGAAACTTGGCAACTCTGTTGCCTTAGTTGAGTCATCCTGAGGCAACGCCGAAGGATCCAGGAATCTAAGCAAAAACGTCCAGCGCTCGCTGGACGTTTTTCATTTTACAATCACGTCAATTCTATTTTTTCCGCCCGGTCAAGCGGTAGCGATGTTCTACGCCGTCTTTCTTGAAGCGCACGAACAAACTTTGTTCATAAACATCATAGAAAAGTCTTGGCGATTGCGAATCTACGGCACGAACAACAGCCATGTTACGAATAGAGTTCGTACTGTCCGATGATGTAGAATCGCGACTTGTCGAATCTGTACGCACGACCTTCGAGGAATCTATTTTAGAAGAATCCGGAGCTGGTTCCTGCGATTTAAGAATTTCAAGCATTTTTTCCGCATAGCGTTCGCCAAATTTTTCATACCCTTCACGAGTGAAGTGCAAAGTATAGCTCGCCTCTTTAAGCGCCGGGCAACCCTGAGCCGAAATCAGATGACCATTCGGAATTAAGTCAGCCGCTTGTTTTACCGCTTCATTGCGCCAGCCCAAATCGCCAGTCGGAGCAAGTTCTCCAATGAGAATCGGAGTCTTTTCCGGGTCCAGTTCCAGTTCCTTGATTAAGTCGTCATAAACTTTCTTGACGCGTTTCGGCCAGTCGTTCATCTGGTAGTCCGCTTCACCCTGATGGAACAAGAAGCCCTTGATGACGCCTTTCTGCTTTGCGATTTTGCCCATCTCCACAATGCGTTTGTACAAATCACCGCCATATTCGTCCAAGTACTGAATCCACCAGGTATCGCCCTTGTTCTTTGCGCTTTGAACGTAAGACTTGTTGCGGTCCTTGTCAAACAAGTCGATGCTCTGCCCGCCAATGGCGACATTCGCAACGGCAATTTTGATGCTGTCCGGAAGTTCCTTCACCATTTTGCGTCCAAAGATATCAACAATCCCCACCTTGGATTGGCTATGCCCCATCGGTGGTGCGGCCGGATAGAACTCGCCCACCTTCTGGTTGGAATGATTTGCGGCTCGCAACACCAAGAATCGCGGGTCCTGCACACGGTCTTTATCGGTTACTGTCGCCTGCCCGGACATGTTCGACTGCCCGTAAGCAAGATAAATATGCAAGTTCGGATCCTGTGCAAAACTTACCGCACCGAGTACGGCACTTGTAACAACAACGGACTTAAGGATTTTTTTTAGCATTTGTCCTCCAAACAAAAAGCTGTCACTAACGTGACAAGTTATACAACCCTTATCTTTAATTATAACAAAAAAAGAAACCCCGTTTCGAGGTTTCCTATTTTTATTTTATTGCAAAACTGCAAGGGTTTAATGTGTTTACTCAATCTATGCAATATCAAGCATTTAACGCACGTTTACACGAATTAATCTTTGCGAATGTTTTGCACGAACAAGATACATACCCGCGTTGAATCCCGCAGCACGGAGCGATTTTTGCAATGTTTTGTTGCCAAGCGCACCGTTTTCAGACGCAAGAACTTTCACAAGACCAAGGTGTCTACCGTTCAAATCAAACACATCAAGAGATTCATTCGAAGCATTTTGCGAAAGAGTTCCTAACCCGCGCTGCATTTTATAAGCATTTCCAGAAGCAATACCTGTTGTAGGTCCCGGATCAGTCTGTGTCGAATCATCCGCAACTGCGTACCACTTGGCATTTTCAATGCTTGCGGTCGCATCGGTCGGGGGCGTCGTGAGGTTTGCACCGTAGTTCGCATTGTTCAGCATGCCGTCATCGACCATGCCGTAGAACACGCCCTTCACAAGTTCCTTCGTGAAGTTGTTTTCGAGGTCGCCGCGAAGCTGGGCCGTGCCGGAAAGCTTCTTGCCGTTTACCGCCCACATCACGCCATAGACTTGAGCGTTGTCGGTCACGGTCGTATTCACGATAATCGAAATCGCACCGACTTTAGCCTTGCCGCTAATCGTGCCGCTCACAAGCCAGGCATCATCTTCGAGCACGGCATCGCCGCTGATGTTTCCCGCAGTCACGAGCGCTCGACCGCGAACCACGGCGTTATCGCTAATCGTTCCGCCGTTTATCACGGCGAAATCTTCGATTCGGGCGTTTCCTGAAACTGTACCGCCGTTCACGACCGCATCGGGACCCACATAAGCCGTAGCTGCAACTTTAGCCTTGTTGCTGACCCAGCCTCCGCCATTGGCGTGTTGCGCATACCCCGAAGCCGTCGTTCCGTTAAATCCAGCCGGTTTCCAGAAATCTTTCGTATAACCTTCAGGCGCGCCGTTCACAACTTCAATCATGTACGGATAGCGATAAATGCTGTAATAGAACTGGTCCCACAAAATCGTCTGCATCTCGGTCGGAGTCGCCGTTACGGCAAGCCACAAAGCCTTATCACTTTCCTTCGTTTCGATTTCAAGATTGAATCCTGTGCCGTGCTTCATTTCGCTGTAACGCGGCGTACCATCAGCACCTTCCGCCACCAAGCCAACCGTCCAACCCGAAGCTGGATTCGGCAATTTGTCCGGTGCGTAATTGCACCACTTGTAAGTTTTGCCCTTGTAATAGTCCGTGTTATCGCCAAAGCAAGTGTAGCCATTGACCGTCGGCTTTTCCTGCACAATGCCACGGAACTTGACCGTCACCTTCCCTGCCGAATCTGGATAAATGCGCACCAGGTTGTACCCCCAGCGCTGCGGCGCCCAGTAGCTCGGCGAAATGTAACGGTCCGCGCAATCTCCGACTGCATCCTCGCATTTCATCTTATTCAGCATGGTCACACGCGAATGCCTGCGATACAGATCGCCCCAGCCATCGTGCGTTCGACGAGTCTTGAACTCATAATCGCCCCAGGACTTTTTGTACAAAGTCTTCTTTGCTGGGGTGTACTCAAGCGTGGCGTTCTTCATCGCGAACTTGCCAAACTGATCATTCAGCTGTTCCAGCGTCCAGCCATAAACCATCATCATCGCACTAAACGGAGTCTGTTCCATGCGACCGTCTTCGCCATCGCGAATCGATTCCATCCAGATGCGGTTGACTTCGTGAGCGCCTTTATTGCCACCGCCAAATTCCTCCTTCAAATGTTCCAGGAACTGCCAATTGCAATAACGGTCGCGCGTAGAACCGTAATAGAGGTACGGATAATTGATCAAGTATTCTGCGCAATGGGCATCATTCGGATTGAACTGGTGCGCCATCCAGTTTGCATGCGATTCCGCCATCCAGCCTGAATGGCTATTATTGCCAAGCCAGCCAGCAACACCTTGCAATCCATGCGCAAATTCATGCGACGTGCCCCAGTAATCCTTCAATGAACCCACGCCAATCCACATGCCAGGTCCATACTCGCCATTCAACGCTTTCACATAATCCTGACCGCCGTAGAGCGCCGCCATCACGGAGTTGTCGAACACGTAGATGTTGCTCTTGAGTTTCTTATCCGGGCTTTTCGGGAAAGGCAGCATCCAGCCAAGCGAATCAATGTAGAACGAATACACCTTTTCAAGCGATTGGAGTACGCCGTCGGCATCCGAAGTCGGGATTGAGACATTGTTTACCGAGCCATCATCTGTCGTCGGTTTCTTACATACTTCAAAATGTTCTGAAAAACGAATCAACGTAAAGCCGTTGTCTTCACACTGCGGGACCCAAGTCACATCAGCAAACGACATAACGGCCGCGACACAAATAATCTGCGGAAATTTCATACCACCACCCATAAACAACCCTAGAACATTCTAGGGTACTACTAATATATATTCTCGCCCCCTCATGCGCAAGAATCAACTAGCAAATTGTTGTCTTGGGACAACCCGCTTGGGGTTACTTTCGTCCGAGATTTTTGAAGTCAGGATGAATAAACACGCAATTGGTGTCTTTGGGTGCTGCGCGATAAAGCTTCAAATCAACCGTAAAGAAGCCCTCGGTCTTTGCACTCACCGACCAGCGACTCCCGGCAGGGCAATCCTTGACGTCCTTGTTCAATGTCGCCGTAAAGCGGCTTGCATTTACGCGATACGTAAAATAATCCGTTGTAAGGGAATCCGACATCTGGAGCGCCTTCGGGCCACCGATTGCCTTATTCTTTGCAAAATACGATTTCTGTGCACGAATGTAAAACAAAGCCTGTTCCGTCAGTTCATCGGTCACGGCCTGCGAGCCGCCAAAAACACTAACCGTCGAGCAACCGCGGACACCGAATACGAGAACAAGAATAAAAACAATCGAGCATCCAATAAAAATCCAATATTTCACCTGAACTTTTTTTATCGCAGCTACAGCCTTTTTGCACCAAGCAACTATTTTGCCCCACAGCCTCTTGATACCTTTCGATACACTCTTGAACTTTTTCGAGACTCCCTTTCCACTAATGACAGGATGCGGAGCATCGCTAGCCACAGAGGTTACAGCAGCCAAGCCCCCCTGCCACTTGAGGAGTTTCATCGCCACAAGCACATGGCCAAACTGGCGCGGGAAAGTTAAACCAAATGCGGCAATCACCATCAAAGTCACACTTACAATAAACAAGACAAGCAAGCCCTTATTTGCAAGTGGCAGCAAATCCTTGACTTGATCCAAAACGCCCAAAAGCTTCTTGACCCCGGAAAAATTTTCAGATGCAAAGCGCACCATAAACGAATCGGTGAGTCCGTTCCCCGTCCGCACGGCGTTAGCGGCAATACCATAAACCATGGTCAACACGCGTTCAAAGGCAAAAAGAATCATGCCAAAAATCGCAATAAGCGAAGCTATGAAACGCACCGTGCGTATGGGAGTAAACGATTTCATTTTTTTCCTTCTTGTCTTTTGGTCATTAGTCAATGGTCATCAGTCTTAATAATCGCGGCGTAGCCGCCTAACTTTAATCTAACAACTACCGACTAATAACTGCGGCTCCGCCGCCTACTTCTTCTCCACCAGTTCCTTCGCCATCTTCTTTGCGGTCACGAAGTCAGCCTTGCCAGAACCAAGCTTCGGCATCACATCGACGTTAAACGCCGCGGACGGGAGCATGAGAGGCGGCATACCGCTTGCGCGAAGTTCCGAAAGCACGTCCTTCGGATCCTTTTCGCCCTGGTACAAAAGAACAATCTTTTCGCCCTTCGTGGCATCCGGAATAGCCGTAACAACGTAATCGCAGCCCTGCAATACCGGCGTATCCTGGATCTTCTTTTCGACAGCACCGAGGCTGATCATTTCGCCACCAAGCTTTGCAAAGCGGCTGTAGCGGTCCACGATCGTCAAGAAACCGTCTTCATCGAGATAGCCCTTGTCACCCGTACGGTAGTAACGAACGCCATCCTTCAGCACAATCACGCTCTTCGTGCGGTCTGCATCCTTGAGGTAGCCCTTCATCACCTGGCAACCACCAATGAGGATCATGCCCGCTTCGCCCGTCGGCAAAGGTTCATTCGTCTCGGGGTCCACAATCAGGAACTGCGTTCCCGGAAGTGCAGGGCCTACAGTTCCCGGCTTGTTGTTCACCTGCAACGTGGTGTAGTCGTCGAACAACGTATTTTCAGTATTGACAGAAGCCACCGGGGCTGTTTCTGTACAGCCGTAACCTTCGTAAATTTCCTTACCGAACTTGAGGCGGAACGCCGTCGAGAGTTCCGGACGGAGCGCTTCAGCACCGGCAATAATGATACGCACAGACTTGAACATCAACGGATGCACATAACGGCTCACCGTAAATGCACGCAAGAACGTCGGGGTCGCCACCATGATCGTCACCTTGAATTCCGCACAGACTCGGGACATCGTCTTCACGTCAGTCGGGTCAGCCACAGCCACAATCGGGCAGCCTTCCGTAAGGTTCAAGAGCGTCGTCACCGTAAGGCCAAAGCTATGGAACAGTGGGAGTTCCGAAAGCATCACGTCGCCACGGCTCACATTCAAGATACAGGCGAGCTGCTGGATGTTGCCCATCATGTTGCGCTGCGTGAGTTCCACGCCCTTCGGCGTTCCTTCGGAACCTGAGCTGAACACGATAACAGCATTGTCATCCATAGAACGATGCTTCACGAAAAGAAGGCGAATCAACCAGCTCGGCATAATCATGCAAAGTACGAGGAAAGCCGCAATTTTCACCTTCGGGATTTCCTTCATCATGTCTTCAGCATAGAGCAGGAGCACCTTGTCCGAAGCCACCTGCGAATAGTCGTTGCCACGCCCTTTAAGCTTTTGCACAAACTGACGGCTCGTAATAACCGTCGAGCATTCAGCACGGTCGCAGCAGAACTTCACGTTATCGACAGACGAAGTATAGTTCAAGTTCACGTTCGTCTTGCCGAGAACCCAGAGTGCAAGGTTCACGATCACACCGGCAGGGCTCGGCGGAAGCATAATGCCTACGTTCTGTTCATGCTTGCCAAGCGTCTTCTTGAGGTAGCCTCGGAATGCCATCACAGCGCCCATCAGCTTGTAACCCGAGAAGTGAGCGCCATCCGGGCTATAAATTGCAGGACCGTTCTTCACATACTTCTTGTATGTGCGGATCCAGCTATCGGCAATCGGGTGCACAAACGAAACAGCGTAATTCCAAGCATCAATGGAAATGCGGCGGAGAATTGCGCGAATCTCGTTCGGCGGAGTATCGGCCGGAAGCGCATCGCCGAAAGCAACAGTCACGGAACGCTCCGCAGAGGCTCCAAACATGTTCGAAGAACTGTAACTGTAGTTAGTGCCCCACAAGCCCTGGATGTAGAACGGAATTACCTGAGCCTTCGTGCCATCGACAGCGGAGGAATAGTCAATCGTAAACGGTTCCACGTGCGGAGACTTGGAAACTTCGCCCGACGGGAAAATCACGACAGCCTTACCTGCGAGGAGGGCAGCATGAATCTTATCCATCGCAACCTTGGGATTGCGGTTATCAATACGGATCATGCCCAAGCGCTTGAGCACGGCGCGCAAGTACCACTTGTCAAAATGGTCCTTGTTACTCGCAATACAAAGCGGACGCGGAGAAGCCATCTGCACCATAGCCCAGTCAATAAAGCTGTGGTGGTTACCGACCAAGAGAATCGGACCTTCGTTCGGGATGTTTTGCACGTTCAACACGCGGATTCTATAGCGGCTGAACACAAAGCGAAGGAGCGTTCTCAGCATAGCCTGCGGCAAATTGTAAATCGACCAGATAAACACACCCACAGAAATCACGGCAAGACCAATGAAGTAATACTGCGGACGAATATCGGTGTTGCGGACCATCATCGTGAACACGAACAGGAACGCCACAAGCACCACAGCCTGGATCAAGTTAGCAAGAGCAATCACGGAACCGGAGTTGTTCGGACGTGTGTTGTACTGCAACAGCGCATTCACCGGCACAAGGATAAGTCCACCAAAGAAACCGGTCAAGGAGTAAAGAAGCACGAGGGCGACCGGATGCACAAGGAACGGCACGAGGAACATGCAGATCGAAGCACCAAACATGCCAAGCGGCACAAAGCCGGATTCAATAAAGTCCTTGGAGAAGTGAGCAGCCACAATCGTACCAACCATGAGTCCCACAATCGCAAACGACATGTAGTCCTGCATCATGTTCACGGTCGAAGAACCGGACACGTCCTGGTAAATCAGCACGAACACCTGAGCCAAAGCCCAGAACATCGAAAGGGCGATGATGGAGGCACGGAGCGTCGGCACACGGAAACCGAGACTCAAGTGGCGCTTGACCTTGTCAACGCTCACGTTCAAGTCTTCGAACTTCACGCGCGGAATCATGAAGTTCGCAACCGTACCAAGTACGCTCACCGCCGTCAAGATCCACGGAATCACGACGGACTTTTCCGTAATGCGACGCACGGCTTCGTAAGAAACGAGCTGGTCGAGGTTAATGAGGTTCACGCCGACAATCGCAAGCCAGGACGCCGCGATAATACCGCTAATGCTGAAGATCTGGAGGAATGCGTTCGCATAGCTCAAATTGCGCACACCGAACATTTCCTTGATAATGGCGTACTTAGCCGCACTGTGGATCGCAAATCCGCAGCTAAGCCCGATCGAGAGCCAGAATGCGATTCGCGGGTAATCGACCGTCACGAGCACAGACTGCGCGATCACAAACAGCGTCATCATGAGTGACGACCACGCCATCACCTTGTTCTTCGAGAACTTATTGGTGAAGAACCCCGCAAAGAACACCATCAGCACGTATGGCGCGAGGAAGAATATTTGAAGCATGAAGTTCTGCCAGATGATACCATCCTTCGCAAAGAACGATCCCGACAGAATTTTTTGGGCGTAAATAAACACACCCGCCTGAACAAAAGCTGTTGCAAGGATAGATAAGAAGAATCTTACAGAACCTTTAACTTTCCACATTTACAAAACCCTTTTTTGCAAAATGTCCTTTTGTCAAAAGATAGAAAAATCACTTCATTAGCGCCTCAATATCCCCTACAGTGCGCGGAATATGCTCTGAAATATTTTCAAAACCGCTTTTTGTAATAATTAAATCATCTTCGATGCGGATGCCGATACTTTCGCGGTAACGCTTGCCGTCAATTGTCGCCGTAAAATCTCCGTACAGCCCCGGCTCGCAAGAGATGAGCATCCCCGGCTTAAGAACCACATCCAGGGAACGGGAACCCGGGTCGCCCTCATGGATATGCTCCCCGATAAAGTGGCTCACCCCATGCGGCCTCTTGTCGTACAAGAGCTTGAAACTCCCCTTCGCCCCCTTTACAAGGCGGCGGTCGAGTTCCATCATGATGAACTCCCAGCAGATCATGCCGATTTCCTTGAGCGCAACGCCCGGACGCACCACGCGCTGGTACACCTTCGCAGACTCGAGCACGATTTCGTACAACATTTTTTGAAGCGGGTCAAACTTGCCGTTTACAGGGATTGTACGCGAGATATCGCTGTGAAGCGTCCCGAACCTCACACCAAAGTCAAAGAGCACAAGTTCGCCATCGCGCAATGGCTCGTCGTTCTTCACGTAATGCAGGCAGCAGGCATTCTTGCCGCCCGCAATGATCGTCGGGAACGCGAGATCGCCATCGCCACGGCGCTGCATCTCGTAGTTGAGGAACAGAGCCACATCGCGCTCGGTCTTCATGTTCTTCATCTCGGGCAAAAGCGCACGGAAAGCCTCGTCCGTGATCTCTTGCGCCACGCGGGCATCGGCGATACGTTCCGGTTCCAGCACCAGGCGGTCTTCGAAGTGCATGTCGGCACAGCTTTTGACGCTCAACTTATAGCGGCGGAGAACCTTCTTCAAATCATTCTTGAGCTTTTCGTTGTGATCGCCCTTGAACTTCTCGTAATAGAACGCATAAGCATGGTCCACCGCATTCTTGCCGTTCGCATACTTTTTCGCAAGCGACTCGACGAAATCCCAAAGTTCTTCAACCGGTCGGACATCTTCTACGCCAGTCAAGCGGGCAACAACATTCTCGCCCTCAACAAAGCCAAGGCGTTTGCCGTTCCAGAATTCCTTGAACGGGTCCTTACGCGGCACAAAAAGCGTCGAACGCAAAGCGCGCGGGTCAAACACCAGATAGCACCCCGCCTGGTTCACACCCGTCAGGTACAAAAAAGCCGGATCCTGCACAAAGCGCGTCCAAGTTTGAACAAAGGCTTCCTCGCCCCCCGGTTCAACGGCCATCCCGGCAAAAACACAGAACGAATCCAATTTTTTCATCAAGGACAAACGCCTTTTCGCATAAATTTTCTTGGAATCGTAATTTTTGGACGACAAAAAGACCTGAGAGTAGGCCTGAGCGTCATTTTTTCGTGATTGCATAGTCAAATTTTACCTTTTTTAACATTTTTTCTGCCACAACTATATATATTTTAGCCATCAAAGACTAGAATGGAGCTTAATAATGTCTCTTAAAAAATGGAATTTAGTTCTCGCCTCTCTTTCTGTAGCACTTTTCACGGCTTGCGCAGGTTCTTCCAACTCTGGCAGCAGCGATACAGGCTATACGGGAAGCAATGAATCCGCTTCTGAATCCTCTTCTTACACGGGTTACAACGAAAACCAGGCTGAAGCCGCCAAGCCGGCAGCACAGGCCAAGAAGGAACCGCCCAAGGAAGTCATCAACGAAAAGACTCTGAAGAAGACTCAGGACGAAGCCGTTGCAGCAAACGAAGACAACCACAAGCTCCGCAAGGAAATCTTCGAGGCCAAGACCAAGCTCGGTCTCCCAATTCAGCAACCTTCTACAGATGAAGAGTAATATAAGGCATTACTCACTGTCTGACAACCTGAAACGAGTTATTTCAGGCGAACGTGAAACGGTTTTCCGGTTATTGGAGAGCCGTTTTTGCGTTGAAATACGCACAAGACTTCCGGGGCTAGATCTAGTTCCTCAAGAGGGTGCGGACATGTCAGGCGTACTCTCGGTACTCGACCAGCTCAAGATCGCCGCGCGCAACGGCGAAATTCTAGACGCAAGCCAGCTTGAACGCATGCTCGGCCCTAAAGAAGCGGCAGAAACGAGCTACACCGAACTCATTCCCGACAGCCCTGTCTTTAGGAACAGGTTCGGCATCAGCGTTTCCGCGAAGACGCCCGCACAGGCAGAACTGGTCAAGGCCGTCGAGAAAAACGATATCATATTCGCGAAGGGACCCGCAGGTACAGGCAAGACATTCCTTGCCGTAACGCTTGCCGTCGCAAGCCTTGAACGCGGCGAAGCCGAACGCATCTGCCTTGTGCGCCCCGCCGTCGAAGCTGGCGAATCGCTCGGCTACCTGCCTGGCGACCTCAAAGAGAAAATCGCCCCCTACCTCCGCCCGATCCACGACAGCCTATCCGAACTCCTGCCCGCAGAAAAGCTCAAGCGCTACGAAGAAACGGGCGCCATCGAAGTCGCCCCGCTCGCCTACATGCGCGGCCGTACACTCAAACGAGCTTTCATCATCCTGGACGAAGCGCAAAACACAACCATCGCCCAGATGAAGATGTTCCTCACCCGACTCGGCCCCCACAGCAAGGCCATTATCACAGGCGACACAAGCCAGATCGATCTTGCCAAAGGCCAAACATCCGGTCTTGAACACGCGATGAAAATACTCCAAGGGATTCGGGGAATTGCCGAAGTCGAATTTAGCGCCACCGACGTCCTTCGTCATCATCTCGTCAAGGACATTTTGCTAGCTTACGAACAGAACGAGCAAAAAAAATAGAAGAGAAGTAAATGAACAAGAAAGAGAAAAAAATTCATCTGTTTATTGGCTGGATTCTTTTAATCCTCATCGCCATTCTCTTATTCCCGGACAAGAATATCGCACTCCGCGCCGAGCGCCCGCACTTGGGACAGCTCAGTACAAGGACGATTGTCGCCCCGTTCAAGTTCGAAGTCCCGAAGACCGAGCAGGAAATCCAGAACGAGAAGGCCCGCGCCGCCGACAAGATCAACGCCATTTTTGAGTTCAACGCCGACGAAACGAATCGACAGCTGAGAGAACTACAGCAGTACCTCAAGAAGCTCGAGCAGTACGGCAAGATGCAGGCCATCATCAGCAGTAGCAGGGATGACGGAAGCGCCTCCATGCAAGAAAAAATCAAGGAAGCCTCGAGCATCTACGATCAGCTCAAGCAGAGACTCTCCATCACTGCCATCAAGCCGCTCAGCACAAATGCCGTCGCCCGCGATTCCTTGATGTCCGTGTTCTACCAGATGATGCAGAAGGGCGTTTCGAACACGCTCCTTGCCAAAACAGAAACTGAAGTAACTCTATTCTGCAACAGCTACAACATCAAGCAGATCAAGAACCTCATCTACAACAAGCCAAACATTTCGCTCATCAAGGACAACGAAGAAAGTACACTTGAAATTAGCGAAATCCAGCCAATGCAGCGCCGTATCGACGAAGCATTCAGCCAGTTGCAGAGTTCATTCTCCTCGGAACAGGGTCTACAGAGCGCCTTCTACGAAGCGCTTTACGTTTTCACAAGCCCGAACGTATTCTATCTCGAGAAAGAAACCGAAGCCCGCAAGCTCGACGCGAGCAACAAGGTCACGCTCATCAAGGGCATGGTTCCTCGCGGTATGGAAATCGTAACGCAGGGCGCCCCAATCACCAAAGAGATCCTTGAAAAGATCGATGCGCTCCAGATGGCCCAGCAGAACGAAGAAAACTCGAAGATGCTCACGGCACCTTACGGCAACGTTCTCGTCTTTGTCATCATCATTACGCTTCTTATCATGTTCTGGCTCTACACTCCGACGCGCACCATGTTCAAAACGCCGCGCCAGCTGTGGAGTCTCATGTTCCTTACGCTGTTGCAGCTCCTCGCCTTCTGGATTATCCACAACCTCTCGGGTACACTCAGCAGGCCAGAAAGCATCCTCCCCGACGCCATCGACTTCATGTGGCTCTACCCCATTACATTTACCCCCGTGATCGCCGTCGTGCTCTACGATGCCCGCATGGGCCTTGCGTTTGCCACATTCTCCGCCGGTTTCTACGGAATCCTGAACGGCTACGACCTTGCAGCAACACTCACAAGCCTGGTCGTGAACATCGCCGTGATTGCCCCGCTTTTCCGCATGCGCTACCGTGTACAGTTTGCCTGGAGCATGATTGCAGGCGTCATTGCTGCCGCAGCCTCCATAAGCATCATGCTTCTCCTGCGCAACAGATTCAATTTCACGACGTTCTACCAGACACTCATCGCCGCAAGCGCAAACATCATCATCTTCACCGCAGTCGCATCAGTGCTCTTGATCCATGTCGTCGAGAAGGTATTTAGCATCACGACCGTGCTTACGCTCATGGAAATGTCAGACTTCAACCGCCCGGCCCTCAAGCGCATTTCGGAACTCGCTCCCGGCACGTTCCACCACAGCATCCAGGTATCAAACCTCGCCGAAGGCGTCGCCGAAAGCATTGGCGCAAACTCGCTCCTCGTCCGCGTGATGGCGCTCTACCATGACCTCGGCAAAACGATGCGCCCCGAATACTTTACGGAAAACCAAAAGCAAGGCGTCAACCCGCACAACAACCTGGACCCGTACCAGTCCGTCAAGATCCTTACTGGGCATGTCACCCAGGGAATCCTTCTTGCTAAGGAATACAAGATTCCGGAACTTGTCGCCACAGGCATCCAGGAACACCACGGCACAACACTCATCAAGTTCTTCCACCACAAGGCGATGGAACTTTCAAAAGAAACGGGTAAAGAAGTCAAGGAAGAGGATTTCCGCTATAAAGGACCGCGTCCGCAAAGCATGGAAACCGCAATTCTTATGCTGGCAGACGTCATCGAAGCCACAAGCCGCTCCATGGCAGATACATCTTCTGAAGCTCTCGAATCCATGATCCACAAGACGATTCTCGACAAGTTCATGGACGGGCAGTTCAACGAAAGCAATTTGTCTGTAAAGGAACTTTCCAAGCTCGAGGAAGCGTTCCTCCACAGTCTCGACGGCACATACCATACGCGTGTCAAATACCCTGGACAGAGATAGTCAATGGTCATTAGTCATTGGTTATTAGTTAATTAAAGTGTCATGCCCTGCTCCGACAGGGCATCTCCTTTTTTAAAGAAAAAAATTAAAGAAAAGCATCCTTATCCCTTGACACATGAATTAATTCTTTTTATATTTGGTTCGTTCGGTTGAAAGACCAGAACAAGACCACTGGGGTGGTAGCTCAATTTTGGTTAGAGCACCGGCCTGTCACGCCGGAGGTTGCGAGTTCAAGCCTCGTCTATCCCGCGAAGAAAGCTTCTCGATGAGAAGCTTTCTTTTTTATTTCCAGAATACATTAGCACGATTCAATCAAGATTACTACAAAAAAAGGCGGACACGTCCGCCCCAATTACTAATCTGAAACCAACTACTTTTCCAGAACTTCAAGAACAAGCTTTTCAAGCATTTCGAAACTCGGCGCACCGCTCCATACGCGCTTGATATAACCATTAGAATCAAGAAGCATAAGCGTCGGAACAGCATGGATCCCGTAACGGCGCCAGAGTCCCTGGTCCGCATCGCGATAAAGCGGATACGGTGAAGCATGCTGCTTCTTGTAGAATGCAAGGAGCGGCTTTGTCTGCTCGGACGAGATTCCAATGACTTCGAGTCCCTGGCTAGAATACTTGTTGTACATCTGTGCGAGCACAGGAAGCGTCTTGCGGCAAGGCCCACACCAGGTCGCCCAGAAATCCAGAAGCGTTGCCTTCGGGGCCTCAAGCCTCTTTTCGCCGTTCTTGTAGAAGTTCTTGCCGAATTCAGCCATCTTGCTTCCGATCGCAGAACCCGTGAGACTCGAGATATCATCCGGGCGTTCCGTAAGCGTTACCGTGAGCGGGATGCGCTTGCCATCGCGTAAAATCTCGATAGCCACATGCGAACCTACGGACGCGCTTTTCAGGACATTCTGCATCTGAGCCACATTGACCAGATCCTTGCCGTCAAAGCCAATGACCAAGTCACCCGCAACAACGCCAGCCGAGAGGCAGCCCGATTCAGGATGCACCCCCGAAACAAGAAGCGCCAAATGATTTTCGTAAAGAGACTTTTTATAAATCAGCCCAAGCCAAGGCCCAGCAAACGCAGAAACAGACAAGAAAGAAATTGCAAGAATTGCACGAACGACTTTAGACATAAAACATCCTCTATAGAGCTTTATCAGAACAGGTAAAAACCAATATTGAGGCCGGCTGTAAAATGGGCTTCACGATTGACAAATTCACCACCCTTTTCAACAAGCGGCTTGCCGATAATGTAACTTGCAGAGATCTCTATTCGGCTTAAGAAACTCGCATTTTTGAAAAACAGAATATCGCGGCCATATCCAAGCGTCACACGCGGCGGAAAATAGCTTTGGTCATCACGTTCAAACGAGATAAAAGAAACGCCCAAGCGCAAAAAATCATCTTCGCGAGTGCCACGGAAAAAAAATCTCCAATCCGCACCAATTTCAAGATAATCACCCGAGAACATCGCCACGCCAAACAGATCCACCGAATGGCGCTTATGAAAGCGATACTCTCCGCTCAGCAAAATGCCAGGATGCACGGAACCTAGGTAGTAAACGAGTTCCAGCTCACCGCCAAACGAGAACGACGAGAGCGAATCTGACGCCGAAGCATCTTCGTAGGGCTGCTCAATAAAGTATCCAGCAAAAGACTGGACACACATAAGCAAGAGTGCTACGAGGAATATTTTAACGCTCCGGAACATCAACGTGATTAACCCTTCGGATTCTTGGCGTCGTAATCGGCGAGAGTCCTGTAACCGTCTTTCGAGAGAGCTTCTTCAAGTTCCTTGCGCATCGCATGGGCCGCCATCCAGCGGAATGCCACCACAGAGTAGCACTGCACAGCATCGACACCGAGCTTGATGAGGTCGTAAATTTTGTAGCCGTGATCAATGCCACCGCAAGCAATAACGCTCATCTGCGGGTAATGTTCACGAATAAACTTGACGTTACGCACCGTATTTTCGTAAAGCGGACGGCCAGACATGCCACCGCGATCGTTATCGGCACGGAGTGGCGTCAAATCGTCGTACTTCACGTGGACCGGGAGATCCGTGACCTTCTTTGTCGGGTACGTATTGCCCATGACGACGCCGTTCACGCCCACCTTCACCAGCATGTCCATGATCGTCGCCGTGTGATTTTCGGGCATATCTGGGCTGAGTTTAGCATAAATGGCCTTGCGGACCGGCTGCTTGTTGCGGTAATCCGTGATGGCCGTAAAAATCTTATTGACAAGTGTCATGTCGAGATCGAGGCGGTTTTCCCCCGTATTCGGGCAGCTCAAGTTGATTTCAACGTAATCTGCCACGCGGTAAGCGATAGAGAAACTTTCGACGATGTCCTGAAGCTTTTCGTTTTCGTCCGTAATGCCCGGCGTTTCAGCAACAGAGATGCCCACGCACATGCCAGCCCTGTGAGCTGCAGTAATCTGGGTATTCACGCGACGAGTCACCGCATCAACGCCATCGTTGTTGAGGCCCATACTGTTATGAATTGCACGGTCATTCTCGATAAAACCGATACGCGGTCTGTACGTGTTTCCCACGCGGACGTGGCGTGTTGCCGTTCCGACGGAGATGCCGCCAAAGCCCATGTTGGCAAAATCGCAAATGCGTTTCGCCGTCTTGTTTGCACCAGCCGCAAGCATAATCGGGCAACCGAAATGGAGCGGATTCGAACCGTCCGCAAATGTCACCACGCGATTCAGAGTCTTGCTCAAGTCCGGGCGACCACCCATGAACGGAATAATCGGGGCAAAGCGAGCCACATGCTTCAAAGAATCATGGCGAAATTCGGGATTGTTGTGAAAAATGCGGCGAATAAGCGCAAGAACACGGTCACTAGGACGCATGTAATATTCGTGGTTGATGCAATTATTACTCATGTGTAGTAAAATAGAAAAAAAAGACTCCCCTGACGAGGAGCCTTTAAGCTATAGACTTAATAAGGCTATCTAAACATCGCTACTTGAGAGCAAGCATCGTAGCAATGTTTTCTTCAGAAACACCAATTGAACGAAGATAATCCGCCCTCTTGGCATCTAGAGCCTCAATCCTTTCACGTTCCTTTTTGACACCCTCATTAAAAAAGTGTTCACCAAAGGATTCGTAGCCCTTATTTTTCAAAGCCTCTGGACTATCCATCTTGATTACCTCGCTTTTGTAAGGCCACTTCCAGAAAAAGTACGAAAGCGACTGTTTAATAAAATCCCTACCTTCATCGGTATTCTGCAGCCTAAGCAAGTGCGCAGCCGCCTCACGAAAAGATATGGAAAACTTCTCTACATCAAAAATATACTTCATCGCAGTCAGAGCGACAAGTGTGAACGGTGAAAATTCCTTCAGTTCAGCATCATCAATGGCATGTCCAACATCTAAAAATACAGCCTTAAAAGGATAGCCGATATCATGATAGAACTTGGGATATTCAGCATAATGAGTTTTCGCCAACGGATTCCATTCATCTTCACCATTATAGACAATGAAGGCAACCACAGGAACATCCTTCTTGCGTTCCAAGAACAAATGATGATAATATTCAGAAATTTGAAGAAGCACCTTATCCTTACTTGTAGACTTATGCTCTGCAATAATCCCTACATAGAGTCCCGTAACACCGCCATCCTTAAGATTGACCTCAAAAACTAGGTCTGCAGAGCCCGTATGCTTGTCGCTTGAAAAGTTTTCAGGAGTTCCACGAAGGGTTTTGAGATCTATGGTGTCCAAGAACTCTCTAAGCGAAGCGTTTCGCCGCGAAAAAAGCTTCAGCAGTTCAGCCATTCGCTCAGGATCCGCAAAAGCAAATCTAAAGTACCTATCATGAATAAAGTCGCTCTGTTCATCAACAGAATCCACGATCGCATTGAATTCGTGGGCAATGTCACGTGTCACAGAATCTGGAATTTCATTTTTAACCTGTTCATTCTCCAATGTCATAGCATGTCCTTTTTTACGGTCGAGAACATCTCAAACCGCTTTATTAACACGCTTTTTTCGCAATTTTATTCCAGGTTTATTTCGTAAAATCTTTTAAACAATACAAGAAATTATTTAAAGGCAGTATCTGTAGAAAGCCAACAAACCACCTATTGCCATGCCACGAAAAATTTTATAATTCTTACTAGACAAGAGAGTAAATTATGCAAAATCAAATCAAGAAAGATATTCACGAAAACATGCCTCGCTATATCGACATGCTTTCGAGCCTGGTAGCCATTCCGTCCATCAGTTTCGACAATTTTGACCAGAAATTTGTTTTGGACTCCGCGAACGCCGTCAAGGAAATGTTTGCGAAGGCAGGACTCACCAACATCCAGTTTTTGATGCCACCAAGCGGACGTCCGAGCGTTTACGCCGAAAGCCTCACCAGCCCGGACAAGCCGACCATTCTTTTGTACGCCCATCACGACGTGCAACCGCCAATGCGTGAAGCTTTGTGGGACACGCCTCCGTTTACAGCCACGCAGAAAGGCGACCGCCTCTTTGGACGCGGCACAGCTGACGACAAGGCAGGCATCATCGTGCACCTCGCCGCACTTGAACAGGTCCGCCGCGAACTCAAGGGCAATGGTCCAAACCTCAAGTTCATCATCGAAGGCGAAGAAGAATCAGGAAGTGCAGGCTTCGAAAAGATTCTCACGGAACATGCAGAACTTTTGAAGAGCGACGCCGTCATTATCGCAGACCTCGGAAACTTCGCGAAGGGAACGCCCTCCATCACGACGACACTCCGAGGCATGAGCGCCATCAACGTGACGCTCCGCGCGACAAAGGCACCGCTCCATTCCGGTTCCTGGTCCGGCCCGATCCCCGACCCAGCCCAGGCGCTATGCCGCATGATTGCAAGCCTCACCGACAAGGACGGCAAGATCCTCATCCCGCATTACGAAGATGACATTATCCCGCCGACAAAGGAAGAACTCGAATCTTACAAGTCGCTCGGCATGACCGAAGAAATTTTCCGCAACGACGGCGGCGTTCTTGAACAAGTGAAATTGAACGTTCCCGAAGACGAAATTCTGCTTTCGCTGTGGCGCCGCCCAAGCATCATCGTGAGCACGATTGAATCAGGCTCCCGCGTAAATGCCGGCAACGTGCTGCAAGACAGCGCCTATGCCCGAATCGGCATCCGCCTTGCTCCCGGCATGGACGCCGTGAAATGCACCGACATGCTCGCCGACTTCCTCAAGGCCCAAGTTCCGAACAACATGGAAATCACCATCGACAAGGAAGACGGCGCGAACCCGTTTGTCACCGACACGAATCACCCGTTCTTCAAGATGATGAGCGACGCCATGGCGGACGCTTACGCCTCCCCCACCAAGTTCATCGGCTGCGGCGCAAGCATCCCGGGCGCAGAACTTTTCCGCAACACGCTCGGCAACGTTCCGATTTTACTCACGGGCCTCGAAGACCCGGAATGCAACGCCCACGGCGAAAATGAAAGCCTTTACCTGCCCGATTTCGAAAGCGGAATCGTTGCAGAAGCGCTTTTCTTTGTTTCCATTTCGTAAGGAGGATCTATGAAACGTAAAAGACTCGTCGTACTGACAGGCGCTGGAATCAGCGCGGAATCTGGCCTCCGCACATTCCGCGGAAACGACGGCATGTGGGAACACGAAAACATCGAAGACGTCTGCACACCGGAAGCTTTAAAGCGCGACCCGAAGCGCGTCAAGGACTTTTACAACTTCTTGCGAAAGGGACTCCCCGAACACCAGCCGAATGCGGCGCACATCGCGCTTGCCAAGCTCGAAGAGCGCCTCGGCGACGAATTCTTGCTCGTAACGCAGAACGTCGACGACCTCCACGAACGTGGAGGAAGCAAGCGAGTCTTGCACATGCACGGAGACTTGATGAAACTCCGTTGCACAAAGAACGAGCATGAATTTGAATTCACAGGTGAAGAAACGTTGGACACCAAATGCCCGATTTGCGGAAGCCCCGTGCGCCCGGACATCGTGTTCTTCGGCGAAACGCCTTTGTACATGGACGAAATTCAGGAAGCGCTCATGAACTGCGACGAGTTCGCCTACATCGGCACAAGCAGCGTTGTGTATCCAGCGGCAGGATTCAAGAGCTTTGCGCACTCGTACGGCGCAAAAGTCACTTGCTTAAATCTAGAAGCGCCCTATGGCGACCCGTACACGGACGTCGTCATTCAAGGGAAAGCGACCGAAGTCGTTCCCAAGTGGTGCGAAGAATTTAAGTAGTTATTAGCTATTAGTCATTAGTTATTAGTTAATAGTTTGACGAATTTCATGATTATAATTCTAACGACTATTGACCAATGACCATTGACTATTTTTATTCAGCACAGAGCTTGCCAAGTTCGTCTTTCTTGGCAAAAAACTTGGCCAAAAGCTCGCTATAGTCCATTTGCGTACGATTACGCAAAAGTTCCGTAATCTCTACCGCAATCTCATAAAGCGGAGTTAGCGAAAGATTTCCGAGCACACCTTTTAGCGCATGTGCCGCTTCGAACGCACCATCAAGATTTTTTTCAGCAATTTTCTGGTTCAACCTTTCAAAAGTAGAATCTTCAGGAATTGTAGTCACCAATTTCAAATACAGAGATTCATTTCCAAAACAACGTTCAAGGCCATCTGTAGTATCAGCACCAAAAGAATTCAATTTTTCAATAGTAATCACAGGTTAATCCCCCTTTTTCGTATTTTTGACTTTTATTTCATGTTCAATAAACGATGCAAAATCCATTGCGGGAACTGGTTTAGAAAAGTAATACCCTTGGATAATGTCACAGCCCATACTTTTCAACATATTCAGCTGAGATTCTGTTTCAACGCCCTCGGCAACAGATGGAATCTTGAGGAACTTCGCTATTTCGATAATGATTTTAACGAGTTTCAAGTTGCATTCGTCCTTTTCCATGTTACGAACAAAAGACATGTCTATTTTCAAAACATCAACCGGCACTGTGGTAATCATATTCAACGATGAATATCCGGCACCAAAGTCATCCATTTCAATGCGGAATCCATTTTTACGCAACTTGTCCACAACTTCGACGAGTCTACTCGTATTTTCGGAATAAGCACTTTCAGTGACTTCCAGCATGATTTCGTTCGTAGAGATTTCATACCTTGAACAAATTTCTTCCAGTTTTGATTCAAGGTCAGGATCCAAAATATTGATACGAGAAACATTTACTGACACAGGGATAGATTCACCATACAAATCCTTCCAGCGGCGAATTTGCGCAGCAGTCTCTTTCCATACATAATTATCCACTTTACGGATAAGCCCATTTGACTCAAACAAAGGAATAAATTCGCCAGGGTTAATAAAACCAAGTTTCGGATGTATCCAACGCACCAACGCCTCAGCACTCGTTAAACGTGGTTCATCACCCACAACGCTATACTTGGGCTGATAGTAAACCTTCAAATCCCTATTGGCAATGGCTTCATCTAAATCGTGAATAAGCGTTTCTTCGAAAATATACTTTGCATGTAGCTCATTATTGTAACGAGCAATACATTTCGATGAATTGCCTCGATTGGAATCACAGGCTATCTTTGCGCGGTCAAACCAGACCTCAATTTCAAATTCGCGGCTGACATTTTCCCAAATTCCGTAACGAATTCGAATATTGCTAATATGGAAGAAGCTTGTAATCACAGAATCCAAAGCTTTACGCAATTCCGAATAATCTTCTTGATGTTCGGCGAAAATGTAGAACGTATCCGCATGGGCGCGGCATGCAAATGCATTCATCTTCGAAAGAATCGAAATCAAGGCTTCTCCGATTTTGGAAAGAAGCATATTGCCAAAAACGCGACCACAAAATTCATTCACCAAATGGAAACGCTCAATATCGAAGACCAAGGCATCACGGGGAATCTGTTTACCCAATAGTTCTGAACGGCGTACATACTCAAAGAAGTAGTCTTTTGCCAAAAGTCCTGTAAGTACATCTTTTTCGGTATTGCGGATGATACTTTTCTTTTCAAAAAGCTCAATAATGCGTTCACAACGCGCCAATACAACTTCGGGCAAATTGAATGGCTTTGTGATAAAATCCGCAGCGCCAAGCTTTAGGCACTTGATTTCAAAAGCCTTTTCTGACGTCATTACGACAACAGGAACCGACTTGAGACGATCGCTTTCAATGCGATGTTCCAGGAACTCGATGCCACTCATAACTGGCATAATCAAGTCCAGCAACACAAGTGAATACTCGACATCGGGATTCATCAACATCCCAAGCGCGATTTTCGCATTGCTCGCATAATCGACTGTGTAAACCGTTGAAAGGAAATTCCCTAAAATTTCACGGTTTACCATTTCATCGTCCACTACAAGTACACGACGTTTTAAAACACCCTGTTGTCCAACAAAATCCATGTGGGCAATCTCCAATCCAATTTATATGTCTAAATGTAAAAACTAGACAAAAAACCAGATTATGTTTTTTTAGTTACATTTTATTCACTATAAAGATTCATTTATAGGACGTTGGTAGTATCACATAAATTTCGACATCGGAAAGCACAATTCATTTCAATTTTTTCATCCACAATGGCCATTTTTTTAAAAGGCATGACAAATTTAAACATTAAAATCCCGTATGAGTATTTCTTTTTTATTATTTTTTCAAAAAAATTACGTGACAAATTATGTCATTGCATTAAAATTTCTTACATTTATGTAATATTGCTGTTTATTTTATTACAATGACAACTTTTAGCACAACGTTACTTATATTTGCGCATACTTAATACAAAAACAATCTAACTTTTAAAGGGACTGTTTATATGGTGTGGAAAAAAGGCAACGGAGTAAAAGAAACAGCCATTGGAAATATCATTATGGCTATAGCCCTAATCGTCGGTGTTATATTCCTAGGCTATAGCGCTGTACAAAATATAAGCTCTATGTTCATGGAAGAACTAGCCGGACGTAGAGAACAGTTTGTCGAGTCAAAACTTGAAGACTATATCAACAGCCTTGAATTCGCCGTTGAACTTTTGACAACAGAAAATTTATCAAGCGAAAAAAACTTTCAATCATACCAGTATCGTTTAAAGCACGTCTATGGTTTGGAAAGATTTGCCTTCGTCGACTCAAACGGTCTCATTTACACATCCAACGGAATACGTAACGACATTGATCTTTACGATTTCGATTACAAAAATCTTTCCAAACCAGAAATCTCACTAAAAAAAGCCGAAGACGAAAACAAGACACTTATCGTTGCGATCCCTATTAATAACAAGTATTACAACAAGAAAAAGCTTGTTGTATCCTTTATGGAAATTACCATCGCACGTCTACTTGAAGGAGTATCCCTACAGCTAGACACAAACAGCGCAGCCTCCTGCAACATTTATACAAAAGACGGCAAATCGCTTAAGAGCATGGTTCTCGGCGGACTCACCAACGATGAAAACTTGTTCACAGCCATGGAACACGCCACATTTGAAGACGGTTATACCATTGACAAGATTCGCGCAGATTTCGCTGCCCACAAGCAAGGTTCTACATCATTTACATACAACGGCATGCAAGAAACCGTTTACTACATGCCTGTCAAATCTACAGACTGGATGCTTACATACCTTGTCCGTAACAACGTATCCACAGAACAGATGAGTTCCATTTCAGAAGGTATTCTCGAAAGAAACCTCATCATCGCTGTTATAGTTTTGCTCGCTATAATTATTTTATTCGTATTCTTCCTTATACAGACGCAACGCACGGCAAAGCTCAAGATGGAACGCGAAGTCGCCGATGCCGAAAACAGAATCAAACAAAAGAAACTCGAAGACGAACTGGAACTCCAGCAAAAACTCATCGACCAGGAGCGCAAGCGTAACGAACAAAGTTACATGATTACTGCAATGGCATCAGATTACCAAAGCGTTTTTTATGTAGACCTGGAAGAGGACATCTCTATTTGCTATCGCAAAAACGATTCCGTTCCAACACCATTCAAGAAGGGTGACAAGTTTAAATTCAGCGAATCGTTTACTCAATACGCCCATAAATACGTCGCTCCGGAATACCAAAAGAAATTTCTTGAATTTATCGACCCGGCAAACATTGTCAGGAGATTGCAGAAAAACGCACTCATTGCGTTACGCTACATGGTCATCCGCGACGGCAAGGAAAGCTACGAAATGCTTCGCATGGCAGGCGTACGAGATGACGAGAACAGCGAAACGCTCCGCATTATCGGCGTCGGATTCTCAGACATAGACGAAGAAATGCACGAATCCCTCGCCAGAAACCAGACGCTCATTGACGCGCTCAAAGTCGCCGAAGAAGCAAACAAGGCAAAGACCGTATTCCTCTCGAACATGAGCCACGAAATCCGCACCCCGATGAACGCCATCATCGGCCTTGACAGTCTCGCACTCCACGAAGAAAACATCAGCCCTAAAATGCGCGACTATCTCGAAAAGATAGGTTCTTCTGCAGAACACCTTCTGAGCCTCATCAATGAAATTTTAGACATGAGCAGAATCGAAAGCGGACGCATGACCATCAGAAACGAAGAATTCTCCTTCTCCAAGCTTCTTGAACAAGTAAACACCATTTTCAACGGCCAATGCGAAGAAAAAGGACTCAAGTACAGTTGCAATGTCGGAAGACAACTCGATAGCTATTACATTGGCGACGGCATAAAGATCAGACAAGTTCTCATCAATATCCTCGGAAATGCCGTCAAATTTACACCCAAGGGCGGTAGCATCAACTTCAGTATTGAAAAGACCGCTAAATTCGATAAGAATTCAACGCTCACCTTCAAGATTAGCGACACCGGCATCGGCATGAGCAAGGAATACTTACCCAAGCTCTTTGAACCGTTCAGCCAGGAAAACTCGGGAACGACAAACAAGTACGGCAGTAGTGGACTTGGGCTTGCCATTACCAAGGGCATTGTCGACATGATGAACGGCAAGATCGAAGTCGATAGTGAAAAAGGCAAGGGCACGACATTTACGATTACGCTCACGCTTTTGAATTCTGGCCATTCCGATGTTGTCGAAAGCAATGATGTGGAAATCCGTCCGAGCGAAATGAGCGTCCTCGTCGTCGATGATGACGACGTCGCTTTGCAGCACGCCAAGGTTGTTCTTGAAAAGTCGGGAATTGCTGTCGAAACAGCCCCATCAGGACGAGAAGCCGTCGAGATGGTTAAACTCCGCCACGCAAGATGCAACCCATACAGCCTTGTCGTTTTGGACTGGAAGATGAACGAAATGGACGGTGTGGAAACGGCTCGACAAATTCGTGCAGTTACAAGCGACGATACAGCAATCATCGTGCTCACAGCATACAACTGGGACGATGTCTTGGATGAAGCGCATGCCGCAGGCGTCGATAGCTTTATCGCAAAGCCTATATTGACCGACAATCTCTTGGACGAACTCAAGGACATCCTCAAAAAGAAACGCCAGCACACCGCACCGCAAAAAACGAAGGCTGAACTTTCTGGAAGATGCATCCTCCTTGCCGAAGACATGGAAGTGAACGCCCAGATTATGATCGAGATCCTCAAAATGCGTCAAGTGACTACTGAACATGCAGAAAATGGAAGAATAGCCGTCGAGATGTTCCAAAAATCACCAATCGGCTATTACGACGCCATTCTCATGGACATGCGAATGCCCGAAATGGATGGTCTCGAAGCGACAGCGGCAATCCGCAAACTGGATCGTCCCGACGCCAAAAAAATTCCGATTATCGCTCTCACGGCAAACGCATTCGATGAAGACGTGCAGCGCAGCTTGCAAGCAGGCCTGAACGCACACTTGAGCAAGCCCGTGAAACCGGAAATCTTGTTCGAAACGCTAGAGGGAATGCTGTAATCAAGAATTACAGGAATCGCAAGCGCCACGAGAGTCGAGCGCAACCCAACATGCGCCGACTCACGAACACTCCAAGACGCGCCGATTCTCCGTCACCTTGAAACCCGCTAGGGTTGAAAGGTCCAGTTATTTCTCATAATTAAAGCAATAAGCAAAGTGATTCGCTTCTGCCACTTTCGGCGGGAGCGTTTCTGTTTTACATTCATCAGCACAATGCGAGCAGCGGTCGGCAAAGCGACAACCTTTGGCAAAGTCTTTCGGGTGCGGCACGGAACCAGGAATAGACGCTAGTGTGCGCAAGTCGCTATGGCTTTCGGGAATCGCCGCCAAAAGTCCTTGCGTGTACGGATGCATCGGATGATTGATGACTTCACGGACAAGACCTTCTTCGACAATGCGTCCCGCGTACATCACGGCAACGCGATGGGCATACTGCGAAACGATACCCATGTTGTGCGTAATCAGCAAAACGGCAGTTCCCGTTTTTTCCGCCATTTCCTTGAGCACGGCAAGAACTTGAGCCTGCACGGTCACATCCAAAGCTGTTGTCGGTTCATCAGCAATAATCAATTTTGGCTTTGGCAAAAGAGCCATCACAATGCAAACGCGCTGCAACATACCACCCGAAAGTTCGTGCGGGTAAGAATTTAAGACGCGGTCGGGATCGGTGAAACCGGCCAAGCGAAGCTGCTCGCGGATAAGGTCGAGGAGATCGTTTTGCGCACCCCGAGATGGCGCGGAATCCTGTTTAGACGGCGCATTCTGGGACTGCGCACTTTTCGAGACTGCGCCGAACTTGAAAACTTCGAGGAGTTGCTTTTTGATAGTGACGACAGGGTTCAACGCTTGCATCGGTTCCTGGAAAATGCAGGCAATTTCGGAACCGCGGACGGATTGCAAGTCCTTGAGCGGGAGCTTCACGAGGTCGCGCGCATCTTGAGTCTGCGCATCATTCGCCCCCACATCGAACAAAATCTCGCCGTTCACAATTTTTGCGCTCGGCCACGGCAACAGGCGCAAAATACTCATCGCGGTCACACTCTTTCCGCAGCCGGACTCGCCCACCAACGCAAAAAATTCACCCGGGAAAATATCGAACGAGACGCGATCCGTCACTTGCAACGGCTGCTTGCCGTCACGAGAATTGCCGTTTTTGTCAAACCCGAACGCCACCGAAACATCATGTAATCTCAAAACTGCATTGCTCATATGCTAAACTCTCATTACATTATCCATCACATCCTAACCACTAATCACTAACCACTTCCCTGGATCCTTCGACTTCGGGCTTCGCCCTTCGCTCAGGATGACACTTCCTACTGCCTACTTGTACTCTCGCTTCGCTCAAGTACCAAATGCTGGCCTCGGTCATGTCCAAGCAAGCTTGGCCGCGACACTCGACCTACGCATTTGTCCTACGACACTCATACCTCAAAGCGGCAACGCCGCGACCTCATACCTCAAAGGCACACCGTGCCGACCTCAAACCTCTATACATACCTATCCCCCGACTTCGGATCCATTGCATCTCGCACCCCCTCGCCGACGAAAGTCGTAAGGAGGAGGGTCACAAAGAGCGCCGCGACAGTGCTCACGGAAATCCACGGAGCGTAAAGATTGTTAAGGCCCTGACTCATGAGTTCACCCCAACTCGGCGTCGGCGGCTGGAGCCCAAAGCCCAAAAAGTCGAGCGACGTGAGGCTTCCGATTCCACCGATAAGCGTGAACGGGAAAAGCGTCACCACGGGAGTCATTGCATTCGGCAAGATTTCCTTGAAAAAGATATGGCGATGTCCAAGCCCAAGCACCTTCGCCGACATCACGTAAGTCATGCTGCGGAGCTTCAGGAATTCCGCACGCATGTAATAGCTGAGCGAAAGCCAGTTGAACGCCGCCATAATCAAAATCAAAAGCCAGAAACTGCGGCCGTAAATACTGCCAATGAGAATCACAACGTAAAGCATCGGGAGCGAAGACCAGATTTCAATCATACGCTGCATGCCCGTATCCCAGAACTTCCCGAGATAGCCCTGGATACCGCCAATCACAATGCCAAGGAACGTTCCAAGCACGGTCAAGAGCAAGCTAAAGCTGATGCAAATGCGGAACCCGTGAATCAAGCGCGAGAGGACATCTCGCCCATTGCTATCCGTTCCGAGCCAGTGCTTTGCGCTCGGCGCAAATGGAGGGGTTCCCTCCTCGCTCAGATCCGCCTTCAGCGGATCGTGCGGCACAGGCGGCATGAGAGTCCACATCTCGGGGCAGCCACCAGCTCGCGGGAATCCGTCTTCTTCGTCCTGCTTGCATTCAGCGACATCAGCGAAGAGCTTTGCGTAATCCTGTTCCGTCTTGTATTCGCCGCCAAAGTCCGCTTCGCTGTAACGCGCAAACGCCGGGAAATAGCTCTTGCCGTTGTAACGCAAATAGAACGGCTCGTCATTTACCGTCCACGGGCTGGTGAGCGAAAGCAGGTAAGCCACCACCAGAATTACAAGCGACCAAAAGGCGCGCTTGTTCTTGCGGAAGCGCTTTAGGCGATTCAAAGTTTCTGTCGAAAGTCTAAGTTTCATAGATTAAACAAGGTTCGGCACATTTTCGCATTGTTTTTGTGGCAGTACCAACAAGCATTAAATACTCGACTCGATAAATTCCTTGCGGAACGTCCCGTTGCCAAGCAAAATATCAATCGGCAGCTTGTGGAACTCGTACTCGTACGGAGGCTGCTTCCACGCAAAGTCCTTCGGGTATTCGTTGAAAATGTACTGCAACAGCTTCACCGCCATTTCAAAACTGCGGAACGAATTGCGGTCGGTCACATGGATCTGCGCACCGCCACAAATCTGCCCCGCCCCCTTGTGGAACGTCGGCTGGAAGTAGTTTTCGCGGAAATACACGCCCGGGAGTTTGAGCCCGTTCATGTACTTGCAAAGCTTAACCGCATCGATAAACGGCGCTCCGAAAATTTCGAACGGGCGCGTCGTGCCACGACCTTCGCTCACGTTGGTCGCCTCAAACAAACACATGCCCGGATACACAATTGCGGTATCGAGCGTCGGCATGTTCGGGCTCGGCAAAATCCACGGGAGTCCCGTTTCATCAAACCACATGCGCTTATCGTATCCATCCATGTGCATCACGTAAAGTTCGCACTTCGGGAATCGTTCGGCCTTGAACTGTTCGGCAAGTTCGCCAATCGTCTTTGCATGGCGCGTACGGATGCTATGCAAACCCACAAAACTCGTGTAATTGAGGTCAAGTACCGGACCTTCTTCATCGACACAGTTGATCGGGTTCGGGCGATCCACAACAACAACCGGAATCCCCGCCTTTTCGCAAGCCTTCATGCAGAGGAAAAGCGTCCAAATGAACGTGTAGTAACGCGCGCCCACATCCTGCAAATCCACAAGCATCACATCCACATGCGAAAGCATTTCTGCGGTCGGTTCACGATGTTCACCGTAAAGGCTGTAAACCGGAATATGCAATTCCGGATCTTCGTAGCCTTCCCATTCAATCATGTTGTCTTGCGTGTGTCCCTTGATGCCGTGCTGCGGGCCAAACAAAGCCGAAAGCTTAAAGAGCTTGCCGTCCAAATCCTTGAGCAAGTCAAGCGTATAACTCAAATCGGCACAGACCGAAGCCGGATGGAGAACCGCACCCAGGCGCTTGCCACGAAGAGCCGCCGGGAAACTTTTTTCAAAATGAGAAAGAGCTAACGTAACCATATTTTAAAAGTAGAAAAAGCCCCCAAAAGGGGCTTATAAACAAAGACTTATATTGCGTCTATTTTGATTTTATTCGTGGACCACAACTTTTTCAAGTTTCTTGTCCAGAACCTTCACGCTGTCCCAGAGAATCGCATTGCAGACTTCAGAATTCTCAATCACGCAGCCATCCCCAACCGACACGTTAGGACCGACCTTGGAATTCTTGACGACCACGTTCTTGCCAAAGTGGCAGGGCATGATAATTTCAGACCCTTCAAACTTCGGAGCCACCTTTTCATTGCGTTCAAGAACATGCGCATTCGTTTCAAGCAAAGTCTCGACAAGGCCGCAATCCAGCCACTTTTCGACCGGAGCCGTACGGAACTTGCAGCCGCCCTGGATCATACGCTCAAGCGCATCCGTCAACTGGAATTCGCCCTTCGTACGGATGTCGTTCTGCATGAGGTAGTTCAAGGCATCCTTAAGAGCCTTGACATCCTTGATATAATAAATACCAACAATAGCTTCGTCCGAAACGAATTCCTGCGGTTTTTCTACAAGACGTTCAATATGGCCATTCTTATCCGTCACAGCCACGCCAAAACGCTTCGGGTCTGCAACCTTGAACGTGTAGAGAATATTTTCCGTAGCCTTGTCCAGAATAGACAAGTCTGCCTCAAACAGCGTATCCCCTAGAATAATCAAGAGCGGTTCATCATCATTCACATACGGAAGAGCAAGGCTAATCGCTTCGCCTAACCCCTGCGGATTCGACTGGAGCACTGTACGCACAGCGCCCCATTCCGGTTTCCGTTTCAAAAAGTCATCAACAACGGATGCCTTATACCCCGTTATGAAAATCGTCTCGGAAGGCTTCAAAAAAAGAGCACCTTCAACAATCCAATCTATGATTGTCTTACCAGCAACAGGAAGTAAGCATTTCGGCATATTTTCCGTATACGGACGCAGGCGGATGCCATTGCCAGCAACGGGAAGAACAATTTTCATTCAAAAACCCTTTTTATATAGTGTATTCAAACACCCTTACTTGAGGTTAAATATAAAAAAAATATATTAAAATAATCCAGTTTCTAATATAAAAACAACCCCTAAGTCTTTTTCCATACACATCATGTGAAAAAAAATTACAACAACATATAAAAAAGACTCCACCTTTTTAGATGGAGTCTAGTGGATGATGCAGGGGTCGAACCTGCGACCCGCTGATTAAGAGTCAGCTGCTCTACCAACTGAGCTAATCATCCATAGTCGCCTTTCAGCAATGTCTTTTTGCAAAAATCAAAAGCCGCAGTTTCAAAGTTCGTTAGATTCCGCTTTCGCTTTCAAAAACGCTTAGCTTTGTCTGACGCTTTTGTATTTGCAGCACCTAGCCTTGCGGTTTAGTGCTTAGTGGATGATGCAGGGGTCGAACCTGCGACCCGCTGATTAAGAGTCAGCTGCTCTACCAACTGAGCTAATCATCCATAGTCGCCTTTCAGCAATGTCTTTTTGCAAAAATCAAAAGCCGCAGTTTCAAAGTTCGTTAGATTCCGCTTTCGCTTTCAAAAACGCTTAGCTTTGTCTGACGCTTTTGTATTTGCAGCACCTAGCCTTGCGGTTTAGTGCTTAGTGGATGATGCAGGGGTCGAACCTGCGACCCGCTGATTAAGAGTCAGCTGCTCTACCAACTGAGCTAATCATCCATAGTCGCTTAGGACGCGCTCAATGTTAGAAATATTAAAAGCGATTGGCAAGGGGATAGGGCGATTTTTTTTCAAAAAAATTGACATGCATGGCTTTTCTATCTAAATTTTTGTCAATAATTTCTTTATCCTGATCATTGGGGAGAATCATGAAGAAAGTTCTTTCAAACATTTTGTTCGTTGCCACAGCAGTTGCGACGGTTCTAGTCGCCTGCAGCGATGAATCCAGCGACGAGACACTTCCAAGGGAAATCATTACGGAGGTCAACTCGATCTATGAACTTGGGAAATGCGGCGATGAAAACGAAGGCGATACCGTCTACGCCCAAAAAGAAGACGCCGATTACTACTGCCACAACGAAAACTGGATTCCTGTTTCCAAGAAAGATTCTTTAAGTTCTGCAAAATCATCTAGTAGCAGGGCCAGTTCCTCGTCCAAGGGTAAGGACGAACTCTCGAATTTTACGGAACTCTGTAAGGCTTCTGGTGGTACCGCAAAAGACGGAGCTTGCGTCTGTAAAAAAGAACTCTGCGACGTTGGTGCCGTCTGTAACACAATCACGGGTGTCTGCGGAAACCGTAGCAAGCCCTCCGATATATCTTCGGCATCCAAAAAAAGTTCTTCCTCTGTAGCTTCTTCAAACTCTAAATCAAGTTCCTCCTCTGCAACACCGACTTTCGCCGATTTGTGCAAGGCTTCTGGCGGTACCGCGAAAGACGGAGCCTGCGTTTGCAAGGAAGATGTCTGTGATGAAGGAGCCGTCTGCAACACGGTCACGGGCGCTTGCGGAAACCAGCCCAAGCTCAGCTCATCTTCTGCGGCATCCGCCCCGACATTCGCCGACTTGTGCAAGGCTTCTGGCGGTACCGCGAAAGACGGAGCCTGCGTTTGCAAGGGAACTACTTGTGACGAGGGCGTTCTTTGCAATATTAAAAGCAAGGAATGTGCAAATAAGGATGTCTTTGAAAAGGAGTGCAGCGACAGTTTCACAAACTCCTGCTCCGACAGCCCCACGGGAATCGGTATTGTCAAGGAATGCGTGAAGGGGGTACTTGTGAACCGCTCGTGTGGCTTGGTCTCCTGTAACGAAAAGGGCACGGATTGCGGCGAATGCCTCAACGACGTGCAGACCTGTACCGAGGACAAAAACTTTAAGGCGACAGTCACCCGCTGCGAAAAGGGCAAGAAGGTGACCGAGAGCTGTAACGGAAAATCCTGCGACCCGCGCGACAACGGTTGCGGCGAGTGCACGAACTACGAACACACATGCACCAACGATGAAGCCGGAAAGGGAACCGTCTACGAGTGCGTCGCCGGCGAAGCCAAGAAGGCCGTTTCCATATGCGGCAACAAGTCGTGCCGTACCGACAAGGCTATCTGCGGCGAATGTCTTAACGGCGAACTGAGATGCGACAATGACATCAACAACAACGCTGTCATGTACAGGTGCGTCGACGGGCAATGGGAAAGGCTCCATAACAAGTTCGACCCGCTCGACAAGGAGTATTACAAATGTCCCGTCGCTTGTAGAGAAGGCACCGATCCACAGAAGATGGAGAACGAATGCGACACGGATCAATGTTCTGATTGTGATCCCTGCTGGGGTGAGCCAATGGGCATAGCGCCTTCCAATCCAAACCCCTGCTACGACGAGGAACGTTGCAAGAAAATCCTTGCCGAAGAAGACCCCGACTATCCGCCGTTCAGAAGTTTCGAGACGAAACAGAAATGGAAGGAACTGATTCCTAGTAAAAAGATGGCCGCCAAAACCGTTCACGGGTACAACTGGAATAATCACAAACCAGTCTCCTCTCCTGATGAACGCGTGGAAGATTTCGAATTCGACCTTACAAACGAGACGAGACACGTAACATGCAATATCCAGGGTACCTACTTCGGAGTTTGCCACAATACCCTCCAAACCTGCATCAACACAAGTTATCACACTGGCGGATACATGGTGGTCTGCGCTAACGGTGAACTTGTTGACGAAGAGAAGGAAGGTGACGGAATTGCTTGCCATTGCGAAGATCTTGGCAATAAAAATGCATACGGATGTTGCTACACCAGAAGTGCCTGCTTCAAGTCGACCAACTGGGCTACAGACCGCTGCGCTAAGCCCTCAAAAAAAGACGAAGAAGATTAAATTTACATAGCGTGCTAAAATGAGCCTCAATTCCAACCGTCTGGACGCTTTTCTTTCGCACTTGGGAGTCGAGCGGAATCTTTCCCCGGTGACGATACAGAGCTACCAAGAAGACTTGCGTCATTTTGTCGCATGGCTGGACGAGAACGGAATTGACCTCAAGGACTTAAAGCCCGAAAAACTCGATGAGTTTCTGACGCTTACTGCGGGGCAGGAAGAATATTCCCCAACATCGGTGGCGAGGCATTTTTCAAGCTTGCGCGGGTTCCTCAAGTACATGCAGAGGGAGGGCGAGTACGACTACAGCACAGAATCCATGCTTTCGACGCCAAAGCTTGGGCATTACCTGCCGCAGTACCTGACCCGTGAAGAAATCGATAGTGTGTTCGAAAGTGCCGCGAACGGCAAGAACCCGCTCCGCGATACCGCTTTGTTCGAGCTGATGTACAGCGGCGGATTGCGCATTTCTGAAGCGCTTGGCATCAAGCTTTCGCAGATTGACCTTGAAAACGATTGGCTCATGCCCATTGGCAAGGGCAACAAGCAACGCCTAGTGCCGCTCGGCAGCAAGGCGAAAGAAAATCTCCGCGCATGGATCGAAGAGGGCCGCCCCCTCACCCACCCTTCTACAGACAACATCATCCTCAACGCGCACGGAAAACCGATGACCCGCATGGGGGCCTGGAAAATCGTACAACAACATACGATGCACTTGAACAAGCAAGTGTCCCCTCACACGTTCCGCCACAGCTTTGCCACGCACTGCCTGGAAGCGGGAATGGACTTGCGCGTTTTGCAGGAACTGCTCGGACACGCCGACATAGGCACCACGCAAATTTACACGCACATCGACAAAGAATTCATCAAGGTCGAACACCGCAGTTTCCACCCGCGAGAACTAGCGCAGCACACCAACAACAATCATAGCTAACAAATAAGCTTTAAAGCCATCCAAGACAGAAGATCAAACACCCGTGGCTTCAAGCCGTTTCACATGGCAATAAGCTAATTCTTTGGTTTTCTCGTCGCGGAGATGCAGGCTGGAGCCTTCGCAATAGCGCCAATACTTGCAATCGCCGCATTCGCCAGTTTTAGCCCAGCTGCGGTCCCGCATGACATGATAGCGATTCTGCCATACATCCCAAAAATCATCCGTATAGATATTCCCCTGGATGTAATCGCCCCGCAAGCTCGGGCATGCCGAAATGCTCCCATCACATAGTACAGAAGCTATATTCACGCCAGCCCAGCAAAAGAACGGATAATCGCGAACAACATGCTCGTAACTTCCGAGAAATCCTTCGCAATCGTAATTCACATTCATGAGCTTTTTCGATTTCGCTTCACGGATAAATTCAAACACCTGCCTAAACTCATCATTCGAGAGCATGAACAGCGGATTATCCTTGGCACGGCCTTTGGGAAACACGTTTGAAACACGCCAACGCTTGACGCCCAGATTCAATAACAAATTAAAAATACTAGGCAGTTCTTTTAAATTTTTACGATTCACGCAAGTCATGACATCGAACGTAATGCCGTCGGTATGCGCAGCCATGTTTATCGCCCGTACAGCGCGTTCAAAGCTATGCGGATTCCCTCGAAACAGATTATGATTATCTTCGAGACCGTCAAGACTGATCGTAAGCGATTTCAGCCCAGCATTTAAGAGCCTTGTATAGCGCTCGGGAGTTAGCCCAAGTCCATTTGTTACCATCCCCCACGGGTAACCACGCTTCTTGATTTCTCGGCCGCATTCTTCAAGATCTGCGCGCATCAAAGGCTCGCCGCCCGTAATCACAACAGCAAAATCAGCCGGATCAATATGCGGAGCTAGGCTATCCAGGACCCGGAAAAAATCTTCACGGGGCATATCAGGGATTGCCTCAGAAACGCAATCGCTACCGCAGTGCAGACAATGTAAATTGCACCGCAGTGTACATTCCCAGAAAAAATACGAGAGCTTATGCGCCTTGATTTCGCTATGACGATAAAGGCGGTGCGCCTCAAGCGCAAGTTTCTTTTTTAGGCCAAGATGCACAATTTTTATTCACGATCCAAATTTGGTGCAACCGTCATCGTTTCGTAAAGGGCCCTAAATTCCGATTCATTATAGACCATGCCGTCATCGCAATTGTAGGTTTTATTCTTGATGATAACAACACCGTATTTGGCGCACAACCCAGTTTCAGAACATGAACTATTCTTTTCCGTTTCACTAACAGACTCAACACAGGTTACACCGTCAGAACACTTTAAGACAGAATCACCTTCTGTCCTTGTGCAGATAGCTTGCATCAATATTCCATATAGAGGAGCGGCCTCGGAAAGCCCATCACTACTCGAACTTTCAGAGACAGAAGAACTAGAAACAGGCACATCGGTCAATGAACTCGAACTGGAATCAGGGGCATCATTGGATTTCGTCGGAGAAGAATTATTATCACAGGCATTCCAGAAGAACGCCGTCAGAGCAAGCAAAAGCTTTTTCCAGTGATTATACATTATAAGCCCTCCAAAAGTTACTGACCATACCCTCTTAATATATGTAATTCAACAAGATTCTACAATCCCTCAACAAATCCAATCAACGCGTTTTTTCGATTTTAGAGCCAGAAAAAAGGCAATTTTTTTATTTGGTGTATAATATAGCCAACGAATTATCATAAAGCCAGAATCAAATAAAACAACTTTTCTAAGCACAAGGCTCTAAGTTCTACGCTCTAAATTGCTATCTTTACCTCGTTCAAATTTAAACAAGGATTAACAATGAGCAAGAATTACAAGATTGCAGTGCTCCCGGGCGACGGTATCGGTCCGGAAGTGATGAAAGAAGCTGTCCGCGTGTTGGACGTCGTTTCCAAGAAGTTCGGTTTCGACGTGAACGCCGAATGGGCAAATGTCGGTGGTGCCGCCTATGACGAAAGCGGTTCTCCGCTGCCGGAAAGCACCCTCAAGCTCGGTGAAGCTTCTGACTGTATTCTTTTCGGTTCTGTCGGTGGCCCGAAGTGGGAACACCTTCCGCCGAACCTCCAGCCGGAACGCGGCGCTCTCCTCCCGCTCCGCAAGCACTTCAAGCTTTTCTGCAACCTCCGCCCGGCCCGCGTTTACAAGGAACTCGCAGGCGCATGCCCGCTCCGCGCTGACATCGTTGGCGACGGTTTCAACATCCTCACCGTCCGCGAACTGACGGGTGACGTTTACTTTGGCCAGCCGAAGGGCCGCGAAGGCGTTCCGGGTTCCAAGGAAGAAATCGGTTTCGACACCATGAAGTACAGCCGCTACGAAGTCGAACGCATCGCTCGCTTCGCTTTCGACGCCGCTATGCTCCGCAACAAGAAGGTCGCTTCTATCGATAAGGCCAACGTGCTCACCACGAGCGTGCTCTGGCGCGAAGTCGTGAACGAAGTCATCAAGGACTACCCGGAACTGACTCTCGAACACCTCTACGTGGACAACGCTGCCATGCAGCTCCTCAAGCGCCCGCGTGAATTTGACGTGCTCCTCTGCCCGAACCTCTTCGGCGACATCCTCACCGACGAATGCGCCATGCTCACCGGTTCCATGGGTCTCCTCCCGTCCGCTTCTATCGCCGAAGGAAGCTTCGGTCTCTATGAACCGGCAGGAGGCTCCGCTCCGGATATCGCTGGCAAGGGTATTGCTAACCCGCTCGCACAGATCCTCTCCGTGGCCCTCATGCTCCGCTACACCTTCAAGGAAGAAGAAGCTGCAAAGGCTATCGAAGCTGCTTGCGAAAAGGTGATTGCCCAGGGCTACCGCACTGGCGACATCTACCAGGAAGGCTGCACCAAGGTCGGCACAGTTGGAATGGGTGACGCTATCATAGCCGCACTTGCCTAAGTGTAACTAAGAACCTACGACAGGCAAGTGCTTTCGCCTCCACGACTCGTTAAATAAACCCAAGCCGAGTACAGCAGAAACAAGCTTGCTTGTTTCTATTGTTGAGGCGCCGATTTATGCGATGAAATCGCAATACGAGTCGCTTGAGGCTCACAGATCAAAGCACTCGCTTAATTGCAAAAGATTTGCCACTGGTTTATCGCCAGTGGCTTTCTTTATACAAAACGGCTCCCCGAAGGGAGCCTATTTTTTATGAACGAAGTTCCATCAATTAATCTTGAGCGCCATTATCATCAGGAACGCCGACATCTGGCGATAAATGGTCCCTGCAAGCCTTCAATTCGATATCGTAGAGCGTTTGCTTATCAAACGTCGTGCTAGAAGAAGCGATGTTCAAGTAAGCATCAGCAGAGCAGTAGTGGATACCGTTGAAATCGGCAAAGTTCTTGGAAACGCATTCAATATGCGACATCGGATAAATCGAGTATTTCATATTGACATAACGGCCATCTTCCGGGTCTGGGAACAGAAGCTTTTTCATGGGAATCGAATCGCCCTTAATATCTTCATCCTTATAGAAATAGCTCCATTCATCATCGTCCATGGTAAAGCTACATTTCGTCAGCACATTAAAAGTGACTTTTTCGAAACTGCCGCCATCGACAGCGGCCTTGCAAGCTTTCTGAACGGAATTGAAGAACTCTTCGCGGGAAATGGTCGCAAAGAAGTCCTTCTGAGTCGTAGTCGTCACTTCGACAACGGTATTTCCATCGCTATCGCAGGTACGCCCGCCAGCAAAGACTCCATCATCAGATTTATAAGTAGCTTCAGGATCAATGCTGCACATCATGCTTGTCATGCTGCCCGTGTACCGGACAGAATCACGAATAACGAGATCTTTGCCGCTAATTTCATAGACGGTCGTAATTTTTGCATTATTCTTGCTATCGCTACCCTTATACGAAACGGTCCAGGCATCATCCGTTGCAACAAAAGAGCAAGGTTTTGCTTCTTCAACTGAAGAACTCGAAGGAGTTTCGGCAACGCTCGAAGAGCTTGCTACATCAGAACTAGATGCCGGAGAGGACTTAACAGAGCTTGAAGATTCCGGATCGCTCGGATTTTCAGGCCCGTTCGGAGAGGAACTTTCGCCGCACGCCATAAAGCACATGGCCACAGATATTGAAAGGCCAAGACCGATCTTTTTATAATTCATATAAAACTCCTTTATGTTATTTATGTAACATAATATATAAAGTTTATATACAAAAAACAACTATAAAAATAGTGACCGAAGCTCAATATATTAAAGTCATATTCCAAATCGGCTTCAGTCTCATGCATAGATTCAATCACGAATCGCAAGCCTTTTAAATGAGCAAACTTTCCCGAATATTCAATACAAAGTCCATTCAAATCACTCAAATCTGCACTTTGGACATGACCTAAAGAATCTTTACCCGCAAAGTAGAGTTCCACATTTCGCCATCCCAGCAATCCTGCGATGAATCCGCAGACTTTCCCCTTTGGCTGCATAGCACCATTGAACGGGGAACTATTACATTGTCAGGATTTACCATATTCGGGACATTCGTCGATCCCGAAATCGATGCATTGTCGGAACATGCCGCAAAGAGAAGCGTTCCGAGAGCAAATAAAGTATAGAGCTTTTTATTCATATTAAGCCTCCTCATCTTTTTTTAATTTCCAGGTCATCTGGAACAGTTGCACATTCAAATAATAGATTTGATCGACATCTTCTGTTTCCGAAGCCATTGCAACAATCTTTTTGCGTAACGCATCGATTTCTTGAGCAATACGTTCGTAACATTCGCGGTTGACCGTAAGGGTCACGCTTGACACGCTGCGATCTTGCGGTTCAAATCGTTCGATGGATTCACTGGCAAGTCGCAACATTTGGCGTTGCATAGAGTGTACGGCATAGGCCAAGCCTTCCTTTGACGCGGTCACGTTCTTTTCGGTCTCACGATACGAGCCGTCCGCACCTTTTTTCAGTTTAGCAATCTGACGCATTTCTTTCCAATACGGCATTTTGGCATCATCACCCTTGGCATTGCAAAAATTGACAAGCGCCTTAAAGTAGTCCGCTTCAAAACCCGCAAGCCCCATTGCCGAAATCATACGGTTCATCGACACTCGACTCAAGTTGCTCTAGCCTTCGCTCACAAGCCGCAAGTAAGTCGGTGAAGAAAGCCCCGCCAATTTCGCGATGTCAAATTTAAAGATTTTTCGTATATGACTCACCCACACAAAAAAAAAACACCCTGCCGCGGGGCAAGGTGCATTCTGAACAAATTTCAGTGAACGGATTAGGCGTTCTTCGTGAAGTCCACGTAAGCCTTGAGCACGTCGAGGAAGACTTCGTCCGGAGTGTTGTCACCAACGATGTGGCTGATGATCTTCGGATCGTACTTTTCGAGAACCTTAGCGGTGGATTCCTTGTAAACCTTGAGACGGTTCTTGATGACGTTTTCGTCAGCGTCGTCCTTACGGCCTTCGATCTTGGCGCGGTTGAGAAGGCGAGCAACGATAGTAGCTTCGTCCTTGATGTCGAGAACGAAGATGTGCTTCACGTCAACGATCGGCTTGATGAGATCGACCTGGGCAACCGTGCGAGGAATACCGTCGAGGAGGAGGGTGTCCTTTTCCGGGTTGAGCTTGTTCGTGTTCACGAGGCCTTCGACAAAGCGACCGAAGATTTCAACGGTAGCTTCGTCCGGGACGAGGAGGCCCTTGCTGGAGTAAGAAGCAAGGAGCTTGCCGGATTCGCTAGACGGAGCGATGCCACGGAAGATGTCGCCCGTGGAGAGGTGCTTGAGAGCGGTCGTTGCAGCGAGCTTTGCGCCCACAGTGCCCTTGCCAGAACCCGGAGCACCGAAGATAAGAACAGCAGAAATCTGAGACATTTATAACCTCATAGGTTGATTGTTAATTTTCGCGACAAATATAGAAAAATTAGGGTATGGGCGCGGGGCTTACGCCCCTTTGAGGTATGGGCTATGGGCTATTGTAATAAGAAAAGCCCAAAGCGGAGTGTGCTCAGAGGCACAACGTGCCGACCTCATAGCCCATAGCTCTAAGATTTTATTTTCTCACATTTAAAAGAAAGCTTGCCGTTTTCGACGCCCACGGAAATCGTGGAAAAGTCCGTCATCGTTCCGAGCAAAAGCCCTTCGGCGATTTCGTCTTCCACCAGATTCTGGATCGAGCGACGGATCGGACGTGCACCCAGCGAAGAATCGTAATTGTGGTTTACAACAAATTCCTTTGCCTCCTGACTCATTTCCAAGAGGATTCCGCGATCGGAAAGATTCTTCTGCAAGAATCCCATCTGGATGTCCACGACAGAAACGAGGTCATGCTTGGAAAGCGCACGGAACACGATTTGCTCGTCCACGCGGTTCAGGAATTCCGGAGAGAACACACGCTTGACTTCTTCTCGAATGGCGGTTTCCATGCGTTCGTAATCGTCAGTCTCGCCCATCTTGGTAAAGCCCATGCCACTGCTATGGCGGACTTCGCGGGCACCGGCGTTACTCGTCATGATGATAATCGTATTCTTGAAGTTGATCTTGCGACCATAGCTATCGGTCAAGATGCCATCGTCCAAAATCTGGAGAAGCAAGTTGTAAATATCCGGATGAGCCTTTTCAATTTCATCGAGCAGCACCACAGAATAAGGATGCTTGCGCACCTTTTCGCTCAGCTGGCCACCGCCATCTTCGAAGCCCACGTATCCCGGAGGCGCACCAATCAAGCGGCTCACGCTATGCTTTTCCATGTATTCGCTCATGTCGATACGGATAAGCGAATCTTCACTTCCAAAAAGTTCCTTGCTGAGGACCTTCGCCAATTCGGTCTTACCGACACCCGTCGGACCAAGGAACAAGAAGCTACCCATCGGACGCTTGTTGTTGCGGATGCCTGCACGGCTACGGCGGATGGACTTCACAATCGCATCTACCGCCTGATCCTGGCCAATCACGCGCTGCTTGATTTCATCACCGAGATGCAAAAGCTTTTTCGCTTCTTCACCACCGAGCCTGCGGACAGGGATTCCCGTCATCTTGCTGATGACATCGCGAATCACGTTCTCATCGACAATCGGCGTTTCAGAGACCTCGTTCTGAAGCTGCTTTTTGCGTTCAGCAATGCTATTCTGCAATTCTTCTTCGCGGGCGCGGAACTTCGCAGCAGAGGCGTAATCCTGATTGGCGACAGCTTCTTCCTTTTTCTGGAGGCATTCGCCAAGCTCGTCTTCCATGTTCTGCAAGTCCTGCGGAATCTTGATGGAATTCAGGCGTACGCGAGCGCCCGCTTCATCGAGCACGTCAATTGCCTTGTCCGGCAAGAAGCGCTCGTTGATATAGCGCTCGCCAAGTTCAACAGCAGCTCGCACCGCATCTGGCGTATAACGCACATTATGATGTTGTTCATACTTCGGGCGAAGTCCATCGAGAATCTGGATGGAATCTTCAACCGTCGGCGGATTTACGACAATCGTCTGGAAGCGGCGTTCAAGAGCCGGGTCCTTTTCGATGTACTTGCGGTATTCGTCAAAAGTCGTTGCGCCAATGCACTGGAGTTCACCACGAGCAAGAGCGGGCTTGAATATGTTCGAAGCATCGAGGCTGCCTTCGGAACCGCCTGCGCCCACAATCGTATGGAGTTCATCAATAAAGAGGATCACGGAATTGCCGACGCGCTGGAGTTCCATGATGAGCCCCTTCACGCGTTCTTCGAACTGGCCACGGTACTTTGTACCCGCCACCATTGCGGCAACGTCAAGCGTCACCACGCGCTTGTTCGCGAGCAAATCCGGGATTTTGCGCTGCACAATCTTTTGTGCAAGCCCTTCAATAATTGCAGTCTTGCCCACGCCCGGTTCGCCAATGAGCGCCGGGTTGTTCTTTTTACGACGGCAAAGAATCTGGATCAAACGTTCAATTTCTTCTTCACGACCAATAATCGGGTCGAGCTTGCCTGCGCGAGCCATTGCCGTGAGGTCACGACCGAAATGTTCGAGAATCGGCGTCTTGGAGCGGGACTGCGGAGATGCCTGACGCGTCTGCGTATAACGCTCACGAGGTTCCTCTTCAGGCTGACCCTCATCCATCGGCTGACCATCAGCCTGATGCTTTATTTGCATCAGCATTTCCTGATAGTTTTCAAACGTCACGTTGTACGTCGAAAGCGTTGCCGCAGCCGGAGAATCAGTCTGTTGCAAAATGGCAAGCATCAAATGTTCAGGACCAATAAACTGAACACCTTCCTCTTTTGCAATCTTGGCAGCATTGTAAAGAACCGCCTTGCACTGTGGAGTAAAAGTCAGAAGGCCGCCATGAGCATCCCCTCCAACAGTCATCAGACCGCCACTTGTGCTAAGCGCACGTTGGATCGTTTCGCTCAAATCCGTCAGATTCACCTTCAAGGCTTTCAATGTTTCAGAAGCAAAGCCCGAATCTTCGCGAACTAAACCAAATAATAAATGTTCAACTGTAACGCTATCGCTCCCTAGATTACGGGCCGCAATTCGTGCCGCCTGAAGCGCGGCTTTTGCCTTAGCTGAAAAAATACCGTTGATATCTGCCATAAATTACCTTCCGCCTACTCCGCATTCTGAATAACGCCATTATGCATAATCACACGACGTTTGGCAAACTGCGCAAGCTTTTCATCGTGCGTCACAATCAAGAACGCCTGATGGAACTTTTCGTTGAGTTCACCAAAGAGTTCGTTCAATTTCATCGAATTTGCCTCGTCCAGGTTGCCACTCGGCTCGTCCGCGAATACAAGCGACGGATTGTTCATGAGAGCGCGCGCAATTGCAATTCGCTGGCGTTCACCGCCCGAAAGTTCACGCGGCAAATGCTTGAGGCGTTCCTTGAGGCCAACCGTTTCCAAGAGCATCTCGGCGCGTTCACGGCATTCCTTTTCGGGAGTCCCGAGAATGCGGCCCGGCACACAGACATTTTCGAGCGCCGTAAATTCAGTGAGCAAATGATGGAACTGGAAAACAAATCCCACATGCGAACGGTGGTACATATCGCGCTCTTCGCTATTGAACTTACTAAGCGGCTTTCCCTTAAACAAAATTTCGCCCGAAGTCGGCGTATCGAGCATTCCAACCAAATTCAAGAAAGTCGATTTACCGGAACCCGACGAACCCGTGAGCGCCACAAGCTCGCCCGCGTCCATCGAGAAGTTCACGCCCTTAAGGATTTCAAGTTCTTCACCCGTCTCGGAGAAAACCCTGCGAAGGTCAACAGTTTGCAATAAACTACTCATGTCTAATCGCCCCCACAGGATCCAAACGGCTTGCCTTCCATGCCGGCAAAAGCGTCGCGGACACGCACAAAACAATACCAATCACAAAAATCAAAATCACGTCAATCGCATGCACCGAAATCGGGAAATACGGAATCACGTACACATCGCCCGGAAGCTTAATGAAGTGGTAGGCCTCCTGCAACTTGCAAAGCACAAGACCAATAGTCCCTCCCACAACGGTACCGCCCACGCCAATGAAACTGCCCATCAGCATGAACACGCGCATGACGCCCGCCTTGCTAAAGCCCATACTGCGCAAGATGCCGATTTCCTTTGTCTTGTCGATCACGACCATGATAAGCGAACTGATGATGTTGAACGCCGCCACGAGAATGATCAGGCAAATCACCGCCGCCACAATGAACTTTTCATAATTCATCCACTTGAGGAGCGTGATGTTCTTGGACTTCCAATCCATTCCGTAGTACGGATAAGAGAGCCAAGTCGCCATGCTATCGACCGCCTCGCCTGCTTTCCAGTGATCCTTGATGCGGAACTGGATGCCAGTCACGGTGTTCCCCATGCCAAGCAGTTTCTGCAAATCCGAAATGCCGACATACGCAAGGTTACCATCATATTCGTAAGTGCCCGTCTCGAAGATGCCACTCACCACACACATCATCATCTTCGGGCCGCCCGAACTCATCGCCTCGTCCGGACTCTGGAACGTCTGCAACACGAGTTTGTCACCAACGACAACGCGCAAGCGCGCCGCAAGTCCAGTCCCGAGAATAATTCCCGGACGGAGCTTGCCGCTCATATCTTCCAAACTATCGACAGAGTAACTTCCCCACTTGATGTACTTGTGGATGTCCGTCACTCCCTTGGCCGTAGCCGGATCAATGCCGTAAATGACAATGCCGTCGTTCACCTTCTTGGAGCTGATGCCCACCTTGTAAACGATAAATGGCGACGAAGCGACAACGTCAGGCACACGAGCATGAACCTCTTTAGTCAAGCTATCGTACGGACCAATCGGATTGCCATTGTACGCCATCAGTTCAAAGTGAGCATCTTTCCCAATCATCTGGGCCGTGACCTCTTCTTCGAAACCGTTGACCGCCGCAAGCGCCACCACCAGCGCAAACACGCCAATGGAAACGCCGAGCATACTGAAAATACCAATAAGCGAAACGAAGAGACTCTTACGTTGAGCCCCCAAGTAACGCCAAGCAATGAGAAGTTCGAGTTTGTTCATAGGAAGTAGGAAGTAGGAAGTAGGAAGTAGGAAGACCTACTCCAGATTTTTCTGACTTCCGATTTTTCTCCTTAGAGCCGTTAGCATTTTACCAATATCATCAAGGGACTTTTTTATAGGTTCCGTATCTGTTGTTTTTAACAAATTGACTCGTTCACTTAATATAAGTTGCGTTTCCAATTCAGATTTTGAACCAAGAGCAATTCCAAGAAAATGAGAAAACTCATTTTTTGATTTACGACCTTCACCTTCAGCAATATTACTAGCAATAGAGACTGCGGCACGGCGCATTTGAGACGTCAAACCAAACATTTCTTCTTTTGGAAAAGAACTTGTTAGACGATAGGTTTCAACAGCGACATCCATTGCTTGTTGCCAAACAACGAAATCTCGATATCCTTGAGTCATAATCTTGCTCCTGCAATTTACTGTCTACTTCCTACCGTCTACTGTCTACTGCGAAGCTAAACTTCCGGCTTCATGAGCGGGAAGAGCTGCACGTCGCGGATGGTCTGCTGGTTCGTGAGGAGCATAACCATGCGGTCGATGCCAAAGCCCACGCCGCCCGTCGGCGGAAGACCGCTTTCCACAGCATGCATGAAGTTTTCGTCCATCGGGTGGGTTTCACCTTCACCACCACGGCCACGACGCACCTGGTCTTCCAAGAGTTCGCGCTGGCGGATCGGGTCGTTAAGTTCGGTATAAGCGTTACCGAGTTCCCAGCCGTTGGCATACGGTTCGAACTGTTCGATGAGGCCTGCAATCGTGCGGTGCTTCTTGCAGAGCGGCGTGCTTTCGGTCGGCATATCCTTGATGATCGTCGGCTGGATGAGCTTGCCTTCCACCGTGAGATCGAAGAGTTCCAAGATGCCACGGCCACGAGTAAATTCACCATCGAGGTGACCGCCGAGTTCTTCCATCTTGGCCTTGATTTCGTCGTCGCTCATGTCGTTGACCTTAATGCCACCGAACTTTTCAATGGCTTCGATCATGCTGTAACGCGGCCACGGAGCCTTGAAGTCGATTTCCTTGCCCTGGTAGTTGATCTTGGTCGTACCGTTAGCGGCAATGCAGGCGCGTTCGTAAATGTTTTCGAAGTGGACCATCATGTCGTTGTAGTCGGCGTAGGCTTCGTAAAATTCGAGGCCAGTGAATTCCGGGCTATGCGTACGGTCCATACCTTCGTTGCGGAAGTTCTTGCAGAACTCGAAAACCTTTTCCATACCGCCGATGATGCAGCGCTTGAGGTAAAGTTCCGGAGCAACACGCAAGTAAAGCGTCATGTCGCAAGCGTTGTGGTGCGTCGTAAACGGACGAGCGTTTGCACCACCGTAAATCGGCTGCAGCGTCGGGGTTTCAACTTCGATGAATCCCTTTTCGATGAGGTATTCACGGATAGCCTGCATGATCTTGGAACGCTTGATGAAGACTTCCTTCACGTCATCGTTCAAGGCCATGTCGATATAGCGCTGGCGGTAGCGGGTATCCACGTCGGCAAATTCGTTGAACACGACCTTGTTGCCGTTTTCGTCAACCTTTTCCTTGGCGACCGGGAGCGGGCGCACAGCCTTCGAAAGCATCGTGACCTTTTCGGCACGCACAGAGTATTCACCGCTCTGCGTTTCGAACATCGTACCGTTCACACCGATGAAGTCACCGAGGTCGGTCATCTTCACGATTTCGTAGTTTTCTTCGCCCACTTCGTCACGGGCAACCACAACCTGCAAGCGGCCATAGCGGTCCTTGAGGTGCATAAAGCACATTTTACCCTTGCGATTGAAACGCACAACGCGGCCGGCAAATGCAACCGGTTCCTTGGTCACCATCAAGGCTTCCTTGTTTTCCTTCAAAACCTTGGAATCATGGGTCCTGTTAAACTTGTGCGGATAAGCATCCACACCCATTTCCTTGAACTTGTCGAGCTTAGCCAAGCGAGCCATCACCTGGTCATTCATATCTTGCATTGCCATATTGTATTACCTCGTGAATATATCACGTCTTAAATTTGAACGGGGTAAAGATAGCTTTTTAGTAGACAGTAGGAAGTAGGAAGTAGGAAGTTCGCGGCCTTAAAAAAGAACAGACAGACCATTTTTGCCGGTTTTATGGTACCAAAACGCCATTCTCGGCCAATTTGGTAACACAGGCAACGCTACAAAGACTCAAAAACGCCTCATTCTAATTAATTTATATAGAAAGCATGATGTCAAAAAACACTTTTTCCAGCTTTTGGTAGCACTTTTTCGCATTTTCGGGATTTTGAGTCGATCAAAGAGCAGCAAACAACCCCTAATTATCAAATCCGATATCAAAAGTGAATATATATACAAACACCAGGCCCCACCTCCAGCAACGGATAGATAAAACACCACTCATTTGCAAATTGTCATGGAAATAATTATGAATAATTTGGCTATATTTTAAATGTAAATTAACGGTGTACTTTACCATCAAAAAAATCCTCCTGCATAGAGGTTCTTACATGGATTACGACTATAAGACATCAAAATTATGGAATGAAACTCTTGGTTTAACTAATGATGCAAACCAAGATAAAATCAATATACTACAAGCATCCTTTATCCAAACAAGAGAGCGAATTGCAGAGTTTCTTGGCAAAATACCATCTTTATTTCCGGGATATACCGTACATAATATATCGCATTCAGACGCATTATGGCAAATGACGGACATCATTTTAACAGATTCTGAAATTAAAATAAATCCTGTTGAAGCTTATGTTCTAGGCTGTTCTTTTTTATTTCATGATTTAGGAATGAGTCCCGCTATTTATAATGATTACTCTTCATTAAGGGAGACCGATTTGTGGAAAGATACCTACGCATATTTCATTAGGGAAACACACGCACAAGATGAAGCCCAACGAAAAGCTGATGAAGAAACTATTCGGAAACAGCACACCCTAAATGCAAAGGAATTACCCTTGTTCCGTTTCGAAGCTGAAAAGGGATTTAAAAAAGAGTACGCGTATCTTATTGAAAATCCTGATTTGAGAGAATCTTTTGGAAGTACTATTGGAGAAATTGCAGCAAGCCATGGTTTAGCCATGGATGAAATCGAAAAAGAGACTCTTAATGAAGAGATTTCTCCGTCTGGATTTCCGTCACAATGGAAATTGAGTCCATTAAAATTGGCTTGCATTCTTAGAATCGCCGACGCCATTCACATTACGGCCGACAGAACGCCCTATATTTTATGGTTTACGCAAAAATTAAACAATCAATCTCGTCTTCATTGGAATTTTCATTCTAAATTGCACAATCCCTCAGTTCAAAAAGGTCAATTAGTTTACATATCAAATTCAGCTTTCTCAAAATCCGAACGAGATAGTTGGTGGTTGTGTCACGACACGCTTAAAATGATAAATCAAGAACTCCGCGATGTCGACTTGCTATTTTCAAGATTAAACATTGAACCTTTAGGAGCCTATTGCGTAAAAGATATTGATTCACCGAAAGCTCTATCAACACATATTAAGGTCGATGGATGGACTCCTGTTGACATCCAAATGAAAGTGACAAACGTGTCTAGCCTCGTTCAATCGTTAGGTGGTGTAGCCCTATATGGCGACAACCAACTCGTTCCCTTAAGAGAAATGGTTCAGAACGCATCAGATGCAATTCGAGCACGTCGCAAAATGGATAACGAGGACGAATCTTGGGGTGATATCAACATTACCATAGATACAAGCTCAGAAGAACCATTTATTGAAGTTGAGGACACGGGAATTGGCATGTCAGAAAAGGTGTTAGCAGGACCTTTTCTTGATTTCGGGACCTCTTTTTGGCATTCAAGTTTAATGCGAGATGAACTCCCTGGATTAGAAAATTCGGGTTTTCAATCAACAGGGCATTTTGGGATAGGCTTTTACTCTGTTTTTATGTTAGGAGACAAGGTTACTGTAACCACACGAAGATATGATGAACATCGTGAAGACACTAGGGTTCTTGAATTTACAGCAGGATCTAAATCAAGGCCTTTATTAAGACGGGCTGAACAAAATGAATATATAAAAAACGGGGGTACAAAAATACGCGTACACCTAAAGGATCCTTCAAAATTAAGCGATGAACTTGCAGAAACAAAAGTCCCTATAGATTCTTATATAGCAAGTTTATTTTCATGCATGGATTGTAATATATACTTAACAACAAACATGACTAGTAAAAAAAAGATTATAAGCGCAAATGACTGGAAAACAATGGATCCATTTGATTTTCTTAAAAGGATACACGCGAATAATAAAAGAAAATATTATCACTTTGGTGATAAAGAAATCAATGATGCTTACTTAAAAGAAATCAGTTCTAGGGTAAGATTAGTAAAAAATCAAAAAGGAGACATCCTTGGTAGAGGATGTCTTGATGCAAACGTTGATGGATTCTTAACTGTTGGGGGGATAGCCGCCGGTAATACAAGGCGTTATATGGGCGTTTTAACGGCAACCTGTCATGAAGCAAATAGATATAGAGCATACCCATGTATTTCTGAAAGTGATTTCAAAAAATGGATTGAGGAGCAAGTAGAAATATTATCTGAAGACCTATCTTGGGAAAAAGATGATCCAGATTTCCAGATCGCATCTGTAGTACATGCTTTTTGTGCCAATACAAAGAATTTACACGTAGCATACTATAAGGGCAAACCAGTCAATTACAACGATATAAAACAAATAATCAATACCACAGCTTATAACAAGTATGTTATTTTTCAAAAAACAATGACTGACATTTTAGAAGAACACAATATTGTTTATAGTGACAATACATTCTGGAGTGTCTCTTTCATTCCCTATATTCTGAGATCTAGCAATTTTAGGATGTTAAGAACTTTTAATCGACATGATTATTTTCCGATTTACAAAGAAACCATGATTCTATCAACTATTATAGCAAAAGCATGTGCGGAAGTTTGGCAAGAAGACGTCAATCTCATAACGAAAGAAAGCACCATTGATCAACCAATTAAGGAAGTTGTCGGAACCATTTCTGGAAAAGAAATCATTGAAGCATGTGATTATGTCATAACAAAGTCACCGAAAGAAGCGCCCAATTAAATATTTTCCTTCTTTACCAAACAACTTTTGACATTTTCTAACAAAATGGGAATGTATATTTAATGGTGTAGTAATCTTGCGTTTTTTTTACTTGTAACGCAAAGGAGTTGATGATGAAGGAAGTGAAGAAAAGCCCATAAGATTGTTGATGGAACCAGGTTGCAAATTGTGACCGGTTCCATTTTTGTAATACGGAGGTTGACGAGTAATAAAAAGTAATATATATTTATTATGTACAATATTTTAATGTCGAGAAGGGTCTCTCGGGCTGTTTCAGCAATGCCCCAAAAACAACAAGAAAAACTGGCGTTGCTTGTTGACGACATACGGATGAACGGCCCCGTCAGAACAAATTGGCCAAATTACGGAATATTGGCAGGAACGTCTACTCATCATTGTCACCTATCCCACAAATGGGTGGCGTGTTGGGTTGAAACGGAAAAAGGAATAACTGTGGAGGTTACTTATGCAGGCAGTCGTGGAAGCGCCCCCTATGCAGAACACTGATGAACCGGTGTCTTTCAAAGTTTCGGGCAAGAATATTCCGAAACCAGTCATTGCCTTTTTGGACGCGCTGTTCCCCGATTCCGTCCGTATCGAAGACGACGATGACGTTCTCGAGCCAGTGGAAGAAATGGATTGGTACAAGAAGGCGAAAAAAAATATAAATCCAGCCAAGACGCTGAAAATAATGCGCATAAACGCAGGACTTACGCAAGCGCAGTTGGCACAAAAAGTTGGTCTCGCAAAACAAAATTATAATTCGCTTGAACGAGGAGCCAGGCCCATTTCTATGCTCATGTCAAAGAAGTTAGCCGATGCGCTCGGGACATCTTATTTGATGTTTTTCCGTGAAAATAAAAGTCGTTCGCCTTAAATCTGTCGCAATTTTTTTTACACCAATAAAAAACGACGACTTAACTAAAAGTTGTCGTTAAAAAAGGTGATTCCCGCTTACATCGACTCCGCTCAGCACAGGCTCCGGCGGGAATGACAAAAGCATAACCAAGAAACGATCTCTTCCTACTTCCTACCGTCTACTTCCTACTTCCCCACTACCCCTGAGAGGTTTCGGCGAAGCTCAGGCGTTCGTAATTCTTGAGCGCAAGATTCAGGCGGTACTCATTCGGGAAGAGGCATACAAGATTGCGTTCCTTATCCATCATGCAGTCGCCGGCATATTCTTCGGCGAACTTGCCCACGTCAGCTTCGGGGCCTTTCACCCAGCGGATGCAATGGGCGGGCACACGGTCGAGCTGCACATCGGCGCCGTATTCGCTCTGCAAACGGAATTTGAGCACGTCGAACTGGAGTTCACCCACAACGCCCACGACAGGCACAGCAGACTTGAGCGGTTCATAGAGCTGCGTTGCACCTTCTTCCGAAAGTTCGGCAAGGCCCTTCGCCATCTGCTTAGACTTGAGCGGATTCAAGAGCGTCACGCGGGCAAAGTGTTCCGGCGCAAAGTCCGGGATACCCGTAAAGTTCATCTTTTCGCCGTCCGTAAGCGTATCGCCAATGCGGAAAAGTCCCGGATCGTTGATACCCACGATATCACCTGCCCAGGCGTGGTCAATGACTTCCTTGTCCTTTGCGAGGAAAGCGGTCGGAGCGGCCAAGCGGATGTCGCGGCCCGTACGCACGTGGAACACCTTTTCGCCACGGGTAAAGCTACCCGAGCAAATGCGGAGGAATGCAGTGCGGTCGCGGTGTTTCGGGTCCATGTTGGCCTGAATCTTGAAGACGAATGCGCTGAAAGCGTCTTCGTCCGGCTTGACCGGGCGCTTGTCGGTGTCGCGGATCATCGGCGGCGGAGCGAGTTTTGCAAAAGCGTTCAAAAGCTGGCGCACACCGAAGTTGTTCACTGCAGAACCGAAGAACACCGGGCACATTTCGCCCTTGAGGAACTTTTCGTGGTCGAACGGATCCATACCGCCTGTGACCATTTCATACTCTTCGCGGAATTGCGCGACCCAGTTTTCACCGCAGAGTTCAACGAGACGCGGATCGTCCGGGCCTTCCATCTGGATAATTTCTTGCTTGCCATCATCCGGGTTGAACGTGTGGAACGTATTTTCGGCGATGGAATAGACGCCCTTGAAAAGCTTACCGACGCCAATCGGGAGCGTAAACGGAGCGGTCTTAATCTGCAAAACGCTTTCAATCTGGTCGAGCAAGTCGAGCACATGGCGGCCATCCAAGTCCATCTTGTTGATGAACGTGATAATCGGCGTATGGCGCATACGGCAGACATTCATCAAGCGAATCGTCTGCTTTTCAACACCGTTCACGCTATCGATAAGCACGAGAGCGGCGTCCACGGCGGTGAGCGCACGGTACGTGTCTTCGCAGAAGTCCTGATGCCCCGGGGTATCGACGAGGTTGAACATGCAACCTTCGAACGGGAAGTTCAACACTGAACTCGAAACAGAAATACCACGCTGCTGTTCAATCTTCATCCAGTCACTAACAGTGTAGCTCTTGTTGGCCTTCGCGCGCACGTGACCAGCCTCGCGAATCACATTCCCGTACCACAGGAACTTTTCGGTGATGGTGGTTTTACCGGCGTCAGGGTGGCTGACAATAGCGAAAGTGCGGCGTTTTTCAATTTCTGGATTCATATTGAGCTATGGGGTATGAGGTCGTTCGCCTTCGGCGCCCTCTGAGGTATGAGAATTGTGTCATCCTGAGCGGAAACGCAGTGAAGTCGAAGGATCCATAAGAATGTTAATTTTACGCGGGCAAATATAGCAATTTTAAGTGGTAAGTTCAATGTTAGGGAGGTGTGAGGTGTGAGCGTTGAGCATCGTCATTCTGACACCGTAGGTGGAAGAATCCAGTAAATAAAAAAATTAAATTACATTCTAGAAGTTATGGCAACAAAAAAGACTCTCGCAAAAACATCCAAGAACACGCGGACGATCGTCACGCATGAGTTTCCCGCACTTTTCGACGATAATTCGGAAGTTCTTTTGCTCGGATCCATCCCCTCGCCCAAATCGCGCGAACAGGGATTCTATTACGGCCATCCGCAAAACCGTTTCTGGAAAGTTCTCGCAAGCGTCTTAAACGAGCCTCTCCCTGCGACCATCGACGAGAAAAAAGCGATGCTTTTGAAGCACCACATCGCCCTTTGGGACGTTCTCGACAGTTGCACCATCATCGGGGCAAGCGACACAAGCATTGAAGATGTGGTTCCCAACGACATCGCCTCGCTCCTCGCTCAAACGAAAATCAAGCGCATCTTTTGCACAGGCGCCACCGCCCACAAGCTCTACGAAAAGTACTGCGAAAAAGCAACCGGCATCAAGGCCGTAAAACTACCCTCCACCTCCCCCGCCAACTGCGCCGTCAAATTCGAGAAGCTCGTGGAAGCATACCGAGAAATTATGGGTCCCCTTCGCTCCGCTCGAGGATGACCGTTCAAGGGGGGGGGCGATTCTCGCCGCAGAAAGCCACACACCACTTCCTACCGCCTACTTCTAACTTCCTACTAAATGCAAAAAACGCCCCGCGGTTTTAACCACGAGGCGCTCTTCATTTTACAAGGAAAAACTTATTTCTTTTTCTTGTTCGCGCTATTGCCGCGGACATCCTTCGGCTTGAACTGGACATTGATTTCCACGTTCGTCACCTTGGAACCGAGTCCAGACGGGTCAAACACCTTGTACGTAAATTCATCAATTCCAGAGAAGCCCTTGTTCGGGGTGTATTCAAAGGAACCGTTCTTTTCATTCAAGACGATTCGACCGTTGCGCGGCTTCATCACAGTCTTCACAGATTCGAGCCTATCGCCATCCGGGTCCTTAGCGGCAGACATGAGGCCTGTATATGCCGGGACCTTGAGCGTTTCGCCTTCGCGAGTCTGGTAAGAAAGCGGCTTAGTTTCAGGAGCATTGTTCACGGCAATCACCGTGAATGTAGCTGTCTTATGGGCCGTTGCACCTTCCGGGTCTGTAACCGTGAACGTGATGCGTTCCGGCTTGCCCTTCCAATGAGAGTACGGCTGAGCCACAATCACAGTCTTCTTGGCCTTGTCGTAGGTCACCTGCAACTGCTTCTGACCCGTGAACTTCCACTTGAGATCGTCGAAGTTGTGGTCCTTATCGCGAGCGTACTGGTCAAGCTTAATCGTTGCAATCACGCCTTCATTCTGATTTTCCCTGATGGTATAGTCAGGAATGTCGCGCATCACCGGAGCCGCATTCACATGCTTCACGACGAACTTCACAACAGACTTATCCGTACCACCAGCCGGGTCCGTAGCCGTAAAGACGAGCGTTTCGTCACCGAACCAGTTGTCTCTTCTCGGCTTGATTTCCGCAACGCGATTAGCGTTGATTCTCACGTCAAGATTCTTGGCGCCAGTAACCTTCCAACGAATTTCGCTGTTCTTATGGTCCGGGTCGCTAACAAAGTCATCCAAGTTAATCGGCTTGAACGCCTTGCCTTCGAGAGTCGTCTGTCCCGGAATTTCCTTCACCACAGGAACGTCGTTCACGGACTTCACCGTAAAGCGCACTTCAGTAGAAGCCTTTTCCTTGCTCGGGTCAAACACGTTGATCGTCACCGTTTCACTACCATTCCAGTACTTGTTCGGGATTTCAACAGTGAGGATACCCTTGTCGCTAATGTTGTACTTGAGTTCATGCTTTCCGAACTTCGGAGCAGGCTCTTCTTCAACATGCTTCTTTTTCTTCTTGTCCTTTTTCTTGTCCTTCTTCTTGGACTTTGCAGGAGCAGCGGCAAACGGATTTTCGCCATCGATAGACCACTTGAGTTCATCGACGCTGTTGTCCGGGTCCGTCACAAACTTGGTCAAGTCAATAGCCGGGAAGGTCTTCTTTTCATCGATGACCTGCGGCGGGATCGGCTTAAACTTCGGAGGATCGTTCACCGGGATCACTTCGAATGTAGCCTTGGCAGACTGCTTGTCGCCAGCCGGATCCATCACCGTGAACGTAAGCGTTTCCTTGCCAAACCAGTTCGGGTTCGGAGTCGTCACGCTGGCGCGGCCGTTCTTGATATCGACAACGAGATCCTTGTTGCCAGAAACAGTCCACTTGAGCTCATTCGGCTTGTTATCCGGGTCATTCACGATCTTTGCAAGATCAACCGGAGTAAATCTTTCTTTTTCCTTGATCTTCTGATTGCCGATTTCCTTCGTAATCACAGGAGGATCGTTCACAGGAGTCACTTCAAAGTCAATCTGCTGAGAAGCCCTAGCGCCTTCCGGGTCGGTCACGTCGAGACGGATCTTTTCAGAGCCGTTCCAGTACTTGTCCGGAGTGGTCACCACGAGCTGCTTCTTTGCATTGATTGTCGCCTTGAGAGCGCGAGTCGGAGCGATTTCAAATTTCAAGGAACTTGTCGGATGGTCCGGGTCAGATACAAACTTCGTCAAGTCAATCGGTTCAAAGTGTTCCTTTTCCTTGATGGTCTGGGCCAAAATCGGTCTGATAACCGGAGCGTCATTCACAGATTCCACTGCAAAATTCACAGTCTTGGAGTCCGTTGCTCCATCCGGATCCTTCACCGTGAACACGACATTGCGTTCACCATGCCAGTACTTGTCGGCAATGTTTATATGAGCGAGGCCACCCTTATAGATCACGACACTGAAGGCATCCTTGACAACTTCTTCTTCCTCGTCGTCGTCATCCTTCTTACCCTTCTTGCCCTTTTTGCTCTTCTTGGCCTGTTCAGATTCCGGCTTTTGCACCTTGACAGCCCAGGAAAGCTGTTCCATGGAGTTATCCGGGTCGCGCACAAACTTGCTCAAGTCGATATCCTTGAACTGTCCCTTTTCACGGATTTTCTGCGGCGGAATGTCCCTCAAGACCGGAGGATCGTTCACAGACACAATTTCAAACGAAATCGTCTGGGAAGTCTTGGCACCATCCGGGTCGCTCACTTCGAGCATCATCAGTTCTGGTGTGCACCAGAAATCCTTGTTCGGAGCCGTCACCGTAAGTACGCGGCTTGCAGAGATTTCAGCCTTGAGCTGCTTGGCACCCGTGATTCTCCAGCGGAGTTCATTCGGCTTGTTGTCCGGGTCCTTCACGAATTCGTCAAGCTTGATCTGCTTGAAGGTTTCCTTTTCCTTGATCTTCTGGTCCGGGATTCTCTTTACGAACGTAGGAGGATCGTTCACACGTGTCACTTCAAAGAGCATCTTGTGGCGAGCGTAAGCGCCTTCCGGGTCCGTCACGGAGAACGTGAGGTTTTCCTTACCGCTCCACTGCTTGTCCGGGACAGAGATAATCACGGTGTTGTCCTTGCGGATATCCACCTTGAGGTCACGATTGCCAGAAACTTCCCACTTCAAGGAAGATGCTGGATGATCCGGGTCTTCGGCGAGAGTCGAAAGGTCGATCGTCTTGAAACGGCCACCTTCGAGAATCGTTTCGCCCGTCGGAGCGTTAGCAGCAATCACCGGAGCATCGTTCACGGAGCGCACTTCAAAGCGAGCCGTCTTGCTTGCAGAAGCGCCTTCCGGGTCCGTTGCCGTAAACGTGATGTTTGCAGCGCCGTGCCAGTACTTGTTCGGGATGACAATGTTAGCCACCTGGTTTGCATCCACGTTCACGCGGAGCATTTCACCAGCCGGTTCTTCGTCATCCTTCTTGCCTTTCTTCTTGGAAGAAGCCTGGCTAATCGGGCTTACCTTGAACGTCCACTTGAGATCGCTAATCTTGTGGTCCGCATCCTTCACGAAGTCAGCAAGCTTGATCGGCTGGAACTGCTTCTTTTCGTCAATCGACTGGTCGCGGAGGTCACGTACAAATTCCGGAGCATCGTTCACAGAAAGCACGGTAAATGTCACTTCCTTGCTATCCGAGGCGCCATCCGGGTCCGTCACCGTGAAGCGGATCTTTTCAGAACCGTTCCAGCTTGCGTTCGGCGGAGTCACGGTCACCTTATGCGTTGCATCCATCGTCACGCGGAGATCCTTGTTGCCTTCGATCTTCCACTTGAGGCGATTCTTGGCATGGTCAAGGTCTTCAACGTAATTGTCAAGTTCAATCGGCTTGAACGATTCCTTTTCCTTGACAGTCTGACTTGCAATTTCCTTCATGACCGGCGGGTCGTTCACGGAGACAACGGTAAATGTTGCCGTCGTGCGGGCCTTAGCACCAGACGGGTCCGTCACGGTGAACGTCACCTTTTCGGAACCGTTCCACATCTTGTTCGGGGTCTTGACGGTCACGACGCCCGCCTTGGACATATCGACCTTGAGGTCCTTATTGCCCGTAAAGTCAATCTTCAGGCTTTCAAAACGGTCATCCGGGTCAGACACGAGTTCAGACACGTTGAACGGAGTGAATTCACCCTTTTCCTGAATGGTCTGGTCTACGACCTGCTTGATTTCCGGGAGGTCGTTCACGGATTCCACAGTGAAGAGTGCAGAAGAAGAAGCCTTGGCACCTTCCGGGTCCGTCACCGTAAACGTAATTTCTTCAGCGCCATTCCAGAACTTGTTCGGAATAACAATCTTTGCAACCTTCTGATCATCAATTTCGACCTTGAGTTCAGAATCTCTCTTCTTGGAACCGGCAGCCGGCTTGCTAGAGACAGAGAACGTGAGTTCAGAAAGCTTGTTATCCAAGTCCTTCACAAGATCAGCAAGCTTAATCGGCTGGAACTGGCCCTTTTCGCGAATCGTCTGCGGCATGACCTGCTTCACGAACATCGGAACGTCGTTCACGGATTCCACCGTGAAGTTCGCCGTGCGTTCATCGCAAGCGTTATCCGGGTCGCAAACCTTGAACGTCAGAGCTTCGGCACCGTGCCACTGCGGAGACGGCGGAGTGATACGTGCAACATGGGCAGCATCCATAGCGACCTTGAGTTCCTTGTTGCCCGTAATCGTCCACTTGAGGCGATTCTTGGCATGGTCAAGGTCTTCAACAAAATTATCAAGTTCAATCGGCTGGAATTCGCCCTTTTCCTTGATGGTCTGTTCGCGAATGTCCTTCATGACCGGCGGGTCGTTGATCGCCTTGACCGTAAACTTGGCAGAAGTCGATGCACGAGCGCCTTCCGGGTCCGTAGCCGTAAACATCAACGTTTCGGTGCCATTCCACTGGTCGTGCGGGATCTTCACAGAAACTTCATGGGATCTGTTATCGATATTGACCTTGAGATCCCTGTTGCCCGTCACTTCAACCTTGAGCTTGGAGAAGTCATGGTCAGCATCGCTCAGGTAGTCATCTAGAATAAACGAAGTAAATTCGTTCTTTTCTTCGATAGCCTGGTCCGGGATTTTCTTGAATACCGGCGGATCGTTCACAGAGCGCACGTTAAGGGCGACATCCTGCTTTGCAGAACCGCCTTCCGGGTCCGTCACGGTGAATGTAGCAACCGTGTTGCCATTCCAGCTCGGGTCCGGGATTTCAACAGTGGCGACATGCTGGTCATCAATCGTCACATTGAGCGTACCCATTTCCGGCATCGGGCCCTGGTGCTTGACTTCGACATCCCAGGAAAGTTCGGAATTCTTGTGGTCTTCGTCCTTGACGAAGTCATCAAGCTTGATCTTTGTGAACTGCTGCTTTTCGTTGATGTTCTGTGCCGGAATCGGGCGAATAAACTTCGGCAAGTCGTTCACGGAGTTGACCGTAAACATGGCTTCGCAATCTGCAGAAGCGCCTTCCGGGTCCGTAGCCTTGAACTTGATGGATTCAGAGCCATTCCAAAGCTTGTTCGGAATGCGAATCGTAGCAACGCCGCCAGAAACAGAGACTTTCAAGTCCTTGGCACCCGAGACAGCCCACTTCAGCATTTCGATGCGGTGGTCAGGATCCTTCACGTACTGTCCAAGCTGGATCGGTGCAAATTCCTGCTTTTCGTCAATCGTCTGGTCAGGAATGTTCTGAACAAACTCAGGAGCATCGTTAATGGAGTTCACCTTGAAGAGCACGTCCTGCTTTGCAGAAGCGCCGGCAGCGTCCGTCACGGTAAACGTCACGCGTTCCTGACCGTTCCAGTATTCATTCGGGATGGTCACGATGGCAGAGCCGTAATTATCGATTTCGATCTTCAAGTCCTTGTTACCCGTCACCGACCACTTGAGCTTCATGACATCGTCATCCGGGTCCGTAACATAGTCCGCAAGGGATATCATGTCGAACTGGTTCTTTTCATCAATAACCTGGTCCGGGATTTTCTTCGTGAATGCCGGAGGGTCATTCACCGGAGTAACCGTAAATGCGGCCGTCTTGTTGTCGCTACCGTAATCCGGGTCATTGGCAATAAACTTGATTGTGGCAGCGCCATACCAATGAGCATCAGGGACGACGACTGTCGCTACACGGTTTCCGTCAATCGTCACGGACAGGTCGCCATCAGCCTGGGGACCACCAGCCGGGATAACTTCCGTATCCCAGGAGATCTGGTCCTTCTTATGGTCCGGGTCGTTCACAAAGTCGTCCAGACGGATCTTTGCAAACTGTTTGCCTTCCGTAATGACCTGGCTCGGGATCTGCGAAACCACTGGCGGGTTATTCACGGATTCAACCGTAAAGTTCACCGTTTCAGAAGCAGAAGCGCCCTTGGAGTCCGTTGCCGTAAAGGTCAAGTCTTCCGAACCGTTCCAAAGCGGATTCGGAGTCGCAATTTCAACAGTATGGTCGGGAGCAATCGAAACCTTCAAATTCTTGTTGCCGCTCACCTTCCAACGGATCTGCGAGGGCTGGTCAGAATCGTCAGATACAAAATTGTCGAGTTTAATCTTCGAAAAAGTTCCGCCTTCCAGGATGGATTCGCCTGGAATGCCGCCAACTTGAGGGGGTTCGTTCGCCGGAGCAGGTTCAACAGCCGGGGCGGGTTCGCTCACAGGAGCAGCTGCAGGCGCGGGAGCATCTTGTGGAGCCGGGGCCGCAGGTGCAGGATTTTGCGCAAACGATGACGTTGCAATCACACTAGCAGAAGCAAGCAAGGTCGTCATGGACCTTTTCAGTTTATTCATTTTATTTCTCCGAATACCATACACGCAATCAAAATTTCCCTATGAAATTTATCACACGTCCTTAAAACGTATTTAAATATAACGCTTTTCCTTAAAATCTTTTCAATTGTCTATCATCTTTTTTCATAGCAAAAAAAGATATTTTTGTCCAACAATTTTCCATAAATCGCATAATTCCTTGACTATCAACGAGTTATACGAAAGCAGGCAAAAAAAGTCGCCTAAAGACCTCCTTTCAAAAAAACACCTACTGTGAAAAAAAACTGTTATAGCCCCAATCTATTGTAAATTTTTTGTAAAATTGGATAAAAAAGCGGCCTTATCCGTCTCTAAACAGCTCCGAAAAGTGACAAAACATTCCAAAAAAAACTATTTTTTAAAATAAACCAATACAAATCAGGAAAAACAATGAAATTCGTATTTCTCTGCGACGCCAACTATCTCAAAGGCGACATGGTAAACTTCCAGAATAACTTCCCCACCAATCACGAACTCGTGACGATGACCTCTGAAGATCTCCTCCAGAGCAAGTCTATCATCGAAGGAACCTTTGCTATCTTGGCAGAACGCACCACCTGGCAGAAGAACTTCAGCCTTTTCCGTTACTTCGGCCTTTTGCCGCTCCTCGAAGTGCTCCCGCTCGGCATCGTCAGCCGTGGCCGCCGCAACGAGCCGATCAAGGGCCGCAGCCAGAACAGAAACCAGGAAATCTTCTTCAACCCGGCCGCATCCGCTGAAGAACTTTACCTCCAGGTCGACAAGTTCGTCGCAGCTCCTCCTTCTGGCTACTCCTATCCGCGCGGTGCCGCCAAGTAAGGCATGCAAAGAAAGGTCCTGGAAAACCTTTACAATCAAGGCGGGCTAACGCTTTTCGCCATCTCTGACGAAGATGCGCTGCCCACGGAAGCCTTGCAAAAATTCGCACTGGCACTTAACGCCGGTGCGCGTTTTATTGTAATTGACTTTTCCGGCAAGCATCCGTTCACAGGAAACGCGCCGTTCCAGGCCTTAGATCTTTCTCAAAAGCGACTTTCCCACGACGATATTGAACAGATTTCCGCCACCGACGGAAACATAATGTTCTCAGGGAAAAAAGCCATTCCCTCATCGGACACCGAATTTAGAACTCTCTACCACAATCTCAAGAACCTCGAGAAGATTGCCCCCCACGTCATCGGAATCATTTCGACAGAACAAGTTGAAAATGTCGGAGCACTGGTCTCGATGGCCCGAATCCTGATCATGCATGTCACCGAGAAATCATCAAACTCGGCAGCATCGTTCATCGAGGATGTCAAGGAATCCCAAGGAATCGAGATTCTATGGCTTTCAAAAGAACTCCCCGCTAGGCGGAAATACCCGAAAGCCCGTAAAGCAATCCGCCGCAACGCCTGCGCCACCAAAGAAGCTCTCGCTGCCGATTTCCAAAAAAATCCCGAAGAATTCGCAAAAATCGTCAAAAAGCTCCATAAGGTTTCCATTCTCGTCAAAAATCCGCTTGACGGCGTACCGAGGCTCGTTCGCAACCTGTTCCCGCTACTGCTTTTAGCCGTCATTGTCGCACCATTCCTCTTTGTCACAGACATCGACAGGAGCGATTCTAATCTCCGCGACCGCATCCAGGAAAGAAACCAGCTATCCGTAGCCCCGTCATTTGAATACACCTTCGACGGCGTTGAAAACATGCAACGCATCGCCCGTTACGCAATAGGTCGATTTGACGCCATCATCACAAACGAGAAGATGATCAAGAACTACGTTGCAAAAACGCTTGAAGATAACGGTTTTGGCGTAACCGCTTGGGAAAAGGGAAACCTCAACATTCCGCCCAAAGGAACAACAATCCGCTTTTCGCGTCCAGACGACATAAAGCGTCCAGCCTCGGCAGACACCATCGGCGCCGCATGGAAATACTGGACGTCAGTCATTTCGGACAGCATATCCTATATAACCGAATTTTACCACGAATACGCAACGGCCACGCAGAGAAAGCACAACGGCATCGACGTCGCAAGCCGCCAAGGTGCGCGTATTCTGGCCCCGTTTGGCGCAAAAGCCTGGACAAGCCGCGATGAACGCGGTGGCGTGATTATAGCGCTCGTTCGTAAGCAAGACGTTATCCTGTTCATGCACTGCGACAAGCTCCTTTATTTGAACGGTCAGGAAGTCATGCCGGGCGACCCGATTGCAACGGTCGGCACCACAGGCCACACCACAGGCCCCCACGCGCACATTGTAACAGGCCTTGTCAGCAAGAAAGGGAAAAAACGCGTCGGCAATGTCCGTTACGATGTCATTGACCCCATCAAGTGGTTTTACAAGTTCAAACCAACATCGAAATAGAATTTTAGGTGTTTTACGTCACACGTAACGTAAAAATATGCAAAAAACGGGCATTTGTAACAGCAAATTTACACCCATACTATCGCAAAATAATCCACAATTAAGTAACTTTGGTACACGGGATTGATGTAGTAAAAAAAGCAATGTCAAAACAAAAGGATTAGGACATGAAAAAATCCATCATTGGGGCATCCCTCATCATCGCAGTAGCACTTTTCACCGGTTGCTCCAGCGTTGTTACCCCCAAAGCCGAACTCGCTTATCATCACGATTCGGTACACAACATTCCCGCCATTGATAGCCTCATCGTAAGCATGAAGCAAGACTACATCAAGCAGTGCTATATGCCTGTCGCAAGCCACTTGCCGCCAGAAAATTCCTGCCAGTCCGATTTGTTCCAGATGGTTGAACGCCGTTACCACATGGATTTCAACCAGAACCATGTTGCAGCAGCCAGCAACGAACTTTTCTTCAAGGACGTTGTTCCTGAAATCCAGAAGAAAGTCAAGAGAGAACCTTCCCTCCGCGATCCGCTGCGCCGCGCGTTCTCCAACAGCAACGAAATGCTTGCCTACTACAAGGACAAGTACAAGTTCAACACTCAGATTGAACAGTTCTAATTCAAGTTTTTCTTGTTAAGACTACATTGGCACGGCTTTCAAGGCCGTGTTTTTTGTTTATTCTTTCGTCTTTCGTCTTTCGTCTTTCGTCTAAAATTCTATATTTACGCCCGCAATAAAACAAACCTAAAAGAGACAAATCTATGGGAAAATCACTCTATCAGAAAATTTTCGAAAGCCACACGGTAGCTAAGCTCCCGAGCGGCCAGTGCCAGCTCTTTATCGGGCTTCACCTCTGCCACGAAGTGACGAGTCCGCAGGCCTTCGCCCAGCTCCGCGAAGAAGGCCAGAAGGTGCTGTTCCCGGAACGCACTTTTGCAACGGTCGACCACATTATCCCGACCACATTCCCGGAACGCAACCGCCCGCTCCAGGACGGCATTTCCGAAGAGATGTTCTCCCATATCGAAAACAACACCAAGAACAACGGCATCAAGTTCTTTGGCCCCGCTACTGCTGAACAGGGCGTGATCCACATCGTTGGCCCCGAAGAAGGCGTTACGCAGCCGGGCATGACCGTTGCTTGCGGTGACTCCCACACGGCAACCCACGGCGCATTCGGCGCTATCGCATTCGGTATCGGCACAAGCCAGGTGGCAGACGTTCTCGCCACCCAGACGCTCGCCATGAGCCCCTTGAAGACTCGCCGCATCAAGTTCACCGGCAAGCTCAAGCCGGGTGTGACCGCCAAGGACGTCGCCCTTGCTTACATCGCTAAGCTCGGCGTGAACGGTGGCGTTGGCTACGCTTACGAATTTGCAGGCCCGGTCATCGAAGAAATGGGCATGGAAGGCCGTATGACGGTCTGCAACATGGCTATCGAAGGTGGCGCCCGCGTCGGTTACTGCAACCCCGACGAAAAGACTTTTGAATACCTCAAGGGCCGTCCGTACGCCCCGAAGGCTGACAAGTGGGACGAAGCCGTTGCTTACTGGAAGTCTGTGGCTACCGACGCCGACGCCCAGTTTGACGACGAAGTCGAAATCAACTGCGACAACCTCGAACCGATGGTTACCTGGGGTATCACTCCGGCTCAGGCCATTCCGCTCAACGGCAATATGCCGAAGATCGACGAATTCGAAGGCAGCGAAAAGAAGGTCATTTCCGAAGCCTACGAATACATGGGCTGGGAAGAAGGTTCCAAGATGATTGGCCGCCCGATCGACATCGCCTTCGTGGGTAGCTGCACCAACGGCCGCCTCTCCGACTTGCAGGCCGCCGCCGAAATCATCAAGGGCCACAAAATCGCCCCGACCGTCAAGATGTGGGTCGTTCCGGGTTCCATGAAGATCAAGGTGGAAGCCGAACAGCTCGGTCTCGACAAGATCTTTAAGGAAGCCGGTGCCGAATGGCGCGAAGCAGGCTGCTCACTCTGCCTCGCTATGAACCCGGATAAGCTCAAGGGTCGCCAGGTCAGCGCAAGCTCCAGCAACCGTAACTTCAAGGGTCGCCAGGGCAGCCCCACGGGCCGCACCATCCTCATGAGCCCCGCCATGGTGGCTGCTGCCGCCATCGAAGGCAAGATCACCGACGTCCGTAAGTACATCAAGTAACGCAAGGAGATTTAAAAGATGAATTCTATCGACATTGTTAAAGGTTCCGGCGTTCCTGTACGCGGCAACGACATCGACACTGACCGTATCATCCCGGCACGCTTCCTCAAGTGCGTCACGTTCGAAGGCCTCGGCGCAAACGCCTTTGCCGACGATATCGCTGGCCTCGCCGCTCAGGGCAAGGTCCACCCGTTCCGCGATCCGGCCTACAAGAACGGCTCCATCCTCGTTTCGAACCAGAACTTCGGTTGCGGTTCCAGCCGTGAACACGCTCCGCAGGCTCTCAAGCGCTGGGGCATCCGCGCCATCATCGCCGAAAGCTACTCCGAAATCTTCTTCGGTAACTGCGTCGCTATTGGCGTTCCTTGCTACAAGGTGAGCCACGAAGTCGCAGACAAGATCCTCGCCTGGATCGAAGCTCACCCGAGCGAAGAACTCGTCACCAGCACCGAAAGCCGTACGCTCAAGATGGGTGACGAAACCATCGAGCTCACGCTTGCTGACGGCCCCCGCGGTCAGTTCCTCGACGGCTCCTGGCACGCACGCTCCGCCCTCATGGCCAACGCCGACAAGGTGCAGGAACTCGCCAAGAAGCTCCCGTACATGAACTTTCTGAAGTAGACAGTAGACGGTAGGAAGTAGACAGTAAAAATGTCATGCCCGCCTCCGAGCAGGCACCTCCCTTTCAAAAACGTCCAGGTTCAAAGCCTGGGCGTTTTTTTTTCGCCTTAAAATAATTTATATTGAAAATATGCACTCATTTTCAAACTATATATTAGAATGGCTGCCATTCAATTTGGCCGCGTTGCAAGCATCAAACTAATTGGATTATTCGTTTAAGGAGGTTTTATATGAAATTTTCGACTATCATTTCTGTATTGAGCATCTTCGCACTTGTCGGCTGCGCAAGCGGTCTTCGTCAACGCAGCATCAACGAAATCCCAGAATACGGCAACCAGCCCAAAAACCCGGAAATGTTGCAAGCAGACCAGCAATTTTTAAACACCGTCAAAGGCAAAGAACAACAAGCTTTTGACCATATGATGGCTGTCGGATGGTCCTTTTTCAAACGAGGCAATATAGGAACCGCCATCAAGCGCTTCAACCAGGCGTGGCTTATAGACTCTACCCGCTACGAGTCTTACTGGGGCTTTGCCGCCGCCGAAGGTCGCCTGAACAACTTCGAAACATCCAAGCATTATTATGAAAAGGCCCTCAACCACGGAGGCGACACTAAAATTCTGAACCCCGAATATGCCATCGTTCTCCGCGAACAAGCCAAGGCCGAAAACAACAGCGAAAAGCTCGCCGAAGCAGACAACCTGTTCATGAGCGAAATCGAAGCGGGCAACGAAAAAGCCGCCTGCATTTACGCCTACCAGCTTTACCGCGATAACAAGAAAGAAGAAGCCTGCAAAATCATGGAATCTTGCCCAGATGATAAAGACAATCTGAAAAAGGCATGCGGGATGTAAGGGGATTTAGGATTCATGCCTGTAAAAACCGTTAGCCAACGACGCAAGTTCTTTTCTGCGTTCCTCGGTAATCTGAGTTTTTCCTGCATGATTTGCCTCGAAATCGGCAAGGATTTCTTGTTCCTCTTCGTCTAGATTGAACTTTTTCGCATGCTTTTTAAAAGACAGCATTATAGACCATTCCTCACAGCTTCAATTTCAGCGTTAATTTCATCCAAAGACATTTCGAAGGCGCCAGTATAAACCGCATCAGCAGAGAGTTGCTGCATAGTTTTCAGCATTTTCTCAGATTGCATTTTGGATTGGGCTATATTAGCTTCAAATTTATTTTTCATAGTCTTTAAGATATAAATTATTTTCAATTCAATAACAAGCCCTCCTCCTTCGTACACACTTCCAGCATTTTTCAAAAAGCTTCCAGAATGTCAAAATACGACATTCTTTTTATTTACATTCAAAAAAAGCAAATATTGTCACCTTTTTAGCCACGAAAGATAAACAAATATATTGACAAATCAACAAAAAGGTTGTATTTTTATTATGAAATTTAGAGAAATATGCAAATACGCCGAAGATCATGGATGGGTTAAAGCTAGAGTTTCTGGCGATCACTACATCTACACCAAGCCCGGAAGACGATCAGTGCCGATACAAAGAAACAAGCACGAAATCGAGGGAGCATACTTGAAGCGCATTCTAAAGCAATTTGATTAATCGGGAGGACATCATGGATTACGCTGCAAAAATTGAAAAAGATAAAGACATGGGATACGTGGTTTCGTTCCCGGACCTACCGAACGTAAACGCATTTGGCGAAACTCGCGAAGAAGCTATTAAGCAGGCAAAGGACGCACTTGATGGAGCAATGGAATGCGACCTTGATATGGGTTATTCGTTCGTTTATCCAAAGACGATGCCTGATGCAGACAAAAACCTTGTCGCCATTCAACTATCCCCAAGAATTGAAGTGGCGTACAAAATTTTTGAAGCCCGCCGTGGCAAAACAAAAGCAGAAGTTGCAAAAGCAGCCGGATTCACACCGCAAGCGTACCAGCGTTTTGAGACCCCCAAAGGCACACCTACCGTAGAAACTCTCTACAAAATTGCAGCGGCACTCGGAAAAAAATTGATAATCAAATTCGCCTAAAGCTTGCCATATTCGCTGCTTACAACCTATTAAACATTTTGTATATTGCAAAATGTATTAACATACAACATTTCAAAAACTTCTGATGAAATTATCACGAATACTCCTACTTGTACTAACATTTCTTTTGTTCTCTTGCTCATCGGAAAAGGCCCCCCCCAAAGCCATGCTCACCTCACCCATCGATAACATTCTCGTAGAAAAGGCGAAGCGCCAAATGCACTTGCGCAACGGCGATGTCGTTGTCAAGTCATACAGAATTTCATTGGGTAAGAATCCAGTCGGAGCAAAAGTCAAATCCGGCGACAACAAGACGCCCGAAGGCAATTATACCATCGAAAGGCACAACCCCAAAAGCATTTTTCATTTATCGCTGAGGATCTCGTACCCGAACGCGGAACAAATCAAGGCCGCAAAAGAAGGCAATTACGAGCCCGGTGGCGATATCATGATCCACGGCTACCCGAACAAGATTCCAGCATTTCTCTTTAAATTTTGGCACAAGTGGAAGGATTGGACCGCCGGCTGCATCGCCGTCACAAACGACGAAATCGAAGAAATCTACGACGCCGTCAAGGACGGTACACCTATAACCATCAAGCCTTAGAATTATGTCAAAGAAAAAATTTATTTGGATCGCAGTGGCAATATGCGTAGTCGCACTGATATACTTTCATCATGATATCATCTTTACATTAGACCGTGCAAATATTTTTCGCATTGACGAGTTTCATGAATTCAACGCAGATGACGAACAAAATTTAAAGAACCTTTTAAGCAAATACGACTTAAAGCCAATTTCATCAGGTGATTTTTTCTCTCTACGGTACGCCTTTTCCAATGACGATATGGGCGGTCTCGCTCTGGAGTTCACATGCAAAACTGCCGATTTTTCTAAATGCACCAAGACAACTTATGAAGACGACGGCAAAGCCATTCATAAAACAGTAAAAACAGCAGAACCGCAAGAAGCCAAGGCCATTTACAATGAATTTATCGAATTGAACATTTTCGATTTAAATTCCATCGAGACAAAGCCCCTTGGTGTTTATTTAGACATATACCAGATTGCTTATCTATGTTCAGACGTATCCATCGAGGTCGCAAATGAAAAGCGTTTAAATAGATTTTCCATTAGACCTAGCGAACATAACGACGAGCGCTACAGCAAAATTTTCAACATTTTCAAAAACCACGGCTTTTTGCCAGAAGAATCAAAAAAGAACACTAGCAACGACGCAGATTCCAAGGCCATAGAAAAAATCCAGTCGTTCTACAGCAATTACATATTCGGAACAGAAGAAGCGACCGATGCTGTCATCGCAAAGTATTGCACAAAGAGTCTCGCCCAAGAGCTTTCAAAAGCGTACAACGACGAGTTCAGCGATGGTGGCGGCTACGCCGTCTGGAAATTCCGCAGCGACGCCCAGGATGGCGAAGGCATTCATGAAATCGAAAAAATCGAACATCTCGGCAACGGCAAATACCTTGTCCATTACAACGACATGGGCAACAAAGGCGCGCACACCATCACCATCGTCCAGCAAGACGGCGAGATTTTCTTCGACAAACTTGATTAAAGGGCATTTCAATGGATATTAAAGTTCTCCGAGCTACAGAAGAATGGCAACGCGCAGGTGCATACAGCGTACGCATCCAAGCGATGAATCGGGCGTACCACATATCACTCCGTGATGAATTCGACGAGCACGACTGTGACGACACAAAGTTCATCGTTTTACTGGATGATGAATATCCTGTAGCGACGTGCAGATTCTACGAAATTGACGCAGAAACGGCAACAATCGGGCGCGTGGTCGTGATGCCGGAATATCGCGGCCAAAAGCTCGGCGCCATGGCCGTCCGCGAAGCCGAAAAATGGATTGCCGAGTGCGGCTATAAACAGATTATCATCGACAGCCGCCTAGAAGCCACAGGATTTTACGAGAAACTCGGATACAAGCTCATCGGTGATCAACCGCACCGCTGGGGCGTCTTTGAATGTACACGCATGACAAAAAGCCTTTAGCGTCCCGCATACGTGTATCGCATCTGTAATTTTGTGCATACACAATTGTAAAAAACACAAATGAAAGTATATTACGAATACAGTAAAATATAAATCATTTGTACAAACAAACCAAGAAGGGGAATGCACATGGCAAACTACACCAACAGTCCACTCGTATCTTATGTTGCGCTGTCACCGAACAAGACAACAATAAGGACACACGCGATAGATACAATTACCATCCATTGCACAGCAGGCCAGATGTCAGTCGAAAGCCTCGGGACTCATTTTGCGAACAAAGCCGTTATGGCATCTTCAAATTACGGCATCGGTAAAGACGGGCGAATCGCAATGTTTGTGCCGGAATCATCCCGCAGTTGGTGCAGCAGCAACCCGGAAAACGACCATCGAGCCATCACCATCGAAGTATCAAGTGATGACAAATCCCCTTATGCCGTCTACTCCGAAGCATATGATTCGTTAATCACCCTCGTCGCCGACGTATGCCGTAGAAATGGCATTACCCAGCTCCGCTGGAAGCACGACAAGTCGCTGGTAGGGAAAACAGACGCAGAGGGTAAGCTTCTACAGAACCTTACCCTCCACAAGTGGTTTGCAAACAAGGCTTGTCCAGGAGAATTTCTCGAAGGACACATGTCTGAAATTGCAGAAAAGGTGAACGCCTTGCTGCAACACTAGTACTGATGACGGTATTTACGAAAAGTTAGCCAAGGCGCTCGTTCACGACATCCCAATTGACGATGTTCCACAGCGCCTTGAGATAGTCCGGACGGCGATTGCGGTAATCGATATAGTAGGCATGTTCCCACACGTCAAACGTAAGGAGCGGTTTAAGATCCTTTGTTATCGGATTTTGGGCATTGGCTTCCTGCGTGATTACAAGTTTCTCGTTATCCGTAGCCGAAAGCCAGACCCAACCGGAACCGAATAGACCCGCGCCTTTCGTCTGGAAATCATCCTTGAACTTTTCAAACGTACCAAAATCACGAACGATCAATTCGGCAATTCTGCCCGTAGGAACATTGCTAGACGAAGCTGGTTTGAACTGCAAGAAATACAGCGTATGATTCAAAATCTGCCCTGCATTATTGAAGATTCCCCCTTCAGCGCTTTTAACAATTTCCTCAAGCGACTTGCCTTCAAAACCACTCCCTGGAAGTGCGGCATTGAGATTGTTCACGTAAGTCTGCAAATGCTTGCCAAAATGAAAAAGAATAGACTCTTGGCTCAATGCCGGGGCTAGATCCGCAGTTCCGTACGGGAGCGTCGGCATATCAAATTTTCCGTTGACAGGTTGTAACATGGAGAATCCTCCTTTTTAATAGTTTTATCATTGCTCTCATCAAATATATACTAAGCCCACTTCATTTCGTATCAAAAAAGTAAGAAATTAATATTCCATATTAAAAGGATTATGCCTATTAAACAGGAGATGCCCGCTCAATGGCGGGCATGACAAAACTGGTACAAGGCCAGAATGTATAAAGGGACAAGCCCGTTCAAAGACGGACATGACAAAGTGCTATTCTTCGTCGCCTTCTTCTGCACCTTCGTCAGATTCTGCGGCAGCGACAACATTGCCGAGGAGTACGCTCACGTCAACGGACTGGAGATCAGCGAGGCTCTTTACGCCCGTCTTCTTGTCCTCTTCGACCTTGCCGAAAGTGGAGACGATGACGTTAGCAGAGCTTGCTTCAAAACGGCGCGTCTTGTTCGTAATGCTCATGGTTCCCTTCGTTGCCGGGAAGAACTTGGCTTCGAGCCTTGCCATATCCTGAGAGGTTTTCACCGTCTGGAGGGCCTGGCAAGCAATAGCCCATGTAGACTTGTTCGTTTCGATTCCATTGTTGACAAGTTCAAGGACCATGGAGTTGCCCTTGAAGGACTTGGCCGTCGTGGCATCGTAGTGTTCCTTAGCCTGGTTGACATAGTTGCCCTTCTGCATGAAGAGCATGGCGATAAGGCCAAAGACGAGAACGGTAAGAGCGATAGCAATATTCTTTAAATTCATGACGTTCTCCCTTATTCAAAATGGTATTCAGCCGGTTTTTCGATTTTGAGGCTGTTTGCAAGGTTATACTGGACCAGGGCACTGTAATCGACATTCTTGAGCTTGCCCTTCGCAAAAGTGAACTTCACGACGCAGTCCTTACCGCAAGCGACTTCCTTAGAACCCTTTTCGTTCTTGACGAGGATAGAACCTTCGGCAAGTCCAGCCTTTTCATAGATGCTGTTTTGCACGGCATCGTTAATACCTGCACCCGTATAAAGGTGAGAAATCTGCTTGAAGCGGGCATCCTTGTCGTTTTCAATCGCAGCAAGATTGCTCTTGAATGCAGCTTCAGTCTTTGCACCGGATAGCATGGAATACACAAGCTTCCAAGCCATGCTGTACTGATCGACGGAGCGCCACTGTTCCACGAGGACTTGCGTATTCTTTTCCAAATAAGCCGATTCCTGTTCGTTGACAGTTCTCTTAGCCTGTTCCTCATAGCCACCCTGGAGGGATTTCAGGACAACAATGAGAGCGACGAGGATGACAACGTCAACCACGACGAGGATCTTCATTTTCTTCTTATCCATAGTATTCCTTTAAAAAGAGGAGTTTTCAGAAATAATCTAAACTTTAATTTAAAAAAAACAAGCAAATTTAAAGTAAAAAACAAGGACTAACACGCCTATTTTTTATATTCTTCAGGTATGAGCGAAGACATTTACAAATTACCGTCCCAAATTATCTACAACAACCTCAAGGAAATGATGCGCGCCAAGAATACCGCGCACGAATCCATATTCAAGTTCCACTGGAAAAAAATGTGGCCGTTCAGCCTTATTTGGCCGCAAGTGGATTTTATCCGTATCGTGAGGCTCATGGGCGAACTGCAAAAGAACGTCACTACACAGAAAGCACTCGTTAAAGAAGCCAAATCCAAAGCCAAGCCATACGAAAAGACGTTCCTCGATACCGTGCCAGCTTATCTGGACTGCTTTGGCGAATCTTGCAAACATCTTGCCGCAGTCGCCCAGTGGAAGCAGGACATGCTTGAAAAGAAGCTCCACCACGACGTGAAGATGATGCGGGATGTTTCGGAATACAACAACATCCTCAAGGCATACGAAAAGGCTCAAAACGACCTTGTCCAAGCTGGCGCTTTTGTCCGTGCAGGCTGGGTCGAAGCACTTAAAGGTTTCGTAGACGAAACCGAAGGCAAATAATGCCAGCCGTAAGCGTCATCATCCCGATGTACAACACCGAGGCATTCATCAAGGATTGCCTCGATAGTCTTATCGCTCAAACATTTTCAGATTTTGAAGCCATCATCATCGACGACGGCTCAACCGATGGCGGAGCTAGAATAGCAGCCAGTTACGCCTCGTCTGATTCGAGATTCAAGCTCATCGGGCAACCGAACAAAGGACCATCCGAAGCGCGCAATACGGGTCTCAAGATCATGCGCGGCGAATACGTGACGTTTATCGATAGCGATGACTGCGTAGCTCCGAACTTTCTTGAAACGCTCTTTTTCATTGCACAACTACACCAAGCCGATATCGCCTGTTGCACAAGCCAGTATATCGACGAGACATACGTAGCCAACAAAATTGCGCCAAGCACAGCTGTCTCTACAATACTCACACCCGAGAAAGCGACGGCAACCGCTTTATACCAGGATTCCCTGCCGGACTATTCAGCTTGGAACAAGCTATACAGGGCAAGCCTCTGGAAAGAACGCCTGTTCCCTGCCGGTGTAATCTTCGAAGACTTAGCGACCATTCCCGATGTTCTTTTGGCAGCAAACGAAGTCGCGATCACGAATTCAAAACTTTATCTATACCGCAAACGCAGCAACAGCATTCTCAGCTCCCGTTTTACCCCCGAAAAAGCAGTTCTACTAGACATTGCAGAAAACGTTTTCGATAAGATGAAGAACGTTTCGAAGCCGTTGTACAAGGCCGCCCGCAGCATGCTCGTAAGCGCAAGCTTCAGCATTCTGATGCGATCCGAGGATTCGGATGAATTTGCAGATTGCCGCAAAAGAGCGATAGCCCACATCCGCAAGTACCGTTTGGGCACCTTCTTTGACCTAAAAATCCGCATGCGAAACCGCATGGCCATTCTACTTTCGTACCTCCCTCGCCCACTATTCTTCAAGCTTTTGAAGAAAGGACTTTCGTGATTCCCTTAACGCCCAAAGAAGTCTTTATCCGCACAGCGCGGCGCGTTTTCGGTGAAAAGCGCGTCCACGACTATTTGATCAAGCGAGGGATAAAGTTAAGGCATTTACGCGATGGCTACGAGAATTATGGAGAGAATCACGACTATGGCGACAGCCGCCAGACGCTCATCTTCATGGCTGATGGGAAATGGATGCACGGCGGACTCACCGACAGGCTCCGCGGAATGACCAGCGCATACAAATTCGCCAAAGAGCACAATCTCGACTTCAAGATTTTCCATACATCGCCATTTGGACTTCAAGAAATTTTGCAGCCAAACAAAGTAAATTGGATTATTGGAGAAAATGAAATCAGTCACAATTGCGAAATCGCCAAGCCAGTTTTACTTTACCGAGAAGATTTCAACAACGATTCTGCGCTAGAGCGCCAGCTCGATTCAAATCACAAACAGTTCCATCTCTATTCGTGCGTGGATACCGTCGGCAAAGAATTTCCAATTTATTTTAACGAACTTTTCAAACCATCGCTAATTTTAGAACAAGAACTTGCACATTACGGCAAACTGCTAGGCGAAAGCTACACTGCAATTTCGTTCCGCTTCCAGAACAAGCTTGGGGATTTCAAGGAATTCACGTTCAAGGAACTGCCGGAGAAAGGCAAGCGGAAACTGATGGATGCGGCAATTAATGTTTTGAAGGAGAAGCCCCATCCAGTGGGGCATGACAGTTCGGATACAACATTAAGAAAAACGCTTGTAACGGCAGACAGTCCGACATTCCTTGCGGAAGCCGAAAAACTTCCAAATGTTGTTACGGTCAAGGGGAAAAGCATCCACATCGATTTCAACGGTTCAAAGAACGCGACCGATTACCTGAAAGCATTCACTGAATTTTTTCTCATTTCAAGGGCATCAAAAGCAAAGCTCTACCATAATCACAAATTCAAGACCTATCCATCCAATTTTCCAAAGTATGCATCTTTGTTAGGCAATGTGCCGTATGAAATTGTAGAAGATTAGAATTTCAGGAACCTTCGCGGAATAAACAGCTTAGGCAAGCGCATCCAGAAGCGAGGAGAAATAGAAATCACCTTTGGAATCAGGCATAGCGCTTTTAGTTTATTCTGGGCAGCCACAGCAGAAAACCAGTTGGCTTTCCATGCGCGGACGGCCTTTTTATACAAGGGATGCGTACTGTAGTTTTCGGCCAGGATACGCAATATTTCGCTGTAGATCCGGTCGTGATTGACATGTAAATTATCACCGTGTTCGCGGTAATAGCAGCACACAAAATCCTTCGAAACCGGCTGCGGGCCATAATGGTAAAGGATGTTCAAAAAAAGCGGATAATCCTCGAAGAAATAATGCTTATCATAAGCTCCAATTTCAAGAATCTTTTCGCGAATGAACATTTCGGCACAACCATGCAAGGCCTTTTGCCCCAGAAAAGATTCCTCAAAAGTCACCTGCGGTACGCTGCGGAGGTAGCGGCAGTCCATTTCGGTCCCGACCCTATCGCCTTCATACAGCGGAACAACTTGTCCAAAACACGCAACCGCTTCTGGATGGGCATCCAGAAAATCGCTCTGTTTCTTGAGACGATCTGGAGGCATAATGTCATCCGAAGAAAACGAACACACATACTTTCCACGAGCAAGAGAAAGCGCCTCGTTCAGCGTCGCAACAACACCTTGATTCGGGCGATGGATAAACGTAAACCCGAATTCTTCAGAAAGCCGTTTTAAAATTTCTGGAGAACGATCCTTGCTGCCATCATCAATAACGATCAACTCAAAATCAACACCCGTCTGTTCCATGACAGAACGTACAGCCGCTTCAACATACGGTTCGTGATTATAGCTCGGCAAGATTACAGAAACTTTGGGAGTCATGCTTCGGTCCTTTCCGTTTTAGACCACTCTAAACGACTGACAAGAATAAGCGAGGCGACAAGCGTCAAAAAGTTTTCGAGAGCATACGCCATCATCGGGCCATTAAATTCATAAAGCTTAACGAAAGCTACGGTTGCACTTGCCAGGACAAGTTCAGAGCAAATTTCAAGAACCAAGAATTTTTTCGTTTCACGGCGGGCAATCAGTACAAGTCCAAGAGCCCAGCCTCCAACACGGAAAAAATCGCCCAACAGTTGCACGGAAATATAATCGGCAGCTCCAGCATATGCAGAAGAAAGCATCACCTCCACCAGCAGCGAACGGCCAAAATAGAGGATCAAAACCGCCACAAGCGCAAGCGCCATCGACTTCAACAAAAGCGGGCGGAACATATTCCAAAACTCCGATTTTACCATTTTCGCAGAAACCTTCGGCAAGATAATCACGCCAAGAATCGCCGAGAAAAACGCCGTCAAAAAATCTGAAATTTTCCAGATGCCCTGCCAAATGCCCGCCGCATCCCATCCCAAATTCTCGCCAATGGTCATTCGCATGAACGTCAGCACCACAGGAGAAAGCACCATCGGCACAATTCCCATCAACGCATAAGAGCCCCACGGAGCACGGATATCAAGCGCAGACTTGCGGATTTCACTCAAGCTAAAACCAGCTCGGGCCGCAATCTGCCCCGCAAAAACGCCAGCGATAATGGACTGCGTCGCCACAATAGAAAGGACGCTCAACCGCCCCGTGTAAATAAAAAATGCCACCCAAAGCATCTGCCACAAGGACGAGACCATATTGATCAGCGCCCAGCGGCGGTAATGCCCAAGTCCGTTCATCACAGAAGCTGTAATCGTGATAACATTCGTTGCCAAGACTCCAGGCAAGGCAAAAATGATCGCCGCCTGCACAAGACGCGGATGAATGCCCGGAAAAAATCTTTCCAGAGGAACTGTAAAACACAGGACTAAAGCCACAGCAAACGTAAAGATACTCGCATAAGTCGTCAAGCGGAATCCACCACGCCACACGCCTCGCAGCTGTTCCAGGTTATCCCTGTTCTGCGCGGTAAGGCTCACCCAGCCGTTCTGGAGAGCTAGCGAAGAGGTCGCCTGTCCCATCGTCATGAAATTCATGAACTGCCCGACACATGCAAATGCTGCTGGCGGAAGGAATACAGCCAAAAGCTTGTTCACGACAAAAACACGCAATGCATTCAGGAAAGTCACCATTCCCGAACCCATAAACGCTTTCCAAAAATTCACCTGTTCAGATTTAGTCTTATCCACTCGTTGTCATGCCCGCCACCGAACGGGCATCTCCTTTTTGTACATCTTATTCCTAGAACTCATTAATCGCCCCAATCACTTCGGAGACTTCATCATCCGTCATCACAGGACTCATGGGGATGCTGAGAACCGTCTTTGCCAAGGTTTCAGCAATCGGATACTCGCCATTAAACTCGTGTGCATACGCATCTTGCTGATGCGGTGGAATCGGGTAATGAATAAGCGTCTCGATGCCACGCGCACCCAAGAACTTCTGCAATTCATTGCGGGATTCTTCGCTCTTTAAACGAATCACGAACACATGCCACACATGCTCGGATGGCGTCGCAGGAATCTCCGGCAAAATGACCTTCGGATTCTTGATTTCAGAACAATAACGGACCGCAATTTCTCGGCGGCGTTCATTCGATTCGTCCAAATGCGGAAGCTTTGCAAGCAAAAGCGCCGCCTGCATCTCGTCCAAGCGGGAATTCACGCCCTTGAATTTATTCACATACTTACGTTCAGAACCGTAATTCCCGAGAGCGCGCACCATGTTTGCAATATCGGCATCGTTCGTGAGGACCATGCCCGCATCGCCAAGCGCCCCCAGATTCTTTGTCGGATAAAAACTGAAACCAGCCGCCGATCCAAACGAACCCGCACAGCGACCATCGCTCATACGAGCACCATGCGCCTGGGCGCTGTCTTCGAACAGGAGCAAATCATGCGTATTGGCAAACTCACAAATTTCATCCATATCACAAAGGCGCCCGTACAAATGCACCGCAAGAATGGCGCGGGTTCGCGCACCGCATGCTTTTTCAAGCTGCTTCGGATCCATATCGTATGTATTTGCAGATGGCTCCACAAGCACTGGCTTAAGCCCTACAGCACTAACAGCAAGGACAGTCGCAATAAACGTATTCGAAGGCACTAAAATTTCATCACCTTCATGCAAGCGCCCCAATTCCATGGACGCCCGCAAAATAAGGGTTAAGGCATCAAGACCGTTCCCTACGCCGACGCCGTACTTCACACCGCAATATTCAGCAAATGCCTGTTCAAAGCATTCACAAAAATGCCCACGGATATACCAGCCCGATTCCACAACAGAACAGGCGGCATTTTTCAATGCATCCATGTACGGAGCATTTAAAAGCTTCAAATCGAGAAAGGGAACTCTTGCCATATAATTTTCACAAAAACAAACTTTTGTCTTAATATAAAAAAATCGGCTCCGTTAAACAGAACCGATTACTGAGCTACGAAGGGCTCGAACCTTCGACCCACGCCTTAAAAGGGCGTTGCTCTACCAACTGAGCTAGTAGCCCGAGCAGGAGCAAATATACAAAAACATTTCCATATTGTAAAGGCATTATAAGCTGTAATAAACAAAAAAAATATGCTTACAGCTTCATAACTTAAAAACTTTCTTCTGATTTTTTATAAATTTATATCATGGATTTATTGAAAAAACTCTCCGTGATAGCATCTATTGCAATTGCATGCCCCGCAGCAGATTTTGGTTACTTTTCAAAGCACGATGCAGGGCAAGAAGTTTTTTCATTTCTATCGTCTTTCGACAGTCCGCGTAACGCAGCCCTCGAAAAATCGGCGTCAGCACTCCCGACTACGGACCCGTCCATTGTTCAGTTGAACCCTGCTGCAGTACTCATTGCCGAGGGCAAAAAGCGTGTTGCCGAAGCCCACTGGCAGACAGGTGAATTCGCCAGCAATCAGGGAACGCTCTCGTACACAACGCAATACCAGAAATTTATTCTACAGTTCTCGTACAACTGGATTTCTTACGGTTCGATCACAGGTTACGATGAATACGGGCAAGAAACAGGTAAGGAATACAAGCCCTTCAGCCAGCTGACAACGGCAACGGTAACTTATCCGATGAAACACATCCGTGTTGGTGCTACGCTCAAGTTCGCATCTGACAAATTGACTGGCGAGTCTGGTGACCAAACCGCTTTAGCAGCTGCATTCGACTGGGGCTTGACCTGGATGTCTGATTCAAAAAATTACGGCATCTCTTTTGTGGCAAGAGATTTCGGTGCAATGATTCGCGGCTATGTGAAAAAAGACGCCGACGACTCCTATCCATTATCACAGACTTTCGCCTTTGGCGGATTTCTCAAGCCGCGCAGCGTCCCGCGTTTGACCTTGTTTGCCGAAACAGATTTTCCGCGCTATGCAGAACCCGACCTGAACCTCGGCGCCGAATATGCGCTCGGAGAATTTTTCCGCATCCGTGCAGGTTTCACACGTACATGGCTCGACCTGTCCCGCGACATCAAGGAGCTGGCATCTTCGTCCAGCAGGCCCGACGAATCGAACGAAGCCCGCGTGTTCAGCCTCGGCCTTGGCTACACTTCAGACCTGTTCGGCTTTGACTACGCATTCTCGTACCTCGCCGAAAGCATGGGATATGAGCACAGACTTGGTCTGCGCATAGAGTTCTAGAATCATTTGAGATAAGCCATGCGCCAGTTCGACGTTTTTGTTTTTGACGAAAACTTTGACGAATCTCTAGGGAAATGTCCCCAACCGCCATTCACGGATAAAGAACTAGCTTGGTTCTATACAAACGAATGGAACAAACATCTGGACGATATCGATGGAGAATGGGTCGTATTCGCGCACCCAAGCATCAGGATCGACCGCGACTTTTTGAACAACGTTGCAGAAGTCACAGACAGCTTCCCGATGGTCGATGCATTTGCGCCTCGCATTCGTACAGACAAAGGAAATTTTTTAGGCGGATTTTTATTAAGGCCAGCCGCTAAAGGATCGGGCTTTGTAGAAATCGACGAGAACGCCCCACTGCGCTACGTCGCCGCACCGCATCCGTATCTCGGAATTTATTCGAGACGCATTATTCAGCGCACAGGCGGTTTCGACACAACGCTCCCTGAATACGCAAGACTTGCAGACTTTACACTTCGCATGATGCACGCCGGAGGCAAAATGTTCTCAGTGCCGTATCTTGTAGCTCAAGCGACAAGCAACGAAGCCGAAAGCGCAGTGGAAAGAATCAACACTGAAAATGTGCACGGTCTCGCAGGATTGCGCGATTACAAGTCAATGGCAATCGTGCTTTCCAAAGCATTCGGCGCCGAAGCCTCACTCCCTTTTGCACTCCACCACCCAAGCGTCATCGCGCCCCTGCTCTGCAACCGCAAACAGCGCAAAGAAAAGCGCCAGGCCGCAACGCTCCTCTCCAAACTCAAAGCAGATTTTCTGAAAGAAGTGGTTAGTGGCTAGTCATTAGTCAATAGTCATTAGTTGTTTGTAGGAGCAGAATCCAGTAAAAATCTAGCCTTAACTGGATCCCTCATCCCTACGGGATTCGGGATGACGAGAAGCTGGGATTCGGGATGGCATCGAGCTTTACTCAATCTCCTTTTTTCATAAACGAGAGGGCGATGCCCGATCGGCGTCGGGCATGACAAATAAAAACAATCTCATAACATTCCTGTTTAGAATCCACAGCCTACTGCCTACCGTCTACTGCCTACTGCGCCTTCGGCGCAAAAAAAGAACCCCGCCGAGTGGCGAGGTCCAAAAGCTTTTTAGCGGAGGTGCGGGAATCAAATTGCTTAGAGCGTTACGCCCACACCACTAACACTAGTTAAACTTTAATTAGCCCTTGTAGTTGGTGATAACGCGAGCCATTTCGCAAACCTTGTTGCTGTAGCCCCATTCGTTATCGTACCAAGAGCAAACCTTCACGAAGGTCGGGTCGAGCTGGATACCAGCCTTGGCGTCGAAGATAGAAGTGCACGGATTGTTGCGGAAGTCGGTAGAAACAACAGCGTCTTCGGTGTAGCCGAGGATGCCCTTGAGTTCGCCTTCAGAAGCTTCCTTCATAGCAGCGCAAATTGCTGCGTATGCTGCGTCCTTGTCAGCAGCCGGAGCGTTCTTGAGTTCAGCAGTGAGGTCAACGAAGGAAACGTCGGAAGTCGGCACGCGGAGAGACATACCAGTGAGCTTGCCGTTGAGTTCCGGAAGAACCTTACCCACAGCCTTAGCAGCACCCGTAGAAGACGGGATGATGTTTTCGAGGATGCCACGGCCACCGCGCCAGTCCTTCTTGGACGGGCCGTCAACGGTCTTCTGAGTAGCAGTTGCAGCGTGAACGGTGGTCATGAGGCCACGGACGATGCCGAACTTTTCGTTGAGGACCTTAGAGATCGGAGCGAGGCAGTTAGTGGTGCAGGAAGCGTTGGAGATGATCTTCTGACCAGCATAGGTCTTGTCGTTCACGCCGTACACGAACATCGGAGTGGAGTCCTTAGACGGAGCAGACATGATGACCTTCTTAGCACCAGCCTTGAGGTGGGCTTCAGCAAGTTCTGCAGTGAGGAAGAAACCAGTGGATTCAACAACGACGTCTACATCGAGAGCGCCCCAAGTAATGTTGGTCGGATCCTTTTCAGCGAAGATCTGGATCTTGTTGCCGTCAACAATGAGGAAGTTGCCTTCGACCTTGATGTCGTGGTTGAACTGACCGTGGACGGAGTCATACTTGAGCATGTATGCGAGGTAGTCAGCGTCGAGAAGGTCGTTGATACCGACAACAGTGATGTCCTTGGAGAAGTTTTCCACAGCAGCGCGGAAGACCATACGGCCGATACGACCGAAACCATTAATACCGAGTTTGAGAGCCATTATTGGATCCTTTTTTTATTGTTGAAATTGCTACCCACCTACACGGTGGAGCTTTGCTGGCAGGAAAGATACAAAAAATCGGGATTTTTGTGTAGTAATAATCGAAAAAAAAGAGATTTGGGATCCTATTTTATGGGTCTAAAACCGTCCAAATGGGTTAAGACTGCCATGTGAGGTTAGCCCCCACCTTTTTCTTAGCCAAATCTAACATAAGTCCATTTTTTTGCAATGTAAAGATTAAGAAAGGATAATAAGATTATTCTCGTTTGTATCGCAAAGCGCTACTTTGTCCTACCCTATTTTTCTAAAATTAGAGTGTTAAACATTTTTCCCGAGATTATTATGCGTTATTCGTTTGTAAAAAAAGAAAATTTATGCGCCCGTCTTACAGCGGCTTTCGGATTGTTTTTCCTTATTTCCTGCGCCGGCAACAATACACCCGAAGTGAATCCGACCCCAACGCAAGAAGTTTCAGAAACAACCGAAGCATACGACGACGATTCAGCATCGGACTATGTTACCGAAGAAGCTCCGACCACAATCGCTACCGGCGGTACAATAGAAACGAGCGGTTGCACATTTACCGCACCTGACAACGGATGGACAATCATCGGCGGCGAAGACAATGCCCCCTATGAATTTTACAACCCGAAGACAGGGCGCCGAGCCGTTCTCGTCGAAGTGATGCTCCCCGAAGGTGAACCGCTCCGTCTCATGGACCGCGCCCAAATCGAAATGCAGTCGTTCGAATCGAGCGGCAAGAAGGCGACCCTCGCCGAAACTTACCCGGAAGAAGCTTTTGGCACCACAGGCGCATTCTTTGATGTGGCCGGCAAGCGCTACGACACGCCTTACGAAGCAGTCGGTCTCGTGATTGGCGCCGGGAATCGAATTTTCACGCTCACACTTTCCGCAACGGACACGCAGCTCACCGCAGGCGCCCTCAAGCAAGAATGGAAAGACTTCTTTGCGACATTCAAGCTGAAAGACGTCGTGAAAGAAGAAGTTTCGGAACTCTCTGCCGAACGCATCATGCAGCATTCTAGCGCAGATCTCGGCTATTCCTGGAGCACAAGCGATACGCTTTGGCACACCTGGGCCAGTGTCGCCCGCCAGAATGAAGACCCGGACCTGGTGCTCAGCAACAAGAAAGAAGATATTTCGCTTTTTGTATACGGAGCAATTGTCCCGGGCGACGAAGTCAGCCAGCAAGACATGTTTAAGGTTCTTCTGAACCGTCTTGGACTTTCCATGAACGAAGCTGGTTTTGAAGTCCAGCGCGTCAAGGTCGGTGACCGCTACGCCCAGGAATTCACGCTCACCCACGTCGTCAATAAATTTGACTTCTATTATACAGGTAGATATTTCTACGATAACGGACGCGGCATCTTGATTGCCACTTGGACACAGGGCATCAACAAAAAGAAATACGCATCCGTCATGAAAAACGCGATTAGCGGCCTCAAGGTCGGTGCCATGCCCAAGACCGCAAGTGACGAAGAATCCCGCAAAAAGCAGAACAAGTTCAACGCCGCCGTCATGAGCCAGGTCGGGATTCTCCGCTTGCTCGAAGACCAGCCGTTTGTGGCCCTCAGCTACTTTGAACGCGCAAACAAGATGGACCCGGAAGAACCGCTCTATTTGATCAACTGCGGCTTTGTGTACCAGATGAAGGAACTTTACGGCCCCGGCATCAGCTATTTCACAAGCCAGATGGATCTCGTGCGTAAAAACGGCAAGTTGCTCTCCATTCTCGGCGAAATGTACGAAGCCTTGTTCGACTACGGCCATGCCCGTGAATGCGCCGAAGCGGCCCTCCGCTACACACCAAACAATCCGGAATACGTCATCAACTTGAGCGATGCCCTCTGGGGCTTGGGACAGCGCCACCAGTCCCTCATTGTGGTGCAGAGACTTTTCGATACGCAGCCGAGTTCACGCCTGGGCGTTTACCTCGCAAAGACATACATGGGCCTTGACCAGTACGCCGAAGCCGTCGATATTTTGTACGGCATCCGCGGTCGCTTTGGCATGAGCAAGGAACTTGGCGAAACCCTCATGGATGCCCTCATGTTCCTCGGACGCTACGAAGAAGCCCGCGCCATCAGCGATGAAACACTCGCCAAGGCCAAGAATGATTATAAAGTATGGACGATGCACGGCAAGATCTTGTTCTATAGCCGCAATTATCGCGATGCAGAAAAGGCGCTCACCAAGGCCCTCGCCCTCCGCCCAGACAACGAAGACGCCAAGAGTTTCCTCTCCGCAACGAAGGCTTACCTCGGCAAGGCGGACAACCGTACGCTCCAGAAGCCGATTACGCCTGTTGAAGACCGCACGGCAGACTTAAAGACGCTCCTCCGCCCGCAAGCTAAGCAGACCGCCGTCGAAGGCGACTTCCCCGCCGTGATTCATTACCAGAAAGAATCCCTCAAGGCAGAAAAGAGTGCTAACTGGGTCCGTAGCGAAGAAATGCTCCTCGAAGTACTCGACCAGCGCGGTGCCGCCATTTATCGCGAATTTACGTTCGACTTCTTGCCGGGCTACGACCGCATTTTCTTGAACGCTCTCGAAGTTTACGACAGCAACTGGAAACTCAAGCAGAAAGCGACACTCAACGGCGCCTATATTACATACGCAACTGAAATTGGCGGTGGCAACGAAAGCCAGACGGCACACTTCCCGCTTTCGGAACTAGCTCCGGGTGACTTTATCTACATGCAGTTCAGCCGTACGAATCTTGAAAACAAGGGCATGATTCCGTACACGAACTACGAAAGTAGCCGCGACGTGCCGGTCGGAGAATCCGTATTCCGCATTTACGCCGATACGACACGCTTTGTCACGGAAGAATACGGTCCGCTCGAAAAGTCCCCGATCAAGGGCGGTATCGAATGGAAAATCGAAAACCCGGTCATTGTCCGTAAGGAACTTTACATGCCAGTATACCGCGACTTCGGTGCTGGTCTCATGCTCACTGGCAAGCAGGAATGGCGCGATGTCGGCGACGATTATCAGAACCTCATCAGCCACCAGTTCAAGAAGGCCGTCAAGGTTCGCGAACAGGCATATGAAGTGCGCGGGAACAAGATTGGCGACGATGCCGTCAAGGCGATCATCAACTTTGTTCGCCAGGACATCCGCTACCGCGATGTGCGATTCGGCGGCCACAGCCTGATTCCGCAGACCGCAGAAGTGACTCTCAAGGAACACCGCGGCGACTGCAAGGACATGGCTCTTTTGCTCAAGGACATGCTCGAAGCCATTGGCGTGAAGAGCTACCTCACGGCCATCCACCTCACAGAAGAAGGTTTCTCGCACTTGCCGACCATCCAGCAGTTCAACCACATGATCCTCTACATCCCGAAGCAAGGGAAGATTAGCGAACGCTGGGTTGACGCCACCGACAAGACGGGCAATGACCGCCCGGTACCGCTCGACATGGAAGGCAAAGTCGCCCTCGTGATTGACGGAGACCAGAGCCACGTGGTCACGACTCCGATTCTCGAAGACAATCAGGAACACCAGATCGCCATTCAGCACGACTTGTTCATCGGCGCTAACGGCGAATGCGAATTCCGCGATTCCGTGCAGCTCCAGGGCAAGTTCGCAAGCGCCATCCGCAACAAGTTCTTCGGCCGCGATGTCAAGGATCAGGAAAAGCTCTTGGAACAGTTCCTCGCCGCTGGCGTACCGGACGTGAGCATCGGCAACATCCGCATCCAGAATCTCGACCAGTTCAACAAGCCACTCATCATCGTGAACACCTACCTTTCCAAAGGTTACTTTGGTCAGGGCGGTTCCGAACTCAAGGGACGTTTCCCGAACGTCTGGGAACGCAGCCTTTTCAAGCTCCCGAAGGTCGCGAAGCGCCACCACCCCATCCGCATGCCGCACGAGACGCAGTTCAGCTTCAAGCTCAACATCAAGACTGCTAGCGGCCACACGGTATCGCTCACCGAAGCAAAACCGCTCAACCGCGCCCCGGATTACGTAAGCTTCGAAAAGCAGCCGAAGTCCAAGACCTCCAGTGGCATCAAGTGGACCACGTTTGCTCTCTACGCCGATCCGACCGAATACGACAAGATCCGCGAAGAATGGAACTACCTCTTGAGCGAAACCAGCCCGATGATTACAGTGAAATAAGACGAAAGAACGCCGCTACGCGGCTACAGACGAGAGACGAAAGATTATAGTTTGGCAGCGAAGCTGCGACTTTTCCTCTCTCGTCTTTGCTCTTCGAGCCAAGACTGGTCGGCTCTGCAATGTATACGCAAGCGTATTCGCTGCATTCGCCACTCTCGTCTTTCGTCTACCAGCGAAGCGATCTCTCGTCTAATACAACCATTGACTAACAACCATTGACTAACTATGCGTGCATTAATTTTATCAGACATTCATGGTTCTGCCTTGGCGGCAAGGCAGGCACTCTCGTTCTTTGAAAAGTTCAACTGCGACAAGATTTTCTTGCTGGGCGACACGCTCTATCACGGTCCGCGAAACCCGCTCCCGACAGGGCATGGTCCAATGGGAGTTGTCGAAGCTCTTGCTCCATACAAAGAACGCATTTTCGCTGTCCGCGGGAATTGCGATGCCGACGTTGACTTGATGATGCTCGACATGCCCATCGAAAACGAATACAAGGTCATTGAAGATTGCGGGCTGCATCTTTTTTTAAGCCACGGCCACATCTTTATGCCGGAATGTTTTCCACGAACCGCTCTCGAAACCATAGAATCTACGGGATTTACACCTGAAAAAAACAACATTGAACAAAAAAAGCCGCAAATTGATGTGTATCTGTACGGCCATACGCACATCTGGAAGCTCGAAAAGAACTTCCGCGATGTACTTCTCGTGAATCCCGGCTCGACGAGCCTCCCGAAAGGCGGGAACCCGCCCACGTTCGGGCTGTACGAAAGCACACCCGCCAATGATGGCGAGTCCGGCCACGCCAAATTCAGCATCCACACGCTAGAAGATGGCGAGGAAATTGCGACAATGACGATATAGGGAATGAGGTATGAGGTCGGGCGTCGCCCTCTCGGCACGCTTCGCTTTGAGCATTTTCAATTTCACAAGCCCATACCCCATAGGACCGTAGGTCCGTACCCATAGCCCACAGCCGTATCGCTATTTTTTTCTTACATTTGAGCCATGGTTTTAAATGTAATTTGGCTCGTGTTTTTCTTCGGTGCATTTATCGCATGCATCGTCCAGTGGCTTGCTTTCGGCGATACCGGCATTTTCAACAAGGCAATTCTCGGCGCTTTTGACATGTCCAAAACAGCATTCGAAATCGCACTCGGCCTCACGGGCATTTTGAGCCTGTGGCTCGGCATCCTGAAAATCGGAGAAAAGGCAGGCGCCGTCCAGATTTTGGCAAAAATCGTGCAACCGCTTTTTTCGAGGCTCTTCCCCGAAATCCCGAAGGGGCACCCGGTCGTGGGCACGATGCTCATGAACATCAGTGCAAACATGCTCGGCCTTGACAATGCGGCTACCCCGATGGGCCTCAAGGCCATGAAGCAGCTCCAGGACCTGAACCCAAACGATGACAAGACCGTCGCAAGCGATTCGCAAATCATGTTCCTCGTCTTGAACGCGAGCGGACTTACACTTATCCCGGTGAGCATTATGACGTACCGCGCACAGCTCGGCGCCGCAAACCCAAGTGACGTGTTCCTCCCGCTCCTCCTCTCGACGTTCTTCAGCACCATCGCAGGCATTTTCGCACTTAGCTTTTTCCAGAAAATAAAACTCAAGGACCCTGTAACCGTGATGTGGCTTGGCGGCATCAGCGCCTGCGTTATCGCCGTGATGTTCTACTTTAGCCATCTCACTGCCGAAGCGCTCGGCACCACGAGCCTTTTCATTAGCGGTCTTGTGCTATTCGGAGTCATCGTCGCATTCCTCGGACTCGCCTGCTATAAGAAAGTCCAGGCATACGAAGCATTCGTCGAAGGCGCCAAGGAAGGTTTTAACACCGCCGTCATGATCATCCCGAACCTTGTCGCGATTCTCGTGGGTGTCGCCGTGTTCCGCGCAAGCGGCGCGATGGATCTCGTCATGAACGGCATTTCATCATTGCTCGGACTTATCGGCGTCGGAAACGACGTTGTACCCGCCCTCCCCACTGCCCTCATGAAGCCACTTAGCGGTAGTGGCGCCCGCGGCATGATGATCGACGCCATGAAGAACCTTGGCCCGGATAGCTTTGCAGGCCGCCTCAGTTGCATGTTCCAGGGTGCAGCCGACACGACATTTTACATTATCGCCGTGTATTTCGGTTCCGTAGGCGTCAAAAAGACACGCCACGCCGTCACCTGCGCCCTCATTGCAGATGCCGTCGGAGTCATTGCCGCCATCATTATCGCCTACATATTCTTCCCACCAATCCACTAGCCATATCATTGTTCTAAAGCGGAATAAAAACAGGAAGATTTATTAATTTTTCTTTACCTTTCTGAAATATTTTTATTTAGTTTTAGAACACGTTTTTGGTGTATAATATGTGGACTTTTAAGGGGTGAAAATGGATTACGTCATTTTCAATAGTATTTATAAAGATTTTAGGGATGCAATTTTAGACAATGTACCTGATATGTTGGCAATGAGCAAGCGCATTGGTGCTGCTATACCCCCAATATGCAATATTCTAAACATAGGTTATATCAAGCTCAAACTTATTGCCCCAAGTTCTATCATAGCCAAAGACGGCCTGAACGACGAAAAAACGATTTACGAAGACTCCAATGGTTACGAGTCTATGCCACTCATCCAGACATACAGAACGGGTGAAAACGGCATAGTCACCATCGAAATCAAGGCTAAAAAAAGCCACAAGTTTACACCTCCCGAACTCCAGGCGGTAAAGCTCATTTGCGACGACATGTTCATCATTCTTGGTCGTTCCAGGCTCATGAGCGCGGTCCATTACGCAAGCCAGACCGATACGATGACGGGCGCCCCCAATACCGCGAAACTGATACACCACAGTATTGAACTCAAGGCGAAAAACAAGCTGCAAAACTTTAGCGGGCTATTCGTTAACCTCAAGAACTACAAATACATCAACCAATCCAAATCCCCAGCTGTTGGCGACAAGGGGATAACCATTTTTACGCATACCGTCATGGCCATGTGCCACGACGATGAAATAATCGCAAGACTGGGTGGAGACAACTTTTTCGTCCTCGTCAGAAAAGAAAACAGGGACATGTTCATTAAAGCACTTTCTTCGATGAAAGTGAATGTCCCGATGCCTCAGGCCCCGGCAATCCAGCTCAACATCCAAAGCCGCATCGGCGTCTATGACATCCAGCAGGGCGATTCCATGAACGAAATCATGCACTGCAGCTCAGTCGCCCTGAACGAATCCAGAGTTCATCCTGGAAACGATGTCGTTTACTTTGCTAAGAGAATGCTCGATGAAGTCTACCACGAAAAGGAAATTTCATCGCTTTTCCATGACGCGCTCGAACGTAAGGAATTTATCGTTTACTATCAGCCAAAAGTTTCCGTAAACGACCAAAAGCTCTGCGGATGCGAAGCCCTTGTACGCTGGAACCGCAATGGGAAAATAATCCCTCCAAGCGAATTTTTACCCATTCTTGAAAAAGAAGCGTCCATCTGCCAGCTCGACTTTTACGTATTCCGCAAGGTTTGCGAAGACATTCGTTCCTGGATTGATGCAGGCTTTGAACCGGTCCGCGTATCCTCCAACTTTTCGAGGCTCCATCTAGCCAATACGCACCTGACTGAAAACATTCTGAAAATCATGAAGGAATATAGGATTGACAGCAGGTACATCGAAATCGAGATTACCGAATCATCGAATTACGAAGACAAGGTCGCCATGCAAAAATTTGTGGACGATTTACGCCAGAACGGGATTTCCGTTTCCATAGACGACTTTGGTACAGGCTATTCGACATTCACGGCCATAAAGGACCTGAATGTCAATGTCATCAAGCTCGACAAATCGCTCCTCGACCATATCGGTGACGAATCGCACCATGATGAAGTCGTCATCAAAAACATGGTCAATATGATTAACGAGCTGAATCTTGAAGTAGTCGCAGAAGGCGTTGAAAACACCAAGCAGCTTGACTTTTTGCAAAACGCAAAATGCCCCATAATCCAAGGGTTCATTTTCGACAAGCCGTTATCTAAGGAAGAATTCGAGAAGAGACTTTCAAACAAAGTCACTTACAATCATATTTCCTAGAAGAACATCCAGACAGCCATCCAAAGGACAATGAGCCCGAACTCGATTTCCCTAGAAATTCGGGCCATAAAGCTACACCCAAGCGCGATTCCGGCAATAGCGGCCAGACGAATCCACGGAGCCTCTAACCCCGCTTGAGAAAGCGACACATTCCCGACAAGCTCGACCCAGAGCCAGAAAGTCTGCGCCAAGACCATAAAACGTCTGCGATTTTCCCTAAGCCCCGTCGTAAAGACGCAGAACGTGAGCGCCACCATGCGGAACGGATAATTTTCCATCGTCGGAACCGCAAGGTCCCCGGCAAACGCCGTATAAAGACAGCTTATCATGACAACGAAGAACATCACAAGCGTGACACGCAGCATACCCTTCATTTTCCAAAGGAATGCCGCAAAAATAAGGCAGAGGAGGCAAGCGACGGCATTGGCAAACGTACTCATTTGCGACCTCCCTGACGTTTTCTGGAAAAAGCAAAACGAACAAAAGGCTGTAAGCTAACAAGCAGGCAACTGACATAGGCGCCAAATGGCCCGGCAAGAACAATCCAGTCCGAACTGAAAAAGCCATACGCGACAGCCGCAAGAACCCCGCACAGCACAGGCAGGCGCACCACCTTGAATTCAGGAGCCGAGAACGGCGAGTAATACCTCTTTTCATCGACTTCAACGACCTCGCCATCAGAACTATCGCTTTCCTCGCCCATCAATATTTCATCGTTTTCGAAGAACCGCGAAAGCAAAAAACGTACACCAAAGAAAATGGCGACAAAAAGCGTTCCGCAAGCAAACATAAGGCTAGCATTAGCAAATGTCGCGTTTGAAAAGAAATGGTAATCATTATGGTTCACAACGAAGTCGCACTTCAGCAATACTCCAAATAAAATACTCGAGACAACAAGCAATCGCCCCCAGAGATTTTCACGCACGGATAAAAAAAGCATCAGTTGCGGAATCGCGCAAGCAAAGACAAAAGCAGACAAGCTCCCCTCACCCTTCAAAAGAATAAGCCAAAGGAACAACAGCGACACAAACCAGCTGCAAAGCATGAGGAAACGCTCGATCATGCGGTTGTAGTAGTTTTCGAATGAAAGGAGCGCAATCGAACTTGCAAGGCCCATGTAAAAGACAATCGCCACCACATACAGCGGGAAGAACGCACCCTGCCAAATAGAATTTTCGTGACGCGCGAAATCCAAGGCAAATTCAGACACCACCCAGAACACCGTCGGGAGAATAATCCATGCGAGAGGCCGCCTGATTTTGGCAAGTTCCTTACAGAGAGCGACATCCTCGGCACTGTCTGCCGCCACAAGATGCGTCACGAAAAAAAGGAGCGACATAAAGCCGACAATGCCAATGCTATAAACATCGCTATGGACATAGCCATTCATTTGGATGGATCGGGAATAAACAAGCGATAGAACAAAGGCAACGACCAGACTGCAAAGTGAACTCAGTTCGAGCAGAAGCGACGTGCGGCGATGGATTTTAACCTTCATGATAAGCAAGAAAGCCGAAAGCAAAACGCCCGCCTGCGACATGCCGATCCAGAAAATGAAATGCGTCTTCGGAGATTTCCAGTTACCGCTATTATGCAAAATAAGGTCAAAGGAGCCATCCCAAAACGAGCCACCCACAGAAAGCAGGAGCAACAAGCACAACCCAATAAAAACTATAGTAACGACTTTGTTGTTCATAAATAGTCACTAGTTATCAGTCACTAGTTATTAGTTTAAAACTTGGCAGCTTTGCCGCAATTAATCACTAAAGACTAATGACCATTGACTAAGAACTAAATTATTATACAATATATTTTTTTATTTTTGATGGCGTTTTTCGCATTTTTTTAAAAGCGACTTTTCATGAGCACTATAGAGATTATCATTATCGCGATTGTCGAAGCGATGGACTGCTTTGCGGTCGCCATTTCGACCGGTCTTTGCAAATCGGGCATCAAGCGTTCGCGCGCAGTGCTCCAGGCGGTTTCTTTTGGCGTTTTTCAAGGCGGCATGACGCTTCTCGGGTATTTCCTAGGCTGTTTTGCCGAGCGCTGGTTCAATGCGGTGGGCACTCCAATTGCATGCGCGATTCTCTGCATTTTGGGCGCCCGTATGATCTGGGGCGCAATTCGGGGCGGAGAAGCAACAACCTCCTGCGCACACCTGAGCCTCATGAACATCCTGCTATTGTCGATTGCAACAAGCATTGATGCGTTTGCGGTCGGGATTTCGTTTGCATTCCTGAACGCGAACATGATTTTTGCAACATCCGCTATTGCAATCGCTAGTTTTGCAATGGGCGTTATCGGCTTTGAAATCGGGCGCCACGCCTCCAAGCGGTTCAAAACAAAAATCCCGGAATTCATTGCCGGGATTATACTCATTGCCATTGGCGTGAAGATGTTTGTGTAGACTACGATTTCTTTATTTCGTCGTAGCGATAACGGTAATCGTACCCATAGCCAAGACCGTCCTGCAAGCACTGGTTCAGAACGATAGCCTTCTTGTCAAGCTTTGCGATGCTGAGCTGGTCTATAACGTCCTGGATCTCATCCATGGAATGCTTCTTGTATTCGATGACAATCAGTCCAAAATCGGCCAACTTAGCAATTGACTGGGCATCAGAAACGAGCGAATTTGGCGGCGTATCTATCACGACAACGTCGTACTTAGACTTGCATTCGTCAATGAGTTCGGCAAAGGCCCTGGAACTCACCATTTCGCCTGGGTTCGGCGCACGGGACCCCTTAGGCAAGAAGAAAAAGCCCTCACCCATATCAACAACGAGATCTTCCAGCTTGCCGTTATTGATCAAGATATCCGAAACACCCTTTTCGCGCATGTGCGAAAGGCGTGACTTGCGCAGGTCGGCATCAACAAACAGAACTCGCTTATTTTGTTTAGCAAACAGATAAGCCAAGTTCAGCGAAACAAAGGACTTGCCCGCACCGGGAACGATACCCGTCACCATGAGCACCCGCCCACCCTCTTCGAGGAACGAGAACTCTAGCGCCGTGCGGAGCGTACGTACCTTCTCGATCGCAATGTCTTCGGCATCGGCCTTAGCCAGAATAAAGCGTTTGTCGTTAACGCCCGGCAGCTTACGGCTGATTTGCGTCTTGGGAATCTTGGCGTAGACACTCACGCCCGTCTCGCGCTCGATTTCTGAAGAGGACCCCACTCCTCGACCACCGATGAGATGCAGGAGATATATCAAGACAACGCTGAACGCAAAACCTCCGCCAAGGCCCGCAGCCATAATCTTTTTGCGGTTGGGCTTGGACGGTTTTTCATGAATATAGGCCGGATCCACGACGCGCACGTTACCGATTTCGCTTGCACGAACCACGCGCAACTGCTGGATGTTGTTCAAAACCGACGTATAAAGCTGGTTATTGATCTCCACATCCTGCTGCAACTTCAGCACATCTTGCTGGGTGATCGGCAGTTTCTTGGTCTTGCTTTCTTCTTTACCGATTTCGCGGTTCAAGCGTTGCTGCTGCTGCAAAAGAGCCTGCATCGCCGGGTGATCTTCTTTAAACAAGCGAGCCTTTTCCTGGTACTGCTGCTGCAACGAGAGCAACTGCGTCTTGAGTTCGACCTGACGTTCAAGAGTTCCCTTCGCTTCGGCACCGAGATCGACAGTCCCCATCTTATTGCGATAGTTTGTCAACAGACGTTCCGAGGAATCCAGCTTAGCCTTGATAGAAGGAAGCTGTTCTTCCAGAAATTCCAGGGACTTTTCGGCTTCGGCACTGCGCATCTCGACATTCTGGCGCACATAGGCCTGCGCAACGGCATTAAGCACATCGGCGACGCGATCCGGATAGCGACCGGAATACGAAATTTCCAGGATATTCGAATTCTTTTCCTTTTCGTAAGCGTTAATCGCCGCCTGCAAACCTTCAGCAACACTCAGGACCGAGGACCTGAACAAACGGAACGACTGCCCCGGTTCAGCAGAAAAAGCCCTGACGCAAATCGCGACAGAATCCGCACCCATCGGTATGCGGTACGTCTCTCCGACTTTACCCACGACAAGACTCTGCCCCATCGGCGAGAAAAGTTCGTATGTATCCTGCGACCGGACCACGGCAATCCACTTTTCGTCTTTTTTATCAATCCCGAGCATGCCCGCTTTAGGCGGTTCAAAAAGATCCAGGTCCATACGGCCTTCACGGCGCATGAGCCTATCCACAATCCCTTGCGGCTCTGCCATATAGTTCAGATGCAGCTGCTCCACCACCGGCATCAGAACGCTCAAGCTCTTTATCAAGTGAATCTCGGCAACCGCCGGACTCTTAGCATCGAACAAGTCACCAAAATCAGAAACAGCCTTGCCGCTCTTGGACTTCGTATCGAGCTGGAGCATCGTCTTGTTATCGAAGGAATCGCGAACATAGCGAGAAGCAACTGTACCTGCCAAAAGTCCAACAATTGACAACACCGCCACAAGCTTCCAATGACGCAAAATATTGCCTAGCAAATCGAAAGAATCTCCCGTGTTAACTTGCATAAAGAAAGGCTGCTGCGGATTCTGCTGTTTATTATTCGGTGTAACTGTCATAAAATTTTGATCCAACTAGTTATACCTTGCAATATAACAAAGAAGAAGAATCGAGAGCACGACAAGCCGTCAAAACCCTAGCTTTTCCCGGAACACGAGCACACAAAACATCAAATTACCAATTATGTAGCGGCGCCACATTCGGCGAGGTTCCTTTAAAAGACGGTAAAGCCATTCCAAGCCAAGCCTTTGCCAAATCATCGGGGCGCGTTTGTACGTCCCCGCAAAGAAATCGAAAACCGCGCCTACAGTCCCGACATGGCAGTGGATATTCAGGCGATCCCAGTTGGCATAAGCCCATTTTTCTTGCTTGGGGGCGGTCATGCCAATCCATAGCAAATCCGGGTTTGCATCGTTAATCGCCTTGACCATGTTCAAGTCGTCCTCGACCGTGAACTGGGGCTTATACGGCGGAGAATAAGTAACAACTTCCAGATTCGGGTACACGATAGCGGCTTTTTGGCGAATGAGCTTCAGAACCTTTTCGCTGGAACCCAGAAACATCACCTTGCCCCCCTTTTCATTTAGGCGTTGCATTTCGTGAACAAAGAGGTCCCACCCAGCAATGCGTTCCTTGGGGCGTGATTTGCCATTAAGGAACTTACACACGCGGACAATGCTAATACCATCGGGAATTAACACATCGCCTTTGGTCAGAGCTTCTTCAAACAAGACGTCTCGACGGGCGTTGTTGTACGAAAACGCGTTAATCGTGTTGATTAACAGCTTGCCCTCGGGAAGGTTTGCAAGTTCAGCTCGACTACAGAGGAGATTTAAGTTTCTGATGCAAATCATAGAATAAACCCAATTCCGTGATTACAAAGATAGCTTACTGTAACCTTTTTGTAAACTCTTTTTGTTGTAATTCTTTAGTTTGCAAAATGAAGTTTTTTGCAAACGGTTGGTTGCAAAATTTACAAGATTCCGCTTTTTTATATATTTGCAAAAGTACAAGGACTTCACTAATCCGGTTGTTCGGGCGTACATGAAATATTTCGCGACCATGAACGCGGACACCCATGAAACTCAAACTATCAACGACCAAGTATCTTTTTACAAGGATGACACTCTCATAAGGAGCAAGTATATGACTTATGAATTTGACCTTCACGAAAACAAAGAAGAAGGGGAGCAGAAGCCAAGCTCGAAATGGTCGATGGAATGCTCGCAAATGGGAAATTGACCGATGAAGAAATTTCCTCCATTTCGGGCATTTCCCTGGAAGAAATTCAAAAGCGCAGAGATGCATTGACAAAAAATAATTTCGCTTGTGAAGAATCACAGCATTGAAGGCGGGAATTTGACTAAACAAAGTAATCAGCCCGTTATGCCAAACTTAGTCGGGTGTATCGTTTTTTGAAGTAAGAACAGCACTCTTATACAGCTCCAGCACTTGCAACGCTTTGTTTTCCCACGACAATTCTACAGCACGCTTATGGCAATTAGCAGAGAGTTTCGCTAATTTTTCTCTATCGTTGTACAGATGGGTTATCGCTTGCGCAAAATCATTTATTGACTGTTCAGGATTCGTCAAAGGAATTTTCATTCCTACCGAATCATCAACAACAGCAGACATTCCACAAGCATCAAAACACAATATAGGCAAGCTACAACTAATAGCTTCAAGAACGACAGTAGATGTATCCTCACTTACAGAAGTGAAGAAAAACAAATCAGACTTTTTCATTAAATCTACAATTGTATCATGCGAACACGCTCCCTTAAAATCAACACGATCCTGAATTTTCAAATTCAAAGCCAACTGTTCCGCCGCAAAAATTTGATTTTCGCTTCCCGAGCCACAAACCTTTAAACGGACGTTCACATCTGATGAAAGTTTAGCAATTGATTTTAAGGCTATATCTAACCTTTTTCTAAAGTCAAACTTTCCAACCCATAATATTTCCAAAGGCGATCCTTTAAAACGCCCTTGGAAATTATCCAAAAATTCATTCGAGAAGCACCCCGTTTCAGGAATAACAACAGACTCCAAATTGTGATACTTCTTAATAGCATTATAGCTATCAGGAATAGACGAAATCAGCAAAGATGCTTGGTGCAGCGCAGCAGAAACTCGCTTATCATACGCTATCTGCCAACTGTTAATCTTGTTTTTTACGAAGTTGAACACCCGCATTTTCAAGCCAGCACCACTTGCATAAGCAAGAGGGAACTGTTTTAAGCCACCAATCGGCCCCCACACAAATGGGATACCAGTTTTCTTGGAAACCAGCCACAAATAACCAGGTTCGCGGAATCCAATCATATTCAGCTGATGCAGTATATCAATTTTCTCTTTTTTGCAAATAGCTTCAGCAATTTTCGCGGTTTTCTTCTGCCATTTTTTATAGAACTTATAAAAGCGCCAGTCCCCTTGATTCCAGCACATTTTACGAATCCTTTGACTTTCGGATTCATTTAGCCCTATAGGATTCCAATAAAAATGCATATCTCGAGCCAATTCTGCATTTTTAGAATCAGCAAGCCAAGCTTCAATTTGCGGACGGTATTCACCTTCAGTAATCACAAATAATACACAATGTCGAGCAAGAGACGTGATCCAGTTCCAGCCCATACCCTGTTCAGAACCCATATCAGGGCAACATGTGTACGAATTGATGAGAATTTTTAGCATACAAATCAAAACCTTTGAAACAAAGGACGAAATGACTTATTATAAACCATAATAAACGGAATAATCAGCAAGAACGATATGAAAAAAACACAAATAGCATTCACAAAGCTTTTAGGATATCTAAACTACGCGCCCTTTCCACCTTTTAAAGACTCTAAATAATTTAAATGTTGTTGTTTTTCACTTAGATTCTTAAATCTATCACCAAGTTTCTTTGCAGGTACGCCGCCCCAAATTTCACACTCAGGAATATCTTTAGTTACTACAGCACCAGCGGCAACAACTGATCCTCGGCCAATTTGTACAGGACCAACAACAGTAGCCCCGTGACCAATCCACACATCATCACCTACTATTGTAGCCCCAGACTGAAGACGTTCACTGCTCCATATCGTTTTACAAGGAACATTAAACTGATGATCGTTTTTCCCAACAAAACAAACTCGCCCCGCCAAAAGAACATTGTCACCAACAATCAAATCTGTAGCAACATTACAATAATCGCCAAATTGAACATTATGCCCCAAAACAACTTTGAATCCAGAAGCAAACGAAGTCCCCTTCATAACGCGAATGAAGCCTTTATACTTTACATTTCGCCAGATCAAATGAAAATATATCCAAGATCTAACTATATTCATTAGATACCTTAATACAAATCCAACTCTAGAGGATTTAATAGGTTTATTTGTATAATCGATCTTCATATTTTTTGTTCCTTGCAATAACAGAATCAAAAACTTGATATCCACAATCATTCAAAAAGATTACCCTCAAAAGCATTTAACAAATCTTTATAAAAAGAATCAAAGCACCTAGACATAATACTTGCGCAGACAGACTTTTTTTCTCTTTTCAAAGCCATTTGAAGTTTATCGGACAAATCCACAATATTTTCACTTTCAAAAACATACCCATTTTGTCCATCATTAATAAGACAAGAAGCCCCAGCACTATTAGAAACTACACTAAAGCACCCCGCAACTAAAGCCTCATTCACCACTGCACCAAAAGCTTCCTTTTTGCTTGGAAGTACAAAAACATCACATAAATAATACCATGCATACAAATTTTCAGCATAAAGAGAACCTGTTAGAATTACATTTTTTCCAAGTTCCAAATTTTCAATAAGATTTGTTATTACCCCCCTTTGATTTCCATTACCAACAAGAACAAGAATATCGTCAGGAGTTTTTATTCTACTATAAGATTCTAAAAGCAACGAAATATTTTTTTCCAACGCAAATCGTCCAACATAAAGGAGGATTTTCTTTCCATCTAAATAATATTTTTCTGCATAATTTTTAGCAATACTCTTTGAATTGATAATTTTATCGGATAAAAGAGCATCATCTTGAATTATCGGAAAATAAATAAATTTACATTTAGGGTTTAAATAATTTTTTTCCAAGAAATTCTTAGTTTGTGAACTTACTACAAGAATACCATCAGCATTTTTCACAACAAAATTTCTTAATAATTTTCTTTTTATCCCATAAGAACAAGCCATCTGATAACTATCATCACATGTCAAAAAAAGCTTATACTTATAAAGAGATTTAAGCATTATTGCTGCAAGTGTATTAAAGCCATATTCATGACACAGCACAATATCAGGCTTAAATTCTTTTATCACTTTAAAATATACAGAAGTTATCTGTTGACGCCCAAAAAAAAGACCATTATTATAATACTTATAATCAAATTTGGCTTGATTATTTACATTCTCAACATCAAACCCTAAACCTGAAATTTCATTCGGATGCCCTGTAAGAACAACACGAACCTCATAATCGCAAACAAATCGATTATACAAATCAATTCGATACGTCGTTAAATACGGGTGAAATATCAAAAGTTTCTTTTTCATACAACCTAAATCCTTTGAGGGCACCAATCTATATTTTCCTTCAAAATTTTACCTACACCACCGATAATTACATTACTCGGATAATCATTTTTTGTTACAATAGCCCCTGTCGCAACGATTGAATTATTTCCAACATTAGCGCCTTTTAAAACCTTTACGTCGTGACCAATCCACACATGTTTACCCACATTAATGTCCATAGAAGGGTTAATTCTCATTCTAGAAGTTGCATCAAGAATGCTGTGAGAGTCCCCAACACGAAATTCTATTTGATTAGAAAACAAGCAATCCTCGCCTATATGAATTGTTTTACCACTTTTTCATTTTTTTTCAACGGAACAGATTTAAAAATAGCTTCACTCTTTTAATTCCTGACTCTAAAGTAAAGAACTCTTGATAGATGTTAACAATCATTTCTTTTTCAAGATAATTTTTTTTCAAAGTATCTAAGGCTCTCTTAAAGCCATCTAAATCACGATATGAAATTAAACATCCGTGTTCTTCAAATAACTCATATCCTCTAGCAGACACCGAATGGGAAATAACAGGCAAACCCCACTTTAAACCATCCATTACACGAAGTTTTAAGCCACCACCTAAAAAAGTCGGGCAAATGTAATAATCCGCGTTCTCCATAATTGGATCCATACTTTTGGGAGAAGGAATTAAATGAATGTCGTTTTCTCTACAAAGATTTTGGATTTCAACTCCTGGATTCCTCCCTGCAATTGTCAAAGAAGCATCACTAAACACTTGTTTAAGAACAGGATAATAATCTTGCAACCACGATATCAAAGAATGCTTCGTTTGAAAATCACATAAACTGCCCGTAATAACAAAGCGATTCTTCGGATTTCGATTTTCTTTTTCCGCAGCTGCCATTTTTTCTCTCGGCTTGTATTCAAATACACCTAAAAGGGAAAAAGAGTCTTTATTTCCTCCGTTATAGTTATTCGCAAGCAATTCAATATCTTGTTTCGTCAAAGTCAAGTTCAGATCAGCACTGCGAACAGCTTGTTTTTCATATCTTTTACACCAAAGCAACGTCGGAAAAGACAGCACCCCTTTTGCATTGTCTTTAAAATATTCATATTGATAATTGTGGTGTATTACAATCGTCCTTGATCCCTTTTCCTTGAAATTTTTTATAATTCGATAAGAAACAAGACTCGTATCAAACACAACAACATCAAACCTTTCCTCTTTCAACATCTCTCTAGCAATCGAAAAGTATCGATGTATTCTGCCACAAAGCAAATCAACGAGTTTTCTCCATTTGGGGAGATTATACTTCACGGGAATCGTCTTGATTTTTTTATTGATTTCCGGGAACAAATCCTCGCCGTCCTTTACAGGATAAAGCAAAGTCATTTCGTCCGCATTTTCAGCGAAAGCATTGATGTAAGCACGAGAAGCAAAGCTTCCACCGCCATTGGAAGAAAGGTAATGATGTGTTATAAACAGAATTTTCACTTCAACCTCAATATAAAATGAACGATCTTACCAATCCAAATTTGCCATATTGGAGTATGCATATACTTTCGATAGTAATAGCATTCGCTTTTAAACTTAATATCAGAGCCTTTATTTTTCTTTAAATGCTTTTTTGTCGTAGCGCCATGATCATGAAGTACGGCAACTTCTGGATAATAGTAAGGATGCAACCCAATGGTTTTCATTCGTTCTGTAAGAATAGGTTCTTCTGCATATAGAAATGTATTTTCATCCATCATGCCGCAGTTGACAAAATCTTTTGATCGAACCATAAAAAAGGATCCCATAATTTTATAATGAAAGCCTTCTTTTGCGTCTTGGGAATAATTGAATTTGAAACGTTTGGCTTTAGCTTCTTTAGAAAGAAAAAATGTTGAGGCATACATCCAAACAGTCCTATCCCAAAATGACATATACGGTTCAGGACTTTGCATTTCGCCTTTTAAACCAACAACCTTAGGACCAATTATACCGGCATCAGGGAAAGCTTCCAACTTTTTCTGCAAACGTTCTACGACATCGCTATCAATAAACTTTATGTCATTATTAGAAAAGAGGATGTATTCAGCCTTAAGAACATCAATGGCAAACTTTACGCCAATATTATTGCCCTTGGCAAAACCGGAATTTACGGGATTATTTACAATATAGACATTCGAATCATTCGCTACTGAACACCCTACTTCAACAATCTCAGCTTTAAGATTTTTTGCAAGTTCAGCATTACTTTCGGACGTGGCAGCATTATTCACCACAACAACCTTATGAGGAATTTTCACCTTAGAAAGTTCCCCTTGAACGTAAGCGATTGTTCGTTCATTATTTTTGTAAGAAACTATAATTATTGAGAGCATACTCTTTTGAAAAAATAAAAAATTTTTACACATAATAAGGGAATCACAGAACCCAACAAAAAATACACTATAGTCCATATATTGAAAGATTCTTTTACAACAGGAAAAACCGAAAGATCCGAGATATCCACATTTCCTATGTAAACTCTAAAAGCCGTAACTACTTTAAACAACAAAAAATGATATGTCAAAATTGGCATTGTATTTTCGCCAACAAAACAAAGCATTTTAGTTAAAAATTTACTTTTTCTTGCAATCAGAGAACCCAAATAAATTACCATATTTGAACCAAGTAAAGCACACAAACAGTAAGGAGTCACTTGCCAATATTCAATTTTCAGCATTTGTGCAGGAGGCATAAACACAGCACAAAGAAGCAATAGAAAAATTGTAGCAACAAGAACAATAGAATTATTCAGTAAAGCCTTTTTCTGTTTGGACAATGCATACCCCGTAACAAAAAAAAACATTCCCATAAAAGTTCTTCCACGAACATCAATATATGGTATATGATAATTATAAAAAATAAAAAGGGTGCCTACAGCTAACAAAAGGAGCCATATATAAAATTTATTTTTCAAATACTTAATAATAAAAAAACCCATAATAGAAGAAAATAAAAGATCTTTTAAAAACCAAAAACCACCTAACAAATCTTCATGTCCAAACATACCTGTAGCTAAATGGAAAAGTCGATATAATATATCCTTTATCGAATAAGGATTTCCCTCATAAAAATGCAAATAAAGAAAAAAATTATGGAGAAATAAAAACAATGCACCATATTTCACATAAGGCCACCATAAGCCTTTTATTCTCCTTAAAAAGAACTGGTTTGCAGAAAACAAATATTTTTCCTTAAAACAAAAACCAGCAACAACAAAGAACAACGGCATATGAAACGTATAAATAAAATTATGCAAATAAGGCAATGTTCCATTTTCAGCATGTGCAAAGACCATCAATAAAATGCAAAGCCCCTTCGCAATAGATATATCTGCATAAAAATTGACAGAATTCGAAAGAGTCTGAGACGTATTTTCACAAATCGTAACAGCCATTACAAAATCACCTATAAAGCTCTAATGTATATCTTTTATGCAAAACAAAGAGATAGTAAAAAAGAATAAAAATCATTGCATACGATGGAACACCAAAATAACTAATAGAATAAGAACACAGCAATATATGAGATCCAATCATTTTCACATACAATGGCATTGTTTTATTCATTATTGCCAATATCGGAACCACAATGAAAATGATTACAGGAATTATCCCAAATTGGTTCCAAAATCCAACAAATCCCATATCCGAATTGTAAATACCCATATCCATCAAATCAGCCATAACACGACTTGATCTAGAACTTAAAAAGCCATTACCCAAAATTTTAGTTAAAAAATTTTCACTGCCTTCATATAAATAATAGTATAAAGCTTTATTTCGATTATAATCATCATCATTCACCTGATTTGTAGTTTCATCCAGCAAAGAGGACCAATAAGAATCCAAGACAAAAAAACTTACAACAGCCCCCAACAAAACAATAGCGATAATACGAGATCTATTTTGAGATTTCACCAACATTGCCGACATAACAATAGTAATGACGGCAGCAAACAGATTGCTTCTATTCGACATCGCCAAAAGAAAAACAAAAGCTAATGCAAAATAGAAAACATTAACACGATTCGCACAATCCCTAATTTTATCATAATAGTAATACAAAACAAAAATAGTCATAGCCATTCCTGGAATATACCCAACATCAAACGAATTGTCTTTTTTAGGAATCCAAACATTCTTAGGTACAGGAAACATACTCGGATAAAACAATTTGCATAAATACGCAGTCCACATAACAAACAAGTTCAACAAGCAAGCTTTTACGATTTCTTGTTCCGTGGGAGCAATACGAAGCAAGACAAGAAAAGAAAACCATAAATACTGAGCTCTGTAAGCCGTAATTGAGACAAACAAGCTTTGATTATGATACAATGCCGCCGGAATCATAGACAAAAAGATTCCAGCAATAATCCACTTAAAATAAAATGTATTCGTTTTTGTTAAAAGGCTATACGGATTATCCGCCCAATGATTATATCCCCAAAAAAGATACGCATATTGAGTAATTAGGAGTACATCACCAGAAAGAAAATCAAAGAACTTGAAGGACCAGCCACCAAACAAAAGGAAGAAATACCCAAAGATATAAAGAACTTTGGTTCTATCATAAAATTCGATTTCTTGAAAGGATTGATCAACCATAAATAAAAATATCAAATTGTCTTAAAAAACCGACCTTTATTAGAATTCAAAAATCCATTTAGCAAAGGAGAAATACAAATACAAAATAGTACAGTTATAACAAATAATAATGAATTTATTATTTCAGAATAAACAAGATGAATTATTTCAATCGTTACAGTAATAACAATCCAATGAGTTAAGTAAATATTCATAGCATTCTTCCCCATATAAAGAAGTATTCGATTCTGTTTTTTTATCATTTTGAAAACATTATTAACAACAATACATGCACAGAACGAATACAGGAACCATAAAAGGTAATCTCCGTAAATCAATTTATTTGACCTCATTACAACATATGGAAATCTAGTTACTAGGAAAGCAATCACAATTAAACAACTCATTGTAAAGTATTTTTTTCAAATTGTTTAATGGAAAAAACATCTCCTAAACAATAAAATACAAGTCCAACTACAGTCGATGCAATAAGATGGAGTACACACATCCATTCTATAACACAAAAAAGATCCGAACAAAGCAAGGGACAAAAAGGCAAATCGAAATAGATTAAGATGATTTATAATAGCATTTACATTTACAAAGTATTTATATATAGACTGAACAAAGAAAAGAACCAACAAAAACCACAAAGGTTGATTTCCCGTAGTTGTGCCACCCAAAACAATCTCCTTTATAGGGGTTAAAAAATAGTGAACCCAATTAAAATCATGAACAACAAACAACAATCTTAAAGAATAAAAAATCCATCCCAAGAAAGTAAAAACCGCAAAAGGGTAAAGAAGTTTTTTTGTTGCATTTAACAAGAAAGCCCTATTATCCGAATACCGGCAAAACATTCCCGATTTAAAAAAGAACCAGGGCATAAAAAAATTGAAAGCACACCATATTTTATAGGTTTCAGAATCAGTCATTCCACAATTCTGAAAAATATGTCCTAAAACCATAATAAGGATCATCAAGCCAGCAACGGAATCAATAGCAACATCTCTTTTAGACATAATCTACCAATAGCATCCGTTTTCAATCTGCTTACCTTTCTTCAAGTTTTCACCCTGATTCGGACGAATCCAAAATTCATTAATGACATTTTTGTACTGGCTCTGCTGCGAAACCCAACGTTCTCCATAAACACCAAAAAGCATTTGGGTCCAACCGGCCAAATGAATCGCAACCTTGCCTCGACGTTTTACATGAGCAGCAAGACTCATTCCATAAGCGCCACAGCCAATAATCGCAACATCATATTCCTTCTTGTCTATTTCTTGTTCCATATAGTTCAAAGCCTCGAACCAGTCCTTGAACTGAGACTGTTCCCCAGCTTGAGTTTGAACGGCCTTTATATACTGAATATTAGAAAACAAGGGCAACACGTCAGGATTTTTAAACAATTTTGTCCTGTTATTTTCATACTGATACTTGATACTTTCAATAAATGGATGAACAACAAGAACACGTTTCCCTTCAAGCCACTTGGTCCACGGATTTTCAAAAAGCCACGGCGCATAGTAAGGATCTAGATTTACGCATGTTGCATTTTTTTGTAATTCAGCAATGCGATGTTCGTTATGCATATATGAAGCAAGAATATCAATAGACTTGCAATCTTCCATAGCTTTTCTTGCGAAACGGTTTGCAATTTCGACTGTTGCCGGGAAAACACCTGCATTATTATAAAGCGAAAAATTTGGCTTGTTTTCTGGAATTGGAACAATACCTTGAATCATTTCTTTATAATCATTTATAGAATACCCTTGTCTCGCCATATAAGTGGCAATTACTTGATTCAGTTCAATAGTCCCCCACTTGGCAAGCATCAAGCCTCCACCTTGATAGCGATTCAAGCGATTCAATATATAGTCATTCGCATTCTGGTCCTTATATTGGCAATAAGAATCTGTGAGCCAAGAAAAAGGATCATTACGATTCTTTCGAAACTGCTTTCGCAAGACCTTCAAAACAAAGACAAATATTCTGTTCATAAACAAATCACCTCAAATTTCGTTCAAAAAAAGCATCTGTTTTCGAAACGATTCCTTTTTTCACATTTTCAAACATCGGCCAATCAAATGGCCTAAATAAAACTTCATCCAAATTGTCCGAATCCAAGCACAAGTGTTTTTGCATAGCAAAAGTTTCAAGCAACGATGCCAAGCGGGAATTTTGTTTTGAAGTAGCCCCCTTCTGCAAAATAGACGCAAAGGACTTATGGTTTATCAAAGCAAATACAGTCCCGTGGAATGTATTTGTCACAATATATTCAGCATGACGATAGTCGGTAAGCCATTCTTCGGGAGTCGGGAAAACCAAATATTTTTTTTCGAACAATTTTTCGGCACCCTGAACAGCACAAATACGGAGATCAAGATTCTTTCTTTGCGCAAAGGCCTTCAGTTCTTCGTATCTTACAGTCTCCCTGGAACCAGCATTCAAAAAATAGCAATAGATATAAGGTTTGCTAAAGCGCCTTTTGTGAGAACTCGGATAATCAAGAGAGCCTATCAAGAACGTTGGGTCAATCAGATGCTCTGCGGCAACGCCCATTTTTTTGCAAATTTCAACACCACTGGATTCTCTCACGGAGATTGCATAAAAGTCATCTATCCAAGGCTTAATTGTTTGAGCCATATCATCTGAAATCGAATCCCGTCCAAAACTTGCTGCATAGGCCATTTTTTTGCGACCTTTGGGTGCAAAGAGCAAGTAGTTTTCTTTCAGTTTTTCACTGCCCCAGACCTGGTCACTACCAGTCACGTAAACATCTGCAAATGGGGGATTCTGCTGAATTTCATTAAAACTGGAGTATTCAGCATCCGTTACTTTGAGATGTTTTTGAACAAACTTTACAAATCCACGATGGACGCAGATCCAATTGACAAACAACCTTAACGATTTAAAGTGATAGAGCTTTCTTAATAAATTTAAAGGCGTATTGCGGCTAACGATTGTACGGATCCAATACGGTTCATGCCCCATCTTTTGAAGATAGGTTTGCAACGCGAAGTATTGCAACAACGCTCCATAATTATTGTTGTTCTTGATGAACGCGTATGAAGATATTATTCCGATTTTCATTATTTCAAAATAGCCATTTTCAACATATGTTTAAACGTACTAATTTTTTTTCTTACCATTTCCATAAAAGACATTTTCAAGCATTCATTAACACTTTCATCAATAGAATGATGCAAAATCATTTCAAAAAAACGGTTTCTATTTCTATGCATCTTTATGGGATTTACGATTCTAGCGTTATGACGAACTGCGCACTCCTTTTGCAATGGCAAAATAGACAGTTTTGTTTTTAATTCGTCAAACAAATCACGTCCTCTCGCCGAATTAGCAAAGACAACAGACAATCCATTTTTATCCATAAATTTCGGAGCAACAATTTCAGCACCCCAAAAATCTCCAATTGTCAAATCCGAAACTGTTGCTAAGGACTTCATTTTACAGTTCGCACAAGATGGTCGAGTAAACAAATTCGATAAAAACCCATTCTCATAGCTTGTTTCGTTTGAAAAAACTCTAAGCTCTTTACCATTTGACCACTTTATTAAAAAACCAGGATGTTTCCAATGGAATCTATGTCCATCCTTCATTTTAAAACGAATTTCTTCTATATCGTCAACACAACTACCATATTTTGTAGACATTTCATTAAGATAACGATTCCAAACCATAGGACTTGGAACCCCATGACAAATAATATCCACAAGAATAAGATTCGAATAATCCTTGCGTAGATAATTTTTTAAGCCCAGACACTGGCATGGAGTACCAGTAAAAAGAACCAAGGTTCCTTTCTGCAAAAAGTCTTTTACTATAGGAAATGAAACAGAAGCATTACTTTGAACATATTTTGACCTGCACAACAAATCTAATTCAGATTCCAACTGAATATACTTATGCTCGACCATCCAGTCTTTCGAAAAAGCGGCACCAAAAACTACCCCTTTTCTTTCTAGGACATTTTTTGCTATAACAGGAAAAATTCCTCCCGAAGCACTATTTATCTGTTCATCTTCATTTAAATTTTTACATCCAAATATACTAGCTTTATCTAGTTTACTCTCTTGAGGCGTTAACGAAGGACAAACTTTTTCACACAAGCCACAGTTCACACATAAACTAGAATCTACTTTAGGATACCAAAAGCCTTCGTTATCAGCAACTAAGGATATGGCATTTTTAGCACACACCTCTTTGCATGCGCCACAACCGCAACAATCTTTCTTAGCATTGTTAATCATTTTTTTAATTTCCCAAGAATGATTGTTAAAACTTTCTGCCGTTCGTCTTTGTTAAATCCAAAGCAACAACAAACAATCGTTGATACAACAAACGAATATACAATCAACAATAATATCGACAAATAATTCGCGGCATCATAAATTCTGGCATACAACACATAAACAAGAGCAATTGACAAAAATGCAACAACTATAGCCTTCCCTAAAACTTCTCTTAAGTAGAGCAAAATTGAATTATTTGAAACCAATCTATAGTTGACACATTGTATAAAAATACTTATGCAAGCATACAGAATGGTACAATAAACAGAATATTCAGGAGATCCTTCAAAAAATTTAAATGCAACAAGAGCCACAGCAAATGTAAAGAATTTTCCTGCAGTTAATGCCAAAACATATTTTTTTATTTTTCCGGAAGCCTGGATAGCAATATTCATCGTTCCACCGAGAGAGTTTACAACAATGTTCACCAACACCAATCGAGTCAAAATCAGAGCGTAATCAGGCACTTCTTTTAACCATAATTGTAAAACCATTTCCATTCCAACAAAAGTAGGAACAGAAACTAGGAACATCAAATAAAATGAAATCTTAGAAGACTGAAGAACCAGTCTATTCATATTATCCAAATCGCCAGCAGCATAATACTTCGTAATCTGCGGTCCTGCAGCAATCTGGAAATTCGTACAAAAAGAAGCCACCTGTCCCTTAATTTGGAACGCAATTCCTCTCGCAGCATTTATCGCAGGACCAAAGAAAATATTGATTAGGACATTAATTCCCTGGTCTATAGCGACATCACCCATATTGGATGTAAAATTCCACCCGGCAAAGCTAAAGATCGACTTGAACTTTTCCTTGTCCCGATTAAAACCAAACTTGCATTCCTCAAACTTTCTACAGAAGAACACATACCAGAATGTTATTCCTAAAGACACCAAAAAGAACATAAAGTTGTAGAAGACCAACTTATCGAACGGGGCGACCATAAGCATGAATACAATCGCCAATTTCAAAGAGACCTCAATGATACTAGTATATGCATAAAAGCTCATTCGTTCATGTGCAATGATTGATGAATTATACGGGATTCTTAGCATTCCACAGCAAAAAATCATTAGCGAAATTTGATATACAAGCATTGCAGCCGAATGTCGTTCTGGAGGAATATTCAACTTATTCCAAACAAACCAGAGTCCTATAGTCTCTGCAATTACGAGTATTATCACAATGAGCAATACATAAATAGACATCGTTGTTTTAAATGTTGCAGCGAGGTCTTCTTTATCCCCTTTCCCAAGCGCATAAGAAAAAAATCTTGTCGATGCATTTGTCATTGTCGATGTAATAAAGCTAAACATCGAAACAACTCCACCAACAACATTCAAAATGCCAAAATCAACAACACCCAAATACTGTAAAACAACACGCGACGTATAAAGCGAAACAAACACCGTAATCAACATACGGACATACAGAAAAACTGTATTTTTCAAAACGCGCTTGTTATTTCCGATTTTTTCAGGCATAATTTTATTCAAATAATATATCCATATCGTTACGATTTAACCATACACCCTGTTTAACAGGCTTTGCAGGAAATCCAGCCAAGAGCGTTTTTGGTGAACATGTTTGCAAGCTTTTTTTACAACGCTTTTTGCAGAAACAACACAAAATGGAGGGATTAATACCCCCGCCATTACAATAACTCCAAAACCAAGCCAACATCCCTTTCCAATCCTAACCTCACCATAACCTTTAGGTCGTTCTCCGTTTTCAACACTTATTCGATGAAAATCCGTATCCATAATTTTAGATTCCCAACCAACCAACACATCGTCCTCCAAAATCATTTTATAATGACTAATTAAGGTACACGCAGCATGAGAAACAAAGTTATCACCAATTTTTAAATAACCTGTACTTGATACAGATATATATGAATCACTTTCAATTATGCATCTACCACAAAACTCTATCACACCCCTATTTTCAATCGAAATGCCGCGTCCAGGGTAAACAAAAACTCTTTTTTCGCCAAGTCTTATCATTCCAAACTTAACATTTCCGGAAATGACTACCTTTCCTGAAAATTTTCCAAAATGAGGATTATAGAGCCAAATAGGAAATTTACAAGCCTGTTTAAAAGGTAGATGCTTAAAGTTAAAGACAATCGTCCAAGGCAAATAAAAAAGCCACGGTAAATTAGCCCAAATTTTAGAAAGAACTTTTTTCATACAAATTTTTTATCCCACCGCCCAATACTCTGTCACCAACGGTTTGCAATATTCACCATTTGGCAAACGGTTGGGTATCCAAAAAAGGAGATTCCCGAACAAGTCGGGAATGACAAATAAGGCGGTTGCCTTGACACGAATGAACTGTTCAACAGCAACCACCATTCCCTCTTACTTCACCAGGCCCTTTTCGAGGTATTCGGCCAGGTTCGTGCGGACGCGGCTTGCGGCATCGTCGGCGGCAACCTTGCGCATGTCGCTTTCGACCATGAGCTTCACGAGTTCTTCGAACGTCGTCTTTTGCGGGTTCCAGCCGAGTTCGGCCCTCGCCTTGGTCGGGTCGCCCCAGAGGTTCACCACGTCGGTCGGGCGGTAGAAATCTTCGGACACAGCAACGACGGTCTTGCCGGTAGCAATATTGATTCCCTTTTCGTTCACGCCTTCGCCTTCCCAGCGGAGTTCAATGCCTGCATGGTGGAACGCGAGCGTCGCAAATTCACGGACGGTGTGCTGAACGCCGGTCGCGATAACGAAGTCTTCGGGCTTGTCGTGCTGCAAAATGAGCCACATGCATTCCACGTAGTCCTTGGCGTAGCCCCAGTCGCGAAGGCTGTCGAGGTTGCCGAGGTACAGGCAGTCCTGCTTTCCCTGGGCAATGCGGGCTGCGGCGAGCGTAATCTTGCGGGTCACGAAGGTTTCGCCACGACGTTCGGATTCGTGGTTAAAAAGAATGCCGGAGCAGCAGAACATATTATAGGCTTCGCGGTATTCCTTGATGATCCAGAAGCCGTAAAGCTTAGCGACTGCGTACGGGCTGTACGGGTGGAACGGGGTATTCTCGTTCTGCGGGACTTCTTCGACCTTGCCGTAGAGTTCGCTTGTCGAAGCCTGATAAATACGGCAGGTCTTTTCGAGGTGGTTGGTACGCACAGCTTCAAGCACTCGGAGGACGCCTGTAGCATCAACGTCGGCAGTGAATTCCGGGGAGTCGAACGAGACCTGCACATGGCTCTGGGCCGCGAGGTTATAGATTTCAGTCGGCTGGACCTTGCCCACAACCTTCACGAGGCTCATGGAGTCGCCCATGTCGGCGTAGTGCAGGTGGAAATTCGGCCTGCCTTCGAGGTGGGCGATGCGTTCACGGTAGTCCACCGAAGAGCGGCGAATGATGCCGTGGACTTCATAGCCCTTGGCGAGGAGAAATTCAGAAAGGTAGGAGCCGTCCTGACCGGTGACGCCTGTGATGAGTGCTACGTTACGCTTATCCATTGAGGGATTCCTTGTACCAGTTGAAGAGTTTCTGCACCCCTTCGTCGATTTCGACCTTGTGCGTCCAGCCGAGGCTGTGGAGCTTGCTCACGTCGATGAGCTTGCGCGGGGTGCCATCGGGCTTGCTGGCGTCAAACACGACTTCGCCTTCGAAACCGACCGCCTTCACGACGAGTTCGCTGAGTTCACGGATGGTGAGTTCCTTGCCCGTACCCACGTTGATGTGGCAGTTGCGGATTTCGCCGAGTTTCGGGATGGCGCCGCCACGGCCTGCACTGTGGTTACGGTCTACTGCGCCATCGACGCTTGCGCCGTAATGTACGCTGGAATACTTTTCGATGCCGATGATATCGCTGAAGTTCACGTTCAAGAGCACATGAACGGATGCGTCGGCCATGTCTTCGCTCCAGAGGAATTCGCGGAGCGGCTTGCCGGTGCCCCAGAGGGTCACCTTGTTGTTCTCGATGCCGTACTTGGCAAGGACCTTCAGAATTTCATTCTGAGAAGCGTTGCCGTTGATGCCTTCGACCGGGCGCTTGTCCATATCGACCTTGATGCTATTCCAGTCATTGTCGTGGATGAGCTTCGCCAGGTAGATTTTGCGCATCATGGCGGGCATCACGTGGCTGTTTTCCAGATGGAAGTTGTCGTTCGGGCCGTAAAGGTTCGTGGGCATCACGGCGAGGTAGTTAGTGCCGTATTGCAGGTTGTAGCTTTCACACATCTTGAGGCCCGCAATCTTTGCAATGGCGTATTCCTCGTTGGTGTATTCGAGTTCGCTCGTGAGGAGGGCGTCTTCCTTCATGGGCTGCGGGGCGTTCTTCGGGTAGATGCAAGTAGAGCCGAGGAACAAAAACTTCTTCACGTTGTGGGCGTAGGCTTCGCTGAACACGTTGCACTGGATCTTCATGTTCATCATCATGAAGTCCGCGCGGTAAAGCGAGTTGGCCATGATGCCTCCGACAAAGGCTGCGGCAAGCACCACTGCGTCGGGACGTTCTTCGTCAAAGAACTTCTTGACGGCATACTGGTCGGTAAGGTCAAGTTCCTTGTGGGTGCGACCGACAAGGTTGTTGTATCCGCGGGACTTGAGATTGTTCCAGATGGCAGAACCGACCAACCCATGGTGGCCAGCGACATAAATCTTTGAATTTTTATCTAATACGTTCATAAAGATTCTTTCACGGTATAAAGAAGTTTTTTCAAAATGAGGCGTCGATTTTTTTGAGGCAACAACTGAATTTTGAATGTTTTTTCGGTCTCATTGGATTAACGACTACATCTAAAAAGTGAGAAAAATATAACAAGAGAAAAAGAATGATACAAGTGTCATAGGAGAAAAAGTGATTATTTTCTGTTTTTTATTGACATGGACCGTTTGAAACACTTTCTATATTGGTTTCCATGAGTGAGCAGAAAGATATCGACCGTACCCGCTATTTTGAGTTAAAGAAACAACTGGAAGAAGCTAGCCGCCTTTATTACAAGGACGGGGTCTCCCCCATGAGCGACCAGGATTTTGACTTTGGGCTCAAGGAGATGGAAGCGCTCGAAGCGAAGTATCCGGAATTGCGCGGGAAAGGTTCGCTCACGCAGAAGGTCGGCAGCGACCTCACGAATGATTTTGCGAAGGTCACGCATGCGGTGCCGATGCTCAGCATCGCAAACGTGTACAGTGAAGAAGAAATGCGCGAGTTTGTGAAAGCCGCAGAAGAAGGGATTGCTAGTCTCGAGACTTCACTGGATCCTTCGCGCATTCGCGCTCAGGATGACGAGAAAGGCCGCGCTCAGGATGACGAGAATGGCCGCGCTCAAGGTGACGAGAAGCGCGCGACATGGATTTGCGAACGAAAAATCGACGGGGTATCGCTTTCGGTGGTTTATGAGAATGGTCGCTTAAAGCAGGCGGCGACGCGTGGCGATGGCGCCCAGGGCGATGACGTGACATTGAATGCGCTCACGATTGCGGATATTCCTGAATATTTTGACGCGAAGAAATTGAAGATTGACCCGAGCGAGATTCCGCAGGGTACATTCGAAGTCCGTGGTGAAGTCTACATGGAACGCGAGGCGTTTGAACGCTTGAACGAGCAGTTCATCTTGGAAAACAAGAAGACGTTCCAGAACTGCCGCAATACGGTTTCGGGTTCACTCAAACTCAAAAGCGTTGCCGAATGCAAGACGCGCCCGATGCGCTTTTTTGCGTACCACATTCCGCAGAGCAACAACAAGACTCACGAAGAGAACTTGAAACAGCTCAAGCGCCTCGGATTCCATACGAACGATTACTGGACCGCTGACACGGTCGATGAAATCATGGCGATTTCCGAGAAGATTGGCGCAAGCCGCGACAGCCTCCCGTTCGATATTGACGGCATGGTCGTGAAGCTGAACGATTTGCAGCAGCAGCGAGAACTCGGCAGCACGAGCAAGAGTCCACGCTGGGCCATCGCATACAAGTTTAAGGCGGAACGCGCTTACACGCCGCTTTTGTCTGTAGAATTCCAGGTCGGCCGCACCGGTGCCGTGACGCCGGTAGCCAATCTCGCACCCGTGCGCCTCGCCGGCACGACCGTGAAGCGCGCCACCCTCCACAACTTCGACGAAGTGGCAAGGCTTGACTTGCACTACGGCGACACAGTCGGCGTAGAGAAGGGTGGCGAGATCATCCCGAAAATCACCGACGTCAAGCGCGAGCTGCGCCCCGCCGGAGCCTCCCCCGTCGTGGCTCCCGAAAAATGCCCTGTATGCGGCGAGCCTCTGACGCACATCGACGGCGAAGTGATTTTACGCTGCGAAAACATGCACTGCCAAGCGCAAGTGCAATGCCTGTTCGAGCATTTCGTGAGCCGTGAAGCGATGAACATCGAAAATCTCGGCCCGGCGCTTATCGCAAGCCTTTTGGCAACGGGCAAAATCAAGCGCATCCCAGACCTTTACCGCCTCACGCTCGAAGACTTAGAATCGCAGGAACGCATGGCAAAGAAGAGCGCAAAGAACGTGTTCGATGCCATCGCGGCATCAAAACAGCGCAGCCTTGAGAATCTGTTGCACGGTCTCGGCATCCGCTTTGTCGGCCGCACCAGCGCAAGGAACATTGCAAAGCATTTCCGCACACTCGAAAAAATCCGTACGGCAACAGTCGAGGAACTACAGAACGTGACCGATGTTGGTGAACGCATCGGCAAATCCGTCTACGAATTTTTCCACACGCCGCTTTATACCAATGAAATTGACGAACTCGTAGCACTCGGACTCCCGACGGAATTCAAGGGAGTTGTCAAGACTTTATTCCAAGGACAAACTGCCGTCATCACGGGTACGCTCCCGAACATGGACCGCGACGAAGCGCGCAAGCTCATCGAAGAGAACGGCGGCAAAGTCTCCGGCTCCGTGAGCAAAAAGACGAGCTGGGTTTTGGCAGGCGAAGCGGCCGGTTCCAAGCTCACCAAGGCAAACGAACTCGGAATTCCCGTGCACGATGAAGCATGGCTTATGGCGCAAATTGCAAATGCCGATGAATCCGGCGACGATTCCGATGAAAACGACGCACCAGCGAATGAAGCGAGCAATACGACAAAGCCCGCTGAAGACCAGATGTCGCTGGAACTCTAGATTTTTTGTAATACAAGAAGGTGATCCCGGCACAAGGCCGGGATGACAAGTACACAAGGAGAATCCCGCTCGGTGGCGGGAATGACAAGCAGGGATGACAAGGGCGGGAGTTTAGTCTTTGATGCAGCGGATTGTGCAGGCGCTGTTTTGGGGAGATTCAACCCCTTCGAGATTGGGCAAATATTTCTGCATTTTATAAACGGTATAGGTAGAGTCCGTATGATCCGTTGTGCAGAAATAAGCCACATCGAACTCATCCGCATACTGGCCACTGCTATCGCGGACACCAGATGCAATCGCCGAGAAACCGACAAAGTCATCATTTCCGATATACCATTCGGTCCTCTTTTCCCAACCCTTCTTAGCGCCTAAAATACGTGTATAATGATCCCAGTCAAAGACACCGTTGACAAAAGATTTCAGAGTTTCCCAATCCTTGCTTGAGGGAACATGGAAGCCTTCAGGGCAAACATTCTCGCCCTTGGCGCCAACATTGCCATTCCACTGGTAAAGGCGGCCGTATTTATCACAATTTGCATCATGATCCTGATAGCACCAGCTGGAATCCGTCTTCAACTTCAAATTTTCAGCCATCCAGATTTGCGTCCCAATGCCGACAGTCTTGTACTTAGAATCATCCCGTTCATCGGTCACGGTTTCGGTCACTAGAGAATCCGAGGAATACTTCCATTGAGCGGCATTGCAATAGAACAAGGAATTCTGGTACTTGTAATATCCTTCCGAGCCATGATTGCAGGCTTTTCCAAGGAACTTGTCCAGTTCACCCGCCATCTTCAATGCTCCATGATAGCAAGAATAATAAATCGTCGTATCCACTTTTCCCTGACGCAAGTCATCATCTTCGTCGCCACACGGATTTGCAGCCTTTTCTCTTTCAATCAAGTCAAGCCTTATATCAGCATCGGTCGCCTTGCGGAACTTGCCTTCTTCGCAAACAACATAAAAGTTCGGATCTACGGAGAGCTTCTGGACGCGTCCTAAAGAATCACATTCCAAGCCCTTGGTTCCATACTCGATGTATTCTTCTTCTGAATCCGCGGAAGTCCAGTAATATTCACCATCATTTAAAATGCACTTTTGGTACTTGGGTGCAAATGCATATGTAGCCTCTCTCTTGCGAACAGCACCCAACTTCGACGACACACACGCCACATCAATCGGGTCATCTAGAGAAGCAATCCATTTTCCCTGAAGCGAATCGTAAGCGTACCAGAACGGGTTATGGAAATCGCCCTTCCGCATTTCGCCATCATAGCCTTTTTCCCACTCATAAGTATCCTGGAAAAAAGCTCCCGGATAAGTCCACCCAGAATCTTTTTTACAAACAAATGGCATTCTATAATTATCACTCAGTTCATTGACAACTCGCTTTGCTTCGCCATCATTTTTTGCGGAACACTCGCCTATGCCTTCAATATTTCCAAAAATGTCCGAACTCAAACGAGCCAACAACAAATCAAAATTTTCCTTATTATGTCCAGCCAATTTAAAATAAACTTGATCCACAAAAAACATTTTCACGGAATCAACTTCCCATGTTCCGTCCGATTCGTACTTATAAGCGATTTTATCACGGAAAAGATATTTTGAATAAATACGATGAATGGCACTAGCAACAGAATCCGCTTCGTCATTTGAAATCTGGTTTGAAGGTTTTATGTCATATACTTTTTGAAACAAATCCTTCATGATTTCGTGCTGGGCCTGCTTTTCCGCAGAGTCCGTCGGCAAGCCATCTTTAACTAGCTTCATCACGCGTCGATATTCAAGGTTCATCATCGTATTCAAGTGAATGGAATCATTCTTGCTCAAATCGACAAAGCCCCACAGCGGAGGATAATAGCTAACGGCTTCGTATTTTAACAAAGCATAGGGCGACTGCAATTTCAAATTTTTAAAATCAAAAAATCCATTACTCGTATCCACCGCTTCCGTAAATTCTCGGCCCGTAAAGACAAGTCCCGAATCAAGTTCATACAATGTAACTGCAGAAACGCGACCGACATACTCAACATAACCCTTCAAATGGTCGTAATCGGACAACGACACGGAATCCAATTGCTGTTCCGAAAGATCGGGCTTTTCCGAGACATCGATACCCAAGCTTGAGTTTTCTTCGCTACAGCCCATCAGGCAAAAAATGGACATAAGTCCACAAAGCAAAAGCGCCGAAACAAGTCGAACAGAACGAATGCAAGAAATATTGCGAAGGAACGTCTTCATAGCATATTCCCAAAATTATTACGAACCAGCAGAAAATAAAAAAACTCAAAGGAAAATACAAGATAAAATAAAAGAAAGGCGCCCCGAAGGACGCCCAGAACTGTTTTGATTAAAAGATTTAGCACAGCGAAGCTACAATCTGCAACCCTCAAGGAAGGGTATTAAACCAAAGCAGCTCGTTTCGGAATAAAACTCGGCTCAAAAGCCCTCGCTTCAATCCCTAAAACAAATGTATTAAAAATTTAAGAAAAAGGCAAGATGTTTAATAGTACAATTTGGAATGGCTTTTCAATCTGTAATCCGGGTCACATTGCCTAAAATTGCAATTTTTAGTAAATTTTAACGCATGAAATCTGTACCTATAACGCTCCTGACCGGTTACCTGGGAGCCGGCAAAACAACTCTCCTCAACTACGTTCTCAACAACCAGCAAGGCTACCATGTCGCCGTCATCGTCAATGACATTGGCGAAGTGAACATCGACCAGACCTTGATTGAAAAGGGCGGAAACATCACCAAGGAAGACTCGGGCAAGGTTGTTCCGCTGTCGAACGGCTGCATCTGCTGCTCGCTCAAGACGGATTTGCTCGAACAGATTGCCGAACTTTTGGAAATGGGCAAGTTCGACTACATTCTTATCGAAGCTAGCGGTATTTGCGAACCGATTCCTATAGCCCAGACCATTTGCGCTGCCGGAAGCCAGCTGATGGGCCGTAACGGCCAGCGTCTCGCCTGCCATTTGGACAACATTGTCGCCGTCGTGGACGTGATGCGCCTCGCCGACGAATTCGCCGGTGGCCAGAAGCTCCTCGAGGAAGACCTCGAGGAAGACGATATTGCAAACCTCCTCATCCAGCAAATTGAATTCTGCAACACGATTCTTTTGAACAAGGTCGATTGCCTGAACAAGCAGGATCTGGAACACGTGAAGGCCGTCGTGAAGGCTTTGCAGCCGACCGCCAAGATGATCGAAACGAACTACGGCAAGGTCGATATGAAGGAAATTCTCGACACGAAGCAGTTCGACTTTGGCAAGGTCGCCGAATCTAGCGCCTGGGCCATCCGCCTCAACGGCATGGACCACGACAACCACGATGACGATGACGACGATCACGATGAACATCACCACGATCATGAGGAACACGAACACCATCATGACCACGATGATGATCACGACGAACATGAACATCATCACGACCACGATGACGAAGACCACAGCCATTGCGACCACGAACATGGCATTTGCCACTGCGGCCACCACCACGACAAGGACCATCCGCATGGCGACGAATACGGCATCAGCACGTTCGTGTACGAAACGCACCGTCCGCTGAACCGCGAAAAGTTCGAAGAGTTCCTCGACGATTATCCGACCAGCATCATCCGCACCAAGGGTCTTGTATGGTTCAGCGACGATCGTGACAACAGCTTCTTGTTTGAACAGGCTGGCAAGCAGGCCTCCGCCGAAAACTTCGGTCAGTGGTTTGCAGCCGAAAGCAAGGAAGAACAGGCTCGCCTGCTCGCCGAAAATCCGCAGCTCCAGAAAATCTGGGACGAAAAATACGGCGACCGCATCATCCGCCTGGTGTTCATCGGCCAGCACATGGACAAGAAGAAGATTATCCAGGTCATGGACAGCTGCTTGGACGACTAATTATTGGTCAATAGTCATTGGTCAATAGTTATTAGAATGTAAGACAAGAAATCCTGCGACATTAGTCGCGGGATTTTTTTCATATTTAGTTTACTTTCTATTCAACCTTTATATATATTGATTACGTTACTTCAAACGTTTGGAGGCATTTGTGCTAAAATTTTTTCCGCTGATTGTTGCAACAACTCTTTTGTTTGTCGCTTGCGATAATTCTTCGTCCAACCCATCTTCATTACAGCAAGACGAGACTTCACAAAATTCCGTCATGGACAAACTCCCCTTCGATACGACAGGAATAAAGTCTCAGACAATTAGCTTTTTAAAGCCTGAAGAGATTTTCACGGCCGAAGGATTGCGCCAACACAAGGAAAAATACGGCGAATTCTGGGCAAATTATATTATTCTAAAATTCGCCTCCAAAGATTACTGCAAGAATACACATATTGACAACAACGGGATTATAACGATGGAGCCGGGTAGAGATCGCTACGTTCAACCCAGCGTTTTTGTTGTTCGTGATGATTCGCTCATGCTTGCTCCGTCCACGTACTGTCGTCCATCGCTTTCTTGGGGCGCATGCGACAGCACTGTATTTTACTCGGGAAAGATTACAGTCGGGAATAACGATTTTTATTACAACGAATCCGAAAAACAGTTAATCCAGCTGAACGATTCCTCGATCACCGTCTGGTACGCAGACGGCAGATTGTACGTTCCATTCGCAGACGCAGACAAGGATTCGCTTATCGAAATTTCTTCTTTATGGTCAAAAGAAACATTCGAAGACGACTCCACGTTGACTATAATCGAAAACAAAATCAACTCTTACTACGTCGATACAATTATCGTTGAAAAGTACAATGTGAAAATTACGGATGATGGATACACATGGATTTTCGAAAACGAGACCTGCAAGGCATGGGGCTATAAAAACGATCCTTCAAAAACATCAGCCGAAAATTGCAACGCCCGCGCGGAGCGTTATAACGAATCGTTCGACTGCATCAGGCGAAACATGGGCACCCCCGAAGGCGTCAGGGTAAGCTTGTGCCGCCCAAAAACAGTCACAGGCCCCTCTACATGGTGCATCCTGGATCAAGACATGCCACAAAAGTAGATTTACAGAGAAAATTTATAGGATTCTGAAAAATTTTTGAACTTACCCCTTGCCATGTGCAATTTTGATTGATATTTTTGGGATATGATGAATTTCGTAACAAGTGCAACTATGAACCGTCGTTGGTGGCGCGGACTCTAACATAGAGCCCGGTATTTGTTACAAATCACCCAAGATTTTTAGGCAAAGGCTTCCGGACTCACGGAGGCCTTCCTTTTTACCGAAAATTGACGAAATCCTCCGGGACTTAAAGCCTTTGCAAACGCAAACGAGTTTTATAAACTAGAGGATTAAAATGACTAAGATTACTCACATCACCGAACGCCCGGGTTACGCTCCGCGTACTGACAGCATTTACGTTGCACTCCCCGGCGAACGTTACACCCCGTTTTCACTCGCCAAGAAGCTCGGCGCAAAGGCCATCTTCGAATCGGCAAGCTTCGACCACGGTCGCAGCCGTTATTCGACCTTGATGGTGGACGAAGGTTTCCGCCTGCGCCAGAACGACAAGAACGTGAGCATTGTCGTGGAAGGCAAGGAAAGCGAATTCTTGGCTGAAGGTGATGGTGACATTCTCGACGCCTTGCTCAAGATTTCCGCCGAAAATACGGTGCCGCCTAACCAGATTCCTATTCCGTCTTCGGGCGTGGGCTACCTCGGCTACGAATTCTGCGCCCGTTGCGACACAATTCGCCTCGCCCCGCAGGTGGACGAACTCAACATTCCCGAAGCTGAATTTTTGGTGGGCCACATTTACATTGTGTTTGACCACTTCACCGAAAAGCTTCACTTGTTCGCCCTGAACTACGAAGAACACCAGATTGACCTGAAGGCCGCAATTGAAAAGGTGAAGGCTCGCCTCGCCGACCTTGACTTCAGCTACCTCGCTCCGGAAAAGCAGTACAGCAAGGGCATCACGATGACCGACCTCGAACAGTCCCGCAAGGAATACGTGGAAAAGGTCGCCGCTTTGCAGAAGCACATCGTGGCAGGCAACATTGTTCAGGCTGTGCCATCCCGCCGCATCCAGTTCGCAAGCGATATCGAAGCCCTCGACATTTACCGCCGCCTCCGTACGGTGAACCCGTCTCCGTACATGTTCTTCTTGGATTACGGCACGCACCAGTTCATCGGCGCATCTCCGGAAAGCTTGATCCGCGTGCGTGAAGGCATCGCCACCATCCACCCGATTGCAGGTACCCGCCGCCGCGGTAAGGACGACGCAGAAGACGAAGCATTGATGAAGAATTTGAAGGGCGATCCGAAGGAACGCGCAGAGCACTTGATGCTCGTAGACCTCGCCCGCAACGACCTCGGCCGCGTTTGCGATGCCGGTACGGTCGAAACGACCAAGTACATGGAATGCGAAAAGTTCAGCCACGTGATCCACTTGGTCTCTGACGTGCAAGGCCGCGTTTCCAAGAACAAGAAGGCCATTGAAGTGCTACGCTCCAGCTTCCCGGCAGGTACGGTGAGCGGCGCTCCGAAAATCAGCGCCATTGAAATTCTTTCTGGTCTCGAAAAAATCAAGCGTCGCTTCTACGCTGGCGCCGTGGGTTACATAGAATCGGACGGCGACTTGGATTTCTGCATCGCTATCCGTTGCTGCTTAAAGCAGGGCAAGACCATCAGCCTCCAGGCAGGCGGTGGCATTGTGGCAGCATCGAACGCTGACCGCGAATTTGAAGAAACGAATGAAAAGCTCGGAGCGATCAGGGCTGTACTGGAGGGTGACAACTAGATTGCTTCGGCTTTCAGCCTCGCAATGACGAAACACCCCAAAACTTTAAAAAAGAGATTACAACCATGATTATCATTATCGACAACTACGATTCTTTTACTTATAACGTTTATCAGGCTTTGGCCAAGATTACCACCGAAGAAATCCGCGTGCTCCGTAGCCGCGAATGCACCATTGCAGACATCGAAAAACTGAACCCGAGCCGCCTCATTGTAAGCCCGGGCCCGGGCCGTCCGGAAGATGCAGGCATTTCTGTCGAAGCCATCAAGCACTTTGCAGGCAAGCTCCCGATTTTGGGAGTGTGCCTCGGCCACCAGGCTATCGGTTACGCCTTTGGCGCAAAGATTGTGCAGGCCAAGTTCATCAAGCACGGCATTGCCGAAGAAATCGACCTCGATGGCAAGGGCCTTTTCCGCACCATCGGCAAGAAGAACATCTTTACGCGTTACCACAGCCTGGTCATCGACGAATCTACGCTCCCGGCCGATTTCGAAGTGACCGCCCGCGCTACCGACGGCGACATCATGGGTATTCGCCACAAGACGCTCCCGATTGAAGGCGTGCAGTTCCACCCGGAATCCATCGCTAGCGGCCGCGCCGACGAATTCTTCAAGGCATTCCTCAACTACCGTCGCGAACCGCTCGATATCCGCGGAATTCTGAACACGCTTACCGCAGGCAAGGATTTGACTCGCGAAACCGCCGAAATGTTCATGGAAGACTTGACGGACGGTATCATGGACGAACGCCAGATGGCTGCAATCCTTACTGCACTTTCCAGCAAGGGCCCCGTGACCGAAGAAATTGCAGGCTGTGCCAAGGTTTTGAGCAGCAAGAAGCGCAAGTTCCCGTACAGCGGTGACGAACTCACCGATATCGTGGGTACCGGTGGCGACGGCAAGGGTAGCTTCAACGTGAGCTCTCTCTCCGGCCTTATCGCAGCAAGCTGTGGCGCCAAGATTGCCAAGCACGGCAACCGCGCTGTTTCCAGCAAGTCCGGTGCCGCTGACTTCTATACCGCAGCCGGCTTCAAGCTGGACATGACTCCCGAAAAGGCAGCCTCTGTCATCGACAAGACGAACTTCGTGTTCCTCATGGCTCCTGTCTACCACAGCGCTATGCGTTTTGCCGGCCCGGTTCGCGGTGCCCTCGGCGTGAAAACCATCATGAACTTGCTCGGCCCCCTCACGAACCCGGCCGAAGCCAAATACCTCATGCTCGGCGTTTACAGCAAGTCGATTCTCGAACCGTTCACCAAGGCTGCAAAGTCCCTCGGTGCAAAGCGCGTGATGGTCGCTATCTCTGATGACGGCTACGATGAAATTTCTCCGTGCGTCCCGACAACGATTGCAGAAATCTTGGAAGACGGCGAGTATCGCGAATACCGCATTGACCCGAAGGAATTCGGCGTCCCGGCTGTGGACCCGGAAGACCTCGCAGGCGGTACGGGCGTGGACAACTTCAACCTCGCTCTCGACGTGCTGAACGGCAAGGGCCGCCCGGGCATCAAGTACGCTTGCGCCCTGAACGCCGGTGCAGCGCTTTACATCAGCAACAAGGCTGCAAGCATCAAGGAAGGCTTCGACAAGGCGATTAAGGCTATGGAAGACGGCTCCGTTCTCAAGAAGATCGAAGAAGTCAAAGTCGCTACAAACGCATAAAGGCGATGCCCGGTCATCCCCGTCAAGCGAGGACAGGCGCCGGGCATGACAGCAAGATGTCATTCTCGCCGGAGCCTGTGCTGAGCGCAGTCGAAGTAAGCGGGAATCTCCATACAAAAGCGCTCCGAGAATTCGGAGCGCATTTTTCATATGAAAAGGAGGTGCCCTCCCCATACGCGGATCATGACTACTAAGCAGCATAGCTGCAAGTAGTCAAAGAGATCAAGTCGGGCATGACAATGCTTGTTTTTACGGTCTAAAGGTTTTTAATGCGGCGATGGTTCGGGAGATGAGGTCGTTCAATTCCCAACCGAGGAGGTTTGCGCCGCGCTCGATGACTTCGCGGGAACAGCCCGCCGCAAATTTCGGGGACTTGTACTTTTTCAAGACCGATTTCAGTTCCAAATCTTGAACGCTCTTGGACGGGCGCATCAAAACAACCGCACCAATCAAGCCCGTGAGTTCATCAACGGCATAAAGCACTTTTTCCATTTCGTGTTCCGGCTTGACATCCACCGTGATGGACCAGCCATGGCTCGTCGTCGCATGAATCAGCTCTTCCGAAAGCCCCGCCTCTTGCATCAATTCGCGTTCCTTGATGCAATGCTGTTCCGGCCACAATTCAAAATCAAGGTCGTGCAGGAGACCGACAATTCCCCAGAATTCTTCGTCTTCGCCGTAACCGAGTTCACGAGCAAAGTAACGCATCGTATTTTCTACGATTTCGCCATGTTCAAGGTGGAACGGATCCTTGTTGTATTTTTTAAGGAGTTCAAGCGCTCCTTCGCGTGTAATATTTGCTGATAATGCCATAGCTCGAAATATAAGAATTTTATGGGGATGATTGACAGCATTCTCCCACGGATTTTTGTGCTATGAAACGCAAAATGCGGAGAGCTATAAGTTTTTCTAATTGCTGATAATCGCTTATTTCGATATACGAGAAATAACTGGATTCTTCGTCTTCGCCTCAGAATGACGCGCAAGGTTAGACAGCACGAACGCTTGCGTTCGTATTGGATAACCGCAGCAGTCATGCCCCGCAGGGGAATGACGAACGAGCCGAGTGATGCAGAAACATGCTTGCATGTTTCTATATCCAAATCGAACAAGTCATGCCCCACTAGGGGAATGACGAGAAGACGAATTCGTCATCCTGAACAACGTGAAGGATCCAGTAAAATCAAGCGTCAAACACTACCAATAAATTAATTCTATAATACACGATATTTATTTAGTATTGGACAAGGTAATAGTTGCGTTCTATATTTTGGCGCGAAAGAGGAGTTTTTAAAATGACAAAGAATATATCAAAAAAGAAAATTGAATCTGCAAAAAATACCGCTAACGTTACTGATCCGAGCACATGGAATTTTGCAACAAAGTGTTTACAGGCGGGTTGGAAGCCCAAGATTGGCGAACCGCGAGTGCTCCCGATTTTCCAGTCCACGACGTACAAGTACGAAGACGTTAACGAAGTGGAACGCCTCTTTTCGCTCAAACAATCGGGCAATAAATACACCCGCACAGGAAACCCGACCGTCGCGGCGTTCGAAGCCAAAATCACGGAACTCGAAGGTGGCGTGGGTGCAGTCGCAACCGCATCGGGACAAGCCGCAGTCCTCCTCGCGATTTCGAACCTCGTGAAAGCAGGTGACCACATCGTAGCAAGCAAAACCATTTACGGCGGCAGCTACACATTGCTCAGCGTGAGACTTTCCAAGCTCGGCATTGAAACGACATTCATCAACCCGGAAGATTCCATTGCAGAACTCCGCAAAGCATTCCGCCCGAACACCAAGCTCATTTTCGGCGAAACGATTGGCAACCCTGCCTTGGGCATTTTGGATTTTGAAAAGTTCTCCAAGCTCGCCAAAGAATTTGACGTTCCGTTCCTCGTCGATAACACGCTCGCGACACCATTCCTCGTAAAGCCTTTGAAACTCGGAGCAAATGTTGTCATTCACTCGGCAACGAAGTACATCGACGGCCATGCCGTTGCGCTCGGCGGTGTCGTCATTGACGGCGGCAATTACAACTGGGAAAACGGTAAGTTCCCAGACCTCGTGGAACCGGATGCGCAATACGCAAACACCTCCTATACTCAAAAATTTGGACGTGCCGCATTTATCGCGAAAGCTCGCGCTCAATTCTTGCGCGATTACGGCGCCGCATTAAGTCCGTTCAACGCATTCCTTTTGAATTTGGGCCTTGAAACGCTCCATTTGCGAATGCCACAGCACAGCAACAACGCCCTCGCATTAGCTGAATTTTTGTCCAAGCACCCCGCCGTGAATTGGGTCAGCTATCCGGGACTCAAATCTAGTCCGTATTTCAAGCGTATCCGCAAATACTTTGATTACCAAGGCGGTAGCGGTGTGCTCACATTCGGTCTCAAAGGTGGCAGAGCTGCCATCCGTTCCTTCGTCAAAGCATTGAAAGTTGCCGCCCTCGTAGTTCACGTTGGCGACGCCCGCACAAGCGTTTTGCACCCGGCAACAAGCACACATTCGCAGCTTTCACCGAAGGACAGACTCGCCGCAGGCATCCCCGAAGATATGATTCGCGTATCCGTGGGCATCGAAGACCCGCGCGACATCATCGCTGACTTTGAACAAGCTATTGCGGCAAGCACCAAAGGCGGTAAGTAATGAGTATCGTTGTAGATGTCAATAAATACCTTGCATTAAATGGTGCGACAAAGCGCATCAAAGATTACCTCTCTATTGAAGTTGCCGATCACGCCTACCTGCCGAAAACAGAAGACATTAAAAGCGACTGGGTTGCCTACATTGCAGCCCCCGCATTCAAGCTGATTCGTGAAAAATTGGGTCACGACATTGATTCATTCGTTTCCATCGGCACAGGTTCCGGCATTGACGTGTTGACCGGCATTGAGCTTTTGGGAGCAAAACGCGTAGGCTTCACGGATTTGCAAAGAAGCGTTGTCGCCGCCGCTGCACAGAACGTTCGAAGCAATATCAAAGAGACCTCCAAAATCGAATTTGAATTCGGCAACGGCGACCTTTTGCAACCGCTCCAAAACGGCAAGCGAAATTACGACGTGATTTACGAGAACCTCCCCAACGTGCCGCTTGCAAACAACACAAAGATTGAAGACAAACGTAATAGCGGGCATTACTTGGAAAAGCGCGAAGAATCTATTCCCGAATTCGTACACGAGCAAATGCTCGACTTGCATTACCTCGCGCTCAAGCAGGCCCGCGATTACTTGGCAGAAAACGGAGCCGTCTATTCAACGCTTGGTGGGCGCGTTCCGCTCAATGCGTTCATCAAGCTTGGCGAACTCGCCGGACTCCGTTCTGAAATTTTCACGTATTCCTGGAAAGTCCAAGCCGAGCCGGAAGATGTTATTTCGGGATACGCCGCACAAGAAAAAGCAGGCCTCGGGCCATTTAGATTCTATCGCGCAGATGATTTGCAAAAAGCATTTGCAAGCGTTTCCATCAAGGATTCTGGTAGCCGCGCTTTTGAAATCGAAAAATCTCTAGACTCTGTAAAACTTACAGCAACCGCCGCATACGAAGCGTTCAAAAAAGGCGAAGTCATCGGCCATACCGTCGCCGTGTTAAAATCAAGTTTAAAATAGAGGTTCCATGAAAAACGTTATCCACAACTTAATTGAAGAATCTCAAAAGTTCCTTTTCAAGAGAGCCAAAATAGACGACAAAATCGGACTCGAAGCCGCCAATTTCGCCGTCCGAGACATTCCAAAGCCAATTGGAAAATTTGAAAAAAGCGACTCGCCGCTAATCCGCTACATTGGAGAAGCCATCAAGCACGGGAATCCTGAAACCGCAGATTTGTTAAAAGCTTTGGAGCCCGCCCTCCCCTATTTGCCGTGGAAATACAATTACGAGCCGCGCCCCGACATGCCTGATTTGGCCGATCAAATGGGATGGGGAGAAATTCTCGGCCCAGAAGCGCCCTATCACGACGAGCATTTCTGTTTTGGCTTTACGCTCCTCGGCAAAAATACCTTTTACCCCTCCCACTTGCACCCCGCCACAGAACTGTACGTCATTTTGTCCGGACACGCCATCTGGACATTAGACGGAATCTCAAAAGTACGCGGTCCTGGAGAGTTTGTACTGCACCCGTCCAATCACATTCACTCCATGCAAACCGAACACGAGCCCATGCTCGCGCTCTACACGTGGAGCGGTAAAGATGTCAAAACGCTTTCAAAATATGTGTAAAAAAATTACACTTTTTCTTAGCGCTAGATATCAAAATTTTCAATAACACTTTTGATAATTTCTTTTTGTACATTGCTTTACGAGATGGAGAATAAGTCAAACCCATAACAAAAAGGATACAACATGTACTCTACTCACTATATGGATCTGCTGATGCAGAATTCTCCCTGGAACCTGATTCTCTTCATGGCAATCCCCGTCATTCTCGCAGAGACCATCGCCATCACGGAATTGTTCCTGCTCAAATCGCCAAATGCGCACCCGACACTCTCCAAAGTAAATCACGTCGCAGGGATTCTTGCGGGACTCGCATTCTTTGGAATCATAGTCTATTTCATTCCAAACGTCATCATTCCGCTAGCATCTGCTGGTGAATTCAGAACATGGATTGACGTCGTAGCCATATTCTCTTACATCCTTGCGGGCATTCCGATGATATTGCTCGCTCTTTTGAACTTGAAACTTTTATTCCGCAAAGTTGTCGAGCAGAAAAGAACGACATACGCTATTCTTCTACTCGCCGCATTTCTCGTGCTTTCTCACATTGCCATGATCTTCGGGATGGTTGACCCGGGAATTGCAGGCTACAAGCCCAAGGCGAAGGCAGTTTCCGAGGTTCAAGCCCCCGCACACCACATGGATTCAATGCTCGAAGGTCACCACCATCACCATTGAGCATTCAATTTCTTGAATAACGCCCCTACAAGCCATAGCTTTTTTGTATTAGCCAAGCATTAACTTGGCTTTTATATTTGTCACCAAAATTCAACAAGCTCAATGACGGTAGTTTAGGAATGACAATTACAGATTATTTGACAAAAGACTGGGACGAAAGCAAAACCCTTACTCGCGAAGAATGTTTGCAAATTTTAAATTTTCCGGATAATCAACTTGACTTGCTAATTGAAGCAGCATTCAAATTACGCACGAAATACAAAGGCAATCGTGTCAACATCCAGCTTTTGACGAATGTCCGTAGCGGCAACTGCACTCAAAATTGCGCCTATTGCGCCCAATCTCGCGATTCCCAAGCGCCCATTGAAAAATACAAAAGCGTTTCGGACGACAAGCTCTACGGCGATAATAATCTTGTTGATGAATTCCACCTGTCTAGGCATTGCATCGGGCTTTCGGGCATGGGCTTCACAGACAAAGAAATTGAAGAACTCGCCGAACGCATTGCGCACATGAAGAAATCGGGCACGCACATTTGCTGTTCCATCGGATTCTTGACCGAACACCAAGCCCGCATTTTAAAGGCGGCAGGCCTTGACCGCATCAATCACAACCTGAATACGAGCCGCCGTTTTTACCCCGAAATTTGCAGCACCCACACATACGAGCGACGCATCCAAAACATTCGCATGTTGCAGAACATCGGCTTTGAAATATGCTGTGGCGGCATCATCGGCATGGGCGAATCAAAAGAAGACGTGGTCGATATGCTTTTTGACTTGGTCGCCATCAATCCAGAATCCGTCCCCATAAACTTTTTGTTGCCGGTCAAAGGCACACGCCTCGCCAACCGCGACATTTCCGGGCTCACATTCGAATACGGCATCAAAATCCTTTGCCTAGCCCGTCTATTGCTCCCGAAATCGGACATCCGCTGCGCCGCCGGTCGCGAAGTCTATTTCAAAGGACACGAAAAGGAACTCTTCAAAGTCGCCGATTCCATTTTCGCTTCGGGGTACCTCACCGAAGGCGGTCAAAGCCTAGAAGCCACATTCCGCCAAATCGAAAATGCGGGTTTCACGTGGGCCGTAGAAAGCAAAGACGAATAAGCATCGAACAGGTCGCTTAGTGTCACTAGAAATCGCACTTTCTTTTTTACTTTATGCATTCGTCTCGGGAATTACCCCGGGACCCGCGAACCTCTGTTCTCTCTCGGTAGCGATGGGCAGCGGGAAAAGCGCCGCCATAAAGCAGTGGTACGGACTTTTCACCGGATACACAATCGTCTCACTAGTATCCGTTTTTATCGTTTATTTTATCAGCAGCGCGTTTGAAAATTTCATCAAGGTATTTTCATTCGTTGGCGCAGCCTACATCGCATACCTCGCCATAAGCCTTTTAATTCAAGCGTTCAAGCCTCTCGAAGAAATCCGCAACAGCCGCACAACCGGAAGCTTCCGCACAGGTCTTTTCGTGCAACTCACGAACGTCAAAATCATGGTGTTCTGCCTCACGGCAATCACGACCTACATGCTCCCCTACCACCAGGATTTTCCGCACTTGCTGCTGTTCAGCATACTATTGCCGCTTACAGGCCCCATCTGCAATTTGGCGTGGCTTTTCGCAGGCGTTTTACTGCAAGGGCTTTTCAAAAAGCACCACAGAATTTTCTACACGCTCATGGGACTCTCGCTATTGTATTGCGCCATCGGGATTGTGAAGTGAGGGGAAAAGATCCCTACAATTACGCAACTAAAGTTTTAATGTTTTTACTTATACAAATCCAAGAATTTGTGTCCATTGAAATGAATTAAATGCTCTGGATTTTCAGCAATCCAAACTTCTGTTTCCCAAGCGATTTGTTCACACCATTTGCGGAACGTTTTCTTGTTGAGAAATGCCGTAAAGAAAACAACGTGTGCAGTACACCCGCTATCTTTCAAAGCATTTTTTAACTTATTGACTCGAATTTCGCTCATTGGACCAGCACTATGTACTGCCTCAATAAGATACAATAAGTTTTTTTGACTACTATACGCAATTACATCGGGTAATTCCTCATGTCCAATTTCAAAGAAATGAATTTGCTCCAATTTTTCTTTTTCAACAAAAAGGTATTTATCTGATGTATCCCCAATATATAGAATTTCAGCACCAAAACCATATAAAGGCAAAAACTGCTCTACAATCGCTTTTTGCAAATCATTATGTTCTCCGGCAGAAAGAGACAATGTTATACCATTGGGCAACTTTATGGGTATTTTTTCAAGGTTTCGCTTGCGAGCAAGCATCTCTTTCAAGGAGTCATTTTGAACCTGATATTCAGACAACGCGTTAGCCCAAGATTTTTTTCCATAATGACAAACAAGCTCAACAAAATGAGGATTCAAAATATACCCACGACTAGGATCATTCGTCGCCTGCTTATCAAAAGATGAAGAACTCAAAACTACATTCGCTTCTTTTAGACGCAACAAATCCTTGCGGCGAATATCATCATAAGAACCAGAAGAAATGTGTTCTCCAAAATTTTCGTTTTCGAAATTAATGATATCACGCGTTTTCAATGCATTTTCTTTCGGCAAGCAACAAATTTCACTTAATTCATTTCTGACATTTCCTACAGCAAGGCAAGCCCCAACCATTTTTTCTTTCGCCCTATCCGTCAAATCTTCTGTAGGAATTCCAACACACTCCAAAATGACGAGCATATCTTGGTAAAGATTTTGCAGCTTATCAGATTTTTCACCCGTAAACTTTTTTATCATGTTCCCACCCTCGCAAACAAATCATAAGAATAACATTCAGCTTCATTAATCGACTGTATTTCCGACAACGATTTACAAGGCTTATAGTAAGTCTCTTTTATTGCTAAGGCTATATGATGAGCCAACATTGGAGGAACTGCATTTCCTATTTGATAAAACTGCCGACTTTCATTGCCAGCAAAATCAAACCAATCCGGGAACGACTGTAGTCTCGCGGCTTCACGAACTGAAATCCGTTTGCGACGTCCATCTTTCAATTTCACGCGAAGCATATCGCTTGTGGCACCAGCCAAATTTCGACAGGTAACGGTTCTTGACGGCAACTCGGGGTGCAAATCCCGAGGACGAACACAATGGGATTTTTTTTCGTATGCGGCAATATATTCATCTTGCCGAGGTGTCAAGATCATCTTTTCATCAGTCACCATTTCCATAATGTCTCCAAGAGCATCTCCAACAGTTACTGATTTCTGTAATTCTTTCGGGAAAATAAATTGCGACTTGTGTCCAACAACAATAAGTCTTTCACGATTCTGCGGTACACCAAATCTAGACGCGTTCATCACCTTATAAGAAATTATATATCCAAGATTTCTTAATTCTGTCAAAATCAATTCCAAATAATCTTTATGCGAAAAAGCGAGGTTTCGCACGTTTTCAAACATAAAAACTTTTGGTTTTATTCGTTTAACAGCGTCTATGAATATAGGAAAACCATCTCGAACATCTTTCATTCCAAGTTGATTTCCAAAAACACTAAAAGGTTGGCACGGAGGTCCGCCTATCACAATATCTATTTTTTTGTTTTGGGGATATATAAATCCTGGAGAAAGTTTTTCGCAGAAGCAGCGTCCTTTAAGATTCTTGTTATATGTTTCAGCCGCCTCCGCAACCATTTCATAGCCAATAGTCTCAAACCCAGCAGATTCAAATCCCAGAGAAAGACCACCACATCCAGCAAATAAATCTAAAACTACAGGTTTTTCTGTAATCTTGATTGCTAAAGTTTTATCTATATGTCGAGAATATGGAGTCATAGAATTTCATCCTTTTCTCTTTAAAATTTAGATTTTTTAGAATGGCATAAAATGACATACTAAGAAAAATCATGCAAAAAAGGGCGGGTTGGGCAGGGCTAGCCAGGCGTTGCGGGGCGGCGTCTGAGCCCCGCAGAGGAGGTAGCGGAAGACTTGCCCAGTGTTATAACTTAACTGGATCCTTCGCTAACGCTCAGGATGACGCAATGGGCAAGGCTGAAGCGAGGGGGATTCCTCCCCCTTCCTTATTATAAAATAAATTCATATTGAAATAGGCGACCCCGTCCCCATTCGCGGATCATGACCACATAAATGCTAAAGCATAAGTGGTCAAAGAGAACAAGTCCGGGGTGACATTGCAAAAATATTACTATCATTCTCAATAAGAAGGAATTTCACTATGAATCTGCATTTTTTCAAGACAGTTTTTGCAGTGGCGCTGGTGGCGGGCGCGGGTTGTTTTTTCGGTTGCAGTTCGGAAAAGGCTCCCGAGATTGAGAACAACTCGCTTGTCAATGTGTCTTACGATCCGACGCGTGAATTCTATTCCAATTACAATCATATTTTCATGAAGCATTGGAAAGAGACGACCGGCAAAGATGTGAAGATTACGCAGTTTCATGGCGGTTCGGGCAAGCAGGCGCTTGAGGTGGTGAACGGGCTTGAGGCAGATGTGGTCACGCTCGCACTGGAATACGATGTGAACATTGTCCGTGACGCTGGGCTTATTGAAAACGGCTGGGTCAAGGAATTTCCACGCAACAGCGCTCCTTACACTTCGACGATAGTGTTTCTCGTGCGCAAGGGGAATCCCAAGAAAATCAAGGACTGGAACGATCTCGTCAAGGACGGCATCGGCATCATCACGCCAAATCCCAAAACTTCGGGCGGTGCGCGCTGGAATTATCTCGCGGCTTGGGCTTATGCAGAAAAACAGTTTAACGGAGATGAGGAGCAAGTCAAAGGTTTCATGAAGAAGCTTTACAAGAATGTTCTTGACCTCGCTTCGGGTGCGCGCGGTTCTACAAACACGTTCATTGAAGAACGCAAGGGCGACGTGTTGCTTTCTTGGGAAAATGAGGCTTTCCTTTCGCTCAAGGATTACCCCAAGGAATATGAAATCGTGATGCCGAGTGTGAGCGTTTTGGCAGAGCCTTCTGTCGCGATTGTAGACAAAATTGTAGACAAACGCAACACACGTAAACTAGCGACGGAATACCTGAATTATCTATACTCCGATGAAGCGCAGCTTGTTGCGGCAAAGCATCATTACCGTCCGACAAACAAGGCGATTCTTGACGAGTACAAGGAATTTGACCAGAACGTCAACCTGATTACGATTGAGCATTTTGGCGGTTGGGACAAGGCGCAAGCCAAGCACTTTGCCGATGGAGCTATTTTCGACCAAATTCGCTAAATAAAGTAGGTCAAGTCCGATTTTTCGGTGGAGCCAAGCATTGTCGCGACACCGCCAAGTTCTACGCCGTCAATCAGTTCTTCGGGAGCGATTCCCATCAGTTCCATCGACATTTGGCAAGCGACAAACTTTACGGCTTTTTGCCTTGCGTTTTCAATCAGTTCTTCGAGTGAAGAGACTCCGTTCTGTTTCATCACCGCACGAATCATCTTTGCGCCAAGACCGCCAAAATTCATGCGAGAAAGTCCAAGCTTTTTGGAACCACGCGGGAGCATCAAACTGAACATTTTACCGATGAACGATTTTTTGACGCGAACCTTTTCAGGTCTACGCAAAAGGCTTACGCCCCAGAACGTAAAGAACATTGTCACCGGGCGACCCATTGCGGCAGCGCCATTTGCCATGATGAACGACGCAATCGCCTTATCTAAATCGCCACTGAAAACGACAAAAGTCTTCGCATGTTCAAATTCCCGTTTTTCAGCGACGGGAGCATTTCGCTTGATGATGGTCGCATAAATAACGCCATCTTTTTCATTGAGCGATTTCAATTCATTTCCGGTACGTTCGCACCAAGTTTTGACATCGAGCGCAAAAGCTTTTTCAGTCGCTTCGACCTGGATTTCATCGCCGACTAAAGCGTCACGCACCACCTCATCAACCTTTACGATCGGCCCTGGGCAGCTAAGATTTTTAGCATCTACAAAATGAGCCTTAGGTACGGCGTTAAGCCCGCCTTCGACATTATACACGTCAAAATCACGATCGGCAAGAATTTCGGCAACCTGTTCAGAACGGTCTCCAGTTGTGCAGAACACGTAAACAGGCTTGTCTTTGGGGATAGAATCTATTCTTTTTGAAAGTTCAAAAAATGGAATCTGGATTGCGCCATTCACAGGCCGTACAAGGACTTCGCTTGGTTCGCGAACATCGAGCAACGTTGAGTTTTTCAAATCAATCTTGTAAAAATCTTTCGCAGAAAAATTCTTCACTTCAGACATGGATAAGCCTTTTTGTTTCTATTTCCAACTGTAATTATAGAATTGATATTTAGCAGTGTCCAATACAAAAATACAATCACCAGTTATCAAAATTTTTAATATTCAAATTCATTTTATGTTACTAATAAATTAATCTTATCATACACTATATTTATTTAGTATTGGACAAAAATAAAAGTACAGTCTATCTTTGTCCCTAAAAAATGGGAGACATTCTATGGCAGCAGATTATTCTACACTCAAGAAAGGCGGATTCATGCGTCAGAAGCAGAAGAACAACTTCTCGCTTCGTTTGCGCGTGGTCGGCGGAAACCTTACCGCAACACAGCTTGCAAAAATTGCGGAAGTCGCTGACAAATACGGCGACGGTCACGTACACTTGACCTCAAGACAGAGCGTTGAAATTCCATTTATTAAGCTGGATCAAGTTGACGATGTAAAAAACGCACTCGCTGAAGGTGGCGTTGAACCAGGCGTTTGCGGCGCACGCGTGAGAACGGTGACGGCATGCCAAGGCGAAGCCATCTGCCCAAGCGGATGCATTGACACCTACGCCATCGCCAAGGAACTGGACGACCGCTATTTTGCCCGCGAACTTCCACACAAGTTTAAATTCGGCGTAACGGGTTGTCAGAACAACTGCCTCAAAGCCGAAGAAAACGACGTCGGCATCAAGGGCGCCATCAAGGTGGATTGGTTGCAAGACAAGTGTATCGGTTGTGGGCTCTGTGCAAAAGTTTGTCGCAGGGGCGCTATCAAAATCGAAGACAAAAAAGTCATTTTCGACAAAGAAAAGTGCAATTACTGCGGTCGTTGCTACAAGTCCTGCCCCACCGACGCCTGGAGCGATACACACGGATACATCGTATCGTTTGGCGGACTTTTCGGCAACAGCATCAACAAGGGCGAAACCATTATTCCGTTCATCGAAGACAAACAAAAACTTTTGGATATTTGCGATGCCGCCATCCAGTTCTTTGCGGACAACGCCAAGAGTGGCGAACGTTTCAAGTACACAATTGACCGTATCGGTCATGATGTTTTCGCAGAAAAAATACGAGAAGTTTATAACAAGTAATGAATATTGAAAAAATAAAAACAGACTTGCTAATCATCGGTGGCGGGACTGCTGGGTGTTACGCAGCCATTACAGCCGCAGCACGGAATTCGGGCAAATCGCAAGACTTGAAAATTCTCATCGTCGAAAAGGCGAACATCAAGCGAAGCGGTTGCCTTGCAGCCGGTGTAAACGCACTGAACGCTTACATCACCGAAGGCCGTACGCCAAAGGATTACGTGGAATACGCAAAGAAAGACGCCGATGGAATCGTGCGTGAAGACCTCCTGTATTCCATTTCCGAGAAGTTCAATGAAGTCACAGCGCATTTGGAAAAGCTCGGACTTGTCATCTTAAAAGACAAGGACGGCAAATACGTCACGCGCGGGAATCGCAACATCAAGATTAACGGTGAAAACATCAAGCCGATTCTTGCAGCCGCTGTCGCAAAATTGCCATTTGTGCAAGTGCTAAATCATGTGAATGTCATCGACTTTTCGGTACATGACAACCGCATTGACGGAGCTTTCGGTTTCGGCATTGAAAACGGAACGTTTTATGCTATTGAAGCAAAAGCGGTCATTATCGCTACCGGCGGAGCAGCAGGGCTTTACCGCCCGAACAATCCAGGATTTTCAAGGCACAAAATGTGGTATCCGCCATTCAACACGGGTGCGGGCTACGCCATGGGAATCCGTCACGGTGCCGAGATGACAACTTTCGAGATGCGTTTTATTGCGCTCCGTTGCAAGGACACAATCGCCCCGACGGGAACTCTCGCGCAAGGCGTTGGAGCAAAGCAGGTGAATTCGCTCGGAGAAGTTTACGAAACGAAATACGGCATTTCAACTTCCGAACGCGTTTACGGAACCGTTGCTGAAAATTTAGCCGGTCGAGGTCCCTGCTACTTGAGGACAAAAGGAATTTCGGCCGTACAAGAAGAATCGCTTTTAAAGGCGTACCTGAACATGGCTCCTTCGCAAACAATTCGCTGGCTCGAAAACGAAACGCCCTCCAAAGCAAATGTCGAAATTGAAGGTACTGAACCTTACATTGTAGGCGGCCACACGGCTAGCGGTTACTGGGTCGATACTAAGCGCGCCACAACCATCGAAGGGCTTTACGCAGCTGGCGATGTTGCAGGCGGATGTCCGCAAAAGTATGTGACGGGCGCACTTGCCGAAGGCGAAATTGCGGCAAAGTCGGCGGTGGAATATATCAATGCGGTAGATTGCCGCACCCCCTTACAGGGGGTTCGCAATGACGTAGATGCAGATCCTCGCGAAGACGTAGACGCCAAAGCAACCATCAAGGAAGCAGAAATCGCCCGACATGTCGCAGAAATCGAAACATATTTATCGCAGAAAAACTCGCTGTACACTACAGAACAACTTGAAGAAGCCATGCAAATAGCCATGGACGAATATGCAGGCGGAATCAAGACGGGCTATGGCTACAGCGAAAAGCATCTCAATATTGCCAAAGAAAAAATTGACGAAATTGAAAGCCTTACAGACAAGCTTAGCGCAGCCGATTTGCAAGAAGTGATGTACATCTACGAACTCAAGGAACGTCTAACAGTTTGCAAGAGCGTGATAGCCCACCTCAAGGCACGTCACGAAACACGTTGGCATAGTTTTGCAGAAAACCTGGACTACCCCGAAAAGGACAACGAACATTTCCGCAAGTACGTGAATTCCCGCCTCGAAAACGGCGAAATCAAAATCATCTTGCGCGACCTTACCGCAGAAGGGCAAAAGAACTATGAGCATCAGCATTGATCAAAGCAAATGTATCGGCTGCAGGAGATGCCACGACGTATGCCCCGGTACGCTAATCAAGATAAATGAAGACAAAAAAGCATTTATCAAATACCCCAAAGATTGCTGGGGTTGCACATCGTGCATCAAGGAATGCCCTGTTCACGCCATCCAATTTTTCCTCGGTGAAGACATTGGCGGCAAGGGAAGCAAGGTACATACCGAAAAAGTAAACGGTCTAATTCGCTGGATTGTGGAATTCCCAGACGGGAGCGTCAAATCCATTGACATTGACCCTAAAGAATCAAATAAATACTAGGAGTTTCACAGTGAGCGAATTTTCACACCTCGACGAGCTGGAAGCCGAAGCCATTTACATCATCCGCGAAGTCGCCGCTGAATGCGAAAAGCCGGTGATGCTTTATTCCATTGGCAAGGACAGTTCTGTCATGCTGCATTTAGCCATCAAGGCTTTCTACCCCGAAAAGCCTCCTTTCCCGTTTTTGCACGTCAATACGACCTGGAAATTCCGCGAAATGATTGAATTTCGCGATAGGATTGCAAAAAAATACGGCATTGAAATGCTGGAGCATATCAACCAGGATGGCGTCAAACAGGGCATCAACCCATTTGACCACGGTGCTGCCTATACCGACATCATGAAGACGCAGGCATTAAAGCAGGCACTGAACAAGTACGGTTTTACAGCCGCATTTGGCGGAGGTCGCCGCGACGAAGAAAAGTCCCGCGCCAAGGAACGCATTTTTTCGTTCCGCAATTCAGCACACGCTTGGGACCCGAAAAACCAGCGTCCGGAAATGTGGAAGCTTTACAACACCAAAATCAACAAGGGCGAAAGCATCCGTGTTTTCCCGATTTCGAACTGGACCGAAAAAGATATTTGGCAGTACATCAAGCGCGAAAATATTGACATCGTCCCGCTTTACTTTGCAGCCCCACGCCCAGTCGTTGTACGCGATGGCAACATCATCATGGTCGATGACGAACGATTCCCTTTGCGTGAAGGCGAAAAGCCAGAAATCAAGTCAGTGCGATTCCGTACGCTCGGTTGCTACCCGCTTACAGGCGGCATAGAATCAACAGCTACAACGCTTGACGAAATCATTGACGAAACTTTGAGCGCCGTATCTTCGGAAAGAACATCGCGCGTGATTGACAACGAAGCCGCCGGCAGCATGGAACGCCGCAAGAGGGAGGGCTATTTCTAATGAAAGGTTTATTGAAGTTTATTACTTGCGGTAGCGTTGACGACGGAAAATCAACCCTTATCGGTCATATTCTTTACGATTCCAAATTGCTTTACACCGACCAAGAAAAAGCATTGGAATTGGATAGTAAAGTCGGTAGCCGCAGCGGAAAGATTGACTATTCGCTTTTGCTCGACGGTCTCATGGCTGAACGCGAACAAGGCATTACCATAGATGTCGCGTACCGCTATTTTACAACGGACCATCGCAGTTTTATTGTTGCCGATACACCGGGGCATGAAGAATACACACGCAACATGGCGGTAGGTGCATCATTTGCCGACCTCGCCGTGATTCTCGTAGATGCATCGCAGGGTGTTCTCGTGCAGACGCGTAGACACGCCCGCATTTGCAGACTGATGGGCATCCGCCACTTCGTCTTTGCCGTGAACAAGATGGATCTTGTGGGTTACAGCGAAGAGGTATTCAATAAAATCAAGGTGCAAATTGCAGAACTTGCACAAACCCATTCCTTGAGCAACATCCAAGTTATTCCGCTTTCGGCAACGGAAGGCGACAACGTCACCATCAAATCGAAAAATATTGCATGGTATCAAGGCCCCGCATTGCTTGAATACCTTGAAAATGTCGATACATCAAGCTCTGCGCAAGAAAAGGGATTTTACATGCCCGTGCAGCGCGTGAGCCGTCCCGACCGTACATTCCGCGGATTCCAGGGGCAGATTGAATCAGGAGCAGTTCGAGTCGGAGATGTCATCAAATCACTCCCGAGTTACGAAAAAGCATCCGTCAAAAGCATTCTCTACACAAACAAGAATGTCGAAGAAGCCCACGCTGGCGAACCGGTAACGATCACGCTTGATCGCGAAGTTGACGTATCAAGAGGTTGCGTACTCGCTAGAGATGCAAGCATCGGTAGCTACAAGAAAATCAAGGCTTCGCTCTTGTGGATGGATGACGAGCCACTTTCGCTAGGCAAAGACTACCTCGTCAAAATCGGGACAAAGATTATTCCCGGAACACTCACGAAAATTGACTACGCCATTGACGTAAATTCGGGAGCGCACTTGGAAGCCGAAAGCATTTCCAAGAACGGGATCGCCGTCTGCGAAATTGTTTTTGCCGAAGCCATTGTCGTTGATCTTTTTGAAAAGCACAAAACGCTTGGCGAGCTCATTCTCATTGACCGCGTAACGCACGCGACAGCCGCCTGTGGCGTTGTGGAAGGACTCTACGAAAAGCAACTTCAAACTCTCGAAAAGGCAGCATTCGTGCAAGGCGAGCGCCATGGTCGCGGAGAAATTTTTGAAGAATTTTTCTACGACACATCAACGCTCTCTGTCGTAAAACAGCAACCCGTAAAGCAACACTACACTGTAGGCGACGAAATACCCACCTCAGGCGAAAGCTACCACTACCCTGACGATTTCGACATCATCATCTTGCGCGACAGTGTCGCCGTCAAGGTTCGCGGCAAGCGCATTGCAGAAATTACCACGGCAGAAGAATACCGCTACGGCAACGTTCCCGTCATCAACGGGCGCGGCTTTGAAATCAAGGTCCATTCCGATGAAGACGTGAAGCAGCTGCTCAACGAATACGAAAAAGCAGGTATCGCAGGCCGTGAAGAATTCTTCCGCAAGTGGGCTTCATTTAATACATATCGTAAAGTCGTATTGCATTAACTTTTCACATACAACACCTAGCGCCATTCTCAGGTTTCGCCTCGGAATGGCGTTTCTTTTTTACACAACTTTCACTTTATATTAAATTTATCTAATAAATTAATTTTAATTTGCAATAATAACAAAAAACGATAACTCAGCATAAAAATTTAGTATTGGACAAACAGAAAAACGCGTTCTATATTTTGCCGCACAAAAAAAATAAAACATACAACAACAAAAACAACAATAAGGAGTCTACGAATGAACCAGACAATATCCCAAATCTTGATTACTACAGCACTGGTATCATCCATTTGCTCTGCTGCAGAATCTGCTAACGAAAAAACTTTTAAGCTGACAGGAAACGTCCAAGCACAAGCCATCAAATCGCTTTACGACAACGATGCCGACAACACGCTCGACAACTCCTTCTTGCGAGCAAACTTTGGTGCAAAATACGACTCTGATCGTCTCAGCGCCGTAATTAACTTGCGCATTTTCAGTCCTGCTTTCGGCAATACGATTGAAGACAAGAACTACGACAAGATTACTGCAGATACCTACTATGCCAACTACAAGTGGGGTACCGAATACGGCAAGTTCAATATTCAATTTGGTCGTTTCCGTACCGACTGGAGTGTTGGCGGCAACTTCGGTACTTATGTCGATGTAGCTCTCAACAAGCGTGGATTCCTCGCCCGCGATTACCAGCATGATGCAGTAGAGTTCGGTTACGAAAAAGGAATTTCAACATTCAAGGCATTGCTTGGCACTTATGATGCCAAGTTCAACACAGGTTATGTCCGCCTTGAAGAAGCGCTTAAATTTGGCGAAGCCAAGGTGAGTGCAGCCTATCGAGTGAACGCACTTGACCCGATCCAGCATACAGCTCAGCTAACGCACCGTGTCGCAGGTCGCGCAAGCTACTACTTTCAAAAGGATCTTGGCCTTTACGGTGAAGTCGCATTCATCGCTACCGGCGATGGCGAGAACCTAAAAGCCAATAACGCCATCAAATCTGAATATGCACAGGATTCGCGATACATTCCGTTTTTCGTCGGCTTGGAAATTCCGACCGCAGGTTTCTTGAGCAATCTATACGCTGAACTGGAATACATCTCTAATCGCGACGAGTTGCAGGAAGGAGCCGATGGAATCGCTTGGACAGTAAGCTTCATCAAGAAAATCAACGATTATTCTAAAATCCAGGTGAACGTCTATAGCGAAAAGAAGGCATCCAACGTCGCTCTTGCCGCACGATTCACGGCATCGCTCAAATAAAACTTAGCACATCCCCGAGCGCCCTCAGCACAGCATAACAGCTTCTTTGATCCATTCCGCTGAGGGCGTTTCTTTCAAAACATTAATCAAAACATTTAAACAAAAAGAGGTTCTAAACATGAATTTCAAAAAAATTACTATAGCATCCATCGCTCTTCTCTCCATCGCTTTCACCGCCTGCTCTTCTTCTGAAGAAAAGCACGAACACGGCAAGCAAACACTCACCAACGTGTCGTACGACCCGACTCGTGAACTCTACGCCAACTACAACAAGGCTTTTGCCGAACACTGGAAAAAGAAGACCGGCAATGATGTAGAAATCACGCAGTCTCACGGCGGTTCTGGCAAGCAGGCTTTGGAAGTGGCAAACGGCCTCGAAGCAGACGTTGTCACGCTCGCCCTCGAATTTGACGTGAATGCCGTTCGCGATGCAGGTCTCATTGAACCGGGTTGGGTCAAGGAATTCCCGCTCAACAGCTCTCCATACACCTCCACCATCGTATTCTTGGTTCGCAAGGGCAACCCGAAGAATCTCAAGGACTGGGGCGACCTTGTCAAGGACGGCATCGGTGTCATCACTCCGAACCCGAAAACTTCTGGTGGCGCTCGCTGGAACTACCTCGCCGCCTGGGCATGGGCCGAAAAGCAGTACAACGGCAACGAAGCCAAGGTCAAGGAATTCGTGAAGAAACTCTACAAGAACGTACTCGTGCTCGCTTCTGGCGCTCGCGGCTCTACGACGACATTCATCGAAAACGGCCAGGGTGACGTTTTGCTCGCTTGGGAAAACGAAGCATTCCTCTCGCTCAAGGACTACCCCAAGGACTACGAAATCGTCATCCCCAGCGTGAGCATTTTGGCTGAACCGTCTGTCGCTATTGTAGACAAGGTTGTTGACAAGCGCGGCACCCGCGAACTCGCTACCGAATACTTGAACTACCTCTACTCTGATGAAGGCCAACACATTGCCGCAAAGAATCACTACCGTCCGTCCAACAAGGCCATTCTTGACCAGTACAAGGAATTTGACCAGAACGTGAACCTGATTGACATCAGCTACTTCGGCGGTTGGGATAAGGCTCAAAGCACACACTTCTCCAACGGCGGAATCTTCGACCAGATTTACGAAAAGAAATAACACATCTCCAAACAACAAAAGCTCCATCCTCGCTCTTAACGAGCGAGGATTTTTCCAACTATAAATTACTTTATCTATTATAAAATTTTTTGATAATACTGAATAAAAATTAAGTATTGGACAGGCGCAAAAACGCGTTCTATATTTGAGTTCACATATGAAAAAAACAAATAGAAGTGTTATACCAGGTTTTGGCCTTACAACAGGCATCACGCTTGCCATTTTAAGCGTAGTTGTGCTTATACCGCTTGCATCGCTTGTGGTATTTTCGGCGCAGATGAGTCTTGACGAGATTATCGCAACGATTACGCGTGATCGAGTACTTTCAAGTTTCAAGGTCAGCTTTGTGACAGCATTTGTCGCATCATTAATCAACGCCATCATGGGCATCGTCCTTGCATGGGTTCTTGTAAAATACACATTCCCGCTCAAGCGTTTGATTGATGGCATGATTGAACTCCCGTTTGCACTCCCGACAGCTGTGGCAGGCATCGCATTGACCGCCCTCACAGCAGATACAGGGCTCATTGGCGGATTCTTTGCGAAGTTCGGCATAAAGATTGCATTTACGCAAATCGGCATTACGGTTGCGCTCGTATTCATCGGCATCCCGTTTGTCGTACGCGCAGTGCAACCGGTGCTCGAAAAACTAGACCCCGCTTACGAAGAAGCTGCAGGCGTTCTCGGAGCCTCGCGTAGCCGCATTTTCTGGAAGATTATCTTCCCGGAAATCATTCCCGCCGCATTGACAGGATTTGGACTTGCGTTCGGTCGCTGCCTCGGTGAATACGGAAGCGTCGTCTTTATCGCAGGCAACAAGCCGTTCGAAACAGAAATTGTACCTCTAATCATCATGTCTGAATTGCAGGAATACGATTACGCGAGCGCAACGACAATTGCACTCGTAATGCTCATCGCCTCTTTCGTCACGCTTTTCCTCGTCAATTTAGTTCAAACTAGAAACACTAAAATTTTGAAGGGAGGAGCTTGATGAATAAAGAAACAACTTCTTCTAAAATTACCAAATGGTTCTTGATTAGCATCAGCATTATTTTCGTAGTGCTTATGCTTTTGCTCCCTCTCATAACAGTCATCACCGAAGCATTCAAGCAAGGCGCAGCCGTTTACGCGAAAGCAGTTGCCGACGATTACACGGTTAAAGCGATTTGGCTCACGCTCGAAGCAACGCTACTCGCCGTGTTGATCAATACGGTATTTGGATTGAGTGCCGCATGGTCCATCACCAAATTTCAGTTTAAGGGCAAAAAGATTCTCACGACGCTGATTGACTTGCCTGTGACCGTTTCGCCAATTATCGCAGGCCTCATATTTTTGCTCACATTTGGTCGACAAAGCCCGATTTATCCGCTATTGCAAAGTTGGGACATCAAGATTGTATTTGCGGTGCCGGGCATCGTGCTCGCCACCATTTTCGTGACATTCCCCTTTATTTCGCGAGAACTGATTCCCGTTTTGGAAGCACGAGGAAACGACGAAGAAGAAGCGGCGGCATTGATGGGCGCAAAGGGCTGGACGATTTTCAGCAAGATTACATTTCCGCACATCAAATGGGCTTTCTTGTACGGCGTAGTGCTTTGCGCAGCCCGTGCGATGGGCGAATTCGGCGCAGTTTCGGTGATTTCGGGTCATTTGCGCGGAAAGACGAACACGCTTCCGTTGCATGTAGAAATTCTATTTAACGAATTCCAATATGTGCCCGCATTTGCCGTAGCGTCGATCCTCGTGATGCTCGCCATCATCATCTTGATTGCAAGAAGTTTAATAGAATACCGAGGTAAAAAAAAATAAAGGAATAGGACTTGTCTTTTGTCATTCCCGCGAAAGCGGGAATCTCCTATCCCGCAAAAATAAATGGTTAAGAAGAAAGGAGATGCCCAATTAAATTGGGCATGACAGCAAAGCCGAAGGCATTATAAATCAGGAGATTATATGTACGTAGAACTAAAACACATCAACAAACATTTTGGAAATTTCAAGGCCTCCGACGATGTTTCCTTCGGTATCGAAAAGGGTAAACTCATTGGCCTTTTGGGCCCGAGCGGTTCTGGCAAAACGACAATTCTCCGCATGATTGCAGGGCTAGAAACACCCGACAACGGTGACATCATCATTGACGGAAAGGTCATCAACAATGTTCCTGCCAGCAAGCGCGGCATCGGATTCGTATTCCAAAGCTACGCCTTATTTCGCTACATGACCGTTTTCGAAAATATTGCATTCGGCCTCCGCGTTTTAAAGAAATCCGAAAAAGAAATCAAGGAACGCGTTGCAGAACTAGTCAAACTGATTGGCCTCGAAGGTCTTGAGAACCGCTATCCAAGCCAGCTTTCAGGCGGTCAGCGTCAACGTGTCGCATTCGCCCGCGCACTTGCCCCCAACCCACAATTGCTTTTACTTGACGAACCGTTCGCCGCCATCGATGCAAAAGTCCGCCAGGAACTCCGCCACTGGCTCAAGGAAATGATCGCAAAGCTCGGAGTCACAAGCATTTTCGTCACCCACGACCAAGACGAAGCCATCGAAGTCGCCGACGAGATTATTATCATGAACAAGGGCCGCATCGATCAAATAGGCAAGCCGCTAGATGTCTATAACAAGCCCAAAACAGCGTTCGTTGCCTCATTCTTCGGGCAGCCCTCTATTTTCAAGGATTACAGCAAGTTCCATAGCTTTGATGAAATTGCAGGCGTAGAACAGGCGATTGTACGCCCTGAATTTGTCAAGGTCACCAAAAAGACTGAAGTTCAGCAATACAAGAATTCCGCCGAAGAGGGTGTCGTCACCGATATCGCATTCCGAGGTTCAGGCATTGAGATTACAGTTCTTGTGAACGGAGAATTGCTCACCGCAAGACGCGGCTTTGACGAAGCTAGCGTAAGCGTTGGCGAAAAGGTGGACGTATTCATTTACCGCATTTTTGCAACCGTTGGCGAAAGCGCTTACCTGTTGCAAAACAAGTCTATCCGCGAGCCAATTGTCGTGATTTAAAACCATTTTCCTATAGAAAACACCTATAAAAAGCCATATAAAATTAGTATTGGACAATTACAGATTTGCGTTCTATATTTGCCTACGAAATTTATAGGATTATGTACGGAGAACACTAATGGATTTTAATACTACTTTATTGCATCATAATTTTGAAAGTGAACGAAGTACCGGCTCTACACTTACCCCTATTTATCAAGTCAGTGCATTTTCGCAAGAATCTGCAGAGAAACTCGAAGCTGTTTTTAACAATAGGGCTCCGGGTTTTGCATATACGCGCATTGGAAACCCCACGACAGATTCTTTCGAAAGGCGCATTGCATCTCTTGAAAAGGGCATTGGCGCCATAGCCTGCTCGTCGGGCATGGCAGCCGTAACGATGTCGCTCTTGAACATTTTGCAATCCGGCGACGAAGTCATTGCAAGTACAGCATTGTTTGGCGGCACGATTGACTTGTTCCACGATTTGGAAGCATTCGGCATTAAAACCCGTTACGTTACAGAAGTTACCGCCGAAAGCGTCCGCTCGCAACTGAGCGAAAAGACCAAGGCCGTTTTTACTGAACTTATCGGCAATCCGAAACTCAATGTCGTTGATATTCAAAGCGTTGCAGATGTCGCACACGAAGCAGGTGTCCCGCTGATTGTCGATAGCACGACAGCAACGCCTTACCTTGTTCATCCTTTTGATTTTGGCGCAGATATCGTTGTCCACTCCTCTTCCAAGTACATCAACGGAAACGGCAGTGCCATCAGCGGCATCATCGTCGATAGCGGCAAGTTCAAGTGGGATTACGCTAAATACAAGGGCTTGGAAGAATACAAGCGCTTTAGCAAGTTCGCTTACCTCGCGAAGCTCCGCAACGGCGTCTGGCGCAACATAGGCTGTTGTCTCGCCCCCGCTACCGCATTCCTCAATTCTCTCGGGCTAGAAACGCTCGGGCTTCGCATGGAACGCCTTTGCGATAACGCTTTACAGCTCGCTGAATTTTTGCAGGGTTTCGAAATCATCAAAATCAACTACCCCGCATTGAAGGGCAATCCCTATTACGATCTCGTTCAAAAGCAGTTCGGCGGCAAGGGCGGCGCCATCATTTCCATTGACGCAGGCTCCAAGGAAAAGGCTTTCAAGCTCATTAACAACTTAAAATACGCTACGATTGCCACGAACATTGGCGACTTGCGCACGCTCGTCATCCATCCGGATAGCACAATTTTCACGCACAGTACCAAACTGCAAAAAGAAAACGCAGGCGTGTTCGAAGGTTCCATCCGCATCAGCGTAGGTATTGAAGATATTGCCGATCTCAAGGAAGATTTCGAACAAGCTATAAAGCAGATTTCGTAGAAGGACAGCTCGAAAAAAGAGAGTCATTCTGAGGGACATGTCCCGAAGACAACTCTTTAGCCCAATCCAGTAAAGTTTCTATTGCATAGATTAAAAATAACTGGATTCTTCACTTCGTTCAGAATGACGAGAAAGCAAATAACTAACGACCATATAGAAAATTTCAATAACTCAGCATAAAAATTAAGTATTGGACAAAGTAAAAAATGCATTCTATATTTAGCATCAAAATTAAAGTACGGAGATAAATAAATGTCAGAAGAAATTAAAGTAGACGATACCGTCGACGTCACCGACGTCAAATGCCCCACTACATTTGTCAAGGCTAAAGTCGCTATCGAAGAACTTGACGAAGGTCAGATTCTCGCAATCCGCCTGAACGACGGCGAACCGGTGCAGAATGTGCCGCGCAGCCTCAAGGAAGAAGGTCACGAAATCCTCAAGCTCAACGACAATCAGGACGGGACCTTTACGCTGTTCGTTAAAAAAGTAGGCGATTAAGGAGATTCCCGCTCGGAGGCGGGAATGACAAAATCAAAAAAATTTCAACCCATAAGGAATTTCAAACATGATTATTACCGTAGCTGGAAACAAGAAAGAAGTTAAAGACGGCCTCACCGTCGCAGAACTCATTGAACAAGAAAAGGTTGAAACGCCGCAGTACGTGACCGTTTCCGTAAACGATGAATTTGTTGAAAACAACAATTTCGCAACCACCGCCCTCAAAGACGGCGACAACGTCGAATTCCTCTACTTCATGGGAGGTGGTCAGTAATGGCTTTTACTAACGAACAACTCGAACGCTATTCCCGCCACATCATCCTCAAGGAAGTGGGTGCAAAGGGGCAGAAGAAGCTTTTGAATGCTAAGGTGCTTGTCATTGGTGCAGGTGGCCTCGGTGCTCCTGTCGCCATGTACCTCGCCGCCGCAGGCGTTGGCACTATCGGCATTGCCGATGCTGACGTCGTTGACCTTTCCAATTTGCAGCGCCAGATTATCCATGCGACAAAGGACGTGGGCAAGCCCAAGGTGCAGTCCGCCAAGGAAACGATGGAAGCGATGAACCCAGATGTCAAGGTGATTACGTACCACACGTTCGTCACCAGCGAAAACATCATGGACCTCATCAAAGATTACGATTTTATCATTGATGGAACCGACAATTTCCCGGCAAAGTTCCTCATCAACGACGCATGCGTCATGGCCAAGAAGCCGTTCTCTCACGCGGGCATTATCCGCTTCCAGGGTCAGCTCATGACGTACGTTCCGGGTCAAGGTCCGTGCTACCGCTGCGTCTTCAAGGAACCCCCTCCAAAAGATGCCGTGCCGACTTGCAAGCAGGCAGGCGTGATCGGCGCTATGGGCGGTGTTATCGGTAGTTTGCAGGCTATGGAAGCCGTCAAGTACATTCTCGGTGTCGGCAATTTGCTCACGGGCTACTTGCTCACCTACAATGCGCTCACGATGGAATTCCGCAAGATCAAGCTCCCGACGAACACGAAGGATTGCGCAGTCTGCGGTGACCACCCGACGATTGACCATCTGATCGACTACGAACAAGCCGTCTGTGAGATGAAGCACTAAGCGAGTCGGAAGTAGGAAGTAGACGGTAGGAAGTGTCATGTCCGATTTAATCGGGCATCTCCCTTTCAACACAAGAAGGAGATTCACGGTCGGAGCCGGGAATGACAAAAAAGGCGAATGTTGCGCCAAAACGCTTGAGTTTTGGCATAGCTGAGCCGCAAAATCAAGCCACGAAGTGGAATGACAAGCAACAAAAAAAGGAATTTCAATGATTACAATTTCAAAAGATAATTATCAAAAAATCCTGGAGCATGCCCAGAAGAACCTCCCCGAAGAGGCTTGCGGCCTGATTGCTGGGAAAATTGAGGGGAGCGACAAGCACATTGAAAAGGTTTATTTGCTCACGAACATAGACCATTCCAATGAGCACTTTTCGCTTGACCCCAAGGAACACTTAGCCGCCATCAAGGATATGCGCCAAAACGGCCTATCCCCGCTTGGTAACTGGCATTCCCACCCCGAGTCCCCGTCGCGCCCGTCGCAAGAAGACAAGCGCCTCGCTTTCGACAGCAAGGCTAGCTACTTGATTCTTTCGCTGATGGATCGTGAAAATCCGGTGCTCAATTCGTTCCATATCGAAGGCGACAATGCCACGAACGAAGGCTTGGTAATCGGGTAAAGGTCTCCGTACAAACGGCGCCCCTGGGATCCTTCTGAAATTCCGATTCCGGGGGCGCTTTTTTATAGGGGAAATTTTAATGATGGCCAAATATAGTAAAAACATTTACGAACAAATGGTTTTAGCAGCCAAAAAAGCATATCCGAACGAATGCTGTGGCATTTTGGTGGGTAAAAAGTCCGAACAGAGCGAAATCGAAGTGACCGAAATTCGCGAAGCCGAGAACCAGTTTCAAGGGCAAAAATCAGTACACTTCAAAATAGACCCACTATACCTTTACCACGTGGAACAAGAACTTGATCCGCGCGGTCTTGAAATTGTCGGCGTTTACCACTCGCACCCCGACTGCCCCGCCATTCTCTCCAAAGAAGACGAAAAATACATGCTCCCCGGCCTCGAATACGTCATCATGTCAGTACAAAACGGCGAAGTCGTGGATGTGAAAAGCTACAAGAAGGCGATGCCGCCCCTCAATAGCAATAACTAATGACTATTGACCAATGACTAATAACCATAAACTATTGACCACAGACCAACAGCCATCTGTTATAGAAAAAATCAATAAGTCCGCATAAAAATTAAGTATTGGACAAATTACAATTTGCGTTCTATATTTCAGCACGAAAAAATCCTACAACTATTGTGGGAAAATTTGTACGGAACAACCACTTTTTAATGTACGGAGAAAAAAGTGAGAATTTATATATCAGCAACCCTTAGGAATTTCTTCGGGAAAAACGCGCAAGTCAGCGTCCCCGAAAACACGGTTAGAAAGGCTCTCGCCAATTTAATAAGTACTTATCCAGAAGGAGAAAAAGTCCTTTTTGATGAAAACAACAAGCTCAGAAGTTTCATCAAGATCTACCTCAACGGCAAGAATTTGAACGTCGATACACTCTGGGACGCCACTCTTGAAGACGATTCCGAAATTTTGCTCTTGCCCGCGATTGCTGGCGGCGCACCGATTGAAGAATCGCAAAGCAAACACGTCGAAAGCTTGATTTCTGACGAAAGACGCAAGGAAGTCGCTTTTGACGATAGCGAAATTGAACGCTTCGGCAAGCACCTGATGCTCAAAGACATCGGCGTCAAGGGCCAAAAGCGCATCAAGGCCGCAAAAGTCGTCGTCATTGGCGTTGGCGCACTCGGCTCTCCGGTGATCCAGTATCTCGCCGCCGCAGGCGTTGGCACCATCAAGGCCATCGACTTCGACGAAGTCTCGCTCGAAAACTTGCAAAGCCAGGTATTGCACGGCACACGCGACGTCAAGCGTCCGAAGGTCGCCTCAGCAAAGGACAAAGTCAAAAACATCAACAAGAATATCGTCTTTGAAGCCGTCAAGGAACAGCTCGACGCATCGAACATCGAAGCCGAAATTGAAGGCTACGATCTCGTTATTGACTGCACGGACAACTACAAGGCTCGCTACCTGATCAACGACGCTTGCGCTCTGCACGGCATTCCGCTTGTGTTCGGCGCGATTTACCAGTTCGAAGGCCAAGTCGGCATTTTCAACTTGGATGGCGGTCCATGCTTGCGTTGCCAATACCCATCCCCTCCGCCGGCAGGGCTCATCCCCTCCTGCGCAGAAGGCGGCGCCATCAGCCCGCTCCCGGGAATCATCGGCAGCATCCAGGCAAACGAAGCGCTCAAGCTCATCTTGGGAATCGGTGAACACCTGAACGGCAAAATTCTCCACGTGGATAGTTTGTACTTATCTTCGAGAATTTTCAAGGTCGAACGCGATTGCCATTGCCCGATTTGCGGTAACAATCCGACAATCACAAACGTCGAAGATATCGACTACGAAGACCTTTGCGGATTGAAGACCACAAACGAAACGCCTGTGGAAGGATTCACGCCCGAAGAACTCGCCAAGCGCATCGACAACGGCGACGACATCACAATTGTTGACGTCCGCGAGCCGCACGAACGTGCGATTTTGCGATTCCCGAACGCCATCGTGATTCCTATCGGACAGCTCGTTCGCAGACAAAAGGAACTCGATCCAAATAAGGATACGATTTTCATTTGTAAACAAGGCAAGCGTAGCGAACTTGCCATCAACACCTTGCGCGAAGCGGGTTACACCGGTCCTTTGTACAACCTAAAAGGCGGTATCGACGCGATGAAAGATATCATGTTCTCGCACGAAGGTGCATGGCTATAACGTAGGGCTTTGAATAGGGAAAAGCTATGTCAAAAAAATTTTTCGACAAGGGCAGATTCTCGTAACAACAAAATAAGCTTATTATTTTCTAACATTTACACTTAAATACTAGGAAAAATAGTTTTAAACACAACTAACAATAAGAGGTAAACCATTATGGCAAATGAAGCAGAAAAGAACACGGGCATTAATGCCCTCGGCGCCAAGGCCGCTTACAACCTGGCGAACGTCACCAAGACCAAGCCGCAATTTGGCGCGCTCACGCCCAAGTGGCTCACCAAGTTCCTTGAATTCAAGGGTCTCGAAACAGGTCTTTTCCGCGTGAACAAGGTCGTCGAAGGCCAGACACCGCTCGACGTTCTTTGCAGCGCTACCAAGAAGTCTGACATTATCCCGGAAGGCTACGTCGAATACGAAACCGAACCGCGCGAATACAAGCTCAACTCCATCTCCACGATCATCAACGTCAACACCGCTATCGAAGACGTTTACAGCTCCCCGTATGATCAGGTTCAGGAACAGCTCGGTCTCGCTATCGAATCTCTCCGCGAACGTCAGGAAAGCCAGCTCATCAACAACGATGACTACGGTCTCTTGAAAAACATCGCTGACTCTCAGCGCATCCAGCCGCTCCGTGCCGACGGCCGCCCGACTCCGGACGATCTCGACGAACTCATCTCCAAGGTTTGGAAGGAACCGTCCTTCTTCCTCGCCCACCCGCGTGCTATTGCCGCATTCGCCCGTGAATGCACCCGCCGTGGCGTGCCGCCTGTCGTTGTAGACCTCGCCGGTAGCAGATTCCTCACCTGGCGCGGCATTCCTCTCGTTCCGACCGACAAGCTCCTTGTCGATGGCGTGAAGAACCCGAAGTCTCAGGGTGGCAAGACCAACATTCTCCTCGTCCGTACTGGCGAAGCCAAGCGCGGCGTTATCGGTCTCTTCCAGGCCGGTCTCAAGAACGAACACTCCCGTGGCCTCTCTGTGCGTTTCCGCGGTATCGACAACAAGGGCGTTGCATCTTACCTCTTGTCTCTGTACTGCTCTGCCGCAATTCTCGCAGACGACGCTATCGCCGTGTTAGAAGATGTCGAGGTTGGCGAATACTATGACTACGAATAATCCAGAAACCAGATCGCTGGAAGAACTCGCCGGAGTTCCCAATGCGGCTGAACTGGAGCAATTGGCAAATGCGTATTTCCCGGATTTGACGGATAGCGCATACGCAGCAACCCCCGCCGCTCCCGAAGCGCAGAATGCATCTGCCGCTCAGGGTGTAAGCGCCGCACAAGGTGTCGCTGCCATTAGCCAGACTCCAGCCTTCGACTGGGAACACCCCTTTGCGACCTATGGCGACCAGCCGACATCCTCGGCTCCGTTTGCCTACGGCGGAAGTTCTACAGACACCTGGCTCAACACGGTTGAAGCCCCTGCGGTTCCCGAATCGCAGTTTGCATCGCAGCTGAGCGATATTCCGACAGCCCCCGCACCGGCTCAGGGTTACTCCCCGAAGGTCGTGTCCAAGACGCAGGCTGCCGAAGCTAGCCGCCAGATCGATGCACCGACTTCTCTCGGTGGCGATTCCGTGAAGACGGGTTCTGCAAACAGCGGCGCAAATTCTCGCAACGATTCCATCCGCATCGGTTCCAAGACTCTTGCCCAAATCCGTTCTGACTTCCCGATTCTTTCGAAGCAGATCAACGGTCATCCGCTCGTTTGGCTCGACAACGGTGCAACGACGCAGCGCCCGCAGGTCGTCATTGACCGCCTCAAGTACTACTACGAAAACGAAAACTCCAACGTGCACCGTGGCGCTCACACGCTCGCGGCCGCATCGACTGACGCCTACGAAAATGCACGCAACATCGTTCGTGACTTTATCGGCGCTCCGTCTTCTCAGGAAGTTGTTTTCGTTCGCGGTACGACCGAAGCCATTAACTTGGTTGCAAACGCCTACGTGAAGCCGACGCTCCAGCCGGGTGACGAAATCATCGTCTCCATCCTGGAACATCACGCCAACATCGTTCCTTGGCAGCTCATTGCCGAAGAAACGGGCGCGATTATCAAGGTGATTCCGTGCGATTCTACCGGCCAGCTCAAGCTGCACGATTACGAAGCTTTGTTCACGAAGCGCACCAAGTTCGTTTCCGTGACGCATGTTTCAAACGTGCTCGGCACTGTGACCCCGATTGAAGAACTCATCGCCATCGCTCATAGACACGGCGTGAGAATCCTCATTGACGGCGCTCAGTCCATCGCTCACATCCCGGTAAACGTTGCAGCCCTCGACGCAGACTTCTTCGTGTTCTCTGGACACAAGGTGTTCGCCCCGACCGGTATCGGCGTTGTCTATGGCAAGAAGGAATTGCTTGAAGCGGCAAGACCTTACCATGGCGGCGGCAACATGATTGCGGACGTGACGTTCGAACGCACGATTTACAACGGAATTCCGAACAAATTCGAAGCAGGTACCGGAAGCATCGCCGACGCTGTTGGCCTTGGTGCAGCTCTCCAGTACCTCTCCGAAATCGGGATGCCGTGCGTATTCCGCTGGGAACATGAACTGTTGCAGTACGGCCTCAAGGAATTGAAGACTGTCAAGGGTCTCCACCTTGTGGGAACCGCACTCAACAAGGCTTCTGCGCTCGCCTTCAAGCTCGACGGTTATTCCGACGAAGAAGTGGGCAAGAGACTCGACGCATACGGCGTTGCCGTGCGCACCGGGCATCACTGCGCTCAGCCGGTTCTCCGCCATTTCGGCTACGAAAGTACCGTGCGACCCACTCTCGCATTGTACAACTCACCGGATGACATCGACGCCCTCGTAAGAGCGTTGAAGACATTCGCGTAACTAGTGGTCAGTAGACAGTAGGAAGTAGACAGTAGAAAGAATGGCGGCCAAGCCGCAACAACTCTTTTCACGTCTAGCTTCCTACTGCTAACTGTCTACTTCCAACTTCCTACTTCTAACTAAATCTATGCACGAACTTATCCAAGAATCTGAAGTTGAAAAAGCCGTACAAATTATTTTCGACGATTACAATCGCGGCAAGCATATCGACAATATCGATATTTACAATCGACCCGACCAGGCCGAGATCCAGACGATTTTGCAGAATCTGATTCGAGTCGTTTACCCCGGACACTTCAGAGATCGTTCGCATAAGATTTACAACCCTAAAAATAGCTTTGCAGTTCTTATCGAAGATACGTTCTACCACCTCCACAAACAGGTGGCAATTGCGCTGGATTACTGCAAATTGCGCGGTTCCATGACCTCGGACGAGCGCAAAATCGAAAGCTATAGAATTTGTAAGGAATTTTTCGCCAAGATTCCGCAAATTCGCGAATTCTTGGAAACCGATTTACACGCCGCTTTTGACGGCGACCCCGCTGCCGGTTGCCTTGACGAGATTATCCTCGCCTACCCCGGCCTCATGGCGACAACAATTTACCGCATCGCCCACGAACTTTATCTTTTGCACGTTCCGGTTCTCCCGCGACTCATGACCGAATATGCCCATTCCAAAACGGGCATCGACATTCATCCGGGTGCAACCATCGGCAAATACTTCTTTATCGATCATGGCACAGGCATCGTGATTGGCGAAACCGCAGTGATCGGCAAGAATGTCAAGATTTACCAAGGCGTCACGCTCGGCGCACTTTCTACTCGCGGCGGACAAAAGCTTTCCGGCAAAAAGCGCCACCCGACAATTTTAGATAACGTAACCATATACGCGGGAGCCTCCATTCTCGGCGGAGATACCGTTGTTGGCGAAAACGCAATTATCGGCGGCAACGCCTTCATCACGCGATCCATCGAGGCCAACACTCGCGTCAGCCTCAAGAATCTTGAAATGGATTACGTTTCAACCACCAATAGCAAGCACAAGACCGAAGAACTCCAGCAAAGCGACGAGTGGTACTATATTATTTAGTAGGAAGTGGTTAGTAAACAGTGGTTAGTAGGAAGTAAAAAGGACAAAACCCGCACTCGGACGAGCACGGGTTTTCAATTTATTTTAAGATAAGATTATCGAACAGTTATGCGACGCGCTTCGTTACCGGCTCGCAAGAGGTACATGCCCGCACGAGGAACGGTTATCAAGCTTTCGCGACCCAAAGACTGAACTTTTGTAATCAGCCTGCCCTGGGCATCCAGGAGATACGCCGCCTGCGTTGTTCCTTGTACGGTAAGAACTCGACCGTTGACAGAAACATTGAAATGCGAAGCAACCGTAGCGACATCCAACGAAGTCGTGCCCTGCTCCGAGCTAGAGCTTGATTCGACTTTACTAGAGCTAGACTCTGCAACCTCTCCATTTGCACCAATAACCGTAATAGTTCCGCTCTTGGTTGCATTTGTCGTAGCCCCAGTTGTCGTTACGGTAAAGTTGTACGCCCCCACAGCAGCATTTTGAGAGACCGTACCTGAGATGTAAAAATCACTACCCTTCATTGTCCCCACAATACCATCGGGGAGTCCCGTAACAGTCGCACCCGTGGCACCAGCAACGGTAAAGTAAAATTCTTCGATAGATTCACCTTGCTTGACTTCTTGCTTGGCGCTACCCGAGCCGTGCTTAGTAAGCGTCGCCGTTCCAGAAACAACCTCCCCCTGCGAGGAACTAGATACAGCCTGCGAGGAGCTGGACTGTGCGACACTGCTGCTGGACTTTGCGACGCTGGAGCTAGACACCGCAACACTCGAACTAGACGCTGCTTCGCTAGAAGAAGATGCGGGCGTCACCGTTTGAGATTTTCCCGGATCAGGGAGCGTCGCTCCTGCGTACAACTTAATGGAATCGCGCAAAGCGTAAGCTTTTGCCTGTGTACTCACATCGGTCAGGCTCATGGAATAGCTCGGCTTGAACGCCGTACCCGTACCGTCCTGCTTCTTCTTCACGTTCTCTTCGTAATTTTCAATCATTTGCGCCGCCGTAATGGTACCATCGCTCGTGTAAAGGTCAAGCGCCTTCTGCACGCCGATGAACACGTTCCTTTCAATGCGGATATCAGCCTCGACTGCTGCACGCACACAATAGCTCGCATTCTTGCTATCGAAGAGGTTGTTCGCCACGTGCACCTTGCCAAAACGCACACGCGGCATGCGTTCCACCACGCCATCCGCCCACCACGTGTGGTGAATCGTAACATTTAGGTGCCCACGGTCGCTCGTCTTTGTCTTGCTGTTGCCAATCAAGTTGCTGAACTGGTGGCCCGTCGATGCAGAGGTGTAACTGAACTTGGTCCAAGAAATCGTCACGTAGTCCGAAGCATTGGTAATGTCCAGGTTACCGTCGTGACCGTCATACACGTCGACATGGTCAATCCACACGTTCTTGGATTCGTGATTCACTTGGAGGCAATCTTCATCATCGTCATCGTGCGCACCGACGCCCTTGAATTTCAAGTTACGGATGATAACGTTCTTCGAGCCGCTCAGCTTCATGGCACTGCCCGAAGTAGGCTGCGCGATAATGGCGCCCTGGTAACCGTAAATCGTCACGTTGCTACCGACTTCCACCGGGCCCATGTAAGTCCCCGGCTTCACGTAGATAATCTTATTGCCCGCCTTGGCATGAGTTTTGAGGTCGTTCACGTTGTCGACCGTGACCTCGGAATACCCCTTGCCGCCCGTAGTGCCGCCATTCTGCGTGGCAAAACCCGCCATCGGAAAATCAGGCGATGTCACAGCAAACGCAGGAATCGCAGCCGTTGTCACAGCCATAGCCGCAAATGTTGCTACAGCACCAATCGATTTAGAGAACAAATAATTCATAAAACATCCTTTTTTTTCCTTAAATTTATGCCGAAAGACAAGGGAAAACATCAAAAAAGAGGACCTCCCAACTCAAAGAGTCCTCTATAGACAACTCCAAAACTCCTACTAAAACAGTATTTTATTAGAACGCGCCTTAAATTTTTCTACAATTGGCGTAGAGGAATTATGAGCGAAGATATTTTGCAAAAAATCGTGCGGATGCGCCGCGAAGACATTGATAGACTTGGACTGAATTTCAACATTGATATTCCCGAGGCGCGTCGCGTTGGTCATACTGAATTTTTGGGTAATGCAGGAGCCATTCTCGAAGTCAAGCGAGCATCGCCATCCAAGGGCGACATTGCGCCGAACTTGAATCCGGTGGAACTAGCAACAACTTATGCCGAAGCACACGCCCAAGCTGTTTCCGTATTGACTGAAATGAACTTTTTCAAGGGATCACTTCGCGACTTGATTGCTGTAGCGGACTTGATGGAACGCCGCCGTCAGCAGGGATTGCACACATGCGCCGTTCTCCGCAAAGACTTCCTTTTATTCGAAGACGAAATTGACATCGCTTACCGCTGCGGTGCCGATGCGGTACTTTTGATTGCCAGAATTTTGGACGATGCACAGCTCGTGAAAATGGCACAGCGCGCGCAGAAGTTCGGCATTCAGGCATTCGTTGAAGTCCGCGAAGCTGACGATTTCCGCAAGCTTGCCGTTGTGACAGCAGCTCTCGGTGATGCAGCCGCCAAGACGATTGTCGCAGGCGTCAATTCCCGCGACCTCGCCACATTCCACACAGATCCGCTGATTCCCGCAAGCGTACGCAGCAAGCTCCCCGCCAAAGCCGTTTTTGAATCGGGCATTCTGAGCGCCGCCGACGCGACATACGCCCGCAATCTCGGCTTCACGGGAATTCTTGTCGGTGAAGCCGTTGCCAAGAATCCGCCGCTCGCAAAAGACGTAGTGAGCGCATTCGAAAGCGGCTGCGAAAACGCTCGCGGGCAGTTCTGGAAAAAATTCGCCGAGCGCAAGTTTGCTCATAACGAGACTCGCGCAGTCTCATCGCAAAACGCGCACCGCCCGCTCGTGAAAATCTGCGGCATCACCCATGAAGAAGACGGTCTCCTCGCCGCCGAACTCGGCGCCGACATGCTCGGATTCGTGTTCAGCACCACCAAGAGACTTACCACCGAAGAATTCGTGCGCAGTTTCAATAGATCGCTTCGCTCCACTCGCAATGACGTAACTCCGCTTCTCGTTGGCGTGATTACCGACCCGAGTTCCGTCGAAGGCAAAACCGCCATCAAGCTCGCCCAAGAAGGTGTGCTCGACGCCGTACAGTTCCACGGAATCGCCCCGCACAATTCCGACGCAGTCTCATCCAACAACGCGCTCCCCTACTACTGCGCAGCCCGTGTCGGCGAAGCTTCCGATTTTGACAAAGTAGAGGCACTCCGCAAAAACGGCGAACCCCGCATTTTGCTAGACGCCAAAGTCGAAGGCATCCCCGGTGGCACAGGCAAGACCATCCCCGAATCGCTCCTCCGCGAAAAAGCAAGCGGCACCCCGCTCTGGCTCGCCGGCGGCATCAATCCCGAAAACGTCGTTACCATCTGCGAAAAGTTCCACCCCGAACTCATCGACGTTTCAAGCGGCATCGAAGACGCCCCCGGCATCAAGAATCACGACAAGATGAAATCGCTGTTTGCAGCAATCGCCGCAAAATAGCAATCAGGAAATCGCAATTAAGCAAAAAGCCTATCTCTCAAGATAGGCATTTTCTATACCGCCCCAAAACCATACCAAAAATTTACAAAAAAGTTATCGTAACCTATTGACAATCAATAACTTACATTATATATTGGTATACGTAAAGGTGAAATCGGTAATCCACTCAGACCGCTTGCGGGAGGGGTTCCCGTAAAACGGAACGGATTCACTGGTTTCATCAAGTGTTTGCTAAGATGGCTTCCGAGCATTATCGGAAGCCTATTTTTTATGTCAATTTTTCCCTATTCCCTTGCCAAATTTACCAAGGCTTCCTAAATTTTAAGACATGAAGATGAATTCTGCAATCCGTTTCAACCGTTGGTGGTGGGGCTCTACAAAATAGAGTCCGTTTTGCTGATTTCATCAAGTGTTTGTAAAAGGCTTTCGGACTTACCGAAGGCCTTTATTTTTTGCCTTGAATTTTAAACCTAAACCCAGAACCTACTATGATTACTTCTAATAACGGTTTCTTTGACAAGTTCGGCGGCAAGTACGTTGCCGAAATCATCCGCCGCCCGCTCGACGACCTCGAAGCGGCATTCAACAAGTACATCCACGATCCGGAATTCCTTGAAGAACTCCGCATCATCCAGCGCGACTACATTGGCCGCGAAACTCCGTTGTACTTTGCCCCGACGGCAACCAAACTTTTGGGCGGTGCGCAGATTTACATCAAGCTCGAAGGTCTCGCCAACACGGGCGCCCACAAGATCAACAACGCAATCGGTCAATGCCTCCTCGCGAAGAAAATGGGCAAGACCCGCATCATCGCCGAAACGGGAGCCGGCCAGCACGGCCTCGCCACCGCAGCTGCATGCGCTAAGCTCGGCCTCGAATGCGTCGTGTACATGGGCGAAGTTGACGTCCGTCGTCAGCAGCCGAACGTGGCAACGATGGAAATGTACGGTGCAAAGGTCGTGCCGGTCACAAGCGGTAGCCGCACACTCAAGGATGCCGTGAACGAAGCCATGCGCGACTGGGCCACAAACTTCCAGAACACGCACTATGTGCTCGGTTCCGCACTCGGCCCTGCCCCATTCCCGGATATCGTTCGCACGTTCCAGTCCATCATCGGCGAAGAAGTCAAGCGCCAGGCAGCCGAACGTAACATCGACATCGCAGCCGTTGTCGCTTGCGTGGGTGGCGGCAGCAACTCCATCGGCGTGTTCACGCCGTTTATCGAAGACAAGAATGTGCGCCTTATCGGTGCAGAGGCTGGTGGCATTGGTCCGAACGTCGGCGAAAACGCAGCCCGCATGACCGGTAACGCAAGCCGCGAAGGCATCGTGCAGGGTTACAAGAGCCGCTTCCTCATTGACGAAGACGGTCAATCCATGCCAACGCGCTCCATTTCGGCTGGTCTCGACTACATGGGCATTGGCCCGCAGCTCGCCGCCCTCGGTGAATCCGGTCGCGTGGAATTCACGGCAATCCTCGACAAGGAAGCTCTTGAAGCAGTCAAGTTCTTTGCCCGTAACGAAGGCATTTTGTTCGCACTCGAAAGCGCTCACGCCGGTGCTGCCGCCATGAAGATTGCGAAGGAACTCCCGAAAGACAAGGCGCTCGTCATCAACATGAGTGGCCGCGGTGACAAGGACATCTTCATCACAAGCCCGGTGTTCCGCCCCGAAAAGTGGAAGGAATTCCTCAAAGCCGAACTCAAGCGCCTTGAAAACAACGAAGACATCCACGACGCGGAGATAATGAATAAATAGTAGACAGTAGGAAGTAGACGGTAGACAGTAATGTCCCAAATTATCCTTCCTACTTCTAACTTCCTACTAAAACATTTTCAACAGCGGCAAAGCCGCGAGAATTTATTATGAACTTAATGTCTCATCTTATTGCGGGTTTCCCTGATGCGGAAACGTCCGTTGCCATCGCCGATGCCCTCGTGAAGGGTGGCGCGAACATTCTTGAAATCCAGCTTGCCTTTAGCGACCCGAGCGCCGACGGTCCAGCCATCCAGACCGCCTCCACCATCGCACTCGAAAAAGGCTATTCCACCAAGCAGGGCCTCGCCATCGTGAAGCAGATTCACGAACGCCACCCCGAAACGCCGATTTACATCATGACTTACGGCTCCCTCGCCTTTACGCCGGGCGTCGAAAACTTCGTCAAGATGTGCAAGGACGCAGGCGTTTCTGCTTGCATCATTCCGGACCTTCCGTTCGACCATGACGAAGGCCTCACCGAAGCTTGCAAGAAGCATGGTCTCGAAAACATTCCGGTTGCCGCTCCGAGCATGACCAAGGAACGTCTCGAAACGATGGCATCCGCAGGTTTCAAGTACATCTACGCCGCACTCCGCGCAGGGACTACCGGCAGCGAAACAACGATTGACCAGGCAACACTCGACTTTATCGACACAGTCGGTAAGGGTGGTGCCAAGGTTCTTGGCGGCTTTGGCATCCGCAACGGCGAACAGTCCAAAGTGCTATCGAAGCATGTGTACGCAGTTGTCGCAGGTTCCGTGTTCGTGAATATCGTGCTTGCAAACGCAGACACCGCCGAAGGCCGCGCCAAGGCTATCGCAGAAATCGAAGCAAAGGCTAAGGAAATCGCCGGGAAGTAAAGTCCGCGCATTTTCGCGTACATTCCGAGTTCATTTCACAAAAGACGTCCGTCCTCGGAATAACCGAACGTTTCCTCTTAAGATTAAAATTTGTCGTATGGAATTTATCCATACGACATTTCTTTTATTTGAATTTTACGGCAGTCCCGTAAGCAATGATTTCTGCGGATCCAGCCATCACCGAGGCTGTGGCAAAACGAACGTTGACAATCGCATCTGCACCGATAGCAGTCGCTTCGCTGACCATACGCCCAATAGCGATATTGCGAGCATCGTTAAGCATTTCAGTATAGCCAGCGATTTCACCACCCACAAGAGTCTTGAGTCCCGCAAAAATATCACGCACAACATTTTTGCTAAAAACAACGCTCCCTCTTACCATTTGAAGCGTTTCGATTTCTTTGCCCGTGATATAATCTGTTGTATAAAGTTTCATACGTCCTCCAATTATAGGTCTAAATATAAAATCAATTTTTCACGCAGCGGACGGAAAAAGCAATATCCTTGTTATCACCAGGGATATCCGCAGAGTTGTTGCGAAAATACATGTCCATAAAGTAAGAATTGGCGAAATAGACTTCAGTCGTGCTCCAAAAATACGCACAGCTATCCTGAAAACCGAAATGTCCATCGGCATCCCTGTAACCAGCCGGCAATGCCGCAAATCCAAAGGCATCCGCACCGTTGCCGTTTTCAGTCCAGCCGCTAGTCGCTTTCAGCTTTAACGCAGCGATAGAACTGCCGCCCACCGCTTTTAACAGAGCTTCGAATTCTTCCATGCTAGGGAGGTGCCAACCTTTGGGGCATACACCGCGAACGACCTCGCTAGCCTTGCAATCCCGCGTATAACCGCAACCCTTGCCATCGGTACTGAACAAAGCGGCGCTATCCATGGCGGCAGGCCATGTATAAAGCCGTCCCAACGTTTTGCATTTCTCCGGGTCGTTATAGACGCAATAACTTGACGTATCGGCAAGGCCACCATTGACAGACTTCAAATTATAGCGGTAATTCAGATTTTGCGCCATCCATACTTTGGAATAGCCCGTTCCTTCGGGAGCAATGGTCGTGGTGCGGTAAACTTGCCCGTCGCGGAGATCGGTCAATGTGTTTTTCTCGGCATCGTAAATGCTTTCATCGATGAACGGAATCGAAGAATTACCGTCACAGGCAACGCAAGCAAAAGTTGCGGCACCAAGAAACCAATTCAAGAACAAAGATGATATCTTTTTGAGGTTGGACTTTTCCATATTCGACTACATTGAAAATACAAAATTGTACGCATCGTGCTTTTACACGTTCTTCCCTTTTCCACGCCTTTAAAATTTCTATCTTTTCGCTCGAAAAATTCATGAGGTAACTATGCTTTTTAATTTCGACATGATCCAGGCCACATACGCTCGCATTCCTGCCCGCGTCGCTGTTGCCCGCAAGCAGCTTGGCCGCCCGCTCACTCTCGCCGAGAAGATTCTCTACAGCCACCTGATCGATGGCGCAGAAAACAGAACCTACAAGCGCGGCGCTGATTTTGCCGAATTCCACCCGGACCGCGTTGCCATGCAAGACGCAACCGCCCAGATGGCCCTCCTCCAGTTCACGACTGCAGGCAAGTCCCGCGTGGCTGTGCCGAGTTCCGTGCATTGCGACCACTTGATTATCGCTCGCGAAGGTGTCGAAAAGGACCTCCCGCGCGCCAAGGAAGAAAGCAAGGAAGTGTACGACTTCTTGCAGTCAGTCTCCGCCAAGTACGGCATTGACTGCTGGCTCCCGGGTGCTGGCATCATCCACCAGGTGGTGCTCGAAAACTACGCCTTCCCGGGCGGAATGATGATCGGTACCGACTCCCACACCGTGAACGCAGGCGGCCTCGGTATGCTCGCGATTGGCGTGGGCGGTGCAGACGCCGTGGACGCCATGGTCGGTCTCCCGTGGGAACTCAAGTACCCGAAGATGATCGGCGTGAAGCTCACTGGCAAGCTCCAGGGCTTTGCAACGGCTAAGGACATCATCCTTAAGCTCGCCGGCATCCTCACTGTTAAGGGTGGCACGAACGCTATTATCGAATACTTTGGCGAAGGCGCACGCAGCCTCTCCGCTACCGGCAAGGCAACGATTGCCAACATGGGTGCCGAAGTGGGCGCTACCTGCTCCACCTTCAGCTACGACGATTCCATGAGCCGCTACCTCCGCGCAACAGGCCGTGCCGACGTCGCCGATGCCGCCGACAAGATTGCCGCCGACCTCAAGGCCGACCCGGAAGTTGAAGCCGAACCGGAAAAGTATTTTGACCGCGTTGTGGAAATCGACCTCAACACGCTCATCCCGCATTACAACGGCCCGTTCAGCCCGGACCGTGCATTCGCTGTGACCGACATGGCAGACTCCCTCAAAGCTACCGAAACCAAGCCGGAATCTACGCCGGTCGTAAGCGCCGCCCTCATCGGTTCTTGCACAAACTCCAGCTACGAAGACCTTTACATGGCCGCCAACATGATCAAGCAGGCTCTCGCCAAGGGTCTTTCCCCGAAGTGCCCGCTTCTCATCAACCCGGGTTCCGAACAAGTTCGCTACACTGCTGAACGCGATGGCCTCATTGACTTGTTCAAGCAGTTCGGTGCAACGATCATGACAAACGCTTGCGGTCCTTGCATTGGCCGCTGGGATCGCGCCGGTGCCGACAAGAAAGAACTCAACACCATCGTCCACAGCTTTAACCGCAACTTTGCCAAGCGCGCCGACGGCAACCCGAACACACACGCTTTCGTTGCCTCCCCGCTCATGGCTGTGATTGCCGCCCTCTCTGGCGATATCCGCTTCAACCCGATGACCGACACCCTCGTGAATAACGATGGCAAGGCCGTGAAGCTCGACCCGCCGGAACAGTGCGAACTCCCGCCGAAGGGTTTCGAAGTCAAGGATGCCGGCTACCAGGCTCCAGCTGCTGACGGTTCCAACATCACCGTTTCCATCAACCCCGAAAGCAAGCGCCTCCAGGCCCTCGCTCCGTTCGCGGCTTGGGACGGCAAGGACATCGCGGGCGCCCCGCTCCTCATCAAGGCGAAGGGCAAGTGCACCACCGACCACATCTCCATGGCCGGTCCGTGGCTCAACTACCGCGGTCATCTCGAAAACATTTCGAACAACATGCTCATCGGCGCCGTGAACGCCTTCAACGGCGAAACCAACAAGGTTCTCTGCCAGTGCGGTGAATACAAGGAAGTCCCTGAACTTGCCAAGATTTACAAGGCCAAGGGCACGGGTTCCATCGTCATTGGTGACGAAAACTACGGTGAAGGCTCCAGCCGCGAACACGCCGCTATGGAACCGCGCTTCCTCGGCGTGAAGGCCGTGATCGTGAAGAGCTTCGCCCGCATCCACGAGACGAACCTCAAGAAGCAGGGCATGCTCGCCCTCACCTTCAAGAACGCAGCCGACTACGACAAGATCCAGGAACAGGACGTGTTCGATATCGTTGGCCTCACCAAGTTCGCTCCGGGTTCCGAATTCACGCTCGTCGCCCACCACAAGGATGGCTCCGTCGATAACATAGCCCTGAGCCACACCTACAACGAACAGCAGTGGGCATGGTTCAAGGCAGGTTCCGCTCTCAACCTCATCCGCGCGAACAATAAGTAAGCGATCCGGCGCATTCCCCAATAGCATAAGCCATCGCGAGTGCGCCGTTCGTCATCCTGAGTGACCGCAAGGTTTCGAAGGATCAAAAGCATTAAAAATCCATCGGTTTTACCGATGGATTTTTTTGTTCAATAGTAAACATTGCTTTTTAAGTAATTTTTACATATATTTAATGTGTAAAACAATTAAATATCACAGGAAGCAAAATGGCAAATCTAACAATTACACTCGATGATGAAGACAAAAAAGGCATCGCGGAATTTTGCGAACAAGTGGGAATGACTATTTCAGGCCTCTATAACGTATTTACCAAGCAAGTATTACGCGAAGGTAGAATTCCTTTTGAAATTGGCATAAACACCCCTAATCGCGAGACAATCAAAGCAATGAAAGAAGGCGACAAAATCTACGAGAAATTTTTGAAAAATCCATCAAAAGTTAAAACCTATACCGTCAACGAAGCCATTCGGGAGATGAAATCTTGGTAGAGAAAGAGCCTCTTTACAAAATCCAATGGACATCACAATATAAAAAGGACATCAAGCGAGCAAAAAAAAGAAACTACGACATGGATGAACTATATTCCGTCATATTAAAGCTCGCAAATAACATCCCTTTAGAAGAACGCTATCGAGACCACGCTCTTGACGGCAACTGGGCAGGACACAGAGAACTCCATATTCGCCCCGATTGGCTTCTGATTTACCAAAAAAGAGAAAACATACTTATCCTCGAATTAATCCGCACAGGCACTCACGCGGACTTATTCGACAAATAATATTTATTCCTTTTCCCAGCTGAGTACTGGATAGCCGTCATTTAGGCCAGAGTTATAGACAAATTCATCACCAAGGAGTTTAGCGAAATCTTTTGATTTCATTTCGTCTTCAGTTTTAGGCGTTGCGACTCCACCGCCGTTATTGAGGCCAAAAGGTTCCTGCTTGCCACGTTCTAGGTAGTAGTAATCAGCCATCGTGGTATTGTAGTTGTAGCCAATCATCAAGCCAACTAAGGAATCGCCATCAACTTTACCTGTGGAATATGCGGAGTTTGTAACGCCTTCTTGATTATAGCCAATGATTCCACCGACGTAATTCCTCCCATAAACATTTCCAATATTATAAACGGCTGTAGTTTTTGTATAGGACATGGAACTAACTATTCCTCCTGTTCCGCCTTCACCTACAACATCACCTTTATTACTTAAACTTGAAATAAACCCATGACAAACTTCTCCAATAATTCCACCAACATATCTTATTCCGGTAACAGCCCCTTCATTATAAGCTATCTGAACAGAACCGCATGGCCAAGACTCCGATTTCCAACAAGAATATGAGGACGGCTGATTATTTGAATAAACTGTTGTAAGTCCTCCACAGTGTCCAGCAACCCCTCCTACAAAATGTTTACCAGTAATGTCACCACTATTCTTTAAATTTTTCACATCATTCTTTGATGAGCTGCCGATTCCACCAAAGACTCCACCGACATAACCATAGCCTTCAATAGGCGCTAAATTTTCAGCACCATCAACAGTTACATAAGTAGCACATCCAGCTACGCCACCAACATTTTTTTCGCCAATAATAATTCCTTTATTGACTGCATTTTTGATAACTGAATTATCACTATAATTTTTTTGACCTGAACTACCAATCACACCACCAATACATTCGTCCTTTCCTGATACACTAGCCTGATTCGTTATTTTCAAAACCATTCCAACATTAGCACCCACAACCCCCGCAGTATATTTGCCACCGTACACCCAAGAATTGTCCACGGTCAAATTTTGCACGGTTCCCTGGCTATTTCCAAACAGTCCATTGTGCGTACTTGTCGTGTTGATGAACATGCCGCTTATAGTATGACCATCGCCATCAAAGTTGCCGTCAAAGGACACACTTGAATTGCCGATAGGTGTCCACTTGTGAAGTTTCGTCGAATCTGCCACAAGAGCGCCCTTGCTATCAATAACTTTTCCCTTGTTGAGCAAGATATCTGCACCAAGCTTGAAATACTTGCCGCTATAAGCCTTTTCACTAGCATTTACCAAGAAAGACAAGCGAGCAAGCTGTTCAGCCGTCAATATGATGTACGGGCTAAGCTTAGTTCCCGTACCACAAGCGAAATCCTTTGCGGTCGTTCCATCCCAGGGTTCACCCGACTCGCCAGAACAATCTTCTTCGTCAGATTTATCCGTGGAACGGCTCGATGAACTTTTTTCATTAATTCTGCTACTGGAGCTGACCTTATTTTTCTTGGGGCCATTTAAAGAAGCTGGATCATCATCTTCAGTTGACGAAACCGATTGAGAACAAGCACCGAGCGCCATCGCAATGCTCATAATTCCAAATAGCACAAACCGCATAAGAAACCTTTTTTGTCAAATATAAATTTTCATCACAAATATAAATATGAAATTCTATACGGATTCATTCACATACGACCGCACCCCATAAAAAAGGGAAATCCCCCGCATCGGCGAGGGATTTCAATCCATAGCAGAAACCAAGAGACTTCTTGTGTTTCAAATTTCTCTTGTACTTTGTCTTGTCTCGGACAACTCTTGTCCGTAACGTGGCTCCGTTTTGGGAGCCGTCTATGCGGAGCATGCGCATCGCATCGCTTTCTTTGGCGGTTTCAGCAACCTTGCTGAACGCTTTATCTTTCTTTTTAGCCATGACAGCCTCCTTGAAAGACAAATTTAATATATTACCGTTAAATAAAAAAGGGTTTTAATATGAGAAAGGCTTACGCAGTTTTATGTGGCATGTTCATATTTGTCGCTTGCAGCGATGACAATCCGACATCGGGTCTCGACAATACTCAAACCACAAAACCATCAACTCAGTCAAATGTTGATATCGGCGAAGGTTATACGTTTGTGACTCCGTTCAGATTTGAAGAGGATACAAAAAAAGCATACGTAGGGACATACTCCTGCAATTACCACCCCGATACAAAAACTTTTGCATGGGAAGAAAATCTAAAATCACTAGAACCCAGTTCATTTAGGGTTGTTGGAGATTCCCTTTGGATAGGACCTACAGAAAAACAAGTTTCTGAAGATCCAAATGAGCAACAGTTTCTTGACGCATACATAAATGTTGAAACATTGTCTTTAAGCAATAACCACAATGGCATTTACGGTGTTTGGGAACTTACCGGTTGCGAAAGGATTCTCGGTGAAACAGAAATAAAGTGTTCAAAATTCATCGCTCACTTGAGCGGTATAACACGTACATTTACAATCACTCCAGACTCTCTATATATCACGACTAGAGTGAGTATAGACAACGCAATTGAGCTTGGTGCAAATTACGATCATATCCTTGATGATAATTTGGGATTTGATATCGGAGACCTTTACATAGACTCTCTTTTCAAAACTCAAGTCATCAAGGAGATTTCACATCAAGCTCCAAATCCAGTTGAAAGGTTTTCTTTTTCTATCGGTAATCAAATTTTTGAAGTTGACGGCTATGCAAAATTCGATTCAACAGGCATGAATTACTTTGAAACTTTTTCAAGTAATGGTAAAACATGCACAAGACATGAACGTTTTGGAAATATCAACGAAAAAATGTGCAAAGAAGAAAGTGCAGAATTTCTGTTGAGCGACCGCGACAAAAGCGAAGAGCTATTCTACTATGAAGAAGGTCCTGTAGAAGGTTTCAAAATCGACAACAGAGATGAGTATTACGAATGCACAAAATCTCTTGTCACAGAAGAAACGAAGAATTTACTGAGTCCATTTGCTAAGGTTCACAACAATTAATAACATGTACGAAATTTTCAAATTAATCATATCAGATGATCCTCACATTTATGGGCTCTGCATTTTTTTGCCGAGCCTTTTGGCGTTGATTTTTACCGCAAAATTCAGAAATAATAAAAAGAAACTGAAAATCATTTTAGCGGCAATTCCGTCAGTCGTATTAAGCTATTTACTTTTTGTCTGTTCTTTTACATTTATATACATTTTCATAATCTGCAGCGCACTCGCAATTTTGTATGGCGCGTCAATTGCAGTCGGTTACTATTTCAGCAACAAGAAAGTTATCCTTTGTCTCGTTGCGATTCTAATCCTCCCCTGTTCCCTTGCTTTGCTCACAACTTTTGAGTATTACGAATTGAGGGAGCCGTTCGGCTATATAAATGACAAAGCCTTGCCAGACAGTCTCTACAACGCTAATTATGACTACGAGGTGAAAATAAATAACGCCGATGCATGGGGCAATAACCATTACACTGTCACTATGCGCGGGAAGCACGTAGCGGGTTCCAACGAAGATTCAATCGTTTATTGCAAACAATATAGAATGTGCGCCGGTGTAACGTTTATTTTTGAAGATTCGTCAAGCCGCGACACTCAAGCCGTACAAGCAACACCGCAGAATATCTGCCAGTGGGAACCCTTGCCTCAAGAGAAAAAAGCGACGCTGCTTCAATTAAAAAAATTGGCAGAAAATTATCGCATAGAACACACACTGAGTTTTGCATTGGATGGATACACATTTGGTATCGACATTTTAGACTTCAAAAAGAAGACGATTCGTTCATTGGAACTCGGGAACACATCTGAAGAAGTTCCCCATGCACTAGAAATTGTCAACCTCGGGCTTGCCTTAATTTCATTCAACGACTCTGCAGATGTAGAGGAAAAATGTAACGACCGTCTGCCTCAAATATTCGTAGAAATGAAAACCGATTCGACGCACAATTCAACAAAGCAAGAAATTAGAAAACCTGAACGACGCAAAGCCACGAAACGTTAATCTATTTTTTAGATTTTATTTCGAGGTTTTCTCCGTTTGTCTTTCGACTTAATTGAAAATATTCGCCATCATGGTTTTAAGCGCCTGTTGCTTGCAGTTTCGGGCGGTTTGGATTCTATTTGCCTCGCGCATTATTTTATCAAAAACCGCGAAGCGCTTGGCATTGAATGGATCGGCATTGCGCATGTGCATCACGGGTTGCGCGAAGGAACGGCGGATCGCGATGCAAAATTTGTAGAAGAATTTGCAAAGTCGCACAATGTTCCGTTTTTCCTGAAGCGTTTGGATGGAGAAGCGCTCAAGGCCGCCGAAGGATCGCTCGAAGAAAACGCAAGAGATGCTAGGTACAAAGCACTGGTCGATATTGCTCTGGATCCTTCGACTCCGTTACACTCCGCTCAGGATGACAAAAGGGAGATGCCCTCCCCATACGCGGATCATGCTCACATAAGTGCTAAAGCACTAAGTGATCAAAGAGATCAAGTCGGGCATGACAAAGATCCTTCGACTACGAACCTACGGTTCTCCGCTCAGGATGACATTTCTCTCGTCTCTCGTCTCTCGTCTTTCGTCTCCTACAGCCCAATTGCTATCGTGACGGCGCACCATGCAAACGATCAAGCGGAAACGATGTTCATGCGACTCAAGCGCGGGACAACGCTTGCAGGGTTACGAGGGATTCAAGAAATTCGCGTTTTAAGCAATAGCAAGGGCGTTGCGGGGCTGGCGTCTGAAGCCCCGCTAGAGGGGGTGATGGAAGACCGCGCAGCGGGCTGCAATCAGGGGGAAACTTCCCCCACCCCAAAAGACAAATCTCTCGTCTCTCGTCTTTCGTCTCTCGTCTATATTTTCCGTCCTTTCCTGAACGTCACTCGTAGCAACCTTCTCGCCTACGCTCGCGAGAATGGTTTATGCTGGTGCGAAGATGAGAGCAATGCGGACGTGAAGTTCGCACGCAACAAGATTAGGCACGAGTTTTTGCCGAATCTGGAACGAGAATGTCCGGGGGCAATCAGACAGCTTTGCAAGATTGCTGGGCTTGCCGACAAGGCGTATGCGAAAGTAATCGCTAAATGCTCTAGATCCTTCGACTTCGCTCAGGATGACTCAAGGGGATTCCCGCTCGGTGGCGGGAATGACAAAGATTCTCTAGTCTCTCGTCCCTCGTCTTTCGTCTCATTAGACAAGAAAAAACTCAATAAAATTCTACGCGAATACGCGAACGCGGACCTTTCCGAGTTGTTCCGGTTGTGGCTTTCGGAAAAGGGGTTACGGTTCCCGATTGGATTTTTCTACGGGCCTAAGGAGCCTGCCCACGTGAAAATTCCGGTCCGGGCAGTTTACCGCAGGCGTTCCATCGTCAAAATAGCGCATACTGTCTGGATTTGCGAGTTCAAGGACGCGCTTTCAGCCGCAAAATTTGTATCTTGCGAGAAGAAAGAAAAGGATTATAATGAATCAACCTAAGAAGCCAGCTCCGTTTAAGAACAAGAATTTTATCATTGTTCTCATCATGCTCCTCATGCTTTTCGTCATGTTCCCCATGACCGGGAAAGATTCCAGCAAGGATATTACCCGCACCGAATTTTTAGCCATGATGGGCGATTCAACCAAGGTCATTACTGAACTTACACTCCAGAAGACTCCCGATGGCGTGATTATCGAAGGCGCTTACGAGATGTCCCCGGAAGAAGTCGCCGAGGCCAAGAAGAACCAAAGTGCGCTCGCCAGATTCACTCGCAACAATAGCGACACGAAGAACAAGCATTTCAAGAGCCACATGCTCGAAATTTCGAACGAGCAGATTTCGACTTGGGAAGCATTCAAGGGCGTGAAGGTCAAGGTCATTCACGAATCGACCACCTGGATCGATACGCTCGTCGCATTCTTGCCCGCCATTTTGCTGATTGCGTTCTTCTACATCATGATGAGCCGTCAGATGGGCGGTGGCGGTAAGAGTCCGTTCTCGTTCGGCAAGAGCCAGGTGCGCCAGCTGAACTCGCAAAAGAAGACGACGTTCAATGACGTTGCCGGTTGCGACGAGGCCAAGCAGGACTTGCAAGAACTCGTTGAATTTTTGAAGGACCCGAAGAAGTACGACAAGCTCGGTGGCCGCATCCCGAAGGGTGCGCTCCTCGTTGGCCCTCCGGGCACGGGTAAGACGCTCCTCGCCCGCGCTGTCGCAGGTGAAGCAGGAGTGCCGTTCTTTAGCATGTCGGGTTCGGACTTCGTGGAGATGTTCGTTGGCGTGGGTGCATCCCGTGTACGTGACTTGTTCGAAACCGGCAAGAAAAACGCTCCGTGCATTTTGTTCATCGACGAAATCGATGCCGTAGGTCGCCAGCGTGGTGCTGGTCTCGGTGGTGGTCACGATGAACGCGAACAGACTTTGAACCAGTTGCTCGTGGAAATGGACGGCTTTACCGCTAACGAAGGCGTGATCTTGATTGCAGCCACGAACCGTCCTGACGTGCTCGACAAGGCACTCCTCCGCCCGGGCCGCTTTGACCGCCAGATTGTGGTGGGCCTCCCCGACCTCAAGGGTCGTGAAGAAATTTTGAAGGTTCACTTGAAGAAACGCAAGGTTCCTCTCGGCGATGATGTCGATGTGAAGGCTGTCGCTAAGGGAACTCCGGGACTTGCCGGTGCCGACCTCGAAAACCTGGTGAACGAAGCAGCGCTCCTCGCCGCAAGGTTCAACAACAAGAAAGTGACGATGCTCGATTTTGAAGAAGCCCGCGACAAGCTCAGCATGGGTGCTGAACGCCGTACGCTCCTCATGACCGACGAAGAAAAGCGCCACACCGCTTACCATGAAGCAGGCCATGCCCTCATGACGCTTCTCTGCAAGCACTCTGACCCACTCCATAAGATTACGATCATCCCTCGCGGACGCGCTCTCGGTGTGACCATGAGTTTGCCCGAACGCGACCAGGTGAGCTACAGCCGCGAATACGCCGAAGAACGCATCATGATCATGATGTCTGGCCGCCTCGCCGAACTCATCTTCTTCAACCACCAGAGCACGGGTGCAAGTAACGACATCCAGCGAGCTACTGAACTTGCCCGTAAGATGGTGACGGAATGGGGCTTCGACGAAGAAATTGGACCGGTCTGCTACAGCCGCGCCGATGGCGAAGTGTTCCTCGGACGCGAAATTTCGAAGCCGAAGGAAATGTCTGAAATGATGGCGGAAAAGATCGACAACGCCATCAACAACTTGATCAAGCGCATGGACAACAAGGCAAGAGAACTCCTTGAAGAACACAAGGACAAGCTCACCGACCTCGCCGAAGCGCTGTTTGAATTTGAAGTGCTCGACCGCGAAGAAATCGACAAGGTCATGGCTGGCGAAAAGCTCACCGGTACAAAGAAGAGCCGCCAGTACAAGGCCATGGAAGAACTCGCAAAGAAGCGCGAAGAAGAAAACACTCCGCCGCCTGACCCGGGTGACCAACCGCCGGTAGCACCGATTACCGACGTGCAGCCCGCCCCTGCATCAGGCAACGAAACCGCTACAAATTCTGTGAAGGAAAACGAATAAGGTCGCTCAATGCTCCGCTCTCTATTAGAATCTAATCGTGCAATCTCTTGGAAAATTGGAAACGACATCATTCCAGCTTCGAGGATGCCGCTTGTCATGGGTATCGTGAATGTTACCCCAGACAGTTTCTTTGATGGAGGCAAGCATAACACGCCCGAAGCCGCTTACGAGCACGCTATTTCGTTGGTGGAACAAGGTGCAGCGATTCTCGATATCGGCGGTGAAAGCAGCCGCCCGGGAAGCGCTCCCGTAAGCGTCCAGGAAGAACTCGACCGCGTATGCCCCGTCGTAGAAGCGCTCGCACAGACAGCAACCATTTCGGAAGACCTCGACAATCCGGGATTCCGCAAGTTCTACATCTCGGTCGATACGGTCAAGGCTAAAGTCGCCGAAGAATGCATGAAGCTCGGTGCGCACATCATCAACGACATCAGCGCCTGCATGATGGACCCGAAGATGATTGAAACCGTAGCAAGCACAAAGGCAAGCGTGGTGCTGAACCACATGCGCGGAAACTTCGGAACGATGCAGCAGGACTTCAAACCGTACACGAACGTAGTCCAGGAAGTTCAGGAAGAACTCTTGGCCCAAGTGAAGAAGCTCCTCGATGCCGGCGTCGAAAAAGAACGCATTTGCATTGACCCGGGTATCGGTTTTGGAAAGACGGTTCAAGACAACATAGACTTGATGAAGTCCGTGGACGTGATGCTCAAGGACGGCTACCCCGTTTTGATTGGCACGTCGAGAAAGTCCTACATCGGAAAGATGCCTGGGCTTGAAACGAGCGACAGGCTTATCCCGACCGTGACCGCAGACATTATTGCCGCCCTTGGCGGTGCAAGCGTCATCCGCGTTCACGATGTTCGCGAAGCAAAAGAATCACTTTTATATTTGGAGGCATTGAAGTCCCATGACGCTGTTTAAGTTATTCGGCATCATCGATGTTCGCATGGCTGACATCCTGGATGTCCTCCTCATATCAGTCATTCTGTACTATATCTTTTTGCTGTTCCGCGGAACACGTGCGGCCCAGATGATTTTCGGTGGCTTTTTGCTCATTCTCGCATGGCTCATCGCACAATGGTGGGAACTCCATACGCTCGTGTGGATGCTCAGTAACCTTGCAACGCTCGGTATTATTGCCATCGTAATTTTGTTCCAGCCCGAAATCCGAAGCGCACTCACGCGAATCGGCCAAAGCGTAAGTAAGGTGGACTTGAGAAACATTCTCTTCCACGCCAGCGGTCTCGATGACATCGCCCAGAAGATTTGCACGGCCGTTCAGGATTTGGCAAAGACAAAAACCGGTGCGCTCATCGTGCTTGAAAAGCGCGTGGGCCTCAAGAACTACGCAGATACAGGTGAATACCTCGATGCACGAATCAGCTCCAGACTTTTGCGCGCACTGTTCTTCCCGAACTCCGCTTTGCACGACGGTGCCGTGATTCTCAACTGCAAGTCGATTGTCGCCGCAGGCTGCATTTTGCCGATGCCGACCGGTAACGCCGAAGGCGACGCAGGCTATGGCATGCGCCACCGCGCCGCTAAAGCACTCGCCGCCGAAAGTGATGCACTCATCATCATCGTCTCCGAAGAAACGGGTAAAATTTCTACCGCTTACAGAAACAACCTGAGACGCGGCCTCACCCCGAAAGAACTTAAAGCCGAAATTTTCCGCCACTGGCACGACCTCTTCAACGAAGTGATTGAAGAAGAACAAACCGAAGGCGAGAACGAAGCTGTCGAAAACAAGGTGTAATTTATGGCAAACAACGAAAAGAATTCTACGCAGAACGCACAACATGCGCAAGGCAATGCACCGAAGAAAAAAGGGAAACGCAATCTCGTCATCCTGATTTTGATGTTCCTTTTGCTCATCTGCCTTTTTATAGTACAGTGCCAGCTCAACAAGGTCAAGCAGCAAGCGCTTGAAGAGCAGAAGCTCTCGGAACTAGCGCTCCGCCAGCAGCAGATTCTTGATAGCCTCCGCGCAGAACAGGCCAAGGCAGACAGCTTGAAGGCTCTCGAAGAAGCAAGAATCGCAGACAGTTTGCGCCTTGCCGACAGCATCCGCACGGCAGATTCACTTGCCAATTTGCCCAAAGTCCCGGCAGTCAACAAGGACAGCATCCGCGCCATACGCAAGTTCCGCAGGGATAGCATCGCCCGCGTTAACGACTCACTCGCCCGTATCGAAAAAGACCGCCAGGATTCTCTGAACAAGGCTCGCTTTGCCGATAGCCTCCGCAACTCGGACAAAGTCCCGCCCACCGCCGAAATCACGCCGCCTGCAGGCCGCTACTACGATCCGATCAAGCTCAAGGTCAAGTGCGACGAAATCAAGTGCAAGACATTTGTTTCCATCGGCGATACGCTCAACCCGCAAGACGCAAGTAAGCCCATCGATTACAACAAGACCGGTTCCGTATTCTTCTACGCAACCGACTCCGTCGGTAACCGCACCGCCTGGGAAGAAGCCAAGTACGACATGGCAAGCGACAACATTTGCGGCAAGAACGCCTACCCCGTTCCGGTCGGTTCAAAGACCGTCTGCGTAGACGCTTACGAATACCCGAACCAGCCGGATGCCACACCGAAAGACATGGTCTCACAGGAAGAAGCCGCCCGCATTTGCGCAAACGAAGGCAAGCACCTCTGTACCATCGACGAATGGCAAGCCGCCTGCCGTGGCAAGGACGGATTCAAATTCTCCTACGGTAACAGTTACAAGCAAAGCAAGTGCAACACCAATACTAAGGCAGCCAAGAGAAGCGGTCGCAAGACGCAGTGCCGCAGCTGGTACGGCATGTACGACATGAACGGAAACCTCTGGGAATGGACAGCCTCCACAAGCAAGCAGCACCCGGACAAGTTCCTGGTCGCAGGTGGCGCATGGAACACGAACAACGAAAGTAGCTGTTCCGTGAGCAAATTCAGCTTCTATCCGCAAAACCAGTACCCGAGTGTCGGTTTCAGGTGTTGTAAATAACTCACCGTTAAAACAACATTACATAGATTAACTAACTCAACTGGAAAAAATTATCTAATTTAAAAGCATGAAAACAAAACTTTTACTCTCCGCTCTTTTACTTTCTTCGTTTACGTTCTTCGGCTGCAACAATGAAAAGCCCAACTTTACGGGTTACTGGAAAGGCGAAGCCGACATGATTTTCGAAGTTCTCACCGAAAATAACGTTGATTACACCATCAGAAACGTAAACGGCGACATCACGGCCAAATACGAAGACAACGCTCTCCGTGGCAAGAACTCGCTCAACATGGACATCTTGATGCGCGTGAAAGGCGACTCCGCCTACTATGAATTCGGCGAAGACGAATCTGGCAAGATCGTGACGGGTTACATGAGAATCTCGAAGGACGAATACGACAAGATTTTCAAGGCTCAGTCCGAAGCTAAGAACAACTACAACTAAGTGCTGAAACGCCGGCAAAATGCCGAGCGAGAAGCCCGCGATTTTTAATGCAAGAAACCCCGGTTTTAAAGCCGGGGTTTCTCGTTTTCTTAAAGGAGGTCCCCGCTCGGATGCGGGGATGACAGCGTCAGGATGACGAAGAAATAAGGCGGGGAAGACAACTTAATGCGGGAGTGCCGCAAAATGTATAGATCCTTCGACGCGCTGCGCTTGCTCAGGATGACACGTCGCTGCACTTCTTACTTTTTCAAAGCCGAAAGGAATTCCTTGAGGCGAGTGTCCTTCGGATTGTCGAAGACTTCTTCAGGCGTTCCGTCTTCCTTGACGTAACCGTCGGCAAAGAAAAGAACGCGGTTCGCCACTTCGCGGGCAAAGCTCATTTCGTGCGTCACAACGATCATCGTCATTCCTGACTTTGCAAGGTCCTTCATGATCTTGAGCACCTCGCCCACCATTTCCGGGTCCAGAGCACTCGTTGGTTCGTCAAAGAGAATCGCTTCGGGTTGCATTGCCATAGCACGGGCAATAGCGATACGCTGCTGCTGACCGCCCGAAAGCTGTGCCGGATAATGGTCTGCACGGTCCAAAAGTCCCACGCGCTTCAAAAGTTCACGCGCACGAGTTTCGGCTTCAGCCTTCGAAAGGCGACCGAGTTTCACCGGCGCAAACATGATGTTCTTGAGAGCCGTCATGTTCTTGAACAGGTTGAACTGCTGGAAAACCATGCCAACGCGTTCGCGAATCGAAGGCTTCGAAACATCCTTCGCCAAGATGCTCTTGCCATCCAAAAGGATATCGCCGCTCGTCGGAAGCTCAAGCAAGTTCAGCTGGCGCAAGAAAGTCGACTTACCACAACCAGACGGACCAATAATTGCAATCACGTCACCGCGATGGATATCAAGTGAAATTCCCTTAAGAATCTGCTTGTCACCGTAAGATTTGCAAAGGTTCTTGACCTGGATTAAAGTTTCTGCATTAGCGTTCATTTTTCTTCAACCTCTTTTCAAGTTTTGCAACACAAGCCGAAAGCCCGGCGACAATGATAAAGTAAATAGCAGCCACAGCAAGGAGCGGGAGCATGGCTTCGTAAGTCATACTGCGGATGATATCGCCACCGCGAGTAAGGTCGGTAAGGCCGATGTAACCGCAAATGGAAGTTTCCTTGATGAGCGAGATAAATTCGTTCGTGAGAGCCGGGAGCGAGTTCTTGAACGCCTGCGGGTAAACGATGTAATAAAGCACCGTGCGGAACTTGAGGCCAAGGCTACGGCCCGCTTCGATCTGTCCTGGATCAACGCCCTTGATGCCACTGCGGATGATTTCGGAAACGTACGCGCCCGAGTTGATGCCGAATGCGACAATGGCGACGAGAATCTTGTTGATGTTCACCGACGAGAAGACGATGTAGTAAATGATAAGGAGCTGGATCATCATCGGCGTACCGCGAATCACGGCGAGGTATGCCTTCGCAAACCAATTCAGTACCTTGAAACGACCGTTAAATTCATTGCTCGTGCGAATCTGCGCAATCACAAAGCCAATCATGATGCCAAGGATAGCCGCAAAGAACGAAATCACGAGCGTGTTGCGGAGACCTTCGACAATGAACTTCCAGCGGGAATCCTTCACGAAATTCTTGTAGACATGGTCGCCAAAGCTTTCTTCACTTTCTACAGCTTGGTCACCGCGAACAATCACGACGACTTTCGAGAGCGTGTACGGAGTCGTGAAGTTGATGGACTTCTTGCGTTCTTCGGTAACGGTGAATCCCGAGAAACCGACATCAGCCTTGCCCGATGCGACCGCATTGATAATCGCGTCGAATTCAATGTCTTGAATTTCAACAGTGCGGTTGAGGTAATCGGCAATGTAGTTCACGATTTCGATATCGAGACCGACAATTTTCGTGTTCTCGTAATATTCGTATGGCGGGAATTGAGCGTTGGTCGAAACCACAAGCTTCGGGCCTTCGGTCACTTTCTTCTGATAGTGATAATCGCCCGAACGATAAATGTACGTATTGAAGAGAGAATCGTAAACGCCATCCTTCTTCATTGCTTCAAGCGCCTGGTTCACAGAATCCAAAAGCGCTTCGTTGCCCTTCGCGACAACGCCTGCGTACATTTCTTCGACGAAGACTTCTTCGAGAATGCGGAGCGACGGATTCTGGAGCACGAAAGCCTTAGCGGGCTGGTCGTCACTCATGACCGCGTCAATCTTCCCCTGCAACAACGCTTGCACGGCATCGGCAAGCTTCGTGTAGCGTTCGACATCGATTTTAGCCGTGTCGCCACCAAAGTCCGACGCATAAATATCGGCGGTGTTGCCAATCTGTACGCCCACTTTTTTGTGGCCGAGATCGCTGATGGAATGAACCCTGTTGGGGATGACGGTCTGTTTCTCGCTTTGGCACGATGTGAGTGCGAGCGAGAACAGAGCAATAAGAAGAGGGAGATATAACTTTCGTATCATTTTCTAACCTTAATTAAAAGTTAGTTAAAAGCCGAAAGTTTGGGAACCCTTGTGAGTTTTATTTAATATATCAGCTTCATTTCGTCAATGACGAGTATCGCACCCTTTGTACCCTTGTAATGGTTGCCATCGGCACTCGATGCAAAGACCACGCGGATATGCGTCACGGGTTCGTCGCCTGACCCCTGCACCAAGCCGTTGTTGATGGCGGACTTGTTCGAGGATTCAAGTTTCGTGTTGAACGTCGAAGAATTTTCAATCGGTGAACCAGCGAGCGGCACGCCGTACTGGAGCTTGAGACGGAGCGTACGCATGCCATTTTCGTCCGGTGCCGAGACGCTCACGACATCCGGATTCTCGCGGCCGGAATTATCGGCCTTTGTGGAACGGAACCAAGCAGAGGCGACCAGCTTGTTCACGTCGCTGGACTTGCGGTTGACATTCTTGTCGCCGGTGCGATTTTCAAGAAGGATGTAAATGTCGCAGCTGTCGCCTTTACCTTCGTAGCTGAACTTGACTTCCATGAATTCAGGGCGGGCGTTAAAAGGCTTGCCAAAGTCCAGGAGTTCGTTGCCATCGGGCCATGTCGAAGAACTCGCCATCGAGAGAGTACCGACGCCTTTGGGATTAAAGACCGCCGTGTAAAGGCTTCCGCTTGCCGTTTTTGTAAGAGCAGAACTCGTCTGGATTTTTGCACCAATCATGGAGCCAGACGTGATTTTTTCCGTCGTCGTCAAAATGGTATTGGCATTGCCCCAGATGGAATCTGGCGTGACATCATCACCTTTCCAGGAGTTGAAATTTGAACCCGGCAGCTGATAGCCCGCCTTGACAGTGTACGTTTCAGATTCATCGTTTGCATTCGTGACGGTCACTTGAATGCCAGCACCAAAGTCATAAGACTCACCCACTTCGACATTTGCTGTAGCGCCTTCTGAAAGTTCCATTTCAGAAAGTTCAATCGATGTGAGGTCTGTGCGAAAATCCAGATCGTCCACGTGGAATGTTTTACGATCCTCGTCAAATTCAGCGGATTTGCCTGCGATGGAAAGCGAGAGGATGCGCGGAGCCGGGCTTTCACTTACAGAATCGCTAGAACCGAGCGATTCATTCGCAACGCTAGACGACGATTCAACAGGTTTGCCATCCTTTGAACTGCTAGACCCCAAAGAACTGCTGCTAGACTTGCCGGAACTGTTGCCAGCCGAGCTACTAGAAGCCGCCGACTTTGCCGAGCTGCTGGATGTTGCAGATTTTGCCGAGCTGCTAGATGTTGCTTTTTTTGCAGAACTGCTCGACGTTTTTTTCGCAGAACTACTAGATGTAGCGTTTTTCACAGAACTGCTAGATTTTTCACTTTCAGGGACGTTCAAAATCAACTTCCAAATGGATTTCTTTCCGCTTTCGGAAACAACAACAACATAAACAACATGGCTAGATGGTACTCGGATTTTATCGCCAGGTTTTAAAGCACTCTTTGAATAAGAAACCTTCTCAGCCAAAGAATCAAATTCCAACGAATCCTCAGGAAATTCTTTTATTTTATCATCAACTAAATAAAGCGATGCAAAATGGCTCAAGTCAATATTTTCAACAGTTAAAGAGTCCCAAGTTTCAAGTGATTCAGGCGGCGCAACAAAATCAAATTCCATGCTATGTTCTGCAGAATACACCATGGAAGATCCATCCTGTTCAGCAAATGAAATTTCTTCCAGATTGCGGTAATCCGAGACTCCCAAAGTATCGTAATCCGCAGAGCAGCCATTCAAAAGTACAATAGCGATAAGTCCAAGGAGCGAGAGCGCGACACCTGCGCAATATCCATTTTTCGTATGATTAAAATTTTCAAACAACATCACAAGCTCCTAGAAGAAATACACCAACGAAAAGTCAAGTGCCAACAAGTTTATCTTAAAATTCACAATATTGTACGAAACCTTACTACGGGTTTCATCATTTTCTTCAATCGTCATCCACGAAGAGTTCAGTCCCAAAAGACCTACGGATGTTTCAAACGCCAAACGATCCAAGACCATTATGGAAAGTCCCGGGTTAATACCGAACTTAAATGTCCAGCCGTGATTTTTAGTTTTCGAGACATCTTCACCATCATCCGACTGAGAAATTCCATAGGAATATTCCACAGTAAGAGATGTTTCGTTGAAAAAATAAATTGTCTTGGAATCAAGGACTTTCAAATAATTCTTGAGGAACGGCTGAACAAAAAATCCATTGCTTAAATACTTACGGTGCTGTTTAATATCCGCAAGATCTTCGAGAATCGAAAAATCAACATCGGCATAGGTACGGCTATACCCTACACGGGTGCCAATGGCCATTGCATCACGGACAAAATACCCGCCAAACGCTTCTGCGGTGAAGGTGTAGCCTTCAGCCTTGTAGATATCGCCAAAAATGATATTTAAGGCATCGTCATCAGAGCTACCCTGAAGCAAAAAAAGCGTGGCACCAGTTTGAAAATTCCCGCGATGAATCGCTTCATCTTCTTCAACAGGGAAAAGACTTCCAAGAAGCCCTCCTTTTTTAGCAGGCTTCGGAGAATCGGCATACGAAGCCGAAAATGCAAGCGCGACAAAAGTCAGGATAAAAATGAAAAATTTTGACCTTGATTTCATAAGGTCAAATTTAAAAAATCATAGGAACCAATTATATAGAATTTATATTACAAAAAAATTCCCATACAACAAAATAACATGGAAATTTCTTACAATTTTATTAGGTATTTACTTTCTGAAGAAATTGATATTCAGCCAGCCTTTTTTGCCATCTTTCGAGAGTGCGATACCGCAGGCGACTGTTTTGTAATTGCCCTTCATATTGAGGTAATGGCCAATGTAGGAATAATCCTCTTTTTTGTCGGGATCGCGCTCGCCGCTTGTCACGAGAGCCTTTTCATCTTCCCACATCATCTTAAGGTAGGCATCGGTTGCTTCAGTTGCCGTCCTACGCCATGAAGTGTTGAAATTCGGACCCGAGTTTTGAGCGCCTTCGCCGCAGTTGCCAAAGTGACCGTGAGCCTTGTTTTCAGCGAGGTCATCAGCGGCTTCCTTGTCCGTACAAACCTGCTTTTCTTCGGGTGCAAGCGTCAGCGGGTCAAGATTTTCAGTTGCCCGGTATTCGTTGATTTTAGCAAGGCAATCTTCGCGCCAGGTTCCGCTAAAAAAGGAATTTGCTGTTGAGGACGAAGACAAGCTTTTGACAGAAGACGAACTTTCATCATTAATCACATCTACAGCATTAACGGACGACTCATGACGTTCATCGGAACAACCCGACAAAGCACAAGACATCGCAAGAGCAAAAGATGCGCAAATGGCGTAATTCGCCATACGATCAAACAAATTAAAATTCATAGTAGACCTTAAAAATAACTTTTTTCAAGAAGGAGATGCCCGTTCAAGTCGGGCATGACAACCTTATTTCAATTGAATCCACAAGAAGCCCCCTACAATCCGACCCTACAATTTACTATCTTTGGCGCCATGCTTAATGTTTCTAATGTCAGTCTTCAGTATGGTAGCCGCGTCCTCTTCAAGGAAGTGAACCTTTCCTTCAAGAGAGGCAACTGCTACGGTGTCATCGGCGCAAACGGTGCCGGCAAATCCACATTCCTCAAGATTCTTTCGGGCGAACTCGAACCGAACACGGGTGAAGTCACGAAGGACCCGGGCGAACGTATCGCCGTCCTTAAGCAAGACCACTTTGCTTACGAAAACAACACTGTCCTCGAAACCGTGATGATGGGTTTCCCGGAACTCTACGAACTTGGCAAGAAGCGCGACGAACTTTACGCGCTCCCTGAAATGACCGAAGAACAGGGCATGCAGGCCATGGAAATCGAAACGCGCTTTGGCGAAATCGGCGGTTACGAAGCCGACTCCAACGCAGCCGTGCTTCTCAAGGGTCTTGGCATTCCCGAAGAATTCCACTACAACTTGATGTCGGACCTCGACGGCGGTCAGAAAATTCGCGTACTCCTCGCCCAAGCTCTGTTTGGCAACCCGGACATTTTGCTCTTGGACGAACCGACGAACCACCTTGACTTGGAAACAGTCGGCTGGCTCGAAGACTACCTCGAACGCTTCGAAAACATCGTGATCGTGGTGAGCCATGACCGTCACTTCTTGAACGCCGTCTGTACGCACACTTGCGATATCGACTACGGCAAGATCAACATTTACGGCGGTAACTACGAATTCTGGTACGCAGCAAGCCAGCTCGCCCAGAAGCAGCGCAAGGACCAGAACCGCCGCGCTGAAGAAAAGATCGAAGAATTGAAGGCATTCATCCGCCGCTTCGCATCGAATGCCGCTAAGGCCAAGCAGGCCACCAGCCGTAAGAAGCTTTTGGACAAGATGACCGTCGAAGAAATGCCGGCATCGAGCCGTAAGTTCCCGTGGGTGAACTTCAAGATGGACCGCGAACCGGGCAAGATCGTGCTCGAAGTCAAGAACGCCACAATCGACGGCGGCGACGGCATCATCTGCAAGGGTCTGAACTTCTCGCTCGGCAACCAGGACAAGGTTGCGCTCGTCGGTGAATTCGACACGCTCAAGACCGCGTTCTTCCAGCTCATTGCCGAAGAAACCAAGGCTCCGGAAGGTGTGCTCAAGTGGGGCAACACCATCAGCTACAACTACTTCCCGAAGAACAACGACGCCTACTTCAAGACGGACTTCTCCCTCGTGGATTGGCTGCGCCAGTACAGCAAGGAACAGGACGAAACGTTCATCCGCGGATTCCTCGGCCGTATGCTCTTTACCGGTGAAGAAGCCCTCAAGAGCGCAAACGTGCTCTCCGGTGGTGAAAAGGTACGCTGCATGCTTTCGAAGATGATGCTCTCGAACGCAAACTGCTTGTTGCTCGACGAACCGACCGCTCACCTCGATTTGGAAGCCATTACCGCTTTGAACAACGGCCTCAAGGCTTTCCAGGGTCCGGTCATCTTCTGCTCTCAGGACCATGAATTTGTTCAAACGATCGCAAACCGCGTCTTGGAACTCACGCCGAATGGCATTGTTGACCGCAGCATTACCTTCGACGAATGGCTTGAAAGCAAGAAGACCAAGAAGAAGTAAAAATCATGTTCCACCCGATCCGGCACTTCATCACAATTACCAAGCACAGAAACGAAGTCGTTCGGCTTTGCTTTAAGGCCGGTATCGGGTTGCAGGGACTGTTCCACGATTTATCGAAGTACAGTCCCACCGAATTTATTCCTGGTGCAAAATATTACACGGGCAAGGAATCGCCAAACAACGGCGAACGCCGCGACACGGGCATGAGCCTTGCTTGGATGCACCACAAAGGGCGCAACAAACACCACTTTGAATTCTGGTACGATTACGACATGAAGACAAAAAAAATCGTGCCGATGGACATGCCGGACCGCTACATCAAGGAGATGTTCTGCGACCGCGTGGCCGCCTCCAAGACTTACAACAAGAAAAGCTACACGCAAGAATCTCCGCTCCAGTATTTGACGAAAAGCACCGCGCACGAGAAGATGACGGAGACGACTTACAAGAAATTGTTGTTCTTGCTCAAGAAGCTTGCGACGGATGGCGAAAAAGAAACGCTTAAGTTTATGCGGCATTGCAAAGAACTGCCGACGGAATAACTATATTTAGTCATATCGCGGATGTCCGCGACATTAACCCCGCCCTGCGGGATACCAGAACGGAAAGGCAAATTATGGAACTTGGAAGAATTAACCGCGCACGCGTGGAGTCTATCACCCCGCAAGGTTACTACCTGGAACTTGAAACTGGCGGCAGCGTACTCCTCCCCGGCAACCGCAACAAATTCACGCTTGTCGAAGGCGAAATCATTGACGTGTTCGTTTACACGGATTCCGAAGACCGCCCGATTGCAACGCTTGACAAGCCGCTCGCTCAGGTAGGCGAATTTGCGGTGCTCACAGTCAAGGAAGTCAACCGCGTTGGCGCATTCTTGGACTGGGGTCTCAACAAGGACTTGTTCCTCCCCTTCAAGCAACAGCTCGGTGAATTGCAGAAAGGCGACCGTTGCGTTGTCTTTGTTCTCGAAGACGAAAAGAGCGGACGCATCATCGCCACAGAAAAGATCAAGAGCTTTATCGATCCAGACACAAACGACCTCCACATCGGCCAGCGCGTAGAACTCGCCGCTTACGAAGTCACGCCCGACTACGTCGATTGCCTCGTGGATTACCGCTACACGGGCCGCCTCATGATGACGCCCGGCATGGAACGCATCTACATCGGCGATACGATGCCCGGATTTATCCAGCGTTTTACAAGCGACGGAAAGATTACGCTCAACTTGACTCCGATCGGCTACAAGGGCATGATGAAAAGCGAAAGCCCCAATGCGGTCTTGCAAAAGCTCGAAGAAGCAGGCGGATTCCTCCCCTACGGCGACCACACCGACCCGGAAACCATCCGTCGCGAATTCGGCATGTCCAAGAAGACCTTCAAGAAGATTATCGGGACGCTCTTCCGCGAAGAAAAAATCGTCATCGAAGAAGACGGGATTCGCGCAGTTTAATCCCCTAAAAAGGAGATTCCCGCTCAGAGGCGGGAATGACAGCTGAAAAGCCGCGATTTGCGGCTTTCTTCATTTTCAAGATTCGCGGGATTTAAAGTGTACATTATAAGAAGCGCGGCTCATCGGCCGCGCATCTCGTTTTTTAGAAATTCACTTCGTCGGCGTTGAGCACTTTGAGTTCAATGCGGCGGTTAGCACGGCGGCCCGCTTCACTTGAATTGCTCGCTTTAGGACGGCTCGGGCCATAACCCACAGCAGTCACGCGCTCCGCATCGATTCCCTGTTCGATCATGTAGCTGCGGACACTATTCGCGCGGTCTTCGGAAAGTTGCTGGTTGAGTTCTGCGGAGCCATCGCTACTCGTATGGCCTTCCACCTCGATCTTGGCCTTCGGATTACGTTTCAGCCCAGCAATTGCAGCATCAAGCGTTTTCAAAGAACTAGGAACAAGCTCTGCGCTTCCAGCCTTGAACGTCACACCCGTAAGTTCCGAACGAGTATCGTCAAAGACAACGGAAATTCCCCCCGTGCTAGCCGTACGGGAAACATATGGAGTCTCGCCGCATTCAAACGGGCCGGTCAGGCTTTCGCACAAAATCGTGTAAGTATCTTCACGTGGAATATGGAAACTCGCTTCGCCATACACGTCCGTCGTCACCACCACCTTCTTGCCTTTATTTTGACCTACAAACGTAAGTTTTTTATTTGCATGCGGAACATCTTCGTTGTTCGTATATGTCACATTCAACACAGCGTGCGTCTTATTCGGCGCGAGCTTGCCGGCAGATGCAAAAGAAACAGCCACCATAGCCGAAAGGGCAATGCGGGATATCATTCTCATTCTTGTACTCCTAAAAATGAAGCGTATTATGCGAGGCAAAAATAAAAATTGACAGACATAGTTTCAAATTATCTTTAAATATTTTTTGAAATTTCTAAATTTTTATTGTAAAAAACTTATACGGAGAAACCATGAACTTCAAAAAAATTACAAGTGCTGTTTTGGTTGCAGGAATGTGCTCTGCAGCTTTTGCCGCCGATGGTGAATTCAATCTCAAAGGTAACGTCCAGACTCAGGCCACCAAGACAATTGCTGACCGCGACAACAACTTGAGTTCCTTCTGGATTCGCGCCAACATTGGCGGACTTTATAAAAGCGAAAACTTCGATGCACAGGTGATGCTTCGCATTTTTGCCCCGCAGTTTGGCAATATCAACGTCACAGACGCAACATGGGATAATGACAATCTCAAGACGACCAAGTCCGCACAGGACAAGATTCTCGCAGATCTCTACTGGGCAAACTACAAATGGATTTACAACAGCCACACATTCAACCTCAAGGTCGGTCACTGGAAAACGGACTGGTCCCAGTCCACACACTTCGGTACCTACATCGACAAGGATTTGACGGCACGAGGACTTTGGATGCGCGACTACGCTCATAATGCCCTTGAATTCGGCTGGAAAACGGGTTACTCCAACTTCAACGCCATGATCGCCACAAGAGACAACAAATTCAATACAGGCTACATCCGCATTGAAGAAGATCTCAAGTTCGACTTCCCGCTCGAAGCAAAATTCGCCTACCGCAGCAACGCCATCGATCCACTGCAAAATACAGCAGCCATCACACACCGCATGGCATCTTACCTGAGCTACAAGATTGCTGATCTCCGTCTTTACAGCGAATACGCCTATATTTTCACGCAGGACAATGCGGTCGAAAAAGCGGCCAACAATTACGTCGCTCCTGAATGCAAGTACATGAAACCAGGTGATTCTTACATGCCGTTCTACATCGGCGCAGAATACGCCCCAGAAGAAGGATTCATGAGCAACCTTATGAGCAGCCTCTATGTGGAATGGGAACACATCGGCGACAGAAAGAAGCTTAATGACGGCAAAAAGATTGACGACTGGGCATGGACTGTAGCATGGGCCAAGAAGATTGCAAAGACAAAGCTCCAGTTCAGCGTCTATAGCGGCAATGAAATCAGCGACGTCGGCTTCGCCTTCCGCCTCACGAGCACAATCAAGTAATCGTAAACGCCAAAACGCGCGGGCATATTAACTAAACTGCGCGAAGCTCGCTTAAAGCATTTGAAAAGCCAGGGTACAAACCCTGGCTTTTTTAGTTTTACAGAATCCTTCGCAGTAGCGTGCAAAACGAGAGTCGCGGGCGACTGCTTGCAGGCGCACATGACCGAGTGAAGCCGCTGACGCCGTAGGCGTCAACTCCGAGCTGGGACCCCGCCCGCAAGACTTTCATATTACAAAAAAAGCCTAACCTTTTCGGTTAGACTTTTTTATACCCCTGTGGCGGAAAGTAAAAACGACCAGCCTTTCGGTTGGTCGTTTTTATACCCCTAAGCGGACTCGAACCGCTGTTGCGGGAATGAGAATCCCGAGTCCTGGGCCACTAGACGATGGGGGCAAGTGCGGCACATTATAGCAAATTAAGCGTATTCCGTCAACTGATTTTAGTTAAGAGTTGCAGAGCAGCTTCGCCGCATTTACTAGAATCTAGTTCTTAGCGATTAGCCGTTAGTCATTAGTTGAATGATTTTAGAAAACATCTCTAATGACTACTGACCAATAACCATTAACTAAAGACTAGTCTCTGTAGAAGAGGTCGAGATTGCTCTTGACCGGCGTAGAAGCTTCAAGAGTCGTCACGTAGTCGTTGAAAGCGGTCATCACGCCAAAGCGGTAGGAGTTTTCGACATCCTGCTTGATGGCGTCTTCAACTTCTTCAACAGACGGAGTCTTCTTGGATACGACCTTGACCATCACGGCGCCGTTTTCGGCGACAACCGGAGCAGTCCATTCGCCAGCCTTAGCCTTGCCCACAACTCGTGCGATCTGAGCATTGCCGTAGCCAAAGCCCGGAACAAAGCCGTCAACAGAAGCATTCTTGGTTTCAAGTTCGATCTTTTCAATCTTGGCAGCCGTATCAGCCGGATTCCAAGCCTTGACCTGGGCGGCGACAGAGTTCAAGTAGACTTCGGCAGCCTTGCCAGCCTTCTGCTTGAGGAGCGTTTCCTTGATGTCATTGTAGTAGAGAGCGAGGCTACGTTCGCCAGCCTTAAATGCACCAACCTTCTTGGCAATGACAACCCACTTGTTGTTTCTGAGCACACCAGAAATTTCGCTTTCTTCCTTCGGGAGGTTTTCGTTCGGCCAAGCGAAAGAAGCAAGACCCTTGAGGTAGCCAAATGCAGCAATGTTGCCATCACGAGAAACCCATTCAGAAGTCTTGACTTCAAGACCACGAGCCTGAGCTTCGGTGAGCAAGTCAGAGCCAGCATCGACATCCTTCTTGATGTTGGTGAGGATCTTTTCGAGGCTATCGATTGTATTGGAAGAAGCCGTAACAGTGAGGAGGATGTGGCCAACCTTGACCTTTTCAACTTCACCCTTGGCATTCTTTACATTACCGTAAGACTTGATGATGTGGTAACCGAACTGGGAACGGACCGGTTCAGAAATCTTGCCGGAATCAAGAGCAAAAGCAGCGTCTTCGAACGGCTTCACGTAAGTGCCACGGCCAACGAAATCTTCGCTCAAGATACCGCCCTTTTCAGCACTGCCCGGATCTTCAGAAGAAACGCGAGCCATGTCTTCGAATGTCGTAGCGGAAGAGGAGTCCGTGAGCTGGTAGTAAAGCGTCATAGCGTATTCGCGAATGCTAGCGTCATCAGCGGCAGTAGCTTCGACCGGGAGGGAAACATACTGGAACTGGGCAGCGTCATTCTTAACAAAGAAGCTATCAATATGAGCATTGAAGTAGCCAGCGACCATCACGCTATCCACGGAATTGGAATCCACAACAAATGCAGAACTCGGAGCAACCGCCACCTGCAGTTCGTAATCCGTCATGCGACGTTCAACGCTCCACTTGGCTTCAAGAGAAGTCGGATGGACAGAAGCGCCGACCAGCGTCTGAAGTTGACGAGCCGGAATAGTGTTGTTCTTCATTTCGTCTTCGAGCATGAGCATGGAGTTCCAGCGGTATGCGGCCGGAGTTTCAATCCAAGCATCGTAATCAGCCTTGTTGAAAGTCGTGTCCGTGAGGAACTTCGGCAAAGAGCTGAGGTAAGCCTGAGAGCGCTGGATCAGGTCTTCCTGAGAAGTAGCCTGCTGCTGGATAGCATAGAGGTGAGCCTGAGCTTCCTGGACCAAACGTGCGCGGACAGCATCGGAATTGCGCTTGAACTCGTTCTTGAGTTCGGCAACCGAGGCACTCAGTTCGGCCTTTTCGTACTGTTCAGCAAAGAGAGCCTGACGAACGAAGCTGGAGAACACCTGAGCGCGGAGCTGGGAGTACTGTTCGTCGTCCAAGTGCTGGTTCTGGTACTGATTCTGCACGATCATCTTCACGCGAGAATCAAAGTCCGTGTAAGAAATCTTGGTGTCGTTGACAATGCCGATAGGATAGCTACGTCCCTGATCCGGAACACGGTCCATGGCGAGAAGACCGATGGCGATACCGGCGGCAAAGATCACAATTACCCACTTGGCTTTTTCATTAATCCAGGTTAACATAGAGACAACTCCATTAAAATTTTGTCGCACCGAAAAATAGCAAAAAAAAATGTTTGCATTTTATTTTATCGAAATTACAAGCCAAATATAATGCCGAAAAGCCCTATTTTTTTTGCATCTATAACTATGAATTTCAATAGAATGGATGTTCAAGCAATCTTTCTTCAAAAAAAACTATTACTAAACGCTTTAACGTAATTTTTTTCGAATAAAAATAACAAGTTGTTATCGTTAGAATAAAAGCGTCGGCCAAGGTATTTTCTTCGCAGTAGCGCGCAAAACGAGTGTTGCGACGGGCTGCTTGCAGACCGGCATAACCGAGTGAAGCCGCTGACGCCGTAGGCGTCAACTCCGAGCTGGGGCCCCGCCCGCATAAACTTCTTTCTTGAATTTCAATAAAAATACTTTGCAAGTGAAGCCTATTTTTTCTATTTATTGGACATAAAAAAATACATCAATTCCTTTGGAGTATCTCATGTACGATATTTTGGTTCTGGGTGCCGGCATTTCTGGATTGAGCGCAGCTCTCCACGCGGCAGAAAAAGGTTTCCACGTAGTTATCCTAACCAAAGGAGCAAAACCGGACGGTTCATCAAACTACGCCCAGGGCGGAATCGCTACCGTTACCGAAAAGACAGACAAGTTTGAATTCCACATCGCAGACACTCTCGAAGCGGGAGCCGGCCTCTGCAAAAAGGAACCCGTCAACATCCTCACCAAGAGCGGTCCTTCGACCATCAAGCAGCTCGTCAAGTGGGGCGTCCAGTTCACACCGTCGCCCGAAGACAAGTCGCAGTTCGACCTTCACCTCGAAGGCGGACACAGCCACCACCGCATTTTGCACGCCGCTGACCTCACCGGTAAAGAGATCATGCGCGCCCTCCTCTGCAAGCTTCACGAACAGAAGAACATCAACTACCTTGAAAACTGCTATATCAAGGACTTGATTTGCGAAGGCGAAGGCAAGAACAAGCGCTGCGTCGGTGCAAAGATTATCCACCAGAAGTCTGGAGAAGTCGAAAGCATCTACGCCAAGGCAACAATTCTTTCGACAGGTGGTGCAGGCCGCATTTGGCAGTACACCGTCTGCCCGCCCGACAGCTGTGGCGACGGCATGGCAATCGCAGCCCGCGCAGGAGCCGCCCTCCAGGACATCGAGTTCATGCAGTTCCACCCCACTAGCTTGTACGCACCGAAGTTCAAGAAGCCGTTCCTCATCTCCGAAGCAGTGCGCGGTTTCGGCGGCATCCTAAAGAACGACAAGGGCGAAGAATTCATGAACCAAGTGCATCCGCTGCACTCCCTCGCCCCGCGTGACATTGTCGCTCGCGCGATCCACAGCGAAATGCAGCGTCTCGGCAAGGACCACATGTTTATCGACCTCTCTGGCCGTACGCCAAAGGACATCAAGAGCCACTTCCCGCACATTTATTCTAAATGCATGGATGCAGGCATCGACATCACGAAGGAATGGATCCCGGTCGTTCCGGCAGCGCACTACATGTGCGGCGGCGTTCTCGTCGATACCTGGTCCCGCACCGAAATCAAGGGACTCTATGCTTGCGGCGAAGTAGCAGCAACCGGCGTTCACGGGGCAAACCGTCTCGCCTCGAACTCGCTCCTGGAAAGCGTCGTGTTTGCCATCCGCGCCGTCGATGATATCGAAAAGAGCGGCATCACTAAGGACAAATTCACCGCACCCAAGTCCAAGAAAGAGACCGTCAGCTTCGCAAAGGCTGCCTACTGGAAGAAGCGCAAGAAGATGCTCCAGGACATGATGTGGACGCACTGCGGCATTGTCCGTACCGTTGCTGGCCTCAATCAGGGACTCAAGGTCATCGAAGAACTCCAGAAAGATGTCGATACCGCCATCAAGAACAAAGAAACAGAAAACTTGCACTTCCTTGAATTCCTGAACGCACTCCAGGTTTCCAAGATGATCCTCATCGCCGCCCTCCGTCGCAAGGAATCTCGCGGGCTTCACTACATCCTCGACTACCCGAATCAGGATCCGAAGACGAAGCACCAGAGCATTTACCTGAGCGACAAGAAATAAATCATTTTCTATATAGGGCAGCATGGAAGAGGTCAAGGCAACACAGTCCAGAAAGAAAGTCAAAGATCAGCTTCCGTCTAAAATAGGCGGATACAAGCCAATACAAGCTCTCAATAGCGGAGCCATGGGCAGTCTATGGCTTTGCAGGGACCCGTCCCTCGACAGGCTCGTCGTAGCGAAAAGGCTCAACATCAACCTGAACCAGCAGGACATCTACATCAAGAGATTCCTGCAAGAAGGGAGCATCCTCGCCCACCTGAATCATCCAAACATCATCCAGCCGTATGCCCTCTGGAAAGACAGCGACGGCAATTATACGATGTCGATGGAGTATGTACAAGGTTCAAGCCTCAAAGACTTGCTACTCAGGAACAAGCGACCGCCCATCTGGGTTGTTGAGACCATTTTATACGAACTCCTGAGCGCACTCAGCCATGCCCATAGAAACGGTGTCACCCACCGCGACTTGAAGCCCGCAAACATGATGATTGACAAAGACGGTCGTGTTCGCCTCCTGGACTTTGGCATCGCCCACACGGATACGCCACTCGAAATCGGCAAGGAACTTACGCAGACAGGCTGCATCATCGGTACCGCCGCCTACATGAGTCCCGAACAGATCATGGGCGAAAAGGTCAACTACGCAAGCGACCTCTTTAGCGTAGGCATCATCGCCTGCGAAATGCTCATCGGCGAGAACCTTTTCCGAGGCAAGGACTTCGAAGAAACGCGCGAAAACATCCTCAAGATGAAGTTCAAGCCAGAAGTCTTCCCGAACGATGTTCCCAAGCCGCTCCGCAAGTTCGTCTTGAAGCTGCTCAATAAACGTGCAAGCAAGCGCCCGTCCTCGGCCTGCGACGCCGCCAACGAGCTTGCCGACCTCATGAGGGAATACCCGCGCGACATGACCCCCTACATCGCCGAATGGGCCGATACGGTAAATGAAGACCAACCGGTCGATTCTGTGATGTCTCCGAAGCCGCAAAAAACTACATTTAAGTATGGAATAGGATTTTTACTAGGAGTGGTAGTTGCAGCCATCGCATTTATCGGTGTGCAGTTAGCTATCTAGAGGATTTGTCCAATGAATTGGATAGATATAGCATGCGCGGCTTGCTTACTCGTGTTCAGTGTCATCGGCTTATGGCGTGGACTATTAAGCAGCGTGTTTAAGCTTTGCGGTTGGGTGGCAGCAATTTTAGGCGCCTACTTTGCCCAAGATCTTTTTGGCGATTTTTTCGTGCGCAACTTTGCCTTTGGAGATTTCGCGGCGCGCCTCATCTGCACAAGCATCGGTTTTCTAATTCCATTCCTTTTATTTTCGTTTATCGGCCATGTTGTCGGCGATTCCATCAAGAACACAATCGTCGGAAAGACGAACCGCATTCTCGGAATGGTATTCGGCATCATCAAGGCAACTGTGGTCTGCTTTGTATTGCTTACCATTTTACACTTGCTTCCCGTCGAAGGAAAACTGAAATCACTGAGAAACGAAGCCGTAGCCTACGGCCTTTACAAGTCTTCTCTTGAAGCCATGGGATACTCCTCTGATGAAGTTAATCTCCGCAAGATGGCTAAAGAAAAAGCAAGCGAACTTACAAAGACCATTACAGACAAAGCAAAAGGTTCAACGGAACAAGCCGCCGATAGTGCAAAGGCCGCCGTCAAAAACGCAGCGGACAGCCTCTCAAATAAAGTTAGCGAAACAGCCGAGAAGGCCAAAGACGCCGCTATCGCTGCTAAGGATGCCGCAGTCAAGACGTTTGAAGAAAGCAAGTCTAGTTCATCGACAAATTCTTCAAGTACTGCTAAGAAGTAAATACAAGATTTGACTAGATCCTTCGACTTCGTGCTACGCACTTCGCTCAGGATGACAAAAAAGGAGATGCCCGATCACGTCGGGCATGACAAAGCGGCGGCAGGACGCCGCATCGCTATTTGGAAGCGAGGCGGGCGGCGCATTCACGAGCATTGCGGAGGATTTCTTCTTCCCCATCGACATGGCGACCGCGCATCACGAACTTGCCATTGCACATCACGGAATCAATTGCACTAGAATTTGCTGAATAAACCCAGTTGCTATAGATGTTGTAGCACGGCACCATGCGTTCGTTGTTCAAGTCTATGAGCAAGCAATCCGCATGATAGCCTTCCGCAATGCGGCCAGCATTGATTCCAAAGAACTGCGCGACATTGTAAGTTGCCATCTTGAGAGCCTCTTCGGCCGGGAGCGTTTCCGCAGTCCCAAGATACTTCGCGAGGAGTGCAATCGTCTTCATTTCTTCTTGCATGTCGAGATTGTTGTTCGACGAATCTCCATCCGTGCCAAGGCCAAGCTTCATGCCGTCCTTGATCATTTCGGCAACCTGCGGAATACCGCTATTCAACTTCATGTTGGAGCACGGATTCAGAATCGCGGTTGCACCTGATTCCGCAAAAATCTTGCGGTCAGAAGCCGTGAAATGCGTACAGTGCGCTGCAGAGAAATTCGAATTCAAGCCGCCCAAGCGCTTCCAGAATTCCACCGGAGTACACTTGAACTTTTCCTCGCAATTCTTGACTTCGGTTGTCGTTTCGGACAAATGAGTATGAATCTTGTAGTTTTCGGCATGAGCAAGCTCAATCAATTCAGCCGTTTTTTCCTCGCCCACTGTATAAACAGCATGAGGCATTACTACGAGCTGTACACGTTCCGATTCGCCCGTGTGATTTTTCAAGAATTCAACGTTCTTCGCCCAAGCATCCCTAGACATCAGCGGTTCTGCAAACGTAACGCCAATCGCCGCACGGATTCCCATATCTTCGACAGCTAGTGCAGTTTGTTCACGATGCCAGTACATATCCGCAAAGAAAACCGATCCCGACTTGATCATTTCGAGAATCGCCAAGCGGCTACCGACAGCGATATCGTCAGCCGTGAGTTTTGCTTCAGTCGGCCAAATGTATTCATTGAGCCACTTGTGGAGTTCCATGTCATCAGCAAAGCCGCGCAACAAGCTCATTGCAGCATGCGTATGGCCGTTGTAAAATGCAGGCATAATGGCAAAATGCGAGCAATCAACAATTTCAGCGCCTTCGTAATCGGCATGTTCAAGCGGACGCGTGACCTTTTCAAAGAGATTACCGACAATCAAGATGTCGCGCTTTGCGCCATCAAAGAAAACGGATTTTAGAATAGTCTTTTTGTCCATTGCAATTTTCCCCTATTTTTGACAGGACCACACGACTCTAACACGACCGCACGATCCTGATGCGCTTAACGATTTTCCAAAAGTTGCTTTACCGAGCGAGCGAATTCCTGCAAACTCGGGTCTCGCGCGCCCTGATAAGACCGCACGAGCCTTTCGCCTTCATTAAACTTAATCAGGCTCGTGCTCTCGCCGACACGACTCGTTAATACGAGTCGCTTTCGGCTCACAACCTGATGTGCGCTTATCGATCTTCTAAAAGTTGTTTGACGTAACATGCATATTCCTTTAAGCTAGGATCCCTTGCCCCCATCAGCAAAATCGTATCGCCAGGCTCTGCATATTCTAGCATTTTCTTCGCGCACTCGTTGCGGTCGGCAATGTAAATCGCTTCGCAGCCCTTGAGAATCAAGTCATCCGCAAGGTCGCCTGCGCTAATGTCACGCGTGACCGTTCCGCCAGCGTAATAGATTTCGCTGAAGAACATCACATCGTTCTTGCGGTCAAAATCCATGTCCATCGGGCGGAGCGTTTTGGCGATAAAGTCCACCAAGTCCTTGCGCAAGAATCGCGTCGGACCAAAGCCATGCGGCTGGAACCAAGCAATCACGCGGCCTTCGGTAAAGTCCTGGGCGCTCTTGATGCTCGCGGCAATCTTTGCCGGATTGTGAGCAAAGTCATCAACAAGCGTGATACCGTTGAACGTTCCAAGAATCTGGTGACGGCGGAACACGCCCGGGAAAGACGAAAGCGCATCGGCGCATGTGTGGAGCGAAACGCCTGCACGGAGCGCAGCAGCAGTCGCAGCCAAGGCATTTTCCATATTGTGCTTGCCTGGCAGCGGAATTTCGAACTTCACAAGTTCATTGCCATGGCGAACACGGAACTGGATATGCGTTCCGACCGACTTAAAGTCAATTCCCTGGACGCTCACATAACTTTCATAGCCAAAGTCAAATTCACGGCCTGCGCTGAACTTCTTTGCAAGCGGATGCGCATCGTTCACAATCAAGATGTGGCCTGCGCTCAAGACGTTCTGGCTGAACTTGAGGAAAATTTGTTCAAGTTCAGAGATTTCCTTGTGGTCTTTGTCGATATTCAAAATGACGCCAATTTCCGGTTCATAGCGAACAAGCGTTCCATCGCTTTCATCGACTTCGGCAACGAGCCATTCACCCTTGCCACTCACAGCATTGCCAATCTTGCCCTGAGCCTGCAAGTTTACAAGACCTGCACCCGTCATCACGGACGGCTGGAGTCCAGCGTATTCCAAGATGTGGTAAATCATCGCGGTCACCGTTGACTTTCCGCTCGTGCCCGAAACAGCAATCGTGCGCGCTTCCTTCGAAATCTTCGCGAGCATTTCGCTGCGGTGCATCACCGGAACGCCAAGTTCCTTCGCGCGCTTCAAATCCGGATTCGAATTTTCAATAGCGGTGCTCACCACAACTGCGGTAAGGCCTTCGACAACGCCGGAACCATCCTGCGCAAAGCACTTGATTCCGCAATCTTCGAGTTGGCTCATGACAAGCGGCTTTTCGGCATTTCCGTTCAGGAACTCGCCAAACTGACGGTCGCTACCGCTCACGGCAACGCCCTTGCCCACCAAATACTGCGCGATGGCACTCATGCCCACGCCCGCAACACCGATAAAGAAGTAAGATTCGTTCATAATTGAGTAGGAAGTTAGAAGTAGGAAGTAGACAGTAAATCAGCTATGGGGTATGAGGTCGGTCACCTTCGGTTCCCTTTGGGGTATGAGAATCGCCCATAGCCCAAAGCGAAGCGACCTGAAAGTGCGAAGCACGCCCCCATACCTGATTATTCCAACAGCTCAGGATCGATTGTGGGTTCGTAACCCGGTTCCACGAAATCTTCCGGGGCGATTCCCTTGCGGCGAGCGGCCTTCATCTGCTTGATGAGCTTGCGTTCGGCAGCAACGGCACGGCGCTTGGCGGCAGTCGCCTTTTTCTCGGCGAGGCGCTGGGCACGAGTCTTGCGTTCCTTCACGGGAGCGGCTTCATCCGGCGAGATTTCGAGCGGTTCTGCGTATTCGTCAAAATCTTCATCATCTTCGTCAAAGCGAATCTGCGCGTCAAAATCGCGGAAGCCTTCTTCTTCGTCATACACAGGCGCCGACGCCGGACATTCCTTCTTCAAGAGCTTGAGCACATTTGCAAACGGCTCTTCCATCGGAACCTTGAACGTGAGCTTCTTGTTCGTGCGCGGATGAATGAGTTCGATTTTCACGGCCTGCAAAAGCTGCGCCGGAGCAATTTCAAGAACCTTCTCAGCAACCGGCTTCATCAGAGGCGGCACGCGGTTCAAGCTTTCATCGCGACCATCGTAGAGCGGATCGCCCACGACCGGATGGCCCGTGTAACGGCTATGTACGCGAATCTGGTGCGTACGTCCCGATTCCAGTTGCAATTCCAAAAGCGTTGCAATCGCAAAGAACTGCTTCGCAACGTAATGCGTACGGCTTTCCTTACCGCCCTTCACCACAGCCATCTTGAGACGATTCTTCGGGTTACGGCCAATCGGAGCGTCAATCGTTCCTTCGAGGTCACGCGGGCAACCCCACACAAGCGCATTGTACGTGCGATGGAGCGTACGCGTTTCAAGCTGATGCGCCAAATGCCTGTGAGCGGCATCGTTTTTCGCGACCACCATAAGCCCCGGCGTATCCTTGTCCAAGCGATGAACAATACCCGGACGGAGCGGACCGTTCACAGTCGAAAGATTTTCCTTGAAGTGGTACAGGAGAGCTGCAGCAAGCGTTCCCTTGCTCACACCATTACCCGGGTGCACCACCAAATTGCGCGGCTTGTTGATGACCACGATATCGTCATCTTCGTAAACGATGTTCAGCGGAATATCTTCGGGTTCAAGCGTCGAAGATTCCTTCTCGATCATCTTTTCAACGACAACCGCCATCCCCGTTTCTACGCGGAAGTTCTTGGAGACTTTGCCACCGCCGACCTTGACTTCGCCCGCTTCAATCAGCTTCTGCACGTCTGTGCGGGAGACATTTTCCATAACGCCGACAAGAAACTTGTCGATACGTTCACCATTATGCTTTTCTTCTACGATGTAATTCATTTTTCGGGTCGCGGCTTCGCCGCTTTGAGGTATGGGGTTGTGTTAACTTTTTTCATGTCATGCCCGCCTCCGAGCGGGCATCTCCTCTTCTATTTTTTCAAGAAGGGGATTGAGCAATGCTCATCTCCCCTCGCTTCAGTCATAAAATATACAAGTATATTTTGCGACATTCAGCTCGATGGAGATTCCCGGTCTAAGCCGGGAATGACAGCTAATTCTTATTTTTTTCAGCAGCGTCTTTTTCTTCTTTTATCTGTTTATGCAACTTACGCAAGATCACGGGAGACAAAATCACAAGAGCAACACCGACGGTCACAAACGAGTCCGCCACGTTAAACGTCGGGAAACGGGTCATGATAAAGTCCGGGAAATCGCAGTCGATAAAGTCCACGACCATCTGCATGCGCATGCGGTCAATGAAGTTTCCGACAGCACCACCAAGAATCATCACGACGCCCAAGCGGCTCAAGTAATCGCGCTTGTCGATGGACTTGTAGAACCATGCGAGCGCAAAAGCGGCGACAATCGAAATCAGCAAAAAGAAAAGCCAAGGCGGCAAGAACGGCATCAAGTCCTGCGGACGGCTACTAAACGCAGCCCCCTTGTTGTACACAAGCTGGAAACGCACAAGTTCACCAATCACAGGAATTTTCTCGTAGGTAAAATTCCCAGCTTCGTCGGTAAAACGCGATACCGCCCACAGCTTCGTCAACTGGTCTGCAACAATGCTAAAAACAATCACCGCCACATGGAACGGCCACTTATTATAAAACTTCGTATTATTCTCCATTATGATTTCCTTAAAAAAGCACTGGATCCTTCGACTTCGCGCTCCGCCCGGAGTTTACCCTGAGCTTGTCGAATGGGCTCAGGATGACACGACTCTCGTCTTTCGTCTAAATGTTCCTCTTAATTCTCGCGTACGCCTGATCAATCCACTTGTCCGAATAGAAGTGCATCGACGTTTCCTTCACGATCCGCTTCACCGTATCGCGCGTGATTTTCACCTTCTTGTCCGAAGTGAACACCGACACGCCATCCCCGATCAAGCTCAAGTTTTCCGCGGCCATAAAGAGCGGCCAAAGGCAGAATAGCCTCGTACGCATCTTGATGTTCGGGATGAGCTTCGTGTAGGCAATCGCATCGTCCAGATGATGCCAAGCCTTTTCGACAAGTTCCGAAAGTACCGCGCCACATTTTTGAGCGTCAGCCCCAACAGCAAACAGTTCACTCGGGTGCGCAAAGCCATGACGCTTGCAAATCTCTTCGGGGATAAAGCACACGCGGCGTCCAGAATCCTCGACGCAATCCTTCACGATGTTCACGACCTGCAAGGCAAGCCCAAAGCTCACGTCCAGCTTCGAAAGTTCAGCCTCACGTTCCGCACTGATAAAGCACGTGTCCGCCGAGAAAAGCTTCGTCAAGAGCTTCCCGACAATGCCAGCCACATAGTAGCAGTATTCGTCCAGTTCGCCCACGTTCGCAAGCGTGAACCAACCCGCCGAAAGCGCCGCTTCCTGACGGAGCGCAAACTTCGCCATACCGCCGCACATTTCAATCACGACATTGCAAACCGGCTTCTGGTAGTTCTTGGGGAGCGACTTCAAAAGCGGCACCACGACTTCGGACTTTACGCAAAGATCCTTGTTCGGGTCTTCGGAGCCATGCCAGGATTCAGGGAGCGCGGCCACAAACGTGCGAATCTTTTCGGTCTCGAGTTCGCCCGTTTTAAACACATCGGCAAACAGCGCAAGTACGCGGTCCTTTTCGGTCGCCTTCATGTCCGGGTCATCTTCAACCGTATCGGCAATGCGCAAATAAAGATACGCGAGCAAAATACTGCGGTGCAACTTGCCACGCAAAACCTGGATGTTCAGCGCAAACGTACGCGACACCAGCTGCAAGATATCCTCGGCGTACTTCCACGCCGCCTTGCCTTCGAGCACCTTCTCGCCCACATCTAAAGAATCCAATTTATCAATCATACTTGCTCTACTTGGTCAATGGTCATCAGCTATGGGGTTTTGAGTTCGGCAGCTAACGCCGCCTCTGAGGTATGGGCAACAGCCCAAAGCGTAGCGTGCCGAAAGGGCGAAGCCCGACCTGACAACCTCAATCCTCATCAGTATACCTCGAACATTTCCGGCGGGACTTTTTTAGATGCGGCCATCGACTTTACATACTTCCAAAAACGTCCATGGTCTTCGGCATTGCGGAGCTTATGCGCATAGCTGAGTCCCGCGCGGTCACGCACATTTTCTTCCGACATCGCAATACCCTTGCGCTGGATCCCATAATTCACCCAACGGTATTCCAGGTAAAAAGCCGACTGGAACAAGTCCGTGAGCTTGAGTTCCGTCCTGCGCTTCATCAAATGAGCGACCCAGGCAAAAACAAACACGGACACAAATCCATAATAGGCATTGGAACCAAGTCCAATCTTTTGGAGCATCCACACTATAAACGCCGCCGTAGCGACCGACGTCACCCCCGTAAACAGATAATCGCAAAAGCGCAAAAAGCTCACTCGACCCGGATTTTTCACAAATCCGCTCAGCACGTAAGCCCATTTTTCGCCTCGATCAAGCTGATTTTTCAAAAAAACGACGTACGAGACATTCCTAAACCAAAAATGGAGACCGACCCAAAGCAAGACGGGCGTCCAGAAACAGTATTCCACAAGCGTATTCATTACCATCGTAGAAAAAATTAGAAAATTTGCAAATTTTAGAGGAATAAAGCCAATCGATAAAAGCGCGTACAAGGACGTTAATTTTCATTTACAAAGAAGTAAGAAAATTTTTAGGTTTATTTCACTCCCAATCTATCAACATTTCAAAGAATTAGCTAAATTATTACGCCTAGTTGTTGATAGATTTTGAACTCAGATCGGATGAGGATTGAAGAATGCAAGTTGAATGGGAAAGATGCTTGAACTACCTCCATGGAATGCTGTCGGATACGGTATTCAAGACATATTTTGCACAGACCAAGCTTGTAAGCCAAACCCCAGGACACGCCGTCATCGCAGTGCCCCCCGGACTTGACGTCAAAGTCTATGCCGCTTACAAGGACCTGATCCGCCTCGCCTGGAAAGACGTTTCCCACGACGACGCTCCGGTGGAATTCGAATTCCAGCCGCAAGACGTTTACCAGCCGCAAACAAGCTCCTCCGACAACTCTTTCCGCGAATTTATCAAGCCGAGCGTTCCGCTCTCTGGCAGCTTCCGTTTTGAAAACTTCGTCCCGGGTGACAAGGCCCAGCTCGCCTTCAACGCCGCCCTCGCCGTCGCGAGAAACCCGGATGGAACGCAGTACAACCCGCTATTTATTTATGGGTCTTCAGGTCTTGGCAAGACGCACTTGCTCCAGTCCATCGGTAACTACATTCTCGAAGAAGATCCGACCAAGCGCGTCATCTACCTCACGTCCGAAGACTTCTCGCAGCAGTACATGAAGTGCCTGCAAGAAAAGCGCATCACCGAAATGTCCGACTTCTACCGCAACGAAGTGGACATTCTCCTGATCGATGACATCCAGAACTGGACGGGCAAGTACGAAACGCAAAACGAATTTTTCTTGATCTTTAATGCGCTGCACCAGGCAGGCAAGCAGATCGTTCTCACTTCAGACGCCCCCGCCGCCGAAGTGAAGAACCTCTCCGACCGCCTCGTGAGCCGCTTCTCCTGGGGCTTAACAGTTGACATCCAGCCGCCTGACGTCGAAACGCGCGAAGCCATTCTCCACAAGAAGGCCGAAGAACGCCATCTCGAAATCAGCGACGAAGTCATCCGTTACCTTGCTGAAAATATTGCAAGCAACGTTCGTTGCCTCGAAAGCGCCATTATCAAGCTCACGCTCCAGTCGAGCCTCATGAGCCACGACATCGATATGAACATTGCACAGAAGGTCGTCACCGAAATCGCCCCGACACTCCGTCGCCGCGTAAGCCTTGACGCCGTGCTCCATGCCGTATCGCAGCACTACGAAGTTCCAGAAACAAAGCTCATCGAACCGGGCCGCGGCACCAAGGAAATCTCGAAAGCCCGCCAGGTCGCCATGTTCCTCATGCGTGAACTCTCCCCCATCAGCTTGCAGAGCATCGGTTCCCGTTTTGGCGGCAAGGACCATTCCACCGTTGTCCACGCCATCAAGAGCGTCAAGAAAGAGATGGAAACCGACCCGAGCTTCGCCCGCTTGATCGAAAGCCTCAAGAACGCGATTCACGACTAATACGCCTTCGGCGCAGTTCTTAATTGTCATGCCCGTCTCCGAACGGGCATCTCCTTTATACAAAAAGCCTCGGGATAAACCCGAGGCATTCTTTATCGATTCAATTCCTTATCTGTTCAATTCCTCGCGAACAATGTCGGCAAACATCCCCGATGCATTTTCTCGAATTTTTTCTTCAAGAGCATCTATATCCTGCGCCTTGGTGTTAAAGCTCGAAACCAGCTTGTTGTTTGATGTCTTGTAAAGTTCCACAGAAATCGTAAGGTTCTTTCCAAAAGTTCCAACTCTTGCCTGAGAGACATAATCCGCACTGATATTTTTTCCAGTCTCAACTATACATGCACCCTCGCAATCTTCAAGCGATTTTTCAGGAGGGAGCATTTCTCTGATATTCTCCCTAGTCATAATAGTTGCGTTAATTTCCGAAGACAAAGCCTTAACAGCTTCTTCTCTCAATACATTTGTTATAAACTGGTTTTCCTGATATTTAAGGATACCGCCCGAAACCGATTCAAGGACAGCAACAAAAACAGGACGACTAGAAACGATTTTCTTATTCTTCTGTGTATTAGTGGCAATATTATCGACATCCCATTTTTTTTCGGCAACGGAAACCGGTTCAGCACTATTTACACTGTTATTGGAGCAAAAGGCAGGTGAATAAGAGTAATAAGTATAATAACCACCAAGACCATCAACAAGAAGCGCAGGCCAGAAAATAGCATCCAAAATAATCATCCCGACTCTTGTTTCTTCCACATAGCATTGTGCAGCCTTTTTATCATTTATAATCAAGGCAGTATATTCTTTTTGCGAAAGATCAGGACGGCTCACTGAAAAAATCATAGCACAAGAATCAAAAACAAGACCACATATAACAATCGCAGTCAGCAAAAAAATCTTTCTCAAAAACACACGCATAGGATTCTCCCGTTTCAACTATAGAAACTTTCACCCCCAAAATAAAAATTTCTTCTGTCCATTATACAAAAAGACTCTCCAACAAGCCACACAAAAGACTTGTTTTATACAGAAAAGCCTCGGGTTAACCCGAGGCAATTTTTTCCACAATGTCATCCCCGCGCAGGCGGGGATCTTTGTTCTTTACCGTGAGCCGTAGGCAACTCGTATCAATGAGTCGTCGAAGGTGGGAACAAGGCGAAGACGGAGGTTCTATCTTACGATAGAGCCGTGCGGTCTTATTACAAGCAATGAGCGCGGAGGTCTTCGTCGCTCAAGGTGCTGAGGTATGCAGGCGGAACGTCGAGAACAGTCTTGCAACCGGTCTGGCCGTTAGCCTTCATGCGGAGAGCGGCGCGGGCGTAAGCCACGAGAACGCTCGTCGTGAATTCCGGGTTGGAATCGAGCTTCAGGCTGTATTCGATCACGTGCGTGTGTTCCTTGTTCATGCCGGTCTTGCCGGTACGGATCACGAAACCACCGTGAGCGAGGCCGCTGTGGTTCTTGTTGAATTCTTCTTCGCTGATGAAGTTGACCGTGGTGTCGTATTCATCGAAGTAGTTCGGCATCGTCTTGATGGCGTTTTCGATGTAAGCCTTGTCTGCACCTTCTTCTGCAACAACGTAAACGAGACGAGTGTGCTTCTGGCGAGTCGTGAGTTCCGGCATGGAACCGCTACGCACGGCTTCGAGAGCAGATTCCACCGGGCAGGTGTACTGCTTGGCGTTCTTCACACCCTTGATGCGGCGAACAGCATCGCTGTGGCCCTGAGAAACACCCTTGCCCCAGAACGTGTAGTCCTTGCCTTCCGGAAGGATGGACTGAGCATACACGCGGTTCAAGCTGAACATACCCGGGTCCCAACCGACAGAGATCATAGCAATCTTGTTTGCGCCCTTGGCTGCAGCGTCAACAGCAGCGAAGTGCTGCGGAATCTTAGTGTGCGTGTCGAAGGAGTCGATCACGTTGAACATAGAAGCGTACTTCGGAGTGAGCACCGGCAGATCCGTAGCAGAGCCACCGCAAATGATGAGCACGTCAACCTTGTCCTTCCATGCTTCCATTTCAGAGACGTTCAACACCGGAACACCAGCCGTCTGGATCTTCACCGTCGACGGATCGCGACGCGTGAAAACAGCGACGAGTTCCATATCCGGAGCCTGCTTCACAGCGCATTCCACACCGCGACCGAGGTTACCGTAACCGAGAATAGCAATCTTTGCCATAACAATGTCCTTGTTTAAAATTTTTGCGTGGAAAATATAGGAAAGTAGGATGTAGGAAGTAGGAAGTAGACAGTGAAATTCATGTAAAAATTGTAGGTATGAGAAGGGGGAATATGTGTGGGGTCCCTAAATTCCTGTACTTCCAAAACCACCGCGGTCGGCGCCGTCAAGCGGGCATTCCTCGAAGGTGAGCGTCGGCTGGATTTCCATGATGCGGAACTGCGCAATGCGGCTCCCTTTCTCGATGGTCACGTCGCGGGTGGCGTAAACAGGCATTTTCCACCAGTCGTTTGCACCGCAGTAGCTCGAATCGACCACGCCTACAGAATTTACCTGTAAAATTCCAAAGTTTTTAAACGTGGAACTGCGCGGAGCGATATGTGCCTCGTAGCCTTCAGGCAACTTCATTGCAACACCTAGATGAATCAGGCGGAATTCGCCCGCCTTGAGCGTCACCGTTTCTGCGGCGGCAAGGTCTATCCAGTCCGATTTGCCACCAATGTAAGCGAGTTTCGGAATCGATTCATTGAGATATTGTATTTTTATAGTCTTTGCGGTCATGCCGTAAATATACAAAGTTTTATCTTTAAGTAAAACGTATGAACAGGTTCATTCTTTTTGCAATCATAACTATACTTGCCGTATCGAACACATCCGCGAAAGAACGGCCAAAAGGCAGCATCAAAGGTGCCGTATTTGAGAAAGTCCAAGTTTCCTTTGAAAAAAGCGATTCCAGCCTGCTGCATTTGGCTGTCGCCGTAAAAAAAGACAGTTTCTTCGTCATTGGCGCAAGGGGCGGTTTCATGCCGAACACCTACTACACCGTTCTAAAGGAACTCGTCGATCCATCATCTGATGATTTTCCCAAGAGAAAGCCAAATGTAGATTATGTCGCCATCCAAAAAGAATCGGAAGAAGACCCGGGCAAAATAATCTGGGGCCTTTACTCCGATTCCAACAAAGAATATATCACTGATTCCAGCGGGGCCTTCATCGCATTCCCCGGAGAAGGGCGCCGCGGAGCAAAGCCATCTGATTCCATCAAGGCCATCCGTGACAAAGACTACCCTAATGCAAGAATAAAGCCTCTATCGGCCTTTAACGTCATCGCCAAGGACCTCGCCACAGTGCGCACACGATTCGAATTTCCAGACAAGGACTGGATTGTCCTGATACTGGAAGATGGCTTTAACAAGGACTATCTTTACGAGCTACGTTCCCTTATGCGGGCTATAAAAACAGCCGGTTTCAAGCACATCCAAGTTGGAAGAAATCTCGGCAACCTAGACACAGCGAGAAGCGTCATAGGAACATACCGCCTTTACGATTTCAAGAAAAAGGAACTTCAGGATTTATACGACGAACTGTACCGCCCATTGAACCTGAAGATGCCCAAGATTCAGATTCCGAATTACTAATTCAAACAACTAACAACCCATTTACATTTTACACAACGCAACAGCCTGTTTCTTGATTTTGCGCTAGAGCGTTGGTATATTTGACTCCGTAATCGAACAAAGGAGATTCAATGAAGACCCAGGAGATTTTGAAGAACATCCGCGAAAAGCACAACCTTACGCAAGACCAAATGGCAGAACGCATTCACGTGACACGCCAGGCCATTAGCCGCTGGGAAACCGGAGAAACTCAGCCAAACACAGAAATGCTCAAAGTGCTTTCAAAGGAATTCAACGTTTCCATCAACACGCTGCTCGGCGCTCCGCGCCAGCTCTTTTGCCAGTGCTGCGGCATGCCGCTCGGTGACGATGCCATGATCAGCCGCGAAACGGACGGCTCTTTCAACGAAGATTACTGCAAGTGGTGCTATGACGGTGGCAAGTTTGCCTACACAAGCAAAGACACATTGCTTGACTTTTTGCTTTCGCACATGCCAAATCCCGACAACACGCCCGATGCAGAAAGACGCAAGTTCTTTGATTCGCACCTCTCGCAACTGAAGCACTGGAGATAAGTTGGCTCACATTGTCACCCCGGCCCCGTCATCCTCGACCGTCAGGGAGGGGATCCATTATTTCTCGTACTCGCATTTGTTCCGGGGGCGCCATACATTATATTTTTCAAGCAAATCATTTCATTTCAAAAAGGTTTTGTTATATTAAGGGCATGGAATGGAACGAAGAACAGCTTAAAGAACCGCGTTTAATTGATATCCCTATCGCTCACGACCAGCGAGGCAACTTGAGTGTTGTCGAAGGCGGCGAACTCATCCCGTTTGATATCAAGCGCGTGTACTACCTGTACGACGTCCCGGGCGGAACGACCCGCGGTGGCCATGCCCATCGCAAGCTACGTCAGCTGATCATTGCGGCAAGCGGTAGCTTTGACGTGATTCTGGACGACGGCAAGACGCGTTCCAAATATTCCCTGAACCGTTCCTACCACGGGCTTTACATCCCGACAATGCACTGGCGCGAAATCGAAAACTTCTCTTCGGGCGCCGTCTGCATGGTGCTCGCCTCCGAGCATTACGATGAATCCGATTACATCTACGAGTATGAGGATTTTGTTAAAGAAGTAAATAGGGATTAGAGTTTAGTCAATAGTTATTGGTCAATGGTCATTAGAGATTTTCGATTACACGTTTGCAAAACTAAAAACTATTGACTAAGGACCAACAACTAGTAACTCATTTCTCGTATCTCGCGTTCACGCAAGGAAGTGCGCCGAACGACTCTTTAAAACGATAGAGATTCTCGTTTAAATACGCGCCGCCATCTTCAGTCGAAATTCCCCAAGAGAATTTTTCGCAGCCCGCTTGAGCGGCTTCTCGCATGGCATTCACAAACAGCGCCGTTGTAGCGTTCGTTTCGCGTTTAGAATCATCGGGAGCAAGGTACTGGAAATGGAAAACCTTTACCTGTTTGAAATAGAAAATCATCATTCCCGAAAGGTATTCGCCGTTCTGCCAAACACCACGGAATAAAATTTCTTTTGGAAATCTCCGTTTAAGGTCGTGCAGTTCAGCTAAGGAATGGACGGGCGTCGTGTTGTGGCGAGCCTTAGAAAGCACCAGGAAATCGTAAAATGTTTCCATTTCGCTATCGGGAATCTCGCCGTAGGTCAAATTCAATTTTTCAGCTTGTCTAAAGTTATGGCGACATTCACGCTTGCAGGCTTCAAGCGGATCAACATCTTGAGCAAGCGGCGTATAGCAGCTGAGTTCCGTATGGCGGCAGTAACCCGCATGTTCCAAAGCGTAATCCAGCATATCCGTCGGCATCGTTGCAAAAATCTGCGACGTCGGTTTTAGCTTTACGCTTTTGAAATTTTGGGCAATGTGATCATCAATCGTCTTGATGATTTCAAGAATCTTGTTGCCCGAATAAAAATCTTTGGAGATAACGGGGCCACCGAAAGTGGACCCCTGATGCGATACGAATTTGCCATCGACATTACAGCCAGGAACGACAGCCACGATGATACCGCTCTTTTCGACAAAGAACGAAGCGTCCTTGAACCGACCTTCTGGATGGTAGTTCAAGAACTTGCGCGTCTGCAAAAACGTTCCGTTCATGGAATTTTCCATGACAAAGCGATCCCAGCGCTGTTCCAGTTCGTGACTGTAGGGCAATATTTCGTACATGTCCATCTCCAGCGGTATTGCTACTCGGATTTCTGCGAGCAGTCCGCCTTTTGAGTTTCATCCTGTTCAGCATTCTGCGATGCCTGCTTTGCAGCCTTTTCGGCGGCATGTTCCAAGCGAGCGGGCTTGCCAGCCAAATTGCGCAAAAGTCCGAACAGCGCCGAGAGTTCGTTACGCGTCGGGTGCAAGCGCTGCAAGAGCGTGTTGAGGAAGCTATCGCGCCAAGCCTGATCGTGATACTGGCCCGTCAAATAACGGTCAAGGAACTTCTTGAAGCCATCAATCTGCTGAATAGTTGCAGGACCCGTTTCGGCAACGCCTCGCGTTGTGCGCTTCGCGCGGCCCTCGCCGTTCGCGAGTGCCCCGGAACGGCAAAGTTCGTACAAGCTAATCGAGACCGCTTGTCCAAGATTCAAGCTCATAAGTCCCGGCACCGGAATTTCGCACTGGTACGTGCAAGCGTTCACTTCTTCAAGCGCAAGCCCGCAAGATTCACGACCGAACACGAGAGCAATCGTTCCATCTTCGGGGAGCATGTCAGACAAGTTCTGCACCATCGTATGCTTGATGGAACTTGCAAAAATGCGGCGGCTGTAAGCGACAGCGCAAGAGCAATCGCCAATGGCATCTTCGAACTTGTGGACAACCTTTGCGTTATCCAGAATGTCATGGCTATTGGCCGCCGTATGGTAAGATTTGTCCAAGACTTTGTCGCGCTTCGGATAGACAATATAAAGTTCCGGCAATGCATAGCAATGCATGGCACGTGCGACAAACCCCACATTGTGCGGGTGTTCCGGTTCAACTAAAACAATTCTAAATTTACGCATGATTAGGTAGTAGGTTATAGGTTTTAGGGGTTAGAACTACATCATTGCAATAAAGCATGGTTAAACAACAGTGTCATCCTGAGCGAAACGCGTTAAGCGTGGAGTCGAAGGATCTCTATTCCTGCATCAAGTTATTCCATTCAGGATTCATCTGATTTATAAGCATTACCTTTTTTTCTCGTTTCCATCCTTTTAATTGTTTTTCTCGCTTAATAGCATCCAAAACTTCTGTATATCGTTCAAAATAAACAAGTTTATTGATTTTATATTTAGATGTAAATGCCGCTCCAAATCCTTCAATATGTTCTAACGCACGACGTTCAATATTATTCGTTACACCAATATATAAAGTAGTATTACTTTGATTTGTCATTATGTATGTGTAATAACTATTTGGCATAATGCAATTCGCTTTAGATGCTTCGACTACGTTACACTCCGCTCAGGATGACACACTAAAATTAAACTATCTATTGACCAATGACTATTGACCACTGACTACCCACTTAAATCCTTTTCCGCGGATTTCGTTTTCGATGGTCTCGCCAGGTTGAATTTCGGCACCTTTAAAAATCACAGAATGAGCAATTTTCACACCGTCAGGAATGACAACGCCGGGTTCCACAACCGCTTCATTCTTGTTGCGGCCACATTCCACCAAGCGCGCTTCCACTGCAGCCATAAGACCTTCGGGCGAACCCATGTCAATCCACGTGGCATGCAGTTGACTCATATCGACAAACGGAGCACACCCCGCAGCAATCTCTTGCTTCCAGAATTCACGGATATCGAATTCGCCGTCGCGAATCCGAGACAAAGCTTCATCGCTGTACCACGAAATTCCAGAGAACGTTGCGGCAAAGCCTTCTTCCGAGCCAAAGCGGCCTGCAACGCCCGCAAGGCAACCATCCGCACCCACGCGGAACGTGTTTACCTTCGGGAAATCGACCGCCAGGAGAGCCACCTCACAGCGGTTTCGTGCATTCCGCACAAACGCACCCAAGTCAAAATTGCAGTACGCGTCGCCATTCATAATCAAGAGACCACCGCGATACCCCGCCGCATAAATCCGGCGCAAGGGGCCAGCAGTTCCGAGGATTTCAGGCGTTTCGACCCAAACTTTTTCAAAGCCAAGGCGTTTGCCCTCACTTACAATCTGGTCAGCCAGGTAATGCGCATTCGCGTGCAAGCGGACATCGCCAAGCGACTTCGCCCGCTCCATTTGGATTTCGAGAATGCTCTTGTCATAAATGCGAACCAACGGCTTCGGGATTTCCGACGTCAAAGGTCTCAGCCTTGTGCCAAGCCCAGCCGCTAAAATCAACACGTTCAATTTATCGTCAGCTCGCGTCATAACTCAGCCTTAATTAGACCATTGCAGCGCTAAAGGAGGCGTTGCAGATAAGCGTTTCGCCCTGCCAGATTTCGCCAGTGTACTTGTAGATGCCATGGCGAGCCATCACGAGCGTAGCCTTGAGCGTCAAGTCCTGCGGCGGAATCACCGGAGCGCGGAAGCGGCAGTTTTCGACACCCATGAATGCCGGGCGCTTGCCTTCGACATCGGCCTTCTTAGCAATCATTGTCAAGAGCGTTGCGGCCTGAGCCATGGATTCGATCTGGATCACGCCCGGGAGCACCGGATTGTTCGGGAAGTGACCGTCAAAGAACTTTTCCTTGCCCGTCACGTGCCAAACAGCAACGATAGACGGCTGGTCACCTTCGGTGATTTCCTGAATTTCGTCCACGAAAGCAAACGGAGCCTTCTGAGGGAGGAGGGCATGAACTTGTTCTTCATTGTAAAGCATAGGGCAACACCTTTTCTAAGATTGTTCTGTGGCTCAAGTGACCACCGTTGATGATTTCCAGACGAACTTTCGGGAGTGCGGGCTTTGCAAAGCAAAGGTCTCCCAACAGGTCGAGGATTTTATGACGAGCGGGTTCATCGGCAACTCTAAACGCGGGAGCCGAAGCTTCCGGAGAATTGTCGAGCAAGAGCCCACAGGATTCATCCACCCCGCCAAGCAAACCTGCCTTGCGGGCTTCGTCAAATTCGTTTTTCAAAATAAAAGTTCTCGCCACAAAGACATTGTACAAGTCTTCTGCCGAGTAAATGGAAACATTCGCCGCCGACTTAAAGACGCGACCGTTTTCGTTTCGTTCCAAGATGTATTCCACCTCGAACGCTTCGCTCGGCGTGATTTTCACGGAACCGTAAGGCTTTTGTGCTTGTGCAACATCAACATCCGTGCGGAACAAGTCCCATTCATCGTGCAAGGGAACGTCGTAAAAAGCGAGTTCTTCGGGCGCACCCACATTTCTGCGAAATTCGCTAAAGAACGGGAGCGCACTGCCATCCATCAGCGGGACTTCAGCAACACAACCCTTATCACTTTCTTCGTTGCAGGCGACATCCACCACAAAGCGGCGAGACGGCCACATCAAGAATACAGGTGCAAGGTGTTCCGGAGACGCAAGCTTCAATGCATGAGCGCCTTCGCCCGATTCATAAATTGCAGTACGGGCCACGCTGAACTTCAAATCCGTGAAGCACTTCACGCAATCGGTGCTGTAAAAAGAACGACCGCCCACGCGCCATTCGACGCGAGGCTCCAGTTGCGGATTGTACTCCTGGAGTTCAATTTTAACGTTCGCCTTGCCGTAAGACAAAGACGCAGAACTAAATTCCCACTCACGCGGGCTTTTACGAGAATCTTTTTTCATTTAGATAACGGGAATTTATAAAAATATTGCACTCTTGAAAGTTAAGAACTTAGAACTTAGAGCATGTTAAGCTATGGGCGCGGACCTTACGGTCCTTTGAGCTATGGGCTATGGGCATAAAACAATATTTCTAAAGCCCAAAGCGTAGCGTCCCCATAGCAAGTTTACTAGCGACCCCATACCCCACACCCTACCGCTTTCCCATCATTCGGAGTTTCACGACGGAACGGCGCCAGACGTCAATTTCTTCGGCCGGATAGCCAGCGTAAACCTTGCCCGCCTTGAGGCTCTTGGTAACGCCCGCCTTGGCAGCGACTTTCACGCCCTTGCCAATCGTCAAATGCCCCGCCGACTGCACACCGCCCGCAAATTCCACGTCATCTTCCATAATCACGGAACCCGCCACGCCAGACTGCGAAGCCATCATGATGTTGTTTCCAAGGCGGCAATTATGCGCCACTTGTACGAACGTATCGAAATGGCAATCATCGCCAATCACCGTCGGAGAGACAAAGCCCGCAGCAACCACGTCATTTGCGCTAAAGCTACAGCGGTTCCCGATGCGGACTCCCGCCAAATGCGGCACCATACGACGCTTGCCCTCGTACTCGTAAAATCCAAAACCGCGAGGACCCACGACAACGCCCGCCTGGAACACGCAATCTTCGCCAATCGTCACACGCGGGTAAACCGTCACATTTGCTTCTAGAATTGTGCCAGCGCCAATCGTAGCGCCTTTCATCACCACGCAATTCGGACCGACGATAGCGTTCTCGCCCACCACGCCTTCAACAACCGCCGAAGCATGAACTTGTGCAGAAGCTGCAATTTTCGTTTCTTCAAAAACTTCGCGACGTTCTACAAATTCCTTCATGAACGTCACCATTGCATGGTATGGATTTTCGACCGGGCATACAAAATGCACATTCGGCAAAAGTTCTGAGCGCCCATCCACGCAATACTTTTCGTATAAACTCGGCACAAAAAGGAGGCCCGCCGTAACGCCGGCAAAAGCACTCGCGCTCACGCCACCGGCATTCCCTGCAAGTCCTGTTTCCGTTTTGGCATCGCCCGTCCAGAACGAGACATCGTGCGGCCCCGCCTGATCGAGCGATGAAAATCCAGTCAGTTTAAAATTTAAAACGCCCTCATTCGAAGGCATTTTAAGATTCATCGTTTCAAAAACTTCAGATAAAGAAACTGAAAACATTATTCCTCTAGCGTGAGCATGTGAACTTGACATGCAAACTGAATGGTAACGCGACGCCCCACCTTGCCACTCAAATCTTCCCCATCGAGCTGGATGTATTCGTTATCGGCGAGGTCAAGCGTCAGCGAACGAACCTTGCGCGACTTGAGCAGGTGCTTTTTGAGAATATAGCCAACAACAGGAATATTCCCGACAGCGATTGCAAGCAAGAAATTCAGCATATTCGGCACACAGACGACTTCCAAATAGCCATCCGCCATGTCGGACTTGAAGAACGGATTGGCACCACTGGCAAAGCTCGGGATGTTCCCGACAATGACCGTCGTATGCCCCGTCAAATCCACATTTTCAACAAGCTCAGGCGTATTTTCAACCATCGACAGCCATCCACTTTTCAGATGGTATGCCCTATCCGCAAAAAAGCGCTTAACATAATGCAGCTTGTTCGCAATAACAGAATTCGAAGAAATGACACCCATTGCCCGGTCTTGGTTAAAATCATGAGCAATACGAGCATCAATACCCGCCGAGAAATAATTTGCAAGCGCGTACTTGCCATTCACCGTCCAGATATCAAAAGGTCTAGCCTTCGCCATCAGGAGCCTGCGCACCAGATACAAAAGTCCCTTGTCCGCAAAAGGCTTGTAAAGCCCAAGTACGCGAGCAAGGTCGTTGCCAGTACCAAGCGGGATAAGCCCAATCTGGACTCTGTCGGCATCTTCCGAGGTCAGCATAATGGAAAGCACCGAAGAAACCGTTCCATCGCCACCAACAGCAACAAGCGTTTCCGTCGAAGAAAGCGCCTTCAGGACTTGTTCGTTCAAGCCATCCTTGCGCGTAAATTCCGACTTCCACTCGTCAGATTTAAAATCCATCGACTCCATAATTTCAGGAAGAAACTTATGGATTACCTTACCTTGTCCACCTCCACTCACCGGATTAATGAGGAAAAAGAACTTATACATCTTTTAAAAGTTCATCCTTTGCGTCCAAGTAGTGTTCTACGCCAATCTTTACATTCTTTATTTCATCTGTAGTCAACGCCCTAACGACATGCGCCGGAGATCCCATCACAAGTGAACCTTCAGGGAACTCCTTTGCAGAAGTCACTAGCGCGCCAGCACCGATAATACAATTTTTTTTGATATGAGCCCCATCCATGACAATAGCCCCCATGCCAACGAGAACATTGTCATCAATCGTGCATCCATGGAGTACAGCCCCATGACCAACAGTCACTTCGTCGCCAATGTTCACGCCAACACCCGTTGAAACATGAACAGTCACATTGTCCTGAATATTCGATCTCTTGCCAACTTTGATTTGAGCCAGATCGCCACGCAAAACGGCATTGTAGAACACCGACGAATCATCACCGATGCAAACATCGCCCACAAGGCATGCACCTTCGGCTAAAAATACTCTTTCACCAACCTGTGGAGTTTTACCTTTATAACGGATTAAAGAACTCATAATTTCAATTTACAAAATTAAAGCAAAAGAAGATATACCTATATAATTAAAAAAGCTTTGTTTTTATTACTTAAAATGCAACATTTTGTCCAATAAGTTCTATCTTATTGAGTATGAATGAATTATATGGGATCAATCTTAAAAGCATTTTCGAAGCGCAAGGGCAAAATCGCTGGGAAATAGCCCAGACATCAGCAAAAGAGCGTATTCAGAAATTGAAAAAGCTCCGCGATGCCGTTATAAAGCATCAAAATGAATTTTACGAAGCTGTTTGGCAGGATTTTCACAAGCCAAGATTCGAAGCTTGGCTTAGCGAAATATTCCCGACAATTGAAGAAATAGACTACAACATCAAGCATTTAAAAAGATGGATGCGAGATAAAAAAGCAAATCGAGTTTTTTTCTTGCCCACGTCCAAAAGCGTTCTCCGCTATGAACCCAAAGGACGCGTCCTCATTTTTGTGCCGTGGAACTATCCGTTTTTGCTGCTTGTAAATCCGATCATTTCGGCAATTGCCGCAGGCAATGTCATTATGGCGAAGCCATCGCACAAGACACCTCATGTCAGTGCTTTTGCAGTCCGGCTATTCAAGGACCTGTTCCCAGAAAATGAAATTGCACTTATCGAAGGCGAAGGGGCCGAAATTGGAGACAAGCTTCTAGAGCTTCCGTTTGACCACGTGTTCTTTACGGGCAGTCCAAAGGTCGGCGCCCATATTGCAGAAATGGCAGCCAAGCACCACGCCAGCATTACGCTTGAACTTGGCGGAAAGTCGCCCACAATTTTACTCCCCGACGTAAACGTCAAAAAGCACATCAAGCAAATTGCCTGGGGCAAGACGCTAAACGGCGGGCAAACCTGCATCGCGCCCGATTACGCTCTTTGCCCAGAAGACAAAGTTCAAGAATTTGCCGAAGCTTTTGCAGAAGAAATCAAACGCAGATTCGGCGACACCGAGGCCAAGCGCCACGATTGCAAAGACTTTGTACACATCGTAGACAAGCGGGCTACCGAACGTCACGCGGCCCTTATCAAGGATGCTATTGCCAAAGGGGCGAACCAAGTCGTCGGCGGAGTAAGCGATATCGAAAACTGCTACACGCCGGTCACCGTGCTCACAAACGTCACGCCCGACATGGAAATCATGAAGTCCGAAATTTTCGGACCGATTATGCCGGTTATCGCCTACAAGACTCTTGACGAAGCGATTGCATTTATCCAGAGTAGGCCAAAGCCACTCGCCCTGTACATCTTTGGTACAAACAAACGCGACATCAATCATGTTTTGAACCATACCACATCAGGATCCACTTGCGTGAACAATACCATTATCCAGATCGAGAATCTGGAAGTTCCCTTTGGCGGCGTGGGCATGAGCGGTACAGGCAACTACCACGGATTTTACGGATTCAAGACGTTTAGCCACGAACGCAATATTATGGAGCAAAAGGGATTTGACGCGGTGACATTTTTCCATCCGCCTTACGGAATTGTTCCGGGCAACTTGCATTCCAAAATTCAGAGTTTCGCCGAAAAAGCGTTGCGCTTTTTAAAATCAATGTAGGAGGTTTCTATGGCTTCTTTACTGTACAGATTCGCTTGCCGAGCATTCCAGAAAACATTCTTCGTGGGCATCCACTTTATGCCCTGGCGTGAACCGCAGATTGTTCACGGAGCTGGGAGCTTACGAGAACTCCCCAAGCACCTCAAGGCAAACGACATCGATAATGTCCTGCTCGTTACAGACGAATTCCTCGCCAAGACAGAGCATTTCCAGAACATCAAAAAATACCTGGAAGAAGCGGGACTCAGGTATTCCGTTTACGATAAGACAATTCCGAACCCGACAATCGACAATATCAACGAAGCCACCCGCATTTATCGAAAGAACAAATGCAAAGGACTCGTTGCTTTTGGCGGAGGATCCGCCATCGACTGCGCAAAGGGAGTTGGAATCCGCATCGCAAGGCCGTGGACTCCGATTTCATTTATGCGAGGGACGCTCCGCGTTCTTCGCAAGATTCCGTATCTCGTCGCCATCCCGACAACGGCGGGGACAGGAAGCGAAGCGACTGTGGCCGCCGTGATTTCGAATCCGCAGACGCACGAGAAGTACCCCATCAATGACTTTGTCCTGATTCCGCGCCTTGCGATTCTCGATGCAAACATTACGCTCGACTTGCCCCCAAGTCTTACGGCAACTACCGGCATGGATGCACTCACACACGCCATCGAAGCCTACATCGGCAATAGCAACTTTGACGGAAGTGCCGAAGCCGCCATCCTGGCAGGCCGCCTTATCATCGAGAATATCCAGAACGCTTACCGCGACGGGCACAATATCAAATCAAGAGAAAATCTGCAAAAGGCGTCATACCTTGCAGGATTTGCTTTTACACGCGCCTATGTCGGTTACGTCCATGCCATTGCCCACAGCCTGGGTGGCATGTACCACACGCCTCACGGGCTTGCCAACGCCGTCATTTTACCGCACGTTCTAGAGTTTTACGGCGAAGCCTGCGAAAAGCGCCTCGGGTTCTTTGCAAAGGCAATCGGAGCTGTTCCCGCAGAACTGGATAATCATGAAGCATCCAAGGTTTTCATCATGCAGATCCGCGAACTGAACCGTTCCATGGAAATCCCGGAGCACCTGGAATTCATCCAAAGCGAAGATATTCCAAGACTCGCGAAGTCTGCAAGCAAGGAAGCAAACCCGCTTTACCCCGTGCCGAAAATATTAAATGCGAAAGAGCTTGAAACGCTCTATCGCATTGTGAAAGGGACGAAGTTGTAAAAGAAGATGCCCAACTGTCACCCCGGACTTGTTCCGGGACGGGCATGACATTCAATCTTACTTTACCTGGAAACGGTCTTTAATTTCTTGAGGGATGGCAAACGGCCGTCCCTTTTTCATATCCATAAGGACCCACTGCGTCTCGGATTCAAAAACGACCTTGCCGTCAGAAACGCGTTCAAAGCGGCACTTGCGTACGCTCATGACCTTGCTGTAGCCAGCGACCCAAGTCGTTCCACGGATTTCATCGCCCAAGAACGCCTGATTCTTGTATTCCACGAACTGCGTATGGATCATCCAGCCGCAACCGAACTGGTACATGACATCGGTCGCACCGACGGAATCCGAATGAGCAATCGAAATATCCTGAACCCACTGCACCGCCCACACATTATTCATGTGCTTGTTCTCGTCAATCATTTCGGGCGTCACCTTAAAAAGCTTTTCAAACTTCACCGGGTTTTCATTTTCATCCATCACTACAGCCATTGTAAGCCTCCATTCAAAATAAATGTAACAAAATAATTCTAGCTATGAGGTCGGGCCTTTCGGCCCTTTGAGGTATGGGCTAAAAACAAATTGTTCATAGCCCAAAGCGAAGCGCGCTCAAAGCGCTTTAGCGCGACCCCATACCTCAACAAGCTCTAAAATTACAGTTTTTATTGCAATTATTCGCTTAACATTCCCATTTTATGTTATTTTTCTTTGCGTTAAAACATTAAGTGGGAAAACCTATGGAATGGAATGATTTCACGAGCCTGACCGCAGAAAACATGCAGGCAATTTGGGACTTCAAGACAAAAGACCCGTTTTCAATTTTAGGCATCCACCCGATCGAGACCGATCGCGGAATCAAGACCGTCATCCGCACCTACCAGCCGCAGGCATGCTTTGTCCGCGGTGAATCGTGCGACGGTACCGAAGAATTTGACTTTGTGAAGCTTGGCGACACTGGATTTTTCGAAGCCATCCTCGACTTGGAATACAAGCCGTTCTTTTACAAGCTCATCATCAAGCAAGGTGACGGTATCGAATACACACTCGTCGATCCTTATGCATTCTTGCCGGTCCTCAGCGACTTTGACCGCCACCTGATTGCAACGGGTACGCACTACGAACTTTACCGCAAGCTCGGCGCAAACATCATCGAGCACCAGGGATTCAAGGGCGTTCACTTCGCCGTCTGGGCGCCGAACGCTCATGCCGTTTCTGTAGTCGGCAATTTCAACAGCTGGGACGGCCGCCGTCACCAGATGCGCATGCTCGGAGCCTCGGGCATTTGGGAAATCTTCATTCCGAATCTTGGCGAAAACGAACTTTACCGCTTTGAAATTCACGGCGCCGACGGGAACCTCCATGTGAAGGTAGACCCGCTTGCAAAGCTTGCCGAAGTCCGCCCGGCAACAGCCTCCATCACCACGCACCTCGACGGTTACGAATGGGGCGACGATCTTTACATGAAGACGCACTGGGCCACAAAGGTCTTTGGCGCTCCGATGAACATTTACGAAGTCCACGCCGGTTCCTGGCGCCGCGACCCGGCCAACCCGGACCGTTTCCTCAACTGGGACGAACTCTCCGAACGCCTCATCCCGTACCTCAAGGAAATGGGCTACACGCACGTGGAATTCTTGCCGCTCGCCGAACACCCGCTCGACGAATCCTGGGGCTACCAGGTCACCGGTTACTACTCCCCCACGAGCCGCTACGGCACACCAGACCAGTTCCGCCACTTTGTGGACCTCTGCCACCAGAACGAAATCGGCGTGATTTTGGACTGGGTTCCGGCTCACTTCCCGAAAGACGCTCACGCTCTCGGACGTTTCGACGGCACCGCCTGCTACGAACACGCCGACCCGCGTCAGGGCGAACACCCGCACTGGGGCACCTACATCTTTAACCTCGGCCGTAACGAAGTCAAGAACTTCCTCATTGCAAACGCGATGTACTGGCTCAAGGAATTCCACTGCGACGGTCTGCGCGTCGATGCCGTTGCCTCCATGCTTTACCTCGACTACGGTAAGGGTCCAGGCGAATGGGTGCCGAACAAGGACGGCGGCAACATCAACTACGACACGCTCGAATTCCTGAAGCACTTGAACAGCATCATGGGCCGCTTGACCCCGCATGCCATCCTTATCGCCGAAGAATCGACAAGCTTCCCGAGCATCACACGCCCGCCAGAGCAGGGCGGTCTCGGCTTCCACTACAAGTGGAACATGGGCTGGATGAACGACTTCCTCTCCTACATCCAGCACGAACCGATCCACCGCAAGTACCACCACAACCAGCTCACATTCAGCATGGTCTACGCTTATTCTGAAAACTTCATACAAGTTTTCAGCCATGACGAAGTGGTGCACGGCAAGGGATCCATGCTCGGCAAGATGCCTGGCGACAACTGGCAGAAGTTTGCAAACCTCCGCCTCACCTACGCATTCCAGTACGCACACCCGGGCAAGAAGCTCAACTTCATGGGCAACGAATTCGGTCAGTTCCGCGAATGGAACGAAAAGCGTTCACTCGACTGGCACTTGATCAGCTGGGATAGCCATGGCAAGCTCCTCGAAATGATGAAGGTCCTGAACCACATCTACAAAGAAAATTCTCCGCTGTGGGAAATCGACCATTACTACACCGGATTTGAATGGATCTGGTGCGATGACGCCGACAACTCCATCGTAAGCTTCGTCCGCAAGGATGACCATGGCAACATGATTCTCTGCGTGTTCAACTTCACGCCGGTTGTCCGTAACGATTACCGTCTGGGCGCTCCTGCTCGCGGTGCTTGGAAAGAAATTTTCAACACTGACGCAGCCATGTTCGGCGGCTCTAACGTGGGCAATCTCGGTGAAGTCTGGACGCAGGATGTTCCGTGGCAGAACCGCGAATGGAGCTTGAACATCAAGCTTCCGCCTCTTGCCGCAGTCTACTTCAAGCTCGAGAGATAATAGCGCATTCGCGCAGTTCTTAGTCACTAGTCATTAGTTACTAGAATTTCATTAAAAAGTCCCTGAATTCATTTCAGGGATTTTTTTAATTCAATGTTATCGAGAACAAAAGCATAATTGACGACGAGCGGAACACGCCATCGTCATCGGACCAGTATTCGCCGGAATTGAATGCGACGGACGCGCCTAAAGCAACGTGTTCACTCACCCACCATTCCTTACCCGCTTCAAGTCCAAAGCTAAAAGCACGTAGCCCAGTATTTCCTTTAAACCTTCGGTTATTCGTTGCATAACCCGTCACTCCAAGAGAACCGCTAAAGAAAATATTATTCCATTGGGGCACATAATACGTGATCCCGGCACCTACATAGACAGAACTAAGCACATAAAAATCATGGTCTACATACTGTGAAGTTCCATACACGGCTTCTCGAAAATTGGAATACATCACATATCCCAAGTTCGCATGCAGGGCCAAATCCGTAACGGCATAATAGCCCAGCTTTCCGTGAAGCATGACGCCAAGACCGTCAGCAGTCATAGATTCCTTGCCATTTGTATTTTCAAATGATGCGTAACCAAGCCCCATTGCAGCATTTGCAAACAAGCCATCATGCGAATACGGCGCAGACAAAGGTGCGGCAAAGGCAACCGATGCAACAAGCTGCAACAAAATGAGAAGGCGTTTCATACTTTAAGGCTGAATTTAGAAAAAAAGAACCCCGCCGTTTCCGGCGGAGTCCTTTCAAGATTTCGAGAATCTAGTTTGCGAACCTTAATTCATCGACTTAGTTCAAAGTGATGAGAGTAAGGGTGCGCTTGCCGACCTTGATACCCTTAGAGATATCGACAGTCTTAGCCTTCTTGGACGGGTCGTTTGCCCAGCCTTCCTTGAGCTTTTCGGAAGTCTTGTCCAAAGTCTGGACAGAAGCCTTGCCCTTGAAGCCCGGAATGTCGAGCTTGATGTCGAAGTCGCTGTACGGGCTCTTGTTCACGAGGAGGAGCTGCTTCTTGTTGCCGTTTACAGTGTAGTAAGCGGTCAGGAGAGCGTCTTCGTCACCCTTGATGGTGGTCTTCATGAGCTTGCCACGGAGAGCGTCAGAAGCCATCTGGAATGCCCAGTAGCTCGGGCGCGGGCAGTTCATGCATTCTTCACCAGAACGGGTCAAGTAACCGTAGTCACCGCCTTCCGGAGTGATGTCGTTGTGGATATCCCAGTACTGAGCGTTATCGACGTTTTCAGTAGCGAGCATACCGAGGTAGTCAGCGACGAACAAGCCGTTTTCGACAGACAAGGTCTGCGGACCCGGGTTGAAGTCAACAGAGTTCCATTCGGTGAGCCAGAGTTCAATCTTCTTATCCTTGTTGTACTTCTTGGTCCACTTGTCCACGACCTTGTGCAAACGTTCGTAGATTGCAGTGAGGGTCTGCGGAGCAGAGAGCATAGCGAAGTCGTTTTCTTCACCGAAGTGCTGCGGGTAGTGGTGGACGATAAGACCGTCAGCAATGTCACCCGTTTCAGCAAGGACCTTTTCGTTCCAGTCGCCTTCGAGAACGCCGAGCACAGCCACCTTGATGGTCGGGTCAACTTTCTTCATGGCTTCGATGAACTTACGAGCGCGCTTACCATAGATGGTACCGCCGTCCTTACCATACTTTTCGTAATACGGATGCCAGTTACCGTAGATTTCGTTACCGATTTCCCAGTAGAGGATGCCGGCCTTCTTGTCGATGTTCGTGTGCTTGACCCAAGCAGCGGCTTCCTGTTCCGTGCCAGAACCGAAGTTCACAGTGAACATGGCGTTAGAGCCAGTCTTCTTCAACCATTCGAGGAATTCGTCGGTATCGACCATCCAGTCGTGGTTGTCGAGGATTTCCTTCCAGTGGTCGTCATCAGCACGGAGACCACCCGGGTAACGGATAATGCCGTGGTTGATGCGCTTTGCAAATTCGCGAGTCTGAACCTTGAAGTTCTTGTTGTCGAGCATGTCGCCGTCCCAAAGGGCTGCGTTGATACCGAAGAGGCCACCAGAGATTTCCGGGTTGAGAACTTCCTTTTCGCCCTTCACCAAAACCTTGATGACAGCCGGACGTTCCTTAGCCTTGACAGCGCGCTGGTTGGTGAGGCGGATGTTGTCCACCTTGAAGCCACCGGCAGTACCTTCACCACTCGGCTTGAAGTCGAGAGCAGTTACACCCTTGAGGTCGAAGAGACCGTTTTCAACAGCGTTAGGCGGTTGATAGTACGGGAACTTGCCGAACGTACGGAACGGAACGAGGATTGTGGTCTTGCCCTTCGGAGCACCGACGTTAGAAACGAAGATTTCGTTGCCAGCATCCTGAACCTGAACGGTGATGGACTGCCAAGCCTTGTCGGAGTACACGTCGAACATGAGGCCCCAGTGCTTGGTCCAGTCACGGTCAGCAGCCGGACGGCCATTCTTCTGCATGTCGAGCACGACGTCAACCCAGTCAGCAAGGAGGTAGTGTTCGATATTCAAGCAGTTGCTCTTGAATTCGGCGCAGTTTTCAATCTTGAACTTGAGCTGAGACTTCGGACCAGTGGACGGTTCCCACTTGTCCTTGGCAAACTTGCCTTCGAAGTCGGAAATCACGTAGTCCGGAGCGTTGGACTTGAAGGAATCCCACTTGAGATCCGGGTCCACCCAGTCGATGTTAGATGTGAAGGTGATCTGGTCCACAAAGACCGTCACAGGAGCCGGCTTGCCCGGTTCACCTGCGTTTTCGCCCTTACCGACAGAGAAGCGGATTTCCTGAATCTTGTCCCACTTGATGTCCTTGGCAACTTCGGCCTGCTTGTTAGCGTCCCAAGCCTTGCCCTTGTCGGTGAAGCGCTTGAGAGGAATCTTGGCGAGCTGCCAATCCTTGGAGACCTTGATCCAATCGTTGAGACCGACCTTGGTCTGGCTCTTGATGTCGTTGCCCTGGTTGTCGAGGATACCGACGTAGAGCTTTTCGCCGCCGAGCTTACCCTTGATCCAGAAGTAGAGACCGCCCTTGTCGCGAACCTTGGAGAGGTCAATGAACTTACCTTCACCGAGAGAGTAGGTCACGCCAGACCAGTCGTTGTTATCGATGTACATGGCGAGCACGTTCTTGTTGCCCGGAGTCTTGGACTGAGCTTCACGCTGAGCGGTGAGGCCACCGTAGCTGTAAGCAAAACCCTTGACCTGGTTGTCGTAGAACGTAGCGAGCGTCTTGGCCTTGCCGTCGAGCTTTTCCGGGTTCTTCGGACCGTCGATGACGTCGTTGTTTTCATCCCAGTAGACCATCTGCTTCTTCGGGGCAGCCTTCTTGTTGCCCTTCACGATTTCGATATTGTCGATCCAGACTTCGAATTCGCTTGCAGCGCTCTTGTCTATGGAGAAACGGATTTCAGCAATCTTGTCCCAGTCGATACGAGCCGGGAATTCGGACTTGCGGGTGTTGTCCCAGTAGAGACCACGGTCCGGGAAGTCCACGAGAGGAATGGAAACCTTCTTCCAGTCCGTCGTCACGGCGCCGCCTTCGATGTACTTGTTCATCGGAAGCACAACCTGAGTCTTCTTGCCGTCAGAAACTTCTTCATCAAGGAGACCGACCTTCACGGCTTCGCCACCGTTCTTGCCCTTGATCATGAATTCGACCTTGGAGTCAAGCATGTACTTGTTCAAGTCGAAGAATTCGTTGTAAAGGCAGATGGAAGCACCGGAGTATTCCTTCGGGTCCAACTTGATGTTCAAGGCAGCCTTGGACTTGTAACCACCAGACTTTGTGATGGTGACACCCTTGCTCGTGCCGCCGTAAGAGTAATCGTATCCACCCGGACGGTACTGTTCATCGAAGAACTTGTACACAGCCAGATGCGGACGTTTCGGCTGAGCCATTGCAGCTGTAACACTCAAGCCGAGGACGGCGAGCGAGGCAACTTTCAATGATTGCTTAATCATAATGTGCATCCTTTTGTTGTTTTTGATTTAAAATTATAAACCTGCGAAATAAAAAGCGCACACGTCAATCGATTTAACGTGTACGCCTGAAAACGTAATTACTTGGCTTCCTTCAACATCTTTTCGACGAGATCCGGGCTGAAGCGGTCCTGACGCTTGCCGTTGATGTAGAAGTTCGGGGTACCCTGAACGCCGACCTTGACGCCCAACTGGAAGTCCTTGTCGATGCGAGCGCTCATAGCGGAATCGAGAACCATGTCCTTCTTGAACTGTTCGATGTTGAGGCCAACTTCCTTAGCGACTGCGATGTAGATGGAATCAGAGAGTTCACGGGAGTGCGGTGCGAGAGCATAGCGGTATTCCCAGAACTTGCCCTGCTTCTGAGCTGCGATAGAAGAAGCGGCTGCAGCCTTGGCATTGGAGTGGAAGCTAAGCGGGAAGTGCTTGTAGACGAACTTGATTTCGTTCGGGTACTTCTTGTTGAGTTCCTGCATGGTCGGAGCAATACGAGAGCAGTACGGGCACTGGAATTCCGTGAATTCGACAATCGTGAGCTTCGGGTTCTTGGTATTGCCAAAGACCGGGCTTTCATCATCCGGGATGTCCCAGACCTTGTTGTCGGCTTCCATTTCGGCACGGGCCTGTTCAAGGGAGATGCCACGCTTGTCGAGGGCATACTTGATGATTTCAAATTCTTCCTTGACCTGCTTGAAATCCTTTTCAAGGTTATCCAGGCGAGCCTGCTGGTTGAACGAACCGCCAGCGGAAGCTTGGTTGCAAGCAACGAGGCCGGAGACTACAAGAGCCATAGCAAAGAGAGAGAGACGTTTCATTTTAGTCCTTTGAGTTAAAACTTGAGGGCACAATCAGCCCACGATGTGTGAGAAATATAATAACGAAAACTTACTTTGATTTGAGAAAAACATCAAAAATGCATACACAATCGTCTCATCTGTATCCATAGAAAACAATTGTAAAATCTGATTTTTTGACAATTTTCCGCAAATCGGGATCCGTAACTACAAGCAATTCAATAAGTTACAAAAGTAAAAGTGGTGAAAAACGTGATAAAAATCGCATGAAAAGAATTTACAATGTAGTAGACGGTAGGAAGTTAGAAGTAGGAAGTACAATTTATAAGCAACAATAAACAAAAACTATCGTCGAAAACAAAAAACGAGAGAACTATCTCTTCCTACTGTCTACCGCCTACTTCCTACTAAAACTTTACTATTTTTTATGCATATGAGTGAATATTTGCATAAATCGTTTGGTCCCGTTGTCCCAAAGGATTTTAACAAGGATTACGGTGAAAAAGGCTTTTTGTTGGAAAGCGGCAAGACGCTCCCGGCCCTCACCCTCCGTTACGAGACCTATGGCACACTGAACTCCGCCGGCGACAACGCCGTGTGGGTTTGCTCGCCGTTAACAGCCGATGCACACGCTGCCGGCTGGTACACCGAAAATGACAAGAAGCCCGGCTGGTGGGACGAACTCATCGGACCTGGCAAGGCTATCGATACAGACCGATTCTTTGTAGTTTGCAGCAACATCCTCGGCGGATGCAAGGGATCTACCGGCCCGGCAACGATCAACCCGCGCACGGGCAAACCTTATGGCAGTACTTTCCCTACCATCACGATAGGCGACATGGTGCATGCCCAGAAGGAACTCGCAAACGCTCTCGGCATCAAGGAATTCTACAGCGTCATCGGTGGTTCCATGGGTGGATTCCAGGCGATGAAGTGGGCCATCTACTACCCGGAACAGGTGAAGCGCATCATCGTGATCGCAAGCTCGCCCAGATTCTCGAGCCAGGCACTCGGCTTTGAAGTTGTGGCCCGCGATGTCATCACGCAGGACCCAAACTTCCACGGTGGCGACTATTACGAAGAAGGTAAGACAAGACCGGACATCGGCCTTGCGAACGCCCGCAAACTCGCGCACATCACGTACCTCTCCGCCGTCGGCATGGAGAAGAAGTTCAAGCGCGCCCAGGATCAGGAAAACAGAAATCACGCCGTATCGTACACGACGCCGTACGACTTGAATCTCCCGATCGAAAGCTACTTACGTTATCAGGGAACAAAGTTTGTTGACCGCTTCGACGCGAACAGTTACTTGCACATTGCGCATGCAACTGACGCATTCGACCTCGAAACGGAATACGGCAGCATCGAAAACGCCTTCAAGGACATCAAGGCCGAAGTCCTGAACGTGAACCTTTCGACCGACTGGCTTTTCCCGCCACATGAAAGCCGTCGCATTACAAGCGCACTCCTCAACACAGGCAAGACCGTGACGAGCCTCGAACTCGACACGCAGTTTGGCCATGACGGATTCTTGATTGAAGTTGGCGAACTCGGAAAAGCCGTGGGCCGTTTCCTCGATTCCAAAATTATCCCGCAGAACGGAACGCAGGCATTGCCTGTATTCCATGACCAGAGCGACTTCCAGCGCATCAGCAAGCTCGTGAAGGAAGGGAGCCATGTGCTCGATCTCGGTTGCGGCAGTGGTGACTTGCTGGATTACCTTATCCGCAAGAAGAACGTCACGGGCTTTGGCATCGAAAAGAACATCAAGGGAATTCTCGACTGCCTCGAAAAAGACGTACAAGTTATCCAGCGTGACTTGGATGAAAGCGGCCTCACGGACATCAAGGACGGAAGTTTCGACTACGCCATTATCAACCGCACGATTCAGGAAATCCGCGACCCGGTGGCGCTTTTGAACGAGCTTTTGCGCGTAGCAAAGCAGGTCATCGTGACGTTCCCGAATTTCGGCCACTGGTCAGCCCGCGGAAGCCTGATGCTCCACGGCCGTATGCCAATTTCCAAAGAACTCCCCTACGAATGGTACGATACGCCAAACATCCGTGTGCTTACGCTCAAGGACTTCTATACGTTGTGCAACAAGGAAGGGTTCAAAATCGAAAACTTGCACTTCCAGAATGAACACAAGATTAGCAAGTTCCTGACGGCCATTGGACTTGCGAACTTCGGCGCCGAACATGTGATAGCCACGATTAGTAAATTAGACGAAAGACGAGAGACGAGAGACGAAAGAGGATAAAATGTCTATTATTTCCATGACCGGGTTCGGCAAGAGCGAATCCACATTGCAAGGAATCACATGCGTTATTGAAGTACGCAGCGTGAACAGCCGTTTCCTCGAAATTTCTAGCAAGATTCCGAAGAACTTCGCTTATCTCGAAAACGATTTTAAAGCCCAAATCAAGGACAAGCTCGTCCGCGGTTCCGTGAATTTGTCGATTACGCTTGGCGCAGGCAATGCCGGGAACATTCCCGTTTGCTACAACGAAGCCGCCGTGGAAAAGTTTGTGGAAATCACGAAGGCGATGCAGAAAAAGTACGGCATTGCAGGTGACATCAAGCTCGAACACGTGCTTGCCATCCCTGAAGTTTTGCAGTTCACGGACGGCAACGGCGACAACGAAGTCTGGGAAAAGCATTTGAAGGCCGAACTCGACAAGGCTCTGGATGGCGTCATCGCCATGCGCGAAAAGGAAGGCGCAAACCTCGCCGTAGACCTCACCCGCCGCGTGATCCACCTGAACGAAGTCATCGACAAGGTCGAAGTTCTCGACCCGCAGCGCATTGAAACGTGGAAGGTCAAGTTCCGCGAACGCATCAACACGCTCATGAAAGATTCCGAAATCGACGAAGTCCGCCTGTTGCAAGAAGCCTGCATCATGGCCGACAAGCTCGACATCCACGAAGAAATCACGAGATTCAGGAGCCACAACAAGCTGTTCCTCGACGCGCTCGCCAAGGGTGGCGCACAGGGCAAGAACCTCGGGTTTATCCTCCAGGAAATGGGCCGCGAAGCGAACACGCTTGGCACCAAGTGCCAGAACGCCGAAATCGCAGCACTCGCCATCGAACTCAAGAACGAGATCGAGTGCATTAGGGAACAGTCCATGAACGTCGCCTAAGGCGAGAATCAACACGCGCGAAAATTCTCAACACCATTTCTCAACATGGATTTTTTATCCATAGAAAGCCCTACGGAAGTAGGGCTTTTTGCTTAAAAACTATCTAACTTATAATCAGAAAGAATAAAACATCCACACTCCAACAACAAGCGTCTCGTGCAAACAGCACAAGACGCTTTTTCGTAATGCAAGACTTAACTGGACCCTTCACTTCGTTCAGGGTGACGAGTGCGACCTGCGTCTTCGTCATGTTGAGGGGCGAAGCCCTGAAACATCCAGTCATTTCTTGTATTGCGATAGCGAGAATTGACTGGACCCTTCCGCTTCGCGTCAGGGTGACGAGCGTACGTATGGGTGACGAGAAGGCGTTGCCCGCTTACTTCGACTGCGCTCAGCACAGGCTCCGGCGGGCATGACACTTCCTACCGCCGACTTCCTACGGTCTACTTCTTCTTTGAAGATTTCTTTTTCTTGTCGTTCATCTTGACGCGGCGGGAGCCGGAGCGGATGCGTTCCCACGGGGCAAAGGACATCGTCCCGAACGTAAACCCGAAAAACCAGACGTTAAAAGCAATCCAGAGAATGGCGGCAATGCCGATTCTTCTCCAGTCCACGACGACGCTCATGTCGATTACAAGTGCCGAAAGAGCAAGGAGCGATGCGATCATGACCGGAGCAAGCATTTTCTTGCCCGCTTTCACGAGGGCGCCAGCAGAGGGCGTTCCTTCACCGAGTTCCTTCCCTGCAAGCAACGCACAGGCAACAACGCCCGAGAACGCAATGGCACTAAGCACAGCCCACATGAGCCAAGCCTTACCAATCATCAGCGGGAACCAGCTTACAAATCCCGTAAGCAAAAGCCATGAAAGCGCAAACGGGAACAGCGCACAGGCAACACTCCACTTGGCCAAAAGCACAAGCAAAAGTGCAACACCCGCAAACACAGCAAAGAAAATCACAAGCATATCTTCATCGCCGCCCAACGCAAACAGCGCCCCCACAAAAGCCGCAAGCGCAAGCAGGCCGCCAAAGCCGCCACGCACACCGCCAAAGACAAAGTAGAGCACAATCAGGGAAAGCCCGGCAACAAAGAAATACTGCGCAGAATTCCAAGCCGAGGCCAAATTCGTGAACTTAGCAATCCACATACCAAGCGCTTCAGAAGCCCCAAGCGGAAGGGATGCCATCTGTTGCCAGCCCGTAGCGAGAAACGCCACCGAAAAGCCAACCATCAACAGCACAAAAATCAGGCGAAAGCGGAGGGAAAGTTCCAAAAGCTTTTGCACTTTGCCCGGTTTTTCACGTAATTCCATTTATTTACCTCGAGATCAACAGTTTTTGTTTTTTAGTCCAAGTTTTATTTTTTGTTTTAGAATCCGAAACGCTAACTTTCGCCTTGCTTCGGACAACATAGTGATACAGCCCATTGGCAAGCAACCGGCCATAATTGTCCTTGCCATTCCAATGCGTTACGCCAGATTTGGCATCCTTAATGACCTTGACAAGTCTACCATGCTGGTTATAGATGAAAATCGTCACTTCCGGGTCCTTGTCTACAGAAAGGTTCTTAAAGTAGAACGTCGTCCCCTTCTTGCCCATCGGATTCGGGACATTGAATACATCGGCAAGCCCGGTCTGCAAATCTTCTATAATCTGGACATTGACGGTCTTTATCGCAATGTTTCCAAGCACATCCAGGGCACGGACCCTGAACGTGTAATCGCCAGCCGGATACGCTTCCGTCGTTAACGACTTGCGGGCAACAGCACGTTTCGAGGACTGTTCCAAGAATGGAGCCGGATGATAGGGGTTTTCAAGCCCGACCATTTCAAAAGAAATGCCTTCATCGGCCTGTTCACGGTAATCCAAAGCTGTTTCATCTTCAACAACAACCTGCAAACAGGCCGGGGTCCTCAATTTCACATACTGATTATCGGCAAACGATGTCAATTCCCCGGCATTGCAAGACTGGATCTTGATCGTCGGCGGAGTATTATCATTCAAGGAATCTGCATAGTTAGAAATACCAGTTATCTTAATATTCTTTTCAAGATAGCGCCCAACAGCAGGTTCTTTCGACGAGAATGCCCATGCGCGGAATTCCGCAAGCGAATCGCCGATATTCAACTTCTTCGGAGTCACGAATTCCGTTTCAAAACGTCCATCGGCAACGGGAACGACTTCTGAATAAATAAGCGCGCCATCATAATTCACATCAATAATCTTTTCGATAGAAATCAAGTCAAGAGCCTTCGTATAACGGCCTTCCCTAAGCGTAAGGGCGATGTTTCCCGAAGTCATTCCGGACACTTTTCCAGAAAGTTTCATTTTATCAAGAGCCTTGATGGACTTCACCGGCGAATCAAGAGTAATCTTCATTTTCGCCAAAGGCAACTGAATCACAGGTTCGCCCATAAACACATAATGTTCCGTATTATGCACATTATCATGCGAATCCGATTCCTGACGGTTATGAACAACATTATCCTTAGCTAGCATATAGGCGACACCAAGATAATTTCCGTCTTTGGACAAAGCGTTATTTATCAAGTTCTTCGAAAATTGATTATTGTAAGATTCATACGTTTCACGAGCCGCACCAATTCCAGCAATAGCGCCTGCGCTTTTCTGAAGGACCATAGCTTCAGTCATTGACCTAGAATCCCCTTCATCAAAGCGTCCCACGGTACATGCAAACGAACTTATTATCGTGTATTTTTTTTCATTAGAAAGCTTTGCAATGTCCGATGTTCTGAACAAGCCTTCCGAAGCCAATGTGGACTTGGATCCATGACCGTAATATATGGTCATCAAGGCACCCTGATTCATAATATTCAGGAAATCGTTATTTGCTTCCTGTTTCTGTCCAGCGGCATCATACTCGTAATTCAGGAGATAAACCTTTTTCATGTTCATACGATAATTAAGTTTATCTGAAATCGCATCAATCGTCCTGGCCAACATTTCCTGGTCTTCGGTATGTGCAATCCTATCTACCGCACCGCTATTGCGGGCATCATCAGCCCCAAGCAGCATCGTAGACCTCCATTCCCCATGATCAAAACGGCCCACTTTTTCGTAATCACGAGCTTTTTCGTTGTACGTATAAAATTCATCGACGGACGATACAGGAATACGGCCAACAGCAAGGTCTACATCATATATGCGGGGACTTCTAACCATTTCTCCAGAATCCAGGACCGCAAAAAAGTCTTCGGTCACCGCCGACTCCTTTTCAAACGGAGGCATATAATTTTTTCCGAGTCTAGGATTAACGCCTCGATAGTCATAATGGCCAGAACCAGCGAGCAACACAAACCGCAAATCCGGGCAGACACTTCGAGCGTAGGCGATGTAGTTTCGAATCGCAATCGGAGAAGGAGATCCACCGGTGTAATGCCTGTAAATGTTTTCTACAGCAACAACGGCTGTGACAAGCGGGCTTATCGCAGAATCACTGGAACGGAACGAAGCAAGATCTTCCGCCGGTTCAAGGAATTCTTCTGGCGTAATAATCAGGTATTCCGTCTTAGATGAAATCTGCGCAAGCTTCTGGACTGCATTTGGGGATGGCGCAGGTATAGCTTCAATACTGAGAGTGGAGTTACGGCGGTCCTTCTCGTTATAAAGCAAGTATCGAACATCTTCATTAAAGCCAATACTATCGATAGCGGTTCCATTCGAAATTTTCAGAAGTCCAACCGGCTTAAAGTTCACAAACTTCATCAGGCGCAGATCGGAATCTTTACCGACAGGGATCCGAACAATTCCGGTCGCAAACCCAGGCAATAGCCATTCCGCAGAATCGATAGACACAGAAGCCGGATCCCACTGGTAGGCTACGGAAACGCCATCAAAGCGGTCGTATTGGTTTTCGTTCGGAAGCATGGTCAATTCATACTCGTTCCCAGAAGCCTTGAGGGATTTGAACTCCATAGCGAAGTTCCCTCCCGGCAACAAGACGCCATCGGACCAGTAAAAGGTGTCTGCACGATCCTTTGAATGCTGTTCGCCATTGACACTCAGCTTAAAATGAATCGACTTCATCCGCGATGAGTAAGCACTATCAGACATATAGCCAATCGACTGATCCACACCACTGCTTGAATTTATCGAGCGAAGCGGGAAATAGGTAACAGACGCAAATCCCTTGCCATCCTTGACAAGCCCAGGCAGGTCCACGATCTGCGATTCCGCATTCAAGTCCGTAACGACCGTAGTTTCATTTTTATCATGCCATTTCCAGAACCACTCTTTTCCAGTTGTTTTTTCCCAATCGAGCGATTTGCCGTAATAGGTATCGATCAAGAGTTCATCTTTCTCGGCTCGCACATACCTAAGCCACTCAATACTTTTCGGCGTCGATTTCGGCTGAGCAAGAGTTCCAAGGCGTTCGCCCTTCCCCACTTCTTTATACCCGAGAATAAAATGCTGGTAAAAAGAATACGGAGAATATGAATGGAAATAGTTCATGTTCGTTTTGGGATAATTTTCTTCTTCCGAATCGATCCTTTTCCAAAACGCATTGCCATATCCCACGAAATAAAGGGAATCGCCTTCATCAAAGATGCCGTTAGAATTGCGGTCATCAACTGTTATGGGCAGTTCGAAGAGCTGGTTCGGGCTACGGAGCTTGGCTCCTGGCCCCATGTCAGGAAGCGTATCCGGCGAGGCTCCGTAAACGCAAATTTTTTCTACGGGAATTCCGCTCAAGTCATCACGGCTTGTGAATTTCAGAAGGGAATTGAAACCAACAGCATACAAGCCATCTTCGCGGAATGTCGCCATATCCTTGTCGCCAACAACCAGTTTGGCAAGCTTGACAACGCCATCGATTTCAGAAGCCGCTTCACGGCGCAGGGCCGTACGGGGTGCGGCCGTTCCAAACTGCGCGGCGGACTTCGAGTTCACCACCTGCATAAGTGCACGAGCGCCCGGATTGCGGCCACTTGCCGAAGCACTTGCAAAATCGACATTCAAGCGGAAATCCTTGCGAAGGGCTATGGAGCCGGCCTGCTTTACATATAGCGGAACCAGCACATCGGCCATCCACAGATTATCCTTAAGGTACGGTTTTGAAACCGAGACGGTCTGGGACTTTACGGGAGTAGACTTGCAGTACGAAGTTCCAAGCGCAACAAGCTTATTGTTGGTTACCGAGACCGAAGGCATATCGCCTGACGGAAGTGCCACTCGGTAATAGCGGTACGGCACCCTGCTAGAATCCATGTAAAAAGCATTTTCGGGAGCAAAGCGCATTCCCGAACCGTCTTCACAAGATTCTTTAGACGTATCAAGGACCTCGTCGTCTAAGATAAAATGTTTCTTGGAATCTTCTATGACAGAAGAAGCCATGCTGGAGACCGTTGCACAGGCAACCAGTAGAATCTGAAATTTTTTAATGATAGATTTCACAAATTCTAAAATAGTAAAAAAAGAAAATAGAATTTCCCGCCGGTGGCGAGAACGGCAAAGGGTAAGAACTGTTAAAAGCTAAAATTATGGCCTTGTAATGACCATTTCGAGAAATCCGTTGCCCGTCGTGCGCATTTCGACCATCTCTCCCCCCGACGCCTTAGCCTTAAAGACGGTTATATATTCAGGAGGAACGCCTTTGGAAAGGATCATCTCGATTTCCTTTGGCGTAATCATGAATTTCGAGTTCCACTTGTCCATATACCAATGCCACGGTTGCCAGTTAAAAATACCGCGGGTGGACTGGACAAAAGCGCGGAGCATCATCGAATATTCATACCTTAAGAAACCCAAATAATCATTCACTTCGGCATGCTTGTCAACAAGCGTTTTCGTTGCAAAATCGGGATCGTAACGAAGTGGAGTCTTGTCCGGATTGTCGTAGGTAAAGCGGATTAACTTGTCCGTTACCAGGATCTTCAAGTTCGAACGATCCAAGTGCACAAATTCTTTTTCAGAAATTTGTCTGTAATCCCTGAACACGACATCAGGCGTAAGGACCTTGTTGAGTTTCAGCGGAACCGGTTTCGCATCAAAGGCGCCAAGCTCGTAAAACACGATAACCTCGCCTGCGCCCTTCGGCAAAAGCACAGCAAGCAAAGGCTTTTCGCGTTCTGTAATGGCCCAGATCATCTTCGGCTTGTTCGAAGAGTTCAAAAGAGGGTCTATAGCCTTCATCACCGAAGGGTCTCGGACGCCGTTCACGTCCCATTCCATCCACGTTCCAGAGCCGCCAACAGAATCAAGGACATCAAAAAGGCGCCCTCCAGCAAAGCCCTCCTTAGCTTCTACAGCACCGTAGATTTTTGTTGATGAGTTCACGTTCGCTTTCGCGGAAGCCACCGGGGCCGCAAAGGAGAATGTTGCACATACCGTGAAAAAGACAAGGACAGCAAGCAACTTACGCATAGCAGTCTCCACTAGAACCCAATCGGCTCGAACAACGATTCATCCAGGCGTGAATACTGCAAGTGGTATTTCTTGTCGAGCCAATAAAGAGCAAGCTTTGCGCCTGTCCAGTTTTTCTTTGCAGCAGTCGCTTCAATACCCTTAGTGATTAATGGAAGAGTTTCAATAAGGTCCAGCTTCCACTTGGTGTCGTCCCAGTTGAAAAGCATTATCGGGACCTTCGGACTAGACGCAAGCCCGACGCTTCCTCGATCATTCTTGATTTCAAACGGTCCCATGTTTACACGGTCCACAAGATCCAGGAATTCGCTTTCGTAAAGGAGCAAATAGAGCATACGGTAATCTGGTACCGTCCAGAGGTGTTCGCGTTCGAACAGCCTATAGAGCACGATGGCATAAGCTTCATAGAACTGGCAAGTGTCTATCGAAGCTGCATCGTAAGATCTGGCATGGCTTTCAAGTTCGTCGAGCCAGGATTCCGAAGGATCCGTCAAAAAATCAAGCAAGACATCGGACGGAGCATGGTTCTTGACCGACTCCTTGAAAAGCGTGAACGTGTTTTCAAGCATGGTAAGCTTATCGGACTCTTGCGCCTTCACCTTGGCATCACGGACTGCCGCCGTTTCAGTCAGTTCATTTGAAGTGTTGCTGGAAGAACCCGCACAACCTGCCATTAACGCAAAAGCGCCCACCAAAAGCGCAAGAACAATTTTATTTTTCAGTACATGCATCGCGATACCTACCTCAAAATGAATCTGGATGAACTTTTACGCGCCTGTTCCCTGAAAGGCTATCAAGGCAGCGGCCCCGGCGGTCAGCACAGGAACAAGACCAATACTGGCGTTCATCTTTCGTTACAACAATATAATTTAGAAATTAAGTCTTCCGAAAGCAGGAGCGCAAAAGAGAACAAGATTCACGCGCTGCACCGCATGCAAATGGCGCTTGCGCTGAACGTACGCGAAGATCCTCCCGAGGTCGAGATGAAATTCCCGGGAAGCAACGGGCACATTCAACCGAGCAATCCGCTGTTTCCGCTGTTTGTGGCCCATGTTTTTGATATCATGGCTACAAAGAACGGCGACACGAAAGCCGCAGCGGCTGCATTCGGGCTTAGCCCAAGTGCGCTCGTGAAAATACTGCGCCAGGACAAATCATGCGCCGCGAAATTACAGGGCAACCGCGTGGAAAACGGGAAAAGCAAGTTGCATTTGTAATAGCGTTCCCACAAGTTTTTGTCAAATTAATTTTACATAAAAGCAGGGGGAATAAAACGCCCGCTCGTGCGTGTTAAGTAAGTAGGACCACCCAAACAATCAGGAGGTTATATGAGTCCTATGATCAGAAAACACGCCTGCCGCTGCGCGGCTACAGCATTAACAGCCCTTGCCCTGTGGAATTGCTCCGGCGATTCCCGTGCAGAATCGCCCCTCGATACAATCCAGATTGGCGAAACAGCAAAAGTCGCACTCAACCTGGATTACTCCGAAACGCCGCTGCTCGACAGTCTCGTGCTGGACTGCTTTGGCCCAGACACACTCCATTTCGTAAATTCCGCCGAAACCAATTCGTTCAATCTCGATGTTTTCCCAAGCGAGAACTGGACTTTTAAGGCAAAGCTTTACGCAAACGGGGCATTGATGCAGGAAGGCGATATCACAACCGCTATTGATGCCGGCGCAACCGTGAATTTAAAGATTCCGATGCATGCGCTCGTCGGATTTGTCTATGTAAAAATTCCGATCGGCTTTGGAAACCCGGCAGGAATCAAGAAAGGAGAAATGATTCTCACAAGCAAAGACGAGACCTTCACCTACCCCATGATATTTGATTCGGATAGCGTCTCGTTCACAAGCGACGAACTCAAGCTTAACCGCGAATATCAGATAACAATAGCGATGCAAGACGAAAGCGGGAAACCGATCTTCAGCCTGAACGACAAGTTCACGCTCGATGAAAATTCGCCTATTCCAAGTTTCCAGATAGAATCGCTGCGTAGCAAAATCGCGCTAGCCATCGAACTTGCAAAAGAAGTAAACTTGCATGTATCGCTCAAGCTCCCTGCAACGAAACGCGTTCCGGGCAAGAACGACATCGTGGTCAGTGAATTCTTTGTATGGACAAACGCAAAGGATTCCTCGCAATACAATTTTGTAGAACTCTACAATGGCAGCACAGACACGCTCATTTTGGACAAATGTTCCTTAGGGAAAACATCAAACGCAAGCGGCGCCGCAGAAATAGCAACTCTAGAGCTTCCACCCAACGAAGTCCTTGTCGTGGGGGATCATGAATCAGCGGACATCGCTGGATTCTACATGCATACCGAAAAGATGCCGGCATTTGGCAAATCCTCGGGATCACTTGTGTTGCAATGCAACGGGAATATTCTCGACTCGCTGTACTACGGCAAGGCCGATACGCTCCACAGCGCCCCCTTGCCCGTTGGAAGCTCCTCGGCAACAGCACCAAAGAGTTTGCAGTTAAACATCGGGCTCTGGAACAAGCGCGATGAGCCGGATTCCTGGTGCACGGACGCACCTACGCCGGGCGTGATTTCTGCCTGCGGGAATTAACGATTAAAACGGATCGTCACTGGATGGGGCAAAGCCCCAACTCTTTGGCTCGGTTATGACCATGCAAGCATGGTCGCAACATTGACGCTTCGCGTCTTGCTAAACGGCTCAGCCATATTTGTGCAAGCACAACTGCGGCATAGATGCTTCGCATCATGCTATCGGCTCGGATATAAGATAGCAAGCTATCTTGCATCTCTCGCCTTAAGGCATTTTCGCCTTGGGGCATACTCGCCTTCTGAGTTGTCTTCGCTACGCTCAGAATGACGAGAGAGAGTCCGGCATGACAAATAACAAGGTCGTCCCGTTTTGGGGCGACCTTTTGCAATTAACAAGACTTTAGCGGGTCCTTCCGCCTTCGGCGTCAGGATGACGAGAGTGAAGCGTCAGGACAAGAAGGAGGTGCCCGCTCAGCGGTGGGCATGACAATGCTTAAGCGTGGATCTGGGAGCTGGCGCGTTCGATGTCGAACAGGCGGCGCAAGTTTTCGGCCTTGGCCGGTTCACGTTCTTCCGGGAGCGTGAGCGGACCCATGTTGATGGCGACGAGGATAGAACCCGGATAGTTGTTCACACGCTTGATGAAATCGCTGACGGAAACGCCTTCGGTGTAGAAGTCCACGACGAACGTATCCCAGTCGTCTTCTTCGAGCTGCTGGAGAGCTTCTTCTTCGGTCTTCACAGCCTTGAAGTAGGCGCCCACGAGCAAGTCCGAAAGGACTTCGAGGCAGGCTTCACGGCGGACATCGTCTTCTTCCCAGATCAGGATGCGGCGGTCGCTGTAGTCACGGACTTGCGGAACAAAGTTTTCTTCGGCGTTCAATGCATCGAGCATCGCACCGTTGGCTTCGTCCATTTCTTCATCATCAAAATTATCGATTTCTTTAGCCATGATTAAAATATAGTAAAAAGTAACTTAACTGGATTCTTCGCTACGCTCAGAATGACGAAAAAGCGAAGTGGTTAGGGGTTCTCATCAAACCATCGTTGCAATATTATAGCGGCGGCGGTGCGGTCGATAATGGCCTTGTTCTTCTGCTTTTTCTTTTTGCTCATGTACGAGGTGAACTCCTGCGCCTGAACGCTGGAGTACGATTCATCCTGCGTATGGATTTTCATTCCCGGGAATCGCAACGCCAAATCCTTGATAAAGGCCTCCACCACCACGTTCTTGCCATCCTTGCGGCCATCCGGGTGGTAAGGCATCCCGACGACAAATTCGTCAATCTTGTTGAGGCGCACGAGTTGGTCCAGACGTTCGAACAGGTTCGTCGTCTTCTGGTCAATCGTCTCGCGCGAAAACGCCATCTTGAGTTCGGAATCGCCAAAAGCGACCCCGACACGATGCTCTCCGTAATCCAAAGCCAAATAATTCACGCCCCTAAATATAGAATACGAAACGTCAAATATTGCAAAAATTCACTTACTTTTCTATCTTTGCGCCGAAAATTAAAGCCAAACGGTAAAATATGGATCAATCAAAAATCAGAAACGTTGCCATCATCGCCCACGTTGACCACGGTAAAACTACCCTGGTGAACCAGCTCCTCAAACAGTGCGGAACCTTCCATGAAGGTGAAGAAATCGTGGACCGCGTGATGGACTCCGACAACCTTGAACGCGAACGCGGCATTACCATCCTCTCCAAAAACACGAGCGTGATGTACAAGGGATACCGCGTGAACATCGTCGATACCCCGGGGCACGCCGACTTCGGTGGCCAGGTGGAACGCGTTTTGGGTACAGTCGATGGCGTTCTTCTGGTCGTTGACGCATTCGAAGGCCCCATGGCCCAGACCCGCTTCGTGACGAAGAAGGCTTTGGAACTCGGCCTTACCCCGATCATCGTCGTGAACAAGATCGACCGTGACGGTTGTAACCCGCTCCTCGCCTTGGACAAGGTCTTTGACTTGTTCTGCGAACTCGATGCTACCGAAGAACAGCTCGATTTCGACAGAGTTTTTGGCAGTGGCCGTAAGGGCATTTGCCGCGCCGAACTTGAAGACCCGGATGGCGACTTCAGCATCTTGATGGACAAGATCATCGAACGCATCCCGGCTCCGAAGGGCGATCCGAACGGCGAACCGCTCCTCCAGATCGCATCCCTCGAATACTCCAGCTTCCTCGGCCGTTTGGCTGTGGGTCGCGTGCAGCAGGGCGTATTCAAGCCGAACCAGACCTACGCTCAGGCATTCCCCGACGGAACCGTCAAGAACGTCCGTCCGCAAAAGCTCCTCCGCTACGAAGGCCTCACCCCGAAGCCGATCGAAGAAGCTGGTCCGGGCGAAATCATCCTCATCGCAGGTCTTGACTACTTCGATATCGGTGATACGCTTTCTTCTACGAACAATCCAGTTCACTTGCCGCGTATTCACATTGACCCGCCAACAATCTCCATGCTCTTCACCGTGAACACTTCGCCGCTCGCCGGCAAATACGGTGGAAAGTTCATGACGGGTAACCAGCTCCAGGAACGCTTGGAACGCGCCCACATGGCAGACCCGGCCCTCCTCGTCGAAAAGGCAGAAGGCGCATCTACATTCAAGGTTTCTGGCCGTGGCATTTTGCACCTCACGATTCTCGTCGAAAACATGCGCCGTGAACTTTATGAATTCACCATCGGTTCTCCGCAGGTCATTTTCCAGAAAGACGAAAGCGGCAAGCTTTTGGAACCGGTCGAAGACTTCAAGGTCGAAGTTCCGAACGAATTCAGCGGCGCCTGCATCCAGGAAATCCAGCAGCGCAAGGGCGAAATGGTCAACATGACCACCGACGAAAACGACCGCGTTTCTCTCGAATTTATCGTTCCCTCCCGTGGCCTTATCGGTATCCGTCCGAAGCTCCTCTCCCTTTCCAAGGGTTACGCTGTGACGCAGTCCTTCTTCAAGGAATACCAGCCGTACAAGGGAGAAATTCCGTCTCGTATCAACGGTGTGCTCATCGCCAAGGAACCGGGCGAAGCTGCAAGCTATGCTCTCTCTAACTTGGAAGATCGTGGCTACCTCATCATCGGTCCGGGTGCCGAAGTTTATCCGGGCATGATTGTGGGTGAACACAACCGCGACGTCGATATCACCGTGAACGTCACGAAGGGCAAGCACCTCACCAACATGCGTTCGAAGTCCGCTGACGACATGATCCAGCTCACGCCGTACCGCCGCATGACTTTGGAAGAATGCGTGACCTTCATCAACGAAGACGAATGCATCGAAGTCACTCCGGAAGTGCTCCGCATCCGCAAGACCGAGCTCGACCCGATCAAGCGTAAGCAGATGTCCAAGAAGCCGGCTGAAGACGACGATTAATTCGCGTTTCGCGCAAAACTTAAAGAAGCACCCTGCGGGGTGCTTTTTTGCATTCGCCTCGGCGCAGTTACTAAAAAATCCCGACCATAAGGTCAGGATTTTTAATTCATTTGAAGCAACGATTCATTGCTAAATTCGTCTTATTCGTTGTCTTTGACGCAACGAAGGCTGGAACCCTCAGATTTACTACTCATACCAGAATCTAAAGATTCTCCACCAGAAAAAAGCTGGATTATAGCGGCATTAGCTCCATATTCAGAAGCCGACCATAAACTACCATTTTCTCCTAGTCCCATATATTGTCCACCATCATAACGGAACCCCGCTGGCAAAAGACCAAAGCCAAACGCATCTATTCCATTTTTTTCTTCATCCCATCCACTAATTGATTTTAGCTTTGTACCAGCAGTACTTTTACCACCAATCATTTTATACAAAGCATCAAATTCGGACTGCGTTGGAACATGCCACCCTTCGGGGCAAATACCTCGATGAGGACTGTTTGGCTTACACATTGATCCAACTCCACAAGCTACAGCGCCATTTTTCTGAGAAACAATCCCGGCACTATCCATTGCTACAGACCAAGTGTATAAGCGGCCATAAATATCGCAATTGCTTTTTGCGTTATAATAGCACCAACTTGTGGAATCAGATGCATACGCACCATTATAAAAAGCCACTCCCGTGTAGGCAAAATTTAAATTTTCGGCCATCCACGTTTGGGAACCAATAGTCACAGTCTTATAAGTTTGACCATCACGACTATCCGTCATAGAGCCCAAAGTAAATTCAACCACAGGATTTACAACTTCTGTAGGAGAATCTTCGGAACAAGCAGTAAACAATACACACCAAAAAGCAAGCAAAAACACGCCATTTTTCATAATACTTTATAAGACCTCTCATTCATTTTACCTGAAAGTATAGGAATTTTTGTGCCCAAAAAGAAATCTCCATCCGTAACATTTTTCAAAGTTGCCATTTTTCGAGGAATAACTAAATTTATCACGATATTCACTGAGTTTCGGCTCAAATTTTAGGAAAAGAACATGGCAAATAATCGTGAAAACTGGGGTTCCAAGCTCGGGGTTATCCTCGCAGTTGCCGGTTCCGCAGTCGGTCTTGGCAATTTTCTTCGATTCCCTGTGCAAGCGGCGACCAATGGCGGCGGCGCATTCATCATCCCCTACCTCATTGCGTTTGTGTTCCTCGGGATTCCGCTCGCTTGGATTGAATGGACGCTCGGCCGTTACGCAGGCTACCACAATTACGGCACTTCCCCGAGTACCTACCACGTGATTTTCCAAAAGAAAAAGAAGTGGGCAAAGTACCTGGGTTCGCTCGGACTTCTCCCGCCGATTTTCATCATTTTCTACTACGGATTTATCCAGTCCTGGATTTTGGCATTCGCATTCTACTCGGCAACAGGCACGTTGATGGACGTTGTCGCGCAGGGTCCGGAAAAGATGACGGAATTCTTCGGCAACTACATCATGCTCAAGACTTGCGTCGGAGGCATCCCAGTTGCCATCATCTTCTTCCTCATTACATTCATCGCGAACATGGTTGTGCTTTCGTTCGGTGTGCGCAAGGGCATTGAACGCGCCAACAAGATTTGCATGCCGATCCTCTTGATTTTGGGCCTTGTGCTTGTGGTCCGCGTGCTCACGCTCCCGGGCATTGGCAAGGGTCTTGCCTTCATGTGGAACCCGGATTTCTCGGAACTTGCAAGCCCGAAAGTCTGGATGGCTGCTGCAGGCCAGGTGTTCTTCACGATGAGCCTCGGTATGGCAATCATTTTCTGCTACGCAAGCTACCTCAAACCGAAAGAAGACCTCGTGCTTTCTTCGCTCACGGCAAGCGCAACGAACGGCTTCGCCGAGGTGATTATTGGTGGTACGGTCGTGATCCCGATGGCAGTGCTTATCGCAGGTGCTAACATCGAAGAATGCGCGAAGCTCGGCACGTTTGGTCTTGGATTCCAGACGATGCCTTACGTTTTCGGAACGCTCCCGTTCGGCGGTGTGCTTCAGACGGTTTGGTTCACGATGCTCTTCTTTGCAGGCATCACAAGCGCCATTTCCATCATCCAGCCGCTCATCAGCTTCTGCGAAGACGACCTCAAGTTTACGCGTAAAAAGTCCGTCACGACGGTCAGCACGATTACCTTTATCGGTAGCCTCACCGCTATTTTCGGCCTCGCCGCAGGCACCGTCGATGAACTCGACTTCTGGGGCGGTACGTACCTCATCGTGTTCGTAGGCATGATCCAGGCGGTTCTCTTTAGCCTCGTGCTCGGACGCCGCAATGCCAAGAAAGCCCAGGAAAATGGCGACCTCCCAGCCGAAGTGGTTGTGGAACCGGGCGAAAATGAAGCTTTTGCCACCATGAACGATGGCTCGCTTCTCAAGCTCCCGCGTTTCCTCCGCCCGATTATCCTTTACGTCTGCCCGATTTACCTGATTGTGCTCTTAGTTTCGTTCACACTCACGGACGGCCTCCCGTTCATCACGCTTAGCAACGTAGACCCGAACGCAACGGTCACATTCCTCGGACACACGTTCCCGCAAGTCGGTTTCACATGGGCATTCCGCGGATTCCTGCTCGTGCTGTTCTTGCTTTTGAACCTTGCCATAGCCTATGCCTGGCGCAAGGGTGGTCCCGCAGAAAAGGGCCGCAGCAAGAGCATCAAGAAGATGGAAATCGGTAACTCTGACGAAAACATGGAGGGCTAAAAAATGGACGCTGAATTCACTACGGGCGGACTCGTTTTCATGGTGAGCGCTTGGGGCGCCATCATTGGTCTCTGCGCATTCTGCTTCTACAAAGTGTTTAAGAAGTAGTCATTAATTGTTAGTCATTAGCCATTGGTCGTTAATGTCATGCCCGCCTCCGAGCGGGCATCTCCTTTTTATACCCAAACCAATCATTACTATATTTACCTCGCAATTTTGAACAATTTTTATACAAAACAACCTATATGAAACGTACTACCTGCCCTGGCGAAGTTCCCTATTATATTGCTGTATTTTTAACATCATTTATGCAACTCGGCTTATTCATCCATTTCCAAAGATGGATAACCTTCAACTCCGAGGGCACTAGATTTTTCTGGCTGAGCCTTCTACTTCAGTTCGCCATGTTCTCGCCAAGCATCATCATGATGCATGTCGCAAGTTACTTTGCCGGCCGCTTCCCCAAAAGCAAAGTCATGGGCTGGACGTCCATCGGCATGTCGGTCTCGGTTTTACTGATCGCCTTCTTCTTCGGCGAAAGACTTGACTTTGGCGCATTCGCCCTCTTGTTCCTGTACGGCATTTTCCTCTCGATTTTCAACCCGGCCAAAATCGGCCTCATGAAAGAAATCACCGACGGGAAAGACCTCGTGAAAATCAACGCCAAACACCTGATTTTCATGGCGCTCGGCATCACGATTATATCCTTCCTCACGTTTGACTACAGCCCGAACGACAGCTCGACAATCAGCTACTCGATCCTCCCCTTCATTCTCTCAGCTGTGGGCCTCGTTGCGGCCATTTCGTCGTTCTGTATCCGCATCTGCAAGCAGAACAAGTTCGTCAAACTCCGCTCGCCCAGACGTAATTTTGCATCGACCTGGTCAAACCCGATGCTCAAACTCTCGATGCTCGGCATTGCTGCATTCTGGAGCGTGACGCAGTTCCTCATCATGATTTCGCAGAACATGACGGGTACACAGAGCACGACTCTTTTCCAGTGGACGTTCATCTTTACGGGAATCGGCTACATCATTGGCGCGATCAGTGCCGCAAAGTCCTCCAAGAACTTCGTGGAAACAGGCCTTATCCCGCTCGCCGCCATTGCATCTTCTATCACGATGGTCGTGACGCCGTTCATCAATAACCAGTACGTCCTTGCATTCCTCTATGCGTTCATCGCCTTCTGGGCAGGTTCCGCATTCGTCATCCTCCGCACGGTCATCCAGAACGTCACGCGCCCCGACACCTCGGGCCGCATCCACGCCGTCTCGTTCATGATCCAGATGAGCTTCCTGTTCATCCTGCTTGGCTTCCAGGTCATCCTCTTCCTCATGACGGAACTGAGCCTCCACAAGCAGCTGTTCTTCCTCGCCGTGATCCTAGCCCTCACGTTCGTATTCACGCTCAAGCGCACCCCGATGACGCTCCTGCGCGCTGGACTGCGTTTCGCATTCTCGTTCGTGTTCCGCTATAAGGTCAAGGTCCACGGCATCCAGAATATGCCCGAATCTGGTCCGCTCCTTTTGGTCGGTCCGCACTACAGCTTTATTGACTGGGCTGTGCTCCAGATGGCAAGCCCGCGCCCGCTTCTCATCGCAAGCAACCGCAACACCTTTGCCGACTGGTATTTGCGCTGGTTCGCACACGGCAAGTCCGTCATCGACATCAACCGCCGCGACCCAAGTGAAGCGATGGAAAAAATCCACGAAGCGCTCCTCAAGGGCGAGGCAGTCGTGATTTTCCCCGAAGGCGAAGTATCAAAGACTCCATTTGTATCCAAGTTCTCGCTCGATTACACAAAGGCTATTGAAGGCACCGAAGCCCAAATCGTCCCGTTCTACATACAAGGTCTTTGGGGCAGCCGCTACAGCCACGCCTCCGAATGTGTGAACCGCCCGCAGTATTTCAACCGAGTCATCAGCGTAGGTTTCGGCAAGGCTCTCCCCGCCACCACGCCCGAAAACGTGATCCGCAAGGACTTGCAGAACCTAGGAACCGACATCTGGAACATGGCGATGGACCATTCCGCAAGTATCATCCCGCTCTGGTACCGCGCGATGCGCAAGCGCCGTTCCCGCCCAATATTGATTGATCCGGCCGGCCGCCACGTGAATGGTTACGAGATGATCCGCCTCTGCCACCACTTCAGCAAAAAGATCAAATCGCTCACCAAGAACGACCAGAACGTAGGCTTCATGCTCCCCACGAGCCGCGACGCCGCTCTCGGCATTATGTCTATTCTCGGCTGCGGAAAGACGACCGTCAACCTGAACTACACCTCGCCTGTAGACACGCTCATTGGTTGCATCGACAAGGCTGAACTTTCGACAATTGTCACGTCCCACGCCTTCTTCGACAAGCTCTGCGGCAAGAACCCGGACTTCAAGCAGCTCGCCGAAAAATGCCAAATGTTCTACATCGACGAAGAAGAACAGAAAATCAGCACATTCTGCCGTCTGCTCGAATCGTTCATCGTCTTAACGTTCCCCAAGAAACTTTTGAGAGACCTCTGGTTCACGACCGCAAAGCTGAGCGACGATGCTGTTATCTTGTTCAGCTCCGGTTCAGAAGGCACGCCGAAGGGTGTAGAACTCACGCACAAGAACGTGATTTCCAACGCCCAGCAAGGAGATCACGTCATCAGGCTTTGCCGCACCGACGTGATGACATCGCTCCTCCCGCTGTTCCATTCGTTTGGCTTTACGATGACATTCATGATGCCGCTTTTGGACGGTGTGCCGATGGTGCTCTGCCCCGACCCGACCGACATCAAGACTCTTGCCCGCGTATGCGCCGAATACAAGGCAACCATCCTCATGGGCACCCCGACGTTCCTCCGCGCCATCGCCATCAACCGCTGGGTACACCCGATGTGCCTCGACTCTTTGCGCTACGTGATTGCCGGTGCCGAAAAGCTCCGCCCCGAAATGCGCGAGACCTTCAAGCTCAAGTTCGGCAAGGACATTTACGAAGGTTACGGTTGCACGGAACTCACGCCGCTTGCCACGCTCAATGCTCCGAACGTTTTGCTGGATGACTTCTTGACGATGGAAAAATGCAGTGACCCATCGAGCATCGGCATGGTCGTCCCGGGTTCTACAGGTGCCATTATTAACCCCGAGACAAACGAATTCTTGGCTCCGGGTGAAGAAGGCATGCTCGTCATCACAGGCCCGCAAGTGATGAAGGGTTACCTCCGCGATGAAGCTAAAACTGATGCCGTCATTTTTGAAGTCGATGGGCGGCGCTGGTACAAGACCGGAGACAAGTGTACCATCACCGAAGACGGCTTCGTCAAGATTCTCGGTCGCTACAGCCGCTTCGCAAAGCTCGGCGGCGAAATGATTTCGCTTACTGCCGTGGAACTCCGCATTGCAGAAACAGGCATCTTGGGCGACCACGAATTCGCCATTACCGCCGTTCCGGATTCAGTCAAGGGCGAACGCATTGTGCTCCTCGTCAAGGGCGACGCAACGCTCGACACCGAAGAAATCTCGAGAAGCCTCCGCAAGTCGGGCATTCCGCCACTCATGCAGCCGGGTTCTGTATTTGGCGTCGAAGCCATTCCGAAGCTCGGAAGCGGCAAGTGGGACTTCAACGGAATGAAGAAGCTCGCCACGGAACTCGTCGAGAAGAAATAATTGCGACCGCCGCGCCGCAGTAGGCAAATCTTAAATGTCATCCTGAGGACCAAAGGGACGAAGGATCCAGTTACAATTCGAGATGCCTGCTGCGCATCTGTGTCATGCCCCGCACCGACGGGGCATCACCTTTTTTATAAGCACCACCAATAGCCTTAGAATATAACGGCTCCCTAAAAATTTTTTGAATAGCAATTAACAAGATCGCGCCGCCCCAAACGCACCTCAATTATTGTATATTAAAGGCGCAAAAACAAGGAGATTACATGAGTCAAATTGTCTCTAAATTCCAAGAACTTGGGCTGACGCTCCCCGCCTGCCCCGCACCGGTTGCCGCTTATGTTCCGGCAACGCGCTTTGGCGATACAATTATTGTTTCTGGGCAGTTGCCGTCCGTGAAGGGCGACTTTTCCGCCTTTACCGGTATTGTTCCGAACCAGATTTCTGTGGAAAAAGCTAAGGAAGCCGCGCAGATTTGCTTCTTGAACAACATTGCCGCCGCCCTCACGCAGTTGAAAGCCGGCGAAACACTCCGCCTCGTTCAGATCCAGGGTTTTGTGCAGTCCGCAAACGATTTCCACGACCAGCCGATTGTGCTGAATGGCGCAAGCGAACTTGCTGTACAGATTCTCGGTGAAAACGGAAAGCATGCCCGTACGGCAGTCGGCGTATCGACGCTTCCGAAGAACGTCGCTGTCGAAATCAGCTGCACGTTCCAGGCAATCGCAGAGTAAGTACAAGAAATAATGGATCCTATCGCCTTTGGCTCCAGGATGACGGATTAAAGCACCAATTTGCGGATCCACTCGCGCATGTGGAATACGGAATAGCCCGAAGTCAGCGACTTCTGGGCTATTTTTGCACCCCATTCCGTCGCCATTTTCTTGGGATCCAGCGGGAACCCGACGCGGCCCAAATCCAGACGATCCGCATCAAAGCAAGTGTCAATCGTAATAATTCCCGTACGCGGCTGAATCGTGTGGAGGCGGCACGCATCATAGAGCCAGCCAAAACGTTCATCGTCCAGCTCAAAACGTTTTTCTTCGCGGCAACGCTGTGCAAATTCTGCGCCACGTGCGCCATGTTCTCGGTCGTAAGCATCATCCAAACGCTGCGAATCATGGAAAATCGCAAACAAGCGCACCACATCAATGTCGGCGCCGGTCTTTTTCGCCAGGAGGAGTCCATTGTACTCCACCTGATGCCAATGCTCAATGCCATGAACCTCGGACTCGTAGAGCCGATTCTCAAAAGCAAAGTTCATTAAAGCCGCGAAATCGATCATAAGTTAGTAGGAAGTTAGAAGTAGGCAGTAGGAAGTTTTTGGTGATGTCATGCCCGTCACCGAACGGGCATCTCCTTCTTTTGAAAGGAGAAAAGGTGATACCCGATCAAGTCGGGAATGACACGCATTTTTACATTCCTGTTTACTAACCACAGCTTACTAACCACTTCTTTACTTTCCGTAATTTTCCTTCAGGTCCATGAGGCGCTGCAGCGCTTGCATCGGGGTCATTTCCTCGGGCTTGAGCCTGCGAATTTCATCCTTGAGCAAGAGCGTGTTTTCGTCTGGCGGTGCAAACAAGTCCATCTGCGGCTGCGCCTTGATTTTCTTGTTTTGCGCCTCGTCGCTCGGATCAATCTTCTGCTTTTCCAAACGGAGCAAAATCTTGCGAGCTCGGCGCACCACGTTAGGTGGGAGTCCCGCCATCTCGGCCACGTGAATACCATAGCTCGAATCGCAAGCGCCTTCGAGAATCTTATGCAAGAACGTGAGCTTGTCGCCCTTTTCCTGCACGGCAACCTGGAAGTTCCCGGCATGTTCCAACGATTCCACAAGCCCCGTCAATTCGTGATAGTGCGTTGCAAACAGCGTGAGCGCCATGCGGGCAGGCTCGCTGTGGAGCGTCTCGACAATCGCCCACGCAATCGAGAGTCCGTCAAACGTACTCGTACCACGACCGATTTCATCGAGCAGCACAAGGCTATGCGGCGTCGCATTGCGCAAGATGTTCGCCGTTTCTATCATCTCCACCATGAACGTACTGAGACCACGGCTCAAGCGGTCGCTTGCGCCCACACGCGTAAAGATGCGGTCCACCACGCCAATGCGCGCACTTTCGGCAGGCACAAAGCAGCCTATCTGCGCCATGAGCACAATAAGCCCCGTCTGGCGCAAGTACGTCGATTTACCGGCCATGTTCGGGCCTGTAATGAGCATCAGTCGCGTTCCGTCCGGCGAGAGCGTCACATCGTTCGGAACAAAGTTCAAATCAGGGTTCACCGCGACAATCACCGGATGGAAACCGCCGCGAATTTCAATACCCGTCCCTTCAAAAACTTCCGGGCAAACGTAATTGTACTTGCGGGCCGCACGGGCAAAGCTATACAAGCTATCCACGCGAGCAATCGCATCGGCAATGCCTTGGAGTTCGGCACGCCAGCTGTTCACGCGTTCGCGAAGTTCGCAGAAAATCTTGTATTCCAGCGCATGGATGTTGACTTCGGCATTGCTGATGACGGATTCGCATTCCTTCATTTCCGGCGTGATATAGCGTTCGCCGTTTACCGTTGTCTGCTTGCGGATATACTCGTCCGGAATCGGCTGCGTGGCCTTTGCCATCTGCGCCTTCGTGATTTCGATGTAGTAACCGAACACGCGGTTGTAACCGACCTTCAATGACGGGATTCCAAGGCGTTCGCGTTCGCGAACTTCCAGCGAAGCAATCCATTCGCGGCGTTCCTTGATGTCCTCGTTCATCGCATCAAGTTCAGCACTTGCACCCGGGCGGATCATACCGCCTTCGCGCACGGTCATCGGCAAGTCATCATTGAAGTACTTGAGCAAATCTTCGCCACGGCCCTTTGCCGCATTCAGCGTTTCGCGCAGCCCTTCAAAAAGTGGCGCATGCAAGCCTTCCAAAACGTCAGCAACCTTCGATGCCTGCGAAAGGGAACGACCCATTCCCGCAAGGTCACGCGCATTTGCACGACCGCTACCGACACGGCCCATCAAGCGCTCCATATCGAGAATCGACGTCAAGGATTCCTTGAGTTCGTCAAGCGCCACAGGATTCTGGACAAGCTCGCCCACCGCTTCTTCACGTTCGCGGATGCGGTCCACAGCAATCAACGGATGGCTCACCCAATCCTTGAGCGTACGCCCACCCATCGCCGTCACCGTAAAATCGAGCACCGAGCAAAGCGTACTGGAATAATCGTCAGCATTCAGCGGACGCACCAGTTCCAAGTTGCGGAGCGTACTCGGGTCGAGCGTCATGTAATCGTCCAGATTCAAAATCTCGAGCGTCGTAAAGTGCGACAATTCGGATTTTTTCTGGTTGATCAAATACTGGAGCAAGGCGCCCGTCACGGACGTTTCAAAAACGCGACCATCCAAGCCAAGGCCATCAAGCGCTTCAACCTTGAAGTGCGTAAACAGCACGTCCTTCGCCTGGTCTTCAGCAAACAAAATCGCCGGGAGTTCAGTGACCAAGACGTTTTCGGCCTTGATCAAGTCCATAATCGCCGAAGGGATTGTCGTTCCTTCGGGAATCACGATTTCCTTGGGCATGCGGCGGCTGAATTCACATTCGAAAGCCTGCACACTGCTACGGCACGTGGCCAAGTAACCTGTCGTCACATCGGCAATCGCAAACGCAGCCACATCGCCGTTTCCGCCCTTGCCGTCATCGCTTGTCGCAGGCACATAAGCGCAAAGGTAATTTGCCTCTTTTGCATTGAGGTTTTCTTCGTTCATCGCCGTGCCGGCGCTGATGATTTCAACAATGTCGCGCTTGACAATGCCTTTCGCGAGTTTCGGGTCTTCGACCTGTTCGCAAATGGCGATGCGGTAGCCGGCGGCCACCATCTTGGGCACATAGCGTTCGGCAGCGTGGTGCGGGAACCCGCACAAAGGCGTTGCACCGGAAGCGCCGTTATTGCGGCTCGTGAGCGTTAAACCTAAAATTTTCGAGGCGATTACAGCGTCATCTTCAAAAAGTTCAAAGAAGTCGCCCATGCGGAAAAACAAAATGCAGCCAGGATTTTCTTTCTTGATTTCGTAATATTGCTGCATCAACGGAGTAACGGCCATTAAGCATCTCCCATAGACAATTCAATCTGGTCAGTCGATTCTTCGAGCGGAGTCGGTTCTTCCGGAGCGTTATCAGGCTTGGAGTACTGCGGCACCAAAGCGCCCGCTTCCAAAAGTTCACTGAATTCGCGCAAACGCGGCAAGTCTTCCGGAATGCGATTGATACCAAAGTATTTTAAAAATTCCTGCGTGGTCACGTAAGTGTAAGGGTTACCGACCGTTTCTGCTCTTGCGCCCAAAGTAATAAAGCCCTTGTCAAGCAAGTTACGGATCGGACCATCCGCAGAAGAAACGCCACGAACCTGTTCAATCGCGGCCTTTGTAATCGGCTGCTGGTAAGCAATCACGGCAAGCGTTTCAAGCGCTGCCTGCGAGAGGCGTCTTGCATTTGCTTCCGGGAAGAGCTTGCGCACCCACGGATAATACTTTGCACGTGTTCTAAAGCGGTAACCGCCCGCCTGTTCCACAATTTCAAACGGAGACTGAATCTTGTTCAAAGAATCGTTCGCAGTGATGAGCGCATCCGCCACAGAACGAGCATCCAAAAAATCGCCAAGAATTTCGCGAAGCTTCTTGAGCGTCACGACATCCGGAGACGCAAACACAAGCGCCTGTATAATGCGAGCCAGGTCTTCCCTACTTTCAACTTTCGGGAGTTCCGCCGATTCTTCGGCCAGTTCTTCGACATTCTGATCTTCAGCCATACGTTTGATCCTTTTGTCTAAAGCGGTCTAAAGTCACCTAGTTAGAATACAACCAAGTCGTTCTTGTGGATAAGTTCATCAGGGACATTCTTGCCCAAGATTTCATGCACCTGGGCAGTCTTCTTGCGGAGCACAAGCTTGAGCGTTTCGCTATCAAAACCAGCGACACCGCGAGCCACAGGATTCTTCTTTTCGTCCTGGACTTCAATCAAGTCACCCTTGTCGAAATGCTTCTGTACCGCAATCACGCCAACCGGCAACAAACTCGAATGATTTTCACGCAAAGCCTTCACGCCACCTTCATCGACAATCACGCTTCCACGCGGCGTTGTGATAAAGCTGAGCCAGCGCTGACGGCTATTGAGCTTTTTCTTGGAACCAGCAAACAACGTACCTGTTGCATTTTCAAAGAACACCTGATGCGGGAGGACCTTCATACCGCTAGCGAGGAATGCATTCGCGCCACTCTTCGTCACATTGCGAATGGCTTCGAGCTTGCTCCTCATGCCGCCGGTACTGACGGCGGACCCGGCCTCGCCGGGCTTTCCGGCAAGCGCCAAAATGGCAGGCGTAATTTCAGGAACAAAGTTCAACAAGCGGGCGTTCGGATTCTTCTTCGGATTGTCATCGAACAAGCCATCTTCATCCGTAAAGATGAGGAGCAAGTCAGCATCCAAGAACAGCGCCACATCGCTCGAAAGCTTGTCGTTATCGCCCACCTTGATTTCGGCAACAGCCAAGGAGTCGTTCTCGTTAATAATCGGAACAATCTTGCGAGCAAGCATTGCCTTGATGGTGTTCTGTAAATTCTTGTAACGTGCACGGTCGCGGAAGTCTTCTGCAGACAAGAGAATCTGACCGACGGAGAGTTGCACCCAGCGGAACATTTCGCGATAAGCATACATGAGGTCAATCTGGCCCACGGCAGCGCAAGCCTGCTTTTCGGCAAGTACGGTCGGCTTTTGAGCGTAACCCAGTTCAGCCATGCCAGTACCCACAGCGCCACTCGTGACAATGACGACTTCCTTGCCGGCATCCATCAAGCGAGCCACGGAATCCGCGAGCTTCTGGATGTAACGCGTACGAACGCCACCTCGCTCGGAATCCACGAGAATGCGAGATCCAATCTTCACCACCACGCGGCGAGCTTCATCTAAAATGTTCTTTCTTAATTCACTCATATTTTTAGTTACTAGTTAATAGTTTCTAGTTACTAGGGTGCCCTTCGGCACTGTTTCTAATTACTTTGCCCTTTTGGCTAGTTACTAGAGAATTTCATAATGAGATAATCTAGTAACTAGTAACTCAGAACTCGGAACTCAAAATCTTATAACGCAATTTCAACCCTTACTTACACACCACCAGGCGGATTGCATCGAGGCGGAGTTGCGGGTTCGCCACAATCTTCTTGCGTTCCTGCACGTTCTTGCGGAGCTGCTTCAAAGCTTCGCTCGTACCCGCCTTGCCACGCATCGAGAGCAAATGGTTCATGCGCTGGTATTCCTGTTCCGAACGCGCTTCCACGGCATTCGCCGCTTCTTCGGCATACTTCTTAGCCTGTTCAGAAACAATCAAGCGAGCCTTTGCAAGGCCATCCTTAGCAAAGTAACGGAGCGTCATATCGACAGCCGCATTGCCCTGCGGAACGCCAACGTCCTTAAGCGCCGCATTCGAAAGCGCATCGAAATACCCGGACATGTTTTCGCCCTTCGCATTCACGAGCACCTTGAAATACTTCGGCCCTGCGATATCGGCACAGCCCCATTCTTCGGACACCGGGAGTTCCACAGCAAAGTTGTACTGCATCATGAGCCCACGCAAACCGGAGTTCGGCCAAATGGCGCAAGACACTGTTCCACGGCCAAAGCTCGTTTCGTAATCGAACACGCCTTGAGCCAGCGGATGGTCCAAGCTGATAAATTCAATATCGTCGTGCGTCATCGCAACATCGCGATCGAACGTGACCGTCATGCAAGTGCCACCGCTCACGCGACCATCGCCGTCACCTTCTCCACTACCTTCGCCACAGAGATCCGTCTGGCTATTCACGCGGCCACCGCCAGCACTCGTCGCAGCCATTGCCAAATCAGGCATGCCCGGCACAGAACCCGCTTCAACCTGCGGTCCCATCGTGATGAGGAAGCAATCCTGCACAGAACTCTTTTCCACATCAAGTCCGCGATTCATCAAGGAATCAAACACGAGATTCTTGAGTTCCGGCTCGGCATCAAGTTCACGAATTTCATCCGTGATTTCCTTTGCCTTTTCTGGATTGCGGGAGTTGAATTCGAGCAAGCGGTCACGGCCGTTTTCAATATGCTTACGCATCTGCTCGCAGTCTTTCTTGACCTGCGGGATGACGTTCTTCACAAAGTTTTCAAGGCTAGCGCGCGGCGTTGCCAAAGCTTCAATCAGTGATTCCGTGTACTTGAGGAAGAGTTCACCACCGCTCATGAGCGGAGCGCCAAACGAGTTCAAGCCTTCATTGTACCAGCGGAACATCACTTCCTGACCCGAGCCCTTCACGTACGGCACGTGGATGATGATGTCCTTGTCCTGACCAATGCGGTCCAAGCGGCCAATACGCTGTTCCACAAGCGCCGCATCAAGCGGCAAGTCAAACAGCACCAAGTGATGCGAGAACTGGAAGTTACGGCCTTCAGAACCAATTTCTGATGCGATGAGCAAGTTTGCACCATCGGGCTTGCTGAAGTTTGCCGCAGCCTTGTCACGAGCCATGATGCTCATGTCTTCGTGGAACATCACAAACGCACCTTCGCCCAGGAATTCGAGGAGCAAAGTTTCAAGCGCCTGCACGACCTGGATAGATTCGCAAATCAGCAAAACCTTTTCGTTCTTGTATTCCTTGAGGAACCCCTTGAGCCACACAAAACGTTCATCCATCGCCCATGCGTCGGAGAACCTCGTGCAGAGGAGGCCATTTTCCTGAATGTCCGTCGAAGCTTCCAAGTCGCGGTCGGCAGCGACATCCACCATTTCACGGTAAGCCGGATTCGGTTCAAGCGGGATTTCATCGAGCACACGCTTCGGGAATCCGCCCACGCCCTTACGCGTATTGCGGAACACCACAGAACCCGTGCCCATGCCATCGACAATGCGGCGCATCCATTCGCCTGCGGTCATGGACTTTGAATTTTCCTGTTCAAGCCACGGACGGATTTGCGAGTTCTTCGGGACGCATTCGTACAAGTCGTCCCAGCTCATGTGGTGGTTCGGGTCGGTCGGAAGCTTATTTAAATCTCGCACAAGCTTGAGGTAAGCTTCCTGGTCCTTGATAAAATCGTTATAGTCTGCAAAGCGCACCGGGTCGAGCATCTTGAGACGGTTGAACTGAGATTCCGGATGGAGCTGCAAGGGAGTACCGGTCAAAAGCAGCACACCCTTCGAGCGTCCAATCACCCTGTTCGCAAGCATGTACTCGTGGCTCGTGAAACCATCCTCGCACACCAGATGGTGAGCTTCATCAATGATGGTCATGTCCCAGTTCGTCTTCAAAAGGTCTTCAATCAAAGCAGGCTGCGCCATCAAAAAGTCAATGGACACGATGATGTCGTTACTCTGCAAGAACGGATTGGGTTTCGTCTCGTCTTTAGCGACGCCCACGAAAAGCCCGCGGATGTAGCCTTCATCCACCAGCGTAAAGAGCTGGTTGAAACGTCGCTTCATTTCGATCATCCACTGGTGCTTCAGCGTTTCCGGGACAATCACGAGCGTACGCTGGATGCGGCCTCTCGACTTGAGAGCATGCCAAATCATGCCCGCTTCAATCGTCTTGCCCAAGCCCACTTCGTCCGAAAGCATGAGCCTTGGGAGTGTCGAGCTAGAGCATGCGCGGTAGCAAAGGTAATACTGGTGCGGGATCATGTTCACTCGCGGACCAATCATGCCGCGAACCGGCGAAGACGTCCACTTGTAATACATTTCCATCGCATCTTCATGACGCAAAAAATCACGCGACGAGCAAACTTCGTCATCGGCCAAGGCCTTAAATAGCACAGCCGGTCGAGCGGTCGAAATCTTCGAACTCAGCTCGGATTCCTTCATCTCTTTGCCATTACGCCCGACATAAACCACAATACCCGCATCTTCGCGAACGGAGTCCACCACGAAGGAGACACCCTTTTCACTCTTGACGGTTTCACCCACTTGCAACACAAATCGTTCAATCGGAGCTTCATCGGTCCTGTAAATACGAGCTTGACCGATAGACGGGAACAAAATTTTAACAGTACGGCCCTGAACTTCAGATACAATACCAAGCCCCAGGGTAGGTTCGGCTTGGCTAACGTAGCGCTGACCAATTTTAAACATCATCATAACCTGTAAATTTAGGATTTTTTCGAAAATTCGGCTTGCGAACTTTTTACTAAATTATTCCACAACATGAAATGGTTTTATATCGACACATCAATCACCGACGGGGATAGGCGTCAAGGTCCTTATTCTATCGATGAAATTAGAGATTTTGTCAACGAAGGCAAAATAAAAGACGAAACTTTAGTCTGGCACACCGGCGAAGCTAATTGGAAAGCATGGAAGGATTTTCCCGAAGCAAGCGAACCCCCAGAGCCAAGCGAAGAAGAGCTCCTCAAGCAGACGATTGAAACGCTTCTCCAGAGCAGGATGAATCGCAAGCGTTACGCCGGCTTTTTTGTACGCGCGAACGCCTTTATTATAGATAACATAATTCTTTCGATTTTTGGGGCACTATTCCTTTACGTCATGAGCCTGGCAGGCATGCTGGACTTGAATGCCGTCTCCGAGATCGTAAACCAGTACATCGAAAATCCGACCTCCACAGAACTTGTTTCCAAGGCGCTCGAACTCCCCGGAATGTCCGCGTTCTTTACAATTTGGAGCTTTGTACAGGCTGTTTACTTTATCGTATTCCACGCCGTCTGGGGCGCCACACCGGGCAAAAAGCTTTTGCACATCCATGTTGAAATGGCAAATGGCGAAAAGCTTTCGTGGGCGTTCTCGATTTTCCGCTTTATCGCAAGCATTGTCACGCAAGCGACACTCGTTTTTTATGGTCTGGGCTACCTTATCGTCCTTATCGATCCGCAAAAGAGAGCGCTACACGACTTTATAGCAAGAACACGTGTCGTTCATAATGCCATCGAACAAAAAGAAAATAAAGAGGTTTAATTTATATGGATCAGTTTATCGTTCCGCAAGTTAAAGCACCTGTCAATGGTGAAGTTGAAATTTCTGGAGCAAAGAACGCCGTTCTTGCCGTCATGGCAGCAGCACTTCTCGCCGAAGGCGTTTCTGAAATCACGAATGTTCCGCACCTGAAAGATATGAAGACCATGTCCGATGTGCTCCGCGTGATCGGTTGCCATATCAATGGCGGTAGCCACGTCCTAAAAATCGACACTCGCGGTGTAGACCATCTCGAAGCTCCGTACGAACTCGTGAAGACCATGCGCGCAAGCTTCTACGTGCTCGGCCCTCTCGTCGCCAGATTCGGCCGCTGCCGCGTCTCGCTCCCCGGCGGATGCGCCTGGGGCCCGCGCCCTGTGGACCTTCACCTCAAGGGTCTCGAAGCGCTCGGTGCAAAGATTACCGTCACGCACGGTTACGTCGAAGCCACTTGCGAAGGCCGCCTCCCCGGCGGTAACTTCAACTTCCCGATTTCTAGCGTCGGCGCAACGGTCAACGTCTTGATGGCAGCAACTCTTGCCAAGGGCGTGAGCGTCTTGCAGAATGCCGCCCTCGAACCCGAAATCGATAACCTCATCGACTTCCTCACCAGCATGGGCGCTAAAATTCAGGGCCGCGGTACGCGCACCCTCACCGTCCAGGGCGTCGAATCCCTCCGCCCGGGTACAGGTGTCACCATCCCGGACCGCATTGAAGCTGGCACGTTCCTCTGCGCCGCCGCCATCACACGCGGCCGCGTGAAAGTCACGCGCATCATCCCGGAACATATCGCCTCTACGCTTGACGCCTTCCGCGAAATCGGCTGCAAGGTAAGCGTCGGTGCAGACTGGGCCGAAGTCGATGCCCGCCAGCAGGAACTCAAGCCGATGAGCCTTGTGACGCTCCCGTTCCCGGGATTCCCGACCGATATGCAGGCACCGTTCATGGCAACGCTTCTTTCCATTCCAGGCAACAGCCTCGTGCAAGACACGGTCTATAACGACCGCTTCAAGCATGTCGCCGAACTCGAACGCCTGGGCGCGTCCATCCAGATGAACGGCAACACGGCCACCATCAAGGGCGGCCTCCCGCTCGAAGGTGCAGACATCATGGGTTCTGACCTCCGCGCAAGTGCAGCCCTCGTACTCGCAGGCCTCATTGCCGAAGGTGAAACGACCATCAGCCGCATTTACCACCTCGATCGCGGTTACGAAGATTTCGAAGCCAAGATGGCTAAGATCGGTGCGACCGTTAAGCGTTTCAACCCGGACGCCCGCGACGAATAAAAAATTGCGTCATCCAAAACGCAAAAAAGCCGGCTTCCAGCCGGCTTTTTTTGCACTTCGTCACCCTGAAGACATTTTCCTCAGCGTCACCCTGAACGAAGTGAAGGGTCCAGTCATATCTCGTCAATGCAAAACAAGACTTGACTGGGTCCTTCGGGGCATAGCCCCTCAGAACGACGAGATGTTTTTACCGCATTTGTTCTCTACAAATCTCCGTTGCCGAGCGCCCGTCAGGAGACTTAAAGTCGAGCATTTCCTGCAACGAAAGCGCCGCCTGCTCCAGTTCTGGAGTCGAAGCACACGTATTGTTCGAAAGAATCATCTGCAAATACTGCTTTTTACGGTCCAGATTGCATTCATTGCCGTAAATCGAAGCAAGCTTATACATGCCCGCGCAAGCCTTCATCCCATTCGGATTAGAATCCACGAGATTCGTGAGGAGCGTCTTTGCCTTGGCCGCCTGGTTCGCTTCAATCAAGCAAAGAGACATCCAGTAGAGAGCACCTTCAGCCATTTCTCCCTTTTTCACAAGTTCATAAACCTGCTTAAAGCCATTGTACGCGAGCTTGTATTCGCCACGGTGATAATCCGAATGAGCGGCATTAAACATCGTTTCCGCCTCAATCATCTTTTCGGCATTGGCATCCGGTTCCATCACAGCGCTTGCCACGCCATTGTTCACCACGACCTTCTTTGCCAAGATCTTGTCAGACTTGCCGAGGAGCAAATCCAAGCGGTAAATGATTTCTTCCTGGCGCGTATCGCGGCGGACCGTCTCTTCGCTCATGCGATTCGAAAGCACAGTCACTTCGGCCTGCAAGCGCTTTTGCGCCACCGCAGAAGCATCAAGCTGAGCCTTCACGCTATCGAGTTCTGCACGGAGCGATGCATTTTCAGCAGAAAGGGCCTTATACGACGAATCATTTTTAGCAATGACATCGTCACCGACCGCGCGCATTTCTTTTGTACGCAACATCGTAATGCTACTGCATCCCGAAAGCACAAAAGACGCCAAAACAACGCTAAGAGATAAAGTCTTCAAATTCACGATAAAGTTCTCCCCAAACTACTGATCAATGGACACGCGGAAATGCGCTCTGCGATTCTTGGAATACGCCATTTCGTCAGAACCCTGAACCTTCGGGCGTTCCTTGCCATAGCTTACCGAAACAAGCCTGTTGGCATCCACACCATAAGCAATCAAGAATTCGCGCACCACTGTCGAGCGGCGAGCGCCCAGAGAAATGTTGTAGTCTTCAGTGCCACGAGCATCCGTATGGCCTTCGACCGTCACGATAAAGCGAGTTTCGTTGACCAAAATCTCAGCCACTTGCGCGAGCAAACGCTTTGCATTTTCGGTCAATTCGGAGCGGTCATAGTCAAAGTACACATCTTCAAGCATGATGCGGTTGATCAATTCTTCCAAGCGCGCACGTTCTGCTTCGAGGCGTTCCGCTTCCAGGCGGGCCAAAGAATCCGCGCTCAGCGTATCTGCCACAAGCGCATCGAGATTGAGCGTAGAATCCGCAGGAGCTTCCGGCGCCGTTTGCGGTTGCGGATCCGTTTCTGGCTTTTCCTTGCTGCAGCCCCAAGCAAAGAGTGCAACAGCCGTACCCATCAATGCAAGTTTAATGACCTTACCCATAATTCACTCCTCTATTTAAATTTCTTATCGTCAAAGAACCAGGACCAAGTCGGCGATGTATTTTCAACACCATTCGTAATACGAGTCACGCCACTTCCGTCTTTACGCATAATATAAATTTGATAATTGCCACCGCGGTCACTTGCAAATGCAATCAACTTGCCATCGGGCGACCAAGTCGGGTGTTCGTTATTCCCCGCGTTCGAAGTCAGCTGGATAATATCCGTACCATCGAGAGCGCAAGTATAAATGTTCATCTTACCATCGTCCATCGACGTGTAGACAATGCGATCTCCTTCCGGAGACCAGCTCGCGCGTTCATTATAATGGCCCATGTACGTAATGCGGCGCACGTCCGTACCGTCCTTCCCTACCGCATACACTTGCGGAGAACCGCCACGGTCACTCGTAAAGAGCACTTCGCTTGCAAACGGACTCCAGGAAGGGCTCACCTGATTCGATTTCAAGTGCAAGAACTTCTGCGCAGAACCCGTCTTTATATCACCGCGATAAAGTTCCGTCTTGCCGCCATCCGTCACCGAGAAAAGGAGTTCGCCAGTTTTCGGATTCACAGCCGGGCTAAACGTCTGCTTGAACTGCGTAAAGAGCGGGGTTTCCTTGCCACCAAACGTGATGGCGTAAAGGTTCGGGCGCTGCTTGCGGAAGTTCACATACACAAGGCCCTTGTTGCCCTTCTGCCAAACTGGCATCATGTTGATAGAGGAATCGCGCGTAATCTGCCTACGCGAAAAACCATCGTAATCCGAAATAACGACCTGCTTCACGCCATCGATTTTCGAGACGTAAGCAAGCTTTGTAGATGCGACACCACGTTCCCCGAACAAGCGATAAACAACCTTGTCAAAAAACGAATGTATCGCCTGACGCACATCATAGGGCTTCACGGTATAGCTCTCGCCGAGCAGTAAGTCCTTCGTTTCGGCGGCATACAGATAGCAATCAAGCTTGATTTTCCCGTTCGAAAGCTTGGTCGCATTGCCGGTCACATACTGGCGGGCGCGCTTCTTGCTAAAAAGCACCAAGTCAAACTTGTCCGAATTCACGGCTTCGAAACGCCCCGTGAGGTTTGCATCACGCGTCAAAATCAAGTGCGGAGCTTCGTTTGTCCACTTGATGTTACCTTCTTCTTCAAAAGGCACAACACCTATCGGCATCGTCTGGAATACCGAAATCCCCACATCCACAGCAATCGTATCAATCGCCGCAAACGCAGGCGCCGCAAGCGCCATCGCAACAAACACAAAAAGCAATTTTATTTTATTCATCATAAACCTCATTGTAGTTACTAGTTAATAGTTACTTCGCCCTTCGGGCTAGTTACTAGAATTTGCTATAAGAACATCTCTAGTAACTAGTAACTTAGAACTCATAACTGTGCCGAAGGCACCTCCTAGTTCGGCGTAAAGTTAAACTGCAACACAAGACTTGAGCCCTTGTACGTCGGCGGGAGTTCCGGCAACTTCGAAATCTTCACCGCTCGCATCGACAAGTGGTCCCATGCACTGTTCGACGAAGAACGCTTGAGGAACACGCTAGTAATCGCACCCGAGCGTTCAACTGTAAACTGGACCGTCGTTTTTGCATCACGATCAATCGTCAGTCCGTTTGGCGGATTGAAATTGCTCATGATTTTTGCCTTCGCGCGTTCCAGGAACACCTGCATCAGCGGGTCCATATCAATCGGATTTACCGCCTTAAGACTCGGCAATTCAAACGACTTCTGCAAATTCAAGTCATCGATATCAAAGTCGTCGTCCTTCGGCTTTTTCGCAGGCTTCTTCTCGACCTTCTTTTTTTCAACCGTTTTCTTCGCAACCTTTTCCACCGGCTTTTCAACAGGTTTCTCGACAGGCTTTGGCTTTTCGACATCCTCTTCCGGCTTCTTTTCTTCAGCCTTGGGTTCCGGCACAGGCACAGGTTCCGGCGTATCGGGCTTCACTTCAGGAGCGGGTTCTTCGGGAACTTGCGGAGCTTCCGGCTCTAGCGTTTTCACAGGAGTCGGCTCTGGAGCGGGTTCCGGTTCCGGAGTCGTTTCAGGCACAGGCTCGGGCGGTTGCGGAGGTGGAGATTCCACCTTCGGCGCTTGCTGCGGTTCAGGCTCCGGCAAAGCGGTCTTAGCCGCAGGAGCTTTCACCGGTTCATCGACTTGCACCATCTCGAACACGGGAATTTCTTCGGCAGGCTTGCTCAAATCAATGTTGTTGAGAGCGATCAAAGTCCCGACAACCGCCAAATGAAACACGACAGCACACACGATGATCTTGAACAAAGATCCATCGTTTTCCGTCTCGAAATATTGGATATGGTCCCTATTTCTTTTCATTTACCAGTTCGTCTTTTGGAGTCATTGTCAAGAAACCGAGCTTCGTTACACCGAGCTTTTGTACCTGCGTCACAACCTTCATCACAAAGCCGTAACTTACTGCTTCGTCCGAATTGATGACCACAGCCATTTCGCCGTTCCACAGCGACTTGAAAATGCTCTCGAAGCTTTCCATGTCCACCTGCATATCGGCGATGAAAATTTCGAGATTCTTGGTGATGGAAACTTTCAAAAGTTTCTGCTGTTCCATCGTCGGAGCCTTGACCTGCGGGAGATTGACCTTCACGCCTTGACTCATCAACGGTGCGCACAAAATAAACACAATCAAGATAGCGAACACGATGTCAATCATGTTCGTGAGGTTGAGTTCCTGCTTTAAGTCCTTACGGCGGCTGCGTTTCACGCTTCCTCCTCGGCAACTCCTTCAACAGCGAGCATGTCACCTCTCTTGAACAAGCTCAAAACTTGCGATCCAAAGTTGTAATAAGAAGTTTCGTTACTTCCATTTTTAGAGGTAAAGTAATTGTACCCGGCAGAGGCAGGGATAGCCACCAAAAGGCCCGCCACCGTAGTGATAAGAGCCATGGCAATACCCGGAGCGACAACAGTCAAGTCCGCAGAGCCATGATGACCTATCTGGAAGAACGCAATCATGATGCCCCAAACCGTACCGAGCAAACCAAAGAACGGCGCCAGGTTTGAACTAGTGGCAAGGAAAGTCAAATAGCGGTCTTCGCCCATGCGGATGCCTTCAATTGAGCGCTGGATAGCGTCTTCAAGCAAGGAGGAACGATGCTGAATCGATTCGTAAGTCACCTTTCCCTTGAACTTGGATACTTCATTCAAGACTTCAACACTCAACAAACGAAGAGCACTGTCACTCGAAACAGTGCAAAGTTTCTGAAGTTCCGAAAAATGTTTCAGCTTGCAAAAATCCTTAAAGAACTTGGCGTTGGCGCGCAAATTCGATTTATGCTTAAAGAACTTCACGATAATGATTCCCCAGGAGCCAAGCGACATAAAGGCAAGAATCCCAAGAATAACCATAGTTACAATATCAGACTGCGTAATCATTTGCAGGACAGGTACTGTATTGTTCAAGACAACCTCCAAAAATTTTACAAAAATATACGTACATATTATAATACAAAAAAAGCATCTATAAAAAATGCAACTAACCATTTAACATCACTTTTTCGACAAATGTAAGGAATCTACATCTTTGTGAAAATATTTTTGTATATTAAAAGCACATAAACAAGAGGATTTCTAATCCAAGGAGAAAAAAAATGAAAAAACTGTTCGCATGCCTCGCTATTGCAGCACTCTTTGTAGGCTGCTCCAGCAATCCTCCGCAGACCCCGCAAGAAAAGTCTGCAGGCCTTCTCATCGAAATGCAGATGCAGAAGAAGAACTACATTAAGCAGCATATTCCGGCAGGCATCGGTATTGGCGAATCCGCTGATGAACAGATTGCACTTGAAAAGGCCGATCAGAACGCACGTGTAGACCTCGCCAAGTCTATCGACGCTCAGACAAAGGCACTCATCAAGAACTTCAAGGAAGATGTGAGCGACGAAATTGCAGAACACTTCCAGAGCACATCTCAGACTGCAGTGAACCAGCGCCTCAACGGTGCAACGCTCAACGACGTCAAGGTTGAAACGACAGCCGATGGCAAGTTCAAGGTCTATGGCGTCATGACGCTCGACACCGACCTTGTCTCCGAATATGTCAAGATGCTCGAAGAACAAGAAAGAAAGGACGAAGCCGAAAAGGTTCGCGCCGCTGCTGAAAAAGCTTACGCCGAACTCGACGAAATGGAATAATCTTCCTGCTCAAGTTTCAAGCAAAAAGACATTGGTTAAACCAATGTCTTTTTTTACACGTCATCCTGACGCCAAAGGCGGAAGGATCCAGTCATTTCTTGTACTACATACTCAAGACTTCACTGGGTCCTTCGCTTCGCTCAGGACGACGGGATGTTTACCGATGTTCGTTCGTCGATGGTTCCATCCCACGGAAGAACGCGAGTCCATCAAAATCATCCTTGAGCGCCTGCACGGTCGCCCCGATCATATAAAGGCTTCCCGTAATAAGAACCGGCGAACAGTCCGTAACGCTTGCGCAAACATCGTTCAAATATTCGCGGGAAAACTCGCCCGCACTCGCGACATTCAGCCCAAGCTTTTCAAGTTCGCCCTGCAAGTCCGAAAGTTCGCGGAACCGCGGGTACGGTGTACGCGTGATATGCCAAGCGCTCACATGCGGAGCCATAAGCTTGAGCATTTCGCCCACATCCTTGTCTCGGAGCGCTCCAAACACACAGTGGAACTTCTGATTCGGGTAATACTTGTCTAGCGTCTCGACCAAACGACGAACCGCATGGGAATTGTGAGCGCCATCTAGAACAAACTTCGTAACGCCGTTTGCATCAATGAGCTTTTGCATACGGCCCGCCCAGGAGCGCGTCGCAAGAGTCTTGAGTGCAAGCGCATCATCGTACACCATTTCTTGATTTGCAACAGCATCCGCAGCAGAAAGGTCGCGCGACCTTTGCAAAAACAGTTCCGCCGCCTTGAGCGAAAGGCTTGCATTCTCGATGTAATGTTGTCCTAAATTCGGAAGTTCAATATCATTCCGGATTACAGGAACAACGCACGAGCAGCTGTGCGAAGCTGCAAAAATCTTGGCTTCAGCAATCAAGGAGTCATTCAAGCCGCCCAAGACAAAAGTCTTGCTACGGCCATTCGAAAGAATACTTTGTGCAGAACCTGCCACACCCATTTTTTCCTTGAGGATTGCAGATTCCGTACTACCGAGAACTTCCGTGTGCTCAAGCCCAATGCTCGTGAGCACAATCAGTTCGCCATCGGCAACGGCAGTGCTATCCAAACGACCGCCCATGCCCGCTTCAAGTACAGCAACATCGATGTTCTGTTCGGCGTAATAGAGGAAGGCGACAATCGTCAACACTTCAAAGAACGTCGGCTCTACTTGCATTTCTTCGGCTGCCGCCTTGACCTGCATGATCAGGCGATCAAGTGATTCATCGTCAATCGGCAAATCGTTCACGCGAATGCGTTCACGCATGCTCACCAAGTGCGGACTCGTATAAAGCCCAGTCTTGAGGCCGTGCGACTGCAAAACACCCGACAAGTAATAGCTCGTCGAACCCTTGCCGTTCGTGCCAACAACATGAATCGTCTTAAACTTTTTCTGAGGATTTCCGAGAGCTTCGCAAAGTTTTCGGGTAGAAGCAAGACCCGGCATCATCCCGAATATGAGGCGGGAATTCAAATATTCCAATCCGTTCTGAATCATGGACAACAATATAGAAAGTTGAGGCACCTGCGGTGCAGTAGGAAGTTAGAAGTAGGAAGTAGACAGTAGGAAGTGGGGTCGTGCTAAAGCACTATGAGGTCGCTACGCTTTGACGCCTTCGGCGTCCGCGGCTGCACTCGGTCATAAAAATATGCAAGCAGATTTTTGCGACACTCGTTTTGTACGCTTTTGAGGTTGCCTTGCTTTGCAAGGCTTTGGGCTTTTCATATTACAATAGCCCATACCCCAGAGCGAGTTTACGAGCGTACTCATAGCCCCAAGCGAAGCGTGACCAATAACAAAAATGATTACATTTTTACTACACACAACAAGAGGTTTTGTTTATATGAAAGTTTCAGCAAGCGCTGTCGCTTTGATTCTTTGCGTTTTCGCAGCATTTTCGTTTGCGAAAGTCGATCCCGAGGCCGCCCCCCGCCATTACAACTACCGCGATGCGGGCAAGCAGATGAGACGCATCTACTACGGGGAACTCCAGGAGACAATCTACTGCGGTTGCCGCTACCTCGACAAAAAGCATGTGGACTTTAGCACTTGCAACTACAAGCCGCGCGAAAATCCGAACCGCAAAAGTACCGAACGCACCAAGCGCATCGAATGGGAACACATCGTCACCGCCCACAACATGGGTAAGCACCTCCCCTGCTGGCAAGACGGCGGACGCAAGAACTGCAGTGTCAACGACACCACGTTCAAGATCATGGAAGGCGACCTCCACAACCTCTACCCCGCCATCGGCGAAGTGAACGGGGACCGCAGCAACTTCATGTTCAGCCAGTGGACAAACGACCCGGTCCCCATGTACGGCGAGTGCGAAACCATCGTTGATTTCAAGGAAAAGAAGGTCCAACCCCGCAAAGAAGTCCGAGGCCTGATTGCCCGTGTTCATTTCTACATGGAAAAGACCTACAACATCAGCCTCTCCAAGCAAGACCGCAAGCTTTTCGAAGCCTGGGACAAGATGTACCCCGTCACCGAGCGCGAATGCGAGCGCGACCGCCGCATTTTCAAAGTCCAAGGCGACCACAACCCCTTCGTCTTCGAGAAATGCCAGGATTCTGTTGACAAGTAGTGAACATTTGACTAAATTTGAAGTCCAAATCTTGCAAGTCGTGCCAAGCTCTGCCAACTTGCAAGCGTAACCAAAGAGCTTCCTCAAAGAGGTAAATATGTCCTCCTTCCGCGGACCTAAAGGTAAAGTAGCACGCTCTCTCGGCGTTGCCGTTTCTCAGAAGACTCAAAAGGCTCTCGACCGCCGCAACTTCGCACCTGGCCAGCATGGTCAGACCCGCAAGAAGTCTGCTTCCGTTTACAAGCAGCAGTTGGTCGAAAAGCAGCGTCTTCGTTTCACCTACAACATTTCCGAAGCTCAGCTTGCCAAGGCATACAAGGAAGCTAACCGTCGTGAAGGTTCTGCAGGTGATAACCTGATGATCTTGCTCGAAACTCGTCTTGACGCAGTCGTCTTCCGCATGGGTTTTGCCCGTACGATCTTCGCTGCCCGTCAGTACGTTGCACACGGTCACTTCACTGTGAACGGTGTTCGTAGCTTCTCTCCGAGCCGCCTCATCAAGGCTGGCGACGTGGTTGCCGTTCGTGAACAGTCTAAGGAACACGTGCAGATCAAGGAAGCAATCGCTTCTGCAGCTGCCGCTCCGGAATACTTGTCTGTCGATCTCGGCAAGATGCAGGGTACTCTCGTGAAGCTTCCGCTCCGCGACCAGATCCCGGTCAAGCTCGAAGAACAGCTCGTCGTGGAATACTACTCCAGGTAGTAAACCGCTTAGAGCCAACAAGACTCAAGCTTTTAAAGACGCTCGCAGTAATGCGGGCGTTTTTTATTTTCGCTGACGTTCCTTTTTAACTTTATGTTTTATCTTAAGCATAGCCAAATTCAATTCTATTTCCGTTTCTGTTTCGGATTCTTCCAAATCATTCGTAAGAACATTTGAAATTATTTCTCCACTACGCTTCAACAAAGACTTTCGTTCCGATTCATCTACGACATGGGGAATACTAGCTACAGCACGAGACAATTCCCTAATTTCAACAAAAGTATCTATGATACTTATCGTTGTCTGAACAGCAATTTTTCCCTTTAATATCGTAGCTAGCATATATAAGCCACGTTCTGTAAATGCAGTTGGATTAACAGGACTATATTTCAGCTTCTCGAGGTGGTCAAAATTTTTTACCACCTCACTTTTTTCATCATCCGTCGTTTGGAATATGTACCCCTTGGGAAATTTTTCTGGATTATTCCTAACAGCCTGATTTATTTCTTTTGTAGGCACTCCATAGAGACTGGCTACATCGCAATCCAAAATAACTCGTTCATTTCGGATCGTTAATATTTTTTCTTCAATAATCTTCATTTTGTTCTCCTTCCCCGTCTACACGCTTGAAAAAACGGGATTAATCATTTTTTATGAATATAGAATTGTAAAATGTCAAATAATGACATTTCCAATTTTATTCAAGTTTTTTTTCACAATTGCAACAATTTTCCAAGCGTTTCAAGAAACACTCACAACACTTTTAAATTATTTCATCTACAAAACAGGACAGCGGCCCAATACATTTCTATTTTAGATGCCATGAGAAACATTTTTGAAGAAATTGGTAAGACCCCCGCCGAAATCGAGGCAAAACTCAACAAGGCTTTCACGCAACTGTTCGAAGGCGACAGCGAAAACGAACGCATTTGCTTTGACAAAGGCAACGACATGGCGTACATCGTGGATATCGGTCACAACGACATCCGCTCCGAAGGCATGAGCTACGGCATGACGGTTGCCGCACTCCTCGGCAAGCAAGACCTTTTCGACAAACTTTGGAAATTCGCCAAGACGCACATGAAAAACACCGAAGGCGACCTCGCCGGTTATTACTCCTGGCAAGTTTCGACAGCCGATTTTTCAATGATGGACCCAGGAGCCGCCCCGGATGGCGAAGAATACTTTGCCGCAGCGCTCCTTTACGCCGCCAAGAAATTCAATTGCGATAATTACAAACGCGAAGCCGTCGAACTCATCAACGACATGGCACACAAGCCGCAAGCTGGCGATGTGTACACGATGATGGACGTGAACGCGGGCCTCGTGCGATTCTCGCCCATGAAAGGGAACGATTACACCGACCCGAGCTATAACACAGTCGCATTCTACAGAATGTACGGCGAAGCCAGCGGCGACGAAATTTGGAACAAGATTGCAGACAACAGCGTTGCCTACTTGAAAAAGGCTTGCCACCCGGTCACGGGACTTGCCGCCGATTACAGTGAATTTGACGGAACGCCAAAGAAAACGCCGTGGCACCCGGAAAGCGATTGCTTCTGCGGAGACGCTTGGCGCGTCGTGTGGAACATCGGTCTTGATGCCGCAAAATTGCAAGACAAGGGCGAACGCGCCGATGTGAGCGAATGGGAAGTTTCTGCGGTCCGAAAGATTCTCGGTTACCTCCACGGGCGTCGCCCGTATCTCGCCGACATGCGTGTTGACGGGAGCGCGTTCCCGCGCGAGGCAAGGCCTGCTACGGGCGGCCTGATCGCCATGAACGCAGCATCTACAATCGCGCTCCCCGCAGGCGATCCGCTTATCAAGCCGTTTGCAGAAGACCTCTGGAATATGGAAATTCCGACTGGGCTCTGGCGCTACTACGACGGACTCCTGTATATGCTCGGGCTCCTCGCCTGCTCTGGCAAGTTTAACGCTTGATTCTTATTGCGTAACGCGTCATTCTGACGCCAACGGCGGAAGAATCCAGTTATTTTTTATTACAAGACTTTACTGGACCCTTCGCTACGCTCAGGGTGACGAAGAAGCATTCGTTCGGAATGACGGTGATTCTGTAAAAACTAGTGTTTCTCGACTACTCTTCCGAGCGGCGTCTGCATTTGGCGCCGCTGTTCTGCATATATGGTCGGCGCGACAATGTGGTAAATTGCCTCTTTCACCATTGTCCCAACATTGAATGCAAAAGAATCGAACACGTAGCGGTAACTTTCAATCGTATCGTCAAAGCCCACCACGTACGGCGTCGGCAACTTTTTCGCCTTGAAGTAGTCAATCAACGAAGCCGCCACCCAGTCATTTGAACATACAAATTTATCCAAAGTCGCATTTTTCAAAAGCGATTCAAGAATGTTGTCCAAAAGCACCTGACGTTCAACGCCCTCGTGTTCTGCAGCATCCGCCAAGTCAAACGGAGATGCAAAGCGCTCATCGACAAGCGGAATCACATCCGTACCCGCTTCAAGCAAGCCCTGCAAACGCGCCTTCGACCAGAAACTAGCGTGGTATGGCGAAAGGTAATGAACAGGTCCCATATCCCTGCTCTTGAGATAGCGCCCGACAATCACACCAGCTTCCTTGCCAAACGCAACGTTGTAAAACGCCCATTTCTTTTTATTGCGGGCAATCACCGGAATCACATCCGGAGCGTATTCCCACCAGACCGAAATCGGATTTTTAAACGAAGCAAAATGCACAAACAACTTCGCGGCATCATAAACTAGCCACGTCGAGAGGAATACGCCCAGGCAATGAGCATCGTTCTTTACAACAAAAGTTTCGCCCGATGATAAATAAAACTGGTTCGAGGCTTCGTGATACCCGATAAACTTCACCGCAATTTTCTGTTCTGCGGCAATCTGCGCAAATGTGCGGAACACATCGGATTCACGTTCGGATTCGATTTTCAGTCGCCCGAATTCATCCGAGCGGTGCACAAACAAAATAAAATTCGACTTTTCGACAGGGCGTTCTTCGCTAAAGAAAAAACGGTGTCCCACATGGCGCAAAATCCCTTGCGCACATTTTTGCATCAGGAACTTTTTGACAATGTAAAGCGAAACATTGTAACGGTTCGAAAGCTCCTTGCATGACGGCAATTCATCAAAAGCATTCAGGTACCCGCTATCCAAATCGTTCTGGAACAGGCGCTCGACCACAGAATAGACACTTTCCTCGGCCTTCACCTCAAACGACGGAGCCGAACCCCAAAAGCAACCCTTGCCATGAACGAGCTGTACCAGTTTTTCTTGTGCCAAAATCTTGTATGCCCGATGAACCGTATTCACAGAAAGGCCAAGACGTTCCGCCATCTTACGCACGGAAGGCATTTTTTCGCCATCGTGAAAACCGGCATCAGCAATCGATTTTTTTACATCTTCAATTAACAACTTTAAATCCTCTTCATTTTACAAGATAACAAAATTTCTAAAACAGAAAATTTGTAAATTTTAGTCCATGAGAATTGGTTTCGTATTTATGCTTCTGGCTGCCTGCATCGCCGCAGCAGCCCCCTCTAAGAAGGCCTCCGCAAAAAAATTCAAGGACCCGCGTGACGGCCACACCTACAAGATCGTGAAAATCGGCAACCACAACTGGCTCGCCGAAAACCTCACCTACAAGACGACAAAGGGCAGCTACTGCTACAACGACGACAAATCCAACTGCCACAAGTACGGTCGCCTCTACACATGGAAAGCTGCCATGAAGGCATGCCCGACCGGCTGGAGACTCCCTGACCGCAAAGACTGGAACTTTTTGAGCAAGTACCTCGGTTCAAGCAAGAAGAACGGTTTCAGAGTCAAGCAGGCCGGCCAGAGAATCTGCTTCGGCAACAACGAAATGTGGAGTCCGTACTGCGAAGAAACCAAAGCATCATTTAACGCGTCTGGCAAAAGCAACACACATTTCGCCTACGAAGACATGGAAAAATCAGCCTTCTTCTGGACAGCAACCGAAGAAACGACCTACATCGCAAACTTCGTGACCATCGGCGGATACAATGAACGTTATGCGGAACGCGCCATCGAAGAAAACAACGCCTTTTCCGTCAGGTGCATTGAAAAGTAAAACAGAATAATTTATTAAAAGAGCCTCCCCAACGGGAGGCTTATTCTATCTAAACTAAATATCTTTTGCAAGCCTGCCTTCACCGCTCTGCAATAGCTCGGTGAGGTAATTCTTTGCAATCTGGCACGATTCAGGGAGAGTGTGCCCCAGCACAAGATTTGCAAGGATCGCAGAAGAGAGGTGGCAGCCTGTGCCATGCGTTCCATGCCCTGGCAAACGCGGGCTAGAGAATTTGTACTGTTTTCCATCACGATCCCAGAGAATGTCAACGGCTTCTTTCCCTCTGGAATGCCCCCCTTTCAAGAGAAGCGCAAAATCATTTCCAAGATTAACCAGCCCGCGAGATGCGGCAAGTCCAAGCCCTAGAAATCCAAATTCATCTTGATTCGGCGTGACCAAGTCAATCTGATTCATCACAGGCATGAATTTATCTTGTTCGGCAGCTCGCAAAAAATGAAATCCCGCCGAAGCGCTTGCAATCGGATCCCATATAATGTAGGCATCTGGAGATTTTGTCCGGATATATTCAACAATTTTCTTCAAAACTTTGGCTTTTTCGACAAGTCCGATTTTTACGTACTTGAAAGTTCTTTTTTTAAATAAGGTTTCTAGCTGAGCTTCGATGCGGTCCCAGATGACCCAGCCAGGCGCCACAAATTCATCTTCATTTTGCTGAGTAAGCGCAGTACATACAGATTCGCAGTACACACCAAAATGAGCCATAGCCTTGACATCGGCCAAAATTCCGGCCCCCGCAGAACCATCAAAACCAGCGATGGTCAATGCAAATTTCATCTTATTAGACATAATACACCCACTTTTTTATTTTCCCATTTCCAAATTATATAAACGGGAACCAAGAGGAGAAATTGTCACAAAAAAATATACCAGCATTTTCACTACACGACTGAGTAAATTCCAATCATCACGACCGAAACACCACAAATGAGCACAACCGCAGGGAGAATCGGGCGGCGCATGGACTTTGCTCCAAGGAAATACACTAGGCACCCCTTGGTAAGCGTATTGGCAAGGCTTGCAAACAGGAGCGCCAAAATCAAGTTGTGGTGTTCAAGAGTCGCCTTTCGGCACATGTCGATAAGCGAGAACGCGACCGCATCCATTTCGGCAGCACCGCCCAAGAAGCTACAAATCATCAAGGCGCCCGAGCCAAAGTAAGCATGAGCCGCATTCGCAATGAACATGACCACCGTAAAGACCAGGCCAAACTTAATCGCCGGCAACAGCTTGAACGGATTATTAAAATCAGTCGTCTTCTGTCGATGATCCTTGGATTCACGAAGTTTCAAGTAACCCGCATAACCAAGCCCAGGCACCACAGGCACAAGTAGCGGCGCCAAGAGCGGGAGCGCAAGTGACGGCATCAGGAACACGCAAATGAGGTAGAGTCGTGCATACATCACCGACCAGCTCAGCACAATGCCGAGCGTAAAATCCGCCGCATACTGCTCGTTATCAACGCTACGCCCCGCCAAGTTCAGCGTGAGTGCCGTACTGCTCGCAAGCCCGCCCAAAAGCCCCGTGAGCCAAATACCCTTGCCAGGGCCGACAAGCTTAATGAGTACATAGCCCACAAAGCCGATGCCGCAAATAAACACGACAAAGAGCCAAATCGTATGCGGGTTCAAAACTTCGAGGCCCGGCGGGCCAAATGCGCGGTTCGGCAAGAACGGCAAAATCATGAGAGAAATCACCGCAAACTTGACAGTCGCAATGATGTCCTCAGTCGAAATCTTTTTCGCAAAATCGTGAAGCTGCCGCTTGACCGCCAAGAGCCACAAGAGCACAATCATGAGGATACACGCTTCCAAGAGGCGGTTAAACCAGCAAAGCGCCCCCAAGAAATAAATCATGATAAGAGCAGCACTCGTCGTGACGCCCGCAGGCCCGCCGTTATCGCGGTTCGAAAGACCATACGCAATATGGCTTGCCACGAGCAAAAGCCCGACAATCACAAGGCCAACGACAAAGGGGACAATCGAACCCATCAGGTCGCCCAGGTAGCAAGACAAGGCGCCACAAAGGCTCACAATCGAAAACGAGCACAGCCCAGCGGGGTGCCTAGAATTATTGCGGGAATACGAGTTTTCACGCTGCATACCGATAATGAAACCGATACCCAGCGCCGCCGCAAGCTTATAAAAGATATTGAACTCAATCATACTTGTTCAATAATCTAATCAAAAAAACGGCTATGAGTTATTAGTTTTTAGTCATTAGCCAATTCGATAAATGATGGATTTGTCATGCCGGACTCCGTTCCGGCATCGCCTTCTCGTATAAAAAGTCGACCCCGGAATAAATCCGGGGTGACATTCTAGAAACTCTGATTATGCCATTCGCTGTTGCTTAGAGGCGAGCTTCATGGCGTACATGTTCGCATCGGCCATGCGGTAAACGTCCATTGCCGTCACGGCATCACCTCGACGGCGTATAGAATAACCGTAAGCAACATTCATGGCGATCGGCAACTTGGCGTCTTTTTCCAGGAGCACCATCGTCTTTAACGCAGTGTTCAGATCCGAAAGATGTTCCGCACGGACAATTGCCACAAATTCATCGCCACCCATGCGGATAGTCGTTCCAATGCCGTTAAAAGCATTCTTGAACACATCGGCAAAGGCGCAGAGGAGCTTGTCGCCCATAGAATGTCCAAAATGGTCGTTGACGTACTTGAGTCCGTTCACATCGATACTCACAATAGCATAATCGCTATCATCACGATTGAGGACTTCAAAAATGTGTTCGCACTTAGCACGGTTATATATGCCAGTGAGCGCATCTCTATAGGCAATCTGGCGAAGGACTTCCTTCTCGGTCTTGTCCATAAGTTCTTCGTACATGTAAACAAGGTAACCCACCATCAAGAGCAAAATGAAGAGGAGTGCCCCCACAGGCAAGCATGTCGAATCCATGAATGGCTTGTCCAAGCCCAGCATATTCTGGATATTATAGCGGAATACATCCGCAATCCCAAACAGCACAAACACAACCGTACCAGACGTAAGGATCTTTTCCTGGAGGCCGGCACCGCGATCGTAAAGCACCTTGAAAACGACCATGAACAAGAACGAAACAAAAATATAGCTGTGATAGACAATCAAAAATGACGGATAATGAGCAATATCAGCCACATGCAAAATAGTCGTCACAACAAAGAACAAGCCGCCAAAACCGACAATGCCTTTCAGCATTCTCATTTTCCACGGCGAAATCTTGCCAGAACGCATATTGATGATGAGAAGCCCAAACGGTATTGCTGCAAGATAAAGCGATACATACTCTAGCGTCGTATCCAGAGCATAATTCATCGAGAATATCTGAATTCCCTTTGCGTAGTTGAGCGTCCAAAGTCCCATCAGCCCTGCAAAAAGTCCAATCAGGATAAGTCGATAATACGCCCGGTCAAACCCCACTGCACAACACCCGGTAATAAAGGCAATCATGCCAAAGAACATCAGGAAAATTCCAATCGTAATGGAATCGGAATTGTTCGCAAAATAATCCGTCATGCTACCGGAGCGCAAAAGTTCTATAGATGTCAGTGATTTTGCGGCAGCCCTTTCTGTGACAACTGTGACCACGCGAATCGTATGCTGGTCCAAATGCTCAGGCATGTTCACAAGATGGATTCCGCTACCGACAAGCCACCCTTCCTTAAAGCGTTCAAATCCATAACGGTAATAGCAAATACTATCGACATAAACGGCAATAGCAACGTGATACGCATGGAAGCGCAAAGTCGTCGGCAAAGGGATTGAATCATCCCTCATATTCCGTTCGTAAATAATGGTATCACCGGGTTCAACATTTGAAGGCACCCGGAATTCCGACACATGCTTCAACGGAGTGAGATGCACATCGGAAAAAGAAACGGACCAACCATCGTTAAGTTTGATAACATGATTACACGTGCCATGACGACACATTCCGTTGAAACTGATGACAAACAAAGCAACACTTACAGCGGCAAGCACTGCAACGAGAAGCTTAAGAATTCTCTTTCCGTTTTTCATCAGCATATATATATAATAAGAAATTCTAAAAGCAATAGAATCTTATTTTTTTCGTACCCAAATTTGAAAAACAGTCGGAAAATCGTTTTTTTCGTCAGCCTGGAACGGTTCTTCGCTGACTTTTTCGAAGTCTCCCTCCCATTCCGGGAAGAAAACATCGCCATCCACATGCGACAAAACTCTCGTCAAATAGAGCTTTTCGACCTGCGGCATCGCTTCACGGTACACGGCGGCACCGCCAATGATAAAGCACTCCGTCTCGCCTGCGGCGCGGGCGGCCTCGATAGCCTCACCGAGCGACGAGCAGACTATGCAGCCCGGGGCCTGAAATTCCTTGTTTCGGGAGAGCACGTAGTTCGTGCGGTTCGGCAGCGGACGACCGATATCGTCGTAATTCTTGCGACCGAGGATGATGGCATGCCCTGTGGTAATCGCCTTGAAGCGCTTGAGATCCTGCGAAAGGTGCCACGGCAAGTGCCCATCGCGCCCAATGACATTGTTTTCAGAAACAGCTACAATTGCAGAAATTAACATAATGGGTTATGGGGTCGCCCGCTACAGCGGGCTTTGGGGTATGGGGTTATGGGGTAAGCTGCATGAGGTTTTTGGATGGTCACATTCATAAAACTCTGAGGGAAGGAAAAAGAAAAAAACAAGCTCAAAGCGAAGCGAGCTCAAAGCACCGCAGGTGCGACCCCAAAGCGAAGCGCCCTCATACCTCATAAGCTACCTATGATGATACGGGTGGTTTTGCATGACCATCTGGACGCGGTAGAGCTGTTCCACCGTGATAATCCTCGCGTGGTCATGGGTAAAAGTCAACGGAGAAAGGCTTAACAGCAAGTCGGCCGACTTTTTCAAGTTCTCGTCGATGCCGTACGCAGAGCCAATCAAAAACACAATATTTCCCGTAAAGCGGGCCTGTAACGTATCGGCAAGCTTTACCGTCGTCATAAGCTTCCCTTCTTCGGAGAGGATCACTCGGCGGTACTCGTTACGCGGGAATTTTTTTTCGAAAACGGCAGCTTCCTGGGCAAGCGCCTGGGCGTGGTCGTCAATTTTCGATTCCTTGAGTTCTACCACTTCAAGTGGCATCGCGGAACCGCGCAAGCGCTTCACATACTTTTCCACCTCGTCCGCAATGAACGGGGAACCGGCACGACCAAAAACTGCTAAGATCCATTTCATAATCAGACGAAAGAATGCAACCACAAAAGACGAATATCGCCTTCAACATCATTTAAAGTTAAACATGTTTTCATACAACCAAACCTTGTCATTTACACCTCTCTCGTCTCTAGTCTGTAGGCTCTCTTTGACCACTTGCGCTTTAGCGCTTACGTGGTCATGATCCGCGAATGGGGAGCAGAGCCGTTCTCTCGTCTAAGTTATCTCCCCACCGATAGTCTATCAATCAGGAACGAGGGCATTCCCTGCTTTTTCATGCGGTTCTGCGTCTCTCGGATGTCGTATTCCACGCGGATGAGCCGTACACACTTGGTCTCGGTATCGAGTAGGCACCAGCAGGCTCTCGGGTCGCGGTCGCGTGGCTGCCCCACGCTGCCGACGTTCACCAGCAAGCGTTCGGTATTCGCAATCACGTACTCGTACTCATCCAAAATTTTCGGAATCGCCAAAGGACGGCTTGCAATGATGACCGGGCTATGCGTATGCCCCACAAAGCAGTAACGCTCCGAGAAATGGTCAAAAGCGTTCAGCGCATCCTCAAGATCGGTCACGTAGACCCAATCTGCCGGAGACAAGGGCGACGCATGCACAAAGCAGATATCGTTTTCTTCGTGAATATATGGAAGCGAGCGGATAAACGCCACAGACTCCTTGGAAAGGTTCTTCTGGGTCCATTCAATCGCCTGCTTCGCATACGGGTTGAAGCCAGCGCTGGATTCGTACCGTACCGCCACGCTGTCGTGGTTTCCGATCAGGCACACATCCATGTTCTCTTTAACCAAATTGACGCACTCATCGGTATCGACGCCATATCCCACAATATCACCAAGGCATATTCTCCGTTCAACGCCGTTATCGTGCATAGACTCAAGGACAGCCTTGAATGCCGTGGCGTTGGAATGGATATCTGAACAAATACCGTAAAGCATGTACGTAATTTAGAAAAACAATTTAATATAAGTGGTGAAATTGACCAATTTTACTACATTTGGACACGTATGGTAGTCATCCAAGACAAGATGAAGGTGAGCATAGCCTACACCCTCAGAGAAGGCAAGCGAATTCTTGAAGAAGTTCCCGCCACTCAGCCGTTCGTGTACATTCACGGATACAACAACATCATTCCCGGACTTGAAGACGCACTGACGGGGCGTCGTCTGGGCGAAAAGTTTACAGTGAGCATTCCGGCGAATCTCGGTTACGGCGAATACCGCAAGGACCTTATCCTTACGGTTCCCAAAGAAGAACTCCGCGACGTCGGGGAACTCTGGCTCGGCATGGAACTCGAAATGTACCAGGATAACGATATCCGCGAATTCCAGCTGCCGGACACCGCCGAAGAATTTGTGAACGACTTGAACCTTGACGATGACGACGACCAGTGCGACGGCATTTACACCATCAAGGAAATTCTCGAAGATACGGTCATAGTAGACGGGAACCACCCGTTTGCAGGCAAGGACTTGACATTCAATGTCGAAGTCATAGACATCGTCGAAGCAAGCTTCACCGAGCAGGAATCAGGATTCCCGGACGAAGACGATTACGACGGCTACGATAACTATGACAGTTACGACAACCGCATGGGCGACGACAACTTTGATTCAAACGAAAGGAGATGGCGCTAATGGCATCGATGGATGAACTCAAGAAGGCTGCAGGCGTTCGCGCCGCAGACATGATCAAGGACGGAATGATTGTCGGTCTCGGCACAGGCAGCACGGCGGCCCACATGGTGAACCGACTCGCCGAACGCATCAAGACCGAAGGCATCCACGTGACGGGCGTTTCGACCAGCTGGAGCACGACGCTCCAATGCCGTAGCCTCGGCATCCCGCTCAAGGAAATGGGCGAAGTGAGCCACCTCGACATGGTGATTGACGGCGCCGACGAAATCGACCCGAACCGTAACCTCATCAAGGGCCGCGGAGCCGCACACCTCCTCGAAAAGATCGTCGCCTCCATGACGGACAACTACGTGATCATCGCAGACTCCGGCAAGGCCGTGCAGCAGCTCGGCACCAAGTTCGCCGTCCCTCTTGAAATCATCCCGGGCGCCATCGCCGTCGTGACCGAACGCGTGAAAAAGCTCGGTGGTGAAGTCAAGGTCCGCATGGGCGCTCCAGGCAAGGACGGTCCAGTGATTAGCGACAGCGGTAACCTCATCGCCGATGCAAAGTTCGCCCCCATCGCAGACCCGGACAAACTCGCCCGCGACCTCGAGCACATCGTAGGTATCGTCGGACATGGCCTGTTCATTAACATGGCCACAAAGGTCATCCTCGCTGACGAAGCTAAGGGACTGATTGAATTCTAGTCAATAGTTTTAGTTTGGCGACTTCGTCGCGGACTCCGTTTTCCAACGGAGTTTTTTTGTTTATACAAAAAAAACTGCACGACCTCTTGGCCATGCAGTTTTTATATTCAAGCTATTTTCGAAAACTTACTTGGCTTCGAAATAGTAAGTCTGGACCGTCTTTCCGTCCTGGGAGAGCTGGATAATCTGCTTGCCCTTCGGAAGATCGCCAGTAATCTTGAAGAGGTTTTCAGCAACGTATTCGACCTTGAGATCGGTTGCCTTGTCCTTGACCGGGAACACGCCCTTCGTTTCGCCTGCGCCAAAGCCCTTGCAGTCCTTGTGAGAAGCGATCGGAGCAACGACAGCCGGATAGGTCTTAGCAATGAGCGGAGTCGTCACAGAAGATGCGTTACGGAAGAACACTTCGAGCTTGCCTTCAATGACGCGCGGTTCAGGGAGGTTCGTAACAGCAGATGCGACCTGAGCAGGAGCGGCTTTCTTAGCCTTCTTGCCCTTCTTGCCTTTCTTCTGGACACCAATCTTTTCAGCAATGCTTGCAGTGGAGCTACCCGTCTGCTGCGGCATTGTCAAACGGTAACCGGCAATGGATTCATTGCAGTTCGTGGAGTAAACCACCCACTTGTTATCGATCTTGAGCGGGCCTTCCGGAGTACCCTGGTACAGACCCGGATCAACCTGGGCGCTGTAGATGTAAAGAATGAGCGAAGCGTTCGGATTCTGTTCCGTCGTTTCAATCTTCATACGGGTCTTCACATACTTAGAACGACCAGCATAAACTCTATAGGCACCAACCGGAACCTTGACAAACTTAAACTTACCCTTGCGGAGTTCCTGGTTGAATTCGTACTTCTTGGAAAGAGTGGTGTAAATCGTGGAGTCCATACCGACGGTCGGCATTTCCAGCGGCTTGTTAGTGAAAGCATCACGAACTTCGCCTTCGATGGTTCCAGTCTTACCGCTATCGCAAGCCGTCATAGCAAGGGCGATGAAGGCAGCGGCACAAATGCTAAGTTTCTTTTTCATTTTGCGTCCTCAGGGTTAAATAAGAGAAAAGCCTCCCTAGTTAGGGAGGCCCCAAAATTTAAGAAGATTAAGCTTCTTCTTCAGCCTTGACCGGAGCAGCCTTGCGAGTCTTACGCTTTGCAGAGGTGATGTTAGCACCGCCGCCATAGCGCTTGTTGAAGCTGTCGATACGGCCAGCCGTATCCACGCGATGCTGCTTGCCCGTCCAGAACGGATGGGTATCAGCAGTGATTTCCAAAGAAATCACGTTATATTCAACACCATCGATAGTCTTCTTTTCGGCGGAAGACTTCGTGGAGCGGGTGATGTATTCTTTACCCGTATTCGCATCGACGAACACGACCGGTTGATAATTAGGGTGGATACCTTCTTTCATTATAAAACTTCCTGTGAAGTAATTGTTGAGAGCTATAATTTAGTTGTTTTTTAGGATTTTGGCAAGTTGCAACCTCATTTTTAGTATTTTTATAGCATGAAATCTTTATTGCTGCTTTTTCCGTTACTTTTGATTGCCTGCGAAAACGACCACCCGACCGCAAAAATCGTCGAGGTGAACAAGCGCATGGTGCTCGAGGAATGGCCTGACAGCAACTACATCGCCTCGCTGGACTCCATCCTGAAACTCGAACCGGTCAAAAAGGGCAAAGACACCGCCGACGTGAGCCTCAAGATGAACGCATTCAAGGCGCCGACATTCAAGCTCCCGCCGTCCGTCACCGGAAAGAGCACGAGCCGCAAATCCGGGCTGAGCAAACCGCCAAAACAGGTCAAGCAAGCGGCAGAAGCCACAAAGCCAAACAACAACGCCGAAAATTTCGTCGCCAAGTTCTCGAACGCGCTCTCCGCCTTGCAGTCCGACCCGTCGAACAAGAGTCTTTACAAGGTCGTCACCGCTAACGATGGCGAAGACCTGTTCAAGCTCCTCCGCAGAACGTATGGAGCAGGCACACAGAACCTCCCCCGCTTCTACGTGCTCTCAGCCCTCCAGTCCGTGAACCCGGGCGTCATGCTCGAGCACCTCAACGCCGGCGACAAAGTCCGCGTTCCAAAATTGTAAAATAGACTGTAGTTAAGGGGTATGAGGTCGGCACGTTGTGCCTCTGAGCACGCTTCGCTTTGAGCATTTCTTGTTACAACAGCTCATACCTCAGTAGCGCGCAAAACGAGTGTTGCGACGGGCTGCTTGCAGACCGGCATAACCGAGTGAAGCCGCAGACGCCGTAGGCGTCAACTCCGAGCTGGGGCCCCGCCCGCATAGCGTACTTTTCCAGCTGTTTTCAAAAGCTCTTTTCTTAAAACAGCGTCTTCACCCCGAAGCCAAGGACACCGTCCAAATAATCGCACCCATTGCGGAGCGCATAGTAAATGCTAAAGCTCCAGGACTTGCGATACTGCGTAAACCCGATGCCGTAATCATGCTCGTGCGCCCACCCGTGGAACGGCCTCATCCGCCTATAAAGTCCCGGCTGATAGAACAGCTCAATCGACAAATCGTAGCCATCCTGCCACAGGAACGCCGCCTGCGAAAACCCGTACGCGCGCGTCCGCATAAAGCCATACATCATCCCCTTAAACGAATTGATGCCGCCCAGGCTAAACAAGTCCTCACGCGCAAACGCGCCTCCCGACGGAAGTAACGCACCCGCCGCAGCCGAGTAGCGCACAATGAAATTTTTCCACAGCGGCACGTAATGGACCAAGGACGCATGCAACCGCAAATAGCTATCGAGCGAATCCGGGCGATCCATCATCCACGCAAGCGAGACATCTAGCGACGTACCGCTTCGAGGCAAAACGCTCCGGTCAAGCGAAATGTACGAAAGCTCCAGCGACGAACTTTTCTCGTCATTGCCGATACCCACAAATGCCGAAATTTCAAGATTGAACCCGATATTCCTCGACACGCCAAGTTCCAGGCGGGAATCACGCGACAGAGAATCATCTTCAAAGAACCCGCGAACAAGGACATCCCAGGCGGTGCCAAAAATAAACCGTTCACGATACGAGCCTTCAATACGGCGGGAAGTCTTTTGCGAATAACCATTCATTTGCAAATCGCGACCCGTCCCCAAGATGTTGTACAAATCGAGATTGATTTTTCCTTCCCAAACATTTTCGTCGCTCGAATATGTGAGAAAACCTTCTGCCGCAGAAATCGGGGCAGCCCGCATAGAATACGCCGGAATCACGCGGTTGCGCACCGGATCACGGAACAAGCGCACATCGGCAGTCTTTTCGTAATAGCCCAATCGGGAGAGCTTGCGTTCCGAGCGTTCCAAATCCGAAAGCGACACTTTTTCGCCAACTTCAAGCCCCGTCAGCAGCCTAAAGACACCAATGTCCGTCGCACCGGAATCCAGATTTTCAGACCCGCCCCACACCCAGGCACTGCCACGTTCAAAACGGCAACGAGCCACACCCGCGCTATCGACGTTCACCTGCAACTTTGCACCCAGGAATCCACGATCCTCGTAAAACCGCAACAGCTTTTGCCTTGCCCCCTGCCATGAATCGCACGGAGCGCCGACAATCACACTCATCGAAAGTTCATCAAACTCGTCGTGTTCACCCTCCCATTCTACACGTTCAATACGGCATTCAGACGCGAGGCATACACCCGCGCCAAATATAAGGGCCGCAATCACGCACAAAATATTTCGAGTCCACAACATCATACTAGAAATACGCCTTCGCCTCTGTTGCCAGTTTCTGGAATATATGTTCTTCGGCATTGCCAAAGCGCAAAATATAGCGGAGCGAAAGCGACAAAAAGTGATTCACCTCCACCGACACCATCGATTCAAGCCTGAATGTTACACCATCGCCAAAGCCAGACATCATCTGGTACGGAATTGCGCCATCATGTTTATTCATTTGTATAGAAGCAAATGAAACATGCGCATCGACAACGCCTTCTTTTTCATAACCGACACGGAGTTCCTCTTCCCAGAGATGCGCTCCAAAAGACATTTCGGTATTATCTTCGCCAGAACCTTCCCTATAGCGGACACGCGGAGACACGCTAAACCCCGCAGGAAATTTCCAAGTATACCGCCCCGTAATCTCCCAAATATTCCAGTCCAGTTTTTGCAATGCAGCCAAGTGAACATTTTCAAAAGTATTGTCAACATGCACAGAATGTTCATCGTTTATTTTAAATCCAGCCGTGAGCTTATGGTCAAAAACATCCTGATAGTACCCGATTGACGACATCTTCTTTTCGTAACTGGCACTTGGGTTATACGATGCCGAGATTCCCGACGGATGATCCCAGGCAAGGCTTGCCTCCCACGAAACCGTTCCCGCCGTCACGCGACGCAGCGCAGCCGGATAAACCGGAGGAAAATAAATTTTTTTACCCGTTGTATCTTCGGCTTCGGAATGGTACGAAGCGCTAATCGTTATATCGCGCAACAGCCCCTGCGAAATTCCAAGCGAAACGCCCGGATTCCATTCAATCGAAGCTTCAAACATTGCGTTTGACGAAAGCACGGCCCCCACGGAGTCATTGCGGCCCATGCCTTCATAGACAAAATCGCCGTTATCGACACCTTCGATAAAACTTCCGGTAAGGCTGTCATAGCGAACATCGCCCGTTCCCTTCGCCACGGCTTTGTATATTGCCGTATAAGTCTGCTCCGAAGTCATTCCGAAACGGTACGCAACAGAACCTTGCAGGCCCATATCGTCATCGCCAAAGTTCGTTGTCAGGTCGCCCACCCAGGAATCCGAGGCGCCCAGCGAATCAGAAACGGCATGGGTATACTGCAACAAGTGCGAAAGACCAAAGCGATGAAAATTCGCTTCTGCCGACTGAGTCCATGTCACGAGATTCACGGAATCGCGCCAATCCTCGTCGCGGGAACGCCCTGAGATTTCATGTTTGCGCACCGTAAGCGTCCCGATCGATTCCTTCACATTCCACAGGTCATCATTCAAAGTCGCTCCAACGGACGTTTTTGCATAGCCCCGTTCCGACTTATGTCCCAGCGAATCGAGCACCGAATAGCGTACATCGCCACGACCAAACGGTCTAACGAATCCGCGCAAGAATTCCGACGAAAAAGTTCCTTGGTAACGCTTCTGATCCACTTCCTGCGTACTCGAGACATACATTGCAGAAATTTCGCTGGCCACATCCAAATTGCGGTGCACAAGCGACAACTGAGACCGCGAGGAATTCCAGCGTTCTTCATCGCCACGGCGGTATCCCCACTTTGCCGTTCCAAACCAGTCCTTGCCTAGACGAAGGCGAAGCGCAAGTTCATCATGGCGCAAGCCGCCTTTCAAAAGAGCGCTGTCCAAATCCCATTCATTCTTGAGCGCATAGGAGTTCCAGTCTCGATCGCTCCCGTTAAATTCTGAAATAGCAAACCCATCTTGTACAAAATTTCCATAGACCGAAAGCGCCACGGGGAAAGCATTCATGTTCTGCGTCGAGTCTGTCGTCACATACCATCTAAAAGCACGACCGCTCGGGCCACCAACATTTTTCGAGACTGTATTCGAATCCATGCGATTTAAGCCAAGTTCGACATCGGCATAAAAGCGATGTTCCGCCTGCAAGCGGAGGCGTGCCCCCAGGCGTTCCGACATTTTCGGGCGATGCAGTTCGTTAAGCGAGGAATCGCGCAAATCCCCGCCGCGATCGTTTTTCAGGCGTTCATAATCCACGCTGTCCAGCGAACTTTTGCGCATGCGGTCTACGTCATTTTCCAAATGGAAACCGGATACATCAAAGAATACATTTTCAAAGCGCAAACTACCGCGAACGGCATACATCGTGTAAATACTTTCACTTAAGTAAGCATCGTATTCCACGCGTATTTCGTCGTCTGTTCCGGGAATGATCCCGTTTTTAAAATTCAGGAGACCGCCGGCGTAATTCACTTCGTAATCGCGATCACGAACAAGCTCAACCCCATTCAACCATACTTTTTCAGAATTCGGTACAATCGAAACAAAGCTGCCAGACTCATCCAGATAATAGCCTTCGCGCTGCCCCTGCACACCGCTAAACGAACGCGAATACCGCGTCACTTCATCCGTACCCCACGCCCCGCTCACTTCCGAACCCTTGTAGCGCAATGTCGCCATCGCGCCAAGCGTAGAACGGCTAAACGACGTGAGTCCCATGGAATTGTCTGTCCACGTAAAATCGCCCAAATGGAGCATCGCATACGGAGATTCTACACGGAAATAAATCTGGTCCACTTCCTGGAGCGTTGCCGTCGTCTGATCCCCCGCCTTGCGGTCCACATCCGACAAAAGTGCATCAATGTAGACGCTATCAGCTAGGCGCCCTTGAATCGAGAGTCGCAGTTCCTGATCGACCTGCGTACCGCCATCGCCCACAGTGACTTGCATCGTCTTGTAGCCGTGAGTCTCGATTTCTGCACGTGAAGAATCCGGAGCGTCAGCTGATACAGGAATCGCCGATTCAGACGCATTTCCGGATGCATTTTCTAAAGTATTCTTTTCAAGAATTGAAGGATCCCAGACAGGAAGCGAATCCACATCCAAAGCAAAGGCAAAACTGACAAGCAGCAGGCCCAGACAAGGAATCGACCGCATACAAAATTACCGGGACGGAGCCACCACGCGGAACTGCCTGCTGGCAAGCAACTTGCGGCCAGCCACCAAATCAACGCTCCATTCGCCAAGCTCAACCAAGTCCGAAGCAAGCATAGAACTGCAAACATCTCCAGCAAGATTGCATGGCTCTACAAAAATCGTATCAATCCCCAGGAACCAAATGTGAAAAAGCGTGTCTTCCTGATAACGTGCAGAATTTGTAATGGACGAAAAAACGTAAAGCCTTGTATTTTCTTCAAAGACGCTGTCAGAACCAAAGGGTTCCCCATTTACAATATGACGGCAGACCACACTATTGGCAGGAGAAAGTTCTATGTCGGAACTGTCCGTAAAGCTGACATCGTCATCAATAAAAAACATGACAATGCGGTGTACAAAGAAACCAAGAAAGACGACCATTGCCAAAAGAGTCGTCTTACGCAAATTTCGCAGTGGCGGAAACCTACCTGCCACAAGCACCTCCTAGCGAACGAGACTGCTCGTATTCTGTGTAAACGCAGGAACGGCGTCTTCCAACTTTTCAACCAGCAAGCGATTAAAGTCATCTATGCGATTCGGAAGTCGGCCACCATTAAACACCTGCACGAGCAGGAGCGACTGAGCTACAGGAGAAATATAAACGGAACGGTTCTCGCCTGTAAAAGAAACGGACTGGAACTTTTCTCCGCCAAGCATTACACCGATCTGACGTGACGAGTCAAATGCGGCAATACTCAACACAGCAAGAGGCGTTGCATCTAGATCCGAGCCAAGAGAGCCGACTTCGGCAATGATGTTTCCGTCTCGATGGCAAAGAACAACATATTCGCACTTGACACTGGCCTGATACGCAGTCATCAAGCGACGCACCTTGTTTGCATCATCTGAATAAATTGTATAATCGCTCATATTACACCACTATCGTTTATAAAAAACTACTTGTCCTTCGGCTTGTACGGACGCAAGACAATTTCATCGTCATCCGTTTGAGTCGGTTTATCGACAGACCGGCCAAACGTAGGCATTCTTGGCACGGCGGTCGAGACGCGCGGACGGGCAAATGGCGACGACATTGCTCCCTTCTGGAACAAACCAGAACCAGCACCGCCGGAATTACCCGCATTTGTCTGAGGTTTTGCGGCAAACGACGGCATACGGAACGGAGAAGCCGGCTGAGGCGCCGGGGTTTCATTCTGTGGCTTAGCGGCATCGACTTTTTCAGCCGGAGTTTCACTTGTAGGAGCTGCCGTAGTTGCACCGACAGCGGCCTTGCGCAAAAAGCCCTGCTTCACATTAAACTTTTCAATCACCAGCATGGCAATAGTCTTAAGAGTCGTCACAACACCCTTGCCATTATGGGCCGTCGCCGGGAAGAATGGAATTTTCTTATCTGGATTGAGCATTTCGTTCATTTCATCCAGAGTAAACACATTATCCATGTCGCGCTTGTTGTACTGCAGCACGAACGGAATGTCGTCCAAGTTCATGCCGTAGTCCTGCAAATTCTGGCGCAAGTTCTGAAGGCTTTCCAAGTTTTCGGCCTGGCGAGAACGCTGGGAATCCGCTACAAAGACAATCCCATCGACACCACGAAGCACAAGCTTACGTGTACTGTTATAATAAACCTGGCCAGGAACCGTATAAAGCTGGAAACGAGTCTTAAACCCCTTGATGTCGCCCAAATTCAAAGGTAAAAAGTCAAAAAACAGCGTTCGATCGCCTTCCGTAGCGAGCGAAACCATGTCGGTACGCTTATCTTGAGGCATTTTCTGATGGATAACCTGAAGATTTGTGGTTTTTCCACTCAAACCAGGACCATAGTAAACGACCTTACAACTAATCTCTCTTGTAGCAAAATTAATAGACGACATTCTAAATCCTTGAAACCCAATACTTAATCTAGTAAAAAAGTTTCGTAACAAAAAAATTATTTTTTATTTTTGGCGTTTTTTAACTAAAATCACAATATTTCGTCTAATATCGACTCCCCTCGTATTTAACCAAGCAACCCCACCCCCAAAGTTCTATACAACAAAACAACCCGATACGCCATGAGCATATCGGTTCATTTTGCTTAAAACCTGTAGAAAAGCTTTAATTAAGCGAGGCCGTTGATGACCTTAGCAACCTTGGCCTTGTAGTTGGCAGCACGGTTGGCGCAGAAACCAGCGCGGTGAGAAACGGCAGCCTTGTCGAGCATGCTGAAGAGCTTCGGCATTTCTTCGAGGGCAGCGGCTTTCGTAGCAGCAGTGCGGATAACCTTGAGGCTAGCACGGATAGCGCTACGAGTGGAACGGTTCATTGCGTTGGCCTTTTCGGCCTGGAGCAAACGCTTTTTGCAAGACTTGTGTTGAGGCACCTTAAATTCTCCGGGTGAAAACCTACTTAAAAAATGTTAGCACAAAGATAGTAAAAGTTTAGAAGTTGTCAAGGGGATGTTTTAGCAGGAAGTAGACAGTAGGAAGTCGGAAGGATGATGTCATCCTGAGCGGAACGTAGTGGAGTCGAAGGATCCAGTGACAAATTCCTATTGACCAATAACCAACCACTATTTTCTAAATTACGGTTTATGATTCCGTTTATCAATGTACGTGCACAGCGCGAAGCCTACCTGAAAGAATTTCAACAAGCCGAAAACGAGGTTCTTGACAGTGGCTGCTTCATCGGAGGACCGGTCGTCCAGGCGCTGGAATCGAGCCTTGCGGAATTCACAGGCGTAAAGCATGCCATCACCTGCGGTAGCGGAACGGACGCCTTGACCATAGCCCTCCTCGCCCTCGGGCTAAAACCGGGAGACGAAGTCATCGTCCCGGACTTCACCTTTATTGCCCCCGCCGAATGCGTGATGCGCCTCGGAGGCATCCCGAAATTTGCAGACATCGACGCAGAAACGCTCCAGGTCAGCGCAGAAAGTATCGAATCGCTGATTGGCGAAAAGACGCGCGGGATTATCGCGGTCAACCTCTTTGGGCAGTGCGCCCCGTACGCAGAAATTCGAAAATGCGCACTGGCAAACGGTCTCTGGCTCATTGAAGACTCAGCCCAAGCGTTCGGGGCTATGCAAAACAGCATACCCGCCTGCACGTTCGGCGACATTTCCATCACGAGCTTTTACCCGGCAAAGCCGCTCGGCTGCTACGGCGACGGTGGCGCGCTCTTCACCGCAAACGACGAACTTGCGCAAAGGATCCGCCTCATTTCAAACCACGGAAGCCAGACGCGATACATTCATGAAATCTGCGGCATGAACAGCAGGCTAGACGCCATCCAGGCCGCCATACTGCGCGTGAAGTTCCGCCATTTCAAAGACGAGCTGAAGAAGCGCAACGAGAACGCCCGCAAGTACAATGAGTTTTTCAGAGCCATTCCGGGAATCGTGCCGCAAAAAATTGCAGAAGGCAACACGAGCACGTACGCGCAATACACCGTATTGGCAGAAGACCGCGCAACTTTTTTAAAGCAACTAGAAAGCGCCGGGGTGCCGTACTGCATCCACTACCCCATGCCGTTGCACACGCAGCCATGCTTCAAGGAACTCGCTCAAGTGTGCGAGAGCCTCAGTGCATCACAAGATTGCGCCAGCAACGCCACGGTAGCCTGTCAAAAAGTCGTAAGCCTCCCCATGTGCGCCTTTACAGATGTGGATGAGATTATCGCGAGACTTAAGAAAGTAATGTAGGTATGAGGTATGGGCGATTGCTCATAGCGAAGCGTGCTCAGAGGGGCTTTAGCCCCGACCCCATTGCCCACAGCCCTAAAGCACAAATTTCTCGATAACTTCAGTAATCCCGGAGTGATTGTTGTCGCGCTCGGTCACGTAATTGGCAACAGCCTTTGCCGCCGGTGACGCATTCGCCATCGCCACCCCAACGCCAGCCGCATCGATCATCGGGCAATCGTTTTCTTCATCGCCCACGGCAATCGTATTTTCAATCGGCTCGTGATAGAAGTCCGCCATGTAACGCACGGCAGCGCCCTTGTTCGAAAGCATGTGCGAGAACTCGAGCATTTCGGGCTTGCTGAACACGTCGAACAGCTTGCCCGCCGTGACAGTCCGCATCTCGGCGCGGAAATCCACGAGACTCGAATGTTCAAACGGCGTAATCACGTTCACCTTGATCGGCGGCTTGACCACCACATTAATCGGGCCGTCATTGCAATTTACCCCACCATAATAATTGCGGATATCGTCTACAACAACATAATCCATTTTCATCAAGCGGCAATACGTCTTGAGCTGTTCCGTTTCGTATTCCGAGACCACCAAATCGCCGGCATACGTGTGCGCATGCATCCCGCGCTTGTGAGCCTCATCCATGATGAACTTCACCTGATCCACAGCAATGCGACGCGTCAAAATCGGCTGTCCCGTTCCGCAATCGTAAATGAGACCGCCGTTGAAGCTCACCAGAAAATACCCCGGCTTCAAGAAGCCGTACTTTTCGGCAATGTGCTTTACGCTTGTGAGCGGACGTCCCGTCGTCATCACGAACTTGTGTCCCGCGTCTATCATCGCGCGGATCGAAGCCATGTCCGCTTGGCTAATATTCTTCTCGTCGTCAAGAAGCGTACCATCTAGATCAGTAAATAAAAGTTTCATCGCGGCAAATATAGAAAGTCCGTCTAGCCAATCCAAAATATTTATTTACATTTTTCAAAAAAGAAGGAAAGCCTTATGCAAATTGATGATTTACTGAACGAAGCAAAAAGCGTTGCCATTTTTGGACACGTCCGCCCCGATGGAGACTGCGTGGGGTCTACGCTCGGTCTTTACAACTATATCAGCGACAACTACCCGACAATCAAAGTCCGTATTTTCTTGGAACGCTTCCCCGAAAACTACAAGATTCTCGCAAACGCGAATGAGACGTACGAATACTATAACGAAGAATTCGGGGATTTTGACTTGACATTCATTATGGACGTTCCTACAATCGAGCGAATCGGCGCCAATGGAAGTAGCTGCCTTAGGACATCACGCAAATCATGCAATATAGACCACCACATCAGTAACGCCAAGCAGCTTTGCACCGTAAACTTTGTTGATGCAAAGGCAAGTTCCGCAAGCGAAGTCCTGTACTTTTTAATGGACCCGAACAAAATCAGCAAAGCTACCGCAGAATGTTTATACCTCGGCATCGTACACGACACAGGCGCTTTCAAGTTTAGCAGCACCGGCCATAAGACAATGATGGTCATCGGAGACTTGCTCGAAAAAGGAATCGACTTCACGCGCATCATCAACGAAACGTACTACACGAGAACGTACACCCAGACGCTCGTCACCGGATATGTGATGATGAACAGCAAGCTTGCCCTCGATGGAAAAGTTGTCTACAGCTACCTCACTCCCGAGGACATGGACCACTATTCCGTAACGTCCGTTGAACTCAGCAGCGTCATCGACACCTTGCGCGAAGTCACCGGCACCGAAGTTGCCATATTCCTCTACCCGGTTAACGGTGAATACAAGATCAGCCTGCGCAGCAATTACGTTGTCGATGTCAATAAAGTTGCAGGAGCTTTTGGTGGAGGCGGCCACGTCCGCGCCGCAGGAGGAAATTCCAAGGATTCGCCCGAAGAGACGATTACAAAGCTATTGAAGCTCATTCAGGAACAGCTTTAGCGAGATTCGCGCTTTTTTAAAGTGCGAAAAGCGCGACAGCCAAGAAGACGAACACCGCACCGCTGAACCAGTTCAGATTGCGGTTCGCCTTCGGCGATGTCAACAGGAACTTCTTCACTGTTCCTGCTAAAAGCGCAATGCTCCCGAAAACGATCATCGTCGCCAAGATAAATTCACCGCCAAAAATGGCCATCTGCAAGCTCGGATGGATCGGACGGTCCAAGCGCACCGCCGGCGGGATCAGCGAAAGCACAAAGAGAATCACCTTCGGATTCGTGAGATTCATGATAATGCCACGCATGTAAAGGCTACGCGCCGAAGGAACACCGCAGATTGCATCACTAGACTTTACTGGATCCTTCGACTCCACTGCGTTCCGCTCAGGATGACAAGATTCGGAATTCCGAATTCCGAATTTCGAACTAACCACAACGCCGGCCTTCACACCGAAACTTTTATACGCGAGATAAAGCAAGTAAGCAGCACCCAGGCACTGGATGACAAAAAACGCCGTCGGGCTAGCCGCAATCAATGCCGAAACGCCCGCCACAAGCAGGCAAGTGTGTATGGCAATTCCCGTGCAAAGTCCAAGGATAATGCAAAAACCGAGACGCGCCCCATAAGTAGCGCTCTGGGCAAGTACAAAAAGGTTATCTGGTCCAGGAGCAATCCCGATGACTAGTGCTGCGATGAAAAATTCAAGCATTACAGTTTACTCAAGAAAGCGTCCACGTCGAGGTCCGCAAGGTCTTTTTGCAATGCGTCAAGTTCATCGTCCGTAATCGCAGTGTGATTTTGCTCACGTTCGTCGGCACGTGCATTCGAGACATCGACAAGCTTTTTGAGCGCATTGGCGACCTCGCCCACCGTGCCATCCTGACGCATCACGACGTTCAAAACCTTCGAAAGTTTTTCACGCAATTTCGAGAACTCTTCGCGGTCTAACTCAGATACTTCCCCATGATAGCACATCAAGGGGGTCTGGCACCTAGCACACGGAAACACCATCATATTCGAGAAGTCACCGTCTATCTGGACCTTAAATTTCGTTCCGCAATGCGGGCATTCGATATCCATTTCACTCATGTACTATAATGTAGAATTTTTTACAATTCCTAGCCAAACACAGCAACAATATTTTATCTTTACGCAGTCCATCTTGCTTTGTGAACCCGTTATACTTTTTACTATACAAATAATTCAAATAGCACGCATTTCGCCTAAAAAGAAAGCTGAACTTTTCAGATTGCAAATTCAACCTCAAAGCGAAGCGACCCAAGAGGGCGAAGCCCGTGCTCACTCCCCAAACCTAAACTATGCTTTGCCACTGGCTATATCAAACAACAAACATTGATCTTTTTGACGGTCGTCTCTTCCGTGCGGGCGTTGCCGCCATGCTCTCCATCATCCTGGTGCTCTTCTTCATGCCGAAGTACATTCGCTTCTTGCAAAGGCTGGACGCCACGAGCGATTTTGACAAGGACGGAAAGACAAAGTCACCTCCGATTATGGGCGGTCTCCTCCTCGTGATTGTCGTTGAAGTAGTTTCATTGCTCGTTTGCCAGATGAACGGCTACACCATCTCGACGCTCGTGATTTTGACATTGTTCAGCGCCGTGGGCGCCACCGACGATATGGCGAAAGTCCGCGCCAAGCGTCTCGTGAACCAGGGCAAGCTCAAAGCCGCCGAATACATGGACAAGGCGGATGGCATTTCCAGCTCTCTTAGACTTTTCCTCTACTTCCTGTTTAGCTTTGTCGTTGCCGTTTTCTGCTACAAGTTCATCCCCGAACTCAAGGGCGATTTGACCATTCCGTTCTGCCCGATTGACGTGTTCCAGATCCACCTTCCCAACTGGATTTTCGTTGCTTTCATGACGTTTGTCATCGCCGCTTCTGCAAACGGAACAAACTTTACGGACGGTCTCGATAGCCTCGTTTCTGTACCTATTCTTACCAGCATGGTGTTCGTCGGACTTGTCGCCTACGTGAGCGGCAACTTCATCTTTAGTCAGTACCTGAGCGTTCCGTACCTCCCCGGCTGCGACGAACTTTTCCCGCTCGCAACAGCCATCGCAGGCGCTCTGCTCGCTTACCTTTGGTTCAACAGCCCTCCGGCAGAAATCTACATGGGTGACGCAGGCTCCGTCGGCTTCGGTGCCGCCATCGGCATCATGTTCATCTTGGTACAGGCAGGACTTTTCCTCCCCATCGTTTGCATTATCATCATCGCCGAAGCATGCTCCGTGCTGATGCAAATTACGTGGTTCAAGATTACAAAGAAAACGACCGGCACAGGCAAGCGCATCTTCCTTTGCGCCCCGCTCCACCACCACTACCAAAAGAAGTGGGACGGACGCTTCCCGAGCAAGCCGCTCATGAACTCCAAGATTGTGTGGCGCATGCACCTCGTAAGCATCTTCGCTCTCATCTTCAGCATGGTCGTATTCTTCGGTATTAGATAGTTTGCGGCTTCGCCGCAGTTACTAGTTATCAGTTAATAGTTACTAGGAAAGCCCCAACCGCAAATACAAAACTTGTCATGCCCGCCGGAGCCTGTGCTGAGCGCAGTCGAAGTAAGCGGGCATCTCCTTTTTATTATATTACATCGCATGAATATTATCGAAACTTTGAACGCCGCAGGTCAGCAAGAACTGGCCCAACATTTGGAATCTTTGACGGGCGACGCCCGCGCAAATTTGGAACGCGATATTTTGAGCCAGGACTGGCAAGAACTCAAGGCTTTGCATGCCGAAAAATCCGCAGCCAGCTTGAGCGATAATGTTTCTGCCGACCTCACTCCGATGCCATGGAAACTCGCTACCGACGATCTCCGTTACGAATTCTGGAAAGAGACGGGCGAAATTCTCCTCGGTCAAGGCAAGGTTGCCGCATTCCTCGTGGCAGGCGGTCAAGGTTCTCGTCTCGGTTTCGATGGTCCGAAGGGCATGTTCGACATCGGCCTTCCGAGCCACAAGAGTCTGTTCCAATTGCAGGCTGAACGTTTGCGCAACTTGGGTGCCCGCGTGGGTCACGCCATTCCGTGGTGCATCATGACGAGCCCCCTGAACCACGAAGCGACTGTCAACTTTTTCAGCGAAAACAACTTCTTTGGTTTAAACCGCGAAGATATCCGATTCTTCCAGCAGGGAACGATTTGCGCCCTCACCGCAGACGGCAAGGCTGTCCGCGATGGCGAAGACCATTTGGCGCTTGTACCCGATGGAAATGGCGGTTGCTTCCGCGCTCTCGCCCAGAGCGGAACGCTCGCTTGGCTTGTGGAACGCGGTGTGCAATACGTATTCCTCTACAGCGTCGATAACGCCCTCTGCCGCATTTGCGACCCGGCATTCATTGGCGCCCTCGCCGAAAAAGGCACAATTCTCAGCGCCTCGAAGGTTGTGCACAAGGCAGGCCCAAACGAGAAAGTCGGCATTTTCGCCTTCCAGAACAAGAAGCCGGGCGTTGTCGAATACAGCGACCTTCCGGAAAACTTCCGCGACATGACAAATGCCGATGGCAGCCTCACGTTCGATGGCGGCAACATCGCTATTCACTTGTTTAAAATCAGTGGACTCCGCAAGTTGCAGACAAGCAAGCTCCCGTGGCACACCGCACGCAAAACCGTTTGCGGCATTGAAAAGTGCTTCAAGTTCGAGCAGTTCCTCTTTGACGCATTTCCGCAGCTCGGTTCCATGCTCCCGTTCGGCGTCGTGCGCGAAGAAGAATTCAGCCCGGTCAAGAATGCCGAAGGCAACGATTCTCCGAAAACAGCTCGCATAATGATTGGCAAGCTCCACCGCGAATGGCTCCGCAAGGCGCACGTCAAGATTGACGAGAAGAAGTTGTACGAGATTTCGCCGACAATCAGCTACGCCGGCGAAGGTCTCAAGCAGAGCATCTTCGATCGCGAACTCGGAAGAAACATCCTAGAATTTGACGAAAATTAGGAATTCGGATTTCGGAATTAGGAATTGTCATCCTGAGCGAAGTGTAACGGAGTCGATATACGAAACTAGTCAACTTGTTGACTTAGTTGAGTTAGGTTCGAAGGAGCAGGATCCAGTCACTTTTCAATAGCACTGATGGAAATGCGCCGATTTAAGGTTTTCACGTACAAATTCCTAATCAACATTCTGCTGCGTTTGCCGGATGCGTTCTACGCCGTCCTTTTTGCAGTCGTTTTCCCAGTTTACAAGGCTTTGCACAAAAAGCGCGCCTACGGGCGCGTTGAAAAGCACTTGGCAGCCGCAAAGGAATACATTGCTAGAAAACGCGTCAGCTCTAACAAAGTGCCGAACGATGAGAAACGTCCGAAACTAGATGCAATTGCAAAGATAAATGCGCGAGACACATTCCGTGGCATTTTCTGGAATGCGCTAGAATCCTACCGCGGACTTGCACGATTTAAGAGCATTGAAAAGCGAATCGTGTACGAGAACGAGCATATCATCCGCGACGCCATCGCAGATTGCGCCAAGCAAAACGCCCCCATCGCAGGCATCAGCATCCACCAAGGTGCATTCGAACTTTTGCACCGCGCTCTTTGCCGCTACAGCGAACACGTACACCTCATTACAGATTCCGTCGGCGACATCGCATTCCGCGAAGTCCTCAAAGACCTCCGCAGTGATCCGCACCTGACCGAATATCATCCCGATGAAACAGGACGCCTGATCCGTGAACTTTTCCGCACTAAAGGCATTCTCGCGATGGTCATCGACCAAGGCAAACACACCAAAGGAAACACGGTCTCGCTATTTGGCCGCCCAAGTACGCTCTACTTGCGCCTACCGCAAAAAATAAACGAAATGGGAGCTGGAATCGTCACTTTCCGCACGTGGAGCGAAAAGAAGCGCATCGTGATCCGCTTCGAAAGCTATTATCCGCCAAAATACGATATACAACATGGCGACGAGACACCCGCTAGATTATACGGTCAAAGCGAAGGAAATGCCGCGCCATCAGAAAGCGCTCTCGTTACGAGAATCGCGCACGAAGTCGAAACGTGGATTGCCGAGCACCCCGAACAGTGGAGTTGGAATTACCACGGGAATTTCACAACCGCACTCTAAAGCTATCACATCCCAATTCACGAGTTCGATTCTACGTCATCCCGAACGTAAGTGAGGGATCCAGTAAAGTTTTTGCTTTTTTATTTCGTGAATTAAATCTTTTTTATATTTAAACACAAAAAGAGATTTACAATGCCTTTAAATGCCGAAGAAGAATTTCAGTTAGAGTGGATCAAGAACCACCAAATGGAAGACAAGGACGAACTTGCCGAAATCCAGGCCGAGGCTGAAGCCGAAGCAAGACCGCAACGCGCCACACGCGGCAAGAAAATGCGCCGCAACCCCGCCGCCTGGGAACTCCCGAACCCCGAAGACGAAATTGACCTTCACGGCCTCACATCCGAAGAAGCTGCCGAAGCCGTTGAGCGCCGCATCGACGACCTCCTGATTGCAGGCCTCAGCGTTCTGCGCGTGATTCACGGAGGAGGCAACCCGGAATACGGCAACGTCAAGCGCATCATCGACCGCAAAGTGCGCTCCGAATGGAAAAATCGAGTCGTTTTCTACAAGGTTGAACCCGACAACGCTGGTTCCAGCATCATGAAAATCGGCAAGCCGCGCCCGCAAGTCGCAAAAAAGAAAAAATAATGAAAAAAATTTCACTTTTTTTGCCCTTACCCCTTTAAAAGTGAAACGAAATTAACTATAATTGTGCGCGTCAACGACGAAGCGTCAAGACAAAAACAAAACGGAATATAGCTCAGCCTGGTAGAGCGCTTGCTTCGGGAGCAAGAGGTCGTGAGTTCGAATCTCGCTATTCCGATAAAAAGAAACCACCCATAAGGGTGTTTTTTTTTTATATCTAAATACGCAAATGAGAACTCACGAAGTGAGTTCGACAAATTTGTTCCGTGAACGAAGTGAACAATGAACAAATTTGAGATTTTGGCGCAAGCCAAAACCCGAAGGGCAAAATGCGAAACGCAAGTGAGCATTTTGTCTCATCTCGCTATTCCGATAAAGAACGCGAAATAGCCCCTTCTATCCCTTTATCTCATTACCAAGAGGGAGATTCCCGGTCATGCCGGGAATGACATACCTCCGTTCCGGATTCGGGCAATGATCCTCATGACCGTCGGGCCAAACCCATACTTCATCTGCAAACGGACATGATTCGCACTTACCGCCAACAGCGCACTGGTCAGCACAATTCTTAAAAAACAAACTTCCTTCATGCTTCACATTCGAAGCAGAAAACTCTCCCGATCGGAACTCATTGCGCAAAGATTCTAGCAGCGCATCATCTAGCGCATACATTTCACGGAGCTCTTGCGGAGCAACACTCAACAGCACCACCTTATTCCACTTGATCCTGTCAATCCCTACCGCAGAAGCCCACGACACCAACTCCGGCACGTCCTGCAAATTCTTCTTGTGCAGCGTCACTTGCAGCGAGACCGTCGCGACTCTTGATTCCGCAGTTTCCGCGCAGTCAGCTTCAGCACCAGCATTCCCCACGCAATCAACTTTCGCGCAATCAGCATTCCCGCGCAACTTGTCACGCACCCGAACCAGCTTTTCAACATTCGCTTTCCAGCCATCGAACTGTTCCGACGCCAAATAGCTTACCTTGATGTCGCTGCACGAACGCAACAAGAGTTCCATCGCAGCGTCACTCCCCCACTTTCCAGGGAACGTCCCATTCGTCGTGAGGTTCAACGGAATTCCAAGCGCCCGGCAAAGCTCCAGCAGTTCATCAAAATGCGAATAGAGTAACGGCTCCCCCATCGTCGATGGGATTACTTCTCGCAGCAAGCGTTTACCCGAAGCATCTCGCTCCGCAGCATACTTTTCAATCGCCGCCTGTGCTACCTCGAAAGGCATCTCGTCCATGCCAAACGCGCGGCGCTCCTTATTACAATAAAAAAAGCGTTCCCTACCATTATCCGGCGGGCAATTCCGATTACCATTCCTAGCACGCCGCGCATCACAATTACATAAAGCCCGCTGGTTCAAAAAACACAGCGGACAATGCAAATTGCAAACGTCAGGATTTGTGAGTAAAGTAACGCGACGCATTGTTTAGTAGGCGGTAAACAGTAGACGGTAGGAAGTGTCATCATCGACCAAGCGAAGCACGGGATGACAGACCCAAAGTCTACTATTCTTTCGTCTCTCGTCTGTAGGACCGCAGGTCCGTTCTTTCGTCTATTCCCGATGTTCTCTCAAGTATTTAATTGCAGCGAGGCCCGCAATAGCGCCTTCGCCAACGGCCACAGCCACCTGGAGCGTACCGCCCGTGCAGTCGCCTGCCGCAAAGAGTCCAGGAACGGTTGTCTGAAAATCCTTATCGAGCACGAGCTTCCCGGCATCGAACGCTGCGCCAGCCTTCAAAGCCAGATCCGTTGCATTCGCACTACCCATAGCCACAAACATGCCGTCAAAATTGGCTTCAAGACCGTCGTCAAACTTCACGCCTTCAAATTGCCCGGCGCCCTTAAGCCCCGTAATCTTGCGGGTTTCAATCTTCACGCTTTCGGGGAAAGTCGCCGTAAGTGGAGCGCCATTCGTCAAAAGCGTCACGCTGTTGACTACAGACAAAAGTTCAGTCGCTTCGTGCAACGCATACTCGCCCGAGCCAAGCACAGCCACATCCTTTTTACGATAAAAGAACGCATCGCAAACAGCACAGTAGCTCACGCCGTGGCCTTCCATTTCGGCCATTCCTGGGAGCGGAGTCTTTTTACGAGCAGCACCTGTCGCCATCACGCAAACCTTTCCGCGATACGTACCATTCAAGCCCGTCGCCACAAAACCAAAACCGTCAAACATGAGGTCCGTTACCTCATCATCCACGATTTGCGCACCAAGAGCAAGCGCCTGTTTCTTACCGACTTCGGCAAGTTCAGCCCCCGTGAGCGGTTTTTCAAGACCAAAATAATTTTCAATTTTGTGGGCCTTTGCAAGCGCACCTACATCCTTACCCACAAGCTGAACCTCAAGTCCAGCACGAAGACCATAAAGGGCAGCCGAAACTCCGGCCGGTCCATGCCCCAAAATCAATATATCAGCCATAATAACCTCAACATTAATATACGATTTTATTTATTTTAAAACACGTAATAATTATTGATTTTTGGATTAGAGAACGATGTTGCAACGCTACCCGACGCGAGATTTATTTGTTGAAGCTGGATATGGTCCCAATTTTGCGGACCAGCTTATTCAGAATGCCTATAGCAAACTTTTTGAGGGCGATCCGATCGACGAGCGCATCTACTTTGAAGCGTCCGACGACATGGCATACATCATCGACATTGGGCACGACGACATCCGTTCTGAAGGCATGAGCTATGGCATGTTCATTGCCGCGCTGACCGACCACGAAGTCACGTTCGACAAGCTCTGGAACTTTTCCAAGCGCTTTGTCCGCAACAACGACGGTCCACACAAGGGATATTTTTCATGGCAAGTCAACACGACCGACTTTTCCATGATGGACCCAGGGGCAGCCCCAGATAGCGAAGAATACTTTGCCGCAGCCCTCCTTATCGCCGCAAAGAGATTCAACCGCGAAGACCTCCTCAACGATGCCAAAGAGCTCATCCATGACATCAAGTACAAACCGCAGAACGAACTTGTAGGCCCGATTATCGACCCGGAACGCAAGCTCATCAAGTTCTCCCCCGTTCTCGGCAACGACTTTACCGACCCGAGCTACCACACAATGGCATTCTACCGCATGTTCGCCGAAGCAACAGGCGATGAATCCTGGCTTGAAGTCGCACAGGCAAGCATTGAATTTTTGCAGAAGGCGGCCCACCCGGTCACCGGTCTTTGCGCTGACTATGCCGAATACGACGGCACACCAAAGGCCATGCCCTGGTTCCCCGAAAGCAACAACTTTAGCGGAGACGCATGGCGCGTTGCGCTCAACTTGAGCCTCGACTATTCAATCTTCCGCGGACACGAAAGCGAAAAAGAAATCTGCGAACGCATTCTGCACTTCTTCCAGAACTGTACGCCTTACCTCTCCGACTACTCCGTCGATGGGGGGCCGTATCCGCACCAAGGGAGAAACGCGACTCCAGGGCTTATCGCCATGAACGCAGCAGCAACACAAGTACTCCCGATCGACGATCCGCGCATTACGCCGTTTGTAAGAAGACTTGCAGCGCTCTCCGTGCCCTACCGTTTTTGGCGTTACTATGACGGGATGTTGTACTTAATCGGATTACTCGCTACTGCGGGAAAAATCACACTCTAAGGAGGATCGTATGAAACTACCTGCCATCTTATTCATTGCGGCAAGCTCCATTGCTTTTACCGCCTGCGACGATGTTCGTGTTGAAAAATACCCGAACGGAAACGTCCGCTTCGAAGCCACCTACGTCAACGACAAGAAGGAAGGCCCCGAAAAGGAATACTACGATGACGGTACGCTCAAGCGAGAATCCAATTACGTGAACGACCGCCGCGAAGGGGTGACCAAGGAATACTACAAGGACGGCACACTCCAGTCAGAACTCCCGTACGTGAACGGCTACATCGAAGGAACGGTTATCCGTTATCACAAGAACGGCAAAGTCGCCACGAAAGCCGAATACAAGCAAAATAAGCAAATCGCTTTCGGCGAAACATACAACGAAGACGGCAGCCCCGCAACAAGCGGAAGCTACAAGGATCCTCGTGACGGAAATTCTTACGAATGGATTGTCATTGGCGACCAGCTCTGGACAGCCGAAAACATGAACTTCGCCACCGCCTCAGGTGCAATTTGTTCACAATGCAACCACTGGGGACGTCTCTACGATTTCCAGAATGCACAAAAGGCTTGCCTCGAAGGATTCCATATGCCGAGCAAGGCCGAATGGCAAAAGCTCCTGAAAGTCGCCGGCAAAAAGCCGGGGGTCGCCCTCAAGGCTGGCTACGGCTGGGATCCGATCAAGCCGGAATCTCCGATCTTCGGAAATGGCAAGGATGAACTTGGATTTGGCGCAAAGGCTGGCGGAGCACACTTTGCCAAGAGCGATGTCGCTATAAAGGACCGCAAATTTGATGAAGCGGGTAAAAAGGCTTACTTCTGGACAAGCGAAGGCGAAGTCCTCGTGTTCTTCCACGACAAGGATATCGCCAAGTTTGAAAAGTTCAATCCAGAATTCGGTGCAAGTCTCCGCTGCTTGAAAGACTAATTAGTTATTGATCAATAGACATTAATCAAAGTGTCATCCTGAGCGAAGCCGTAAGGCGAAGTCGATATAGAATTGTCGGCAGCTTGCTGCCCTACAATTCTTAGGTTCGAAGGAGCAGGATCCAGTTATTTTCACATAACATAAAAACTCCTCGGCATAACCGAGGAGTTTTTTACTTTTCAAATTTACCCGTCTAATCTAGCGTGGCATGCGCAGCAATCGTATAAATCGCAGTCACGTCCTTAGCCTTGAGCGGCACAAAGCCCCAACCATCGCCTGGATTCAGTTTTTCGACAAGCGTCGGGATATCTTCTTCTTTCGCGCCGAGTTCTGCAAAGTTGATAGGCATGCCGATGGAATGCAGGAACTTGCGGAAAGCCTTGATGCCTTCGAGAGCGGTCGCCTTCGGGTTTTCAAAATTCATCTGGCAGCCAAATACACGTGTTGCCATTTGCGCAAAACGCATCACGTTATGGTCCACCACGTACTCCATCCACGCCGGCATAATAACTGCTAGCCCCGCGCCATGGGCGCAGTCATAGAGTCCCGAGAGTTCATGTTCAATCGCGTGGCTGTTCCAGTCCTGACTGCGCCCGCAGCCCACAAGACCATTGTGGGCTACCGTACCCGCCCACATGATGTTCGCACGAACCTCGTAATTGGCGGGTTCGGCCATGGCGCGCGGGCCTTCCTTGAGCATCGTAATGAGCAGCGCTTCGCAAAGGCGGTCTGTCGTCTCGACTTCCAAAGTATTCGTGAAGTAGCGTTCAAACACATGTGCCATGATGTCGGTAATGCCACAAGCCGTCTGATAAGCAGGCAACGTGCAGAGCAAAGCCGGATTCTGCACCGCAAATCTCGGGCGAATCACGTCAGCACCGATATCACGCTTGAGCATCCCCTCTTCTTTTGTCACGACGGAATCGCCGCTGCCTTCGGAACCGGCGGCAGCAATCGTCTGCACAACACCAATCGGGAGTGCCTTCGTGACCGGCAACTTTTTCGCATAAAAGTCCCAAAAATCGCCATCGTAAAGCGCGCCGACAGCAATGCCCTTGGAGCTATCAATGACGGAGCCACCGCCCACAGCAAGGATGAAATCAACATCGTTTGCACGCACCATTTCGATGCCCTTGTAAATCAAGGTATCACGCGGATTCGGCTTCACGCCACCGAGTTCCACAAATGAAACGCCCGCAGCATTGAGCGACGCCTTAACGCGATCAATCAAGCCGGAGCGCACCGCAGAGCCACCACCGTAATGAATCAGCACCTTCGTGCCGCCATACTTCTTGACAAGCGCACCGCATTCGTTTTCGCGATCCTTGCCAAATACAAATTCCGTGGGGCTGTAGAAATTAAAGTTATCCATATTCCATCCTTGTGTTTCAATTAAAAATACAAGAAAATCCCACCATAAGCAGGATTTTCTCAAAAAAGCCGTTCACAAAAGGAACCATTATTCATCACCAGAAACAAACACAGAATCGTAAAAAAACTCCTCGGCATCACCGAGAAGTTTTAAAAAAGGAGATTCCCGATCAAGTCGGGAAAGACAACTCTAGTAACTAATTACGTAGTATATTCAGCGTTGATTTTCACGTAGCCATAGCTCAAGTCGCAAGTGAATGCGCTTGCAGAAGCCTGGCCGATGTTCAACACGAGCGTTACTTTGTATTCACGCTGACGAACCACGGCATGCAGTGCAGCCGTCTGCTTTTCATCCAGCTGTACCGGACGGCCACCTTCGAGAACCTTGACTTCACCGAAGTAGAGGTCCGTGTGTTCAGCAACCATGTTGCAGCCGCTAGAACCAGCACTGCTGAGGATACGTCCCCAGTTCGGGTCTTCACCGAACATAGCGCACTTGGCGAGGTTCGACGTACCGATGAAGCGGGCCATGCGGAGAGCTTCTTCGTGGCTTTCAGCCTTTTCAATGCGGAGTTCGATGAGCTTCGTTGCACCTTCACCGTCGCGGACAATGTCCTTGGCGAGGCTCTGCATCACGAGCGTCAAAGCAGCGCGGAATTCGCCCTGTTCGCTGAGGGAGAGGTCTTCGTACTTGATGCCGCTCATGCCGTTAGCAAGCATGATGCAAGTGTCGTTCGTGCTGGTGTCACCATCAACCGTAATTGCGTTGAAGGAGTCTGCGATGTTGGCACGGAATTCAGCAAAGAAGTCAATCGGCAAAGCAAGGTCAGTCGTGATGAAAGCGAGCATCGTAGCCATGTTCGGGTGGATCATGCCAGAACCCTTGCAGGCGCCACCGATCGTCACCACACCCTTTTCGGTCTTGATTTCAACGGCGTGGCTCTTGAGAGCAAGGTCCGTCGTGAGGATGGCGCGGCCGAATTCTTCGGAAGCATCAGCGTGGAGCTTTTCCACGAGCTTCGGGATACCGGCTTCGATCTTGTCCATCGGCATCAAGTGGCCAATCACGCCCGTGCTGCAGACAAGTACGCTCTTCGGCGTGAGCTTCAAGGCTTCTTCCGTGAGGACAGCCATGCGTTCAGCATCGGCATAACCCTTTTCGCCAGTGCAAGCGTTAGCGTTACCGCTGTTCACGATCACAGCAGATGCAAAGTGGGCATGTTCCAAAGCGGCCTTGTCGTAAAGGACCGGGGCGGCCTTCACCTTATTGGTGGTAAAAACGGCGAAGCAGCGGGCAGCCTTTTCGCTCTTGAGAAGAGCCATATCGGCATTGCCGCTGGCCTTGATTCCGGCGCAAATTCCAGATGCGGTAAAGCCCTTGGGGGAGCAAACGCCGCCTTTTTCCAACACAGTGTACATAGTATCTCCTAAAAAGAAGCTTTCTTTGCGATTCTGGGCTCGCAAAGCCCGTTAAAATTTTTACCTTATGGAGCATGGAAAAGATCATGTTTACACAAGAGGCTTACGACAAGCTCGTTAAGGACCTTGAAAATTTAAAAAATGTTGAACGTCCCCGCGTACTTCAAGAATTAGTTGACGCCCGTGCACAAGGCGATTTGAGCGAAAACGCTGAATACCATGCCGCCAAGGAGCGCCTCGCCGCTATCGATAACATCGAAATGCCGAAGCTTCAGGACCAGCTCGCCCGTGCCCAGGTGATTGCTTTTGATACGAACTCCGATACCATCAAGTTCGGTGCTACAGTCACCGCCAAGAACTTGAAGACCAAGCGCGACATCGTATACCAGCTCGTCTCGCCCGAAGAAGCAGACGCCCTCAACGGCAAGATCAGCTTCAAGAGCCCGATTGGTGCAGCCCTCATGGGCAAGAAGCGCGGCGATACGGTCGAAGTCGTAACGCCCAAGGGCAAGAACCAGTTCGAAATCATCGATTTCAAGTAATCCATGTTCGTAACGCTCATCGGCAAAGACCAGTTCAGCAAGGACAAGCGGATTGAAAAATTCCTGTCCGAGACTCTTGGCGACCGGATTTCAGATCCGATGGCCAAGCAGGTGCTGTACGCCACAGACACAAACATCGCATCCATCTCCGATGTCATCATCGAAGCATGCGATTCCGTGTCGATGTTCTCACCTGAACAGGTCATAGTCGTGCGCAAGGCCGAAGCCCTCAAGACCGACGACATGAAGGCTCTTGCCAAGTGGCTCCCCCACGCGGCAAGCGGCAAGTTGCTCTTCGATTTTGAAACGCTTCTCGCCTCCAGCGAACTCTACAAGGCGCTCGCAAAGGTTGGCAAGGTCGAAAAGTTCGACGTCCCGAAGCAATACGAAATGGCCGACTGGATTTCTGCAGTCGTCCCGACGCACTTCAACAAGGCGATTGAGCCTGCGGCATCGCAGTACCTCGCCGAAGCGCTAGGCAACGACACCAAGCTCGTGAGCGAAGAAGTCGAGAAAATCATCCTCTACGCTCCGGACTGCAAAAAGATTACGCTCGACCTCGTGAAAACGATGGTTGTCTCCCAGCGAGATATCCCGACCTACGAGATCGAAGGATTCTTCGGCATGCAGAATGCCAAGGCTTACGTCCAGAAGCTGAACGAACTATTGAACAGCGGCGTCGATGCCATCCGCATTTCGAACACGCTGTACAACTACGCACTCTCGCTTTTGAACTACGGCTCGCTTACTGCAAAAGGCGTCTCGCCCGAAGAAGCCGCTAAAAAGATCGGCAAGAACTACTACATGTTCGTGAAAAAAGGCCAAGCCGCCGAGTGCTGCCGCCGTTGGCGTAAGCCGCTCCTCGTGCGAGTGCTCCGCCGCCTCGCCGACCTCAATTACGAAATCAAGAGTGGCAAGTGCCCTACCCGCATGAGCCAGGAACTCGCGCTCGCCGCACTCGTAGTGCGATAATTAGAATACAGAACGTCGCTCGCGACTACAGACGAGAGACGAAAGCAAAAAGCCCTGGCAGAGCCAGGGTTTTCGCGTTTTTCAGTTGATCCCGGCATAGAAGCCGGGATGACAAGTTCATTAATTACTGATTCCAGCCATCATCGTGGGAATCTTCCGGTACCGGGGCTTCCGGGGTTTCACCCGTCACCACCGGGGATTCCATGATCTTTTCATCGACCGGCTTGAGTTCCGGAGCGGCAACACTGGAAGTTTCTTCGGACTTTTCAGAGATATCGACATTGCCGATGTAGTTGCGAATGATTCTCGGAGTCACAAAGATCACGAGGTCCTTCTTCGTGATGGACTTGCGGCTATACTTAAAGAGGTTGCCCAAGAGCGGAATGTCCTTGAGGAACGGAATGCCGCTTTCGCTTTCGGTGTTTTCGTTGCGGGTAAGGCCACCGATCACAACCGTTTCACCATCAGCCACGACCACCTTGGTCTTTGCTTCCTGAGTCGAAATCACAACTTCGCCCTTTTCGTCATAGCCATAGGAGTTGTTTTCCGGATGGAGGTCAAGCAAGATGCGGTTGTCGCCAGAAACGTGCGGCGTCACCGTGAGCTTGATACCCGTTTCCACCATCTTGGTCGAAGATTCACCGCTATCGTCAATCACGCGGATGGAGACCTTGTCACCCATGAACACCTGAGCTTCAGTGTTGTCGAGCGTAGAAACCTGCGGGCTGGCAAGCACTTCCGTGGAAGCATCGCCCATCAAGTTTGAAATGGCAATCTGGAGATTGTTGTCGAGGAGGCTTGCCGTAATGGCTGTATTAGCCTTGCCTACAGCCGGAGAAGTTCCGTTCGGGAAGGAACGGATAGCGCCACTAATTCGGCTAGCACCGGCCTCAGCAGCACCCGGAAGAGCGGCAGTACCAGGAGTAAGGGTTGCAGAACCCATCGCAGCCGTCCAGTCCACACCAAGTTCACGAGCCAGTTCACTGTTGACAACAACAAGCTTTGCGGTAATCATGATCTGGAGAGTTTCCACATCAAGTTCGGTAAGGGCATTGCCCATCTGTTCGATCTTGCTTTCCGTATCGTAAACGATGATGGAGTTCGTACGTTCCACGACAGAAATCTTGCCGCGATTGGACTTCATGCTTTCAAGCACCTTGACAAGTTCATCAGCCTTGGCATGGTGCACCTGGAAATTCTTGCGGACAAGAGGCGCCGTCTGTTCAGCCTGATTTTCTTCGTCAGCAATTTTCTTTTGCTTTGCCTGATACGTGCTCAAGCGCTGGATGGAAATGTACTTGTCCTGAATCACCCATGTAAGGTCATTCATGTTACAAATAATGTCCAACGTCTCTTGCCAGGTCTTCTTGGTCACACGCAAGCTGATCTTGCCCTTGACATCTGGGGCAATCAAGATATCCACACCTGCAATCACCGACACAGAGCGGAAAATGGCTTCGTAGTCCATGTTGACGAAGTTGAAATCATATAACTTCTTATTCGGGGCCACAGAGCCTTCGGCAGGAGCAGCCCACGCAGTAGCAAAGCTTGCCACCATGATAAGAATCGTCAGAATTTTAGTCAGCTTTTTCACTTTTGACCCCCAAATTTATCGGGAAGACCCATAGAGTAGCGACGGCTCACCCCGAATTCCTGAATCAAGAAGAGCACATCAGTTTGTGTAATTTTAAGAACTTTTCCGTTCATGATCTTATCGCCTTCCTTGATCGTATAAGACACGCTCGGATTCTTGGTTTCGACGAGAATAGCCACTGGCTCCTCGGCTTCCCAAATAATACCCACCAGTTCCACCTGGTCGATGTTGATACCTTCTTCGACCAAGCCCTTGATTTCTACGAACGGATCGCGACGACCGAAAGAGCTATAAGTCACTCGGTCTTCGTAAAGTTCATCGAGGGCGCTTCCAACAGGCTTCATGCCCTGCGTGAGCATTTCACCGCGTTCCTGGTCCACCTTCTTAAGGCGTTCCATCTGCACTGCAGAAAGTTCATCGGTAAAGCTTACCGCACGGCGGTTCACGTAACCAATCTTGTTACCCACCTGGACCTTGCGATAAAGCCCGTTCAAATCCATATTCACAAGGCGGTCGCCAAAGACCACGCGCTGCATCACCTGAGCCTTTTCACTCGGAGCCGCATAGAATTCCGTTTCGTCGGCAACAACAATCAATTCTCGCACAACCGGACGCAAATGGAAAGTCTGAACGCTAGAAACAACCTTCTTGCTTTCCTTTTCGTAAGTCTTCACAAAGTCCGAGAATTCCGGGACGGCATCCGGCGATTTCATCCAGTCGCGTACATAAATGCCATTCGGACGGGCGCTCCAGAAAACAAACCCATCGCGGCGGATTGCATTTTCAGCCGTCTGCAAAATCAGGGCACCTTCCTGCACGAGGATCACAGGCTTTGCACCCGCAGAAAGCTGGATATTGAGACCATCCATATCCCAGAACACCGACTTCACAAGAGAGCCGGCACTCACTTTAAACACAGGCGACCTTTCAGGACCCTTAACCGAAATCTTGATAATAAAGGAGGCATTCGGCATAGAAATTTTGTCTATGCTAAGGCGAGTATCGGCCTCCAATCGGAACTGTTCCATGCCAGAACCGATAAGGACCGTCATCTCCTTGATCCCGGGAAGCAACGCGGAAGCTCCCGCCTGGGCCACAGGCACCGGAACAGGGGCCATATTCTGGGCCGCAGCCTTTTCAGCCGCTTTGCGTTCAGCAGCGAGGCGTTTTTCTTCCTCGCGGGCGGCCTTGCGTTCAAGAGCGGCTTGCTTTTCGGCAGCCTTGCGGTCTAGCACAGCCTGCTTTTCAGCCGCTTTGCGTTCAGCGGCCAAGCGCTTTTCCTCTTCACGGGCAGCCTTTTCCGCAGCTTTCTTATTAGCAGCGTAAAGCTTCGAAAGAGTCCAGGACTTACCGTTCGAGCCAGCAAACTTCAGAAGGAAGCTTGACTTATTAAGAGCAATGGCGTTTTTGTCCGAATTGATAGAAGCGCCCACCTTGATTTCGATCTTCAAGAAATCCATGCCGCGATACGGTTCCTTGAAAACCCTCATGGAACGTACAAACGGCGATGACTGATCGACATCGTATTTACCGACGCCAAGAGCAAAGTCTGATTCGGAGAAACCAACCGTTAAAGTATTGGAGGGGTTATCGTATTTCTGATAAAATGTCGGCAAATTCTTGTCAGAGGCAAACTGGAATTCCATCTGGCAATTGTTCGCGCAATTGAAACGAACATCCTTAATCAGCGCAGCCTGTAAAGCTACGGCACTCGATAACAGCATAAGAAGGAACTTGCATTTCATTATTTGCCAACCTTCTTGGATGTATAAGTGGTCAAGTTGAAATTCACCGACATGGTAATCGGAGTCCAACCGTGTGTTTCAGCCTTCTGCACTTCGGCAGCAATGCCGGAATAGCGAGAAAGTCTCAAGTTCGTAATCGCAGTCGGGTAATTGAAGTTTGCAATTTCGGCAAACAGGTAGCCAAGCATGTGGTAGCCGGAATTGACTGCAATGGAATAGCGGTTCTCGATGTAGTGTTCCCTTTCGGAACGTCCTTCTGGATTGAACTTCTGGATCTGCACACCGGAACTGCGAAGCACGGAATAGAGGTCCTGCAAGCGAAGCGGCACCTTTTCTTCTTCCGGGAACATTTCCTTCAGTTTCTGGAAATCCTTTTCGGCCTGAGCAAGCTGCATTTCAAGTTCTGCCACGCGATGCTTCTTGGAATTAATCTTATCCAATTCCTTCTGTGCCGATATTCGCTGGTTTTCAAGATTTTCAAATTCTTTCTGGAAAGGATCCCACATATATGTATAGCCAGCATATATACCCAACAAGATAACTGCAATCATAACGATGCAGTAAATATTTTTCTTGTCTTTAAAGTCAATATTAAGGTTGCCCATATCAACCCTCCTCTCCAAGATCGCGATTGAGTTCGACCTTGAGTGTAAAGCTGTAAGCTTCGTCGCCATCGACCTTCGTCGTAGAAATAGTCACCAGCGAGACTTTCTTTACGCTGACCTGCTTTTCGAGCTTGACCATGTATTCAGCCACCTCGGAAAAATCGAAAGTCGTGCCTTTCATTTCGAGGTTGAACTCGCTCACCTGCGAAACGCTGGTAAGCCACATGTTTGGAGGCAATACAGACGAAATGTTTTCGAACAGCACCACCCAGCGCTTTTTGCTGATCTGGATAGACTTAAGCGCATTAATCTTAGTATTAATGATAGACTGGTTCTTTTCAAGTTCACTGATTTTCTTGAGCAGCGGGCGTTCACGTTCAACAGCAGAACGCACAGACTGGAGTTCAGCAGTCTTGCTAGAAATTTCCTGCAACGTATAAGCGTAAACGAACAGGGCCACAAAAATCGCAACAATGAAAAAAACAGTTGGCCACACCACGCGGCGGTCCGTAAGCCAAGTCAAGTCCGTTTGCTTTTTGCGATGGTCGCTTGGCAAAAGGTTGATCGTAATCGCAAGCGCCTTGTTGGCACCTTTATTCTTCTTCGTAGCCATTAGAACTTCCTCATTGCAAGTCCCAAAGCCGGGGCGTAAATGTTAGACAGGGCGATAGACATGCCTTCCTTATCGACCACGCTGGAATCGCATTCCACAGAGCGGAACGGGTTCACAGTAGCCGTTTCGATGCCAGTCTTCTCGGCAATATATTCCAAAAGGCCAGGAACGGCAGCACCACCTCCACCAATCAAGATCCTTTCGAGCGGACGGGAATCTTCCGCAGAGGAATGATAGCGGATACCAAAAGTAATCTGGGACATCAGTTCTTCGAAAGCGACCTTCATTGCATCTTCGAGAACTGAAATAGCCACGCCTTCAATAACCTTCAAATCGTTTTTCTCAAACATTTCATGACATTTTTCGGCAGGAATGTCAAGGCTTGAAGACAGCTTGTTGATAATAACATTTAGCGAACCGCCATTCATAGATCGTACGGAATGGAACGCACCATCCTGAATAAAGCCCACGCTCATCTTGTTATCGCCAATATTGAAGATAGCGGTCGTCTTCTTGCGTTCTTCATCCGAAGCCGTCATAACAAACGAATTCAGAAGACCAAAGATATCGACATCCAGCGCCGAAAGTCTAATGCCCTTGCGCGTAAAGAACTGCGCCCAGGAATCAAGCATGGAACTCTTTGCCGCAACCACATTCACCTTGACTTCGTCGCCTTCACGAGATACAACCTCGTAGTCCAGCACGTTGTCCTGATCATCAAACGGCGGACGGGACTGCGCCGTCTGAACGATAATGGCTTCTTCGTTACCGTTCTTCGGGACCTTGATCGAGAGGCGATCGACGAGTACGCCACCTTCACCGGCGCCGCAGTTCACGGAAGCAACAACATCCACATTTTCATCAAGCGGATGACGGAGCAAAAGCTTGGAGAAGGCTTCGCCTAACTTGTCGAAACCGTCCTTCTCTTTCTTCGCACCCTTTTCTGCAGTCAAATCGTCGGAATCACGTCTTTGGATAAGACCATTGATGATGGAGCCTGCGGGTACAGGTTCCAAATCAACTTCGCGCACAATCCTTTTACCGTTAGCATCATGATAGACCTTAACGTACTTGATGCTGTAGTGGCCAACATCTATGCCAACAGTTTCGCGCTCTCCACGAATTCTAGCAATCAATCCTAAAGCCAAAATAAACTCCGATAAGTAACAATACTATGTAAATTTTACTTTCATAAACATCGAATGTCAAGAGAAAATCAACTCTAAATCACATAAATCTAAGTTGTTACGGTATTTACCTCGTTTTTCTTCGACTTCGTTTTACGTGTAACCTCAAAAATGTACTGAAGGACTCGTTCCTGAGTCCATGCATACGATCCGGTGAACACCGCCGCAATGGAATTGTACAGAGGAAAATCAGGATTCCTGTGTCCCAGGTTGTTCAGAACCTTAACATCCACGGTCTGTACACCAAACGTCGGAAGCTCAAACGAGATCGAGAATTCCTGGTCCTGCTTGCAATCAACAGCAAGCCCAAGCAAAATACCTCCAGCAGAAAGGTCATAAAGCATTCCCGAATGCGTTTCCCCGTTCGAAAATGTTGCGGTCACCGGGAAATCGACAACTTCACGGACCCACTTACGCAGTTGTTCCTTATCAAGTTGATTACAGTGCGTAAAGACAACTTTATCAGGAGTAGCGGCAAGAACCACAAGCCTCTTCGAATAAACAGCGTCGTTCATTCGAGTCCAGCGGATCAGCACACGCGAACCCTGCAACGTCTTGGCCAGCGAAACAGATCCATCAATCTTCACGCTCCAGGTTTTCTCAGAGCGTTCAAGAATTTTTGCGCGCTTAAAGACCTGCCCACTTTCAAATTCCAAATCCACGCGATCATCCACATTGAACTGCCTCGTCGAGCAGACCATCGTCAAAGGATTGGATCCCGTAAAATCCATCTTGCGTCTCAAGCCCGCGATTGCTTCAAGCGTTTCGTCACGGACAGAAAACACATTACGGATGCGATAAAATTCCGAGACAGCTGCTTCAAAAAGTCCTGAAGAGTTCAACACGGCGTCCTTGTTCTCGAACTTGGACGAACGCACGAGCTTTTCCAGAGTACGCACTTCCTTGGGCGTAAATTCAAACGCCTTGATCTTCTCGTTGAACGAGTCTGTGCCAAACATCACGTCATTTTCACGACGGTTGTACATGAGCTGAATTTCAATCAGCACAAGCGCGACAAACGGAAGAACCGGAAGAATGTAGTACTGGAAAATTTTCCAGACTTCTTGAAGAACGCTAGTCATCGGCACTCACTACAGTTCTGTCCAGACCCCGTTGATGTAGCTTGCGAGGATGGAAGACGGCAGAACCTTCCCCGTGAGCGGGGAATTGCAAACATGGCCTGCAAAGTCGCTTTCGAGAACCTTGTGCGTTTTTTCCGGAGCGAGCACCACCACACTTTCGCCGGCAGATTCTGCACCAGCCAAACGAGCAGGAGCGGTCGAGAGAAGTTCGATAGCACGAGCTTCGCCGACACATGCCACAAGTTTGTTCCAAATGGCAGGGAGTGCGACTTCCAGGGAAAGTGCGCCCGGCACGGAATCTTCGAAATTCACGACCGTATCCTGACGGAGCACCGGCGTGTGGTTCACGCTAATCGCATTGACCGTACCATCGGCAATGCCTTGCCACAAGGCTTCGCGGTCTGCAGCTGAGCGGATCGGCGGGAGGATGTGGTATGCGGAATCGAGCGTTTCGAGGCAGGAATCGTCCAAAAGCAGGTGGTACAAGTTCACATCGCAAGTGACATCGATACCGTTCTTGCGGGCGTTACGGACAAGTTCAAGAGTTTCACCGCAAGTGACCTGTTTGAAGTGTACCGGCACCTGGAGGAATCGAGCCGTTTCGAGGACCGTGTAGGCGGCAATCGTTTCGGCAATGCGCGGAATGCCCTTCATGCCGAGCATGTCGGAGTAGGCGCCTTCGTGAACGCAGCCGCTGTGGCGGAGCGTCTTGTCCATCGGCTGGAAGAAGAAGCGCTTGCCCGTCATCTTGCCATATTCCATGGCGAGGCGGAGGAAACGGGAATGCGGAATCACGCCGTTACCGTCGCCAAAGCCAGCGACACCGGCTTCGGCAAGTTCGACCATTTCAGCCAAGCTATCCGTGCCAAAGCCCTTGCTGTAAGCACCGAGGAACTTGATATCGAAAGCTTCTTCTCCGCGTTCTTCGAACTTGAAGCGGTTCACCATTGCAGTGAACTTGTCGGCATCGTCAATCGGGTTTGCTGCACTTTCGTAAAGGCCACCGTAAAAACCGCCCTTGCGCAAGGCATCGAAGCCATCGGCAAACGTGTAGACGTCATCACGAAGCGGTTCCATAAAGTCAAGGCCAAGACCAAAGAGGGCCGGCATCACAAGCGCGCCATTGCAGTCAAATTCAACCGTTTCGGCTTTTTCGCAAGCGTTCAGGCGAACTTCGCTCTGAAGTTCAAAAGACTTGCCATTCCAGAACTTTGCATTTTTCAGAACGACATTCACAAGACGACCCTTACAAGGTTTACGCATTTTCATTGTTGCGACCTCCAGCCAAAAGGAAGAGAACGGCCATACGGACTGCAACACCGTTGGTCACCTGATCAAGAATTACAGAATGTTCGCCATCGGCGATGTCGGAATCGAGTTCCACGCCGCGGTTGATTGGACCCGGGTGCATGATGATGATCTTGTCCTTAGCGCATTCGAGGAGTTCTTCCGTGATGCCGAATGTGTTGCGGTATTCGCGCATGCTCGGGAGGAGGGCATCGTCCATGCGTTCCTTTTGCAAGCGGAGAGCGATGATAGCGTCGGCATTGGCGACAGCCTTCTTCACGTCCGGTTCCCATGTCACATGGTTCATGAGTTCCGTGTTGCGCGGTACAAGCGTCGAAGGTCCGCAGAGCGTCACATGAGCGCCCATCGTGGACATGCCCCAGAGGTTACTGCGGGCGACGCGGCTGTGGCGGATATCGCCAATGATGGTCACATTCTTGCCTTCGAGCGTTCCGAGCTTTTCTTCGATTGTCAGCATGTCGAGGAGAGCCTGCGTCGGATGTTCATGCGCACCGTCGCCAGCGTTCACGATGATGGCCTTGCTGTTATCGGCAAGGAACTTCGGCACACCGGTTCCCTTGTGACGGACAACCACGATATCGATTTTCATGGCTTCGATATTGCGGAGCGTATCGACAAGCGTTTCGCCCTTCTTGACGCTGGAGTTGGAACTTGCGAAGTTCACCGTATCGGCGGAGAGTCGCTTTTCGGCAAGTTCAAAGCTGGTGCGCGTACGTGTGCTGTTCTCGAAGAACAAGTTCACGACCGTCATGCCCCGGAGGCTCGGGACCTTTTTGACCGGGCGTTCGAGAATTTCGCGGAACTGTTTTGCATGATCCAGAATCAGGCGGATATCATGCTTGGATACTCCACGGAGTCCAAACAGATGTTTAATTTCCAAAGCGCTCACTTTACGCCTCCACTTCTACGAGATAAACGGAATTTTCTTTGTCAATGGGATCGATAGCCACACGGACTTCTTGATTCTTTGCGGTTTCGACCGTAAGGCCTACGCAATCCGGAGCAATCGGAAGTTCGCGGTGACCGCGATCGACGAGTACACAAAGGCGGATCGCCGCCGGACGGCCAAGATCCAAGATAGAGCGCATGGCAGCCAAGGCCGAACGCCCCGTGTAGAGCACGTCATCGACGAGGATGACCGTCTTGCCTTCCACCGAAGCAGGCATTTCGGTAAAGCGCATTTCGGTGGCGACCTTCTTGCGGTAGTGGAAGTCGTCACGGTAATACGTGGCATCGAGGCTACCCATTTCAATGGGCTTACCAAACTTTTGTGAAAGACGTTCTGTGAGTTTTTTAGCCAACGGAATACCGCGACTAGCCATACCAAGGACAATCATGTTGTCGGCGGATGGATGCATCTTAGCGATTTTAGCCGCCATCTCGTCCAAGGCGAATTCCATCGTCTGGGCAGAAAGCAGCTCGCTTACTTTTTTGCAATTATCGTTCATGATTTTGCTTTTTATTTAGTGTTTTTCAATCTTTTTACTTGACTCCAACGATAATCTAGCTTTTTTGGAGCAAAAACTCTGAACCTCGTTTAAATCACTCCGCGATATTTGTATATATGTAAAAAAACGCGACGCCACGCGCCGTGCTTTAATAGTTATTTTCATATAGAACCCATTAACACATGGAGCAAAAATGTCCTTTAATCAGTTAGACAAACCGCAGGCAGGCGAAACCATCGCCATCATGAAGACCAATCATGGCACAATGAAACTCCGCCTTTTCGAAGAAATCGTCGGTGAATGCGCCACGAACTTCATTGAACTTGCAAAGCAGGGCAAGTACGATGGCGCTCCGTTCCACCGCATCATCAAGGATTTCATGATCCAGGGCGGTGACTTCACCCGTAAAAACGGTACCGGTGGCCACGCCGCCAAGGGTCCGGGTTCTACCATCGGCGACAAGTACGACAGCCGCCTCACCCACGTCCGCGGCGCTCTCAGCTGGGCAAAGACTGCTATGCCGCACTCCATCGGCAGCCAGTTCTTCATCGTTCATGGCAACAACGTGCACTTCCTCGACCACGACCAGTGCGGCCCGGGCCCGGCTGACGGTTACTCCGTATTCGGCCAGCTCTACGAAGGCTTCGATGTGCTCGACAAGATCGCCGGTGTCGATACCGACCGTATGGACCGCCCGTACGACGACGTAATCATCGAATCCGTCACGATCGAAAAGGCTTAAGCAATTAGTGATTTGGAAATTTTTAAAAATTTTTCCAAATCACCCTTGACACGCACAACAACTCATTCTATATTTGTGCGCGTCCTCGGGGTTATAGCTCAGTTGGTAGAGCGCCTGCATGGCATGCAGGAGGTCAGGAGTTCGACTCTCCTTAGCTCCACTAAAAAGACTCGCTAAAAAGCGGGTCTTTTTCTTTTTGTACAAAATTCTCCCCGCTATAACCAAAACAAATACATCGGTAGAATAGCACGAAAATCCATTACTTTTTTGGACAAGCCCGTCATTATAAAATAATATTTTTGTATTTTATTCAACACTATGGTCAGGCTTACAAAAAAAATTTCGCTCGTTCTCTCCATCGGGAGCGCTTTATGCTTCGCTGATAACGCAAACACCGTCTGCGACGCCTCCAAAATGGACGCCTTCGCCTATGAGGACTGCATCGCAGTTCAAAGAGGAGCGAAGCTTGACAACACGGACTTTTCCGAAAGAGCGGCCCCTCCAGCCGAGCTGATTTCTGAGTCGTACGTCGAACCTTTCTCTTACGATCCGTTCAACCGCGACGCCTATCTTACATCTTCCTTCGGCGAAAATCGCGGCACCCGCTACCACGCCGGCATCGACTATTCCACACAAATGGAAGAAGGCTGGCCAATCTACGCTCCAGAGAACGGTTACGTCAGAGAAATCAAGATCTCCCCATTCGGTTATGGCAAGGTCATGTTCTTCGAAGGCGAAAGCGGCAAGACCTGGGTATTCGCCCACCAGAGCAGCTTCACTCAAACCATAGAAGACCTTATCAAGCAAAAGCAGTACGCCACCAAGAGCAACGACATTTCAATCAAGCCTAACACCAGATTCCGCAAGGGCGACACGCTCACATTCGCGGGAAGCACGGGGATCGGAAATCCTCATTTGCATCTTGAAGTCCGCCTGAGCAAAGACGACATCACTTCGCCCTGCCAACTCGGCGTCAAATGCCTCGACACCATCGCACCGCAAATTTTCGGAGTTGCCGTTTGGCAAGGAAACGAACTCGCTCTCACAACCGACGACGCTTTCCGCAACGGCTGCGCCGAAACGCCCGTCAAGAACGAATTTAACTTGTCCATGGCCATCAAGATCGCCGACTATAGCCGCGAACCCAAGGAAAATCCGATGGCCATCCGCCGACTCGAGCTGTGGCGCTATGACGATAAAATTTACAGCAAAGTCATGGACAACCTCAGCTATAAAAAGATGATCGATATCCGCAATGAGCTTCTTTGGGCAGAAGAAGCCGATACCGCAGGCGACTGGCATTACATCAACGCTAAGCTCGGTCCTATTTCAACTTACAGGCTCGAAATCGAAGACTTTAGCGGACACATCATCAAGCGCGAATTCAATTTCCACAGGTCCTGCAAAAGCAACGGCAAGTTTGTCCTTACCAAGAACCAGAACACGCCGCTTTATACGTTCCTGAGTAAGAGCATGCTCGACATTTACCGTTGCGAATCCGGCTACAAGTTCGTCGCACTGAACAAGGATGAACAGCCCATCAACAACGACCTCTGCAAAATTTTCGACCACAGCAAGCCACTCCCGATTGGAAAAATCGTCGAGACGTTCCCCGAGACAAGATTCATCCGCTACAGCGCCGATGCAGGCTCCACCGGCACAGGCCGCAGCGTGAACGAACTCATTTCAATTTATCCTTACGGCAAGTACAAGACAAGCATCAACTGGTACACCAAAGTCGGCAACGTGAAAATTTCGCAAAAGATTTCTGGGATCCCAGTCGTTGGCGATACATCGCAACGCGTCCTCGCCGTCACGCGCAATCAAACGGATAGCGTTGACTTTTACGAATTCCATCCGAAGGGATTGCAGTTCTACGGCAAGTGGAATGTATGCATCGAAAATGACGACAACCCGGCCCCGCTTTACTGGCTTGGAGAAACAACTCGCAGATGGTTCTATTTCGACAAGCAGACAGGCGGAAAGAACCGTTGCGCGACAACAAATGAACTCAGAGATCTAGCCAACATCTCCGACGAAGACGGATTTTCACTCGGCTTCCCTTATTGGACAGAAACTCTCGTCGGAGGACGTCTCCAGTCAGCGCTCAAAATTCCACTTTATTCGAGATACGCAGGAATCCCGGACGGAAACGCAATTACAGTCAAGTATAAAAACAAGTGGATTGCCGCCGAATACGATTCCGAACCGCGCGAAATCATTTTACTCGGTGACGCCCTTCCCGACTCAGGCGAAACGATCACCATAGAAATCACAGACGATTCCAAGCGCAAGACTAAAAAGGAAATCTTGATCCCGGGATTCTAGAGTTCGCGGTAAAGCGTGAGGCGGCGCTTGCAACCAAGCGCAAGCCGAATAAGGTCACGGATTTTGTCGTTCAATCGCGGGAAATCAACAGGATGGACGGCAATGCGTGGAACGCCGAACGGGAATTTCAATATTCCTTCGGCATAGACAAACGCAGCCTTCTCCGTTGATTTCGGGATGCCGGCAAAGCTCGCCACCGGCGATGCGTAGCGGACTCCCTCGGCGGTCGTAAGCGAGAAGCGGTCTTCGTACAACATTTTTTCAGCACGGACTTGCCTAGGCAAGAACTTGTTGCTAAACCAAGTCGGCGGAACAAACGCCACTGGCGCATCTGCGATTCCGTTTTCATCGGCGAACAGCTTTTTCCAAGATTCAAGGGCCGCCTGCAAAAGGCGACTCGATTCGTACTCCGAAAGCCCCGCGAATTCAGCTTCGCCGCCCGTAAGGTTCATGCCCACGAGTCCAGCGTAACTGCGGCCCTGGCTAAATTCGGCCTTGTGCTTAAAGCCATGCAGTGCAAGCTCAAAACCTTCGGACTTGAGCCTAACGAGAGTCGCGCGGAAAGCGTCAACAGCTTCATCCGTAGCATTCTCCGTATCAGGAATCACGAGTAAGCTAAAAGGGCCTCCAACCAATTCCTTGAGTTCTTCAAGAATCGGGGTCACTTTCTGGAAGTTCCAGACGCTAAAATCATGAAAACAAAGGAGAAAACGCTTGCACATGAAAAAAATTATAGAAAAAAGAAGTAGACAGTAGACGGTAGACAGTAGGCAGTAAATAGCGAAAAAAGAGCCTCAAAATTGCAAAACACTTCCTACTTCCTACTTCCTACTTCCTACTAAAAACTACATTTACCTTACTATGTTCGAATCTATCATTCTCGGCCTTTTGCAGGGCCTCGCCGAATTCCTCCCCATCTCCAGCTCCGGCCATTTAGTGCTCGGGCATGAACTTTTAGGCATGAACGAAGCAGGCATGTTCTTCGACATCATGCTCCACGCAGGCACACTGCTTTCGATCTTCGTGGTGTTCCACAAGAAGATTACGGACATCATCGTCGGTTGCCTCCGTCGCGACCGCGACCAGCTCCGCGAAGCAGGCTACATCATTCTCGCAAGCATCCCGACAGCGCTCATCGGCCTCGGCTTCAAGGACGCTCTCGAAAGCCTGTTCGAAAATCCGCGTACCGTCTGCGTTGCAGAACTTTTCACCGGTCTTTTGCTTTTCACATCGCAGTGGGGCCCGACCGGCGCTAAGCACCCGGATAACGAAGGTGTTAAGATGAACTGGTGGCGCGCACTCGTGACCGGCACCGTACAGGGCATCGCCTGCATCCCGGGCATCAGCCGTAGCGGCTCGACCATCAGCGCCATGATGTTCATGGGCGTAAACCGCAAGTACGCAGGCGAATTCAGCTTCCTCATGAGCATTCCGGCCGTTGGCGGTGCAGCACTCCTCGATTGCATCAAGTGGATCAAGTGCCAGAACATGACTCCCGAAAAAGCGCTCCTCGATCCGGAAAAAGCTTTGAAGTGCGTCGATGCCGGCGGATTCACCCCGGAACTCCTGGTCGGCATGGTCGTTGCATTTGTCTTCGGCGTCATCGCGCTCAAGTGGCTCATGAACTTTGTCCAGAAAGGCAAGTTCCAGCACTTCGCCTGGTATGTCTGGGCCGTCGGCATTTTGGGATTGATTTTCTTATAATCAAGATTTTACATATAGCAAAAGAACCCGCACAACAATGCGGGTTTTTCGTTTATTGCTACTTAAGCGACAAAACTATTTATGCACAAAATTCACAAAGAACAGAAGACCGGTCGTTGACAAACTTTTCTGAGAAGGACTCATCGACACATGAGACGTGTAGAACTTCATCCCCAACAAAGCACCATTTGATTTTCCGGTATCATAAGCAACCGACAATGCAAAAGCGACACCCTTTCCATCCTGGTACGTTTCGGACAAGAAATTCGAAGAATTTGCCGTCCAGGAGAAGCCAAGCGAAGCCGACAAGTGGAGATGATCTATCGGGTAGAATATGACGCTGGGTCCCAGATAATAGCTATTGAACTGAGTATAAAATTCTTCCTTGTGACCGTATGTATCAACAAGGTCTGCACCGTAGCGATTTCCGACGCCGGAAAGTTCCCCAGCAACCCATAAATTAGGAAGAATCTTTTCGCCCACACGAACATTCAGTGTAACGGCAAGATCACTGCATTTGGGGCAATGGTCCTCATAGCTATTACCATTAACAGATGATGACGCATCACCAATACCGAGGCCAGCATCAACGTAAATTGCAAATGACTGGGCTGCAGCCATAAGAATCAACAGGAGAAACAACTTTTTCATATTCTGCTCCAAAAATAGGTTTTCGAACAATTTAAAAAAAACGAGTATAAAAAACCAACTTTTTTCTCATTTTTTTCTTCGCAGATCGTTGGCACGGTTCTTGCATATACTAGCGCGGAAACAAAACAAGACCGCCCTTTAGTTTCAATTTGAAACAGCAAAATTGCGGGATTGCTTAAAAATTTAACAGGAGATTAAAATGGCAACAGAAAAGATGGAGTTCCAGACCGAAGTTCGCGACATGCTGAACTTGATGATTCATTCTCTTTACAGCAACAAGGAAATTTTCCTCCGCGAACTGGTTTCTAACGCAGCAGATGCACTCGACAAGCGTCGTTTTCTCTCGCTTTCGAACTCCAGCCTCCTCCCGGTGGGCACACAGTTGCGCATCGATATTTCGGTGAACAAGGAAGGCAAGCGCCTCGTTGTCGAAGACAACGGTATCGGCATGAACAAGGAAGACTTGATCAACTGCTTGGGCACGATTGCTCGTAGCGGCACCAAGAACTTCATCAAGAACTTGAAGGATGCCGACAAGAGCAGCGTCGATTTGATTGGTCAGTTCGGTGTGGGTTTCTACTCCGTGTTCATGGTCGCAAAGAAGGTCGAAGTCTTGACTCTCAAGGCTGGCGAAACGCAGGGTTACCTGTGGAGCTCCGAAGGCACGGGCGATTTCGAAATTTCTGAAGCCCCGCTCGACAAGGTCGGCACAAAGATTACGCTTTACCTCAAGGACGACGAAGACGCTGAAGACTTTGCCAGCGAATGGAAGATCAAGGATATCGTCCAGAAGTACAGCGGCTTCGTGAGCTACGGTATTTACTTCCATCCGGAAGCCACAAAGAACGACAAGGGCGAACTCGAAGAAAAGCCCGAAGAACGTTTGAACGACAAGACTGCTTTGTGGCGCCAGAGTGAAAAGGAAGTCACCGAAGAACAGTACAAGGATTTCTACAACGTCATCAGCCATGAAGCCGACGAACCGGCCGCCTGGAGCCACAGCCACGCCGAAGGTTCCCAGGAATTCTGGAGCCTCGTCTACATTCCGTCGAAGGCCCCGTTCAACATCTGGCACAACGACGCTTTGCACGGACTCAAGCTCTACGTGAAGAAAGTCTTTATCATGGACGACTGCAAGGACTTGCTGCCGCCTTGGCTGCGCTTTGTGCGCGGCGTGGTCGATTCCGAAGACTTGCCGCTAAACGTGTCCCGTGAAATCTTGCAGAACAACAAGATTATCACCAACATCCGCAAGCACGTGATCAAGAAGGTGCTCGACGCCTTGCAGAACATGGCCGACAAGGATGTCGCGAAGTATAACGCCTGGTGGCGTGAACTCGGCATGGTCCTCAAGGAAGGCTTCTACATGAACTGGGAACATCTTGACGAACTCAAGAAGTTGCTCCGTTTCGAAAGCACCAAGACCGAAGGCGACGCTCTCGTTAGCCTCGACGAATACGTAAAGCGCATGCCGGAAGGCCAGAAGGAAATCTACTACCTCGTGGGCGACAAGAACGCCATCAAGTCGAACCCGATGCTTGAAGCCTTCAAGGCCAAGGGCTACGAAGTGTTGCTCATGAGCGACGGCATCGATGAATTCATGATGTCTAGCCTCACGGAATTCGGCGACAAGAAGTTCCACGACATTTCCCGTGGCGATGTGGACTTCGAAAAGACCGAAGAAGAAAAGAAGGCCGAAGAAGAAAACAAGGGAATCTTCAAGGGACTCTGCGAAAACCTGCAGAAACTTTTGGACGAAGACATCAAGGAAGTCCGCGTGTCTAGCCGCCTCAAGGATAGCCCGTGCTGCCTCGTGACGAGCGAAGACGCGATGAGCGCCCAGATGGAACGCATGATGAAGGCTATGGGCCAGAAGAACTTGCCGAAGAGCAAGCGCATTCTGGAAATCAACCCGACACACCCGATTTGCGAAATGCTCAAGAAGAAGGCCGAAGCGAACGAAGATCTTGGCGATTGGCCGAAGGCCCTCTACGGTCAGGCTTTGCTTGCCGAAGGTTCTCCGCTCCCGAACCCGGCTGAATATGTGGCAGCAATTACAAAGTTGCTGACCGCTAGCGTGAAGTGACGCCTTTGGCGTCATCCTGAGCGACCTCTGGTCGCGAAGGATCCAGTAACACCTTTCATACAAAAAGACCGCGATTCAATCGCGGCCTTTTTTGCATTTCTGCGACACTCGGCTCGCTAATTTTTTACGCAGCGGACTGGATATGCATCGTCCTTACCCACGTTGCCCACAAATGAATCATCGTTTAAGCTTGTCAAAGACACATTGCACGCGACGACTCTTCTGCAAGTCTCATCGCACCACTCATCGCTTTCGGCCTCTGTAGAGGTCCATAGGACCCCGAGATAGCCAATCTCGCTGTAAATGGGATATATTCCATTGATAAACCTGTATCCAGCAGGCGACGCCGAAAAGGAATAATCATCCGTACCGTTACCACCTTCAGACCAACCAGAAGTTGATTTGAGTTTTTCACCTGCAGTCTCGGAGCCGCCAATTGCGGCAAACAAAGTATCATATTCAGCCTTCGTAGGCAAATGCCAGCCACTGGGACACGCCCCCTGCACTGGATAGGTGGGTGTACACGTTTTTTGATAACCGCAGCCTTTGCCGTTTTCACTCCATACGCCAGCACTGTCCATTGCTGCGGCCCAAGTGTAAAGACGACCGTACTTGGAGCAGTACTTAGCGGAGTCGTTGAAGCAATAGGAACCATCCGTCTCAAAATTAAGATTCTCAGCCATCCAAATCTGCGAACCTATCTTCACGGTTTTATAAGTTTGTTTGTCACGAGAATCCGTTAGCGTGCCATATTCGCATTCATCTTTAGTTTTTGTTTTGCAGGCTTTTGCCTCGGGCACTATAATAACCGGGGGTTCTTTAATTTTAGGTTCGACATCCATCACGCAACGAACAGAATAGCCGTCGTCTTTGTTTCCAGAACGGATATCCGCACCATCATACACACTCTGAAAATACACGCATCCACTACTGTTTTCATATTCATTAGAACTCCAAAAGAGCGCTTGATACCCCTCCTCGTAATAATCGTCTTGGTAGAGCCAGTCCCTGTAACCAGCAGGAAGCACAGAAAAACCGAAAGCATCAGTCGCATCGCCACCGCGATTCCATCCACTCGTCTTGAGTGTTATGCCAGCGACTTTTTCGCCCCCCACTGAGTCAATCAAAGTTTTCCATTCCGCTGTGGATGGCAGATGCCATCCCTCGGGACAAGCGTCCGCAGCTGCAGTCCATACATATAAGCGCCCAAACTTATCGCAATTATCTTTTGAATTATTGTAACAATAGCAATAATCGTTTTTGTATTTAGCCTCTCTCCTGTAATTCAGGTTCTGGGCCATCCACCACTGGTCACCGATTTTCACAGTCTTGTAAGTTTGTCCGTCGCGGTCATCCACCAATTCGCCATACTCGCAATTATCTTTAGTTGAAGTTTTGCAGCCTTTGGGCACAGCTACAGAGTTCCCCGATTTCGCAGATGAAGAAGACTTTGCGCTAGAAGAAGAGTTTGCCTTGCTACTGCTAGACTTTTCATTAGACGAAGTTTTGGAATCCAGAATGCAACGGACGGACATTGCATTGATCATCGGCTCACCCCAAATATCAGCCTTTGCGTAACGATTCTCCAAAGACATGCAGAACGCGTGATCAACTAGAATCCTATTGCCATCAAGCCTAGTCGATGTTTCAACATCTTCCGTAGAACTCCAGAAATACGCCTCTGTCTTGTCGCCAATAAAATCGTACGATTCAATATTCTCAGTGACATAATCACTCAAATCGTCTTCCTTTCTGAAGCCTCCAGGGAGGGCCGTAAAACCATACTCATCCGTTCCAACAGTTTCTTTTTTCTCAAATTTCCAGCCGTCAACAGACTTGAGCTTTATTCCCGCATTACCGCTACCGCCAACTGTTTGGATCAAGGTTTCAAATTCGTCCTTAGAGGGCAAGTGCCAACCGCCTGGGCAAACTTCCGTTGCGGCATCCCACTTGTAAAGGCGACCGTATGTACCGCACAAGCCCGGATGACTATTTTGTTTGTACGAAGGTTCTTCACCATAGCAATAGCTAAGGCCCGAATTATAATTCAAGTTTTCCGCCATCCAGACCTGGTCGCCGATTTTCACGGTCTTGTAGGTTTTGTTGTCGCGAGGGTCCTTCATGGTGTTGTTTTTCTCGTCATATGTGGCCTTAGCGTTGCTCGCACTTGAGGATGTTTTCACAGACGAAGAAGATTTTGCAGAGCTTGACGAAACTTTTTTACTTGACGAAGACTTAGCCTTGCTACTGCTGGATTTTTTCACAGCACTGCTGGACACAGGTTCTTCGGAATCAGCATTGCTGCCAGAATCGCCACCACAGGCGTTAAAGACGGACATTGCCGCCACAAGCATAAACGGCACAAACTTTGCAAACATTTTCATAAGCATCTCCTCCCCATACATTTGAGGTAAATATAAGTAATTTGAGGATTTAAAAAGGCGATCCCGAAACAAAAGCAACCAAGGCGAACGCTGCGAAAATGCTTGCATTTTCATAGCTGAGCCGAAGGGCTTTGTACTTGTACAAGTCCGGGATGACAAAGCAAGAAAATCTCATTCCACAATTTTTTCAAGCAGCAAAACAGCCTTTTTCATTTGCTTTTCGGGAACGGAGGAATAGTTGATGACAAACTCATGTTGTGAGGGTTCGTCCATCGTGTAATAATCCGAAAGTGCTCCGATGCGTACGCCTTTTTCGAGAGCCCGATTGCAAAATTCTTCATCGGAAAGCGTAGTTTTCACTTTTAGAATAAAATGCAAACCTGCATCTTGTTCAGCGATTTCAACGCGGTCATGAAGCGGGCTGCGACGGATGATATCAAGCAGAGTATCGCGACGGTGACGGTAAAAATTGCGCATACGGTTGATGTGCTTTTCGTAATGACCACCACTGATGAATTTTGCAAGTACGTACTGTACGAGATTTGAAATCGTGCAAGTGTAAAACGAGAACTCTTCGCAGAACTTTTTCGCAAGCGGTTTCGGGAGAATCATGTAACCCACGCGCACCGTGGAGGCAAGCGTTTTAGAAAATGAATTTATATAAATCGTCTTGTCTTGCACGTCAATGTTCTGCAACGCAGGTATCGGGCGGCCCACCATGCGGAACTCGCTATCGTACTCATCTTCGACGATGTAGCGGTTGCTAGATTTTGCAGCCCAGCTTAAAAGTTCATAACGACGGCTCACAGGCATTACCTTGCCTGTCGGGAAGTGGTGCGAAGGCGAAAGATGAACAACGTCCGTGCAAGTTTCTTCAAGCTGGTCTATGCGAACGCCCTGTTCATCTAGCGGGATAAAATTGCAAACGACATTTAGCTTTTGATAGATTTTAGAAATCTTGCTGTAGCCAGGGTCTTCAACGCCATACTTTTTATCAAAGCCCAAAAGCTGCACAAGCCAAGTGTAAAGGCAATCCGTTCCTGCGCCTACGACAATCTGTTCTGGATCCACACGCATTCCGCGAAACTCCAGAAGCATCTTGGCGATCGCTTTTCGGAGCGCAATGACACCAGAATTCGGCGAACGCGTCAACAGTTCATTTTGCTGTTCGCAAAGGACTTTTCGCGTGATCTTCGCCCACGTCGAAAACGGGAACGTCGAAGCATCTACTTGATTATTGACAAAGTCTGCAATGTAATGTAGAGCCTTAGGCGTTTCAACGCGTTGCGATTCACGGGATTGCTTGGCGAGTATTGGCTTCGGGAGAATCTGCGGATTTTTTGATTGAATCGCCGCGACAAAAAAGCCCTTGCGTGGAAGCGAGTAAATAAAGCCTTCGGCTAAAAGCTGCTCGTATGCATTTTCAACCGTCACGACGCTCACGCCCAGCGCATTTGCAAACGGGCGCTTCGACGGAAGCTTCGCATCCGCCTCAAGACGCCCCGACAGAATATCGTCTTTGATAGAACGATACAAGAAATGATAAAGAGTATCATCACCCGCTTTTGAGATATCATATGAGAGCATTTAGGAAATCCTTTTCTGTAAACCAAGAAGGCGATGCCCGAATAAATCGGGCATGACATCGTTATTATAACGAGCGAGGACCGTTTCGAGTGTTTTTACGATGCGATGTCCATGCATCATCAAGCATTCCTTGCAAACGGAAACTGCATCACGTTTTTTCATCTTGGAATGCAATGATTCTCGCGAACGAGCATCGTAAAAACGTGCGAGAAACAATTCGCAGCGAGTGAAGCGAGCGAGGACCGTTTCGAGTGTTTTTACTATGCGAAGTTCTAACATCATCATACATTCCATTTTGAAAAAACTGAACCTAAACTGACATTAAACTGAACCTATTAAAATAATAGAAATTTGAACATTTGATAAAGTCAATAAAAAGCCTAAATTAAGCCTCGAAACGAAACAAACGCAACAAGGAGAACCCAATGTCTACAGAAAACCGCTACGAACTCAACAAGAATCTCGCCCAAATGCTTAAAGGTGGAGTCATCATGGATGTGACCACCCCGGAACAGGCAAAAATTGCAGAAGCCGCCGGTGCAGCCGCCGTCATGGCCCTCGAGCGCATCCCTGCCGACATCCGCGCCGCAGGCGGAGTCTCGCGCATGAGCGACCCCAAGATGATCAAGGGCATCCAAGACGCCGTTTCCATCCCCGTGATGGCCAAATGCCGCATCGGTCACTTTGTCGAAGCACAACTCCTCGAAGCCATCGAAATTGACTACATCGACGAAAGCGAAGTGCTCTCCCCCGCCGATGACGTATTCCACATCAACAAGCACGAATTCAAAGTGCCATTCGTCTGCGGAGCCCGCGACCTCGGCGAAGCCCTCCGCCGCATCGAAGAAGGCGCCTCCATGATCCGCACCAAAGGCGAACCGGGAACCGGCGACATCGTACAAGCAGTCCGCCACATTCGTCTCATGAACCAAGAAATCGCACGCATCACCTCCATGCGCGAAGACGAGCTTTTCAACCGCGCCAAGGAATTGCAGGTTTCGTACGAACTCGTGAAGTACGTCCACGATCACAAGCGACTCCCCGTCGTGAACTTTGCCGCAGGCGGCGTTGCCACACCCGCTGACGCAGCCCTTATGATGCAGCTCGGCGCCGAAGGTGTGTTCGTCGGATCGGGCATTTTCAAGTCAGGCAATCCAGCTAAGCGTGCCGCAGCGATTGTACAAGCAGTCACAAACTACAAGGACGCCAAGCTCATTGCCAAGCTCTCCGAAGATTTGGGCGAAGCGATGGTCGGCATCAACGAAAACGAAATTGCACTTTTAATGGCTGAACGAGGAAAGTAAATGAGCGAAAACAAAACAAACAACCACATTAAAATCGGCGTGCTCGCCGTGCAAGGTGCATTTGCAGAACACCGAACGTCGCTTGAAAAGCTCGGAGTCGAGACGTTTGAAATTCGTCAGCTCCGCGATTTAGAACAAGATTTTGACGGACTCGTTCTCCCCGGCGGCGAAAGCACCGTGCAAGGAAAACTCTTGCAGGAACTCGGACTTTTTGAACCTTTACGCGAACGCATCGAAAGCGGACTCCCGACATTCGGGACTTGCGCAGGCCTCATTTTACTGGCAGACAAACTCAGCAACGATGGTCACACGTATTTTGCGACAACGCCCGTCACTGTAGAACGCAACGCCTACGGTCGGCAGCTTGGAAGTTTCTACACCGAAGAAAATTTCGATGGAATCGGAAAAATCCCGATGACGTTCATCCGAGCCCCGCTCATACAGCGCGCAAGTCAGGATGTGCAAATTCTAGCGACCGTCCAAAATCAAATTGTCGCCGTACGATACAGGAATCAACTCGCTATTTCTTTCCACCCGGAACTCAATAGCGATTTACGAGTGCACCAATATTTCGTGGAGGAAATTGTGAAAGCAAATCGAATGCAAGCAAAGAAAGCTGCTTAATGGAGATTCCGCCCCGGAACTAGTCCGGGGTGACAAAGCGACCGGAATGACAATGCAATAATTAGTGCGTAACGAGCGCGATAATTGCTGTTATCAGTCCGCCAACGGCAACGCCCGCAAGCACAATAAAAGCCACCATCATCCACTTGACGTACTTTGCCAAGCGAACAACCATGGAATTCTGATCTTTGGCAAATTGCTGATAAGCGTTCAGTGCCGCCATCACCGTAAAGCCAACATCATCAAGCCAGCCAAACAGCGGAATCGTATCGGGAACAGCATCAATCGGAGATAAATCGTAAACCACCGCAAGCATAGCGATAATTACAGAAAGCGCTTTCCAGACAACGGGAGCGCCATTCTGTTCATCCCCCGTTTTCACAGTTTTCCTATCACGATGCATATCGTTCATATCGTGAACTTCAACATCATCGTAAACTTTACCATTAGCCATTCAAACCCATCCTTTTAATCAAATTACTTTTTAAATATACAAACAAAAAGAAAAAGACTACCGATTTCTCGATAATCTTTAGTAAAGTTTTCTATGTGCGCCGATTAGCGGACGTTCTTTACCCGTGGTAGAGCTTGCTCGTCTGGTAATTCGGTTCCGACGTGAGGTTCACACCGAGGCGGCGGAACACGCCAACGTCAACCTGCGAAAGGATCACGCTGGAGTGGACTTCGCAATGGCGGAGTTCCGGGAGTTTTTCAAGCGCAATCTTTGCATTGTAATCCGTCAGAGCGCAAACGGAGAGTGCCACGAGAACTTCGTCCATGTGGAGGCGCGGGTTGTTGTGGCCGAGCTGCTTGGTCTTGAGGTTCTGAATCGGTTCAATCACCATCGGAGAAAGCAGTCGGACTTCGTCCGGGATGCCAGCCAAGTGCTTGAGAGAATCAAGCAACATAGCAGAAGATGCACCGAGGAGCGAAGAAGTCTTGCCCGTGATGATCGTGCCATCGTTCAGTTCAATAGCAACAGCCGGACCGTTCGTTTCTTCAGCCTTGGCAACAGCAGCGACAGCAACCTTGCGGTCCTTAGCGCTGATGTGAGCCTGTTCCATCACAAGTTCAAGCTTGTAGACTTGATCCTTATCGGCATTACCCTTGCGGACTTGGCACAAAGTATTGTAGTAACGGCGGATGATTTCGGCATTGGCGGCTTCGCAAACAGCAGCATCATCAACGATGCAGTTGCCAGCCATATTCACCCCCATATCCGTCGGGCTCTTGTACGGAGATTCACCGAGGATGCGCGTAAAGAGAGCGTTCAGAACCGGGAAGATTTCGACGTCACGGTTGTAGTTAATCGTCGTCTTGCCGTAAGCTTCCAAGTGGAACGGGTCAATCATGTTCACGTCGTTCAAGTCGGCCGTTGCAGCTTCATACGCGAGGTTGACCGGGTGCTTGAGCGGGATGTTCCAAATCGGGAACGTTTCAAACTTGGCATAGCCAGCCTTGACACCGCGCTTGTTTTCATGATAAATTTGCGAGAGGCAGACAGCCATCTTTCCACTTCCCGGACCCGGAGCGGTCACCACCACAAGTTCGCGAGAAGTTTCAACAAATTCATTCTTGCCATAACCGTCATCGCTCACCACGAGCGGGATGTTGCTCGGATAACCGGCAATCGGATAATGGCGATAGACCTTGAGTCCAAGGCCTTCGAGCTTTTTCTGGTAAGCAACTGCGCTCGGCTGTTCTTGCCAGCGGGTCAGCACCACACTGCTCACATAAAGGCCATAACCACGGAAAGCGTCAATCAGGCGAAGAACGTCTTGATCGTAAGTAATCCCGAGGTCGCCACGAACCTTGTTCTTTTCGATGTCGCCAGCATTGATGGCGATGATGACTTCGGCCTTATCCTTGAGCTTTTCGAGCATGCGGATTTTGGAGTCAGGAGCAAAGCCCGGCAAAACGCGGCTTGCATGATGGTCATCAAAAAGTTTTCCACCAAATTCAAGATAAAGTTTACCACCAAATTTAGAGATACGTTCTTGAATTTTTTCAGATTGAGTTTTTAGATAAGCATTGTTATCAAAACCAACTTTAAACATATATCACTACCATTTTTAGGGTTTTCACAATTATAAAAAAATGTAAACCACAATCTCAAGTCCAAAAAACTATTTTTTTGCCATATTTCTAAATTTGTGGCATACATGTTTACATATCGCTACAGAGAACTTGCTGTCGCCCTTGAAAAAAAAGGCGAAGTCCGTCTTGCGCTCGCCAAGACGCTCCGAGTGAACCCCGAAGAAATCTTCAATCTCGAAGTCGAACGTTTTTCGCTGGACTCCCGACGCAAAGGCGACTTGCACTGGTCCTACAATGTCGTTTTCGACCTAAAGCGCAAAGTCCGAGCCTCGGGGAACAACGCCCGTGGGCTGATCGAATCCAAACGCGAAATCCGCAGCCTCGATGCTGAACCGTTAAAAGACACTGTAGCGATGGCTAGCCACGTGGATGTGGTTGGAGCTGGGCCTAGCGGACTCTGGGCGGCGCTACACCTTTTGCGCAAAGGGTTTTCCGTCGATATTTATGAACAAGGTAAACAAGTCGAAGAGCGTTTTCGCGACATCCGCAAATTCTTTGTAGACCGCAAGTTCAACGCCTACAGCAACGTGCTATTTGGTGAAGGTGGAGCTGGCGCATTCAGCGATGGCAAGCTCAACACCCGTAGCCGCAACCTGTTCAGCGAAACCGTACTCAAGGACATGGTGGACTTCGGCGTTGACGAAAGTGTTGTCACGTTTGCAAAGCCGCACATCGGCACAGACAAACTCGTACTCATGTTGCGTCAAGTCCGCGCCGAGATTGTCAGCCTCGGCGGGCATATCCATTTCAACACAAGCCTTGAAGACATTGAAATCAAGCACGGGCGAATCTGCGCGATCAAGCTAAGGGAGATTTCCGCATGCGCGGGAATGACAAGCGCAGGCACAGGAACCGCCGAATCTCATTGGCAACCGTGCGAAGCGCTGGTCCTTGCGGTCGGGCATTCCGCACGTAGCGTTTACGAGATGCTCCACGCTCGCGGCGTGACTCTCGAAAGCAAGGCGTTCGCCATGGGCGTCCGCGTTGAACACCCGCAGTCGCTCATCAACATGCGACAGCTCGGGCTGAACGTCGATACAAGACTCACCGGAGCCGCCGAATATTTCCTCGCCACGCCGACAATCAACAAGACTTCAAGCGCCTACAGCTTTTGCATGTGCCCCGGCGGAGTCCTTGTGCCATGTGCCTCGGAACCGGGAACACTTGCGACAAACGGCATGAGCTATAGCCGCCGCAACGGTGCATTCGCTAACGGGGCCATCGCCGTCCCGATTACAGCAGGCGCCGAAGGCTTCGACATTCCTTCAAGCGGTTCGCTTTTTGGCGGTCTCGACTTGCAACGAAAAATCGAAACCGACGCCTACAACGTTGGCGGAAAAGTTTACGCCGCGCCCGCGCAAACGATCAAGAGCTTCCTCGCCCACAGCGAAGACAAAACGCTCCCCAAATCCACCTACCCTTGCGGGCTTGTGCCAAGCAATCTGTGGGACTGGATGGACAAGACGATTTGCCAAAGTCTCGCCGAAGGCTTCCAAAATTTTGACCGCAAAATTCCGGGATTCATCAACGAAGGCCTGATCGTCGCCCCCGAAACGCGCACCAGTTCACCACTCCGCATCACGCGCAACAACGATACACTCGAAAGCGTAAACACCCAAGGACTCTTCGTCCTCGGCGAAGGAGCCGGCTACGCAGGCGGAATCGTCACCAGTGCCGCGGACGGCGTACGACTTGCACACTATGCCAGGAGATGCAAGTAATGAAAAACGCACTATGTCATTCCCGCCTCCGAGCGGGAATCTCCTATCTTAATAACGGGAGATTCCCGACTAATTCGGGCATGACAATCTTTGCATCAATCCTAGTAACTACCAACTATTAACTAGTAACTATAAAATGATTACACGTACTATCGATCGCAATTTTGCTAACATGCGCCTTGACCGTTTCCTCCGCAAGGCATTCCCCGAAGAATCTCTCTCGGTGTTCTTCGCAGTCATCCGCAAAAAGAAAGTCCGTGTAAACGGCGTTGTCGGCAAGGCAAACCAGATGCTCGTCGAAGGCGACGTGGTCAACATTTACGAAAACTTCAAATCGGTAAGTGAAGACGACAAAAAGGGGGAAAGCCTTCCCCTCGCTTCCGCCGCCGAAGCGGCTCCCGCTACCCCTTCGAGCGGGGACACCCCGCAACGCCCCGATGCAAAAAATGCAACAGGATTTGCCAAGAACAAGTCCACTTGGGGCCGCCACCTCACAGGTGCCGAGAAGCAGGCACACTGGGGCGCTCATGAACTCGACCTCGTCGTGCAAACCGAAGATTACGTGATTGTGAACAAGCCCTCGGGACTTGCAAGCCAGCCGGGCAGCGGTACGCGCCCAGGTGAAAGTCTCGTGGAATACCTCTGGGAATGGGGACGTAGCGAAGGTCTCGATTTCAAGCCGACCATCGCCCACCGCCTCGACCAGGAAACTTCCGGCCTCATCATTGCAGCTCTCCACGGCGACACGCTTCGAGACTTTACCCGCATGATTCGCGAACATGTCGTGGACAAGTTCTACTTTGCGCTCGTCAAAGGCAACCTCAAGAAAGACCGCGGCACCATCAGCGAATCGCTCCTGCGCACAGACAGCGCCAAGGGCAGCAAGATGCTCGTCGGCCAAGATGACGAAAACGCACAGAAGGCCATCACGCATTACCGCGTCAAGCAACATTACGAAGGCTACGATCTCGTGAAAATCAAGCTCGAAACGGGCCGCATGCACCAGATCCGCGCGCATTTCGCTAGCATCGGGCATCCGCTTCTTGGCGATACGCGTTACGGCGATTTCGCGCTCAATCGCGAAGTCAAAAAGCTGTTCGGCCTGAACCGTTTATTCTTGCACAGCTGCCGCCTGGAATTCGATTGGCAAGGCGAACACAAAGTTTTCGATTGCCCGCTCCCCAAGGAACTCCGCGATGTCATCAAGCAGCTCAAGCCGATGCGCTACGAACGCCGCTAAAATGTCATGCCCGCCAGAGCCTGTGCTGAGCGCAGTCGAAGTAAGCGGGCATCTCCATCTGTTTTTGAAAAGGAGTTCCCCTCCCCATACGCGGATCATGACTACTAAGCAGCATAGCTGCAAGTAGTCAAAGAGATCAAGTCGGGGATGACAAAACTAGCGGGAAATCGAATTGAATCGAGCGCGGGGTCGCAAACTTGTCAAAAGTAATTTCGTAGCAGAAATTCTTTTTGTCAACAGCGCTGACAGTCCCGATTCCAAAAATCTTGTGTACCACACGATTGCCTACCGCAAATTCTGCCGTAGGCGCTTTCTTTACCACGCCAAGACTCTCGTCCTCATCAAAATCGCCCATCAAATCGCGATTGCGGTCCGCTTCTGCAATAAAGTCCCGTGCCGCCAAAAGCAAATCATCCGAGAATCCACGCGCCACATCTAGCTCGCCCATGTCCATTTCTAGCAAGAATCTCGACGGATAGCGCGACCCGCTCTCGCCCGCCACGCCATCTTCAGCATCGCTCAGGCATAGCACATTTTCGGCGCGCGTGAACGCCACATACGCAAGCCTGCGTTCTTCTTCAAGCTGAATTTTGTTCTGCACACGCTTCACCGGGAAAAAGCCCTCGTTCAAGCCGCACACAAAAACGTACGGGAATTCCAATCCCTTCGCATTGTGGATCGTCATGAGCTGCACACGGTCCTTTTCCTGCGAATCTTCATCCGCATTCGTGAACAGCACGATGTTCTGCAAATACTCATCCAGCGAAGCATCTTCTTCGTAGTAATTCTCGAATTCGAGAATCCCCTGCTTGAGTTCCGCAAGATTGTCCAAGCGGTCTTCATCGCCATCCAAGCGAAGCATTTCCTCGTACTTCGTCTCACGAAGCATCTTCGAAAGCAATTCCGAGACGCGCATATCCTTATAACGCGAACGGTACTTTTCAATCAGCTTCACGTATTCAACGACATTGCTTCTCGACAAGAATTCCTTGCAGTCAAAATCGACTTTCCGATGATCATTGCCAACCGACGAAAGTTCCGCCTGCGTCGTGACATCAGGCGCCACATCGTTCAAGCGCCCCGCCTCGTACACAATTTCAAGCAGAGCCTCGTAAAGTCCAACTTTGCGCGTATCTGCAAACGCCTGCAAAATTGCAAGTTTCTTCGGCCCGAACTGGCGCTTTGGCGTATTCACCGTCCGGATAAACGACAAGTCGTCGGCATACACGAGCATCCGCAAATAGCAAATGATATCCTTGATTTCCTTGCGCTGGTAAAAGCCTACACCGCTATAGACCTTGTACGGGATAGACTCCGACATCAGCGCTTCTTCGACAGAACGCGACTGCGAATGCATACGGTACAAGACCGCAATATCCTTGTAATGTACGCCACCAGCACCATTTTTCACAGAATTCTGTACCGCATTCTGGATGCGTTCTACAATCCATTTCGCTTCTTCGCGAGTGTTCTTTGCATGGTAAAAAACAGGAGTCTTGCCGCCTGCACGGACAGGCCTCAAGACTTTCTCGATTCGGTACTTGTTATTCTTGATAACCGCATCCGGCACCTTCAAAATGCTCGGAGTCGAGCGGTAGTTGTTCTGCAACAGAATCGTCTTCGTGCCTTTATGGAACTGGTCAAATTCCAAAATGCGATTGATATCGGCACCGCGCCAGCCATAAATCGTCTGATCCGGATCGCCCACTACAAATAAATTTTTGTGGTAACTCGAAAGCAAATCCGCCAAGCGGTACTGTTGCCCGTCAATATCCTGGTATTCATCGACCATCACGTACATCATGCGCTTGCGCCACTTGTCGAGCTTTTCCGGGAAATTTTCCAGAATATATAGCGTCACCAGAATCAAGTCGTCAAAATCAAGCGCGTAATTTTTCTTCTGCTCGTACAAATAGCGGTAATAAACAGCCATCCACTTGTCCGGAGCCTCGTCCGCAAGTTCCACCAGATGCTCGCGCTTCTCGTTTTCAACCGCCGGCGCATTCCCGGCAGCCGATGCATTCTCCTCATCCGCCAAGTGTTCCGCAAACAGAGACACATAATTAATATCATTCGCCTTGCGGCCACCCACAAAATCAAGGACACTACTAATTTTCAAATCCTTGAGCGAGAACCCCAAATCCGCATACGCCTTGCGCAAAAGCGACTTCTGGTCATCCTCGTCCAGAATCATGAATTCCTTCGGATAATTCAGCACATGGATTTCTTCACGCAAAAAACGCACACAAAAGCCGTGGAACGTCGAAATGTAGCCGCTGTCGTCGCCGCCCAGAATCGAGCGGATGCGCTTTTTCATTTCGGCAGCCGCCTTGTTCGTGAATGTCACGCAGAGAATGTTCGCAGGCGAAATACCCATTTCCTTCACGAGATACAGATAGCGGTGCGTCAGCGTCCTAGTCTTGCCCGACCCAGCACCCGCCACCACGCGCACGTAGCCCTCGGTCGTCTCGACCGCCTCAAGCTGTTCCTTGTCCAGGCGGGAACGCTCCCATTCGAGGGAGTTTTCAACATTTTCGCTTTTTTGAGGGCATTTTTCCATACGCGAGTCGCCTTGTAGTGAACATCTGTTTTACTGCACAAAAAGTAATCTATTTATAAAGATTCGTCAAGTTCACGCACTAGGATTCCATCTTGGAATATAATTGTAACAAAAATTTAAGTTTTCCTACGTCATTTGAATATATTTAGAATCGGAGCAATGATAAAACCACATTTTCAGAAAAGGAGTTTCATATGCTTCTAAAACTTTTCAAAACTGTGGCTATCGTAATGATCCTATCAGGAACAACTTTATTTGCTCAAGACAACAGCACCCTCCAACCCCAAAAATGGAGAACCAACAAAAGCATCCAAAGTTTGAACTTCTATCTCCCTATAGAGTCAGAAACTTGGGATGTGGGATCGCAAAAATATGAATGGAGTTCATTAAGCTTCCAATTCCGCTGGATCCGATACAAAGTCGATGAAAGCATGATTTCTACGGTATTCGGGCTAGGTGCGGGCTACTTAACAGGAGAACTTAAAGAAAAATTTCTGAAGACCAACGTCGATATGGGCGGTCTCGATTTTAATATCAAGTTTGGTTTGGGCGCAGCGCCGATATCAAACAAACTAATTATCGCTTTGCATGCGATACTCGTTGCCGATGTAAAACTTGTCGAAGGAGAAACGACTAACGAGAACAGGACAATTAACAAAAAGGGAAAATACCACCCTAGCGCCATTTATGTCAATGCCATGATCGGCGGAGATTTCATTGTCGGCTATCAGTTTTTCGAGACCATAGGCGTAATTGCAGGAGTCGATATCACAACCAATGCATTTGGGATAGGAGCCTATTCCAGAGAACCAAAGAAAGCCTCCAAGGCTACACAACTGCATTACGTATTTTCAGGACTTAATATAATCCCTCATCTCGGAGTGTTCTTCGCCTTCTAATTTTATACGATTCTCTATTCATACTATTCTCTCAAAAACCCGCCCCTGCACCAAAAGTGCAGGGGTTTTGCGATTTACCATCTGCTTATTCGAGAGTTATTGAGCGTTTCTAAAAATAGAGGCTAAGCGCCACGGGTTAAGTAGAATATGGCAAGCACAGTCGCCAAAGCCATGTAAGTAAGCACAAAAAATACCGCCTTTTTACGACTGCCTTCCAAACGAATTTCAGGCAATGTCTGCACAAAACAAATCTGCCACAAATCAAACAGGATCCATGCAAGATTAACCACAGCCAGGCTTAAACCGACATGGTGCGGCGCAATAATAGCGACCAGAGTCAAGTATATTTTAATGCTTCCTGAAACACTGTTCGCAAGCAAAAAATTATGAACCCCCAAAAATCCCCCCAGACAGGCAACCACGGCCATCCGGGTTCGATTTCGCGGCTTTAATTCACAAAAATCCATTTGTTTCTCCCATTAACACCGGACCAAAAGTAAAAACATTCTCTGCATTCTAGAAACTTTTTACTTCTTACTTTTTAAACACGGTGACTAGCATCACAAATCTTTCTATTTTTCGGTCATGGCCAATACACTACTTTTCGGAAAATTTGCAGCAGTTCTCCCCGCTGGCGGTCTCGGCAAGCGCATGGGCGGGACAATTCCCAAGCAATTGATGCTTCTCGGCACCAAGCCCGTTTACCAATATTGCCTGGAAACATTTCTCAAGATGGACGAAATCGCCGAAGTCGTCATCGCCGTTCCTGCCGACTGGAAGGACTATTTCGAGAAAGACATTTTTGACCGAATTAGCCCCACATTTGGTTCCGGGTATTCCAACGGCTTAAACAAACTAAAGATCATCGTTGGCGGAAAAGAGCGCTGGCAGTCCGTAGAAAACGGCGTCAACGCCCTCACGAGCAATGCGGAATACGTACTGGTCCACGATGTCGCACGCCCGTTCATCAGCGAAAAGATCATTCGCGATGTCTGCGAAACGCTTATCAACCAGGGAAGCTGTCTCGTGGCAAAGCCTGCCATCGACACCATCAAAATTGCAAAGGATGGCCGTGTTGAAAATACGATTGACCGTAACAAGGTCTGGCTAGCACAGACGCCACAAGCGGCCCGCATTGATTTGCTCAAGAGCCTGTACGCCCGCATCGCAAAAGAACCGCTGGACTTTACGCCGACCGACGAAGCTAGCATCCTCGAATTCTTTGGCGAACCCGTCTATATCGTGAAAGGCGAATCCGCAAACGACAAGCTTACCACTCCCGAAGACTTCGAAATCTTCGTGAACCGAGCAAGCAAATAAGGTCCTTTTTTCTATATTTTCCGCCGGAAAAATTTAAAGGGTATTAAAATGAAAGTTTCTTTGAATTGGCTTAGACGTCACGTTGACCTTCCAGAATCTGCGGAAGATGTCGCAAAGGCGCTCACCTCCATCGGTCTCGAAGTTGAAGGCATGGAAGAACCGGGCAAGGTCTATGACAAGTTGCTCGTTGCAAAGGTTCTCACTTGCGATCCACACCCGGATAGCGATCACCTGCACATCACTACCGTGAACGACGGCACGAACACCATCCAGGTTGTTTGCGGAGCCCCGAACGTCGCTGCAGGCCAGACGGTTGTGCTCGCCCCGATTGGCGCAGAACTCCCGCTCCCTGACGGCACCAAGCTCAAGATGAAGAAATCCAAGATTCGCGGTGTCGAAAGCTTCGGCATGATTTGCGCCGAAGATGAAATCGGCCTTTCTGACGACCACGGTGGAATCATGGTTCTCGACGATTCCATCCCGGCTGGTACGCCGTTCGTAAGCCTCGGCATGTACGACGTCTGCTTCGAACTGAACGTCACGCCGAACCGCCCGGATGCCCTCAGCCACCGCGGTGTCGCTCGCGAACTCGCCGCCAAGTTTAACCGTCCGCTCAAGCCGCTCGCTTACAACTTCAAGGAAGATTCCGAAGACGCAAGCGCCGCCATCAGCCTCGAAGTCGTTCCGGGCTGCGGTTGCTCCCGCTATGTGGGTCGCGTCATCAAGAACGTGAAGGTTGAAAAGTCCCCGGCATGGCTCGCCAAGCTTTTGCACGCTGTCGGCATGAACAGCATCAACAACGTCGTCGATATCACGAACTTCATCTTGATGGACGTTGGTCAGCCGCTCCACAGCTTTGATATGGACCAGCTCCACGGGAACAAGATCAAGGTCCGCCGCGCCGTCAAGGGCGAAAAGATTGAAACGATCGACCACACCGAACATGAACTCGTCGAAAACGACCTCGTGATTTGCGACGGTGACCGTCCGGCTTGCGTCGCTGGCGTGATGGGCGGTGTCGAATCCGAAATCGTCGATGCCACAAAGAACGTGTTCCTCGAAAGCGCCTGGTTCAACCCCACCGTTATCCGCAAGCAGGCCAAGCGCCTCTGCATCTCGACGGATTCCAGCTACCGCTTCGAACGTGAAATCGACTTTGCGACACAGGACGAATACAGCAAGTACGCTTGCGCCATGATTCAGGAAGTCGCTGGCGGCCGCATCCTCAAGGGCAGTGTCAAATACACCGGCGAAGACCACAAGAAAGAAAATAACGTTGTCACGCTCCGCATTGCCCGCGCCGAAAAAGTCATCGGCATGGAAGTTTCCGCCGAACAAATTGAAAAGTTCCTCACGGGTATCGCACTCGAAGTCGTGAAGAAGGACGCTGAATCCCTCACGTTCAAGATCCCGAGCTTCCGCCCGGACCTCGAACGCGAAGTTGACCTCATCGAAGAAATCGCTCGCCTCATCGGCTTTGACAACATTCCGTACAGCTTGCCGAAATTCACGATGCAGCCGAACGAACTCCCGCCGATCGAAGTCTTGAACCGCAAGATCCGCAAGACGCTTTCTGCCATGGGTCTCCACGAATGCTTGAGCCTCCGCTTCACGAGCAAGGCCCGCACCGAAGCCCTCTTTGGCCCCGAAAGTGACGACCGTCGCAGCAAGCCGGCTCTCCTCTTGAACCCGCTTTCCGAAGAACTCGGTGCAGTGCCGACAAGCCTCCTCCCGAACTTGCTCAAGGCTGTTGCCGAAAACGAAAAGAACCGTCCGGGTTCTGTCCGTCTGTTCGAAGTGGCGAAGGGCCAGTTCAAGCGCGCCCGCAAGGACGAACGCGATCCGGGCTTTGACGAATCCAACCTCGTCGCCCTCACCATCGCCGGTAACTTTGACACCGATCCGCTCAACGACAAGCCGAAGCAGATTGATTTTGCCGCCTTCAAGGGCTTTGTCCAGAGCTTCTTCAAGCGTCTCGGCCTCGTCGTAGAATTCCGCGCCGCTGCAAAGCCGGAACTCTTCCTCCACCCGGGCAAGCAAGCCGAAATCGTCTGCAACGGCACAGTTCTTGGAACGATGGGCGAACTCCACCCGAACTGCCTCAAGGCTAACGAAATCAGCTACGAGACCTACGTGATGGAAGCTGACATGGACAAGATGGAACACGAAAGCCACAAGAAGATTGTGTTCCAGGCATTCAGCCGTCAGGTGCCTTCGACCCGCGACATTTCTATCGAAGTTGCCAAGTCGATGACTCACGAAGACGTGCTCGCCCGCATCAAGGCACTCAACCCGAAGAACCTCGCGAAGATTACTCTCAAGAGCATCTACGAAGGCGAAAAGATTGAAGCCGGCAAGAAGAACATGGTTTACAGCCTCACCTACCAGGCTATGGACCGCACGCTCACGGACGACGAAGTCAACAAGGCTCACAACAAGCTCCGCGACAAGCTCGTTCAAAACGGCGACATCGTGCTGCGCTAATAGCAACTGCGCCGCAATTAACAATTACAAGAAACGCTCCCATCGGGAGCGTTTTTCATTTGCCATCCTCGACCCTGGATGCGTAATTACAAGAAGCGTTGGCCAAACATTGACCAACGCTTCTTTAAAATCATCCTAAAGGCAAATGCCTACAGGAAATAGAATTACTGCTTAATCGGAGTGTTATCCAACATGGAAGAAACAGATTCTTCAACAACATTCAGCCAGTCGCTCTGGGAAACAGCAAACGTATAGCTGGACTGAGCTTCGAAATCGCCGTAGCCAAGGCGCTTTCCAGTCTTAGGATCAAAGTATGCGTAGTTGCCCTTGCCGGTAAAATAGTTCTGGCTGGAGCAAGTTGTAGACATACCGATGCCGCCAAAGCCTGCACCTGTCGAGCAAGTGGTTTCAGACTGAGTTCTACCAATCCAGATGTCATTGATGACAAGGTAAACATCAGCTTCTTTTTCCATTTCAGTGATTCGAGGAACCTTAATGTTCACGCCACGCACAGCAGCAGCTTCGAACTTAATCTGGTCCTGAGAAATCTTTTGAACAGAGTAAAGAACGCCATTCGTCTGAGAACCAAGATTTGCTTCAAGCTGAGTCTTATACCAATCAGAGAAGTTGTTCACATATTCCGGAAGGTCGTCCATCAAGTCATCCGGATTTGCAATAAACGGTTCCGTGAACACAACTTTCACCTTAGCCGGCTTCTGAGTCCAGCCCTGATCCATCACAGAACGCGGGGCAGCGCAGCCAACCAAAAGTGCACAAGCAGAAGCAAATGCTAAAGCAAGTTTCAATTTTCTCATACAAACTCCTTTTGTTTTATGTAATATTGTTTGAGATATTGTAAATCTAGTAAAATAATTTAACATTATCCTAACCCCGAGGTCCAGTCAAACCACATTACAAATAAGTAAAAAAAAACTTATTTCACGCAAAAAACAAAACTTTTGCCTTTTTCCCCTCATCGAAAGAAATTAAAGTCGCGATTAATTCATTCCCAGCTGCGTACGGACATTTTTAATAAATTCATATTCTTCAGGCGACATGTTGCTCTTGTTTTCGTCCTCGCGAGAAGCATTGGCGATGCGCATCATGCAGTTCGTCACCTGAATTTTAAAATCGTTTGTCGCCGACTGGAGCGCCTTGACGCAAGATTTTGTGCGGTCGCCCGCCGACTTGAAACTTGCATAAAGGTTGTTGAATTCGTCCCAACTAACGTTCGGGGTCACTTCGTCATGAATCTTGTCGAGTTCAGCACTTTCCGCTTTCGTCGCCGAAGTTGCCCCCGGCAAAAGCTGTTCATTTTCGTGGTTATGCGAAAGGCAGGCAGTCTGCCAGCACAAAATCAAAAGCGCCATATCAAAATTCATAAGTACCTCTGTTTGCAATTTTTCTATAAAGATACGAAAAACAATTAGCTATGGGCAATGAGGGCGCTCGTAAACTCGCTCTGAGCACACTCCGCTTTCAGCAATACCCCATACCTTCACTAGATCCTTCCTACCGTCTACTGTCTACTGCCTACTATAATCCCCCATACCTCAAAAACGCAACTTTTCCCATTCTCTCGTCTTTGCACATGTGCTAAATGCTAGGCTCAATTATGTCAAAAAACAAGTTTTTTGCCGCAATATTCGCCTTACGCATTTATCGTCTCTCGTCTAAATACTATACTTTAGTCATGGCATACATCGCAATGGCGCGTAAGTGGCGCCCGCAATCATTCAGCGATATGGTCGGTCAGGAACATATCGCAAAGACTCTTGAGAACGCCATTCAGGGCGGTCGTCTCCATCATGCATTCCTTTTTACCGGCACCCGTGGTGTGGGCAAGACTACTAGCGCCCGCATTCTCGCCCGCACACTCAACTGCAAGGGTTCCGACCCGCTGCATCCGTGTGGCGAGTGCGACAGCTGCAAGGATATCGCCGGCGGAAATCCGATGGACGTCTATGAAATAGATGCGGCCTCCAACACCAGCGTCGATAACATCCGCGATGTGATTGAACGTGTGCAGTACCCGCCCGTCATCGGCAAGTACAAGATTTTCATCATCGACGAAGTCCACATGCTCTCGACAGGCGCCTTCAACGCGCTCCTCAAGACGCTCGAAGAACCGCCATCCCACGTGATTTTCATCTTTGCAACGACCGAAGTCAACAAGGTCCCGCAGACGATCTTGAGCCGTGTGCAGCGCTTTGACTTCAAGCGCCTGACCGTGGACCAGATCCGCAGCCGCCTCCGCTACATTTGCGAACAGGAAGGCATCAAGGCTACCGACGAAGCCCTCGACATCTTTGCCGAAAAGGCCGACGGTTCCATGCGTGACGGCCTCACCTACTTTGACCAGGCCTACGCCTTTACCGGGAACGAGATGACCGCGGAATCCGTCCGCTCCGTCCTCGGCATCCCGCCTGTAGAACTGTTCTTCTCGCTCATCCAGTCCATCGAGAATCACGATATCAAGGGCTGTTTCCGCATGGTGGATGACGCCGTGAAAATCGGTATCGAGTTCATCCCGCTGCTCGACGGCTTTGGCAAGTTCCTCCGCAACTTGCTCTACGCCCGCCTCGACGCCTTCACGCCGGATGCACTCAACATCACCGAAGAACTCTATACCAAGTACAAGAGCTGCGCACAAAGTCTCACGAACGGCGACATCCTCCGCATAAGCAAGATGCTTATCGACTTGCAGGGTACGCTCCGCTACAGCACGAACCCGCGCCTCCTCGTCGAAACGACATTCGCCCGAATGGCTTGGCTCGACCGACTGGTCGATTTGCGAAAAGCTCTTGCAGCGATTAACGATCCTAAAAGCGCCGAAAACGACGCGGTAAAAAAAAAAGTAACTGAAATCAGCGCCATGATAGACGCCCAGGAAGAAGTCCAGGCGTCTTACGATGACCCGTTTGCAGGCTACGATCAAGGTGGCGTACAGGGATTTTCGCGTTACGAGATAGCAGCCGCATGGCCATCCATTCTCTCCAACATCGCTAACGACGGCGACTACGTGTTCTCCGCCGCCATTGCCGGTACCACTCTTGAAACCGGCGACCCAGAACAGACCCCGTTCCCGATTGCGCTCACCTACGCGGGCACAACCGAAAATGCCGAAAACTGGGGCTACCGCCAGATGATGGAGCATTCCGAGTACGTCGATCGCGTCACGAGAATTTTGGAAGACCGCCTGCAGACAAAAATTGCGCTTTCCATCCGCACACGCGCCTTCACCGAAAGTGAACTAGCCGAGCAGCGCGCCGCCAAAATGAGTCCGTACGAACTCGATCTGGAAAAAGAACCGGGACTTGCAAAGCTCCAGCAGATGTTTGCGACGGAACTCGTCTTCACCAAGAAGCTCAAGAAAGCGGCCATCGTTTCACAATGCGAAGACGAGGAGATGGATTCCTAGAGTCCGGTTAGACATTTGTCATGCCCGCCTCCGAGCGGGCATCTCCGTCAAAAAAAATTCTATAATTACGAACGGGAAACAAGTCTCCGTCATCCTGACACGTAAGTGGAAGGATCCAGTAACTTAACTAGATCGGGCTATAGCCCCCATGACGAGATGCAAAATTATAAACAAAACCTTTAATAGCGAGGATATATTCATGGACATGAGCAAGATGCTTAAGGACCTTCAGAAAATGCAGAGCAAGATGCTTAAGGCACAAAACGACCTCAAGGCACAGAGCTTTGACGCCGAAGCCGGCGGCGGAATGGTGAAGGTCGCCATGAACGGAAAAGGCGTACTCACGATGGTGAAAATCAATCCGGATGCAGTAGACAAGGACGACGTCGAAGCTCTCGAAGACCTCATCATGGCCGCCGTGAATGCCGCCGTCAAGAAGAAAGACGACGCCCAGCAGGCAAGCATTTCGGACATCACCGGCGGCATGAAAATCCCCGGTTTGATGTAGTTTTTCGGCAAAATTGACCATTTTTGGCGAATTTTAGGTGCACTTCATCCCCGATATTTGCACTTCATCAAAAACACTAAAAAGTACCCTTATGAACAGGGTGCTTTTTTTTTACATTTGGCGAGCTAAATATATTAGGAGAACGAATGTCAAGGAAATTTTTAGTCCTTTCTGCCCTCGCTTTAGGGTTGATTGTACCGGCCTCGGCAAAAGTCTACACCCGAGATGAAGCGGTTCAGACCGCCATGGAAAACTCGGCAGACATCAAAACTGCAGAAGAAGACCTCATCAAAGCGTCTTCTCAAGTTGATGCAGGATACGGCAACGCCTACCCATCTATCGACCTTAGCGCCAACATCACCCGTATTTTCGGACTTAAGGATGTCAAGAACGGCACCCCGATAACAGACGCTGCTCAAGATTCCAGCATGGATGCAAGCAAGTTCGACAAGAACGTCCTCGCTCCCGCCATCGATAAAATGGTAAACGGCATGAGCGCACAGGGCTACCGCTGGCAATCCAGCGTGGGTCTCACACTCACCCAGGTCCTCTACGCCGCTGGCAAGGTCGGTACAGCGATCGATATCGCCAAAGCTTACAAGCATTTGCAAGAAGTCAATCTCGAAAACGTAAAATCTACGGTCCGTTACAATATTGACCAGGCTTTTGACGGATTCATCATGATAGATTCCTCTATGGCAATCATCGATGAAAGCCTCAAGCTCTACGAAAACAACCTTGAATTCGTAAAGCAGCAGTACCAAAGCGGTCTTGCCACGGAACTTGAAGTTGCAAGCATCCAGCTTAAAATGGATGCGCTTTCCATAGACAGGAAAACACTTGAAGAACAGCGCCTCACGGCAAAGAACGCCCTCCTCACCCTTATGGGTGTCGATTACGACAAAGACGTTCAGTTTATCGGTGAACTCCGCAACCCGGATTCAAACCTTCCGTTCCCCGATACATCCATGGCAAACATTATCAAGCGCCGTAAGGAACTGGTGATGCTTGATGCCAAGGAAGCAATGACCGAAAAGAACATCGAAATTGAAGAAGGCGGCTACAAGCCGACAATCGCGTTGGTCGGTGGTCTCAAATACGCCAACAACCAAAACAAGATTACCGAATGGGATGCCCCCAAGTGGGACAAGCTCAATAAATATGTCGCCTTGAGCTTGACCATGAACCTGTTTAACGGTATGCAGACCAAGGAAGCTGTTGTCCAGGCTAAATCCAACCTCCGCAGCACACAAATCCAAAAGGAAAGCACAATACGCTATATCCGCCTCCAAATTGAAAACAACGTCAAAGCCCTTGAAAACAGAGAAAGAAACCTCGTCGTATTAAAGGGCAACGTAGAACTAGCCGAACGCATTTACCAGATGACCGAAGCGGCCTACCAAAACGGCATGAAGTCCCAGCTTGAACTGCTCGCTGCAAATTTGGACCTTCGTAATGCCAAAAACAACTACCTGAAAGGCATCATGCAATGGAACGAAGCCTACAACGCATTGCTCAAGACCACAGGTGAATACTAAGATTTAAGAGGAAGACAATTATGAAGACTATTACAAAATCAATCATTACAATTTCTGCCCTGTCGCTCCTCCTCGCTGGATGCGGCGACGCCAAGAAAGACGCCAAGTCCGAAAATAAAGTTTCGACCATCGAAGAAATCCAGAAGGTCAATGGCAAACCTGCCCGCGTTGTAAAAGCAGCCACAGTCAAGCTCACCGACGTCCGAGCCTTCAGCGGTACCATCGAAGGTAGCCAACAGACAAAAGCAACGGCAAAGCTCAGCGACCCGATTGCCAAGATCAACGTCCGCGTCGGTTCCAAGGTCAAGAAAGACCAGGTTCTCGCAGAATTCGTCTTTACAGGCGACAACTCCGGTTACCAGCAAGCCAAGGCTGCTCTGGAATTGACTGAAAAAACGCTTGCCCGCATGAAGGAAGTTCAAGCTAAGGGCGGTGTGTCCCAACAAAGCATCGACCAGCAAGAAACCCAACTGAACGTAGCCAAGATGCAGTTGGAAGCCGCTCGCCGCGCAACGCTCGTAATCGCTCCGTCCTCTGGCACCATTACCGAAGTCAAGTTCAAGGTCGGTGAAGTTCCGGGTGTCGGTGGCGCCATGTTCACCATAGCCAATCTCGACAAGGTGATTCTCAAGCTCAACGTCACGAGTAGCGAAATCGGATTCTTCAAGAAGGGCGCCAAGGCAACGATCGAACTCAACGGCGAAAAGCTCGTCGGTGAAGTGAGCCTCATCCCGCTTGCCGCAGACCCGATAACCCGCTTCTTCCCGGTTGAAGTCACATTCAAGAACAAGGGTCAAAAGCTCCTCCCGGGCATGTACCTCACCACAAAGATTGACGCCCGTGAAGTTACAGGCGTTACAGTCCCTGTCGAAGCCATTGTCTATAGCAATGGCGTGAACTCGGTCTGGATTGTCGATAACGAAGGCAAGGCCAAGCGCAAAATCGTGCAGCTCGGTGTGCAGACCAAAACAGACATCCAAATCAAGGACGGCCTTAACGAAGGCGATGTCGTGATGGTCGAAGGCCAGAACCGCATGAACGACGGCGACAAGGTGCTGATTGTCGAATAATCGACACTGGAGAATAGCCAATGATTAAAGCCAGTATTTACAAACCAATCACCATGCTCATGGTCATCTTGACCGTGGTGGTGTTCGGTCTTTATACCTATTCCATGATGGTGGTGGACTTGATGCCGAAATTCGAAGTCCCCGTGGTTACGGCCACCATCATTTACAAGGGCGCAAACCCTGAAGAAATCGAAACCACAATTATCAAGCCGATTGAAGAACAAGTGGAACTCGTGGACGGTATCGACTACGTGCAGTCCATCTGCTTGGAAAACTACGGCATTATCGTCGCCATGTTCAACATGGGCGTGAACGTGGACGTTGCCGCAAATGACGTGCGTTCCAAGGTGGACCTCGCCTCTGCGGACTTTCCGGATGCAGTACAGGCGCCGATTATTTCGAAGGTCGATATTAACGGTGCTGCCATCATGGCAATCTCGTTCACCGGTCCTCTAAACTCTACAGAACTCCGCCAGAAAGTCGAAGACGAAATTGAACCGCTCTTCACCTCTGTTTCCGGTGTCGCAAGCGTCGATATCTTCGGTGGTACAACCCGCCAGATCGCCATCGAAGTAGACAAGGAAAAAATGATGGACCGCGGTGTCGATATCGGCACCATGATGGGCCTTTACGGCATGTCCAACGTAAACCTCCCGATTGGAGAAGTTATCGGCAAGCACAAGAACACGTCTGTGCGTACCGCAGGTAAGTTCAAGAACCTCGATGAAATGCGCAACATGGAAATTCCGACGGAAAAGGGAGTCGTCAAGCTCTCTGAAATTGCCGTCGTGAAAGATACCATCGAAACGATTACATCGACTTCCCGCTTTAACGGCATCAACTCAGTCGCTCTCGATATCAAGAAACGCTCCGACGCAAACGTCGTGGATGTTTCCAGAGGCGTGCTCAAGCGCATGGAAGAAGTCAACAAGACTCTCCCGGAAGGCTTCAAGCTCACGCTCATTTACGACAAGTCCGAAGCCGTGAACGAATCTATCGATAACGTTATCCAGAACATCATTATCGCTATTGCGCTTACCGCAGGCCTCCTGCTCCTGTTCCTCGGCAAGTTCTCGACGATGATTATCGCGGCTCTCACGATGCCGATTTCCGTGATTGGCGCATTCACGCTCATGTACTTTGCAGGCTTTGGCATCAACATGATGTCCCTCATGGCTCTTTCAAGTTCCGTGGGTCTGTTGGTGACGAACTCCATCGTCGTGCTTGAAAACATCAACAACAAGCTGAACCAAGGCCTTGATCCGAAGGAAGCCGCCTACAAGGGCACTTCTGAAATCATGATCGCCATCATGGCATCAACGCTTACAAACGTTGCCGTGTTCGTGCCGATCGCATTCATGAAATCCATCGTGGGTATCTTCTTTAGAACATTCGGTATGACTATGGTGTTTGCAACGTTCGTGTCACTCCTCGTGACATTCACGCTCACACCGCTCATGGCAGCCTACTTGTTCAAGGGCAAGAAGAAAGATGAAAACGGCAATATCATCGAAGAAAAGCCGGGCATTATCGGAAGCCTGCTGGGACTTTTCCCCAAGGCCTTGAACGGTGTTCGCTTTGTCTACTTGAAGATGCTTGGATTCTGCCTTTCTATCCCAGGTGTGATTTTCCAGGTTCTCGCTCTCGCTGCAACACTTTATTTTGTCGGAACCCTCGCCAAGAACAACTTGACTGTTGAACTTACCCCGAGACAGGACCAGGGCATGATGAGCATCAAGCTCGAAATGCCTGTGGGTACAAACATCGAGACAACCGATAGCGTGGCTCGTATTATTGAATCCCGCGTCAAGGATATTCCTGAAATTGTTCACTACAGTATGAACGTGGGTGGTTCCAACGGCTTTACGACCGTAAACCAGGCCACCATGCGTGTTAGACTCTTGAAGGACTGGGAAAAGAAGAACAATCCCAACTGGAAGGGCAGACATCGCAGTACGGACGAAATCGTCGACTCCATCCGTCCGTACCTCGCCAACATTCCAGACGCTTACATTTCCGTAAAGTCCACCTCCGCCTCTGAAATGCAGAACAACTCCGCTGGCGATGTGGTGCTCGAAGTGAGCGGTCTCCATGCAGACTCCGTCATCAAGGCATCACAAATCGTCCTTGACCGAGTCCAGCAAAAGATTGACGGCATCGTGGATATCAAGACAAGCTATGAAGCCGGTAAGCCTGAAATCCGCTTGATCCCGAACCGCGCCGCCATGGCCGACTATGGAGTAACGCTAGAAACAGTCGCAAACTACAACTACATTGCAGTGAACGGTTTCGAAGCAGGCCAGTACACCGAAGACGGTGAAGAATACGACGTTTACGTACGCTTAATGGAAAAGGATAGGCAGAGCCATGCCGACATCGAAGACCTGCCTGTCAAGACACCGAAGGGCTACGTAAGTGCTAGCGAACTCTTCCACATCGAAGATGGTGCTGGTCCGACACGTATTGACCGTAAGCGCAAGATGAGACGTGTAGACGTTTCGATGAACTTGCTCCCTGGCCACACGACCGGTGAAATCATGGGCAAACTCACGGAACTTACAAACAGCATGAAGGACGAACTCCCAGAAGGTATCTCGTTCAGCTTCGGTGGTAACGCAGACATGCAGAACGACATGCAGAAGGAATTCATGACGGCAATCGTGATGGCAATTATCCTTACCTACATCTTGCTTGTTGCTCTCCTCGAAAGCTTTGCACAGCCGTTTATCATCATGACAACCATCCCGATGGGTGCAATCGGTGTGCTCCTCGCCCTCGTCATTACTGGCAAGGCGCTCTCCATGATCGCCCTCATGGCTATCGTTATGTTGATCGGAGTGGTGGTGAACAACGCTATTCTTTTGCTCGATGAATCCAACCGCTTGCTGCGTAGTGGAAGCATGGGCCGCCGCTCGGCAATGTTGACCGCCGCCAAGGCAAAGTTCCAGCCGATCGTGCTTGCAACTCTTGCCTCCGTGATTGCACAACTTCCACTTGCATTCGCTCTCGGTGGTAACGTCGCTGCAATGACTCAGCCGATGGGTATCGCATCTGTGGGTGGCTTGATCGTGTCCGCCATCCTCACGATGTTCCTTGTGCCGACATTCTTCTGGCTCCCGAACGCCCTCTTTAGCAAGGCTAAGAAAGGCGCCAATAAAGTCAAGGCAAAGTTCAGCAAGGCATAATTAAATTTCATTAGACAACTCCGCAAAGTCCCCCACCCGGGGGACTTTTTTTGTGCAGTGTCATCCTGAACAAAGCCCGTAAGGGCGACGTGAAGGATCCAGTTAAGCTTTGATTTTTCACAACAAGAAATTACTGGATCCTTCCCCCTTCGGTGTCAGGATGACTTTACGGCACTTTGCAAACGGTTGGTTGCAAAATTTGCGTGATTGTGCTTTTTCAAAACTTTTGTATGTATTTTATGGGGATGAATGCAAAAAACTTGTCCAAAAAATGGTGCCAGAAAAACGGAATTGCGGTTGTTGAACGCAACGAGTGCGTCGAGGAAAGCACCACGCCCATGAAAGTCGCCGTGCCTAATGCAAACGACGAATTTCTTCTCGAAAAAATCCGATTTGTCACGCAACAGTGCGTTATCCCGGAACAGCACACCCCTGCCGAAATCAGGCTCATGAACAGTCACGCAGATTCGATCGATGAAGACTTACTCCAGCATCTCAATCATCTCGAGATTTCGCGAAATTCTTCTTGGGAATCGGAACCGATTATAAATCTCGTAGATAGCCTAATCATCAAGGCGCTCCAGAAAAAAGCAACCGACATCCACCTTGAGCCAATGGCAGAAGCGTTCCGCGTACGTTTTCGCATTGATGGACTTTTAACGGAATACCGCACATTTCCGCAATGGCTTGCCGAGCCTGTGCTGATACGCCTGAAAGTCATGGCCAATGTCGATATCACGGAGCGCCGCTTGCCGCACGACGGGAGTTTCGCCTTTGAAGATTTTCGTGAAAAGGTGAACATCCGCGTCAGTACCATTCCCGTAAACAACGGCGAGAAATGCGTATTGCGATTGCTCCCCGCAAACGACTCCGCGCAAACACTCGACAGCCTTGATTTTAGCAAGTCTACGCTCCATGCAATTCGGAAAATTTTCAGCGCCCCGCAAGGGCTGTTCCTCGTTACAGGCCCCACAGGAAGCGGCAAGACGACAACGCTTTACGCCGGATTGCGAGAAATCATCCAGCGAAAGCTCAACGTCACGACCATAGAAGATCCGGTGGAATATGAACTCCGAGGAGCAAATCAAGTTCCCGTCAACGAGAAATGCGGATTCACGTTCGCAGTCGCATTGCGTTCCATTTTGCGCCAAGATCCGGACGTGATTCTTGTCGGAGAAATTCGCGATGCAGAGACCGCACAAATTGCATTGCAGGCCGCACAGACAGGGCATCTCGTTTTGAGCACATTGCACACGAACAGCGCAAAAGCAGCAGCATCAAGGCTACTCGATCTAGGCATACAAAAAAGCATCTTGGAAGAAGCTTTGCTTGGCGTTTTTGCCCAGCGCCTCGTAAGAAAAATAGACAAAACAATTTCTTGCGAATCGTCACCGCATTACAAAGGCAGAACCGTCGTCTGCGAATTGCTTTTACCCAACAACACCTACGCCGACGGCACCATGCAAGAAAACGCAAGAAAGCTCGTAGAATCCGGCATCACCACCGAAGAAGAAGTTAAAAGAGTGTTAGGATCATAACAAGTGAACTATTTCTTAGTTCACTTCTTCCCACCAAACCAATCGTTGATGTCTTCGCCTTCTTTCATCGACAATTTGCCAAATTGATCCACACCATCACCAAGCACAACCGTGCGGATTCCCGCCTGAGCAAAAACGGTCTGCAAATACTCCGTGCCACTGCGGCCCGCCTCATCCTTGTCCAAACAAAGCACAACACTCTTGTTCTTGAAAAGCGGGAGCCATTCCGTCTTGAACGAACGTACCCCAGGAATTCCAATCGCCGCAATGCGTTGGCCCAAGAACGTAAGCGTATCGACCACGCCTTCGCACAGGTAAACCCAGCCAGGCTTTTCATCAAGCGCAGAAACATTATACGGGTACGGCACCGTTCCGCGCAGATTCAGTTCCTTTGGAACAACCGTGCTATCAATCGCTCGCGCCTGGAAATAGAACGAACGTCGTTTGCTATCGAGATACGGGAAAAACAGCGGATGCTTGTAATACCTCAAGTTCCCCTTTTCACTGAAAAGCCCCACGTACTTGAGGACTTCCAAATCGTAAGTTTCCTTTAGTTTGTTGTTAAGCGCACCGTAATCCGTAATCGTACGCAAAAGCATTTTATCCCAAATCGGCTTGTAGATGCGGCGACGCGCCAGGTATGATGCCGCAGGCGTCTTGTCAACAGGACTCAGCATTTTCAAGAACGAGAGGATAATCTTTTTACGTTCTTCTTCGCTCACAAGCTCCTTTGCGGGTTCTGGAGAGCTATATTCAAGAGCCGCATCACGGGTCACTGTTTTCGCAACAAGAGTCGCACTTTGAGCCGTTGACACATTCGACGCCGAAGATCCATTCGGCAGCGCAGTTGCAGATGCAGGCGCCCCGCGCAACAAAAATCCATACGTTTCCTTGAGCCAGTTCAGAGCTTCCAGGAACGAACAATTTTTCACAATCTGGACAAGTGAAATCACATCACCGCGAACGTCATCGCAAACCCAGCAACGAAAAGTTCCTCTTTCTTCAGAAAACGAAACCGAAGGCGTTCTATCGCCATGCGAATGGCGCGTCGGAAAAAAACAACGACAGCGTCCACGCACCACAGGCACACCAAGCGCTGTAGCAACAGCCGTAATCGACAACGCCGCCTTAAATTGTTTCAGTTCCTCTTCTGTCATGGCTCCAAGAATATATATATTTTCGTCATGATTATTCAAGAAAATGTACCGATGAGCGAGCACACGTCCTTTAAAGTAGGCGGTCCCGCACGATATTTCGTCAAAGCTGAATCCGTAAACGATATCAAAGACGCAATTGCATTTGCAAATGAACATGCGCTTCCGAGTTTCGTTATTGGCAAGGGCACGAACTTGCTCGTCTCCGACAGCGGATACAAAGGCGTCATTATCCAGCTCGGTAAATTTTTCTCGGAAATCACGAACATCGGAAATGGAAAGATTTGCGCCAAAGGCGCCACACCGCTCGCCCGCCTCGCCCGCTACACGATTAACGAAGGCCTTGCCGGTATCCACAAGCTCGCCGGCATTCCCGGGAGTCTCGGCGGTGCGATTTACATGAACGCAGGCGCTTACGGTCAAGATGTTTCGCAGACTTGCATTGAAGTCGAAAGCATCGATTCCGCAGGCAATTTGCACACGCGAACCGCAGCAGACTGCAAATTCGGCTACCGCCACAGCATTTTCCAGGATCTCGCCGCATCTCGCGAAAATGCAGAAACAATTCTTTCTGCCACATTCCAGCTCACGCCCGCGACAGAACTTAACAAGACGGCCAAAGATCTCGAAAGCGAAATGCAGGAATGCATGACAAAGCGCCGCAATTCGCAGCCGCTTTCCATGCCCAATGCCGGCAGCACCTTCAAGCGTCTAGATGCAGGCGCCGCCGAAACGCCGACACAAATCGCACCAGGTTACTACATCGAACAGGCGGGTTTAAAAGGCTACCGCATAGGCGGCGCCGAAGTGAGCCGTGTACACGCAAACTTTATCGTAAACGCAGACCACGCTACCGCCGCAGACATCAAATCACTCAGCGAATACGTTCAAAAAGTTGTCGCCGAAAAATTCGGCATTCAGCTTCACAGAGAAGTGATTCTGCTCGGAGAATTTTAGTATTTAAAAAACGACAAGAAGGTGATTCCTACTGTCTACTTAACAAGCGGATCGTACTTGTTCAAGATTTTAACGATTAGCCAATAGACCAGACCGCCGATCATGCCACCGAGCGCATCGGCAATCAAGTCGTAACCGCTACAGTCGCGGCCTTCCACAAAGCTCTGGTGGTATTCGTCCGTGCAACCGTAGGCAAGCGCAATCGCCATGATAATGAGCACCTTGAGCCACGGCTTCATAGACCACTGACCGCGCGCCCACCACATGCAAAAGCATCCCGCCAGAGTCGCATATTCGCAAGTATGCGCAAGCTTATCCCACACATGCGGGAAGCCTTCCAATTCAACAGAAGTCATCGAAGAAATTTTAAAGATAATTGCCATGCAGAGGATGGCCGGAACTTTTCTGAAAAACGGATACTTGTCAAATAAAGATTCAAACATGCGCCCAAATTTAGCTTTTTAGACGCTATTCATCCTTGAGCAAATGCTTGGAAACGACATTTTTATATTCTTCTTCTGCCGTCATGTCATTAATACGATTGCTTTTTTTGCCATCTTCGTAATTCTCAAAGAAGCAGTAAGTCTCGTAAACCTTTCGCGCCTTAATCTTCTTGCCGTTCACAAACGTGGCTATAATTTCAAAATGGGCAATCCTGTTCTGCTTGAGGCGAATCGGAAGTTTAAAAGAATTTGTTGTTAATTCATCATCGCTATAGGTTTTAACAATTGCGCCTTTACGTTTCACGACAATGTTCTTGATTTGCGACATGCCTGATCCCATCAAGCCTGCGACACTAAAACGGAGCGTTGCCGGGATATCGCGTTCTTCAGGTAGCACATGTACTCGTTCACGACCAGAACCTTCGACGACAATCGAAGGCTTGAGCTTCTTAGGCTGAACCGTATCCTTAGCGACATTCGACTTGCGTTCATCCGCCTTCGTCAAGACCTCCGCCATCTTTGCCGAAACAAAATTCGTAAGCCATGTATGGCAAACGAATTCCACTTCGCCATTGCTGCAAGTTACAACAAAACGCTTCGGACCAAACGCCGTGGAATCACCCCATTCAAAAGTACGCTTATACGTTCCACTTTCAGGGATTTTATCAACAACACCCTGTATCGAGACAAATGTTCCAGGAACAAACAGAGCTTCTAGCGTAACACTCGGTTTTCCGATATACTCGTTCAGCATTTTCGGCTTGAAAGCCAACTGTGAACGCACCATAAAATCCTCAGCCTTTTTCTTGTATAGATCATCAAATTCTAACAACTTAGCTTCAACCTTATCAAGATTCAGCTTTGAAGCATGCACTCCAGATTCAATAGCCATTTCCGTCGCAATCGAATCAATCGCACGAGCCAAAAATAACGAACCAGAACTGGAAAGGGAAAGAACTTTTACCCCATTTACATTGGCAATCATGGTTTGCCCAGATTTTAAGGACGGCACGGTATCCATTTTCACCACAACATCCAGGCACCCGTCCTTGAGAGAGGAAACTTCCAATCCATCAACATTCTCAATAAAGCCGGCCGTTCCACGGACTATAGATGACACATTCTCGGTGCGGATTTCAAACTCGTCCTTGACAGCCTGCTTTTGCACGTCAAACAGCAATTTTCCATAACGGAGCGAAACGGAAGCTTTTCGTTTCAGGTTTTCCACATTTTCCGTACCGAATGCAATTTCCGAGCGGCCATCAATCTTAAGCGCAGAACCATCCGCCACAGAAATCACAACCGAGGAACCCGCTTCTGTCACAACGGACGATTTTCCATGGACCAGCTGACCAACGTTTAACTTATTGGCGGCGCCATCAGCAGATTTAACGCGGGCACTCCCTACAATATCGCGTATAATACCATTAAAAAAAGAATTCTCTGGAGCAGTTTGTACAGACTCATTTTTACGAGAAGTCTCAGAATCGCCACAGGCACACAAAAACAGAACAACCAGGATTAACCCCAATAGTCCAACTCGATAAATCTTTGTGTGAAGGCAATGTACCATGTTTTTTAATCTAGTAATTAAAATTTCAAAAAAGAAATTTACAATCACTTTACCCCCTCGATTAAAAACAAGAATTTGCGCTCCGTCACATTCTCAGAAAAGCGCTCTAAAAGAAATATAATAAAAATTTCTAAATTTTTAGCTATGAAAGCAATTACATTGAAAGCCGGACGTGACAAGTCCGCCCTCCGTTACCACCCTTGGATTTTCAGCGGCGCCATTGATGAAGTTGTTGGCGACCCCGCACTTGGTGACGTTGTCGAAGTTTACAGCTACCACAGCGATTTTTTGGGCCTTGCCGCCTACTCCCCCAAATCCCAGATTCGTGGCCGTTTCTGGACCTTCGGGACCGAAGGAAAGAACGTCAAGATAGACCGTGAATTCTTTAGCGACATCCTGGACCGCGCAATAGCCTCGCGCAAAAGCCGCGGGTTCGACATTCAGGACAAGGAAAGCGCATTCCGCCTCGTGAACGCCGAAAACGACGGCATTCCGGGCTGCATCATCGACAAGTACGCCGACATCTACTCCGTCGAAATTCTCGCAGCAGGAGCCGAAGTCAACCGCCAGATTATCTACGAATTGCTCGCCGAAAAGACGGGTTGCCGAGGCATTTACGAGCGTTGCGATTCCGAAGTTCGCAAAAAAGAAGGGCTTCCGCTCCGCACGGGCGTTGTGTATGGCGAGGTTCCCGACGAGCCGGTCATCATCAACGAAAACGGGATTCTGTTCCCGATTGACGTGAAGAACGGACACAAGACAGGCTATTACCTCGACCAGCGCGATGCCAGACGCCGAGTAGGCGAACTCGCCCGTGGCAAGAAGATGCTCAACTGCTTCTGCTATACTGGAGGTTTTGGCCTCTACGCCCTCCGTGGCGGATGCGAAAAAGTCTACCAGGTCGATGTTTCCAAGGACGCCCTCAAGCTCGCTAAGGAAGGTATCATGCGCAACAAATTAAGCACGGCGCATGCAACGCATGTCGAAGCAGACGTGTTCCAGTACTTGCGCAAGTGCCGAGACAAGGCCGAGACGTTCGACTTCATCGTACTCGACCCGCCGAAATTCGTCGAAAGCAAGGACAACTTGCAGAAAGGCGCCCGCGGTTACAAGGATATTAACTTGCTTGCAATGAAGCTCCTTGCCGAAGGCGGCATGCTTGCCACGTTCAGCTGTTCCGGCCTCATGGAAATGGACCTGTTCCAGAAGATTATCGCCGACGCCGCAGCCGACGCTCACCGTCGTGTGCAGATTATCGAGCGTTTTGGACAGCCCGCCGACCATCCCGTAAACACAGCCTTCCCCGAAGGGCAATACCTCAAGGGACTCCTGGTCCAGGTCGTTTAACAGACTCTGCCGATATAAAAACTTTCAAAAAACTTACTACGCAGGTGACAAAGCCTGCGTTATTTTTTTATAATTTTGGTAGAAGAAAAAAATTATATGTGGACGGTTTTATAGAGGTCAGAAATGTATCTAGTTACTTATGATATCGGAAATTCCTTTATAAAAGCAACACTCACAAAAATAGCGAACTCCATTGAATTTGTAGGTGCAACCGTAGTCAGCACACACAGCACCACAACCTTAGGTGGCAAAGGCGTCGAACAGAATACCGAACAATGGTGGGATTCCATCTGCCGCAGCACAAAGGAACTGCTCAAAAATTACGGCATTGCAAGCAACCAAATCAAGGGGATCAGTTTCTGTTCACAAATGAACGGAACGGTTCTAGTCGATGAAAATGGCACCCCAGTCCGCCCTGCAATGACGTTCCTCGACAGGCGCGCCGATCAGGAATTCAAAGACTACTTCAACCACGGGTTGCGCTTCCATGGCTTGAACATTTTTAAGCTCATCAAGGCCATGCGCCATACGAGCATGGTCCCAGTGGGAGGCTACAGCCCAGTATGGAAGTACAAGTGGGTACAAAATAATGAACCCGAAAACTTTGCCAAAGTCGACAAGTTCCTGGATGTCGGTGACTACCTCCTATTCAAGACCACAGGTCGATTTGTACGCACCGAAGATTCCGCATTCTGCACAGCGCTTAACGATTGCCGCAAAGGTCATTCTGGCTGGAGCCATACGATGGCCAAGGCTTATGGCATCAATGAAAATCATTTGCCAGAAATCGTGCAGAGCACCGATATAGTCGGTCATGTAACGCCTACAGCCGCAGAACAGATGGGGTTAGAAAAAGATACTCCGGTCATCGCAGGTGGTGGAGACGTCGCGATGGTCGCAATCGGCTGCGGCGACACGCAAAGCAATCTCACCGGCATCTACTGCGGGACCTCAGGCTCCGTATGCACGGTCGTCGATCACATCATCCAGTTTGCAGACATCATGATGATCGCCGTCAAAGGCCCGAATCCCGCACAAAAATATCTGTACGGCGAATTGGAAACGGCTGGTAAATGCTTTGCCTGGGCGCGCGAACTCATCGGGAAGTTAGACAATTCCCAATACAGCTACGAAGAATGCGCCTCGCTTATTTCCAAAGCAGAACCGGGTTCTCATGGGCTTCTGTTCACGCCATTCATGAATGGTTGCAAGACCCCCTTTGAAGATGGCGAAATCCGCAGTTCCCTCTCGGGCATTGATTTGGAAACGAGCCGTGGGGACCTACTCCGCGCCGTCATCGAAGGCATTTGCTTCCATTTCCGCTGGCTTTTGGAATGCCAGGCCAAGAAGTGCAAGATATCGGATACGATCCGCTTTGCAGGCGGCCTTGCAAGAATCAACATCGTAAACCAGATTCTTGCAGACGTGACCGGACATACAATTGAAACGGTCAAGCACCCGCAATACGTAGGAGCACTCGGCGCAGCGGCTGTCGCCGCCATCGGCCTTGGACAGATGAAATTCGAAGACATCCATAGCTATATCGAAGTCACGAACACATACACTCCAGACTCCGAAAATCACGAGATTTACAACAAGCTCTATAAGAAGTTCCTGGAAAAAGTCAGGAGCGATCGAAAGCTTGTGAAGGGATAATTTTTCCCTAGAGAGATGAAAGGGAGATGCCTGCCCTTCGACAAGCTCAGGGACCTGAGCAGGCATGACATCATAAAGTTAATGCCGGGACAAGCCCGGCATGACATTGTACAAAATCTTTCAGTTGTAACTAATAACTAAAAACCATTGACTAATGGCTAATTAGCGCTTGTTACGCGGAAGTTCGCTGGCGTGTTTTTCAAGCCATACAGCATCTTCGAGTGCTCGTTCGGCTTCAGCAGCCCAGTCCGAATCAGGATATCCACGAAGAACTTCACGGTAGCGCGTTACAGCACTATGGAAGTCGCGCATTTCGCGGTAGATGTTGCCCATCTGGAGCATGGCGAAATAGCGTTCATCCGGAGTGATTTCATTTTCAAGCAAAGCCTTGTACATTTGGAGAGCGGCTTCGTTATAGCCATCCGCAAACAAGGCGTTGGCATTGGCAATGGAATTCGTTGCCGTCGAAGCAACTTCTTCCTTCGGAGCGACAGCTTCAACAGACTTCGCCTTGTCGTTCCCGCTCTTCTTGGCATCCTTCAAAGCTTTAGCTTCGGCTTCCTGCATAGCCTTTTCTTCAGCAGCGGCGCTCGCGACAGCGTTGATTTCAGCCATGCGGTCTTCGGCTGCCTTACGGAACTTGGCATCCGGGGCGGCCTTCTTCAAATACGCGGAGAGATATTTCTTTTCCTGATCGGTATGCTTGCTCTTCTGGTTGATCTTTGCCAAATAGTAGTTTGCGTCATTACCGCGTTCCTTGTACGAAAGACCCTTCTTCAAGTTGAACTCGGCCTTGTCGTATTCTCCCATCTCATAACGGGTTAAGCCTGCATAGAAGTATGCACCAGCATCGCCAGGCTTCTTCGAGAGAACAGCTCTCCAGAGTGGAGCGGCTTCAGCATAGCGGCCTTCGGCAAGCAATGCCTTGCCCTTTTCAAACGGATCTTCAGAAGCAGCCGTTGCAGGCGACGGTTCGACCTTCGGAGCTTCAACCTTTGCAGGAGCGGCGGGCTTAGCTGGTTCAGCTTTAGCAACAGGCGCCGGCTGGGCGGCCTTTGCAGGTTCAGCCTTAGCTTCGGCCTTCGGCACACTTGCAGCAGCAGGAGCAGCCTTAGCGCCCTTGATTTTAGCGCGTTCAGCGTCAGCCTTGGCCTGCTGGCCCATGGCTTCGTAAGCCTTTGCGGCACCTTCGTACGCTTCGGTCAAGCTAGGATCATAACCATAAGCGAGGCGGAAGTTTGCAACAGCGCCCTTATAGTCCTTCATCTTCATGCGAACCTTGCCTGCCGCCATGTAGGCTTCAGTATTCTTCTTATTTTCAGCCAACATGGCTCGGTATTCCCCAAGAGCCTTGTCATATTGACCCTTGGCCTCAAAGCGGGCACCCTGTTCAATACGGGGGTCCACAGCCCAAGTTTGAGACATTCCAACCAACAACGCAAGTGCGATAAAAGACAATTTCTTGTTCATAGTAAAAAATTTAGTAAAAACCATTGACTTTATGACACAGATTGACGATATTACAAGCAGAGACGCGGATAATTTTAATTATCTGCAAAGGAGAAAAAATGAAAATCACTGAAGCTGTCGATAAATATAAACCAGACGAACAAGAGCTCATCATCGAAGCTTATGAACGCGAGGGGGGCGACACCGACGATGTAGATCTCATCCTCCTTGACCGCATCTGTGCACGACTTGGACTTGGCCTCGACAACGAAGACCTAGACAACGACGACATCGCCGAAGAAATCAATTTTGACGAATACGGGAGCCATTTCGGAGACGTTTCAGAAAGCGAAGACGAACTGTAAATTCATATAGTGACATTTAATGACACACTCTTTATCTATTTTATAAACAGTTAAAGATAATCATTAAAGGTCGCACATGTTCAACATCCACTTTTCCTTCAGCCCGAGCAAAATATTTCTTCTTTCATTAACGGTAATCGTCTTCGGGCTTTTCGTTTACCTTTCGGGGAGCTATGCCTCTGCGACAGTATTTTCTATACTGTACGCCTTTTTTGCAATAGCCGATTAATAAAATTTAACTGGATCCTTCACGGCTTTCGCCGTTCAGGATGACGAGTTGCAACGATTGCTCAGGATGACGTTTTGCAAGGACCGTTCAGGATGACGTCTAAACATCAATCTGCGACGCAGCGGACATAGAGTCCTTTGTAAACGCTGGCATCGGTGCGTTCAATATCCTTGTCTGCGCGGTTAAACTCCCAAGAGCGGGCGGTATTCGCCTGAATAGAGGTTTTCGACCAGTAATGCCCAGAATTCATCCCGTCGCAGAAATTATCCCAGTCCTGACAACCTCCCTGCCCTAAATTATCCCAATCGAGCGTGGCGCGGTCCTTCTGGAAATCACGCCATTCGCCGTCATCCGGCAGGTGCCATCCCGAAGGACAAGCCTTGAGCGCATCATCGTAAGTGTAATAGCGTCCAAACTTTTCGCAATAAGTTTTATCTTCCACATAGCACTGTTTTTCAGAAGTTACGCTAAATGCGAGATTTTTCATCATCCAGATTTTGCCGCCACGGACATCGACCTTGTACTTTTTATTGTCGCGTTTGTCCGTAAAAATCATATCCTTCGGAGAGATATTCTTTTCGGCAAACTGGTCTCGTGCAAAAACGCAACGGATCTGGATGGCATCGGCTTCTTCGATATCCACGTACTTCGTTGTTCCACGCTTGGTTTCAAGCCTTATGGCGTGATTGGCAGGGCCACGGACCGCAAAATAGGCAAAGCCTTTTCTGGCATTCACCACTTCATCAAATTCAAACTTGTAAAAGCCGAGCGCAGAATGTCCAACAAAATCATTCATGCTCTGGACTTTATCCGGACCGGAGAATTTTTCTTCAATCAGTTCATCCCAGTCTGTTTCATCCGGGAGCAGCGTTCCTTCCGGGCATGATGCTTGCCAGCTATCGCTGCGATAAAAAGGAATCCCATTTTCGTCAGTAAAGTAAGAGGTTTTGCTGTACTTGAGACTTTGTTTGAACCAGTTTAGAGAACCAGAAGGAATTCCGCGATAAACACGCCCATCCCTGTAATCTTTAAATTCGGCTGCATAATTATGGCTGACCACAGACACGGTCAAAATAGCAACGGCACACAAACGATGCCACACCTCATCCAACATCAAAAACCTCTTCTAGCAAAAAGACTTACGAAGTAAGCCTACACAATATATATACGCTTTTTCAAAAAAAATGCTATAAAAAATTGTCAAAAGTAAAAAATAGCGCCGATATTGCCCGGAATTGCCCAAAAAGAAATTTTCTTTTTACAAATTTCATGCAATTTAAGCACACCAAAGCTTACGCCCGTTCCCACTAGCGCCCCAACTACAACATCAGTAGGATAATGTTTGCCCGCGACAACGCGCAAGGCGCCAACAGCCCCGGCAAGCGTCAATGACGATGCCCACACGAGACCTCTGTACTGAGAATTCGGATAAATTTCCGAGAACCACTCCCCTGTGAACACGGCTACCGTGAACGCCGCCGATGCATGCCCAGAATAGAACGAGCCGTAAGCTTCCCCACGTGCGGCCTCCGCCTTTTTGCGACCTTCACCACGTTCAGCATAAATGTAAGGGCGTGGCCATAACTGCGTCGAACGCACCAGCTGGTTCAAGGCGTTCTGCAAGGCAATCGCTTCCACAAACATGAGCGTGAAGGTTCCAAAGTCATGACCATCGGCATCGCCCTTATACCAGGAGTACCCCGCCAAAGCCAAAGGAGCTACAGCCAAGGCTCCCGAATAATGGCTCACGGTCGTCGCCCACCCGCTGTAACGCCCCGCAAAAGGGCGATCCCACGGCAAAAGCTCCGATTTAGGCTTCAGATTGCTCGAAGAAATGCGCGACATCCCGTAATACTGATAAACGCCCAGCACCGAAGTCATGACAATTCCGAGCGTGAGCGGAACATCCAAGCGGACCGAGACTTCATAGTGGCGAGCGCTTGACGCCATTCCAGATGCGCCGAGCATGTTCCGAGATGCGCCGGATGCAATTCCAGATGCGCCGGGCGTACCAAAAGCAAGCGTTGCCGAGCACAGCACCGCAAAAAGCACTCGAAATAAGCTTTTAAATCGCCCAGAAAACATCAAAGTCCATCTAAAAATTTATATTCACAGACACAAACATACAAAAGTATTGGCGGACCACGTGACAAATTCGAATTTAAACCAGAACCGAGAACCGATCATCCCGAACATGGAACTTTTTGGAGCCATTTCCGACGAAATGCGCCTCAAGATATTGCTCCTACTGGACCAGTCCGAATTCACTGTCAACGAAATCAAGGACATTCTGGATATCCACCAGAGTAACGCGAGCCGCCACTTGGCAAAGCTTTCACAATGCGGACTCGTGAAAGACCGCCGCGACGGCATCAAGGCTTATTACCGCCTGAGCGAAGAACTTTACATGAGCAGCCGCCTGTTGCAGATTATCCGCGAAGCCTACGACGAACTGCAGGACAAGGATATTCTCAAGTGCCGCGCCGCACAAGCGCTCGAAGAACGCACCGACAAGACCAAAGGGCAAATCCATAAGCTAGACCAAGCAGGCGGTAGCCTCAAGGCGCAAATCAGCCTGTTCAGCAAGCTCATGGTGCCGTTCGAAAATGCCGTGGACATTGGTTGCGGCGAAGGCGGCGACCTCTCGCTCATGCTCGCGAGCCGCTGCAAGAACGTGACAGCCCTCGACTACGATCCGAAAATCATCAGCGGACTCCAGCAGATTTTGCACCAGAAGGGCATCGAAAACGTGACGCCGAAAGTCGCGGACATGACGCAGACGGGCCTCCCCTCCAACTACGCGGACCTCGTCTTGATGAGCCAGGTGTTGCACCACGCCACGGACCCGCGCCTCGCCCTCAAGGAAGCGACCCGCATCCTGAAACCAGGTGGAATGCTTGCGCTCTTGGACCTCGCCCAGCACAAGGAAGAATCGTTCCGTACGACGCATGGCCACATTTGGCTTGGGTTTGAACGCAGTCAGCTCGAATTCTTTGTGAAGGAACTCAACTGCAAGGTGGTCGAAAGCGAAATCATCCCAAGCGAAAACGAAGTCGACAAAAAGCTCCCCGTGATTTGCATGATTATTACTAAAGAGTAGGAAGTAGGCGGTAGGAAGTGGTTAGTTGGCAGAGCTAACTTCTAAAAAACACTTGACCGTTTCGGGAAAATCAAATATTTTTATAAAAAAATTCAAGGAGAAACTCATGGGCAAACTGATCAAATATACCGTATTCATTGCCATCTGCATCATTTCTGCATTCGGCATCTACAGCCTCGTCAAGACGGCTAAGACCGACGAAAATACGCTCGAATAACGGTTCGATCGCAAATTCGTTCAAAAGCAAACAATTTAACAAACCGTAGCGGGCAACCTCTGCGGTATTTTTATATTTCCTTATATGAATTTTCTCAACAAGAAACCCGCATTCTTTGTGGCAATGGCCACAGTTTTCTTTGCGATTTTGCTGTTCGTATTCCGCGATTTCGCTTTCGATTCCAGTCAACTCATGCTCAACAGCGACCAGCTGAACGGCATCGGCAGCCGCATTTTGCGCACGTTCGACGTCATCCTCACGGAATGGGACGATAGCCGCCTTGGCGGTGTTCCGACAATTGACGCGCTCTTTGCAGACGCCTACCACCCGCTCGTGTGGACGCAGTTCATCATGGATCCGGCACGTGCCGTCGGTTTCAAGTTCATCTTGACCGTGTGGGTCGCCTTCATGAGTGCAATGCTCCTCGCCTGGAACTTGACCGGCAACAAGTGGTGGGGTTCGCTTCTCGGATTCCTCTACGCATTTTCGCCAGAATACTTCACTTACATTTATGGCGGTCACGACGGAAAGATGATGGTCTTTGCGATTGCCCCGCTCGCTCTCCTTGCCATCCGCAAGATTGTCCGTGACGGAAGCCTCCCCTACCTCATCGTCTTTGCACTGAGCATCACATGGATGATTCTCGGAAGCCACTTGCAGCTCACGTATCTCTTCTTGTGGGGCGCCGGGCTTTACACGCTCTATGAAGCCGCATTCCATTGCAACACACTTGCCGTACGCGGTAAACGCATCGGGCTTGCAGCTGCAGCACTCGCCTTTGGACTTGCCCTCAGCTGTTTCCAGATTGTACCGCCCTACCTCTACACCACGACGCAGTCCGTTCGCGGTGAAGGCGAACATACCAATTACGGTCACGCCGTGAGCTGGTCATTCCACCAGGAAGAAATGGCACAGATGCTCATTCCGGGATTTATCGGCGTCGATGTCTATGAACAAGATGAAAAGTCCAATTCGTTCAAGGGCAGTTCCTTTGTCGATGTCTCGATGGACGAATACCGCAAGATGGCCGAAGCCGGCAGCCAGGGCAGCCCGTTCTACTGGGGCCACAACAGCTTCAAGCTCGACCATAACAATGCGGGTGCACTCCTCACGTTCCTCGGATTCCTCTGCCTGTTCCTCCCAGGCAAACGCCGCTGGGCTAGCTTCTGGGGACTCGGCGCCGTCGTCGCCTTGAGCTACGGCATGGGCGACCATTCCCCGCTCTTCAAGCTCTGGTACAATATTCTGCCGGGCGTCAAGAACTTCCGCGCACCAGGCATGGCTCTCTTCTGGCTCCCGCTATTGCTCGTGATGATGGCAGGCCCAGTGCTTCGCGCCGTTAGCGACCCGAACGAAAATACGACCAAGAACCGTCGTGCACTCCTGCACGGGACCGCTATGTTCGTCATCCTGCTATTGCTCGTCGTGATAGCACGTTTCGACTGGACTCTCTTTATCAGCCCGTTCGGATTTGTCGTCTGCCTTATCTACGCAGCCGCATGCCTCGGCGTGATGAGCCTCGATGATCAAGGCAAGGAAATCAACGTCAAGAACTTTGTGGACGCGTTCAAGGCGAAACTTCCGGGAACATCGAGAGGCGTCCAGGCCGCCGTCGTTATCGGATTTGCAGTCATCGGCATTTTCCTCATGAGCGGTCAGAAACTCCTGAACGACCCGGTCACAGCCCCGTACTTCAAGCCGCTGAATGAAGTCGTGATGAACATGACCGCCTCTAAGATCATCCCGAGCTTCATCCTGATTCTCGTCGTCATCGGCACAAGCCTCGCCGTGTTCAAATGGAAAGGAAGCACTCCCGCCAAGGTCGGCATCCTCGCCCTTGTCGCAGGCATCGAACTTGTGACGATCAACGGAGCATTCATCCAGAATGTTCCCGCTAAAGAATACTTGCAGCCAAATAACGGCGTTGTTGCTGCGCTCAAGGCTCCATACAAAGCAGATCCGATCAACCAGCCGCGTGTACTCTCGCTCTCCCGCAGCAAGGCCCTCAGCGGCAACATTTTCCCGCAGTACCACATGCGCAATGCAGACGGATTCCACGACAACGAACTTGCAAGCTACCGCGAATTCCGTGGTGGTCAGGGTAATGCGAACTACCTCCTGAACATCAATGACCAAAGCGCAGCACACCCGTTCCTCGACTTGATGAACATCAACGCCATCATCTTCGACACGCAGCGCGGCACGACCTACATGCCGATCCCGACCGCCATGGGCGAAGCCTACATCTACGGAGAATCCACCACGATGGAAGATTCCAAGGCAATCGACGCGCTCAAGAACGGATTTGAATACCGCGAAAAAGTCATCCTCTCCGAAGAACCGCAAAACAAGGGCGAAGGCGGCGTGGCACAGGGCCAAGCCAAGCTTGTCGCAAGCCCGAAAATGGATACGCAGGTGTTCCAGGTCGAAAGCGACCGCGCAGGCTTCATGGTCGTCGCCGGCAACTACCACCCCTACTGGAAAGCAACCGTCAACGGCAAGAAAGCCAAGGTCTACAAGGCATTCGGAAACCTCCGCGCTGTCGAAATTCCGAAGGGCAAATCCGAAGTCCGCATGGAATACCGCTCTAAGCCGTTCCACGCTTGCCTCAAAGTCAGCTTACTCGCCGCGATCCTGCTCATCGCCTTCGGAGCGTTCGTCTTCGTAAAAAACCGCAATACGGTTCAAGCGAAGTAGCTAAATGCAATTTTCAAACGCATAAAGCCCACCATCCGGTGGGCTTTTGCTATTAATAGAGCAGAACTGCAACAAGGTCTTTCAGCTAGAGTTCGCGACGTTCCCCATCAACGAAAGATAACTTAGAACGTTGCATGCAACGAACGCATTCCAAGCGGAGTCCTGATTCGGACAATATAGCGACCCGCAGGAACACCTTCGAGGTAAAAGATATTTCCAGATTGCATCTGCTGCACCGGAACTCGTTTGCCATTGTAAGAACACAGTTCCACTTGTTCACGGCCAGAAAGTTTCAAGCCAGGAACTTCAAGGATTGCACGGCCAGAACCCAAATTCTGCAAGCGCATTTTAGGAGCCTGTGCAACATTCTTAAGGGAAACACGGTTATCAAAGCCTTCAGGAACAGTTCCCTCGTTAGAACTTGTTTTGGCATTAAGATTTGTACCCGTAGACACTAACGCAAGCGGAGCGACAAAAAGGACCTTGTTATCAGTAGCACCTTCGATCAAGATGTTCCCTTTATTTACGCAACTGTCCAGATTCACAGTTTCAAGCACATCGGTCAGCCCGATAAGGCCCGAAATCCACCCCTTGGCAACAGCGTCGTTATTGATAGAAATATCACCCGCATTTACGGACTTGAACAAGTCCAGGCTTGCAGCACCTGGGCGAACAAAGCCGACAATACCACCGACTTTGGGGCTTACCGCGTTATCAATGATAATTTTTCCGTTGTTCTCCATGCGGCTCGCCTGCTTGACTTCCCAAATGCCAGCGATACCGCCAATCTGAACATTTTCTTGCTTTTCTTTGCCGTGATAAACGACATCGCCATTATTGATGCAGCTGTCGAGAACCGTATTGGTATTTCCCGAAACATAGCCATAAAGCCCACCGACCGCGGCATACGAAGCCGACACCTCGACTTTACCGTAATTAACGTTTCCGACTATATTTTTTTCAGAAGGGAGTGACGGGTTCACGCCCACAAGGCCACCGACAAAAGCGTATTGCGCAGGGACACTGACCGTCACTTTACCCTTGTTCACGTTATCCTTGAAGGTGTAGGGAGCAATGATTTCGCCAACAATGCCACCCACCTGAGAATAGCCGTTCCCATCGACAGTAATGTCAGCCTCGTTCACATTGCGTTCAAACGCACCCGGATCCACAAGCACACCCATGATGCCACCAACAGCAAGCTGTTTCACGGAAGAAACACTGATGGAACCCTTCACTGTATTATCATAGAAGCCAACCCAATCCGCAACAGTATTGCCCATCAAGCCGCCAAACTGGAGGTCGGCATTCTCGTCTTTAATGGATTCGAATTTCAGATTGACAACATTGTTCCGCAAGACGACCTTGCCCGTCACCACCTGGGAAACAAGCGTTCCAGCAATTCCCGACGTGCGGATGTAGGCATTTTCGAAAAAGACATTGTTGAAATAGAGCGTATCGTTGCCGTTGTTGAACACCGGCCCAAAGAATCCCGTATTCCCGACCCTGCCCAGCGAGTCGTCCATATACAAGTTCGAAATCTTGTGGTTTGCGCCATCGAAGCTCCCTTCGAAAGGACCTATCGGCTTCCAGTTGCCAACATCGCGACCGCAAACCGTACTCAAGTCCAAATCTTCTGTCAGCTTGAAATGCAAGCCCTCGCCACCGTTTTTCAACTTGACGCCCTTATACATACCGCTATCCAAAACGGCATTGCGGAACTGATGGTGAGCGGATCGTCCTTTGATCCCTGATCTGCGGCAAAACTACCGACAGCAAGAGCCAAAACCCCAAACATTGAAAATAATTTCATTATTTCCTCCTTATTATCTTGTCTTTAATATACAAAAAAAATCCCGCCAGGGGTTACCTGACGAGATTTTAAAAGGGAGATTCCCGCCTGCGCGGGAATGACAGCCAAAGGGTGTGATTACACAACCTTCTTCCCGCAAGTTTAATCAAGCAGAATGATTATCAAAAGTCGTATAATCAAGCAAGACAAGGCGCGAGCCCCCGTAGCGTACTAAAACGTACGTGAAGGGGCGAGCAACGCCGTATTGCGCAGATTAGACAACTTTCGTCATGCCGGACATGCGGTCACGGAGCCAAGCACCGACTTCTTCCACCGGATGCTGACGGATGTTCTTGTTCACCTTGATGAGTTCTTCGTTATCGACAGCGTTGGTATTGCCTTCGTTGAAGATATCGCCAATGTCGCCCTTCTTGACTTCGTTCTTCATGAAGTCAGCGAGGAGAGGAACGCACTTGTTAGCAAAGAGGTAGCAGCCGTATTCTGCAGTATCGCTGATGACGCGGTTCATTTCGAACAGCTTCTTACGAGCGATGAGGTTTGCAATGAGCGGAGTTTCGTGGAGGGATTCGTAGTAAGCGCTCATCGGCTTGATGCCCACAGAGCACATGGTTTCGAAAGCGAGTTCCACACCGGCCTTGATCATAGCGGTCATGAGAACGCCACGGTCGAAGTATTCCTGTTCGGTGATCTGCTTGTCAGTTGCGGCAACCTTTTCGAATTCGAGTTCGCCGGTTTCGCCACGCCACTTGAGGAGGTCCTTGTCGCCAGCTTCCCAGTCAACCATCATCGTGCTGGAGAACTTGCCAGAGATGATGTTGTCCTGATGTTCCTGATAGAGCGGCTTCATGATCTTCTTCATCTTTTCAGCAAGTTCCGTTGCGCGGATCTTAGCCGGGTTGGAGAGACGGTCCATCATGTTCGTGATGCCACCATGCTTGAGGGCTTCGGAAATCGTTTCCCAGCCGTACTGGAGGAGCTTCACAGCGTAAGCCTTGTCGATACCGAATTCCTTCACCATCTTGTCGTAGCAAAGGATCGTACCGGTCTGGAGCATACCGCAAAGGATGGTCTGTTCGCCCATGAGGTCAGACTTCACTTCGGCGACGAAAGAGCTTTCGAGAACGCCCGGACGGTCAGCATGGAGACCAGCAGCGTAAGCCTTGGCATAGTCCCAGCCCTTGCCTTCAGGGTCGTTTTCCGGGTGGACAGCGATAAGGCACGGCATACCGAAACCACGGAGGTATTCAGAACGAACTTCGGAACCCGGTCCCTTCGGAGCGACCATGATCACAGTGATGTCCTTACGGATTTCCTGGCCTTCTTCGACGATGTTGAAACCATGGCTGTAAGAGAGAGCTGCGCCCTTCTTCATGAGCTTCATGATAGCCGGGATCACGTTGTGGTGCTGCTTATCCGGTGTGAGGTTGCAAACGAGGTCTGCATCCGGAATCATTTCTTCATAAGTACCGACCTTGAAGCCGTTTTCAGTAGCGTTCTTCCAGGACTGGCGCTTCTGTTCGATGGCTTCCTTGCGGAGCGTGTAGGAAACATCCAAACCGCTATCGCGAAGGTCGAGACCCTGATGGAGACCCTGAGCACCGCAACCGACGAACACAATCTTCTTACCCTTGAGGGCTTCAACACCACGGCTGAATTCAGAATGTTCCATGAAACGGCAGTGGCCAATTTCTTCGAGTTGGCGACGCATAGGGATAGAGTTGAAATAATTCATTTTTTTGAACCTCTGTTAAATAAAATGTTCCAAGCGGAAAGATAGCAAAGTAAAGTGGAAAAAGTTACTAGTTACTAGTTACTAGTTACTAGAAAATGAGAAAAAAGGGGACTGGAGGGGGAAGCCTCCCCCTCGCTGCAGCCTTGCCCAATTGTCATGCCCGCCACCGAGCAGGCACCTCCTTCCAGGGCAAGTCTTCCGCTACCCCTACTCCTAGGGGCTCCACCCCTAACACCCCGGATTCATCAGCAAAAAAATTCTTTGCTACATTAAAAAAGTCCAACAACAAAAGGTTTCCCCATGCCCATCACAAATAAAGCGACCGTCACGCAATGGAACGAAGAAAAAGGATTCGGTTTTGCAACCGCAAATGGGACAAAATACTTTGTCCATATTTCTGCGTTAGGGCATCCCGTGAGACCGCCTAAAGTCGGCGACACAATCATCATTTGCAGCTTCGGCAAAACAGAGAAAGGTGCAAGAATCGAAAAAGGATTACTCGAAGGAGTTGCCTCACGAGAAGAGCAAGCCCAAACCTCCTCAGCACACAAAAATTATCGTAAGGCCAAAAAATCCAAGATTGCAATAATAGCCGCAATATGCATCGCGTTGGCATTCGCATTCGACATATACGTAGTTTACACAACCCCCGATGATGCACCCCGCAAGAAAAAAGTCTGCCTATTAAAAGAAAATCCCGCCGAAAAGGAATACACCTCGAGGCTCCACGTTGCAAAATACATCTGCGACAACGATCGCCTGCCGGTCTATTATGTCACCAAGAGCGAAGGTAAAAAGCTTTACGAACAAAAGACTGGCAAAACTTTTGTGAAATGGAATTTCAATCCGCACACAACGCTCGGCGTGATGATTGGCGGCGACTACTTTGACAATCGCGAGGGTAAACTCCCGCCAGCGTATTACTACGAAGCAGATGTCGATTACTTTGGAGACAATCGCGGTACAAACCGACTCGTCTATAGTAGCGGCTGTAACATTTATTACACCACCGATCACTACAAATCATTCAGCAAGATAGAATTCGGAAATTAGCAGTCCATCCCAATTGTTATTGGGGTAGTTTTAAGGAAGGAGAAACATGGGATTTCTATTTAATTTTCTAACCGATCTTTTGCTTGCGTTGCTCAATTGGAAGCATATTCTGATAATATTGGCCCTTATCATTATAGGCAGCGCCGTATATTCGTTCTTATCGCATCTGTTTGGCGCGTCGTAGCATTAAGATTCTTTAGCGCCGACGTTATCCACTCACCCACCTATCAAGCAAAGAAACTTTAACCTTCAAATTTCCAGCCGCAATCGTTGTGATAAATCATCTGGCGGGTCATGCCGCCGTCGATACAGATGTTTTCGCCGGTGATGAAGCCCGCCTTGCCGCTTGCAAGGTAAAGCACCATGTTCGCGATGTCCAGCGGGTTACCGACACGACCCGCGGGCTGCTGAATGGCATCGGAGCCTTCGTAGGTTTTGAAATCCGTATCGATCCAGCCCGGTGAAATGGAATTCACGCGAACGCGGCCCGCAAAACTCACGGCCAGCGCATGGGTAAGCGCCGCAATCCCGCCCTTCGCCGCCGTATAGCTTTCCGTTTGTGGTTGGCTCATACGGTCGCGAGATGACGATATATTTATAATGCTCGCGCCCTTTGCAAAATGCGGCGCGAAAAGTTTTGCAAGGTAGAACGGAGCGGTCACGCCGACAGCGAGTGCATAGCTGAATTCCTCATAGCTACATTCGTCTATTCCCTTCATCAACGGGAGCGCGTTATTCACCAGCACATCCACGTGCCCGTATTTTTCGATAACGAACTGCGCAAACTTTTCCAAAGTCTCTTTCTTTGAAAGATCCCCCACAAAGCAAGGATTCTCGCGGATGTCGATATACGCGACCTTTGCGCCCTCTTTTTCGAATTCACTCACAATGGAAGCACCTATTCCGTGCGCCCCACCCGTCACCACGACCACTTTATCTTCAAACAATTTCATAAGGATAAATATACATTCCTGTTCTTTTCAAGTGAACAGCCTTTACTCCGCGAATCCGGGAGGCGGCAAGTGCATACCGGCCATCAGGAGTTTATGTTCGTGTGCGTACTGCATAATGCGTTTGCGGCTTGCGGCAGATTTTTCCTTGTCCATGTCGTAATTGGAATTGATTTCGGGATGGTCCTTTTGCAAAGCATAGCCATGCATCAAGTCTCCGATTATAAGCAGGTTTGAAATTTGGAAGGCAGCGTGTCCCGGCGTGTGGCCAACGGCATCCATCGCAAGCACACCATGCGGCAAGCTGTCACCGAACGCAAACAAGTGAAGGCTATCCTTATAAAGCGCCATGATATTCTTTTGCAAATCATTTTTCGGGATTTCGTTCATCCAAGCGTCATATTCCACCTTGCCCGCATAAACGGCGGCATTCTTAAAGACCTTTTCCATTTTCCCGGCACTGCCATTTTTCACAAGTCCCGCAATGTGATCTGCATGGAAATGCGTCAAGTAAACAAGCCCAATGGAATCCGAATTCACGCTCAAAGTCGCAAGACGCTTTAAAAGCTGCCCACCCCACGCGCCAAGACCTGCATCAAACAAAATATACTTGCCATCCGTTTTCACCAAGAATGTGCTGACAGAAGCCGGAAGTCCCGCAAGCATACTCAAGCTTTCATAAAGCGAATCACTTGCATCGCTGAACAGTTCGCGAGGCATAAACTTTTTACCCTCGTTGTCTTGAATCCAAGTGACCGAAGCTCCGTTCGCAAGCGCAATGGTTTTGGTTTCCTCGACTTCAGGCGTGTTCACCGCAGCAGAAGGCATCGTCACTTTCGCAGGAGTTTCAAGATTTACCGCAGACTTACTTTCCGCAGATTCTTTCGTAGAATTTTTCGATTCGTTGCAACAAACGACAGTCAAAGCAAGCGCTGCGATAAAAGGAATAAAAATATTGTCAAACAGTTTCATAAGAATAAATATATACTAAAAGACGCAGGATTACATTCGCAAACTTGACACACAAGACTCATTATCCTATTCTTTCTGCAAATGCTCCAGTTTTTCGATGTCACAAGAGATGCCCCCTGGTTTCCGCAGGTCAAGGCGCTGTACGAATCGGCGTTCCCGGCGAACGAACGCATTCCAATAAAGCATTTGCTCGACGATAAAATCAAGCGAGAATTTTGGGCATTTTTTAACAAGGATAATGGCGAGAACGCCGCGGCTCCCAAGTTCTGCGGGTTCTCAAATTCCATTTCACACGGCGACATCACGAACATTGTCTATTTTGCGGTTGTGCCTGAATTGCGTTGCCACGGGTACGGTTCGCAAATTTTACAAGTCATTCGCAGGCAACACCCCGACACACGCATCGTCGTCGATATCGAAGTCGAAGAAGATTCCAAGAACGCGGAAGAACTCAAACGCAGAAACCGCCGGCGCGAATTTTACACTCGCAACGGCTTTGACGCCTCCCCAGTCGATTACGTCTGGCAAGGAGAACACTACCGGCTACTTTCCGCTGGAGGCTCCGTCACCGAAAAAGAATTCCGCGATTTTTGGAAAGAAATTCTGAAGGACATTCCCGGAGCGAAGTACCCGTAAAATCTTATAAGGGCTCTTTATGAGCGGAGGTAAAGCAATGATAATCGCGATTAGCAAAGATGATCCGTGGTGGGAAAAGACCCGCGCTTTCGCGAAAGATTGCCCATGGCTGCCGGGGCGTCGTTTAGCCGAGCGAATGTCAAAGAACGATTTCCTAGACTGGGAAAAAGTTTTCGTTGCTGTACACGGTGAAGATGTTGTCGGCTTTTGCGTTCTCGAGGAGAACGGGAACATCCCTGCGAAATTCAGTTGCAGCCCTTTTATAAATCTCGTTTACGTTAGCGAAAAATTCCGGGGAGAGCGGCTATCCAAAAGCTTAATTGACGCGGCGCTTGATTACGCCCAAAGGCTCGGCTACAAAAAAGTTTATCTCAAAAGCGAGCACCACGGCCTATACGAAAAATACGGGTTCAAGAAGATTGCTGATTTCGAACCAACGGTCGGGCTTGCGAACCAACTGTTTGAAATAGAAATTTTAGTTTAACGTTAGCCTTTTAGCACTCATTCGTGGCAAAAAAATTTTTTGACTTTTCCGCCCTTTTTATCCTATATTAAAAGTATGAAATACTTAAAAATGTTTTGTAGGGGGCTGCTAGGGTTATTTATGACCTATGCAGGTATCAGTCACTTGACCATCGCTAGGCAGGAATTCCTGGCGCAGGTCCCATCGTGGTTTCCGCAGAATCCGGGATTCCTGGATTTCGTGGTATTGGCCTCGGGCGTCGTCGAGATTTTGCTCGGCCTCAGCATGATATTCTTGTACAAGCACAAGGGTACGGTTGGCGTACTGCTTGCGCTGTTCTACGTTGCTATTTTCCCGGGCAACATCAGCCAGTACGTGAACGGCATCAACGCATTCGGACTTGACACTGACCAGGCTCGTTTTATCCGCCTGTTCTTCCAGCCTGTGCTGATTGCCTGGGCGCTCTGGTCCACTGACGGCGTGCAGAAGCTCAAGGAATGGCGCAAAAGTCCTAAAAAGGCGGAATCTCCGTAAAAAAAAACGCCCATCCCTAAAAATGCGCCTGTAGTCACAAATGTCCACAGGCGTTTATTTAATTTTTGCCAAACTATATTTTGAGTATATATTTACAGGAAAACCGTTCCGCAGGGACCATTTAAAAGGCGTTGTTTATGGGATATTCAAATTTTTTCACAGTGGCTGCATTCGGCACGCTATTTGCTATCTCCCCCACATTGGCCATCGACATTACCGTTGATGCAAATGCGGGCATCAAGAAAATTTCGCCGTACCTTTACGGGCGAAACATCGACAAAATCAGCGATGGCGACGCTGAGGTGACCGAAGAAGAGTCTGCCTTCATCAACCAGATGCTCGAAGCAGGCATCCACATGTTGCGAGCGAACAACGGCAACAACGCCACGCGCTACAATTGGCGTCACAAAATGACAGTTCACCCCGACTGGTATAACAACGTGTACTCGCACGATTGGGCGATTACCGCACAAAAGGTACTCGACAAGATGCCGGGAGTCGACGCTATGTACGCCTTCCAGCTCACAGGCTATGCAGCTAGCAGCACTGACTACAACTTTCCCGACTGGAACTGGAAACAAGAACACGGCACGTACGCAACGCAAACGTTCGACCTTGCGGGCGGCGGCGAAGTCTCAGAAGACGGCAAGACGCTCATCAAAGCGGGCGACGCCTCGCTCTACAATATGGAATGGCCCGCAGATTCCACGGTAGCGATTATCCCGCACTGGAAAGACGAACTTAAGTTCGACATGAGCCGATTCAAGTACTGGAGCATGGATAACGAAATGGAAATCTGGCGCGGTACACATTCCGACCTGGATTTGCCTGTCACGGGAGACTTTCTCGTTGAACGCTACATCGATGTCGCCAAGAAGGCCCGCGCCGCCTGGGGCGACATCAAGCTCACCGGCCCGGTGGTCGCAAACGAATGGTTCTGGTGCTCCGTGTCCTCGTACAACAAACAGGATAGACCCAAAGGCCCCGATCGCGATTACTGCTGGCTAGAATACTTCATCATGAAAGTTGCCGAGACGCAAAAGTCCTCTGGCACACGTCTTCTCGATGTTTTCGACATTCACTGGTATCCGAGTGAAAAAGATTACGAATCGCGAATGAATTGGCACCGCGTCTTGTTTGACACGACCTATAACTATCCCGGCGCAAACGGCATAAAGATGGTCGGTGGCAACTGGGACAATAAAATTACCAAGGAATACATATTCGTGCGCATCAACCAGTGGCTCGAAAAGTACTTCGGCAAGAATCACGGCATCACACTCGGCATTACCGAAACCGACCTGAACGATTCTGATCCTATGGTGACAGCGCTCATCTATGCGTCTTTCCTTGGCACCATGCAAGATAACGGTGTGGAGATTTTCACCCCGTGGACCTGGGGCGACGGCATGTACGAAACGGTGCACCTTTTCAGCCGCTATGGTCATCCAAACCGAGTGCTGTCGACTTCAAGTAATGATTCGCTGGTATCCGCCTACAGTTCTATCAGTAACAAGGGCGATTCGCTCACAGTGATTTTTGTAAACCGAGCCGAAAAAGACGCACAAGATATAGACCTCAATCTTGCGAACTTTGCCTCCGACGGAACGGTTAAAACGCTCACCTTGCAGAATCTCAAGGGCGAGACATTCGTTTCGCACACAAGCAACGCCTTGAAAGAGAACGCAGTTGAAGCAAATGCGCAGGGCGGAACGACCACTGCAACAAGCTACAGCATAAACAGATTCAAGATGACGCTCCCTGCAAAATCCATCACCGCGGTGCTACTCACTACGACTACGCCAAAACAAATCGACGCCATAGCCCCCACGAGAAGCGCACTCACAGGGAACCTGCTGCACCATGAAAACGGCAACTGGTTCATCAATAACGGCTCGGGCAACGTGCGCTGCATAAGCGTGTTCAACAGTCTAGGTCAAAACGTACTGCAAATACAGCAGCCCGCCCGCGGAAACTTCCGCATTGCAAGCGAAGTGCTCAGCAAAGGCAATTTCATTGTGCGCATAGAAACTGCAAGCGGAACGCAAATGCAAAAAATAACAGTGAAGTAGAATTTATCTATAGCAACAACTAACGAAAGCCTATCATACCAGAACGCTAATCAATCAAGTCGTTTTGGAATCTAGACAGGTGTTCGAACGGCAAAATCTGACGACCTCTGAAAAGTCCGCAACCATCGTTAATCAGTTGGTTGTTGATGGCCTTGAACATGTTCACATCCAGCTTCGAAAGCTCAAGCTCCTGCAATTTCGTCAGGCGCTCATAAGCATCGTCAAAGTAAACGCACTCGCCACTCGGAATTTGGTCATGCTTGGAACGACGCGTTTCTTGCGTTTTTTCATAACCGAAGTGATTCGCTTCACCAATTTCAGCAAAGTCATCCATATCCTTTGTTCTAAGTTGCACTTCCGTATAGCAACGCGCAAGATTATCATACATCGTTATGTGCAACGATTGGTAACCGGAGCTTCGCGGAGTCGCCACCGAATCATGGTAATACGGCTGGACAGCATCTTTTAGCAAGTCGCAATGACCGCCATCCTTATGCCTTGAAATTTCTGGCGTAAATCCACGCTCTTCCAAAAATTCTGGCATTACATTCGCAATTTCGTAGAGGTATTTCCGTTCTACTTCAGTGCGGTCTTCGCCCTTCTTGATGTGGCAAGCAGGCATCGAAATGACGATTCGATAAGCAATCAGGTCACGAAAATTTAGCTGACTTTTAATTTCGGCTTCAGACGGAAACACCCCATTTTTCTTGTAATAGTCGTAAACATATTCAAGGATATATCCGTTGAATTTTTCTTCAGCACGAATCAAGGACTTGATGCGTCCTTTGAACGTAAATGCCAAGAAGGGATATTCCCTCGTCATGTACTTGTAGAATTCTTTTATTCGTTGAGATTGCGAAGTCAAGAAGTCATTGTGTTCTAGCAATTCAATAATCTGAATTAAAAAATTCGAATGCGCAAGATCAATGCTATTATGCGTTTCCTTAGCGCTGTTTCTGAGATCATTTGAATATTGATGCAAAATTTTCAGCACCGTATTTCCAGAAAACAGATAGTCATTCAAAGAAATCATCTTACGCCTCCCGAAGCAAAAATACTCGCGTCTTTACGTGTCATAATATAACAAAAGCTCTTGCGAATTCCCACGAAATAAGGTAAATTGCAAAACAAATATTTTTTTGCAATTCAAAAATATTACGTAAGATGTAAAAGAGGCTTCACGAATTGTAACAAGTTTCAAAAACTTGAAAAAAAAATTGAATACTAGGGATAAAATTTATGGAAAACAGAGAACTTAAAATACACGGCATTTACAAGCACTTCAAAAAGCGCTACTACATTGTCGAAGGAATCGCAAAGCATTCCGAGACCGAAGAAGAATACGTCATCTACCGCGCTCTTTACGGCGACAACACTGCTTGGCTCCGCGAGAAATCCATGTTCTTAAGTGAAGTTGATCACGAAAAATATCCAGACGTCAAACAAAAATACCGTTTTGAAGAAGTCGAATTAGGATAAAATTGATTATATTATATGTTATGAACAAGAAAACACTTATAACTTCGCTTATTTTCATCGTCGGGATTCTCATGATTACATTCTTCGTGAGAGACTGGCTTGTATTTTACAACTGCGGTGCTGTCGAGCAGTGCCTCGTCGAAAGCAGCAATTACCAGAACATTGCCAAGTTCGCCGTTACCGCCATCATGACAATTGTCGTATTTTTCATTGGCGGGAATTGCCTTTGCAAGCGCGACCGTAACTTTTTGCAGGCGGGTTTCGCTATGGCTTTGTGCGCGGATTTCTGTTTGAAAATCATGCACAACTACGCTCACGTGTTGGAACACCGCAGCGATTACACGCTTCTCGGCATCTGCTTTTTCATGGTGGTGCAAGCGCTGTTCATTTACCGCCACACGCGCACAAGCGATACGGACAAAAGTTCACCGTGGATTTTAATTATTCCGTTTACGGTCATGTTCATCACGAACGCGCTTCACCTGTTCCGCATTTTCGAAGGACCGACTGTTCCAATTATCGCCACTTATGCTTCATTCCTATTCTGTTCGCTCGCCGTTGCCCTCCAAGTTCCAAAGAAGGGATACTTCCCTACTAAAAACGCCAGGAACATCAAGCGCGGCATGATTCTATTCGTCTGCTGCGACGTGTGCGTAGGCATTTCACTTGCGACCGGCGACGACCACAGCGTTCAAGAAATCGTGGCCACAGTCGCCAACAACTTTGTATGGTATTTCTACACGCCGGCCCTGATTTTACTCGGGCTCAGCGGATACAAGAGAAAAGAGTAGTTTTTATACAAGATGGAGATGCCCGCTTACTTCGACTTCGCTCAGTTCAGGCTCCGGCGGGCATGACAATCATTTAATGATACGGCCTTTGAAATCGTAGGCGCGGGATTCGCCGAACTGCACGTAAAGCATCCCGTTCTTGCGGAAAACTTTGGCGCCATAAGCAGGGGCAATCGTCCGCGCAGTCTCGTGGATTCCAACAGACGGGTCCTTCGTCGGGATTTCATCACCAGACTTGAGCAAGCGCCACATCTGGTTCCATTCCCAGTCATCAGCCCAGCTTTGCACCACGCGTTCACCGTCAGTCGTTGCACGGAGGTACATATTGCTGTGTTGCATTTTCATGCGGACTACATTGCCTTCGTAACCCGATTGCTTTTCCATAGCCACTTTCTGGTGAGCGCCGCCGTTCCACTTGTAAAGGCTCATCGTTATGCCAGCCTCAGTTGATTCATTCGGCGTATCAAGCGAGATATCGCCAAAGTTGATGCGGTAAGTCGTCGATGAAAGCGGAGTCATCGTCGCAATCGCGTTATCGCCACTACAGTCGCCTAGCGCAAGCTTGTTCTCGGCAGTTCGCGTCATGCACGTACCAAAGTTCATCGAGAAAATACGCACGGTATCGGGTTTTGCGGGTTTCGCCTGCCACACGCGCACCCAGTCCGCTTCGAAATATGCAGGCTTGTCCGCCGTGATTTCAATATCGTCGCCCGCCCAGCCGCCAATCGCCAAATTCACGATGATGTACTGAGCCGAAAGCTGCTTGATTTCGGTCGGGCGGTTGTAACTTGCAAACTTCTTGTCGTCAAAATAGAAGCTAAGCGTAGACTCGTCCCATTCTACTGCATACGTGTGGAAATCCGCCGAGCGGTCCACATTGTCGTCCTTATGTCCGCCAAAAGAAGCTTCGTGATCCCACGCCGAGCCATGACTGTTGTACCAACTCGGGTCGGTGTAATGCAGATAGTAATGATGCTGCTTGCGCGATGCGGGGATTTCCAAAATGTCAATTTCTGGAGGCCAGCCGTCTTGCAAAGTCCAAAATGCAGGCCAGGTTCCCTTTTGTGAGGGTGCCTTGAAGCGGCCTTCAATATAGCCGTACTTGACTTCGAAATGGCCCTTGGTGTCAATAGCGCCCGAAGTGTAATCGACAGGAATTTCCTTGTTGTTGAACTTTGCCTTGGAACGGTCTCCCGTAGCCTTTGGATGCTTTTTCTTTTCGCCCTTGAGCTTGAGTGTACCATCGGATACAATTACGTTTTCTTCGGCACAATAGGCGCGGTGGTTGTGCGTTGGACCCCAGTTGTAAGTCGGGTTCCACTTCTTTTTATCCAAAGATGAGCCGTCAAAATTATCTTCAAAAACGAGTTCCCAGCCGCTAAAATTAGACGGCGGCGCAGCAAAAGCGATAGATGCGAGCGCAACGAAGCCCGCAATGACGTGATTTTTCTTCATATCCAATTCCAATCCTCACCCACGACCTCTGCAAAAATAGCCCACACCAAAAACAAAAATGCCGCAGGTCTTATAAATATACCTACAGCACTTCGATAAGCCTAGTTAAAAGTTGTAAAAAAGCCCCCGAATCTACGATTTTCGAGCTTTACTTAGCGTTCATCACGTGTCTGCGCCATTTTCCGCTCTTCCAGCGACGCCAGAAAATCAGCGGAGCCGTGCTATAAACGGCAACTACCACAATCCAAGCGTAATGGGCCGGCAAATGGAAGACGTAAGCCACGATGTACAAGGCAATCGCCACGAACCAGTTCATGATACCGCAAGCGAACATCACCCAGACCGTATCGCCCGCACCGCGAAGCGCACCCGCATAAATCACGAGCAAGACTTCAACAAAAATGTAGAACGTCGCAATCCGCAACATGAACATGCTCATCGGGCGAGCCGCATTAAAAATCGCAAGCGCACTATCCGTCGCTCCAGCAACATCCGGCTTAAAGATATCAGTCAACACTCCCGGCAAGAAGATGAAGAATATACCCATCACCAAGGAATAGCCCCAGCCAAGCTTAAGCCCGGAATAAGTCGAACGTGTTGCCGCAGCAGCATTCTTGGCGCCCACGTAACGCCCCACCAAGCTTGTCGACGCGACCTCCAGTCCCATCAGCGGCACATACGCCACCAAGTCCCAGTTGAACATAATCGAAGAAGCGGTCGCCGCCTCAGGCCCGAGCGCATGGAACATCAAAATCAACGACTGAAACGCCGCCATGTTCAAGAACATCTCGACGCCAGACGGAATGCCCTTTTGCAAAAGTTCGCGAGTCAACGGCCAGCTAAACGCAAACGCAAAACGCGTACGGAAACGGCGGTGGCAGCTATTGCTAAAGAACTTCGCAAACAGAATCACCGTAGAAACCACATTGCCAATAAGCGTGCCATAAGCAGCGCCCGCAACGCCCATCGCAGGAATCGGACCGTAGCCGTAAATCAACACAAAGTTGCACGCCACGTTCACAATCATGCCAGCGAAAGCAGCCTTCATCACGACCTTGGTTTCGCCAATACCGCTAAAGAAACACGGAGCCGCGTTACGCAACAAGTTGATCACGCCGCCAAACATCAAAATATTGAAATACGTCTTCTGGTATTCAAGCTGGTCGGCCGGCAAATGCTCCAGTCCAAACGCAAAATGTCCCAACGGAATTGTGAGGTACAAAAGCGGCACAGAAATCAGCGACAAGTACACCGATTGCATGAACACGCGGGCGCAATCCCAGCGTTTTTTACCACCCAAGCGCTGAGCCACCATTGCCGTCGTATAGCTAATCGCGCCCGTAAAAAACATCGTGAGTGCAAGCTGCACCGCCCCCGCCCCAAGCGCCGCATTCATTTCGGCAGGGCCAAGCTTCGAGAGGAACAAACGGTCGATGAACGTCATGAACGTATCAAACGACATCGACAGAAGCATCGGGAGTGCCACCACGAGCACATCCTTCACGTCCCCGTTCTTCTTGAATTTCGAAGGTTTATAGAACCTATTTAAAATAGCATCAACCATAGCTTGGCAAAGATAGAAAAAATCAAAGACCGCGCGACAGCCGATTTTACTTTCCTATTTCTTTTTTCAGCCTCAAGAGAACTTCTTTCTTATCGGAATCCGAGTTAAACCAAAGACTATCGATATACAGGCCATCCACAAAGCCCTTGGCAAGCGCCTCGTTGGCATGCTCCTGAGTATCCCACTTTTTTATCTGTAATGTGATAGATTCCTTGGCAAGCGAAGATGAAGCCTTCTTCAGCAGGGACTCATCTTCATCACGGACCACTCCCACCGAAAAAGTCAATGAAGTTTCTTGTTTTTTAATAGTTGCACGCTTTCGCGCACAGCAGTCAAAACGGGCCATTGCAAAGGAACTCAGCAAAATACAGAGCAATAGAATCTTTTTCATGTGCACCTCTAGAAATCAAACATCGCTTCTACGCCGAAAATAAAGGAAGGATCATCTTTATTCTCTTCGATTGACCAATCATCGCCATACGGAATATCAGCAAGCACCATCGAAATTACGTTGATTTTGAAATCAGGAACATTAAAGTAGAATCGTCCGCCAACACGTACCGAACCCAAGTCGTCTTTTTTATCTAATGTATTTGTATGTAATTCTAGCGGAACACCAATCGTCCAATATTCATTCAAAGCAACGCTTGGCTCGATGGCCGCAAAAAAGTATTCCGGTCGGCTCGTTATTTCAAGGCTAGTGCGTACCGGATCATCAATAAACGCATAAAATAATGAACCGATAATGCAGAATCTCGAAATTTCGAACGACGGTTCCGCCAAAAGAGCATGATACGAAACCGCATCGTCGCTCGCAAGGAACACGGAGTGGAATCCGTACAATCCGTGGAAGGCGAATGGTTCAAACGAAAGTGATAAATCTAAGCCCGCGTAGAGTTCGTTATAGTCCTTGCGCTGGTAGCTTTTATAGGCAAAATAAGGATGGAAAACTTGCTCGGCAATTTCAAAGTTGTAGGCGGTGTGAACCTCATACGTGTAGCCATCCTTACAATCCATTCCCATGTACTCGCCAAACATAAAGTGGTAAAAGCAACTTTGGTCATTGCTAGCGGTGCCAAAGCCAACATCAAGCTGCAAGCCGTTCCATTGAAACTCTAGACCGCGAATTGTCTTTTGCGACATACCTGCCGCATCATCGCGAGGGTCTCCAAAATCATAATAGTTCTTGAACAGGCCTTCGTAAAAATTCAAATCACCGATACGGAAGAAAGTTCGCTCCGAGCGAGTGTATTGAATATACGCTCCGTTAAAAATAACCGCAGGGTTGACCGGATCCATGGTCGAACCATCGCCCATGTCCATTCCCTCCATACCTTCCATACCCTCCATTCCATTCATCGCCATCCCCATCGCTTCGAGTTCAAGCCACGCCGACCAACGTTCATTGTAATGAAAGTCAAAATCTAAATCAAGCATGGATTCAAAACGATGCGTCACCTTCGTTTCATCAGTATTCCAGTCGGCATAGGCATGCACCATCACCATTCCCGAAAGGTCAAATTTAGGCTGAGCCTCAGCAAAAGCAACACCCGCAGACAATAAAACGCATGATAAAATTCTTTTATTCATAAAATAAAGGAGCATCCTTTTTACAGACGCTCCTCCCTATAATGATTAATTACTTGTCGCCTTTGATAAAGTTGTCGATGTAGTCCGTCACAGTTTCTACAGCAGCTTTGGAGCCCCAATGTGTATTATGGTCCGCATCTTTGACTTCACGGAACACGACTTTCTTTGCCTTAGAAAGGCCATTCTGCAACGCTTCCTGCGACTTTTTATCGAATATAGCGTCCTTTGTACCCCAGATAATCTGGACATCCGATGTAATCGAAGAAAGGCGCTTTGCGTTGTCAACGGCAACAAAGCTCTTGACAAGGAATTTCCATGCGTAATACGGAACCTGTTTTAAATGTTCCAAATAAGCCGTCTGGAAATCCTTATCCGGATTCGTGCTGTTGCCCCACTTTTCAAAGAACGTTTCAGGAAGCTTTTGTATGGAATCGTAAGCGAAAACGCCATCGAACGACTTATCGTCCGAGCCGTTCACAAGCCAATCTACAGTAGAATTTTTCTTATCGACAGCGGCAGCAGAACCGATCAATGTAATGGAACCGATTTTATCCGCATGCGAAACAGCCAATTCCTGAGCAATAAACGAACCAAAAGAATGCCCCACAATATGCGGTTTCTTCAGTTCTAGTTTGTCAATAAAGGCTGCAATATCGTGAGTCAATTCCTTGACCGCATAAGCGGATTCTTCAATAGGCTTGTCCGTCTTTCCGTTACCGCGGAGTTCCGGAACATAAACGCGGTAGCCCTTCTTTGCAAGCGCCGGCGCCACCTGCGACCACGAAACACGACCATCCGTAAGCCCATGAATCAAAATGACAGGAGTTCCCTTTTCGTCACCCGTAACCGTATAAGCCAAGTGGATTCCTGTAGACAAATGCGCAGCCTTTTCGGTCCAATCAACTTTTTGATAATCCGAAAACCTCGTGCTCGTAAAGGTATTGTTCTTGCCCATAAAATGATGACCATTCACCTTTGCGTTGTCTTCAAAAGCGTAGACATCCGTATTGCTGCTACCCACGTGAACCACATCGGCACTGCCCGAAAAATCGACACGGCCCGAGCGCTTGATTAGCAAATTGCCCGTGACCTTGACGTTTTTAAGCACTGTTGCGCCCGGCGTTGAAGCATTCACCGTCAACACGCCATCAATCGTCGTATCTTGCAAGAAGATGATGCAGTCTTTAATATTTTCTTCGCCAAGCGTCAAGCCGCTTGATGCAGATTTGTGGTCACCAGATTCCGTAGCATGACCAGAATGTTCATCGGCAGCACCGGAATGCGTTTCGCCAGAACCGGAGTGTTCATCTGTAGCATGATGTTCATGTTCTTCAGAGGTTGATGGAGCGACAGAATTTGAATCATCATCAGAACATGCAGAAAGAGAAAGGAGCGATGCTAAAATAATAGTCGAAAGTTTCGTACGTTTTTTAAAGATATTCATTGAATCCTCCATTGTTAAGTTGATTTTTGTAGGCACAATGATAGATTCTGCGGAGGCTTTTGTCCAATACTATTATTTCATTACTGATGATACAATTTATTTATAACAAATCTATTCAAAATAAATTTGTATAAAAAAAGCGAAGCACAGAGCCTCGCAATTTTCAAAGTAAAATCATCTCTTACAGCATTACCGTTTGAGTTTGTACAAATTTTCCAAACGGTTGAGCGCTTCGTAGAGCGTTTCGTCTTTCTTTGCAAAATGCAGGCGAACAAGATGGTCCACCGGTTCACGGAAGAAGCTTGAGCCAGGCACTGCCGCGACACCCACCTTCTGCGCCATATCAATGCAGAATTGTTCATCTCCTTCATACCCGAACTCGCTAGTATCAACGAGTACAAAATAAGCGCCCTGCGGTTCTGTAAAACGCAAACCGAGATTGCGGAGTCCGCTTGTAAACACATCCTTCATGTGCGTGTAATGCGCTTGCAAGCCCGTATAATACGAATCATCAAAACGGAGCGCCGTCACTGCCGCTTCCATCAACGGAGCCGCAGCCCCCACCGTCAAAAAGTCATGAACCTTCTTGATGCGTTCCATAACCGGTTCTGCCGCAAGTACGTAGCCCAAACGCCAGCCCGTAATCGAGTAAGTCTTGCTCAAGCTGCTACATTCAATCGTGCGTTCGAACATTCCCGGGAGCGTTGCAATGTAAGTATGGCGATGCGGAGCAAAAACAATATGCTCGTAAACCTCATCCGTAATCACATACAAGTCGTACTTGATTGCAAGCGATGCGATGATCGAAAGCTCTTCGTGCGTAAAGACTTTACCACTCGGATTTGCTGGATTGCAAAGCACTAGCGCCTTCACGCCAGGTTGCGCCATCGCACTTTCAAGCACATTCGCATCAAAACTCAAGTCAACAGGCGAAAGCGGCACATAGACAGGAGTCGCCCCGCACAAAATCGTATCCGCGGAATAGTTCTCGTAAAACGGCGAGAACAAAACCACCTTATCGCCCGGATTGCAGACCGACATCATCGAAGCCATCATCGCTTCGGTACTGCCGCATGTAATCACTATCTCTTTTTGCGGATCGTAACGCAGCCCGCTAAAATGGAACTGCTTGTCGCTCAGCGCCTCGCGGAAATTCTGCGCGCCAAAAGTAATCGCATACTGGTGCGGACCCGTCAATGCCACCTCCGAAAGACGCTTCGTGAGCGCCTCAGGCGGGTCAAAATCAGGAAATCCCTGCGACAGGTTAATAGCCCCGCAAGCATTGGCAATACGGGTCATTCGGCGGATAACGGAATCGGTAAAAGTTTCAGTACGTTTACTTAACGGTTGCATGGCAGGCAAATTTAAAAATTTTTCTACTATTTATCCAATAGGAGATTTCTATGTCAAACCCCTTACATCCCATTGTTTCGGCGCTTAACACCGCCCTTTACGATTTCTACATAGTCCCGCTATTTTTGATTGTAGCCGGGGTATTTCTTTCCGTTCGCTTGGGATTTCCGCAAGTCCGCTACCTGATTGAAACATTCCGCGTTACTCGCGAAAAGCCATTGCACAAGCACGGAATTTCGTCATTTGCGGCATTGATGGTTTCGACAGCCTCCCGCGTCGGCACCGGAAACATCGTCGGCGTATCTTCGGCCGTTTGCCTCGGCGGCCCGGGCGCCATTTTCTGGATGTGGGTCATTGCCATCCTCGGCGCTGCCTCCGCATTCGTAGAATCTACCCTCGCCCAGATTTACAAGCGCCACGACGATGTCACGGGACACTCCTACGGCGGACCGTCCTATTACATTCAGACTGCACTCGGCAAGCGCTGGCTCGGCGTTCTCTTCTCGGGCTTTGTGCTCCTCACCTATATCGTGGGCTACAACCTGCTCGCCTCATACAACATTCAAGACTCCCTCACCGGATACAAATTCTACGATCAGGCATCCACACCGTTCATCGTCGGATTCATTTTAGCCGCCCTCTTCGCTCTTTGCATTTGGGAAGGCGCTAAGAAAATTTCCACCATCACAAGTTACCTCGTCCCCTTCATGGGAACTATCTACGTCATCGTCGCCTTCGGCATTATCATATACAACATCTCAAATGTTCCCGCCATGTTCGGCACGATTTTCAAGAACGCATTCTCGTTTGACGCAGGATTCGGCGGCTTCGCCGGAAGCTGCATCATGTACGGCATCAAGCGCGGCCTCTACTCCAACGAAGCAGGTATGGGTTCCGCCCCGAACGCGAGCGCAAGCGCAAGCGTCTCGCACCCCGTCAAGCAAGGCCTCGTGCAATCGCTTTCCGTATTCATCGACACACTTCTCATCTGCTCCGCCACAGCCCTCATGTGCCTCTCGACCAACATCGAACCCAGCAAGGACATTTCGGGAATCATTTACGTACAAAAGTCTCTCGCCTCCGTCCTCGGCAGCAACGGCGCCATCTTCATCACATTCTCCATGTGCCTCTTTGGCTACACCACACTCATCGGGAACTACTACTACACCGAAGGCTGCCTCCGCTTCATCTTGAACAGACGCCCCACCAAGAAAATCCGCAACGTATTCAAGACCATCGCGACCGCCATCGTCTTCTTAGGCGCCACCTCCAGCGCATCGTTCGCCTGGGACAGCGCAGACCTTTGCCAAGGCCTCATGGTCCTCGTGAACATCCCCGTCATCTTGATACTCTCGCCAATTGCCATCAAGGCACTCAAGAACTACACCGACCAAAAGAAGAAAGGCCTCGAACCCGTCTACATCGCAAAAGAATGCGGCGTCGAGCAACCCACCGATTACTGGAACGAAGGTCAGAAGCTGTAAAATTACGGTACAAGAAAAGCAGGTCGTTCACGCGGCCTGCTTTTTTGCATTCTTAAAAACTGAATTTTAGCTATAAACTGCGAATTTCCTCTTCAGAAAAACCAGTCGATTTAGCGATTATAGAAACATCGACATTCTGTTCCTTGAGACTTTTCGCCATTTGGCGTTTTTCCTGATCCGCTTTCGTCCGCTCGGTAGAAGCCCCTTCCGCAAAGCCTTCCGCCCTACCTTCGGCGAAACCAGCGACACGGCCTTCTTCCTTGCCTTCGGCAAAAGCGTTTTCGCGTTCAGCCATCACATCCGTCATTTTCTTTACCTCGCAGTTGAAAAGCTCTTCTGCAAAATTAATCAATTTCACCGATTCAAGCAACCGCCTAAACGTTTCATTCTGCATAATTTTTTCAGGAGCAGGTTCTTCCTTGATAACAACCCTGATAGCACGGAGCCACTGAGCAGCATCAGACTCATCATCCTTAGTAAAACCCAACTTTTCAAGCTTGAAGAACTTTTCAATTTCCACGAAAACCTTCTGAATCTTTGGGAAGAACTTCTTGCCATGACACATTTCATCGACATGATGGATGTATTCATGTTCTTCTTCTGGGAAAAGTTCAAAATCCAGAAGTCCAAGAAAATAGATATGTGGCAATTCAAATTTTTCGCTCTTATGAACCTGATTTTCAATAACACGAGATACATAGTATTCTACGCGATCCTTGAAAAACTTGTCCTTTTGCTGTTGAATTTCAACAAGAACCTTTTCGCCAGCATTGGTCGTGCCAATGATATCGACAATACAATTTTTCTTATTGAAAATACCCGGGAATTCCTGCATTTCCAGCGAAATTTCCCCGATGGCATCACCACCATGCAAGTCAAGCATCGCATTCAACAGCGAAATGAGAAGCGAATGTGACTTTTCCTCCGTGAATACAATCTTGAAAACGCCATCACTCAAAAGATAAGCGTATTTGTACATTTTTTGATACTTGGCAAGGTTCTTCGGATCCTTTTCCATATCCTTAAGCATTTTATAGTGCTGAGAACAATCCATATTTTCGATTCATCCCGCCAAACGGGATGTCCTTTTTGAATGGTTAAACAGTTGTGATCTGCAAACGAGAACCTCAATAACGACAGTAGAACACAGCGATCGCCACAAGACAATCGTTCACAAACCTTTAACGACAAGGCTTTACGTCTACCATATTTTTCTTATGACAGACGGTGCTCTACGTTGATCGCCAGGGGGCCAGTTTCCCCATAGGGTGTATGCTGCCTCAAATTTTTTCGCCTGCCAAGCAAAACAAAGGGAGGTCGGCGTCAAGCAGATAGTGAAACAACCTGCCCGAATCGAATACGCTGTCAGCAGGACGAAGTGCTATCTATACCATGAATATACTATTTCGAAAATGAGCGCGCAAGGGGCCGCGCATTCCATAGAAAAAGCTGGTCGTTCGCGCGGCCTGCTATATTCATAATTTTCTTTTGGGCGTTCCCCGCATACATGCGGGTCAGACTATATTTTAGGGGTTGCCACCTTCGCTACGCTCGTTACCAACCTCCTAAAACGAAGCCTTGCTTCTATGAACTTCAAAAAAGAACAGTCCGCAAGTCTTTGCCCCAAGGGGTCACTATCCCTAACGCGACATTTAAATAATGTATATATTTAAAAATGACATATAAACAACCCCTTATTGGCAAACAATAACAATCCTCTAAAATGAATTACTATGAAGAAATCAAAACTTTTAAGAAAGATTGCATGCACAATATTTCTCACAACAGCATTATCTTTTATCATATTTTTTTCTCTAAATATTAACTTTGTTCAATATCTAGGAATTTCCATTCCATTAATTTTATTTCTATTGACAAAATATTTCTATAAAGGAAATATTTACTGGGGAGGCTTTGTTAGTTTAATAGCTTTAACAAATCTAGGAGTATTTCTGTTTGAAAAATTCCTAAAAGGTTTTTGGATTTGCTTTGATTTTATTGATTTTATTTTCATTATATACACCTCACTCAACTTCATAATGTTGTGTTTATTTATTTCATCACATTTTTTCAAACATGCCAAATTTACAATCCCTAAAGAAAAACTTTTTTCTGAACGAAAATACGAATTAGAACGAATCAAAATAATGCTCATAAATCACAATATTATTGGAATAAATGCACAATGGGGAGATGGAAAAACTTTCTTATTTAAACGATTGGAAAAAGATCTTAAAGACAAATACATATTTCTCACAATCAAAGTCCTTTCAGTAACAATAGATTCCGTTGAAAAATTCATTTTAAACGAAATCAATTATCAATTAGAAAACGAATCTATTTTTTCAATCACATCTTCTAAAATAAAATGGCTATTATCTCAGCCCGCATTATATAATGTTGGCGATGTATTTTTATCAGCAAGTTCATATACAAGGTCATTTGAATATATAAAAAAAGATATTCAAAAAATCGGAAAACCGATTGTAATATCTTTTGAAGATATTGATAGAATAGAAAGCAAAGAAATCCTATTCAAAATTTTTTCCATTGTAGATATGCTTTCTTGCGACTATGTAAAATTTGTATATCAATATGAAGAAAATCAATTGCTTAGAATTCTTGGAACAAACAAACTTTATCTAGAAAAATACATTCCCTATACAACATCTTTAGCCCCCATTTCCTTTGAAAAAAACATTCAATTCTTTTGTAAAAATGAAAAATACTCAAATTTAGAAAAAGACATTTTCAATTTTTTTTCTTACACAATAATTATTCCTGACATAATTTCAAAACGAATACAAATTGAAACTCTCGACAAGCTTGAAATCCCCGCTTTTTCCATTAGAAAAATGCAAATTTTCTTAGAAGAAGTCAATTCATCTATTAAGAAAGACTCTTTTAAGTCCTTAAAAAAATCCAAACAGTCTATAATAATATTCTATTACATTAAACATTTCTGTTACTCCATATATCAAAAGATTGATCTATCAAGCAACTTTTTGGAAGCTGAAATTTTCGAGTACGACAATAAAATGTATTCATTAAAATCATTTTTAAACATTGAACAGAAATCAGAAATTCTTTGGAATAATTCAAACAACAAACTAGCATTAAAAATTCTTATTTTGCTAGGTTATAATTTTAAATCACTTGTAGATTCTTTGGAAATTAAGGAAAATACGAATCGTAAAAAAAACATTGACGATTTTTTCAAAAATGTTGATGAAAGAGAAAACAACGACAAGATCAATCGAATGATTAAAAATTTATATGCAGCCGGCAAATCAGAATATACAAATTACGAAAAATTTGTAATAGAAATGGACAAAAGTGTTTTAGGAGTTTCACCACAATCGCAAAAATCTAAATTTAAAAAACTTTACAAAAAAATGTATTACGGGAAAGACATGGAAAGAGATAATCGTACCATTTATCGATTTCTAATTCCTGAATTATTTGACACATTCCAAGCTTTTGAAATATACGAGAGCAATCCAGTAAATTGGATAAAACTTATTGATTTTTATTTCCAGCAAGAAGAAATTGCTGAAATTTCTCCTGATTTTATAAGGATTCTCAACTACTGTAACATATCAAATAAAAGCGTATATTTGCATATATTAAATAAATTCAATAATTTAAAAATCATAAGGCATTTAAAAGATGACAAAAATTATTTAAAATTTTTAGACAAATATCTTTCAGCAATTTCAGCTTTACAATATGTTGATACCCGTGAGGTTTCATGGCTACAAGCTGATTATAATGATTGGAACGTTGTAAAAAAGTATGTTTTTGATGAATTAAAAAAGAAACTAACTGATTTTGCAAACAAAACCCCTATAGAGGGGACTAAAAATGAAGTCATTTTGATGATTGCCTTTATTGACAAAAATATTCAGATTATTGAAAGCACAAAAAAAGCAGAGAACAAAACATACGATACACAATCATCGCATGATAAACAGCCTCATTACCATAAACAAATTAAATATTTCGAAGAAGAAAAATTGTCTTCTGATGAAATAAAAAAAGAACTTAATGAAGGATATGAAAGAGGTTTGTATAAGCCCTACGAGGTTAACGAAATATGGGACTACTTCCAAAAAAAACAAAATAAATAAAGATTAAGGGAAACAGAACTCCCGACAAACGGGAGCAGCCCCCCAAAAAATTAATAAAATAAATGTCCGCCTCTTATAGCATCAACATCTTCTTTGTCTAAGCAAAGCAAGCTATTTGGGGCTTTTTTCTTAAATTTTCCATTTTTATCAAAACAAGTACATTTATCATCATATTTTTTTCCTTGTTCATCACAAACATAATATAACGTATTATTACCATCGTTTCTTAATGTGGCTGATTTATCTTCAACAGGCTCCTCCGTATTAGCATCTTTTTTCACCATACTTACGAAAGATATGCTGCAATCTTCAAAAAAAGAATATGTGTATTGTAGTATATAACCATCTTTTGTTTTTTGAGAAGACTTTATTACATGTTCTATATTTTCATTTTGATCATCATTTACATAGGTCTTTCTGTTTTTTGATTTTTTTGAAAAAACATTTTGAACATGCATTTTTTTCTCAAAGGAAGAAATCTTTTTTTCAAAAGGACATTTGTGATTTAATGATTTTGGAATAGATGTATCATTTTTGACATGTTCGTATGGATTTTTATTTGTTATTTCAACACATTTCATTCCATAGCAATAAGAGGCGCCCCAAAAACCTTCTTGAGCCGAAATATCTACGCCATTTGATTTTAAAATTCTTTTTTTCCCGTTTTCCCATACAAAAGTATTAACAAATTGAGGACTACAGCGATTATCAGAAATGTCGTTATAGATTACTTCGGCAAATTCACCATTTCCCAAATTTTTTACCAATCTTGTTAAATAGCGTTGACTACTCCCTTTGGCTCTGTATGTGTAAACAGAATCACTATTGTAAAACAAGGAATCTGGCAAGCCAGAATATTTTACTAATCCAGTTATGTAATCTTGATCACAAAATTCTCTAATCTGCGAATTATAAAACTTAATTCTTCTTGCACGAGTTTTAGCTCCATCAACAATTTCACCATTTGAATTTAAATTAAAGCAGCCTACGGAATCGCATAAATAGCTGTCCCGTCCACGATTTTCATAGATTCGAATGTAATGTTTTTTCCCATCAGAAGTAATTTCGTAAACACTAATCATGCGAACATTGCAATCATCCATTTCTATCGAAGCATATTTATTTTCAGAAATCTGTTTCTTTAAACCACGAATATAGCGAATCGAATCCTTTTCTAAATATGAATTAAAGTCTCTTTTTTTTAATATTTCAAACAGTCCTTTTTCAAAGCCAAAGGACACAGCAATAGTGTCGAGTATTGAACCACGACAGACAGATAGGATTTTGTTATCAACACTATCCTTTGCATAACGCGTGCCTTTATCTATATTCGCAGATAACGACCAAGGTTCTTTGTTAGAATTTCTAGTCCAAACATCGCCCTTATTCGGCCAATCATCTCTCAAGAATCCACTATCATTAAATTTGTAAAATGTTGTTTTTGCAAACCTTGGCATATTTTGCGAGTAACCACCATATTCAATCAAAATAACTAATTCTTTGTATCTTAAGTAATTTCCTGAAAAATTATAAATCCAAGTGTATCTACATTTATCGTTTCCGTTCGAAAATGTCACAACAACAGAATCGATGGCACCTCGAGAATTAAAAAGAGTGTCTATTTTGAACGAATGATCATCTATTGACCCATAGTACTTTGGTTCAAATGGATTTGTTTGGTCTTTTTCAAAAGCTCTTTTATGTATCTTAATAAGATCAAAATTGTATCCTGTAGCAAATAAATTTGTTGCAGCTATATATAAAATTAGAATAAAGAAGATATTTTTTTTCATATAAAGCGACTCCTTTATGTGTCCCCTTTTTATTCAACAAAGTCGCCTTTTGGGATACAAAAAAGGCGCAGATCGTTGCATTTATCCAAACGGGGCTCTGCAAAGCCTAAGAACGATAAACGCAAACGACCCACGCCCCGAAAGGGCTGTTGCCCTTGGCCATACGACCAAAGACCGACTTAAAAGTCGGTACAGCAAACTGAAACATACCGCTAAAACGGCATGCCTGCGTGAGCGTTCGCCTTGTCCTCGTTCTATTGAAATTTGCAGATTTCGTTTGGAGAACAAGAGCAAAAACTCTATTTCAAGAAAAAAGATAACTTAAAAAAAAGCGAAACGCACAAAAAGTTTACAAAAGAGTGAATTTTTCTTCAAAAATGAGAAATTTTTAAAGGATTTTTAGGGTGGGTGGGCGGGGTAAGCCAGGCGTTGCGGGCTGGCGTCTGAAGCCCGCTAGAGTGGGTAGCGGAAGCCCCCGGCTGAAGCGAGGGAGAGGCTTCTCCCTTTTCCAATAAAAAATCACTGGATCCTTCACGCTTCGCGTTCAGGATGACGTCTTCAAGGATGACCGCTCCAGAATGACTCAGTTACAAGCTTTTTCACTCACATTTTCTTCCTACCGCCTACTTCCTACTTCCGACTTTACTATCTTTGACCCACTATGTTTTCACAGCTGACTGATTCTCTAGAAAATACTCTCAAGAACCTGCGTGGGCAGGGCAAACTTACCGAAGAAAATGTGGCGGAATCGCTGCGTGAGGTGCGTCGTGCATTCCTCGCTGCCGACGTGAACTTCAACGTGACTCGCGACTTCGTCAAGTCCGTCAAGGAAAAGTCCATGGGCGCCGAGGTGCTCAATTCCGTGACCCCGGGTCAGCAGATTGTGAAGATTATCCATGACGAGCTTGTGGCCGTCATGGGTGGCGAAACTAAGGAAATCAACCTCTCCGCACCATCTCCGGTGGGCATCATGATGGTGGGTCTGCAGGGTTCAGGTAAGACGACTTTCGCAGGCAAGATCGCTCTCTGGATGCGCAGCAAGAAGAAGCGTAAACCGCTTCTCGTCGCCGCTGACGTTTACCGCCCGGCCGCTATCAAGCAGTTGCAGGTGCTCGGCAAGTCCATCGGCGTTCCGGTTTATGACGAAGGCCAGGGCAATCCGGTCGAAATCATCAAGCATGGTTACCAGTACGCCAAGGACAACGGTTTTGACCTCGTGATTTACGATACGGCAGGACGTTTGCAGATTGACGAAGAGTTGATGCAGGAACTCGAAAAGGCTCGCGATGCCGTGCATCCGGACGAAATTTTGTTCGTCGCCGATGCCATGATCGGTCAGGAAGCGGTGAATGTCGCCGAAACGTTCTGGAACCGTCTGAACTTCACGGGCGTCTGCCTCTCGAAGATGGATGGCGATACCCGTGGCGGTGCTGCCCTCAGCATCAAGAAGATGACGGGTGTGCCTATATGCTTTATCGGTGTTGGCGAAAAGCTGAACGAAATAGACCTTTTCCACCCGGACCGCATGGCAAGCCGAATCCTCGGCATGGGCGACGTGGTGAGCCTCGTGGAAAAAGCACAGCAGGTCATCGACGAAAAGGACGCGAAGGACCTCAAGAAAAAGATTCTCAATAACACGTTCGACTTGAACGATTTCTTGAAGCAACTCCGCACGATCAAGAAGCTCGGCCGCATCAAGGACATTTTGAGCCTCATCCCGGGTCTCAACAAACTCCCGCTTGACCAGATTGACGAAAAGCAGTTGGTCTATGTGGAAGCGGTGCTCAGCTCCATGACGCCGAAGGAACGCAAGAAGCCGCAGATTATCGACGGTAGCCGCAAGGCCCGTATCGCAAAGGGTTCCGGCACGGATGCCGCCCGCGTGAACGCAGTCCTCAAGCAGTACGAAAGCATGAAGGAAATGTTCAAGAAGGTCGGCGATTTCGCCAAGCGCCAAAACAACGGCGGTACGATCGGTTCGAACTACACCCCGCCTAAAGACAAGAACAAGAAAAAGAAGAGATAATCGAACGCTCGGCGCTAGATATTCATTCTCGCGCCGATAGTTCTGATAATCGTATTGATGATTTCATCGCGCCCGCCTTTGAGGGACATCTTGTTCCTGTACATCATGGCGTCGGCGCGTTCAAATATGGCAGCAGTGTTCTTGTCGTGAGCCTTATCGTAAACGGCAATGCCGCAAGCAACAACAACCTTGTCATCTTCGGCATTGCGCTTTACGGTTTCATAAAATTTCTGTGATAGCTCTTCCCGGTTACTGAAATCGGAACCTCGCAGAACAACCACAAATTCATCACCGCCCACTCGGAATACGGGGCTATGCTTGAAGGTTTCGCAAATAAGCTTTGCGGCCTCCCTGATATACATATCACCCGTCTTGTGGCCATGCGTGTCGTTTACAGTCTTGAGACCGTTTACATCACAGAGGGCAATAGCAAATTCGATATCCTTACCGCACTTGATTTGCTGATCCAATTCCTTTTCGAATTCACCATAAGCGTTCTTGTTCCTGATTCCAGTCAAGTCATCGCGAAGTGCCTTTTCGTAATTGGCGCTCGCCTCTTCCCTGATTCTCTGTTCGCGGCGCACCTGGGCATCGACATTGCTCACGCTGATAACAACATGATTCTTGTCTGCATAGACCGCCACCAAATTCACGTACATCGGACCCGTCGGGCTATTCAGTCGGTACGTTAACGAGAACACACCATGCTCATCGAGTTCCCGCAAGAAAGTTTCGCGCTCCAAGGCCGCAGTAAGTAGCGGAACATCGTCTTTATAGATAACCTGCATGGCATCTTTCTTCAGCTGATTGAAGAAGTCGTCGCCTTCAGCCGTGATACTCAACTCGCAGAACAATCGTTCGCTCTTGTACTGGGCAAAATGGTCCGTCACCAAATCCACCATGTACAGAGCATCGTAGCGTTCGGCAAGAGCCATCACAATTTGTCCGTAAATTTTGCTCTTGGACGCCTTCTGCTCCAGTTCCAAGCGTTCGCGTTCCTGCACGTCGATGTTGTTCACACCGATGATCAAATACTCACGCCCCTGCGATCGTCCAAGGACAGCCTTCATCTGAAACCAGACAGGCTCCCCCTCCACCAACAGACGGTACTTAAAATCAAAAACGTTATCATTTTGGATCGCTTTCAAAAGCGTTTCGCGATTAATATGCTCCGAGAACGACTGTTTATCTTCGGGATAGACGACAGCTTCCATATTGACCTTCGTATCCGCCCAGAAATCTCGCGTATCGGTCAGCTCCAGCTTGGTATGCTTGCCACGGAATGCGAACATGGCGTACTGATTCGTCTCGTTATCGACAAAAAACACGCACTCGTAATCAAGCGAAAGTGCAGATGCAACATCTTCAAAAGTCAATTGCATATCCATAGAAAAGCCCCACAAAGCGTTATACAGCGACAATATAACTCTTTATTTTCGGAATAAACGGGAAAAAGGAAGGATTTTTGCTATGGGGTAAGATGTTTAAAACATATCACACGCAACCCTTCAAAGATTACAAAATTTGGCGTTTTTGAATGAATTTCGGCAATTTTATAGATTTTCGCACTGCTCAATAAATTAATTTATAAGAAAATGACGGATTTTTTTTCATTGCCGTCCTTTACACACAAAAGCAAGTTTGCTATATTTGGCATCAAAAGAACTAAAACCCCGAAATTTCGGGAAAAACCCCATAAAGAGGTATAAAATGGCAACTGTTATCCGTCTCGCCCGCTTCGGCAAGCGTCACAACCCGATCTACCGCATCGTCGTCATCGACAACCGTAAGGCTCGCGACGATAGCTTTATCGAACAGGTCGGTTTCTTCAACCCGAACCTCAAGCAGCCGGAAATCCGCTTCGAACAGGAAAAGGTCCTCAAGTGGCTCTCCGTCGGTGCACAGCCGTCTGACACGGTCAAGTCTCTCCTCAAGAAGACTGGCATTTCTGACTTGTTCCACGACCTCAAGGCCAACCGCTCCATCGAAGGCAAGGCTCCGGTCGCTCGCGAAATCAAGTCCAAGCAGCGCAAGTTGAGCCCGAAGGCTCAGGCTCGCCTCGAAGCCGAAAAGGCTGCCAAGGCTGCTGCTGAAGCTCCGGCCGCTGAAGAAGCACAGGCTTAATTACGCCTTTAATAAAGAGTCTCGTGCCGCACGCACGGGACTTTTTTTTCTTGCTAGTCAGCAGTCAACAGTCATTAGCTTTTAGTTATAAAACGCACCGCAGGTGTCAAACTTCAACTAATGACCAATGACTAACAACTAATAACCAAGCACAAACAATACCTCTCGTCTTTCGTCTCTCCTCTCTCGTCTAATATGGACTCTCAAGAATTCATCACCGTCTGCCAGCTCATGCGTGCGCATGGCGTCAAAGGCTACATCAAAGCGATGCCCCTGACCCACGACCTGACTCGCTGCAAGAGCCTTAAAGACGTGCGCGTTCAAAAGAGGAATGGCGAAATTTTGGAACTCACCCTCGAAGATGCCAAGCAGGCAAACAACCTCTGGCTCTTGAAATTCAAGGGTTTCGACACTCCAGAAGCACTCTCCCCGCTCGTCAATGGCGACGTCATGATTCCCGAATCCGAACGTCTCCCGCTCCCCGAAGGCGAATACTATCTTGACGACCTGGAAGGTTTCCGCGTCCACACCGAAGACGGTCGCGACGTCGGTGAAGTCATCGAAGTGCAAGAACTGATGACGGTCGATGCGTTCCTCATCAAGTTCGACCTTGCCGTGCAATCCGAATTCAGCAGCAAGTCCATCCTCGCCCCTTGGATTGACGATTGCGTCAAGGAAATCAACGACGAAGAAAAGTTCATTGTTTGTGATAGCGACTATTTAAAATCCGTTTGCCCGGAGGAACGATGAAGATTGACTGCATCACCATCTTCCCCGAAATGTTCGCGCCGATGAAAAGTTCAATCATGGGCCGCGCACAGGCAAAAGGCTTGTTTGAGTTCAATACAGTCTATCTGCGAGACTTCGCCATCAACGCCTACGGGCAGGTGGACGATGTTCCGTACGGTGGCGAACCGGGCATGGTACTCCGTCCCGAACCGCTTGCGAAGGCCATTCGCAGCACGGGAGTCAAGGAAGATGGCGGAAAAGTCATCTACCTCACGGCAGATGGCGTCCCCTTCACACACAAGATTGCCAAAGAACTCTCTCAAGAAAACCACCTTGTTCTTGTCTGCGGACACTACAAGGGAATCGATGACCGCATCCGCCAGACCGAGGTCGATATGGAAATTTCCATCGGGGACTTCGTCGTGAGCGGAGGCGAACTTCCGGCGATGCTCGTCACGGACGCCGTAGTGCGACTGCTGGACGGAGCTCTGGGCCACAAGGAATCCGGTGAAACGGACTCTTTTGCGCAAGGTGTTTTGGGCTGGCCCGTCTACACCCGCCCCGAAGAATTCGAAGGAAAAAAGGTGCCTGAGGTGCTACTTTCCGGTCATCACAAGAACATTTCAGAGTGGAGACGTCAAGAATCGTTAAAAAGAACGCAAGAAAGACGCCCCGACATCTTTAAAAATCTTGAAATAAATACTACATTTGGCGACAAATAATAACGAGGTACACATTATGTCCCTGAACATTGAAGCAATCCAAAACGAAAATTTGAAGACCGACCTTCCGGAATTCCGTGCTGGCGATACCGTTACCGTTAACGTCAAGGTTATCGAAGGTACCAAGGAACGTATCCAGCCGTTCAAGGGCGTCGTTATTCAGCAGAAGAACTCTGGCATCGGCAAGTCCATCACGGTCCGCAAGATGTCCGGTGCAGTCGCTGTCGAACGTATCTTCCCGGTCAACTCCCCGCGCATCGACTCCATCGTTGTCGAACGCTCCGGTAAGGTTCACCAGGCTCGCATTTACTACATGCGCGACCTCCGCGGTAAGGCTGCACGTATCGAAGAACGCCAGGCTTAATTAGCCGGACTTCGAAGGCGGTTATTTCCCGATGATTACGGGGAATTCGCAACCAAGACTTATCCCGCCCACGCAACTCCGCGTGAAGGCGGGTTTTGTTGTATCCTCACCTCAGGACGAAGACAAGAAAATCATCCTTTTGAACGAAGGTGAGCTTGTCGCACTCGACCCTAAAGCGAACAACAAGGTCGTTTTCAAGATCCATCCCGGAAATCTCGTGGGCGTAGGCGCCCTGCTTGAACGCGAACCCGTACGCTATATTTTCCAGGCGACCACCGATTCCACCATCACCATCATCAATGACGAGTGCATGGAATCCGAGCTAAAATCGCTCCCCGTCTGGCTTTTGGCTGCCATCAAGGCGATTTCGGCCAAAACACGCCGCATCAACGAGTCCATCCGCGCCGCAAAGACGGAAAATCCGCTCGAAAGCCTCGCCTCTTTCTGCAAATTCTACAGCAAAGACGAAATTTTGCAAAAGCAGTTGCTGTTGCAAGAATTCTCGTGGCTCACCAAGACGCCGTTCCCCGCTGCAAACGAAGCGCTAAAGACGCTTATCCGTCGCAAGATGCTCATCCCGCAAGCTAATGGCTTGACGCTTACCGTCCCTGATCCGCGCCTTCTTGAAATTTTCGCGGACTACCTCAAGACGCAAGAACTTGAACTTCCGTGGCTCCCGTTCAAGCTCACGCTCCAGCAAAAGAGATGTCTCGTCTGGCTATCGACAATCGACCCTGACACGACCATAGACGGCTCCGCATGGATGAACTTGTTCAAGGAACACAACCTTGAAGTTAACGTTACAGACTGGCTCCAGATGCAGCAATTTGAATGGTTCAACGAAAAAGAGAACCATCTTTTCGCGCTTAATATAGATAAAGTAAATTACTATTTATTATCATTGCAGTACGAGCCAAATCTCAAGGGGACGGTCAAATGATTTTGAGAGAAGGCGAAAATCTCTGCCTGCAAGGCGACCTCACCCATTCATTTTACATCGTCAAAAGCGGTGCGCTTACAGCAACTTCCAAGGACGAGCAAAACGGTACTCAGGTCCTGAATTTCGGTCCCGGTTCCACGTTCGGCGAACTCAGCCTCATCGCGGGCGAACCCATGGAATACACGGTCCACGCCGAAGAAGACAGCGAAATTGAGGTCATTCCGCAAAGCGCCTTGCACGACGCAATGGCCAAGCAACCGATTTGGCTCAAGTCTATCCTCGCGTTCCTCACGCAGCGCAACCACATCGCGCAAGAGAATAAGCGCAAGAGCGACTTGATTACAACTTTTCCATCGCTGTTGTTCGTGCTTTCGAGAGTGCCCGCAAAAGATATTAGTTTAGTCGCACTACAAGACGAAATTGCACAATTTTCAAAGCTTTCCGCATTTGGCACATATAAACTATTAATCATTTTGCAGGACTTCAAGCTCGTCCGTTTGCAATCGGAATCCGTATCTGTCGAGAACAAGCCTCTGATCAAAATTCTCTACGAGACGCTCCGCCATCGCGCCATTTACAAGAGCACATCGCCGAACATCCTTTCGCTTACCGATCATGCGATCCTCACCGCATTCGTGAAAGCCGCCTGCGACAAAGGCGAACTCCAGTCCGACAGTCTCGTTGCAGTAAGTTCGAGCGATTTGACCGTACAGACCAAGCGCACCATGCACGGGATGAGCCTCACCCCGCGCAACCTCGAAACGCTTTTGCAAAAACAGCTTCTCAAAGAGCTCCCCAAAGAAAAATATTGCGCCAACTTCGACAGGCTCCTAAACCTGCTCGAACTCAATCGAATCTACCCGTTGCTGGATAAAAAATTAATTACTGGTCAATAGTCATCGATCATTAGTCAATAGACTGAATGTCATTCCCGACTCCGTTCGGGAATCGCCTTCTTGTAAAACGAAATAAAACAATCAATTAACGATTATTGCCAGCATTATAAGTTTTTAGTTCTAAGTTCTAAAATCCAAATTACTATCTTTGTTACGTAACACATTCACCCTTTTACAAGGTTCAATATGAAACTCTCTGCACTTCTCGTGACTCTTTCCTCCATCGCCGCTTTCGCTCAAGACGCAGCACAGCCGGAACAGCCGGGCGCCCTCGCCAGCTTCCTCCCGCTCATCCTCCTCTTTGTGGTGATGTGGCTCTTCTTCATCCGCCCGAAGCAGAAAGAAATGAAGCAGATGGACGAAATGCGCAAGCAGCTCAAGAAGGGCGACAAGGTCATGACCGCCGCAGGCATCATCGGCACCATCGCTAGCATGGAAGAAAACATCATCACGCTCCGCACTGGCACCTCCACTATCGAATTCGAAAAGGCTGCCATTCTCCGCGTCATCAATAACGACACTTCCGCTAAGGTCGAAGAAAAGAAGTAATCATGGCCATTCTCCCCATCAGAATTTACGGTGACCCGGTGCTTCGCAAAAAGTGCGAACCCATCACCGAAATCACGCCGGAACTCCGCCAGCTCGCAAAAGACATGCTCGAAACCATGTACGATGCTCCGGGCTGCGGCCTTGCCGCTCCGCAGATTGGCAAGAACATCCGTCTCGTGGTCATCGACACCGCCATTCCAGACGAAGAGGAACCGCGTCCGTACATCATGTTCAACCCCGAATGGGAAGCTGAACCGGATGCCAAGAACGTCGACTATGACGAAGGCTGCCTCTCCCTCCCGGAAATTTTCTGCAACGTTGTCCGTCCGGACCGCGTGACAGTTCGTTTCTTTGACATCAATGGTGAAGCCCAGGAAATTCATAACTGCGAAGGTCTGTTCGCCCGCTGCATCCAGCACGAATGCGACCACCTCAACGGCGACCTCTTTGTCGATAAGATCTCGACGTCGGACCGCACGATGAATCAGTCCAAGCTCCGCAAGATGGCAAAAGAAACCCAGGCGAAGCTCAAAAAGAAATAAGGTCCATGGGCCTGCTCCGGATATTTTCAGCAGTTGCTTTGACGACACTCTCCTTGGCGACCTCACCTCTTGCGGCCGGCGATTCTGAGTATAGCCCGATCGAAGCAAACAGCGTATCCGAGCAGACCATCGTTCCTCAAAAAATCAAGAAAGAACTCAACCGCCCTATCCAGGTGGGTGTCTTTGTCGGTGTGCCAAATATCTTCGTCCGTCAAAAGAACGAAGAACTGCACATCACGGCCTCTAAAGGCAAACTCAAAATCAAGACAAAATCAAAGCGCCAGCAGACCGCTGACCGACGCGTTTTCAAGGCCGCAGGTTCTTCTGCTAGCGACTGCATCGCCATTGCAACAGACAAGGCAGGCCTCAATAAAGCCTGCTACAACGGCGAATTTATCGTCACCGCCAATGGCAACAAGCTAAACGCTATCAACGTCATCGACATTGAAGATTACCTGCGTGGCGTCGTTCCTTACGAAATCGGCAAGCTTGACGAATCCAAGTTCGAAGCGCTCAAGGCCCAAGCGGTTGCGGCCCGCACCTACGCGTACAAACACTTCGGGAGCCGCGTTGCACAAGGCTTTGACGTTTACGCCGACACGCGCGACCAAGTCTATAAAGGCCTCCACAGCGCCACCGAGCTTACAGACAAAGCCGTCCGCGAAACCGAAGGCGTCGTGATGACGTACAACGGAGAATTCATCACCGCCTATTACCATTCCACTTGCGGTGGCGAAACCGAAGGCGTTGCCACCTGGGGACGCCCAGACCATCCCTATCTCAAAAACAAGCCCGACCTCCGCCCCGACGGAACGCCGTGGTGCCGCGAATCCAACTACACCGAATGGACTCGTGAATTTACCGAAGACGAACTTCGCGATTTATTCCAGATAAACGCAAAAGAAGCGAAAGCAAACGTCCCGAGTTTTTCGAGCATCAAGTCGATGCACATTCAAGACACGCTCAAGAGCGGTCGCATCCACACGCTCGTCATCGAAACGAACAACGGTTCGTTCACTGCTAAAGCAGACAAAATCCGCTGGCTGTTCAAGCGCGGTGGCACCATCCTCCCCTCCAGCTTTTTCCGCATCCACAAGAACGGTAATGACTGGATTCTCAAAGGCAAGGGATTTGGGCATGGCGTTGGGCTTTGCCAAATGGGCGCTCGTGCTCGCGCACAGGCAGGTCAAAGCTACATCCAGATCTTAACGCACTATTACCCCGGCATCACGCTGGAAAAATTCAAGAGATGATAGTCGTTTTAAGCCAGGGCTGTGCCGCAAATTTCGGTGACGGTGAAAAGATTGCGCGCATTCTCACCCAAAAATCCGAAGTCACGTTCGAGTTTCCGGAAGCGAAGGCTGCGCATTCCACAAGTGCCGAGAGTTTTTCTTCCAAGACGCCCGCGAATCTTGAAAATGCCGAGAATTCCACAAGCGCCGCGAATCCCGCGGACTTCAGCACTGAAAAGCCCGAAGCATTCTACTTGAACGTTTGCACGGTCAAAGGCAATGCAGGCGCCATGAAACTCCTGCGCAAAGCAGCGAGCACTTTCCCGGGCGTTCCCATATACATCACGGGTTGCGCCCCCAAGGACTTCCGCGAAGAAGCACTCCGTGCCGTTCCGAACGTGCAATTTACAAGCCTGAAAGAACTTGAAACCTCGGCGCAATCCCCCTCAAATCTAGCAACAGCCCACCCTGCGCAATCCCCCTCAAGCCTGATAAACGCGCGCACTCCCGACAGCAATAAAGTCTCTCGCAACGTCCTTCGCGAATCCCCGTTCGTCGGCATCGTAAACATCGAAGAAGGCTGTCTTGACGCCTGCGCCTTTTGCAGCACGCATCTCGTCAAAGGACGTCTCCACAGCTTTGCACCCCAAACCATCGTGGATCAAGTCCAGGCACTCGTCGATGACGGTTGCCTAGAAATCCAGCTTACGGGCCAGGATTGCGCCTGCTACGGTTTTGACATCGGCACGAATCTCGCCGAACTCACTCAGAGAATCCTGACGCACGTGAACGGCAATTACCGCATCCGCCTCGGCATGGGCAATCCGCGCCATGTCCTCAGCTATCAAGAAGCGCTCCTGGATTGCTTCACGGATGATCGCATTTACAAGTTCATCCACATTCCCGTCCAAAGCGGCAGTGAAAACGTGCTCAAGGCGATGAACCGCCGCCATACAGCTCGCGACTACGCGACCCTCGCCCACGCCTTTACCGAGCGATTCAGCAAGTTCACACTCAGCACCGACCTTATCGTTGGCTATCCCGGCGAAACCGCCGAAGATTTCAATGACACGTTAAAGCTTTTGAAAGAAACTCGTCCGACCGTCTGCAACATCACGCGTTTTGTCGCGCGCCCAGGCACCGTCGCCGCACATCTCGAAACAAGCAAACCAACGCATCCCGAGTCTGCAAAAAACAGCGCGCATCTCGCCACCACAACCCTTGCAATCCCCGACGATATCAAGCACAAGCGTTCCGCGATTCTCGCCGAAGCGTTCCAGCAAATAGCCCTCGAGAACAACCGCGAATGGATTGGCGACGAATGTACCGTCGTCACCGAAAAGCAAGGCTACCGCGCCGGAACCACCATCGCCCGCAACGAAGCCTACCGCCCCGTTGCCCTCCAAGGCTCATTCCCTGCCGGGCAAACGCTCCGCGTCCGCATCACCGATGCCGAACCCTTCGCACTTATAGCGAAACCTCTCTAACCCCACCAACGGAACACGCCGCAAGCACCTCCCGCGAGCAATCCCTACAACAATTCTCTCGCATTTTTTTCTAATAGCCAAAGCCCACATTCACTACTGATAAAAAAACACCCCGTGGCAATCACCACAGGGTATTTTAAACTTTCAACGAACTAATATTACTTTTTCGGAGTTCTGCGGTAACCGCGTCTAATCGTTTCCGTAGTACGCATGAACGGCATGGTCATATCAGTAAGTTTATTACCATAGCTCTTGTAGCAATATTCAAACTGATCCATCACGACGGTCATCTGGTAAATATACGGACCCGTAGCAAGCAGGCGACCCTTTTCAGTTACCGGATACATCTTGATTGTTGCAAGCATTGCACCCGTAGCGGAAGTAGGATCGGAACCATACATCTGGTTCGTGCAGCCTATTGCCGGAACAGTTTCAATCTTATCATAAGCAGAAGATTTACCAGCCAAAGCCTTCTTGAAATCATCTGGTGTTACGCGCTTATTGTACTGATTCACAAAGTGGCCCAGGTGGTCAAACACGCGGATATTCACATGGAACGGCTGAGTCGTCGGGAAAGACCACTGGGTGCAAGATTCATTACTCTTTTTACCCGGAATCGTCGAAGCATCATTGCTATAGCAAAGTGTCGAATTGGTTCCCTGTCCAGCACCGTACACAACAGAAGTTCCAGGAGCATAAGCCGTATTTCCCTGACGGGGAGAACCAGTAAGCTTATCCGCATTATCCTTAGCCCACTTAATCGGGTCAACACCAGGAACAGCGGGGATCGGGGTCAACACGAGGTCAGCCGTCATATCAGTCGGAAGCTTTCCGTCTTCACTCCTATCGGCCAACTCAGAAAGCGTCTGAGCTTCATTTGAAAAGTCTGGACGGTCATAAGCAGGATCATCCGGAATCACAGCCACAATGGCCTGAGCCGTATAAGAAATCTGTCCCCACTTTTCACGTTCATCAAACCCTTCAACATGCTTGCCAGACACAGATGCAATATAATATGTAGCCTTGTGAGACCACTGCATCAGCTGATCCCATACATATTTAGGATAGCCGCTATTGCCGTCGTCTTCAAGCCCCTGGCTCCACGGCACATTGAATGCGATGCGGTCGCCACCCAAGAGACCACCAGGCACTTCCACCACATTCCCATTCGCATCAATTCCCATCACCTTACCTTCAAACTGATACATTTGACCATCGGCCCCCTTATCAGTCGGTCCTGTTAAGGATGTCACATAGAAACCATAAACCATTGTGACTACTGAATCTGTTCCTGCAAGGGTTTTTAACTGTTTTCCATCAGGACCAAGAACTGGTTCATCGCGCATAACAACCATCGGGGGCACCAAATCTTTATTTGTCAAGATCATATTTAAGCTGGAATCTGCAAGGGGTACGTTCATGTACATGCTGTTATGAGAAACACCCTTATCATCCACCTTCACAACGACATTATTCACTGTAGGCTGACCATAGCGAGACGGAGCAAGTTCTGCAAGAGACGTACGGATGTAAATGTTAGAACCATCTGACTGACGGTCAGCATAGAAGAAATGCAAATGATGCCAGGTATCATCGGCCCAACCCGTAGCGTCAGAGGCGCCCGCGCAGTTAGAATAAGTCGAAAGAGGTTCACCCACATGGCAACCATGATTATTTGCAGCCAATGTGAAAATATTAACCTTGCCAGGAGCCGAGAGGTGGGTACCGCCCAAGTCCACAACAAGTACGCCATCCACAAAGATCCACATATCATCGTCACCAGCAAATTCGAACACTTCAGGATCAAGCTGTCCGGCGGCGTTTAACTGGTTTGAATTCTTGTACTTGAAGCTAGCATACCCCATCATAGTGAAAGCGTAATTGCGAAGATGCTGCATACCAAGCGAACCATTTCTTGCCGCAGCCACATAAGCAGCGCTGTGTCCAACACCATCGGCATTTACAGAACGCGGGCCACCCAAAAGCAACCAGTCCTTACAGAGCTGGGCTGTATTTTGGCCCATGTAGTCGTACTGCTTATCAGCCCATTCATAAGCATATGGAGGACAGAAAATAGAGAGCGACTGCGCACCAAACTGTTCGCATACTTTATTTGGCTGAATTTTTGCATTACAAGGCTTATCACCGACTCTTTCTCTTGAAACAGGATCAATACTATCAAGCGGAGAATAGCCACCATTGTTATAGTTATAGTCGTAGATGTAGTACTTGGAGCCTTGAGGATCCTTCCCGATATCCATGGTCGCATAAACAGTCTTATTTACAGCCGGAACATCGGTAAACCACTGATCAAAGAACTGGTTATCGCAGGCTTCCGTCTGTTTCTTGATATGCACATCATAGAGCATATCAATTTTGTCACTTCCAGCCGCCGGGGTAAACTCCAAATAAGGATATACCATACCAGGCGTGTAGATCACCGGATTTGCCCAGTTTGTGCCGCCATTCGGACACTTGTAACCACTTACACCAGGTTGCGCATTTTTGTAGCCACGCAGTGTATTACCGTTATTTTTATCAGAACACTCGCCGTATTCCAAGGTCTGATTCGTAACAGAGGTTCCCTGCAAATACCCCGGCAAAGACATATTTGGAGTCATAGGAAGACCATCCGTACCAATCTTTGCACCATACCCCATGTTAATCGTATTCATGTTACCACAGGTTTTGTGATATTGATCGGCTCTCATATACCAGTCTTCATCGTAGCCAAAGAACTTCATGGCTGCGTTACCCACCTGGTAGTTATATATTTGATCCAAATGCTGAACAGATTCTTCGGAGAAGTTTTCGAAGTCAGGATGATTCGGTTGAAAATCACGAACAATAATATCCAGCGTACGGACATCCTGAGCGTTTTGAGCAAAAGCTACAGAGCAGCCAAACAATGCGCTAAGGGTAATCCATTTATTTAATTTCATAATATTCCAATCTCCACCTAATAATAGGTTACAACAATTCCACCTAAATATAAACCAATTCAAAAGGAATGAGGTCGCGTAATAATGCAAAATATATGTAAAAACATAAATTCTTGAGATTTTTTGACACCATCCGTATAATATCAAGATATTCATTCTTTTTTTCGCGGCTGATTCAGACTGGATTATCTATTTTTTCGTCCATGAGTTGGTCCATTGTATTTTTTGCTATCATGATGCTCTTGCTGTTACGCATTCTGCGGCTCAGAATCCGCGCAAACAGCTCCAGATCAGAATCTTTCAAGCGACTTCCACCCAAAGATCAGCTTGCAGTACTCAAAGAATGCCTCCTGAACAATCCATCCGAGGCAAATCTCAGAAATCTCGCTGATTTTGCAGAAAAAAATTCGTTAAATATCGATGTAGAAAGCTATCGACCGTTCCTCAAGTCGCAGTTGGAAATATTTGGCCGCAAGGATGCGATCGCAGAAGACAACGAGTTATACATCGCAGAAACGGCATGGATAGACAAGATTACACCTCTCGAATTTAAAGAAGCAGAAGCGTTCAAGCAAGAAAACGAAAAAACAAAGTATATCGAACGTTCGCTCGAAGGAATCGCCCGCCTGTACTCAGACGAAGCCATTTTGGAGGAACTCGCCATTCTCGTCCCGGAATATCCACACGCAAGCAAACTTGCCGAAAGCTACAAACAGCTCATGCAAACACGAGACGAAAGTGGCGCTGACGACAAGTCTCTCGAAGCTCTCCGCAAGCAAAAAGAAACTTGGGAAGAAGACCTCTTGAACGTGAAATTAGTAGACAGTAGAAAGTAGACAGTAGGAAGTGGACTACAATCCTTAACGTCATGCAGAGGGCTAAAGCCCACAACATATAACTCGTCATGCTGAGGGCAAAAGCCCGAAGCATCCAGTTATTTTTCAAGAAAATCCAGCGCTTCGCCTGCAAGTTCCACACAGCGATTGCACGGGATAATCTTGTTCGGACGGATTTCCTTACACTTGGTAAAGCCCTGAGCGCCGCGCTTAAAGACCTCTTCAATCGATTCGGCATGGTCGGGTTGCATCATCTTCGCAGCATAGAGCGCACCGCACAAGCCATCCGGAGCCTTGCCTCCGCCAAAAGTACGGAACATTTCAGCGGCCTTCACCGCCTCTTCTTCGGACTTGCCCGTTGCTTTTGCATAGCCATAAGCTACAGCCATGGCACAGTTACCGCGCTTATCCGCATGGAATTTCTTTGAAAATTCGGCAATCGACATAAAAACTCCTTTGACAAAGACATTATAAATCTACAAAAATCATGTAAAAACGATCATTTTAAATGTCATTCCCGCCCCCGAGCGGGAACCTCCTTTTCAAATGATTTTTATATTCAAGACATGCCTAACGAAAACAACGACATTCAAAATCTCGACCTCGACCAGCTCATCGGCAACATGAGTTCCATCAACAGCGAAGACTACTGGTTCACCAAAGTCAGTAAAATCGAGGAACACGACGAAACCGCCGAGCCAAAGCAAGACGAACAAGGCTAAAACGAGAAAGCCAAAACGGCGCCGTAACGCCCATCTAGAGGATTTAGCAAGGGAGAAATTTGCACTTGCAAATTGACGGATTCAGCGTCATTCAGTTTTCGTTGCTCTAAAAGCGCCTCTTTTTTTCGATTGTAATTATAGAAATCCCGCTGACGTCTGATTTTCGCGATACTAAAACCTCCATAAGCAATCCAAGAAGGCAAGACCAAAATTGCAGCAGTAAGCGCAGCAGCGTCCAAAACAACATTTCCCCCACGGCATCCTTCGGGACCATAACAATCTGCAGCGCCTCTAGCGGCAAACACCAGAATCGGGGTGGCAATAGACAATCCAACACTCGTCCAATAAAACACTTCGGACATTGTCTCATTCGCACGAAACCTTTGGTAATTATAATTGGCTAAACTGTCATAATACGCCGCTGAATCAACTGGCGTAACCACAGCCGGTTCATTAGCCAAGCAAGGCATCATCAACAACGCAATACACAACAAAATAATTTTCATGCGAATTAATATAAAAAACTCCGCACAAAAATGCGGAGCTTTTAAAATCCAAAATTTTATTTTGAATTACTTGTCAGTAAGCACTGCAACACCCGGGAGGACTTTACCTTCCAAGAGTTCCAAAGATGCGCCACCACCCGTAGAGGTGTGGGTCACCTTCTTGTCTGCACCGTACTTCTTGGCTGCCGTAGCGGTATCGCCACCACCGATCACGGTGATTGCGCCAGCAGCGGTAGCTTCGACGATAGCGTCTGCCATAGCCTTGGTAGCCTTTTCGAAGGCTTCGAATTCGAACACGCCTGCAGGGCCGTTCCAGACGATGGTCTTGGCGGACTTGATAGCGTTCACGAAGAGCTTGGTGGATTCAGCGCCCACATCGAGGCCCATCCAGCCAGCCGGAATGCCTTCAGCGTCAGAGACAGCCTTAGTAGCAGCGTCGGCAGCAAACTTGTCAGCAGCAATGTAGTCCACCGGGAGGATGATTTCCTTGCCAGCAGCCTTAGCCTTAGCCATGAGATCCGGAACGAGCTTGGCACCTTCTTCGTCAAACAAAGAAGAACCGATTTCGATGTTGTTGAGAACCTTCTTGAAGGTGAAAGCCATGCCACCGCCGATGATGATCTTGTCGGCCTTGTCGAGGAGGTTGTTGATGAGCTGGATCTTGTCAGCGACCTTTGCACCGCCGAGGATGGCGAGGAACGGACGCGGAGGATTGTTGAGGACCTGGTCGAATGCCTTGAGTTCCTTGTTCATGAGGAAACCAGCGGCACGCTGCGGGAGTTCAACACCAGTCATGGAAGAGTGATCGCGGTGAGCGGTACCGAAAGCGTCGTTCACGTAGACGTCAGCGAGCTTGGTGAGGCTTGCGCGGAATGCCTTGACGGCTTCCTTGTCGGCCTTTTCCTTAGTTTCGGTGCCATCAGCGTTCTTGATCTTCCTCTTGCCTTCTTCTTCAATGTGGAAGCGGAGGTTTTCGAGGAGGATGATTTCACCCGGCTTGATAGCGGCGCAGGCTGCTTCAACTTCAGGACCCACGCAGTCGGAGAGGAACTTCACCGGCTTCTTGATGAGTTCTTCGAGCTTCTTGGCAACCGGGGCGAGCGTGTACTTCATGTTCTTTTCGCCATTCGGACGGCCGAGGTGGGAAGCGAGCACGACTGCTGCACCCTTGTCGAGAGCGTACTGGATAGTCGGGAGAGCGGCTTCGATACGCTTGGTGTTGGTGATTTCGCCAGTCACCTTGTCCTGCGGAACGTTGAAGTCAACACGGATGAACACGCGCTTGCCGGCGAGTTCGAGATCTTCGATAGAAAGCTTTGCCATTATAGCACCTTCTTTTTTAGGGTTAAAATTTTACGCAGGAAAATATAGTAACTTTTGCGTAGGGCGAACAAAGCGAAGCTGCTTGCAGATTCATTTTTGAGCCCAGCAAAAGACGCTCAAAGAGCGTCAAAGGCGAGAGCTGCGACAAAAGTGTGCAAAGCTAGAAAGGCAAAAAACATTTTTGTTTTTTGGCATAGCCGAGCCGTACTAGATGCACTCCGAAGGAGTGCCATATAGTAAATAGAAATGACCGTTATTAGTCGTTAGTTATTAGTCATTAGAAAAAACGGAAGTTTGTAACCAGACTTTTACAAGCAGTCGGCCAAACAATATAATTACGTGACATTTTCATCACACTTATAATTTATTCGCCTAAATCGCGATTCTAGTCGTGAAAAAAAATTATATAATTCACTATTGGTGTTTTTTTTATATATTTTTCCAAAAAAATTGGATTATTCGGAGTAGATACGATGAAGCGTTCTTTCTTATTGGCCCTCTGCCTTTCCGCTGCAGCAGCATTCGCTGGAGTTTATGATATTGCTGATTTCACGGCTAAAGATGCCGTCTCGTCTGACAACCAGGTTTTTGCCTCTTACGGCGAACTGAGCACCGCTTCTGTTGACGAAGCCGCATCTGTTCCTTCTGGAAAAATTGTCCTCCGTCAGAAGTTTGCTCAGGAATCTGGCCTTAATGCCTATCAGCTTTACATCGGTCAAGTCGGTGATATTTCATCCATGACAGCATTGAGCGTCCCCTCGAACATTTCCTACAGCGATATCATCAAAGCCAAGCTTTATGAACGCCGCGGTATGAAGCCGGGCGACGATGCCGAAAAGGTATACTTCGACGGTAAGTTCGTCTATATCCCAGGAGCAACATCTGCAGTCGCATTTGTAAACGGAACTCAGATTGACCTCAAAAACGAAGCCCCGGCCGCAACAAGTACCGCACCGAAGCAAGAATGTGACGAATTTGATGTTTCCTGTGACGAAGACATCATTGCCGCAAAGAACAGCAGCAGCTACGACGTTTCTGGCGACCTGAACAACACAAATTCACGTGCCGACGCTCGCGATTATTCTGCATCCGCAGCAGCACAGGACGTTAAGGATCGTTTCGGTATTGCTGACGAAGTTCGCTTCTGGAGTGCAGTTGCTCTCTCGGCTGTCGCAGCAGGCAGCGCCGTGCTTGGCGTTCTCCAGCAAATGAAGTCCAGCGAAGCAAACGACGCTTACAAGAAGCTTGAAAATATCGCCAATACCGCAGAAGAAAAGATCTCTGTGGGATGTGCAAAAATCAAAGGCGTAACGGACCAGCAAGCCTGCATAGACTACTATAAGAAAACAAATGATTCAGCAGCATTCACCACAGCCGGCTGGACTTACGCAGATCTCAAGAGTAGAATGAAAATCAACAAGGATACAAAGGATTCCTACGCTATGGCCCGCAACATCTGGTTCGGCGTATCGGCAGTGTCCTTGACCACAGCTATCGTTTTGTTCGCATGGTAATGGAACAAGGGCGAATCCGGCTCAAAGACGTTCAATTTGATTGCATCGTTGGTGTTCTTCCCTACGAACGCATAAACGAACAACCAATCATCTTGAACCTCACTCTTTGGTTGGACTTCGCAAAAGCTGCAGAAACAGAAGATTTAAACGAATCTATCGACTATGCAAAGCTGGCGGAAGAACTAAAAGGGTTCATCCGCCTTTCTTGTTTCAAGCTTGTCGAAACTCTTGTCGTAAAAACAGCTGAATACGTCCTAGAGCATTATTCTAAAGCCTCAGCCGTCGAAGTCTCCGTCGTAAAACCTAAAGCCGTTCCCGGCTGCCTAGGCGCCGAAGCCAGCGTGAAGATTAGTAGACAGTAGGAAACAAAAGTTACTAGTTTCGAGTTACTAGTTACTAGAGAATTTTAAATCAACATCTTCTTTTGATCAATAACTAATGACCAAAGACTATTAACTAGTAACTAAGTTCTAGTAACTGCAGCAAAGCCGCTCTATCCTCTAAAGGCGCGGTAACGCAAAGCCTCAGAGAGATCCATAATATCAACGGCGGAAGTGCCTCGCAAGTCGGCAATCGTACGCGCAACTTTTAACAACCTAAAGTACCCACGCGCACTCAAGTCCATCTTGGCTGCGGCATTGACAGCAAAACGTTCTACGGCAGGAGTCATCTCTGCAAATTTTCTTGCATACTCCGACGACATTTCGGCATTGGATTTAAAAGGCAAATTTCGGAAGCGTTCGCGCTGAACAGATCGTGCAGCGCACACGCGTCTGCGAATATCAGCAGACGACTCACCTCGTCCTTTTATCACAAACATAGCAGCATCAACAGGAGGGACGCTCACCTGGATATCGATGCGGTCCAATAACGGTCCCGATATTTTTTCACGGTAGCGCTTACGAGCCTCAGGCAAGCAGGTGCACTCACGCTTAGGATCCATTGAATATCCACAAGGGCATGGATTCATTGCAGCCCCCATCATAAATCTCGCTGGCCATATAACAGTTCCACTCGCACGGCTAACCGAGATTTCGCCTTCTTCCATTGGCTCGCGCAGAGCTTCCAACACACTGCGGTTAAACTCCGGCAATTCATCCAAAAAAAGAACTCCATTATGCGCAAGGCTCGCCTCCCCTGGCAAAAGACGGGTTCCGCCGCCCACAAGCGACACCATCGATGCAGAATGATGCGGTGAACGGAACGGGCGCGTAAGCACGGGTTTAAACGCATCAGAATCACCGGCTCGCAACGCACAAGAATGGATACGCGTCGTTTCTAAAATTTCCTGTTCAGTCATCTCCGGGAGGATTCCCGGCAAGCATTTCGCACAAAGTGTCTTACCAGCACCGGGCGACCCCACCAACAAGAAATTATGCGCTCCCGCAGCAGCAATTTCAAGCGCCCGTTTTACACCATCCATTCCCACTACATTCTTGAAATCGGGAATTTCATTACTAACGCTTACATGACACGAAGAAATGCCTTTTGCAATTTTTACACCCTGACTAGAATTGCGTTCTAGGATTTCAACGCACTCCCCAAGCGAATCCGCACAAATAAAACGAAGACCTTCCACCAGCGAAGCTTCCTGCTCATTCCCGCGCGGAATCACGAGAATACAGTCACGTGCTGTAGACAAATTCATTGCAATGGATAACACACCACGGACAGGCTTCAACAAACCATCCAATGAGAGTTCGCCTACAAAGACATAGCGTTCCAACTGCGGAACTTCTATCTCCCCAGTCGAAACAAGCAAGCCAATCGCAAGCGGAAGGTCTAATGCACTCCCCTCCTTTCGCAAATCCGCAGGCGACAAGTTCACCGTTGTACGAAAACCTGTCACCACTTTCCCGATGGAGCGTATCGCCGAAACAACACGTTCTCGAGATTCCCTTACCGCATTGTCCGGGAGTCCGACAAGAGTAAACCCAGGCAGTCCCTGAGCGGCATCGACTTCCACACTGACAGGAACAGCCTTTATTCCAAACAAGCAATAAGAACGGATTCTGCGAAACAATTTGCACCTGCCTTATGCTACTGCAGCCTGATACTTTTCAAGCACACAGCTTTCAATATGTTCTCTCAACTGGCGAGTTATAGGCAAACAAACGGTGCGATAGTCCTCCCCTTTATAGAAAGTATCGATCGGATACCCCACAAACATTCCGTTTTCACCATCCATCACGCGAAGCCCGCGAATCTGGATCTGGTCATTCAGCACAATCGTAGCAACGCCCTTCATGTGTCCAAGATTTGCGCCTTCCTTAAACGGATAAACCTGCACGTTTGTCACAGCAAGGCAATCAAATGCCGAAGACATTGCAGGGGTACTCGAAGTTTTCTTTTCTGTTTTTTCAGCCATATCGGCCTCCTATTTTTTAAGGTTCGCCGCGTATCGGTACATTCATACCTTTGCGGAATCACGCTCAACATTGCAAAAGCCATGCCATAAGTTGCAAATGGCGTTTTTAATTCAATTTCAGCATTTTCAATACAATGAAAAAGTGATTAAACACTGTTTAAACATTGTTTAATCACTTCTTGTTTTTTGCTAATTTATTTTCATGCTTTTAAAACCGAATATGAAATGGACTGCAAATCAGGGAATCATCCACCCGATGGTCACCGCTGATTTTTCATGGACTCCCCGCATAATCACAGTTAAATTCACAGTCGAAGAACCCGTGAACTGCTACCGCGCAGCCGTTCAAGAAGACAACGGTCGAAGCTGGGAAGATTCCTGCGTGGAAATTTTCTTGCAGAATCCAGCAAACCCGGCTGAATATTTCAACTTCGAAACGACAAGCCGAGGCTTTATTCTCGCCGCCCGGGGTACAGGCCGCGAGAACAGACAAACGCTCCCGCTTGACGCCATCGCAAAAATCAAGCGTTCAGGAACAGCGCCAAGCATCCAAGACGACAGCGTCTACTGGACAATGGCTGTTGAAATTCCTGCCGAGATTTTCGGAATGAAAGCAATAGAAGCACCGCTCCGCGGAAACCTCTACAAATGCGCCGATAAGGCAAACACGCCCCATTACCTGAGCGCATTTCCCATAGAAACAGAAAAACCGGACTTTCACCGTCCGGAGTTCTTTGAAGTTTTATAGCATAAACTAGTGTTTCTTGTCATGCCCGCCACAGAGCGGGCATCTCCTTTAATAAAACAAAAAGGCGATTCCCGATCTAGTCGGGAATGACATCAGCAGCACAACAACTACATCATCCTGAGTTTCATTTCGAAGACAGGGCGATCCGTCTCATCGAGAATGCGCATGTAAGTCGCTCCATTATGATCCGCGCGGAAAACCTTTAAAACCTGGCCTTCCTTGGATTCACCCAAGTAATGGACTTCAAGTTCCGAAGGAATGCAAAGTTCCAGGTCAGACGCGCTAAAGACGTTCAATGCAAGTTTTACATATTCGATATTGTTCATATGGTGCGACATATCGATATGTTGCGGCAAGACCTTCTGCTGATAAACTTCCTGATATTCTTCAGGCTTCACGTTAAAGCGGTCGAAATCATCCGTCATGAATGCTTCAGGAAAACCTTCCGTCGGGAAATCGACCGCAGAAAGGCGCATCGGACGATGACGATCGAAGCTCAGGCAGCACATTTCCTGTTTTGCAAAAATAATCGGTTCGCCCTCAATCGTCGTAATCGCCGTATTTTCGTTCAAGCGGATAAGCTGATTATCTGCCGGGAAGGATGTCGTGACAACTTTATCTTTCCAGTACGGACGTTTCAAGAATTTGAACTTGGCCTTATAAACAACCCAGAAGCCGCCCTTTTCCTTGACCACGAAATTGTCCATTTTCATGGATCCAAAATTTTCCGTAATATTGTCCTGGACCATGAGCACAGTCTGCGCAAGACCCATCTTTCCTGACACGTCAATATAAGCCGAAGTAATCGTTCTCGGCTTCTGGAATACAAGCGGATTTTTCGCCAAAGTGTAAATATCAATCATGCTTTGAATATAAAATTTTTTATCATTATGAGGCATGTCAACTGTTATTATTTTCAACAAGCCCTATGGCGTATTAAGCCAATTCACCCCAGAATCAGGACATTTAGCCCTAAATTCTTTCGGGTTCCCGCCAGACATCTATGCAGCCGGCAGGCTCGATCACGACAGTGAAGGCGCGTTACTCCTAACCGATAACGGGAAACTCATCAAAAAACTTCTAGACCCCAAATACGAACACCCGCGAACCTATCTCGCACAAGTTGACGGACAAATTACCAAGGAAGCCATCCTAAAGCTCTCTAAAGGCGTGGACATCAAGGGATACCACACCAAGCCCTGCAAGGCAGAAATCGCCGAAGAACCCGACTGGATCTGGCCCCGCAACCCGCCAGTGCGCTACCGCGCCAATATTCCCACCAGCTGGGTAAAACTCACGCTCATCGAAGGCAAGAACCGTCAAGTGCGGCACATGACAGCAGCCGTAGGTTTCCCGACCCTCCGCCTTGTCCGTGTGCAAATCGGGAACATCCCGCTAGGGGACTTAAAGCCCGGCGAATGGCGCATTGTCACAGATAAAGTTATTTAACCATTTCAAACAAACAAAAACGCCCCGACGGATTTTTCCATCGGGGCATTTTAAGCATTTAGGCTTCACAGGAACTAGATACCAGCAAGATCGAAGCCAAGGACAATTTTACCTTTATTGTCTGAATTATCCGGAGTACGGTCGGCATAAATAAGAATGCGGAAAATAAGATAGTTTGCATTTGACGTAAACGATTTACGTTCATATGCATTATCTCCATCAAGCGATGAGACTTTTAAATTAGAAAGATTATTCACATTCGAGGTATTGCTTTCATACACATAAAGGTCGATATCCTGAGGAACTCTGCCAACCTTAACAAGATCAGAACCACTACTTAACCAAGCAATTGCTGCTGTAAAATTACTCTTATCTGTAGGACGCTTGACACTGAAACGAATTTCTTTCTGTCCTTCATCTGTATAATGCGTGTACAGCTTACTGATTTCGCCCACCCAATAGCGGGATTCATGGAAAACTTCACTGTGATTTTGGTCCGTAAGCATGCTATAATAAGAAGGCATCTTTGTCGTTATCGGAGTTCCATTCGGATATGGAGTGTTTATAGAGACATCCCCAGAAGTAAGCATCAAAGCCTTCACCATTTCCGGGTGCCAGCGATAGTACGGATTTGCCGACAAAAGGTTCGCGATCTGCCCTGCCGTATATGCAGCAGCCATTTCGGAACCGTCGTAATACGGGTTATAGGTATAGGCAATTCCAGTAGATCTATTCGTATAAACTCGTTTCTGTTCTTGAGGATAGTTGCTATTAGATTGATGATCAAAATAGTAATGAGAAAAATTGTAGATTTCAGGCTTTCGGGAACCAATCCTCAAATTATTTCCATCATTGCATTGCCTTAAACCCAGAGTACAATAATAGGATTGAGTCGAGTTATAACTCGTGATTTTTCGAGTTTCAGCATCGACTGCACCCACCGTAATGGCATTGGCTGCATGAGCTTCAAGACCAAGATGCCCTGAATTGTTTCTCACATTATAATTCCCAGCGGGAATAACATCAATACGACGACCTCTATATATGGCATTATCAACCTGCATCGTTTCATAAGAATATTGCTTTGCGAGCTGATTATCGACATTTCCATATTGGCGATTTCGAACACCCACATAAACAAACGGACTGCGATGATTCGGATTTAACGGATAATCTTCCGGCCATAGAGGGTACTCGCTACCGACAAAAATCACAGAATTTTTCGCCGTCGCCTTTATAACATCATACGTTCTTGAAGACAGCATTTCTGTTTCAGGCGTCGGTTCGAACAATTCTCCAGACGCAAGCTTAAGATACGGAACAGACTTATTCGGATCCAACTTGACCGGAAGGGCGTCTATGGACATATAAATACCCACATCGTCCCACTGTTCTGGATTCGGCGTATACGACGGATTGTCATACCACCAAATCGAATACCTCTTGGCGTAGTTTTCAATAGCGGAAAACGGCATATAATTAATCATCTCGGTATTGCCATACTGAGAATAGCTGTAAGGAGATGGCTGCGAATTGTTATTGAAGGTATAATTCGTTGTCGAAAGGGAATATTCACTTGACGGAACATTCGTTCTTACCCCGTATTGCAGGTTAACCGGATTCTTGCGTTCCATCGGGACAGGGAAAAAGACCTGATTGGATTGCTTCATGTACCCAGACTCCCCACCCAAGGTGCTATACCAGCCTTCAAGAGGGGCACCTTGCTGGAAGTACCGTTTCATATAATAAGGGTACGTGTTATTTTGATGTTCCAACCCTCTATTATTGAAAATACCCGTTATGGCATCCGCGTTATTCTGAAAACCTGGACCAGCGTTTTTCGCCAAAGACTTCACTTCTAGCGAAGACCCGACCTGCTGTTTATCCTTTTTCATCTTGGAGTAGTCTATATTCTTATAGACCATCGGGGAATTCATTTTGCTCCCCTTGCGACCAAGAAGGTCATAATTTACAGTAGAAGTAGCACCGGCATAAGCACAGCCTAGAGCCACAATGAAAGCCATTTTTTTATTCATTTACACCCTCTCTCTTTATTATTTTATAAGTATCTATAAAATAATAAAATAGTTTCTATATATAACAACATATAAAATTATTTACAACAAGTTAAGCCCCGCCAGCAATACGCTAGCGAGGCTTTACAAATAAGGCTGTATTTTATATTTCAACGAGTTCGAATTAGCGAGACATCATGTCAAAGCCCAAGACAACCTGTCCACGGTTTTCACTATTCACGTCATCAGAATACAAGGTGATAACGAACACAATATAGTTTGCACTTGTCGAGAAGGATACCTTTTCAAAAGCGTCAAAAGAACTTAAGGAAGAATCCAGGAAGGTTTCAAGATCATTAAGATTTCCCGAATTATTTGCATAAGCCCTAAGGTCAAAATCCTGAGGAATCTTAGCAAGATTTGCGATATCGTCACCACTACTCAACCAGGAAATAGCAGCAACAAAATTATTCGATTCAAAATCAGAAGTTTTCACCTTAAATCTGATTTCCTTTCTGCCATAAGAATCCTCATGAGTTTTCACCTTATTGATATCGCCGACCCAGAAACGGGATTCATGCTTATACGGATAAGCATGGTTTACATCTGTATAGGAACGAGGCGGCAACAAAGTTGCATAGGTCGGGACGCCAGTCACACTTGCCGATGTAAGCAATGTAGCCTTAACAACTTCAGGATGCCTACGGTAGAAAGCATTTGTAGCCAGAAGGTCAGAAACCATACCTGCAGTATATGCAGCAGAAATTGACGTACCATCGTAATAAGGGTCATATGTCGAAACAGTTCCCCATGACGCCGTATACTTTCGGCCCTTATCCGAATTATAGCCACCTTCATTAAAATAAAAATGAGTATAATTGCTAATTTCCGGCTTTGTAGTTCCAATATTGTAAGAACTGCTCGAATTGCAGTTTCCGATTCCGCTAGTGCAATATCTGGGTCGAACATTAGGCGTATATGCAGTAGCATTACCGCTTGTAGGATCAACAGCGCCAACTGTAATAGCATTTACAGCGTGGGCAATATTTGCAAAGTTTCTGTTGGATCCACTACCTTCACCTGCAGCAACAATTTCTACAGTACGATTGGTATAGATGTAGTTATCGAGCGTACGCGCTTCATCTGAGTAATACAATCCAGAAGGCATAAATCCGCCCGCCATGGGCTTACGGACTCGAAGACCCATATAAATGTTATCCTTTTGAATATTGCTCGGATAACTCGGATATTCCGCAGAACCCACATAAATATCGGATTTTTTCGAAGAATTCTTTAATATTTTAAATGTTTTCGAAGCATCAATTTCATTTGATGGAACTTGCCAATAGCTAGCCGGAGACACTACCACATATTTAATCTGATCATTTTGAGCCATCTTGACTGGCATTGCATTTAAAGGCACATAGATGCCAACATTTGTCCAGTCATTTTTCCATTCGACCGCCCAAGTATACGGCTGGCTAGTATAAGCAGCATTACCGTAATTAGCGGAATTCTGCGCACCATACCAAACCGATATATACTGTCTATCAGAATAAGAACTTCCGTCTCTAACATCTTTGAAATTCTTGTACTGAATTTGACTTCCATCTCCATAGGGAGATGTCTGTACAGGATTATTGAAATTGAAAGAATTGTTATACGAAAAACTATACCCTTGATTATTGGCACGAGAAAAACTGTTTTCCGTATAGAAGTTTGGATTTATATAATCATCAGGAACGGGGATGTATTTAAAATATTCATTCGATCGTTCAATGTAACCAATATCACCATACGGACCGTATGCATAAAACAAGCTTCCTCGATCAGAAGAAAGCGTTGGATAAGAGTAAGAATGTGCCGTAAAATTATAGAAGCAACGATAGTTCGTATTACTATAGTTCGTATAGCAGTCGTTCGCTCCGGTCCAACCTCGATTAAAGAAACGGCCTTCCGCAGAATACGCACCATTTACAAGACCTGAAGCCTTTTTAGCCAAGACATTAGCATCCAGAGAAGAACCAATGTTTTGCTGTTCTTGTTTCTTCATTTTACTATAGTCTATATTCCTATAGACCATCGGGGAATTCATTTTACTTCCCTTACGCCCCAAAAGGTCGTAATTCACCGTAGCCGCACCAGCACCAATGCAACCGGCTGCAACTAATAAAGCAATTTCCTTTTTCATATTTCACTCCTTCACAAATATGTACTTTAAATATAAGATATTCTAATCAAAATCAATATTTTATACTCATTTTTTACAAAAAAGTAATTCAAACAAAGACATTTTATTTCGCATAAATTTCACAAAATAACATTTTTTGTATAAAAACAAGAAAAAGCCAACAAGGCACGAATAAGCCTCATCAAAAGCTAAAATTTACACACCAGACATAACTTTTGCATACAAAAAGGCTCGCCTGCATATGCCGACGAGTCTTTCTCAAACAATTCCTATTCAGCAGTCACTATTTAGCGGCCACATCAAAGCCCAAGACCATCTGTCCATTATTTTCAGAATCTTCGAGATCGCGATAAAGAAGAATACGGAACACCAGGTAATTAGCATTCGATGTAAACGAGATTTTTTCGTAAGCGTCAATGCCGCTAAGAGATGATGCATGGGAGTTATAGACATCTATATTATCCACATTGCCGTCATTACTTTCATACACATACAAATCGAAATCCTGAGGAACCCTGCCAAGATTTGCAATATCATTACCACTGCTCAGCCATGCAATTGCAGCCTTAAAATTAGTCTTGCCAGCCGGGCGTTTGACTTTAAAGCGAATTTCTTTTCTTTCGCTATAAGGTTCAACATGCGTTTTCAGCCGCTGCGTTTCGCCCACCCAATAACGAGATTCATGGAAGTAGGAATTGTGATTTTTATCGAAAACCAAGCTACGGTAAGACGGAATTTCCGATGTTACCGGATAGTATTCAGGATAAGGAGGAGACACAGAGACATCGCCCGAAGTCAGCAACAAAGCCTTTACGACTTCCGGATGCCAGCGATAGAACGGATTGACCGACAGAAGTTCAGCGACCATACTTGCTGTATAAGCAGCAGACATTTCATTGCCATCATAGAAAGGATCATAACTGTACTGCACTCCAGAAGACAAATCCGTATACTCTCTCCATTCATCCAAAAAATAGAAGTGAGAATAGTTGTATATTTCCGGTTTTCTGGACCCTTCATTGGTATTAGAAAGTCCATCGCACCCGCCAATACCACGAGTGCAATATTTCGACTTTGTCGAATTATAGCTCGTAATCTCTCCACTATAAGCATCTACCGCACCAACAGTAATGGCATTTGCGGCATGTGCTTCAGCAGCCAGATGTCCTGTATTAAGACGAACCATATAGTTTCCTGCAGCGACGATTTCGGTCGTTCTATTATTATAGATGTAATTATCAAGATCCCTAGCCGCAGTAGAATATTTCATAGCATCTTCATTATCATAGAAAACATCGCCACGATTATGAAGTCCTACATAAATTTGAGGTCCCCTGGCATCAGAAGACGGATCTGAAGGTCGATTTTTGCTTACATAAACCACAGAAAAATTCGTAGCATCCTTAATAATTCTATAGGACCTTGCCGAAAGCATTTCATTTACGGGATCCGGAGAAAACTGTTCATTCGGATTAACCAGAACATAGCGATCATACTGTTGATGGCGCAAGCTAACCGGTTCAGCATCAGCAACCATATAAACACCGACATCACCCCAATCCGCATCCGGATACAGATGGCTTTCATCATACCATGAGATATCGCTCCTTTTGGACTTAGTCATTTCGACAGTTCCAAAAGGTTCGTATCGAATTTGCTGATAATATGCATATGGCGAAGACTGAACCGGATTAGAAATTCCAGAAGCAGGAGGCAACCACGTCATATTGTAACCATGCCCATAAACATTGGAAATCCCGGCATATTTATATGCAGGCGGATAGTGCGACTTAAGAGAGAAGCTCTTAAAAACAGCATTTGACTGGTCCATATAGCCACCATTTCCAGCCAACTTATTATACCAGCCATCCTCATATGAACCATTTGCTTTCCACCACTTCAAATAGTAGGGATACGGATTCTGGGAACTTGCCATATAATAATCCAGCCCCTTATTATTATAAACACCCGCAATAGAACGATAATTCGAATTCAGCCCCGTTCCAAGCCTTTTTAGCGTTTTATTTTCCAGAGAAGAACCAATGCTCTGCTGTTCTTTTTTCTTCATTTTACTATAGTCTATATTCTTATAGACCATCGGGGAATTCATTTTACTCCCCTTACGACCCAAAAGGTCATAATTCACCGTAGCCGCACCAGCGCCAATGCAACTGGCGGCAACTAATAAAGCAATCTCCTTTTTCATATTCTACTCCTTCATAAACACATAGTTTAAATATAAGATATTCAAACCAAATCAAATATTTTATACTCATTTTTTACAAAAAAGTAATTCAAACAAAGACAATTAATTTCACATAAATTACGCAAAATAACTTTTTTCATATTAAAAACAAGAAAAAGTCAACAAGACACAAACAAGCCTCATTAAAAGCAAAAATTTACAATTTCAATATAGCCGTTCAAAAAAAAACAAATTTCAAATACAAAACAGAAGCAGGCTTCGAAGGAAGTCTGCTTTTTCAAAAACGATTACATTACTACTTTTTCGATTTTCCGCCTGATTGACGTTCTCGTTTTTCGTGATTATAGATAAATGGTTGCGCCAGCGCTTTAACAAAGGGTTCCGCAAGATTCGCCTTTTTTGTCAAATAGCAATCCTTATCTCCATTTCGGCACTTATCCCATTCTATCCCATCTTTTACTTTATCATAATCAAAATTATCACCGAAGCACCCATTTCCCAAATCCATGCATTTGGGTAAATTTGCAGGCATATAAAGTACCGAATCTGGAATCCAAATTTTCTCTTCATTTTGAAATTTCGCAGTATCAGGTACAAGCTGAGCAACCGCTACCGAACTGCAGCACATCAAAAACAGTATTGCGATACGCAAAGCCCTAAACATACTTTTAATATATACAATTTCGACTAAAGTGTCTTTTGGATATCCCAAATAGCACAATTCACTCAACCAAACTCATTCAAGCAGGCATCGAAGAAAGTCTGCTTTTTATTCTTATAAAATTTATTATTATTCCAGCACAATCTAAAAAGGAGATTCAATGAAAAAGATTTTGTCTATTTCACTCATTTTCGCAGTACTTGTACTTTCTGGTTGCGCCATTCTGACGGGCACAAGGATGCGTCCCATCGTTCTTGGACAAATGCTCATCTACGTCCGTGTATCAACAGCAAACGCATTCATTGCAACAGAAATGCCTGAGAAACTAGAAATTGATACCCCATTCAACGTCAACCTCCCATTCAGTTACAAAAACGCTGTTCATGACACCACTAAGGGGATAGCTTCGGTTACATTAAACAACGATGATTTAGAAATGGGTTTCATACTCGCTTCATACAGCAAAGCTGTTCAAAACAATCCGGAAGTTTTCCAAAACGATATAAGCGATTCATTAAAGACAACCAGAATTTTCACAGCCTACGATGGATTTTTCAAAGATTGTACAAAAGAAAACCTTGTTGATACAGACTACAATTCCGAGAAAAAGTATACACACAGATGCTACAAAATAACACATGACGACGGAACACCAGAAGACATCTGCCTCGCATCAAGATTAACCCCAAAAGGAAACATCGTTCTCGTCTTCATGCGTAGTTTAACGTTTGGCACAAATGTTAGGACAGAACTTTTTGATGCCATTGAAAGCATAGAATTCAAGGACTAGAAACGCCACAAATTTTCACATACAAGAACGCCCCGCAAGCATTAAACTTGCGGGGCGTTTCTATTGAAAGGGAGATTCCCTCCCCATTCGCGGATCATGACTACTAAGCAGCAAAGCTGCAAGTAGTCAAAGAGTTCAAGGCGGGAATGACAGCATCAGAGAAAGTCTCTGTCTACTGTCTACTTCCTACTTCCGACTAAATAAGTCCTTCGAAGAAGTTGTTACCCTTGTCATCCACGAGGATGAATGCGGGGAAGTCCTTGATCGTGATCTTACGGATGGCTTCCATGCCGAGTTCCGGGAATGCCACGATGTCGTTGGACAGAATGTTCTGTTCAGCGAGGATGGCTGCCGGACCGCCGATAGAGCCGAGGAAGAATCCACCGTACTTCTTGCAAGCGTCGGTAACATCCTGAGAGCGGTTGCCCTTAGCGACCATGATCATCGAAGCACCCTTGCTCTGGAAGCGCATCACGTACGGGTCCATGCGGTTAGCCGTCGTCGGGCCAAAGCTACCTGTCGGCATACCTGCCGGAGTCTTTGCCGGACCAGCGTAGTAAATCGGGTGGTCAGAAACGACCTTGAGCACGGTCTTTTCTTCGTCCGTGAGTTCTTCGCCGCGTTCCTGCTTGTCGAAGATTTCAGCGATCTTGGCGTGGGCCATGTCGCGAGCCACGATCATCGTGCCCTTGAGGGAGAGACGCGTCTTCACCGGATACTTGGTGAGGTCAGCGAGCACTTCCTTCATCGGACGGTCAAGGTCAATTTCGATAGCCGGAGCGAGGTTCACTGCGTTGCCAGCCGGGATGTAGTTTTCCGGATGGTGTTCCATCTTTTCGAGCCAAAGGCCGTTTTCGTCAATCTTGGCCTTGATGTTGCGGTCAGCAGAGCAGCTCACGCCGATAGAAACCGGGCAGCTTGCAGCATGACGCGGAGCGCGAATCACGCGAACATCGTGTACCAGGTACTTGCCACCGAACTGGGCGCCAATGCCCGTCTTCTGGCAGATGTGCAGAACCTTTTCTTCCATTTCGAGGTCGCGGAAAATACGGCCGCCTTCGGAACCGCTCGTCGGAATATCGTCGAGGTAGCCGCAGCTAGCGAGCTTCACCATGTGCGTGTTCATTTCGGCAGAGGTACCGCCAATCACGATAGCGAGGTGGTACGGAGGGCAAGCGGCTGTACCGAGAGTCTTCACCTTTTCGGCGAGGAACTTTTCCAAGGACTTCGGGTTGAGGAGCGCCTTGGTCATCGGCCAGTAGTAAGTCTTGTTGGCAGAGCCACCGCCCTTTGCCACAAAGAGGAACTTCATTTCGGCACCTTCTTCGGCGTGGATGTCGATCTGGGCAGGCAGGTTGCAACCCGTGTTCTTTTCTTCGTACATAGAGAGCGGTGCAATCTGGCTGTAGCGGAGGTTCTTGGTGGTGTAGGCGTTATAGACACCTTCAGAAATAGCTTCGGCATCGTCAAAGCCCGTCCAGACCTGCTGGCCCTTGTGGGCAACGCAAATAGCCGTACCGGTGTCCTGGCAGAACGGGAGAATGCCCTTCGCGGCAACGCAGGCGTTCTTGAGCATGGTGAGGGCGACAAACTTGTCGTTATCCGAAGCTTCCGGATCCTGGAGAATCTTGGCGACCTTCGCCGTGTGGGCCGGACGGAGGCAGAATTCCACTTCTTCGAAAGCAGCCTGGGCAATCTTCGTCAAAGCTTCCTTGGAAACCTTGAGAATCTTCTTGCCTTCGAATTCGGCGACAGAAACGCCTTCCTTGCCGAGACTTACGTATTCGGTTGTATCTTCACCGTGCTGGACGGTAGCTTCGTATTTGAATGCCATAGTAGTTTGGGCGCCAGAGGCGCAGTTGATAGTTAAAGGATAGGTCCACAGTCATTGGTCAATAGTCATTAGTTTTATTTAGGCGCCAAAGGCGCAATTATATCTAATAACCAATGACCAACCACTAAAAACCATATTTCGTTACTTTCGGCTGTAAAAATAATTCTTTCCATCGAAAAAGCCACCCGATTTTGTTCCACTCATCCCCCAGAACCGACCGTTCATCCCCCTTTTTCACAACTTTTTTGTACTTTTTTGCTTTTCTTATGACCAAAATCACATAATAAGTATTATTTTTGATAACAAAAACAAAATAACTTCATTTTCTAAGAGGATTGAATGATGAAAAAGATTTTGCTTGCCACGATGATTTCGGCAGCCATGGTTTTTGCAGCTCCGGCCGCAAAGAAGGTTAGCAAGGCAGCAACGGCTAAGAAGGCTGTCGCCGCTAAGGTAGAAAAAGCAGCCGAAGCTCCGGCAGCAGTAGAAGCAAAGGCCGCAGAAGCCACTGCCGCTGCACAGACGCAGGCAGCAGAAGCAACTACAGCCGTTCAAGCCCAGGCAACGGAAGCTACAGCCGCAGCCGCTCAAGCAACAGAGAACACTGCCGCAGCAGCACAGGCCCAGGCAACTGCAGCCACCCAGACCGTAGAAAGCGCAGCTAGCGCAGCACAGGCTCAGGCAACAGACGCTGCCGCAGCAGCTCAGGCACAAGCCGCCGATGCAACCCAGGCCGCAGCAGCAACCGCCGACTCCGCACAGGCTGTCGTAGACACCGCTAAGGCACAGGCCGCTGAAGCCACTGAAGTTCTCGAAGCCAAGGCAGAAGAAGCTCCGGTTGACTCCGCCGCTCTCGCTAAGGCCGAAGAAGAAAAGAAGGCAGCCGAAGCTGAAGCTCAGGCAAAGGCCGAAGAAGAACAGAAAGTCGCACAGGAAACAAGCGGCACTGCAAAGTCTGCCGTCATGGACAATCCGTGGGAATTCATCGCTGTTTCCGCAGCATTCATCGCTTCTGTTCTCGTGATCATCTTCACTGGGGACTAATAAGCGCCATTCAACGCTTTTCCAAGAATTTTGAGACCGCCCGCAACAAGGACGGTCTTTTTTTATAAGAACAAGAAACAACCTGAGAACAGATAAAGAATAAAAAATTAAATTTCTCTAACGGTTCTTTTGTAAATAATTTATTTTCACTTTCAAGAGGATTGTTTGGGGGCAGAATTCATTTTGCCCGTTTTTGTTTTACGTTAAAGGAGACAAAATGAGTATAAAAAAATATCTGCTGGCTTTGTGCGCTACAGTAGGCTTAACCGTAGCACAGCAGAACCTTCCCACGCCATACGATTTAATCAGGCCGGTTTGGCCGTTGACCTGGGACAGCACCATATTCAAGACTAATTTTACTCCAGGCCCAAAGCGTGTTTCTTTACCAAGCAAAAACACCCCGGAATACTATGCCCCAAACGAGATAATCACTCCGGATACATTGAACCAGGCGTACATCGACGCCATGGTCATCCAGATATCCCCCATACGTGTAAACCAGGCCGGTTACCGCCCACAGGACGCAAAAAAGCCGGTGCTATACGTCGGTTCAGCGACAAACTTCGATGTCGTCAATGCGAAAGGCGAAGTCGTTGGCAAAGGAAGCTTCACAGAAACACTCAAGAGTTCTGTTTCGTCATCCTTAACAATCAAGGCGTCGAACAACGCCCAAATAGAATACGGTGGCGATAACCGCTACACGGCAAAAAAGGCGGGACCTACAGGAGCTTTAAAGAGAGGCTATCTCCCCGACGGTCTCCCCGAAAACGAAAGATTGCGTATCAAGGTCGGAAACGATTATTCCTCCACATTTATCGTGAGCGACAGAGTTTACTCCATGCTTCGCGACGCGGTACTCAAGTTCTACGGAATCAACCGCAGCGGCAATTCGGAATCGTGGTTCCACAAACCAAGCCATCTGAAAGACGGCTCCCTAGCCAATGTAGATATGACCGGCGGCTGGTACGACTGTGGAGACCATCTTAAAGAAAGCCAAACTATCTCCTATAGCCTAGCACAGCTCGCCATGACGGCCGCCGCTTACGAAGACCGCGACCAGGACAACTACGCATTCAACCAAAGCGAAGCCCAAAATACAGACAACATCCCTGACATGCTCAGAGAAGCCAAATTCGGAGCCGAATACGTCATAAAGGCATACGATGCAGCCAAAGGCGTTGTATCGGCGATGCCAGTATCCATTGGCGAAATCGGCAAAGACCACGGATGGTGGGGTTCTCCAGAATACCAGGACAACACACTCCATGATAGAGGTGGTCCGACAGCTCGAATCTTGAGAAGCGATGACAACCCCGGAAGCGATGCAGAACTTGGAAGTACGGCCTCCGGAAACTTTGCCGCAGGCTTGGCCATAGTCTCCAAAGTTTGGGCTAAATACGATTCCACCTTTGCCAAAAAAAGCTTGACTGTGGCAAAAGCTCTTTATGAGTACGGCAAGTCCAAGAAAAAACTCACAAATTCACCGGCTTATAGCGGTGGATCCACATACCATGACGAAATGGGCTTTGCGGCTGTATGCCTTTTCTATGCAACCGCAGATAAAACTTATTTGAACGACGCCGTCGAAGAAAAATCCCTAGCAGGCGGCCAGACCAAGAAAGATTTCGCCAACAGCGACAAAAAAGGCGCAGGCATGTTCAATGGCGGATGGTTCGCGCACAAAGAAGCTTCTTTCTTGAAATCTAATGCCGCATCGGACTGGGCAAGCGTCTTTACAAGTGGCCTTTACGCCTTTTACAAGTTAATTCTGGAAACACAGGAAAAAGCGAGCGCTTACGGCCTTTCAGAAGAGCAAAGGATGATTTATATCGAAGACGTTGCCTTCACCATGGCGGCAAACCTCGCTGGGGTCATGAAGGGCGGCACCACGACATTAACTCTTCCTGCGGGGCAAGCCGGCTGGATCGGCTCCAGTATTTCATACGACCCCATCTGGGGACTTACAAGTCCAGTAAATCCAGCGGAGTGGTGGACCAAGTACGAAGCAGCCAACATTTTTGAACTTTTGGCGTATTACGACGTGACAAAGGACTTGGAAAATGTCACAATGCCACAAACAGGAACTGTTCAAAATTGGAAATCGGATGAAATCCTAGAACTCGCCCTTTCACACATGAACTATTATCTCGGCATGAACCCGTGGGATGTTTCCTTGATTTACGGCGTTGGCGACAAGAACCACGCCCATCCGCACCATCGCGGTTCAAACCCCGAAGGTAAAAACGTCGCTGGAGTCATCTCTACATACAAATATCGCCCACCCGTTGGAGGTTTAGGCCCGGGTGCAGTACCTACGGGAATGGACGACCTTACAGTTCATTTTAACGATTACCATCTGACAGAAAATACATGCATCGACGCCGTATCCAACTTCCTCCCCGCAGCAGTTTTTCTTGCGAAATCAGAGGATTTGAACAGAGCGCCCGCAATATCCGTTGAAATCCGCCACGTGGACGTTGATTCAGCTATTGTTTTTGTAAAGCTAGACTTGGGCAGTTTTGCCTATATCACTTACGACACAACGGAAACCTTAAAGAACCCGATAACAGCAAGTTCCGAAACAGCAACCAACCAGCACCAGATCGTGCTGCGTGATCTCAAGCCCGGAACAACTTACTACTTCTACGCCATGGCAAAGAATCCGCGAAGCGGAAATACTTCAAAAAAATGGCTAGTCGATAGCACTTCAACTCCGTTCACGTTTACAACGAAGAACATGAATGAACCTGCAAACATTCAAAATGTTGCCGTTTGCAATGTCACCGCCGACTCCGCCGAAATCATGTGGTACACGCCAAACGGCGAATATGACTCGAAAGTTTACTGGGATACGCTTCCGCATTCAAGCTTAAATGAATACGCATTCAACACTGGAGATGGCAACGCCGACATTTCTGGCATCCCGACGCAGTTCCACTACGTGAAAATTGGCGGACTCAAGGAAAGGACCACCTACTACTACGCCGTAGAAAGCAATGGCGTTTATACAAACGTCAATGAAAAGAACGAGCCGTTAAAGTTTAAAACGCCTGTAACGCAATACAAATTTGAAGTTCGAATGTCCCAATATGTCTGGGACCCGATGCCAGCCCTCGAAATGAACATTATCAATAACGAAGAGAGACCGTTTGACAGCTTAACAATTCGCCTCTACATGCGCGCTACAGACGCAATCTATTACGACGTAGGCATCAGGCGCGATATCTGCCAGGCTTACAACGAAGCAGCCTTCAACGACACATGCTCCGCGGCAACGCAAAAAGAGCTGGATGGATTGTTCCGCCAGACATTCCCCCCAGAAGATCGAAGACACCTACGATCCGACCGACGGCACGTGGCAATGGTACTTCCCCATTCCGCTAGGCTCAACAATCATCAAATCCTCCAGCAGACTCAGACTTGACGTTATGTTCGACAGACGTAGCGAATGGGAACCGCACCTGGATTTGATGAACGACACGCCCAAAAAGAAATTCTACTGCAACGACGGAACCTCGTGGACATCCCAAGCCAAAGACAAACTACCTCAAAATCCTGGTGACTGGAGCTGGATGCCGCACTCAAAGAAAAACGGCGATTACGCAGATTTTGAAGGCATACCCTGCCTTCCCAAGAACTTTGGCGATGATGACATAGCCCCCATCAACCCTTACGTGTCCATTTACCGCAAGGATGAATTCGTGTGGGGATATAGCCCATCCAAAAAAGAAATGGAGACGAAGAAAGCGAAATACGAATTGACCGTATCCCTGGATCCTCCTTTCAATGTTTCGAATGGAACCCATATCGATATAGACCAAAGTAACAGCACCGTTCATGTCAAGGGTAAAGCCCATATAACGGAAAATGGCTACATCACCAAGATTTGGGCAAATGGTGTCAAGATCAGCGGCAAAGCATTCGTTGACCAGCAAAGCCTTGACAAGTGGCTTTTAGACGAATCCGGAACAAATATTATCGCAAAGTACGACATTCCGACCGACATGTGGGATCTCGACATCCCCGTCAAGATGGGAATCGGTTCAAACAAGGTTGATGTAACGATATTTGCCGGCCCGGACCCCACTTGCGATGTCTGCACAGAAAATGGCGGATGCGCTTTTGAGAACAGAACCTATTACATCAATTTCTCCAAAGGAGACGCCACGGCATCCCAGCTTGTCATCAAGGATGCGCAAGGTACCCCCATCGTAAGCCCCGCAAACCCGGAAGGTACGACATTCTACATCGACCTGTTGGATAAGGACAAGATCAAGAGCAAGGCAAATTCTGTCGATGTCTTGATTATCAACAACAAGAAAAACGATCAGCTCAAGGTCACCTTGACCGCAGACGCGAATAACCCCGGTCACTTTGTCGGCGGCCCGATTAAAGCCGTCAACCATTCCAAGGAAACCAGGAACCAGACTTCTGAAATTTCGTTCTTCGCAGGCGATACAATCCAAGTGGTTTACACCGACCCCGACGACGAAGACGATGTTTCGAAGCAGACATTCTTTGCTGAATCCAAGATTCCGTCGCCGCAGATAGTTCTCGCCGAAGACACAAACTGCGACAACAAGGCCGATCAGCTGAAGATTACATTCTCAAACAAATTTACTGAAGAATATACGCTAGAAAGTATCAGCTACTTTATCGATGGCATGACCGATTCTGCCAAAGTTAAGCTTGTCGCCACACAATACGCAAACCAGAACGAGATCACCATCCCGATAGACACAAGCCTTGTTCCTAAGAATCCAAGCCCGTCTGGAAAGGTTACGGTCCACATTACCGATCACGGTACAACAAATGCGGAAACTGCAAAAATTGCGGACGGTATTTTCCCCACTCTCGAAAGCGTTTCGATTCTCGAAAAAGCCGACGACGACAATAGCGGTCTCGACACAGTCATGATCGCATTCTCAGAACCGGTGATACTCTCATCCGAAAGCGAATGGCCGCTTACCATCGCTAGTGCTACCGGCATTCCGACCGTTATCGGGAAGGGGACAACCACCAATAACGGCAAGAGCTGGACCTTTATCATCAGCGGCAATGCAGGCAATTCGCTCGTCCCGATTGGCGCCATGGCAAGTGCAAGAACAACTGGCGGATTCACAATTACCGACCATAACTTCAACCCGATAAGCATCAGCTGTAAGCCATCCATTCCAATAACGCTTATTTCTCGCCCGGTCCCAATCTATCATGCTGATATGATCGATTTGCAAGGCGACGGTATCCCCGATGTTGTCTTTATGATGTTCGAAAAAAAGCTAAGACCCAAAGATGTATTCGACAGCATTGTAACCATCTGGGGCGATCCGGGTATTACACGCACCTTCATTACAACAGCTGATACAACCGGCGGCGTCATCAAGCCGAAGGAATCCTACTGGACCATCCGCGACTCCGTCTCGGCTCCGTTCAAGGTCATGATTGACTCCATCCATTCGAAGGATTCCGTCAACACGTATAGCATTATCGAAATCAACATTCCGGCAACACATGCCTATCCGTACGGTTCTACAAGCGGAGAAAAAGATGGAAACGGAACAGTCTCCCCGATGAAGGGCGTCGCAAACGGATTCTTTGAATCTGACTACACGCTGTACGACAAATGCGCTCCTGTCATTGCATCAGCACGCATGCTCAAGGAAGGCCTGCTCACCGTCAATTTGTCCGAAAATGTCAACATAACCGAAACGGGCAAGTACATTCAACGCGAACGCGACGAATATATCCCGCCTGAAAGGCCCCAAGGCACAGGCAAGACGCAAATCTTTACCTATAACGAAAAGGACAATGTTTTCTACGCCAGTGACCGAGTCCGTCTTGTTCCAGATATTCTCGGTGCAGCCTACATCGACAAGAACAACAATGTTCCGACGGTATCAAACCCCTATGTGCGTATCACGGGTGACGACAACATCCGCTTTGAGGTAACGCTCACGAAACCTGTAGCAACACCGAAGGCTGGTGCATACACAGGCCGTCCAGAAAACACCATGAAAGATGCGTTCATTACATCCGCAGTCATCAACGGCAAGCGCAACTTCATCAGCGCAGACGGAACGCTACTCGGTCAAGTGGATTCTGCCGCATACATTAGCTCGGGTCCGAATTTCGAAATCGAGGTTACGATGCCTTCTGTAGGCTTCTTGACTCACGACGGCCAGCCGATGTATGATTTCCACCTGAAGGTAGTCACGGACCTCTACGATAACCTAGGACAGTATGTGAACACCTACAAGCTTGACATTCCGAGAGAGAACTTTGCAACGATTAGAAGCCTGACCAACAACGGAGTCCTCAAGCTCAACGTGGAATGGGCGGCTAAGGACAACGAAGCGCCGGTTGCAAAGAAGGGCAACAAGATTGGAACCGGAGCCTATATCGCAAAGTTTGACTTCACGGCCGAGCCGTTCTGCGCCACCACATTCGACTCAAAGAGCAATGACTACAAGGCATCTTGCTCAACAGTCGGAGAAAAGATGGGAAAAGCGACGGACAGCAAGACAAAGACCCTCGGGTTTAAGAGAAAGAAATAAGAACGACGAAGCCGCCAGAATTTAACCATTCTGGCGGCTTTTTCTTATTTCGTTTGTAAAATTGCATTTACAAAAATTCCTGTAAATGCTTATTGTTCATATCATTTTACTACAAATATCCATAAAAATTGTCCGTATAATACGCAATTGAAAAATTATTGAATTTCAGAGTAAAATTTGAGAACAAAAAAGGAATATATCACAAAACATTTTTACATAAATAATCTATTTTATCTTTTGAGAGATTATAACTAGAGGGCAAGACTTGTTTTGCCCGCTTTTTTGCTTATGAAAAGGAGACAAAGTGAGTATTAAGAAGTATCTGCTAGTATTGTGCGCAGCGACCTCCATGGCAGCAGCGCAACAGGCACAAACCACTCCTTACGAACTGATTCGCCCTGTATTCCCTTTAACTTGGGACTCCACTGTATTCAAGGACTTTGACACAACAGTTGCCATAATACACCAGATATTACCCAAAAAGCTGACCCCGCCGGAATACGAGCCTAATGCAATCGTTCCCGATTCCCTAAATCAGGCGTACTTCGACGCAATGAATGTCCGCATTTCGCCAATCCGAGTGAACCAGGCCGGTTACTTGGAAAGCGATCCTGAACGCCAATTTTATTACGTGGGCAACAAAACCACATTCGAAGTCGTCGATATCAACGGCAAATCTTTTAGCCCGGCCATCACCGGAACTCTAAGATCTTCAAATAGCAAAACGTCCTCGGAATGGACAATTCTTGCCGGTACAAACGCTACGACAGGTGATCAACAGCGCTATAAGGTTACTACACACGGTCCTTCCGGCACAATCATGATCGGCAATATTCCTCAAAATGTCCCCATAGAGACGCGTTTGCGCATCAAGGTCGGTGACGATATTTCGAGTACCTTCATTATTTCCGAAAACGTGTATTCCATGGTGAAGGATGCCGCCCTCAAGTTCTACGGTATTAACCGCAGCGGCCACTCCGAAACCTGGTTCCGTAACCGTCCGGCAAGCCATACCAAAGATGGTGGCGGCCCAGTGACAGAAGGCCCTCTTGACGTAAGAGGCCCTTATAACGCAGCCCTTGCAGGGACCCTTGAAGGCGGTTACTACGACTGCGGTGACCACCTGAAAGAATCGCACACACAGATGTACGCTTTCATGGTCATGGCATTAATGGCTGCCGCTAACGACTCCACAGACACAGACCATTACGCATTCAACCAGAATGAAACGATCAATACAGACGGTGTCCCGGACATGCTCCGCGAAGCAAAGCACGGCGCCGACTTTGTGCTCCGTTCTTTTGTCAGAGCCAAAGGCGTCATCGACGACATGGCGCTTTCGATCGGATCAAGCGGCTCAGACCATGGCTGGTGGGGCCTCCCACAGAACCAGGATCTCTTACCTATAGGAAACTCGAACGCCGCCAAAGACCGCGGCGGTCCCCAAGCTAGACCCGTCCGTTTAGGCGAAGTTGGCGCAAACGTCGGTGGCGAAACGGCCGCAGGCCTTGCTATCCTTAGCAGAAAGTTTAAAGGCAAGGAGTTCGGAGGTCAATACGACGCCTTCGCCGACAGCTGCCTTATGGTCGCCAAAAAAATGTACGATTTCGCAAAAGCATTGGCCCAAGGGAAATCCACCTACGATGGAGGGAAAACCATTGTACACCACAAAGATTCAACAGGTGTACCCAACCCGATTGCAAAACAGTCACCAGCTTATCACGGAAACGATGAATTTATCGATGAAATGGCTTTAGCCTCTGTCGCCCTCCTGTATGCAACCGGCGACAAAACTTATGCCGACGACATGATCCGCAACAAGAACATGTACTCAAAGCAAGTCATTTCCGCAAATGGAGGTCCAGGCTTTTTCGAAGGTGGATGGTTCGTATCTCCGGACCAGGCATTCCTCAAAAACACAAAGAACACAAGCTGGGCAGCAACCTATTCATACGCCCTTTACGCATTGTACAAGCTAATCCTCGCTGATAAAAACGAAGCATTGACAAGATACGGTCTTACGGAATCTGAATGGCTCAACGCCATCGAAGACTGCGTTGCCAACATGATTGTAAACCTTGGCGACATGCGCTATGATGAAGGAGTCAGCGAAACGTTCATGTTCCCGAACGTACCAAACATCTGGAAACAAAGTTCCGTTACCTACGATAGAATTTGGTATACGATGCACACCGACCAGGAATGGATTTACAACCGCTACCGTGCCGGCGACATCTTTGAAGTTCTCGCCTATGCCGATGTTGCAGCGGATATCGAAAAGAAAGGTATAAGCCTCCCTACGATGGGAACTCCCAACTGGAAAGCTGCCGAAGCAAAGCAGTTCGGCATCAACCAGTTGAACTACTTGCTAGGCATTAACCCTTGGGATATATCCTTTATCATGGGCGTCGGCGATAAGAATGACGCACATCCGCATCACCGCGCAGCAAACCCCGAAGGCAAGAATGTTCCCGGTGCCGACTACAAGTATTACGTCCCTGTCGGTGCCCTTTACGGAGCTGTTCCTCCGAACAAAAAGATGAACCAGCCGGAGAAGCTCTCCTGGGAAAACTATGAAATGTCAGAAATATGCATCGACGCTTCGGCAACGCTCGTAAGCACGGTCAGCCTCGCCTCCAGGAAAATCGACAAGAGCGTAGCCCCGGACATCAATGTTGAAATCCGTCACGTCAGCATGGACTCCGCCATTGTAACAGTCAAACTGACCCAGCGCGGCACAGCGACAATCTCTTACGGTACAGCAGAAGGAAGTTATGACAAGACCGTTTCCAGCCAAAATTCTGCCGTCAAGCACGACATTGTCCTCAAGGACCTAAAGGCGGGTACAACTTACTACTTCTATGTCACTGGAGCAAACGCCTACAACCCCGCAAATACAAAGACCAAATATCTCGTAGACAGTACGCAGACTCCGTTTACGTTTACCACCCTTTCCTTTATCGAAGAAGCCCGTATCGCAAACGTCACCGTCTGTAACGTCACCGCTGATTCCGCAGAAATCATGTGGTACACGCCGAACGGCGAATACGAATCTAAGGTTTACTGGGATACCATTCCGCACTCTACGGCGGCTGAATTTGCATTCAACACAGGCTCTGGCAATGCCGATATCTCCGGTGTGCCGACACAATTCCACTACGTAAAGATTGGCGGTCTCAAGGAGCAGACGACTTACTACTACATGGTCGAAAGCAACGGCATCGTGACCAACTTGAATGACGAAGGCAATTTGCTCAAGTTCAAGACCCCGGTAACCTGGTACGACTTTAGCGTTCGCGGCTATCAGTACATCGTTGACAACATGGACTTCCTGAACTTGAACGTCATCAATAACGAAGCAAGAGAATTCGACAGCTTGACACTGCGCCTATACTTCACCGCATTGCCTGAAGAAGTTGATAAATGTGCAACTTTGATAGATTCCGACATTTGCTTTGCCTACGACGAAGCTGGATTCAGCGTTGCGTGCGAAAACGACCGTGAACTCCGTGACCTGTTACGCGCCGCATTGCCGATCCGACTGGACGACACTTACGATCCGGCTACGGGTAAGTATTCCTACTACTTCCCCGCCCCACTTGGATCTTCCGTCATCAAGTCACAATCTCGTCTCCGTGTAGACTTCGGCTTCTCTTCTGGTCTTTCAAACGATGGATACAAGACTTGCGAAACATTGCGCATAGCCGGCAAAAAGCGCTTTAGCAAGAACTCCGGCGACTGGTCTTGGCGTCCACATTCCTACCTGGAAGACGGTGCAGACTACGACGGCATGCCTGTCGAAGACAAGGATTACGGCGACAAGGCCCCCGATGTTCCAGAAAATCCATACATTACCGTTTATCGCAAGGACCAGTTCATCTGGGGCTTTAGCCCGTCCAAGAAGGAAATGGAAACAAAGAGAGCAAACTACAGAATTGACGTTGCTTTAGACCATCCGTTCGATGTTTCCAACGGTTCCCATATCGATCTTGACCAAGCAAGCAGCACCGTCCATGTCACGGGCAAAGCCCACATAACCGATGGCGGCTACGTGACAAAAGTTTGGGCCAATGGCGTCAAAGTGAGCGGCAAGGTCTTTGCTAAGGGTACAGAACGATGGATTTTGAACGAAGCTGGTACAGACAGAATTGCCATGTACGACCTAGCCACAGACATGTGGGACCTTGATATTCCTGTGAAAATGGGTATCGGAAGTAACAAAATTGACATCACCATCTTTGCCGGTCCAGATCCAACATGCGAAGAATGTACCGAGAACGGTGGTTGCGCATTCCTGAATAGAACTTACTACGTAAACTTCTCTAAGGGCGACGCTACAGCATCGACACTTATCATCAAGGATCCTCAGGGCAACCCGATCGTAAGCCCAGCAGATCCAGAAGGCACGACATTCTATATTGACTTGATGGACAAGGACAAGATCAAGAGCAAGGCCACCTCTGTTGAAGTCCAGGTCATCAACAAGAAAAAGAACGATGTCCTGAAAGTTGTTTTGAAGGCTGACGCCAACAATCCGGGACACTTTGTCGGTGGACCGATCAAAGCCGTCAACCATTCCAAGGAAACAAGGGACCAGGCTTCCGAAATTTCGTTCTTCGCAGGCGATACAATCCAGGTCATCTACACCGACCCGGACGATGAAGACGATGTTTCCCTGCAGACGTTCTTTGCCGAGACAAAGGTGCCCACACCGCAAACGGTTCTCGCCATCGATTCTGACTGCGACAATAAGGCAGATCAGCTGAAGATCGTGCTTACGAACAAGCTTGTTGAAGACTACACGCTTGACAGCATCAGGTACTTTATCGAAGGAATGTCCGATACGGTCAAGGTTTCGCTTGATGCCAAAAAGTTTGTAGACTTGAACGAGATCATCATTGCCATTGACACGGCTTTGATTCCGGTGAACGCAAGCCCCTCTGGAAAGATCACAACATATATTGCAGATCATGGCACGGCCAATGCAGAAACCGCAAGAATCGCAGACGGCATTCTCCCCACGCTTACAAGCGTTTCCATTCTCGAGAAATCCGATGACGACACAAGCGGACTTGACACAATTTTGATCGCATTCTCTGAACCGGTTATTTTCTCGTCCGAGACCGAATGGCCACTCACGGTGGCTGGTGCACCAGGCATGCCGACAGTCGTTGGAAAGGCAACAACTACAAACAACGGCAAGAGCTGGCAACTGGTTATCAGCGGCAATGCAGACCAATCCCTCGTTCCAATAGGCGGTAAAGCATCGCCAAGGACGACAGGTGGATTTGTAATCACCGACCAGAACTTCAACCAGATTGATCCGTTTGGCTGCAAGCCGTCTGTACCTATAACGCTCATTTCCCGCCCGGTACCGATTTACCATGCAGACATGATCGACCTGGAAGGCGATGGCATTCCAGACATCGTCTACATGATGTTCGAAAGAAAGCTCAAGACGAAGGATGTATTCGACAGCATCGTAACCGTTTGGGGCGATCCGGGTATTACACGCACATTCATAACAACGGCTGATACAACAGGCGGAGTCATCAAGCCGAAGGAATCCTACTGGACCATTCGCGACTCTGTCTCGGCTCCATTCACCGTAATCCTGCCTGATTCTACGACTAAGGATTCCGTTAATACATATAGCATTATCGAAATCACAATTCCGCAGGACAAGGCTTATCCTTACGGTACAACAAATGGCGACAAGGACGGCAACGGTACAGTATCTCCGCTCAAGGGTGCCGCAAGCGGATTCTTTGAGACAGACTACACGTTGTACGACAAATGCGCTCCAGTCATCACCTCTGCACGCCTTATCAAGGGTATGCTGACCGTCAACATGTCTGAGGCGCTCACCATCATTGAAACGGGTGCCGCAGGCAAATACATCCAGCGTGAACGCGATGGCTACATTCCTCCTGATAAACCGCAAGGCACGGGTAAGTCGTCGGTGTTCATCTACAACGAAAAGGACCATGTCGTACATGTCGGTGACAGGATCCGCCTCGTTCCAGATATTCTTGGATCCAGCTATACAGACAAAAACAACATTGCCCCAACGAATTCGAACCCCTACATTCGTATCACGGGTGATGACAACATCCGCTTTAAGGTGACGCTGTCAAAGCCTGTTACCACACCGAAGGCTGGCGCCTACGCAAGCCGCCCCGAAACCCTCAAGGACGATGCATTCGTTGTATCAGCCATCACCAACAGCAAATACAACTTCATCAGCCGCGATGGTTCGCTCATCGGTCAGGTCGATTCAGCCGCATACGTTGGTTCCGGTCCAAATTTCGAAATTGAAGTGACGATGCCTTCTGCAAGTTTCACAACTCGTGACGGTAAGCCCATGTACGATTTCAGCCTCAAGATTGTTGCAGATCTCTACGACAACCTCGGCCAATACATTAACACGTACACGCTTGATGTCCCGAAGGAAAATTCGCCCTCGTTGCGCAACCTCGTCAATAACGGCATTCTCAAGCTGAATTTGGAATGGGCGGCTAAGGACAACGAAGCCCCTGTTTCCAAGAAGGGCAACAAGATTGGAACAGGTGCCTACATTGCGAAATTTGACTTTAAGGCCCAGACTTACTGCGCTACAACATTCGATGAATCGAGTAACGACTACAAGGCATCATGTAAGACTGTAGGCGACAAGGTCGAAAAGGCAAACGACAACAAGACCAAGACTCTTGGCTTCAAGAGAAAGAAGTAATTTTTAAACAGGCCACCTGGATTTGGCGATCCAGGCGGCTTCATTATTTTTTGAACAAAAGATGGAAGTATGAAAAAACTACTCAGCGCAATAACCTTACTAGCATTGCTTAGCATTGATCATGCTACAGCACAGCTTCCAAACATCGACAGGACATGCACCAACTGCGACCGTCGATATCTGGACTCCCTGAATGTCTATGACAGGCGCCCCATCCGCGTCAACCAGGCAGGCTTTAGGCCGCAGGACAATAAATACGCCTACGTTGCCGACACCAAGGAAACGACATTTAAGGTGATCGACGCTAATACGGGTAAGGAAGTTCCCGGTGGTGGAAACCTGGAGAAACTTGGAACATATCCCAAGCCATCCATTTGGGTTCGTGGCGCCTTCAAGTCGATCGGCGCTTCGCTCTACCAGTTCGGCGATACGACAACAACCGGAACGGAGACGCTTTACAAAGCTGACTTTACGCCGCTTTCGACAACAGGCGAGTACTTCCTTGTTGTAGGAAAGGACACCTCGGCCACTTTCCATGTTCATCCTTCAATCTATAACGCCATTCTTGAAAACGCGCTCAAGTTCTTTGGCGTCCAGCGCTGCGGCAATACAAATTCCCAGCTCCACGGCCCCTGCCACTTGAAAGACGGTTCCGAAATCGGTCACGACTTGACAGGCGGCTGGCATGACTGCGGAGACCATTTCAAGGTTTCAGAAACGCTGAGCTATGCAGCCTACGCTCTTGCAACGACATACCTCGTTTACAAGGACAAGGCTGAAGACCGCTACGGAAAATCCTACAATGACACAACCATTGTTGACGGCTATCCTGATATTCTTTACGAAGCAAAAATCGGTGCCGACTATATCTACAAGCTTTATTTAGCGTCTAAGGCAAACGGACTTATCGATCAAGGCGACATGTACCATTCCATCGCCGTCGGAGATCCTGACCACCAGTTCTGGGACGTTCCAGAAAAGCAAGATGCACAGCCGCAGTCCAAAGGCGGTCCTGACCGTCACGTCGCAAAGGGAATCGGAACGGCGTCCGGCATGTATGCCGCCGCTCTCGCCTATTTTGCTGTAGGTTGGAGCGTCTATGAACCAGAGTATGCAAAGAAGCTCCTGGATGCAGCCGAAGACATCTATAAAAAAGTGATGAGACCCGTATCGCCCTATAAAAAAGGCACCTACAAGACGACCGATGAACTTGGCGGATTCTATCCGGGTGGCTCTAGCGAAACGAACATGATCGACGACGCAGCTGCAGCAGCACTTGCTCTTTGGTATGCCACAAAAGATACCATGTACCAGTACGACCTGTACAAGAACATGGATATCAATGACAACAGCACAAACTACATGTACAACAACGAACCGAATGATGCAGGTCCATATTTTAAGGCCGGTTATCTCGGTCTCAGAAGCGGCTTTTATCCAGGCGGATGGATGACCGACTTTGAAAACGTCCATTCCTATGTACTGTTCTCTTTTGCAAAGCTCATCTTGAAGGATGCAGAAATTGCAAAGTCCTACGGCATCAACGAACTTGAACGCGATACACTCTTGCAGCGTACGACAAACGCACTCCGCCGCCTTACAGATGACGGCTCTGAAGGTTCCAAGAACATCTACACGAACCGTTTTGGAAGCGTAACAGCCGTTCCGCCTTACAACCTTGTATGGACATCCAGCGACTGGGGCTTTAACCGCTATAATCTTGGCGCCGCAAACGCCATTTTCATGCTCTCGGAAATTCTCCCTCCGGGTCCAGAAAAAGAAGCTTACAAGAACCTCGCTCTTGACAACATTTACTATAACCTTGGCGCAAACCCGTGGGATATTTCCTTCTTGATGGGTGCAGGCGACAAGAATCCGAACCACCCCCACAACCGCGCTGCAAACCCGGACGGCTACAACGCCGGTGGTATGCCGTACAAGTACAAATGTCCGAAGGGTGCCCTTATGGGTGGACGCGCTCCGGACAAGCCGCTACTTGAAGACTGGGAAGACTATACCGCTACAGAAACATGCATTGACTTCTCTGTCCAGCTTTTGATGCCTGCACAAAGCCTTGCAGAAACGCTCCCGCCAGACAACGAAGGGCCGCTCTTCAGCAATATCATGGGCATTCCAACATCGGATACCACCGCAATTATCACCTGGGAAACAAACGAAGTCGCCCTCGTCACGGTATTCTACGACATTACCACTAGCGCAACAAACGTAAAGTCCGTTCAGCAAAAGACAGCCTCTAAGGGCGGAAGCATAACGCTTACCGGCCTTACTCCGGGACAGACTTACTACTTCTTCCTCGAAGGAATCGATACCAAGCAAAACATCACCACCGATGACAACCATGGAAACTGGTACCAGTTCACCATGACAACAACAGAAACGAAAATATCTGGCGTCACGATTTGCCAAGTCGATCACCGCAGTGCAAAGATTTACTGGTGGAGTTCTAACCGCATGAACGGCATCGTAAAGTTCGGCAAGGCTAAAGGCCACTACACCGAAACAGCCACTGCAAAAGACGGCGCCGTGCTCTTCCATGAAGCTGAACTCACAAATCTCGAACCGGGAACGACCTATTACTTCAAAGTTTATTCCGGAACGGCTGAATCCGAAGAATACTCTTTTACGACGGATGCATACGCCACCTACGCCGACCTCGATATTTACGTCAAGCCAAGCGCATTCCAGGACGAAAACAAATGCAATACCACAAACGGCTGGCAGAACTGTAGTATTTTCTTTATTGAAATTGACAACAACGACACGACTGCCTTTGAAGACTTTGAACTTCGCTTTTATCTGGGCGCAAACGACAAGCTCGAAATACCGGTCAGCTACAACAGCATGAGCTATGACGGTACCGGCACATATTCAGGTTCTCCTCAAATAGACTTCGGCCCCAACACCGCCGATGCTACAGGCGCCTATTACATGCCCATCAAAGTCAACGGCAAGCTTGCCGTTTCCGGTAGAATTATTATCCATGTGAAATGGCTCAATGCAACATATAGTGCCTTCAATAACGGCTGGTCGCTTATAGCCCACAAGGGAGAAGACGCCCCAGAAGTATTTGACGGCATAGACCTAGAAATGGCACCGTATTTCAAAGGCCGCGAATCAGAACAACTAGAAATAAATGACCGCGGTGATACGGTCATAGCCTTTACACGCGACCCCTACATTCCAGTTTATTACCACGGCAAGCACATTTACGGCTACGGTCCCGACTACACCCCAGAAGACGGACCTCAGATTATCCGTAAGGTCGATATTTCGTTCTCAAGCCCGTTCGTCTCCCCGATCCATTCTGTCGAAAAGGTCGATGCAAAGACGTTATACGAGGCAACAAGTACCGTTAAGCCGACAGGTCTCCTTGACGCCGTAGAAATGAATGGCAACCCCTATCCGTTCAAAAAGGCCATCGAACAACGAGCCGATTCCATCCTTTTTGGCGTAGATACGACTCTCGCCTACGGCAACAACTATATGGAATGGGTCAGCTGGCACAACAGAAATGCAAACCAAAAGACCAAGAATCCTTACGACTGCGCATGCGCAATCGCCCGTACAAATGTCGAAATCGACAGCATTACCAAGCCTCTTGAAAAGCGCTATCTCGTGTTCGACAAGAGCAAAATTACGGGATACAAGGACAAGTTCGTCGAAGTGCAGATTTCACTCCTTGACAGCAATCTAGACGTTCTCAAGGACGAAAAGAACTTGAATGTTGAACTCGTCAGCGACGATGCCAATGTTCTCTTCTACACCGATCCGACGGCAACGATTCCGGTCAACACCGTTACACTTTACGATGGTGTTGCCACAATTTACGTAAGCTCACCTATTGCAGTGACAACAAAGATCTATGCAAAGCATCCCAATACAAAGGATTACTCTTACTCGCCAGCAATCGCAGAACTGGTCATCGAGGATTTGCCGCCATGGCCGATTATCGATGTCGCCAAGATTGTTGACTTGAACTGCGACAACATTCCTGATGCAATGGACATTACCCTTTCTTCGGAATATGGCGAAAACCAGAAGTTCATAAGCATTTCGTTTGTCTACGAAGGAACGTCATACACCACGAATAAGGTCAAATCGTTGAACGGCAAGTCTCTCGTTGTCGAATTCGACGATATCAAGGACATTGTTACGAACGCTACTGGAAAAATCACGCTTTCAAGCGACGTTCAGGGACAGGTAAAGACGGTCGAAGATTCCTATTATGACGGCATGCCGCCGGCACTGCTATCTGCAACGATTCTCGAACGCCTAGATACAGCAACTACAGACCACCTCTACTTGCAGTTCAGCGAACCGATTTCCGCTCCAGGCACAAGCTTCCCGCTCATTCTTTACGCCAAGGATGGCATAACCCAGGCTACAACGCCTACAGTCCTTTCGGCAAAGCTTTACAACGAATCGAAGAACATCTGGGACTTTGAAATCGCCTTCGACGCAGGAAACGGCTCCCTTATCACAGCAGGCATGTGGGGACAGCTCAACCCCGCAGGTACGATTACGGACTTGAACGGAAACGGAGTCGCAGGTCTCTGCACTCCAGAAAAGATCGAAATACTGCTCAAGGTCTTGCCGATTCCGATGACCTATGCGGTCATTACAGACAAGCACCAAAACGGTTACGCAAGCCATGTCGATGTGACATTTGCAAAGCCTCTCGATGCCACACACACGCCAGAGACTTTGGAAATAATCTTCGGTACGGCAAAGCCTGAAACGCTCACCGTCGAAAAGAGCAACTTCGTCCTTAACGGCGAAAATCTCTCTATCGACCTTGTAAAGCCATTCAATTTTGGCAATACCGCAGGTAATTACGAAGGAACAGTTCCTGGCGGAAAGAGCCTTGAACACGCAGGACTTGTCACGCAATACCTCGGTAAAGGCGCCGCTCTCGAAACAAATTCCGTACTCGCCGAAGACAAGGTGGGCCCGGTCTTTGTGACTGCAAAAATCAACCAGACATCGTCAGCAGACGTATTGACAATCACCGCAAGTGAACCGCTGGTTATTGCAGATACAGCTCAGCAATTCTTTAGACACAAGCGAGCCGAAAAGCAGTCCAACATAACCAAGGGCAGCTTCTCTACTTGGAACTTCGCTCAAAACAACACCATTCTCACATTCATTTACATGGATGACCTTTCTGGATCCGTCATGGAAGGTGACTTTGTAAGAATGGGTTCGATGATGACAAGCACATTCAAGGATGCAAACGGCAACTATCCAGAATTTGAAGTGCCCTGGGTTCTGGTCAACGGAAACGGCGTTCCGAGAATCAAGTTCGACGTGAAGCTCCGCGAAACAATCAACAACTTGAATTCGTTGAACCGTACCAAGGTAGAAGCCAATGAAGCTATGCGTTTCTATATCAAGAATGCGGCAACAGGCAAGTTTGACATGATCCAGAAGGAACAAGTAACACAAACGGGTATTGATTCTGCCGACATCGGTGGAGCCATATTCGATGTGACACTCACGGTTCCCCGTGGTACATCTATCGGCGACGAATGCGCTTGGGAAAATCTTCTTGTCAAGTTCAATATTCCGATATACTCGAACCTCGGTAACTATGTCAACCGATTCAAGCAGTCGTTCAATGTCAATCCGAAGCAGTACCTCAATTCAAACAACCAGGTGGTATTCGCAATCGAATGGGCAAACAAGGCTCCTTCCGGCATCCGCACTCATGAAGACAGAGCGGTCGGCACTGGCGCCTACATTTACAAGGCTGAAATTGAAGCGAAGTTCTCACCCAACACGAGCAACCCTGAAATCAAGAACAATCAGAAGCTTGTCCAGAACTTCTCGACAAAGACATCCTTTGAACAGAAAAAGACATTCGGTATCAAGAGAACAAAGTAAAATGGCTTAAGCCACTGGGAAAATATGCAAGAAAGTCTTTTTTCAAGCTCTCCTTACGTTATAGCGTTATCAGTTGTCGCGCTAATCATCGTATGCTATTTTCCCATAATGCTTGGGCAGAAGACGTCAGTCAAGCAGCTCCCGCGCCCCATACACCAGCTGGTGATCATCAGCATATTCTGGCAAGCGAGCAACTTGATTGGCGATATATTCTTTAGCGGCGAAAACTTTATTGCAGGAACTAAGCCCTTTACGGCAAGGCAACTCATATTCGGAGCCGCGGCACTTGGCTGGATTCAACTGGGAAATGCGGTACACCACACTGCAGAAGTAAGTCTCAAGGTAAAGCGGAAGAACGGCTGGAAACTCCTGAATATTTTCGGAGGTCTTGCCGTTATTGTTTCAACCTACATTTTCATTAGAGAACCAAACTTTATCCCGAACCTAAACATTTTTGGATATAGACCATTCGCCGAGAGGCCGATGTTCTATTATTTCAGTTTTCTATTCTGCATATTTGTCGTACCCAACATTGTTGTAACAGGTTATATCATTCTTCGCAATATAGTGCAATCTAGTGATACGACTCTCCCCCACCAGGTCAGTATCTACATGTTGATCAGCTTCATGTTTTTTATAATGCTGGCGACACTATTTGACTTTATAATTCCTATTTCTACAAATTTTACTGATTACGACCAAATACTGAAATGGACTCAGTTCATCTCGGTATTTTTAGCAATACTCTCAGGCCAATACTTCACTTCGGTTTCATTCAAGAACAAAAGCGCTTCGTGGTTTCTGGATAAATTAAAAGACAGAATGGTCGATGGACTTTTGTACTACAACTACAAAGGCGAAATCCAGCTTGCAAACCCGGCCGCATTAAGTATTCTGCGCACAACGCAAGAAGCTTTACACAATAAAAAAATGACCTCGATTTTCCCGCAGATTACCGATCCGTCAAAAGAATCGACCTACAATAAAATAAGAGTTAAAATCGACAACGAAGACCATATTTTCAATGTCTCGATTTTTGAAATTCGACAATCGCTGACAACCAACTACAATGTTGCATTCTTTAGCGATGTTTCGAACACCCTGCATTACCAACAAATTATAAAGATTCGCGACGAGCAGTTCAAGGAGTACCAGCTTGACCAGATCCGCTACCAGGAGCGCCTGAACATCTGGAAAAAGAAAGTCGATGAAAGCAAGTACTTCCTGGATACGCTTATCAGTACACTGCCGTTCCGCTTCTGGTCCAAGAACGAACAAGGCGTGTTCATGACACAGAACCAGACAGACATCAAAAGTCGCGGAAACATGCTACAGACATCCGAGCCAGACAATAAGATTCTGCCACAGGAACTCCTAGCCCGTAATGAAGGCGAACCGCAAAGTTTCATTTCTTACGAACGAATTAAGAAAACAATCAACGACAAAAACGAAGAAGAAGATGACATCGAGATTTTGAACCAGGACGACTACAACATGGCCGTCCGCAAAGGGATTGCTAAGGATATCATGATTTTCAACAACATGTTCATCCCAATCATGGCCCCTCGCAAACCGTACAAAATCATCGGCATCAAAATCGACATTACCAAGGAAATGCGCCTTGAAAAAGAGCGCGACATGTTGCAAGAACAAAAGCACATCCATTCAAGGCTCGAAGAACTGGGTACCATCTGCGGTGGCTTTGCGCACGACTACAACAACATCCTCGGATCACAAATTGGGTTCTGCGATCTCGCGCTCGAAGTCCTCGACAAGGACAACCAGGCTTACATGTTCATTCAGGAAGCGCGTAAGGCCGCCACCCGCGGCAAGGAATCTCTCGAAGAGCTTTTGAACACCATCCGCGGAAAGACTTCCGAAAAGGACAAGCTTACCGAATTTGCCCCATACATGATTATCGACGATGTGGTGAAGAAGCTCTGGATTACGCTCCCGCCAAACGTAAAGGTCAAGGCTGACAACCTAGACAAGAACATCCGCATTGTCGGAAACGTATCGGCACTCGACCGCATTATCAGCAACCTTGCAAACAACGCCATCTTCGCCATGAAGGAAAACGGCGGTACACTCACGATCGCACTCAAGCGCGAAGTGCTTTCGGAACCGCTCATTACGCCATATGCCCCGCAAATCGATGCGGGCACATACGCAAAAATTACCGTCGAGGATACAGGCACCGGTATGGATACGGCGACCCTCGAACGCATCTTTTCACCGTTCTTTACGACCAAAGCACCGGGCGAAGGACTCGGTTTGGGCTTGTCATCTGCATTAAGACTGCTAAAAGAAGGCAATGCAGGCTATACAGTTCAAACAACCTTGGGCGAAGGAACTATTTTTAATCTATATTGGTCTATAAGAAACGAGAAAATGGAGGCTTAATGTCTACAATACTCATCATTGACGATGACGCTCAGCTCAACCTCATGTTGAAGTCTGCTTTGGAATTGAAAGGTTACACTGTCGATACTGCTAGCAACGGTAAGAAAGCAAAGTCCCTTTATCAGAAGAATACCTACGATGTGATTATCACCGACATCATTATGCCGGAAGGTGATGGATTTGAAGTTGTCCTTGATCTTCGTCGCATGGGCATGAGCGACCGCACAATCGCCATTAGCGGTGGTGGCCGTACATCTGCAGAAGACTACCTTGCAACAGCGCAGCACTTCGATGTTGCCGCAATTTTCAGCAAGCCGCTGGATCTCCAGCTGCTTCGCAACAAAGTTGACGAGATTATCAAAGCACATTCGTAATAGCGCATAAATGATGAATATCCTGATCGCTGATTTTGATCGGAAATTTGTCGAGGAGCTACAGCGGAACTGGTCTATTGCCGGAACGAACCTCCTGGTCTGCTCCGACGAAAAAACTTTGATGCCGCTAATAAAAAAGACGTCGATAGACCTTGCGTTTATCGAGGTTCCTTTTTTAATGCTCGACAATATGGATTTGATCAGCTATTTGAAGGAACGCCAGCCTGGTGTCGAAATCTTTGTATTGTGCGATGACCGCAACTGGCAGGGAGCCGCTAGCGCCATAACGCGTGGAGCAAGCAGTTTCTTGAAAAAGCCGGTCACGCTTTCGCTCCTTGAGAGCACAGCAAGCAAGATCCAGGCTCAACAGCAAAACAAGTCCAACACGCAGCTCATGGAATCCCAAGTGTTGGACAGCCTTCTCGGCGACACGCCCGAGATGCGTAAGATTTTAAAGACAGTTTATAAGGTCGCACCGACCAACAGCACCTTGCTTATAACCGGCGAGTCTGGTTCGGGCAAGGAATTTTTGGCAAACGTCGTTCACCGCTACAGCAAGCGCGCGAACGAACCGTTTGTGCCAGTCAACTGCGGCGCCATCCCAGAGAACCTCGTAGAAAGCGAACTCTTCGGAAGCAAGAAGGGATCGTACACAGGTTCAACCGCAGATAAGAAAGGTCTGTTCGAATCCGCCAATGGCGGTACGCTGTTCCTCGATGAAGTTGGCGAACTCTCTCTCGCAACGCAGGTGAAACTTTTACGTTTTCTGCAAAGCCACGAGATCCGTCGCGTGGGCGAAACGGAAGCCCGCTACCTCGACATCCGCATTATCGCAGCAACAAACCGCGATTTGCAACAAGCGATGCACGAAGGGCGATTCCGCGAAGACCTCTACTACCGCCTGAACACGTTCCACTTGCAGCTTCCGCCGCTCCGCGACAGGAAGCCCGTCATCCCGAACTTAATTCGTTACTTTATCTTAAAGAACAAGGAAGCACAGGGCAAGGAAATTCATGACCTTGAACCGGCAGCTCTTTACGCTTTGACAAAGTACCCCTACCCCGGCAACATTCGCGAACTCGAAAACATCATGGAGCATGCGATCGTACTTTCGGAAGGTGGCGTCATCAAGCTCGAAGACTTGCCGGAATACGTGCAGGTGGAAGCCCGAGAAAAGACGGTTGCGATTCCGCATATCAAGGAAGCCGTGAGCCTTAAAGAAAGCGCTGGCGAGCCTGTTTTCGACAATGATGAAGAAGCGGAAGAGAACGAGAAATCGGCTGAGAACCCGCTCGGAAAGCCGATTCACTTTGAACCGATTTCGGGCAAGACGGATAGCGCAGGGTTTCTGACGCACAACCCGACAAAGTTCATCACGCATAATCCTGCGCCCGAAGAAGAAGAAATTCTTTCGCTCGACGAGATGGAACGCAGGCACATTCTGCATGCCTTAAGCATTTGCAAAGGCAACAAGACGGAAGTCTGCAAGAAGCTCGGTATTAGCCGCGCGACACTCTGGCGCAAGCTCAAAGAGCTTAAAATTGAAATGGACGGCGGCGAGGACTAGCGCAGTCAAGAATCGCGCAGTTTACACTTCTACGAGAGTCGCGACTAAGCAAGAATCTTTTGTAGAACCGCTACCGACAAAGTCTACGTCTTGGGATTTTTTCCAAGACGTTTTTGCGTTTGGATGCACGGACGAAACTGCCGCGAGAACATCACGGGCAAAAGCGGACAAGTTAAACTCACTGTAGTTGGAACTCACCATGAAAAATCCGCCGGGATTTAAAAGCGTCGCGCAGTCGGCAACGAGCGGCATCAGGTGTTCACGCACGTTAAAGTTAAAGCCCTTGAAACGCGCAAAGCTCGGCGGGTCAAGCACGATACCGTCAAAGCGGAGTCCCTTCTTTTGTGCCCAATGCACATACTCGATAGCATTACCGCGGAAGAACTCTCCTGGGCGCGAATCAAGGCCATTTAAGGCATAATTTTCACGGCCCTTGTCAAGAATCTTGCCGCTGATATCGGCGTTTGTAGCGACCGCAGCACCGCCTAGACGGGCGTGAACGGAGAAACTGCACGTATAGCTAAACAAGTTCAAGAAGCGAAGGCCGGTCGCGGGATTTTCGAGATTCACCGAGTCTGCGAGATTCGCCGTAGATGCGTTTGCTGTTTCGGGATTCGCCGAAGATGCGCCGGACATTTCACGGAAGCGTTCTTCGACTTCGAGGCGCACATGACGCATGTCGAGAAAAAGCCCCGGATTGATCGTATCGAGCAAGTCCACATGAAAATTGGCATTGCCCTCGCGAACGGTCCCCACGGCATCTTCGCGTGTGCCAACCACCACATCCATCGGAGCGTTTTCAAGCGAACGCCCAGAGCTTGAAAGACGTTCCTTTGTTACAACGCAAACAGGATTGAAAAGAGCCGACAAGGCTTCGACAATCTCAGTCTTGCTCGTCAAAAGCTCCGGTCCAAAAAACTGCATCTGATAACGGTCACCGAACTTGTCAATCGTGAGTCCCGGAAAACCGTCGGCAGCGCCATTCACAAAGCGCAAAGCATCCGTCACATCGAATAACGGAGCGCGCTTGGATAATGCAGACTTTAAAAGATCGGAGTATTTATAATTCATAAGAAACTGCAGCTATGAGGTATGAGCACGGTCGCCTCCGGCTCCCTCTGAGGTATAAGATTTAATTCAAAGATAGCTTTTTATTGCAGAAATAATATCGCTCATACCCCAAAGCGTAGCGAGCCCAAACCTCAAAGGCGCTCTGCGCCGCTCTACTTATCAAGAGTCTTGATTTGATCCACGAACTCGCCCACTTCCTTGAATTCACGGTAGATGGAAGCGAAACGAACGTAGGCTACAGCATCGAGCTTTTTGAGTTCCTGCATCACGAGGTTCCCGATCTGATCGTAGCTCACTTCAAAGCCTTCCGACATCTGCAACGAATTTTCCACGCGCGTTACCAGCTGTTCGATATCGTCCATGGAAACCGGGCGCTTTTTGCAGGAGTTCATAATGCCACGTTGCAATTTTTCGCGCTGGAAAGGCTCACGCTCGCCGCTGCGCTTGATGACAGTCAGCGGCTGGACTTCAATATATTCACGGGTCGTAAAGCGCCGGCCACAAGCGCAACATTCACGACGACGACGGATGGACGAGCCACTCACGCGGCTATCGACAACCTTGTCGTTATCATTCTTGCAAAACGGGCAAATCATGCACTGAATATAACACTTTTTAAAGGGAAAGTGCGCAAAATCACAATAAAATTACATTGTTTTAGTAGGATGTAGGACAAATGCATAGGTCGAGCGTCGCGGCCAAGCTTGCTTGGACATGACCGAGACCAGCATTTGGTACTTGAGCGTAGCGAGAGTACAAGTTAGAAGTAGTGCAAAAAAAACGGCACCGTCATCGGCACCGTTTTTAAATGTTTCAATTGCGTTCGCTAATTAAGCGTTAGCTTTCTTGAAGTCTTCGACGTTCTTGGCGTATTCAGCGAGGTATTCCTTAGCGGCTGCGGCAACAGCTTCCGGAACGTAGCCAAATTCCTTTTCGAGGACGCCAGCCGGAGCAGAAGCACCGAAGCGTTCGAGACCGGAGACCTTACCGAAGCCACCCACGACCTGTGCGAACAAGAGCGGAAGACCGCTGGACTTTGCAAACACCGGAGTCCACGGAGCGATGATGCTGTCGCGGTAGGATTTCGGCTGCTTGAGGAAGAGAGCCGGGCTAATCATGGAAACCACGCGAACGGACTTGCCTTCGTCGCGGAGGAGTTCAGCAGCCTGGTGTTCAAGGAGAACATCACTGCCGTTTGCAACCAAAGTAAGATCCGGCTTCTTGCCAGCAGCAGTGTTGTCGCTGACAATGTAAGCACCCTTGCGGCAAGCCTTGGCAGCTTCATAGCGGTTTTCACCCGGGAGCGTGTTCACGACCTGGCGAGTGAGGATAAGAGCCGTCGGGCTGTCGTTGTTTTCGAAAGCCATTTCCCATGCGGCGAGAGTTTCGTAAGCGTCAGCCGGGCGGAGAACGAGCATTTCGGCCTTGCCGCTAGCCTTCGTGAGGCTTTCGAGCAAGCGGATCTGCGTTTCGTGTTCAATCGGCTGGTGCGTCGGGCCGTCTTCACCCACGCGGAAGCTGTCGTGCGTAAACACGTACTTGACCGGGAGGCCCATGAGAGCTGCCATACGGATTGCCGGCTTCATGAAGTCACTGAAGACAAAGAACGTTGCGCAAATCGGATAGAGACCGCCGTGGAGAGCGATACCGTTTGCAATGGCGCCCATCGTGAGTTCTGCAACACCGACCTGGACAAAAGCACCCTTGAAGTCGTTAGCACGGAAGATGCCCGTCTTGTCGAGGAAAGCCTGCGTGTTGTCGGAGTTCGAAAGGTCAGCAGAACTGCAGATTATGTTGTGATAATTTTCGGCGAGGTAGCCAAGAACCGTACCGCTAGTGACGCGAGTGGCAACACCTTCCTTGATGTTGAGCTTGGAGAGGTCGATCTTGAGACCCTTGCCAGAAAGCCATTCATTGAGGGTAGCGGACTTTTCAGCGTTTTCCTTGTCCCAAGCGGCCTTGGCCTTCTTCCATTCGGCAACCTGCTTGCGGAGTTCGTTAGCGCGGGCTTCAAAGCCAGCCTTCACATCGTCAAAGACCTGGAACGGATCGTCCGGATTGCCACCGAGATTCTTGACTGTAGCAGAGGTAGAAGCACCTGCGGCATTGAGCGGCTGACCGTGCGTAGAGACAGCGCCTTCGTAGCTCTTGCCGTCTTCGGCGATAGCGCCCTTGGCCATCGTGGTGTGACCGTAGACGAGAACCGGCTTTTCAGTTTCTGCCCAAGCGGCCTTGAATGCCTTGCGGAGTTCTGCAATGTTGGAACCGTCGCATTCAATCACGCGGAAGCCCCAGGATTCGTACTGCTTCACGAAGTCGTGGTCCATCACGTCTTCGGTCTTGCAGCTGAGCTGGACCTGGTTTGCGTCGTAGAAGAAAATGAGGTTCGAAAGCTTGAGGTGACCTGCAATGCGGCCCACGCCGTATGCGATTTCTTCTTCGAGACCGCCGTCAGAAACGAGGCAGACGGTCTTGTGTTCGAGGATAGAGCCAAAGCGTTCGACCATGAAGCGTTCGGCAATAGCGCCACCGAGAGCAATGCCGTGACCGATACCGAGCGGACCCGAGGAGTTTTCAATGCCGAGAGCGACATCGACTTCCGGATGGCCCGGAGTGCGGCTGCCAAGCTGGCGGAAGTTCTTCAAGTCTTCGAGCGTGAGGCGGTTCGTAAGGACGAGTTCGGAATAGAGGAGCGGGCTCATGTGGCCCGGGTCCATGAAGAAGCGGTCGCGAGCCATCCAGTTGGCGTCGTCCGGATCATAGCGCAAGAACTCGGCAAACAAAAGCGTGATGGCGTCTGCGGCGCCCATGGCTCCACCCGGATGCCCGGACTTGGCCTTCTGCACCATCGCGGCAGAAAGGATACGGACGTTGTCAGCTGCTTTTGTAACTAATGAATCTTGCACGGTCTAACCCCTTTAGAGTTTTGTTTTTACGCGGCAAATTTAGTTTTTTCTTGCGAAACTCTCAAGGTATATTGTCAAATGAAAAGCCCAAAGCAATAAAAAGTTATATTTCAGCAACAACTTAAAATAAGCCCAAACGCCCCAAAAGAAGCAATTCCTGGAGCGATTTTTACGTGTTTTCGAGAAGGATTAAAATGAACTACAAAGACGCTATCTTGAGGCTCTTCAAGAACTTAGCTCACCCCGCCGGCATTTTCGGCACCCTCGTTGCCATAGCCATCCCGTTCCTTATTTACCTCGCCCCGAACATCAATCACAGGGAAACCATCCGACAACTGGACTTGAACCTCCCCCTGCCGCTTTTTGCGATACAGTTCGTCGCAGGCATCGTCCTGTTCTGCATGTTGAGCAAGGATTTCAGGGAATGGATCAAGGGAATCCTCCCCGCAAAGTCCATAAGCATCATGACGCTCGTGTTCGCCGTTACAGTTTCAATTTTCGCAGGCACACAAATAGAGGCCCGCCACCGTGTCCAGAGCGACGAAAGCGTATTCATGTCCGTTGCCCAGAACATGTACTACAATAACGAATCCGGCACCTGCAACCAGGGCGAATTCGAGAACGGCGCCCTAACATGCAAATCCACATCCAACAGTTTCAAGACGAAAGGCCTATCGTTCCTTTACCGCATCGGCATGCCGCTGTTCGGAAGCGACCTCCGCTGGATTTTCAAAGCTGAACTTTTGATGTTGCCGCTTGCGTTCCTGCTTATGTTCCTTGCGATTGTCGCCTGGACAAAGCAACCGCTCCTAGCGTTCCTGGCATCGCTCCTCATGGCACTCCAACCGACCGTGCTATTCCAGTTCCGATCGATGTCCGTTGAACCGCTCTACATTTTCCTCTCCGCGCTGTCGCTGCTTGTTTTCAAATGGGCTTACGACAGAAACACCGTCTGGCACTGGACGCTTCTCGCGCTCATCCTAGCCTTCTTTGCCCAGACCCGCCAAGAAACAATTTTCTGCATCTTTGCATTCATCTTTTTTGCACTCCCGAAACTTCTCGACCAGAAAGACGAAAAAGCTCCCGTTTTCTTCATGACGCTTTCGCTTTTCTCGGTGCCTGCACTCCTCACCATCAGCTACTTCCAGGGATTTGGATTCCAGGGAGGCGAGTTCAACGCCCACGGCCACTTCTTTGAAGACCTCACCAAGAACTGGGAAGTGATGACAAAGCCTCTCAAGAGCAACGGAGAACTTGAAAACCCGTTCCTCAGTTACTTCAACTACCTGTTTGCGATTGGCGGCATTTACCTCGTCTTCCGCGCCATTAACGATGCCAGAAAGAGCAGTTTCACATATCTCAAGATTCTCGGATTCTTGCTCCTGTACCATCTGCAAACATTTATGATTTTGGAAAACGTCTCCGGCGATTTCAGCATTGAAATCAACCAGCGCTATAGTCTCGTGATGTTGCCGTCCATGGCCTTTGTCGCCGCCCTCCCGATAACCCACATGGTCCAGTACTTTGCCACACCGAACGGAAGCAGAGACCAGAACGGCAAGGGAGCAGTTCTCGGCATTCTCATTGTCGCGTTGATCTTCAGCGGATGGACATACCACTACAAAAAGGACTTTAACAAAAACATCATGTACAACCGCAACCACTTGACCATTGAAGAATACGAAATTCTCGGATGGCTCAAGGAACAGCCTAAAGCCGACAGGTTCTTTATTTACGGTCGCCCATGGCATTTTGTGGGTTACGGCATGTCTTCCATCCATTATGACAACGCCCGCAAGATGTCCAACCACGAAATGAGCGAACTCATCGACAAGTACAAAGGCGAAGTCTATTACATCCGCGGACTGGACTGCTGGGATAGCCACACCTACCACAGGAAAGCCGTAGAACACCGCATCGCCACGACATGCGATATCTTTGAACGAGAAATGGATTTGACAGGCGTCAAGAACATCTTGATTACAAACAACTACTGGGTCCAAATCGCAAAGTTCAACGGTCGTAAAAACTACAACCCCGAAAAAATCATATCCACCAGCGAATTAGAAGTCGTCACGGACGATTCCACCAAGAGCAAGGCCGTTTCATTAAGAATAAACTACAACCTCAATGAAAAAGGAGCCGCAGCTGCCAACTGGTCCATGTCACTGACTGTGAATGACGAATCTGTTACTGCAACGCAATACAAATCTGGCGAATACAGCAAGGATATCGATATCGAAAAATTACAGCCTGGTTATAACCAAATCCGTTTTACCGTACAGGATGCAGCGACCAAAAGCAAGCTTGCCGACATTTCGAAATTTTTCTTTTATGATGTCAATGGCGTCATTGCGCTTTCTGATTACCCAATCAAGAGTCACACTCAGGAATGGGGAAAAATGCACAAGAACGAAAGCATCGAAGGAAACAAGTTTAACGTAAACGGACAGCGTTATGATTATGGCATCGGCGTCCACGCATCCTCTACAACGACTTTTGATATCGGGAAAAGTTTTTCGACGCTCAAATTTTCTACAGGACTTGACGATGAATCGCTATGCAGCGAAGGCGTTGCTGTAGAAGTTCTCGGTGACGGAAAGTCACTTGCAAAGACACCGTTCTTTAGGAACGGCGAATTGCACAAAGTCAAGGCCAATATCGCAGGCGTCCAAAACCTTACCATCAGGACATTCCCCAAAGAAGGCATCAACTGCAGCCACGTTGATATCATCAACCCGGTTCTTATACCATAGCGGCTTCGCCGCAGTTCCAAGTTTCAAGTTACTAGTTACTAGATGTAATTTATATAAAAATTCCCTAGTAACTAATAACTATTAACTAGTAACTATTTTTTAAATTGCTATAATTGCATTATGCTTTTATCCGTAATTATACCTGTTTTTAATGAAGAAGAGATCGTCGCCGAAACCTACCGCGTCTTGGAGGAAGAGCTTAAGGATATCGAACACGAACTCATTTTCGTAAACGACGGTTCCAAGGACCGCACCCGAGAAATCGTGGAAAGCCTCCTTCCTGGGAACCCGAACAACAAAATCATCAACTTTAGCCGTAACTTCGGCCACCAGGCTGCATTCAGCGCAGGTCTTGACCACGCCCAGGGCGCAGCCGTCGTCATCATCGACGGCGACTTGCAGGACCCGCCGAGCCTCATCCACGAGATGCTCGAAAAATGGCGCGAAGGCTACCAGGTCGTTTACGCCCAGCGCAACAAGCGCAAAGGCGAGACTCTCTTCAAGCGCTTTACGGCATTCTGCTTCTACCGCATCATCGGCAAGCTCACGAGCATCGACATTCCGCCTGATACAGGCGACTTCAGACTCATGGACCGCTGCGTGGTAGACCAGCTCAAGAACCTCCCAGAACGCAGCCGCTTCTTGCGCGGGCTCGTGTGCTGGGTCGGTTTCAAGAAGATCGGCGTCAAGTACGACCGCGCCGAACGCACCGCAGGCACTTCGAAGTATCCGCTCAAGAAGATGTTGCGCCTCGCGTTCGATGGCATCACGGGTTTCAGCTCGGCTCCGCTCAAGATCAGCTTCTACATGGGCTTCATCGCTACAATCGTTGGCTTTGCACTCCTCGTCTGGTCGATTCTCGAAAAGTTCCTCTCCCCTGCGACAACGGTTCCAGGCTGGGCATCGCTCATGACCGCCATCGTGTTCTTCGCAGGCGTACAGCTTTTGACCATCGGCATTCTCGGCGAATACATCGGCCGAATCTATGACGAAGTCAAGCAGCGCCCGCTGTACATCGAAGACAAGAAATAGTCAAAAGTGTTGTTAGTCATTGGTTATTAGTTATATTTGGCGCATATAGAGCCTAGTTAAAGCTAACGGCTATTGACTAACAACTATCGACCATTGACTAAAAAATGAAAAACAAGCTTTTCGTTATGAGTGCCGCCAGTGGCGCGGGCAAGACCACCCTCAAGGATCTTGTCATCAAGGATTTCCCGGACATCAAGTATTCCATCTCCGCAACAACGCGCAAGCCGCGCGAAGGTGAAATTGACGGCGTCCACTACTTCTTCAAGACTAAGGAAGAATTCGAGCAGATGATCAAGGACGACGCCTTGGTCGAATACAACCTAGTCCACGGCAACTACTACGGAACGCCCAAGAGCTTTGTCGAGAAGACTCTCGCCGAAGGAAACCGCGTGCTGTTTGACCTTGACGTTTTCGGCAAGGTGAACTTCGACAAGGTCTACCCTGACGCAACAGGCATCTTCATTTTGCCGCCAAGCGACGAAGAACTCGAGCGCCGCCTCCGTGGCCGTGGCACCGATAGCGAAGAAGTCATCCAGCTCCGTCTTGCAAACGCCAAGAAGGAAATCGAATTTGCAAAGACCAAAGGCAAGTACGAATACACTATCGTGAACGACGACTTGCAAAAGGCTGCTGACGAACTCCGCGCCATCTTGAGCCAGAAGTAAATTGGTTGCTGGTCATTGGTCATTAGTCATTGGCCATGATCCTACATCGAATTCGCATTTAATAAAATTCCCGCCCCATCGTTTACCGAGAGGCGGGAATTTTTGTGTGAGGTGTTATGTGTGAATTCTTACGACAATGGAATTTTCAAAGAAGCTCGGATCCGCACCCAAGCGCCACAGCTTAGAGTCGTACGCAAACATGTTCGGGCGCGCCTTGCGCAAAATCGCAGCCCCCGTTGCACGCAGATACCCCGCCTTGCTCTTGGAAACCAAGCCCTTGAGCTTTGCCCCCAAGTCATCTATGCTTACGCTAATCGCATTGTGGTCATGCGGGTTGTACGGTTCCGCCTGCACCTTGGTCGAGAGCGATTCAAAAAATTCCTGACTTTTGGCGCCAACCGCAGCATCATCAAAGAAACGAAATGCCGTCGCCGCCTTTACTACGGATTCATACTTTTCGATACCAGCAATCCAGGGGTGGTTCGTTGCGCCCACAAGCCCGATCGTAAAGTCAAAAAATTCCTTTTCGCGGAAATAGCGGATAAACATTTCTTCCGGCGATTCCTTTTCGGGATTCGGCTTGAGAGCGTCCTTTGCAGCCTCTAGGAGAATCGCAGAAACATCCGTTTCGCCCGTTGCAATCGGAACATTAGCCTTGTAAATCTGCGAAAAGTTAGAATCGCCACGGAAACCGCCATAAACATATGCAAACAAAGCTTCCGCCGCCACAGGCTTTATAAGGTGAAGCACAAGCGGTAAAAAGCTCGAAAATACAGTCACACGGCGGCGTAAAAGTTCGGCGACAAGCAAGCCATCACGTTCATCGACAGCAAGCAACAGTGCCCCCACATGCAGCAAGAACGAATACTGCCCGACATCCAGATTTTTGACATCGCTCGGCAAATAGACATTGATCGTCGCTTGCAGATCTTTGGGCAGGAACATGTACCAAGAAGGCGTGAAATAAGCACTCCCGTCAACGCACTGCATCTGCGAAAGTTCCTCATCTTTTGCTGATGCGCCATCAACAAAATCAAGAATTCCGGTCGCGCTTCGCGAGAACCCGTAAACCGTTATGTCCCGGGACGTTTCAATCTTCACGTAAAACATTTCATTTGCCATTGCAGGCCTCCTTTCTGAAGGTTACATGACAAATATACGTTTAAAGAATGTCATATTATGACATTCTCGACATTTACAAAAAATTTCTTATTTATGTACTTAATAAATAATCATTGCGATTCTTTTCAAAATTCAATATCTAACGTATGAACCAAAGAATCCAATCGATGAGTCAGCTGTCGGGCTCCATAATCCGAAATATGGCTATTGTCATACCCCATGATGTCCGTATAATCGTGGTCTCCCATTTTATTCTCATCCATTAGTATAAAATTAGAATAAACCTTGCTCAAATCTGATATTTCCTGGATAAGAGCAGGCGCTTCACTCCGGCGAAGCCCCGTATAACCATAAGCCCCCGTGTTCTTGTATTTTGGATCTTGCGGGAACAAAACGCCGATAACAAAAATATCATTCTCTTTGCAAATTTGTAAAAGGCGCTCTAAAAGTCCAAAATTCATCCTGTATATATCTGATTTTTTATCCATCCAACAAGAATCTTCTCGAACCCGAATATACGTTGTCGCCCAGGATGAGCCAAATAAGGAATAATAACCCAAATCCTCTCGCATCTTTCGTTCCAATACAGAATCGGCACTAGGGCTTTCATACGTAGCCTGATAAAGTCCTTCGGGGTACCCGTCTTTCCAGAAATTGTGGTTTTCGTCATAAACGTAGCCTAGATAAGATTTATAGGTCTTGTAGAAGATATTTTCGGAGTCCTGCCCTGTAAGGTACCCACGATCAATGTCGATGGAGGTAATAATGAGCTTAATATTTTTCATATGGGGCAATATGTAATTTTCAAATAGGTACAAATTTCCATAGATAGTGGCAGCAGGAACCGCCATATTGACGGCCTTCATTTTTTCATCAAATAATTTTGGATTGACTCCGTGATAAGCTCTAGAGGATCCAAGAATGACAGTTTTAGCAGAGTCCTTGTAATGCCATAAAAGTTCCATTTTGTAACGGAAAATAGCGGCACGAGGGCATGCTCCTGAATTGTTGTAATACATTCCAGCACTATCTAAATCTAGTACTGAACTACCAACTTGAGAACCACCAGAATCATTGCCAAATATTTTTGCTTTGCGTTTCACCCATAAAGTCGGATGCCAAAGTTCTTCGCCTTCAGCCAATTCAACGATACTTTCGTCATCAAGACTTGCAAGGACTATTTTTGAGTGCGCTCCATTTACATTGGCTAGTGTTGCTACGATGTTAGAATTTTCACTACCACTCACCCATTCGCTATGATCAAAGGTGTAGCCCGATGCAGCCTTAATACTCTTTATTAATTTACCCATACTGTCAGCGACAAGCAAACGTTGGTGTGTGGAATAATTTTCGTTAGCAAACTTTCTACCAGTATTTCCACCAAAATCCAGGAACGCAACGCGTTTGCTACCATCGTGAGCTAGAGAAACATTACAAGCCTGTTCACCATTATACCAAACCGTATCGGTAGCTTCATCTAAGACCGTAGAGCTAGATTTAGCAATGCGAGCGCGCAACAGACGAGCCCCACTCACAGCAAGTGAATAGTCTTCGCTGATACCACCATGGTATGCCCCATCAAAAAGCTTTTCTGGAACGCCGAATTTGCCATCTGCAAATTTGACCTGCCAAGTAGAAGATTTTTTAAAAGAAGCTTCATCCTTGTTATCGCCCGCATCTGTAACATAGACAATGACAGTATCTCCGTTTTCAAGGATGCGCCATCGGGGAATAGCGGCACTAGCAACATCCAGTTTTACAAGGTTCGTCCCTTTTTCATTCAAATCGCGCACATAAAGACGCGAGTCACCACCGAGACCTTCAAACTTGGTACAAAACGCCACTTTTTTTCCATCGGGTGAAATATCAGGATGATAAACATCTATAGAATCGCTAATTTCCGTTACAGTCAAAATAGCGTCCTTATAATTTATGTAAGCCAAGTTTCCGTTAACGTCATTGCGGAACGCAAGTATCATATCGTTGGTTCCCGTGTAATGTTTCAATACCGAAGCACTTGCAATCGGAGAAACAATACTTGATTGAACATTTCCACTAGCGCTTAACCATGTCGGCTCTGGAATCGCACCCCAAGCAAGTCTAAAACCGATATGTTTTGCCATAGAGGAAGAAACAACCGTATAGTCATCCCCACGAGAAACGACATTCATATTGGATGCATAATCCGAATAATAGCCACCTTTCAAGATGCGTTCACCGATATTGCCATCGCCAGCATTTCCCACAAAATTCACAATAGTAGTGTCAAGTAATTTGCCAGCCCAGTCATTGACCCATTCCTTTACGTTTCCTGCCAAATCACAGAAACCAAGCGAATCTTTTTCTACAGTACAGACATGGTGTGCTTTAAAATCTGAATTATCGGCATTCCAACTATTACGCGAAGGATCCCACCCACGAGAGGCTACATACACCCATTCTGATTCTGTGGGCAAACGATAGGCTTTTACTTCTGGATGGAAAGCAAAGCCATCTAAATTTGTACAATGTCCATCACCATCAAAAACAGCCTTGCTGTATGTATAAGCGGTATCGTAATTTTCCAACTTGCTCTTTGCATTTGCAAACAAAACGGCATCGTAGTAGGTCACATTGGACAAAGGATATCGGTCATCTTCACATTCGGTAAAATCTTTGAGATTTCCACTTTTTGCTGTATTCCGATAATCATCGCAAGTCACTTCATGAACATCCATATAAAAATCATAATCCAACAAGACGTTCATTGCAGGACGTTCATTCACTCTATACCGAGAATCATTACTACCTAAAGTAACCGTCCCTCCATGAACAAGAATCATCCCTTCCATTTTTTTTGAAGAACCATTGGATGCTCCATCTACAAAACTAGGGGAACTGTCACTACAATCCACCAAAAAAACAAAAAACAAAAAAGCTAAATAAGCCTTTTTCATAAGCCCCTCTTGATAACTTTGGACACCTTTAATATACCATATTTTTCAGGACTCATCAAAGAACGTCTTTCAAGAACGTGAAATTGAGCACAATTGGAGGAAAAACAGATATCGAAGTCAAAAAAATCGCTATAATTTTTGCGACATTCATAAAAAAACAAATGAAAATCTACTACCACCTCCCCGGCCTATTTGAATTTTACGACTTATACAAGGCGTTTCTGCCGCTTTGGCGCGAGCACCGGGAATATTTTTACGACTGGTGCGAAATCGGATCCATTTACGGAGCGCCAAGCGACTGCATTTGGGGCGGTGGGCGCGTAGGCTTCGGCGATGCAGAGCCGCGGAAAGTCGCAGCGCTCATGCACAAATACGGGATTTCAGCACGACTCACTTTCAGCAATTCATTGATTCGCGAAGAGCACCTTGCCGACACTCGATGCAATAAGCTGTGCAAAATGTTCGAAAAAGGCGCAGTTTCCAGCGCTGGCGAGATGCGCGCAGTTCCCAATGCAGACAAGAGTCGCGAGTATTCCGATGCAAGCGAAATGAACACAGTTCAAAACGGAATCATTGTCCATTCTGACATGTTGCTGAATTACATCAAAGCAAAATACCCTGGCTTCTATTTTGTATCCTCAACTACAAAAGTTATCACCGATTTTGAGCAGTTCAAAGCGGAACTGGACCGCGAAGAATTCCGCTATGTCGTTCCCGATTTCAGGCTCAACAAGCAATTCGACAAACTGTATACGCTTACTGATACGCAAAAGCAAAAGGTCGAATTTTTATGCAATGAATGTTGTTGGTTCGGCTGCTACGACCGCAAAAAATGCTACGAGAATGTGAGTCAGAAAAGTCTTGGCGAAAAAAGTGAAGACCATGTCTGCGTTTCGCCCACAGCCCAAAGGGGTTACCGCTTCTCCGACGCCATGAAGAATCCCGGCTTCATCGGAATCAAGGACATTCAAAACATCTACGCCCCCGCAGGATTCCAGCACTTCAAAATCGAAGGTCGCAGCCTCGGCAGCGCCCTCATTTTGGAATTTCTACTTTATTACATGACCAAGCCCGAGTATCAACTTAAAGTCCGCGAAGAAATTTATCTAGACAGTACGCTAGATTTATTTTAACACTCCTAACAGAAATTTTAAACGATGAAAGACGCAAAAAAAACGAAACCCGCAAAGAGAATTTTCATGACCATCCTGATTATCATCGCCACCATCATTTTACTTTCAGCAATTTGGTTTAACATTCCCTATTCGCCCGTCAAAACGCAGTTCCACAATGATGTCGCAACAAGGTTGAAAAGTTCCGCAGCAATCACCGGAACGCTAGATTCTGCGAGTATCGCAAGCCTCCCTCCCCTCATTCAAAAATATCTCAAAACGAACGGTTACATCGGCAGCGAAAGGCGCTCGCACTTAATCATGGAATACAAAGATGTCGATTTCGGCATGGGCGTAAACAAGCCGCGAATCAAAATCGATTACACGCATGTGGACTTTGCCGATTCGCCAAATAGGCTCGCCTTTATCGACAGCAAAATGTTCGGCATTCCATTCCAAGGCTACGATTACTACATGAACGGCAAAGGCGGCATGAAAGGTGTGCTCGCAAAGCTCGTTACGCTATTTGACCAGACCGGTCCTGCAATGGACAAGGCTTGCCTCATCACCTATCTCGCCGAAGCATTCTTTTTGCCAGAAGCACTCCTAAAAGATTTCATCACATTCACGCAAATTGACGAACGCACCGTAGAAGCCACAATCACAAACAAAGGCGTAACAGCTACCGGTATTTTCCACTTCAATGACGCTTACGAAATGACCTCGTTTACAACAAATGACCGCGGTCAAATTTCACCCGACGGAACAATTGAATACACCCCGTGGGAAGCGCAATGCGAAAACTACAAAACCTATTCCGATGGCATCAAACGCCCCACCGTTTTCCGCGCCGTATGGAAAAATAAAGACAGCGACTTCGTCTATTTCGACGGGGAAATCAACAAAGTGAATGGAGCGATCCGTCCTTAAAGAACTTCGTGCAAAAATAAAACAAAAAATCCCGGCAAAACCGGGCTATATAATGCAGTTAAAAATATTCGCTCCAGCCAAACGGCATTCAATTTCTTCTTTCGCAATCATTTCTCGCTCCAATTCAGTCAAGGTTGTTTTGTCCAAGTTTTCGATTTTGATGCGTTTTAAAGCTTCATTGACAATTCCGTTTCCAAAGTCAGGGAGCGGGTCGCCCTCATGCGCGTGTTTGAGCACATAAAGCCACGCGTCAACAGGATTTTCTACCCCGTCTGCGGTCTTATTGAACTTCGGCAGATTAACCACGATATACTTTTTTAGGAAAAATCGTTTCTGCCTTTTCATTACTCAAAGGGGTTAAAGCACAATCACGTTTAATTTCTATTTTATCCGCCATGACTCTTCTTTTAGGCATCCTTTTCTTAGCGCTTTTCATAAGCGCAATTGTCCGCGGCAAGTTTACGTACGGTCAAGCCGACTACGACTTCCACGAGCATCCAATCCAATTCATCATCGTGCTCACATTTATTCTAGGCGTAGCCGCGCTTTGTTTTTACCGATTTATCGTAGAATTATAAGCAAGACTTTTTCAAGAGTTTATTATATTAAGCTTCTGTTGAAAAGCAAACGGAGCAAAGAGGTTCTTTATGAGTGAAGAAAAGGTTACTAGCGAATGCAACGCAGAAGACGTTAAAGCCATTACAAAGAAATGTGCCGAAACATGGATGAAGCGCATCCGTAATTTTGCGGGATTCCTAGGAATGATTCTTCCGTGGATAGCGCTCACTGGCGCCGCAATCGTGGCCAAAGCACAGCCAAACATCATCGCCGACGATTTCTGGGAAACGCTCTCCATCTCAGCGACCTATTACCTAACGCCATCTCTGACCGGGATTCTTACAACAGCGGCAATCGTCCTGATTTGTTATAAAGGTTATGACTGGCGCGACAATCTTGTTTCTACGCTGTCCGGCATTTTCGGATTGATGATTGTCATATTCCCTTGCAAATGTTCAATTGCCCCAGGCACTGTCGGATTTTTCCAGCTGCCGGTGGACATCTCGGACAAGATCCACTGTACAGCAGCAGTTCTATTTTTCCTGCTATTAGCCATAAACAGCTTATTCTTGTTCACACTCGGCGAAAGCAACACCAAGCAGAAAAGGATTAGGAACATCATTTATAAAGTCTGCGGTATCGGAATGTTCTCCACGCTGATTTTATTAATTCTCCCCATCACCTTCTCTGCCAAAATATTCATCGTCGAAGCCATTGCGCTCACGTTCTTCGGCGTGAGCTGGCTCGTGAAAGGTCAATTTTTCGGTCTGCTTGCAGACAAATAAATTCTAGAATGCAAAAGCGAGGCCAATTCCGCCCTGCGGAATCACGCCAAACTTTACCTGCAAGCTAGTCTGGGAATCAAGATTCTTGTTGTAGATTTCCACAGCAGAATCAAAATAATTCCCAGAAACATAGCCAAGCAAGAAAGCAAGGCCACAAGCACCCACACCGCCAAGTGTAAGCGGCATGCCAAGATCGCTATCGCCCTTAATCCAGGCAACAACGCCATAACCAACAGCAGCACCACCCGCAGTTGCAATAACAAGAGCCGGATAGTAGAACACCTTCGAAGCGCTCAGATCACTTGCAGCTTCTGAGTTCGTTTTCAAGGCGGCTTCAACAGCTTCCTGCGTCACCATGTTTTCACCGATGAACCACTTCTTTTCTACTTGAGAAATTTTTCCAGCATTGGATTTCGGTGCAGAAGAAACTTCGCTATATTCACTTGTAGAACCATTAGACGAGTAGCTGTCCCAGGACTGGGCAAAAGAGGCACCCACAAGCATCAATAGGGAAACAAGAACGGCGTAAATAGACGTGCGCATTTTTTCTCCTGACTAGAAAGCAAAACCTAAATAGACATCAATTGCTATACCAAAGGAATTTTGGACAAAACTGCCAACATCCACATCATCAGACGAAGCAGACGCAGTGGCAAAACCAAGGCCAGCATCAAAGCCAAACACAAAGTGTCCATTTACATATTTATGGCCCGCAACGACAGCCCCACCAATAGAATTAGCAGTTGCACTAACGCGAGAATTGGAAGCATCAACAGATGCAAACCATAATTCAGGTTCCACATACCATCCCTTATGGCCTTTACCGCTTACATAGAAACGGAAACCTTCTTCAATGCCAAAACCAGAAGCAGTAACACCGTTATTAGTGCCATTCACATAAGCAGGACGGGTTATCAAGGAAAAGAAGGAACCAAAGCCGGCTTCAAAGTTTAAGTGGAAGATAAATACACCTTGCGCACCATAGACAATCGTGCTCATCGGGTGGAACACAAGAGCAAACTTTTTATCTTCATATTGAGGGCTAACGACAGATTGATATTCTGCAGAAGCCTTATTCTGTTCAAGAACGCCTGCAGCAGCATCGGCATCTTCAGAAGAGCCATAACCATAGGGATTACCTGCAAAAGCCATACTTGCAAGCATTACGGAAAACACAAAAATCTTTTTAAGCATTCCAGCTCCATTTTTTAAGTTTTTCGTAAATTTACAAAATTCACTTTCCAGAGTCAACTTTTTACGTAAAAATATTTTACCAAGATAATTCGCTATTTATTCAAATTCAACTTTAATTTCTACGCCAGGAACCCATGCCTTGGGCGCATTCAAAATCGGAGAAAGAACTTTGCGCACAACCGCAAGGTTTTGCGTTTTAATATAGAGCTTTACCCAGAACACATTTTGCACTTTCGGTACAAACGCATCGACAGGCCCAAGCACCGTCATCGAAGATTCTTTGCGCAAAATACTTTCTAGACGATTTACCGAATCACGGAGCAAGTTCTCATCTTTCGATCCGCAACTGATTTCAACAAGCTTGCAGAACGGCGGATAAAAAGCCATTTGCCGATTTGAAAATTCCATATCGGCAAATCCATTGAAATCATGGCGAATAGCATATTGCATCACGGGTTCTGTCGGATTGAGCGTCTGGATAAACACGCGGCCTCCGCCATCGGCGCGCCCCGCGCGGCCCGCCGTCTGGCTCAGTAGCTGATACAAGCGTTCCGTCGAACGGAAATCAGGAATACCAAGCCCAGAATCAGCGCCGACAATTCCAACGAGCTTTACACCCGGAAAATCATGGCCTTTTGCAACCATCTGCGTACCAAGCAAAATGTTGTATTCGCGATTCCGAAACGATGTCAATATTTTTTCGACAGCGCCTACATTCTGCGTTGTATCGCGATCCATGCGAATCACCTTTGCATTGGCGATCCATTCCTGAATTTCTTCTTCGAGCTTTTCAATCGCGCCACCAACAAATTCATAAGTTTCCGAACCACATGTCGGGCACGGCGTATCAACATGATACAGCGCCGCACAGTAATGACACATCAGCGCATTGTACTGCTTATGATAAACTAATGGAATATGACAGTGTTTGCAATAAAGAGTTTCACCGCATTTAGAACAAACTCTAATCTTAGAATAACCTCGACGATTCATGAGGATAATCGCCTGGTCGCCGCCCACGATGCAATCCGAAAGCGCTTCGCGCAACGTAGGTGACAAAAGCATTCCCTTCTGCTGGCGGACCTTGCCCATGTCAATCACGTTCACCTCAGGGAGCGGTGCCGCCGTGGCTCGGTTCTTGAGCGTCAACAGCTTGATGTTTCCAGTCTTTGCATTGCGATACGTTTCAAGGCAAGGTGTTGCAGAGCCAAGCACGACAAGCGCCCCGTACTTTTGCGCCAAGTGGAAAGCCAAGTCACGCGTATGGTAACGCGGAGCCGGGTCCTGCTGTTTAAACGAAGAATCATGCTCTTCGTCCAAAATAACAACATCAAAATCAAACGGCGAAAGAATTGCACTGCGTGTTCCAAGCACAACCTTAGCCGAACCGTCGAGTACGGACAAGTAACCAGCGCGCTTTTGCGGAGCCGAGAGTGCCGAATGCAGCACAACTACAGGAACTTTCAAATAGTCTTCAAAACGAGACGCCGTCTGCGGAGTAAGCCCAATTTCAGGCACGAGAATGAGTACACGCTTATTGCGCTTAAGCGCTTCGCGTACCAATTCCTGATAAACTCTCGTCTTGCCACTGCCGGTCACACCATGCAAAAGCGATCCACGAAAACCGTCCTTATCCAAATCATCCACAAGACTGGCAAGTGCAGTCTCCTGTTCAGCTGTCAAGGGGGGCAAGTTCGAACAGACGACCATTTCAGGTCCAACCGATGGAGCCTCACCCCGAGGTTCAGCATTTTTTTCGGCGAGTAATGCATCAAGATACTTATCAAAATCTGCCGGCCAAAACACATTCAATGCGCGCATGGGCGTTGTTATATAATACTTAGCGACCCATTCCAGCGATTCCATATAACGTCCAGAAAAGACGTATCCAGACTCATGCGGGCATGCATACCGAACATCAAAAGCAGGTTTTTCATCATGAACGCGGCAGACCAAAGCAAGAGAGGGCTTACGCCGAGCCAGCTGCACCCAGACAACACTTCCCCGCACAATATTTACACCTTCAGGCACCCCGTAAGTAAAAACAGATGGGGACAAGGGAATATAGACTTCGCAAAAACGAGAGAGAAGCGCCGAATTGCAGCGTTCCTTAACCATCTCTGGAGCCGTTGTCTTGGGTATTCTTTTAGCCACGGGGCAAAGATAGTATTGTTACAAGCTTAAATGGGCATAAATTCGCACTGTTTTTCCTGACCGTAATATTTTTTTAGTTAGATTATGCTATATGGAGCTGAGGAAGCCCCACCTACCTATTGGAGATATTATGAGCATTTTTGACGCATTTAAACCGAAATGGCAAAATTCCAACCCAGCAAAGCGCATCGAAGCCATTGCCGACTTGGATGAACTCACTTGTCAAGATATTATTGAACGAGTTGCCCTTTCCGATGATAATGTCGAAGTGCGAATGGCTGCAGTTAAGAAACTTGCAATTATTAAGACACTTCAGGAAATTTCTACGAAAGACAATGACTCCGGCGTACGCCGTTTGGCCGAGACAAGAGCCTTCGAAGAAATCGTCAAAAAATTGAAGAGCTTTAACGAATCCGCGCTGAATAGTGAAGTCCTCGGTTACATCGAAGCCATCAAGGATACTCGTTATACCGAAGACGTCCTCAAGGCTACAGACAACGTAATTTTAAAGAAAGAACTTGTCAAGCAGTGCAGCAAGCAGTCCTTGCTCGCCCAGATTGCAACGCGCGATTCCAGCGAAGAAATCGCACTGCAAGCTGCAGACCGCGTGACATCGGAAACGCTTCAAGCCGACCTCATCAAGAGTTCCAAGCACACCTCCGTCCGCAAGAAAATTTCGGACAAAGTTCGTGCAAAGAAAGATGCTGAAGACAACGGCAAAAAGGCAGCCGAACTCTTGCAGAGCAAGCGCGAAGCGCTCATCAAGCAGGCTCACTTCCTCGCCGCCCAGAAGGACGCATTTGCCACCAAGCCGCAATTTGACGACTTGATGAACGAAGCAAACGCTCTCGGCATGGGCGAATCTACAGCAACGCTCAATGAAATTTACGAAAGCTTCAACAAGTTCTACGACGAAGCAAACGCCGCAAAGAAGGCCGCCGAAAATGCCGAAGCCGAAAAGCAGGCAAAGATTGCACGTCTCACGGAATCGCTCACTGAACTCGAAGGTTTGCTCGAAGCCGGCACGACAGAAGAAAATGCAGACCGCGTGAACGCAATCATCCAGGAATGGAACGAAGGCAAGTCCGTCATGGACGCCGCCTTGATCAAGCGCTTCAACAACGCCTACTTCAAGTCCCAGGAAGCAAAGAAAATTGAAATTCCGTCCGCAGAATCTGAAAACGCAAGCGAAGAAGAAATTGCCATCCGCAAGAGCCTTCTCGAACGTCTCCAGGCGCTTTCCGAAACGGAAATCGATGAAAACACGGGCAAGCATCTGCATGCCATCGTCCGCGAATGGGAAAAGCTCGCCCTCCTCGAAGGTGACGATCCGATCCTCCAGGCTTACAATGCACTCCGCACTAAGCTGAATGAACTCATCAGCGCCTTCAACGAAAAGGCCCAGAAGGTCATCGAAGAAAATTCCAAGAAGCTCCGCGGCCTCATCGAACGCATCCAGAACATCGACGAGAACCAGGAGTTCCGCGAAATCCACAAGATTCTCCGTGACACTTATCAGGAATGGAAGGAAATCGTCGGCGAACAGAAGTTCAAGTACCACGATCTCTGGCAGGAATACAAGATTGCCACCTCCCGTTTCCAGGAAATGCAACAGTGGGAAAACTGGCACAACGAAAAGGACCGCGACACCATCATCGAAGAAATGGACGCGCTCTCCAAGGAAACTCCGAGCCAGGCCGTGCTTGCCAAGTTCCGCGAACTCTGCGGCAAGTGGCGTGAAATCGGCCCGATTTCTGCAGCCAAGTTCCAGGACTACCGCGACCGTTTCCAGGCCCTCGTAGACAAGGTCAAGGAAAACTGCGCTCCGTTCATCGAAGAACAGAACGCCGAACGCCAGAAGAACCTCGTTGACAAGGAAGCCCTCTGCCAGAAGGTCGAAGAACTCGTTGCAAACGCCGAAATCTTCTGGAAGGACAAGTTCAAGGCCGTGCAGGAAATCCAGGAAAACTGGAAGAACATCGGCATGGTCCCGAAGGAAGCTTTTGCCGCTTTGAACAAGCGCTTCAAGGACGCCGTGAACGCCTTCTATGCTCAACATAAGGAAAATGTGAAGCGCGAAGACGATAGCCGCGAAGCCAATTACGAAAAGAAGGTCGCCCTCTGCATCGAAGCCGAAGCCATCAAGGATTCGACCGACTGGAACGCCACCTCCACGAAGCTCAAGCAGTTGCAGGATGCGTGGAAGGCTACAGGTCCAGTGCCGAAGAGCAAGTCCGACGAAATCTGGACGCGCTTCCGCACCGCTTGCGATTCCTTCTTCGAAAAGAAGCGCAGCCACTTTGAAGAAATGGATGCCGTAAAGCAGAAGAACCTCGAACAGAAGCAAGCCCTCTGCGAAAAGCTCGAAGCTCTCGACATCGCCAACATCACTCCGGAAGTCATCGAAGCCTACAAGGCCATCGATGCTGAATGGAAGACGATTGGCATGGTCCCGAAGGACGCTGTCGAATCCATCAACGAACGCTTCAACGCAATCGTGAATAAGATTGTCGCCAAGATGGCTGAATCTGACCCGGAACTCCAGGCCAAGATTGAAGACATCAAGAAGAAAAAGCAGGAAATGATCGAAAAGGTCCGCCAGTTTGCCGAAAGCGCAGGCTCCAACCAGCTCGCCGATGCCGTTCGCGACATCCAGAAGGAATGGGTTACGCTTGGTTCTTGCGGTAACGATGATGACGAACTCCGCAAGGCATTCCGCGATGTCTGCGATGACTTCTTCACCCGCCGTCGCGACCAGCTCGACATTCAGGAACAGGCTCGCCAGAACAATCTCCAGAAGAAGATTCTCCTCTGCGAACAGGCCGAAGACTTGCTCACCGACTTGAACGATCAGACGGTCGTCGCCTCGATGAACAAGGTCAAGCATTTCCGCCGCTTGTGGAAGGAAGTCGGAGCCGTTCCTCGTGAACACTCCGAAAAGATCTGGAAGCGCTTCAATTCTGCTTGCGACCAGGTGTTTGCCTTCGGCCGCAAGGACGAAAAGAAGGAAGAAGCTCCGGCAGCCGCAACGACCGAAGCATAAGCGATCAGAAAAGGTCTCCACGACCTTGCCAAGTTCACTAGACCTTGTCATGCCCGCCTCCGAGCGGGCATCTTCTTTTTATACACTGGAGAATGGAGATTCCCGTTCAAGACGGGAATGACAAATAGACTAAATCCTTCTGGATTTTCTATTTTTGGGGCTATGAAATTCCCGCCATGGACAAGTGTAAGCGAAGCAGCCCGCCTCCTCAAGGAAGGTGAAGTCGTCGCCATCCCGACAGAAACGGTTTACGGGCTCGCCGGTAACGCATTCGAGCCAAAAGCTCTCGCCAAGATTTTCGCCGCCAAGGAACGCCCGACGTTCGACCCGCTGATTGTCCATATCGCAGACATTGCACAGCTCACCGACATTGCAAAGGACATCCCCGATAGCGCCTACAAGCTCGCCGAAGCCTATTGGCCGGGTCCGATGACCATCATCCTTCCCAAGAAGGATTGCATCCCTGACCTTTGCACAAGCGCCCTCCCCTCCGTGGCTGTGCGCTTCCCGAGCCATCCGATTGCACAGGCGATCATCAAGGAATCAGGACTCCCGCTTGCCGCCCCGAGCGCAAACCTCTTTAAGCACGTGAGCCCGACAACGGCAGAACACGTTGCCGCCCAGCTCGCCGACCGCATCGCAGGCATTGTCGATGGTGGCCCCTGCTCCGTTGGCGTCGAGAGTTCCATCATCTCGCTCGTCGGCGAACCGACCGTGATGCGTCCAGGCGCCATCACGCCCGAGATGTTCAAAGCCGTCCTCGGTGAAGTGAAAATCAAGGAATCTACATCCAAGCCTGGCCAGCCGATGCTCGCCCCCGGCCAGTGCGATACGCATTACCGCCCACAAGTTCCGCTTTACTACGGCGAAGTTCCGGCAGGCTACACGCTCCCGGAGCATACCGTACGCATTGCGTTTGGCATACAAGCAGGCCCCATCCCCGCTACGGTAAACTTGTCCGCTACAGGTGACATGGTCGAAGCAACCTCCAAGCTTTACGCCTTCATGCACGACCTTGACAAGCCCGAATACGACTTGATTCTCGTGGACCCCATCCCGAACACGGGCGTTGGCATGGCACTCAACGACCGCCTGAAACGCGCAAGTATAAAGTCATTACCGTAAATACGAGATTATAGTTACTAGTTAGTAGTCATTGGTCATTAGAAAATATTGACATAAAATTTTCTAGAAACTCGTAACTTAGAGTTCTTAACTCAAATCGGGAACAGCGGATAATTTTCCTTAGTATAGGCGCGCGTGAATGCGTTGAAATGCCACCATTCGCTAGGGAGCATCACCCAGCCGGCGCGCTTCATGATATTGCGCAACAAATTGCGGTTATCAATTTGCTGTTGAGTGAGGCGCCCGGACTTTAAAGCATCCGCTTCGCCCACGATTCCCGCACAGCGTTCAAACGAATCAAAATCAGCACCCATGTCAAGCAAATTGCCAGTACTATCGGCAAGCCCTAAGTCAAGGGCCAAGCCATAATTATGGAGTCCGCCCGTCTTACCCGACGAGACAAAATTGCTATAAGGCGTTCCAGCAACAGAGCTTTTCAAAACAGCTTGTGCGTACATCGGGCGCGCGGCATCAAAAATCACAAGCGAATACCCCGGCAATTCTTTGGCGATAATCGAGAGCGCTCGCTTAAGCTTGGGCAATCCGTCCTTATGGATAAAAGCGCGCTGGATCCCGCAATACATATCATGGCCGGTTACGTTGTTAAACGTGGCATAGCGCAAATCCATGCGCAGCCCGCGCATGCGTGTAATTTCGACTAAATTTGAATCGTGACTTGCGTAATCCACCCATTGTTTTGCCGAAGTGCAATAACGCAAAGGCTTCGCAGGCTTCGGCGGCACAAACAAGCTATCCGTCACATGAGCAAACGAGAAAACCGCGAAAAGCGCAATTACTAAAATAATAGATTGCTTCGTCACTTCGTTCCTCGCAATGACAACTTGCGCGACTTCCTACTGTCTACTTCCTACCGCCTACTCACTAAATTCCCAGCTGCACTTCTACGCCAAACTGGAAAAAGAGTCCCATGCCCTTTGCGATAAACGGTACCAGGTCATAGCCATTTGCAGTATTTTTGTCCTTATCGCGAGCAACCCAAGAGCGTTCACGACCGTTTTCAGAACCAAGGAATCTAAGTGCGCCCACATCGAGCTTCGAGAAGATGTTGTCGAGTTCCAAATAGAATCTTGCATTTCTAAAGAAACCCTTCGTCTTCGTCAAATCGAGATTCACGCGCACGTCGGTTCTGTACAAATCCGTAAACTTGTTATAGTCCTTGAGTTCTCGGGTTCCGCTCTTGCCATCCGATGCCGGTTTAATGGCATAGTAATAAAGAGGTCTATGCCATGCTGCATGGTGCGTCAATATAACCGACACGATGGAATCCTTTCGCGGATAATACCTAAAGTGCGAGACTACATCCAGACGGGAGTTGGCTTCCCATGGCAAGGACTTGCCTCCCTTCAGTTCATATTCACCATAAACAGAGCTTGCATTCATTGCCATCGAGAAGTGGTGCGAAGTTTTCCATTCGAACGAACCCGAAGCGCCGGTAACCCAGGCAAAATCAATCGGAGTCACATCTTTATAATTTGCAAAAGCTTTCGGCAACGGCAGCAAAGGATCAAAGTAGAAACGTCCAAAGCCCGAGAACTGGGCAACCAAATATTTTGAACGGTAACCCAAGCCCAACTTGAGCGACGTCCCGGATTCCAGGCGCCCAGTCAAATCACCATCGTCAAAATAATGTTTCCAGTCTGCACGATAAGCGGCATTACCAAAGAGTCTCCAGTAAGCGGTATCCGTCCTGGACAAATTGCGTTCCATATCAAACGAAGCCGTCGGAAGCGCCCTATGGTCAGCAGCATCGGCAACTGCGCCCACAGAAATCATGTGTTCCGAATAATCATTTTTCCAGTCTAGCGTTACAGCACCCGACAAGACGCCTGTCTGGTAGTCACTACTTTCTTCGCCACCAGGAACCGGATAGCTACGTTCAACCAAGTGATGTTCATAAAGAATTGCGCCACGCAAGTCAGCACCGAAAATATCCGCATTGAAATTCTTGTCTGCACCAGCACTCAGTGTTGTATGAGTCTGGCTGTAACCATCAATAAACGATCTTGCCGTCGGGTCCGAGATCTTGCCCGTACGGAATCCCGTCGTATCGCGCAGCGTGTCGCTTAGACTTTCACGGACAAGTCCCGCATGGAAGCTCGTTCCGAACTTCGACGCATACTCGGCTCCGATGACCAAATAGCTTTGACTACCTTCAATAATATCAATTGAATTGACGGCGCCATAAGTAGACGAAGTATCCTGGCTCACCTTATATTCATCAGAACTGTACAACGTCCGCAAAGCCCAAGTCGCATTTCCCAAGGAATCAGAACCGTTCAACTGCGCATAAATGTCAAACGCCGAAAGGTCAAACGGGTCCGAAGACTTCACCTTGCAGTCGCCAGAGCAGTCGTCGTTACGCTTACGGAATTCCGTAAAGAATTTTTCGCCCAAGTTCTTGAGCATATCACCATCCAGGCGACGGAATGCAAAGCGGAAGCTATCCCAGATAAAGAATGGAGCATCAAGAACCACTTCCTGGAGCGTAAGCCCTGCAGAGCCTCTTAAGCCCCATTCGCCTTTTGTCTGCTCAGGAATATACTGGATCGAAGTTGCAAGACCTTGCCCAAGCGGTCCCTGACCGTAATGGTCGTGGACTTCAATGCCGCTCAATGTATGCGGGTTCACGATGGACAAGTTGCCCGGGAATCCGACGTCCAAGTGGCGCATATTCGGAATGCGGAGGCGGCCCAAATGGTACGCCACATCGCTTGCACGGGATCCATCATAATAAAGGGCACTGCTAAAATCCTTCTGTCCCGAAACCCCAGGCATCTGGCTCAAATGCTCCGTCAAGTCAAATCGCATGCCGGCAGCATCTTCAAGCTTTTCGAGCTTCACAGTGCGTTCGACTTCCCATTTGATAGGTTCACCATCACCGATAATCGTGCTTGCGCCGAGGTTTGTAACATTCGTGCTAAGCGTAATGACCATGTCCAGAAGATCTGCAAAATCTTGCAGTTCCACAAAGACGCTATCGTAGCCTTCTTTTTTAAACACGAGCGTCGCATTTTTAGAATCCACCGTCAGCTCGAAACGACCTCGGGAATCAGTCTCCCCGATGCGCTTGCCGGACTGATACGAGACAGCAACATCCTTGATAGGCAAGTCCGATTCAGCCTCAAGAACGACACCAATAACTGTTGTTGGCGAAGCTGCAAGGACCCCAACCACAACAAATAGGACAAAACTGAAAATTAGACGAAAATTCATGCTTTCAAAATAGATAATTTATGCAAGAAAATTTTTAGCCACGCCGCAACATCTTATATTATACGCATGCTTAAAGTTTATTTAATCCAGCTGGACAGTGCCAAAGGCGATAAAACCGAGAATATCGCAAGAGCAAAGAGAATTATTCTCGAAAAAAAGCCTACAGAAGGAAGCCTTGTGCTCCTCCCCGAAATGTTTGCCACGGGCTACGTACCGGCCAATCTAAGCGAAGCTGCCGAAGACTTCAGCACTTGCAAATCAGGCGAAACCGCACACATGCTTTCCGAAGTCGCGACCGCAACAGGCTGCACCATCATGGGTGCAGGCATTTCAAGAGCGCGTGAAGCAAACAGCTGCAATCAATTTTTAAACCACGTCAGCATATACAATCCGCGCTCAGCCCAGGAATTCTGCGGATACGATAAAATGAATTTGTTCTTTCCAGAAAAGGATTCGTTCCGACCAGGGGTTGAGGTTAATTTATTTAAACTGCAAGATTGGACGGTAGCATCGTTTATCTGCTACGATTTGCGCTTCCCGGAAATTTTCCGCCATGCGACACAAAAAGGTGCAAAACTCATCACGATCCAGGCGGCATGGCCCGCCAAAAGGCGCGCCCACTGGGAAACGCTCCTCAAGGCACGAGCCATCGAAAATCAGGTCTATATCGCCGCCGTCAATGCCGTAAGTGAATCCCCAGACACCCAGGTTCCACTCGCCGGCACGTCTCTCATCATTTCACCCAACGGCGACATCCTCGCCGAAGGCCCTGCCCAAAGCGAAGCCGTCATTTCTGCCGAACTGGACCTCGAGGCCGAGCGCCACTACCGCAAGTCTTTCCCTGTTCTCGACGGAATTGTCCCATCGGAATTTTTATAGGCACTACTCAAAAATCGGCCTTGGACAACTTGTCAATTCTAATTCATTAACCATCAATGTGTTACAGAACACATTTTTTATATATTTGCCAAAAATTTTTCTTTCCAATATTGACATTTTTGCCACAGAAAAATTATTTTTATATTACATTCTATAAAATAAGAGGCTCTATATGGCAACAACAAGCAAGATTGATGAAGCAAAGGAACTTATCAAAGCAGGTCTCAAGCGCGAACTGATCTTAAAGATGACCTCCATTTCTGAATACGAGTACAGCCTGATCCAACGTGAACTCGCTACAGCATAAGTTCTATTTTGCAGCTCATTTTAGACATTCCCGCCCAGAAAGCAACAGACGGCATATCCAGGAAAGCCGCCGTTATTGCCTGTTACAAAGACGGGAGCCTCTTGCTCGATGCGAGGGACAACCTCAAACCCGCAAGATTCACAATGCACCCCACCGACAAATTTCCGTGGAGTACATTCATCGAAAAACTGCTTGCCGCATGGCAACTCTGCGACTACAGTGATGTTCCAGAAGCATTCAAGCCCATCAAACAGATTCCGCCCTTCGTCGTCGAAGGCCTTCCACGCGAACCCGTCCCGCAGCAGCTAAAAGTTTTAGCCTCACTGCGCTCCCAGGGATATTTCGCACCTCTCACAAGTCCAGGTAAATAGCGGATAAAACGAAAAAGAAAGTGCCCTCTCCTAATCCCGCTCGAATCTAGTCATGAACTAGTCGAAACATAATCGAAGACACTTTCTTTATTTTTCCAAGGAGAATCCACCCTTCCATCTCCTATGGTTTATATTATACATTATTTGATCGAGAAAAATTGTTATTAAAAAAATATTTTCATCTGAGAAATTATATATTCGAAACATGAACCTCATAAAATATTTTAGCAAACAACGCTGGTTCATGGGGAAAAACAGAAACGTAACCCGTGTGGATCAGCTCGATTCCACAGAGGCCGGAGGCACTCGCATCAGGCTTGCAAAAGTCTCGTTTGCCGATGGCGAAAGCGATATTTACGCAATCATCGATGACGAGAACGCGGTCGGAAAGATTCTCGAAGACGCATTCCTCGACGGTGCACAGCAATCCATATTTTCAGGCGACAAAGGATTCTTTTCGTTTCGGCTTACAAGACCGATTTCTAGGGGCGCCCTCACAAGCATCAAGCCCATTTCAAAGGAACAGAGCAATTCCGCATTCTGCGCTCCAGGGAAGTTTTTCTTCAAGCTTTATCGCAGGCTAGAAGCAGGAATCCACCCCGAAGCCGAAATTCTGGAAGCCTTGAACAAGGCCGACAGTAGCCGCGTCCCGAGGCTCTATGCAGTGTGCAACTACAAGACGAAAGGCGGCGAAATTTACACGTGGGGAATCCTCGAAGAGCATTTCCCGAACGCTCTTGACGCCTGGAGCGAGTTCTGCAAAAACATGGATAGCACGGACGCCTTCCAGCTCGGGATGTCCACAGCACAGATGCACGAAAGCCTCAAGCGTTTAAGCGGTCCAAAATACAGCGGCATCGAGCCTCCGTTCGACCGATTGCAACAATTGCTTCAAAGCTCAACGGACACTGAATACGCACCGCAACTGCGCGAGAAGCTCCCGGAACTGCGCATCCGCTACAGCGACCTTCTCCGCGAGACTTTCAGCGACAAGACCATCAAAAAGCAGCGCATCCACGGGGATTACCATCTCGGGCAGGTGCTGATCACGCAAAGTGCGAACGGCACCAAGCATTTCGAGATGATTGACTTTGAAGGGGAACCCACGCGCAGCCTCGACTACAGGCGCACCATCCGCTCCCCCGCCGTCGATATTGCAGGCATGCTCCGCAGTTTTGCCTATGCAGGCGCCGTTGCCAAGGCCGACCCGGCCGAAGCGCAAAAAGCGTTTGTCACCGGATATTCCAAGGTCTCCGGGATTTCCACCGAAGAAATCGAGAAGGAATCCAAGCCCTACATTCTCGCGAAAGCCATCTACGAAGCATGCTACGAGCTGGAATTTAGGCCCGATTGGTTCTGGATCCCCGCCAAAGCGCTACTTGCGCTGTAAGATTCAATAATAAAATGTCCGTATTTTCACAATAAAACATTTTGTAGTCAATGCGAGACATACTTGTAATTCCTAAAAAAAAATAAATCGTCGAGAGAATAAAGCGTCGGCCAAGGTATTTTCTTCGCAGTAGCGTGCAAAACGAGTGTTGCGACGGGCTGCTTGCAGACCGGCATAACCGAGTGAAGCCGCTGACGCCAGAGGCGTCAACTCCGAGCTGGGGCCCCGCCCGCATAATTTTCATTTTGATTCTAAATCAACTCTAAGGCAAAGCCATCAACATTTTCTATATTTGGCGTCATCATGACACCAGAAGAAATGGAACAGTTACTCCGCAAGGAAGCCGCAGAACTCGTCAAGACCGAGCCGTTTTCGAAGTTGATGCTCGAAGAGCAAATCCTTAACCGCAAGAACTTTGCGGATATGCTTGGAGTCACCCTCGCCTGTCAGCTCGCCGGCGAAGTCATCGACCGAGCAGAACTCGAGAAGATGTTCGGCGTCATGTACGAAAAGTATCCCAAATTGCTTATTTGCGCGACAAAGGACTTGCATGCAACAGTCCTTCGCGACCCCGCTTGCACGGGCCCCCTCGAACCGCTGCTGTTTTTCAAGGGGTTCCAAGGACTGCAAGCCTACCGCGTCGCCCATGCCCTTTATGAAGAAGGCCGCCACTTCCCCGCCAAGATGCTCCAGAGCATCATCAGTCGCAAGTTCGGCATGGACATTCATCCGGCAGCAAAAATCGGCTACGGACTTTTGGTGGACCACGCCACAAATATCGTCATCGGCGAAACCGCAACCGTCGGAAACAACGTGAGCTTTTTGCATGGCGTGACCTTGGGCGGTACGGGTAACGAAATCGGCGACCGTCACCCGAAAGTCGGAAATGGAGTGATGCTCGGTGCACATGCCCAGCTGCTCGGCAACATCCACATCGGAGACGGTGCAAAGATCGGCGCTGGCGCCGTGGTACTTTGTGATGTTCCTGCTCACACGACTTATGCAGGCGTCCCGGCCGTTCAGGTGGGGCACCCGCACGATGACATGCCGAGCTTCAACATGCAGCAAGACTTCACGCGCGACAAGAATTAAACGGAAGAACGTTCAAGGCGAGAATCGCGCAAATGAACAAGGCCGCGAAAATCAAATTCATTGGCGATAAGCTGGACGAACTATACCCGAATCCGCCCATTCCGCTGGATTTTACAAGCCCATTCACACTCCTCGTTGCCGTTGTTTTAAGCGCCCAATGCACCGACATCCGTGTGAACCAGGTGACCGCGGTTCTCTTTAAAGAAGCAAACACTCCCGCCAAGATGATCAAGCTCGGAGTAGACCGCATTGCCGAAATCATCAAGCCCTGCGGTTTCTTTAACACCAAAAGCGTGAACATTTTCAAGCTCTCGCAAGCGCTCGTCGAAAAGTTCAAAGGCGAAGTCCCACACACGTTCGAGGAACTCGAAAGCCTCCCTGGAGTCGGACATAAGACGGCAAGCGTCATCATGAGCCACATTTTCAAGCTCCCGGCATTTCCGGTCGATACGCACATTCATCGTCTCGCCGAACGCTGGGGTTTAAGCGACGGTTCGAGCGTCGAAAAGACCGAAGAAGATCTAAAAAAAGCTTTTCCCAAAGAAGAATGGGAAAAGCGTCATTTGCAAATCATTTATTTTGGGCGCAATTACTGCAAAGCGCGCGGGCATAAAGACGAAGAGTGCCCGATATGCTCCGTAGTAAAAAAGCACAAGTAACCCTAAAAAAGGAGATTCCCGCTCGGTGGCGGGAATGACAAAGGAGCCGAGTGATGCAGAAACATGCTTGCATGTTTCTATATCCGAGGCGAACATGTCAGGCCACGATGTGGAATGACAAGATGGTGACACCCTTACCTTCTACGCGATGGTGGCGCAGGAGGGTTATGTGAGCCGTGATGGCGTTCTGAATGGCGAGAATTCCAACGATTTTCCTCATCGTCATTTGAGCTAGAAGCCTGCGGCGGTGGCGGAGGTGGTGCCGGACGCTTGTAATTCGACGGCGGTGGTGGCGGAGCCGGACGACTATTGTTTGACGGCTGTACCGATGGTGTTTCCTGACGTTTGTTCAACGTGCGCGACGGAGCCGGCGCAGGAGCGGAGGGTCGCCTTTCCCACGAAGAATGCGGGCGTGGTGGTGGGTTGTCAAAACGCCCACGCGGAGGAGGATTGTTCAAACGCGGACCCGGCGCAGGTCTGGGCCTTGCACGATGACGCGGAGGAGGCGCATAGCGGTGCGGATGGCGATAATGCGGGCGGCGGTGCACCCAGTCATAATAAAACGGATCCCAGCCCCAATAAATGAGTCCTGAACCAATCCATGTCCCGCTAACATAACGGATTCGAGCGTTATCATTCGATACGACATAATAAACAACACGCGGATCGTATTCGGGAACATACACATATTCTTCGCGAACTGGCTGAATGGATACGTTATCATCAACGGTCACCGCAACCTTGTCATCGCTCTGTAAATAGCCATTCTTGTGAGCGACCTTGCGCATTCTCTGCACAGCATCCATCACATCGGCTTTTTGCATTTCAACCGCTTCGCCAAGCTGTTTTGTCCATGTCGCATATTTCGTCATTTTACGGAGCACATCCGGGAACGGAATGAGCGCGATTACCGATTCATCGTATTCCAATTCGGCACGTTCAATGGCATAAGCCAAATCGTCGCCCTTCAGATGGCGATTCGCATTTGCAAAAGCCGAAGCTCGGGGAATATCTTCAACATGCTCGGAAGCCCCCAAGACATGGACCAGGAGCGGATCCGGATAAAGCGCAATCGTCGAAACAAGCGTATCCAGTTCCGAAGGCGTGTAACGGGACTGCGCGTTCGCCATCAGCGGGAACGCAAGCATAGCCACGAGCAGAGTCATTAAACGTTTCATAAGACCTCCTTTTTTAAAGGACCTCTTTTTAATCTACAATTTTTTTACAGCAAAAACAAAAGACCCCGGCTGTTAAGCCGAGGACATAAAATCTAATTCGGATTAGAACCGAGCGAGACAAGGCGCGAGACCCCGTAGCGTACTAAGCGTACGTGAGGGGGTGAGCAACGCCGTATCGCGAAGGTTATAATTCGAATTTACTTTGTCGGGTTGAAAGAGTCCTTCAATCCCACCGTGCGGTTGAACACGAGGTGACCCGGCTTGGAGTCTTCGCTATCGAGGCAGAAGTAGCCCTGACGCATGAACTGGAAGCGGTCTTCGAGCTTGGCGTTTGCAAGTGCCGGTTCGACCTTAGCTTGCTTGATGACCATGGAATCCGGGTTCAAGTAATCGTGCCAGTCTTCGCCTTCCGGAACCTGAGCAGGATCTTCGAGCGTGAACAAGTTATCGATCAAACGAACTTCGGCGTCTACAGCGTGTTCAGCAGAAACCCAGTGGATCGTGCCCTTGACCTTGCGGCCATCCGGAGATTCGCCACCCTTGCTGAGCGGGTCGTATTCGCAGTGGATTACCGTGACCTTGCCGTTTTCGTCCTTTTCGACGCTCTTGCAAGTGACAAAGTAAGCGCCCTTGAGGCGGACTTCGCCTTCCGGCTTCAAGCGGAAGTACTTCTTCGGCGGTTCTTCCATGAAGTCATCAGCTTCGATGTAGAGTTCACCGCTGAACGGCACCTTGCGGGTTCCTGCGTTCGGGTCGTTCGGGTTGTTCTCGACTTCGATCATTTCGACCTTGCCCGCTTCCCAGTTGTCAATCACGAGCTTGACCGGGTCAATCACGGCCATCACGCGGTTAGCGGTCTGGTTCAATTCTTCGCGGATGCAGAAGTAAAGGAGGTTCACATCGACCATGGAGTCGGCCTTGGAAACACCGATGCGGCTGCAGAACTCGCGAATGGAGCTCGGGGTAAAGCCACGGCGGCGGAAACCACAAACGGTCGGCATACGCGGGTCGTTCCAGCCAAGCACAGCCTTCGTCTGTACAAGTTCAAGGAGCTTACGCTTGCTCATCATCGTGTACGTGAGGTTCAAGCGGGCAAATTCAATCTGCTGCGGACGGTTCTGCAAACCAAGTTCAATGAGGAACCAGTCATAAAGCGGACGGTGGGCTTCGAACTCGAGCGTACAGATGGAGTGCGTAATGCCTTCGATCCAGTCGCTGATCGGGTGGGCAAAGTCGTACATCGGATAGATGCACCACTTGTCGCCAGTACGATGGTGTGTGCAATGCTTGATGCGGTAGATGACCGGGTCACGCATGTTCATGTTCGGGCTTGCGAGGTCAACCTTGGCACGGAGGCACTTTTCACCGTCGGCGTACTTGCCGTCGCGCATTTCGTGGAAGAGCTTCATGTTTTCTTCAACGCTACGGTCGCGGTAAGGACTCGGGCGGGAGGGTTTGCCGGCATCGTTGCCGCGGTATTCCTGCATTTCGTCGCGAGTCAAATCTTCGACGTAAGCCTTGCCCATTTCAATCATCTTTTCGGCAAAGGCGTAAATCTGGTCGTAGTAGTCGCTTGCGAAAAATTCTTCTTTCCATTCAAAGCCGAGCCACTTCACGTCTTCGCGGATGGAATCGACGTATTCCACATCTTCCTTGGTCGGGTTCGTGTCGTCGAAGCGGAGGTTCGTAAAGCCACCGAACTTCTTGGCAGTGCCGAAGTTCAAGCAGATGGACTTGGCATGTCCAATGTGAATGTAGCCGTTCGGTTCAGGCGGGAAACGCGTCAACACGTGGTCGCGCTTGCCGGTCTGGAGGTCGTTAACGATAATGTCCTGAATAAAATTCGAAGATTCGGGGATTTCCATATTTCAATCCTTTGATTTTTACAGCGGATAATTTAGAAAATAGACGAGAGACGAGAGACGAGAGACGAGAGGAAATAGTGGCAATATAAGGTTACAGAACTTAAAGCAAACAATCTTCGGTAAGCATTTCTATTTTTACACTAGAATGGCAAATATTGGATATAGTTTTTTATTGGTTCTGGCGGCATTCCTTTGGGGATCCACCTTTGTCGCACAAATCGAAGGCAACGACATCGGTCCGTTCGCGTTCGTGTGCATGCGAAATTTCATCGCCACGGGAGTCCTCTTCGGGCTGGCTAAAGTTTTAGACAAGCTCGGCAAGAATCCAAGGCGTCCCAAGAACAAGGAAGACCGCCGCAAGCTCTGGAAAGCAGGCTTATTCTGCGGACTAACGCTTTTCTTTGCGATGAACTTGCAACAGACCGGGCTTTACCTGGGCTGCTCTGCCGGAAAGGCGGGGTTCCTCACCACCTGTTACATCATATTCGTCCCGATCCTGAGTCTGTTTTTCGGCAAGAGGATTTCCACTAAAATCTGGCTTTGCGTCGCCATCACGGTCATCGGGCTTTATCTGCTCTGCATCAAGGGCGATTTTTCAATCGAGATTTCCGATACGGTTCTGCTCTTGTGCGCGCTCGCTTTTGCAGCACACATTCTCGTTATCGGGAAGTACGGTCCCTACATGGACAATGTGAGACTTTCGGCCATTCAGTTTCTCGTAGTCGCAACGCTTTCCATTTTCCCGATGTTCTTTGTAGACCTGAAAGGGAGTTTCGCAAGTTTCGGCACGATCATTGAAGTCTATTCGCATTTCGGGCCGTGGATTCCGCTTTTGTATGCCGCGATTCTTTCGAGCTGTGTAGCGTTCACATTGCAAATTATCGCCCAAAATAAAATAAGGCCCACCCTAGCATCGCTACTGATGAGCCTTGAATCGGTATTTTCTGTAATTTCTGGATGGGCTGTTCTTGGCGAACGATTCACCCTTCAGGAAGGAATCGGCTGTGTGCTAATGTTTACCGCCGTCATCCTTGCGCAAGTCAAAATCAGACGCCGATAGAAGCATACTTAAACAACCAGAGGGAGATTCCCGCTCAGTGGCGGGAATGACATATTAGACATTCTTCTTGGTACGCTTTTTAATCATCACGAGCGTACCGAAGGTCAGCACGAAGCCGAACAACAGCGAAAGTATGGCGCTGCGGGTGAAGCCCGCGACAATGTAAGTCACAAATGAAATTGCAGCTACAACGAGTACGTACGGAATCTGCGTGTTGACATGGTTCACGTGATTGCATTCCGCACCGGCACTTGCCATAATCGTCGTATCCGAAATCGGAGAGCTGTGGTCACCGCAAACGGCACCCGCCATGCATGCAGAAATCGAAATGACCATGAGGCTGTAATCCACACCGCCAAACGCCGCCACGACAATCGGGATGAGGATGCCGAACGTGCCCCAGGATGTTCCCGTTGCAAAAGCAAGGAACGCAGCAATCACAAAGATAATCGCCGGCATGAAGTTCATGAATCCAGCGGCACCGCCCTTCACAAGGCCCGCCACAAATTCCTTTGCGCCAAGCGCATCTGTCGTGCCTTTAAGCGTCCATGCCAAAGCCAAAATCAAAATTGCAGGTACCATCGCCTTGAAGCCATCCGGCAAGCAAGCCATGCAATGGCTGAAGCGCAATACGCGGCGGCTCATATAGAAGCAAACGGTAAAGGTAAACGCGCCAAACGAGCCAATCGCAAGACCGACAGATGCATCACTAGAAGCAAAAGCATCGACAAAGCCCTTTGCCGCATCGCCCGATGCAAAATAGCCGCCCGTATAAATCATGCCGAGCACACAGAACACAATCAAAGAGGCAATCGGCATTACAAGATCAAGAACTCCGCCTTTTGTCGATGTAAAATTCAATTCTTCAAAATTATCGCCGACAGCATTTGTATGCATTTCGTGTTTTTTCATCGGACCGATATTCACATTCCAGATGACAACTAGGAACAAAGCAAGTATCGTCAAGAGAGCATAAAAGTTAAACGGGATAGCCTTGATGAAAAGCGTGAGGCCATCCTCCCCTTCCACGAATCCCGAAACCGCAGCGGCCCATGAGCTGATAGGCGCAATGATGCAAATCGGAGCCGCCGTAGAATCAATCAGATATGCAAGTTTTTCGTGACTCACCTTGAAGCGGTCTGTTACCGGGCGCATCACGCTACCGACCGTGAGGCAGTTGAAATAGTCATCGATAAAGATCAAGATGCCAAAGCAAATCGTCGCAATCTGCGCGCCGACTTTTGACTTGATATGCGTCTTGGCCCAGTTGCCAAAAGCGGCTGATCCCCCAGCCCTGTTCATGAGAGCGACCATTGCACCCAACATAACAAGGAACACGAGAATGCCCACGTTATAGGGGTCTGCGACCTTTGCAATCAAACCGTTCTTAAAAACGGCATCAAAGAATCCCGAACCCGTTCCTTGACAAAGAAGAAGCCCACCGACAATGACGCCCACAAAAAGCGACGAGTAAACTTCTTTACTGACAAGAGCTAGAACAATCGCGACAAGAGCCGGCACAAGCGCCCAGAAAGTTCCATAAGCCATTACTGTATTTGTGGCCTGTTCCATAAATTACTTTTCCTCTGGTTTTAATGATTCGAGCGGATTTTTAATCCCTGCATTTTCCAATTTCTGCAAGACTTCAATAGCGTAATCAATCGCATCCAAGGAACGCGAACTCGCATACATTCTCAGGTCAGAAAGCACATAAATAGCCCTCTGGTTGTTCATTTCTTTTTCCGACATAACCTCTCCTTTGCATTTTTCAAAAAAAATACGTAAAAAATCTAATTATTGCACGAAAATAAAATAGCTTTGCTCATTAAAATCCACCTTCTAGAAATCACTGGATCCTTCGACTCCACTACGTTCCGCTCAGGATGACACCACCCTTCCTACTTCCTACTTTTATTATCTATATTATAGGCGGGGTGCCTGCACTTAATACGCGGGCTGAGATTATACCCCTTGAACTTGGTTCGTAATTGAACAAAAGGAACGAATATGTCTGAATCCAACGGCTTTTTCAAGCCATTCCCGCAGTCTCGCAAGATTTATGTCCCCGGCAAGATTTTCCCGGATTTGAAAGTCGCCATGCGCGAAATTTCACTCGACGACCCGAAATGCCCCGTGCTCCCTGTTTACGATACGAGTGGCGCTTATGGCGACCCCGACAAGACGATTGATGTAAAGAAAGGACTTGAACGCATTCGTGAACCGTGGATCCGCGAACGCCTGGAAAAAGACGGTGCCCACAAGACTCAGATGCAGTACGCCCGCGAAGGCGTCATCACTCGCGAAATGGAATATGTCGCCATCCGCGAAAACCAGAAGATGGACGAAATTTTTGGCAGTAGCGGTGATGCCATCACGCCGGAATTCGTGCGCAAGGAACTCGCCGAAGGCCGCGCCATCATCCCCGCGAACGTGAACCACCCGGAATGCGAACCGATGATTATCGGCCGCAACTTCCTCACGAAAATCAATTCCAACATCGGAAACTCTTCTGTCGCTTCTTCCATTGAACAGGAAGTCGAAAAGATGGTCTGGTCTGTGCGCTGGGGTGCAGATACGGTGATGGACCTCTCGACCGGTAAGGACATCCACGAAACGCGCGAATGGATTTTGCGCAACAGCCCCGTGCCTATAGGAACGGTGCCGATGTACCAGGCCCTCGAAAAGGTGAACGGCATCGCCGACGACCTCACGTGGGAAGTGTTCCGCGATACGCTTATTGAACAGGCAGAACAGGGCGTCGACTACTTTACGATCCACGCAGGCCTTTTGCTCAAGTACATTCCGTTTGCACTCGAACGCACGACGGGCATCGTAAGCCGTGGCGGTTCTATCATCGCCCGCTGGTGCATGGTCCATAAGCAAGAGAACTTCCTTTACACGCACTTCGACGAAATCTGCGACATTCTCGCGAAGTACGACGTTTGCGTTTCTTTGGGCGATGGGCTGCGTCCGGGTTCCATTGCAGACGCCAACGACATGGCACAGTTCTCCGAACTTGATACGCTCGGCGAACTCACCGAAATTGCCTGGAAGAAGGGCGTTCAGGTCATCATTGAAGGTCCGGGTCACGTGCCGATGCACAAGATTCGCGAAAACATGGACCGCCAAATTGAAATGTGCCACAACGCTCCGTTCTACACGCTTGGCCCTCTCACCACAGATATCGCTCCGGGTTACGACCACATCACGTCCGCTATCGGTGCTGCAATGATTGGTTGGTTCGGTACCGCCATGCTCTGCTACGTGACGCCGAAGGAACACTTGGGCCTCCCAGACAAGAACGACGTTCGTGAAGGCGTGGTGACATACAAGCTCGCCGCCCACGCAGCAGACCTTGCCAAGGGCCACTTTGCCGCTCACTTCCGCGATGACGCGCTTTCGCGCGCCCGTTTCAGCTTCCGCTGGAACGACCAGTTCGCGCTTTCGCTTGACCCGGAACGCGCCGTAGAATTCCACGACGAAACGCTCCCGGGCAATAGCGCAAAGTCCTCGCACTTCTGCTCGATGTGCGGTCCGAAGTTCTGCTCGATGCGCATTTCTAAAGACATTCAGGAATACGTAAAGACCGGCAAGCTCGACCCGAATAGCGACCCGCTGAAGTAAACTGAAACTCACCAAACCACTCGAGAGAATTGGAGGTGTCCATGGAAAACGGAAAGAAAATTCTTAACGACTTCGTAAAGAGCAAATTCGCCGACCAGAATGAACTGAAGAAGGCTTTGTTCCAAGCCGGCGTTGCCGCACTTGACGAAGGCTGGACGTTCATGGACGCCACATTCCAGCTCGGCGGCAAGGCCCGCGACGAGGGGCTTTCGGCAGACGATGTCGAGAAGATTTTGCGCAACGCATTCTCCGAAGAAAAGCGCCGTACCGAACGCGAAGCCGAACAAAAGGCAGCCGCCCAAGCGAACGCAGCAAGCGCCCCGCAAATGGTCCAAGGCGCACAAGCCCAGCCGGGCATGGCTCCGGGATATGCCGCCATGGGGCCAACCGTCATCTCGCCACTTTCGGCAACGATGATGCAGCAGATGATTGCGCTCGGTCTCGACACGCAATCCCTTGAATTGCTGCAGAACTTCAAGATTGACCCCGAAGCGCTTTCGATTCCGTGGCCCGCTCCTGACTGGCGCAAGGATTTTGCAAAGCTCCTAGCCGCGACGTTCAAGCCCGACGAAACGATTGAATTCAAGATTTCAAATACGCCGTCAGGCTCGCGCGAAATCGTCTCGAAGATTGTCGCGCAAGACGAAGCACTCAAGAAGATCATGAAGCAGCTCGACGGCCCGGACGGAGCACTCCTCACGATTAACGCCGTGAAAGGCGGCGCCGACGCGACCGACGAAAGCTGGCATTACCGTTACGTTGTCGTAGACAACCCGAAGATGACGCTAGCGAAGCAGCTTGCCTACTACAAGGCTTTGAACCTCCCCTGCGCCGCCCTTGTGAACACAGGCGCAAATTCCGTGCAGGCCTGGATCAAGATCGAAGCTCACGACCAGGAAGAATACAACGAGCGCGTTGACTTTTTATTCCAGACGCTTGAATCGCAAGGCTTTAAAGTCGATGACGGGAACAGGAACCCGAACCAGATGGTCCGCATGCCAGGCGTACTCCGCAATGGCAAGCAGCAGTACCTCATCGCATTGGAACAAGGTGCCAAGAACTTCACGGAATGGCGCGAATGGGCGGAATACTCGCTTGACGGCAAGCCGCTTGTGGAACTTGCAAGCGATAGCGAAGAAGCTCCGAAAAAGGATCCATGTATTATCGAGAACATGCTCCGTGCCGGTGAATTTTTCTTATTCACAGCACCGCCGAAAAGCGGAAAGTCGCTTGCGCTCATGGACATGGCTCTATCTATCTGCCATGGCGAAGACTGGCTTGGCAACACGACAAACGAAAACGATGTTCTGTACATCAACTTGGAACTCACCAAGTCCGTGTTCCTGAACCGTCTCTTTTTGCTTGGCGAAAAGCGCAATTTACAACCTAACACGCCCAAGTTCGGTTTCTTGAACCTACGCGGTACAGCGCTTACGCCGCTTGAAATCGCACAGCTCATTGCGAAGCGCATCCAAGGCGCCAAAAAGCTCGAAAATCACGATTACAAGGTTGTCGTGATCGACCCGATTTCAGCCGTTTTGCACAACCCGAAGTCGTCAAGACTCAGCGGCTCCCCGCACCAGATTCTGATGCAGATGGTAGACTCGATTATCGCCCTCACGGGTTGCGCGGTTGTGACGTCCACGAACATAGGCGAATACCCCTATCTTGAATCCCGCGCCGATAGCGTCCTATCACTCTCGCCAGTCGAAGGCAGCCTCAACACGTATCAGATTAACGGCTCGTTCCGCGAGTTTCCAAAGACGCTCGCCCGTGAATGCTCCTGGATTTATCCTAGATTTGTAGTTTAAACATTCAACACGATTATAAAGATGTACAAACAGAACAATCGTTTTTCACGCCGCTCCGAAGGGAGCATTGCCCGTAACACCATGGGCAACAGAATCGGCAAACCTCTCGCCGGAGGCAAGTTCCACGCTTCCAGAAAATCCGATGTCCGCAAGGACGATGAACTCGAAGAAAAGAAGGCAAAGGCCGAAAAGCCTGTTGTCCGCAGAATTCTTTCGTTCGACGACATCAAGGCCCAAGTTGCCGCATGGATGGAAAACGACCGCATTCCGGGAAAGTTGCAGGCATGGTTTACCGCCGAAGCCACACCCGAGAATTCCGACTGGAGAATCGTCAAGGAATTCCATGGCGCCCAGGAAAACCTGGTCATCGACGCTCCGTCCCGCGACATGAAGCCGATTGAGCTTGTGAGCCGAGTCTTGGATCAGCTCCACAAGGATCATTTGCGCATCTTCAAAAAGGCATTGCGCCAGATCTGGTTCCGCGCTACTGGCGACGGACGATTTGCACTCCTCGTACAAGTAAACGTCAAAGGCAAAATTTCGGCTCACGGCTACAAGACGTTCGTGGACTTTATCGAACGCAGCTGCCCCGAAGTGATCAGCTGCCACCAAATCCAGTGTTTGCCGGACCGTCTCTTTGACCCTGCCGATGCACAAGGCATGAAAGTCGAAGCCAAGTGCTCCTTCGGCAGTAGCTTTATGCCGATTGCATCAACTGGCTTTAGCATGCACGTTCTCGACTGGACGCCGCGCATCAAGGATGCATGGCTCAACCTCCCCGTGCGCATCAAGGATGCCATCCACCCGAACCGCGAAGACCGTTTCTTTGAATTCTGCTCCGGTTCCTCTTATGTTTCAGCATCGCTCGCGCCGTTCTTCAAGCAAGTCGAATCGCTCGACTGCCGCGAAGTGGCGATGCAGTCGTCCAAGCTGAACATTCGCAATGTCGCCACGCAGAACATGCGTTTCCACCGCAGCCACCTGGATGCAAACTTCATTTCGAAATTCTTCTCGAAGAGCGATAACGCCGAAGGCCGCTGGACGTTCTACCTCAACCTGGGCATGAACGACACACTCACTTCGGAAATGATTCTCACGCTCGCAGGATCCCGCCCTGAACGCATCCTTTTGCAGACCGGGAACCTCGAAACCGCCTCCAAGGCCATCAAGGCTTTCCGTAACGAAGGCTACATGCTCCGCAAGAACATCCCGCTTTACATGGAACCGGGCCGCGGCACCTTCGAAATCCTCTTCTTGTTTGTGCCGGATAGAGTTGGCATTTTGGGCCAGAACCCAGCCCTTGCACACCGTTCACGCAATATCCAGCGCCCGAAAGAACGCCCCATGCGCTCAAATTCGTCGGATATTCCGCATTTTGTGCAAAAAACGCCATCTTTTAAGCAAAGAAAAGATTAAATTATTTAACAAATACCAAATTTTGCTTAGGGAATTGTATGCGATTTTTAAAATGTGCTTCGATCTGTCTCGGTCTTTCAGCTCTGATTGCATCCGCCTATGTGGTAAAAAAAGGCGACACCCTCTGGGACTTGAGTGCTGAATTTTTAAATGATCCGTTCGCTTGGCCGGACCTCTGGGAAAACAACAGGCACATTGAAGACCCGCACTGGATTTATCCGGGCGACTCCATTTACTTGGGGGACGGCATCGATGAAGGTTACCGCCTCCCGAAAACGAGACCGTGCGAAGCCGCTGTCGCCGATTCCAACTTGCCGAAGGGAATTACCTCCGTCGGTTGCGATGAAAGGGACGCCCGCAATGGCGATTTTGAGAACATGCTCGGGAACCTGCGCGAAAAGGACAAAAAGCACAAGAAGAAAAAAGAGGCTGATACCTACCTCTACAAAAAGCGTCCGGCTCCAAAGATTTTCAACGGCTACTACCAGATTCTCGCCCCCGAGATTTACACACTTGATTCCATCAAGAAGGATTCCCGGTTCTTCTCCATCCGCTCTGGCGAGAAGAAGGAGCCGATTATCCATATTCCGGAATCCGAAGTTGTCGTAGGCATCGGGCGCAAGACAAACCAGTCCCTCAAAAAGGGCGACCTCGTTGAAATCCTGGATGCCCGCGCTATCGAAGTTCCCGCCCACAAGGGCAAGAGCTATGACAATTTCGCTTTGGTAAGGCTTTCGGGTTATGCAAAGATTACCGCCATCGGAGATACTCTTTCGAGAGCGAAGATTGTCCAGAGCTTCAGGGAAATTAAGCTAGACCATGCCAAGGCCCGTTTAAAGCAGCCCCTCAACGTATTAAATGTCTCTGGCTACACGGCCGTTCCCGAAGCAAAAGTCGAAGAAATGGCAATGATCCGCTATACAATGGACCCGATGCTCATCATCGGCGCGTACGCCTATATCATGGTTGACAAGGGAACAAAGCAAGAGTACAACACCGGCGACGCCATTGCCATCTGGGAAGAAGACCGCTCGGATGCAAGCATTCCGCCGAGACTTCTTGGACGTGGCATCATCGCAAGGGCAACCGACAACGAATCTACGGTTCTCGTTCGCGAAGTTTACTCGAACAGCCGCCGCATTGAAATTGGACACAAGGTTTCAATAACCCATCAAGCGAAATTGGCACAGTGACAAAGAACTTATTAATAATAATTGGCATTGCGATTTCGATTCTAGCGATCTTGATGGCTGGAAGTGTTCTTATACTGAATTATCCTGAATTGTCAGCGCATGTTCCATTTTAAGGAAGTGCTCTCCAATGCAGATATCTCGTAGCAACCTTCTCTTTCTTTCCTTTTTTGCAGGGGGAATCGTCCTACCGACGGCGATTCTTTCGTTTTTGAGTGTCCGTAACATCCAGAACGAAGCTTTCCTCGCGCAAAAGAACTTTAGCGAAAGCACGACAACGTTCCGGGAACAATGCGTATCGACAATCAACAAAGAACAAAATAAAATTTTCCAGGAAGTCAAGTCCGCATCGCTTTACCTTTACGAACAGCCACACAGCCTCTTGGACTTCGGAAACGCGACCCAGTTCAAGACCGTGAACGGCATCGAAGCGATGTTCCTGTACAACAAGGGTTCGCTTATATATCCGGACATTTCGTCAAAGCATTTCTCGAAGACCTCAGATTATTCAAACAGCATTGCAAACCCATTCGAGAAGATGCTGTTCCGCGAAGAGGTCACCTCGGCCATGCCGCAGCCAGCCAACCTTTCGCGATCGGCCCGCCAGCTGCGATTTTCGTACGATTCCGCCGATGACCAGATCCAGAACATTCTTGGGCTTGTGCGCATCGCTTATAAAACGAAGGACTACGACGAAGCGCTCCGTCTTTTAAACATCCTCGAAGAGCACCCGCACCAGCAAGGCTATCTCCATTCAGACCTGACCCGTTCGGTGAACCTGCTGCACTTTGAAATACTTGTGGCCCAAAAAAAACACAAGGAAGCCGAAGATTACACACTTTCTGTTTTAAACCAGTTCCTGCAAAGCGAAAACATCGAGAACCTGCCCTCGGCAAAATTCTTCTTTGAAACGACATTTACACAGATCCTTTCATTTGAGAACCTGACCCAGGAAAAGCGCGAAGCGTTCTGGAACTTGCGCGAGAACTTTAACCGCCAGCTCGGCTACATGGATATATTCTTTAACAATAAAGATCTTGTCCAGGCGCTAATGAACAAGGAATCGACGTCCAAGAACGGCATCGATATCATGAGCAATAACAAGACGACGTTCATCAAGATGAGCTACCCGATTCTATCCGGTGACCAGGTCGTTCTTGCCAAGGTGAATATCGATGAATACCGCGAACGCATGAGATCCAAGCTCAAGACCTCTGCACAAGGCTGGAAGGGCATTCCCTATTCCATCACCGAAGGTTCCGACAAGGCCCTCATCCTCGGCCACGTCTCCGACAGTTCTGCGGTTTTAACGCAAGTCGTTTTAGATAAAGTCATTTCATGGAACTTAACGCTATACGAAAAAGGCTTAAGCGAAATCAAGAAGGAAACCCGCAAGCGCATGTTCCTCATGTACGGGCTTCTATCGTTCTCGCTCATTACAGTGCTGCTTGGCTCCATCGTGATGTTTAGATTCCTCACGCAAGAACACAAGCTTTTGGCGATGAAGGCGAACTTCCTTTCGAGCGTTTCACACGAACTCAAGACGCCGCTCACCTCCATCAAGATGTTTGCCGAAATGATGGCCCGCGGGCGTGTGCAGAAAGTCGAAAAAGTGCAGGAATACTCAGGGCTTATCGGCAAGGAGGCCACCCGCCTCGAAAACCTCATCGGCGCCATTCTGAACTACACGCGTATGGAACACGGCAAGGGCGGTTTCCACTGGGAAAAGCTCGACTTTTCGGCCTGCGTACAGAAGGTTTTTGACAATGTAGAAGACATCGGCGTCGAAAAAGGCCTGATGTTCAATACAAAAATCGAGCCGGGCCTATTTGTCATTGGCGACTACACAGCACTTTACAGCTTAGTGCAAAACCTTATCGAAAACGCCATCAAGTACACGAACGCTCCTGGCGACATCACCATCACGGTCGCCCCCGATGAAGACAGAGTCGTTTTCTCCGTTGCCGACACAGGAATTGGGATTCCCTCTTCAGAACAAAAAAATATATTTAATGATTTTTATAGGGTTGGTGACGAAATGACTCGCAGCACAAAAGGCTCCGGTCTTGGGCTTGCCATCGTAAAGCGCGTGGCCGAGACCCACAAGGCGACAATTTCCCTCACCAGCAAACCAGGCAAGGGTTCTACTTTTACCGTACGATTCAAGAAGGCAGAATGATTATGCAACAACACAGAATTCTCATTGTAGAAGACGAAGAAATCATCCGGCTTGGGCTCCAGGACAACTTTGAACTCGAAAACTACGAAGTTGAAACGGCATGCGACGGCGAAGAAGCCATCGCCAAGACGGACTCATTCCAGCCACACCTCATCTTGCTGGACGTGATGCTCCCCAAGAAAAGCGGTTTTGAGGTCTGCCGTTTCATCCGCAAAAAGCACCCGGAATGCATTATCATCATGCTTACCGCCAAGACCGAAGAGACGAGCAAGGTCGCAGGACTCGACATGGGTGCCGACGACTACGTGACAAAGCCGTTTTCAATCCTTGAACTTCTGGCCCGCGTAAAAGCGTTCCTCCGTAGAATCGACTTGCAGGCGCAAGCACGGCCCACAAAGCAGCTCGCTTCTGTCGATGCCGTCGATTTTGCCGACATCCACCTGGACTTCAAGAAATTCGTCGCCACAAAGGGCGGTGTTCCTCTGGAACTTTCCACAAGAGAATTCCAGATTCTCAAATACTTCTGGCAACGTCGTGGCGAAGTGGTCCTGCGCGAGGATCTGTTGCAGGACCTCTGGGGCTACACGCCCGACAACATGCCGTCCACGCGAACAATCGACAACCACATTGTAAACTTGAGACGCAAACTCGAAGACGATCAGGCCAATCCCAAAATCATCCTTTCTATCCGTGGTGCAGGCTACAAGTTTGATGCATAGTTTGAGACTTAGAGAAAACAACATCTGCAAGGCGTGGTTACTTATAACCATCGCCCTCTGCTCGTTATTTTCGGCTCATGTACATGCAAGCAAAATGGCTTCGCAACTTCAAGAAGCCATCTACCTCTTCGAAATGAAAGGCGAAGTCGATGACGCCATAAGGCTTCTTGAAAAAATTTCACGCCAGGGAGACGAAGAAGACAAGGAATCCGCCTTTTTCTACCTCGGTAAAATTTACGACTTAGCCAATAACAAAGCACAGGCCAACCACTTTTACAGCCGCAGTCAAGCTATTACAGCAAACACGAGTAAAGCTTACTGGCTTGCCGGACGAGACGCAGCCACAAGTTTTGCCCCAGAAAGACTTTTGCAAAAGACAATTCCCCTTGCTAGTCCTGTCCGAAAGATTTTTGACGGCAAGAACGCAAACATCCTGTTTGAAAACGGACGTATTGCAAAAATCGAAAGCGGCATGATTCTTGAAATTTCTTCGCGCTTAAACGAAAACGAACATCTGCTGCATATTGATTCCGATGGAATGTGGTACCAGAATCCCGCACGAGATTCTCTCTTTTACAAGCCTCATAACTCGCCCAAACAAATAACATCTTACGATATAAAAGACGTGCACCAGTTTACAGCAGTGAACGGGATCGCCATAGCCATCATCGACAAAAGTTTCTACATCCTTGACCGCAAAGGCTCTATCATCAAGGGAAGCGCCGACTACAATTCATGCCAGCTCCAGAAAGACCAGATCATCAACGACAACTTTATCATCAATTGTCCAGATAACGCGCTCCACTTCGTTTCAGCAAGTTCCGCCACTGAAAATTTCACCATCGCCCAATACGATGTCATACAGCACGTTTTCATTTTCAAGAACTTAGTTTACCTGATTTCTGGAAACACGCTGTTCTGCTATTCCCTGCAAAATACGCAAACACCTCTGTGGAAAGTAGCCGTCGGAAACATCGAGAGCATCCAGGCTTTTGAAAACAACATTGTCACCCTAGAAGCTTCCGGGAAAATAAGCCTGTACAACCACTACACGGGAGCCGTCCTTTCAAGCATCCGCGCAAACGCATCCAACATGTACCCGCTGGCACAGGGGACTCTGGGGCTTTTCTCTAACGAAGGTTCTGTCATCACCGTCGATACATTACTTCGCCCCTTGTGGCGCTTCAACTTTGCAAAGCCCCCCAAGATGCGCCCCATCATCAAGAAACGCTTCATTTACATTTCCTTTAACGATAAAAAGATCTTTGCTATTGATGCCCATTACTATGGACAAAGGCCACTATACTCGAGCAAGCTTGCCTCACAAGCCATGTTCCAGGCCAAGCAGAATCTCTGGGAAAATGTAATCCCGATACTTGACACAATCATTAAAAACGAACCCGGTAATGCAGAAGCGCACTTTCTCAAGGCCTTAAACCTGGAAAGACAGGAAGTTCCTGAAAAGAGCCGTCAAAACGCATGGGCAGAAGCCGTAAGGCTTTCTATTGGAAGCCCGCAAATTGCAGGGACGATTCTGAGCCATTACAGCGATGTCATCGGCGCCATTTTTGCAAGCCCGTTAAACATTTCGCCAAAGACGGTGTATCCGCAGTTTCTGGGTTCAAAAAAGAACCTCTACACCGTTGACCCAGCTACAGAACAGCTGATCTGCATCAACGCCGAAACAGGCGAACAGCGCTGGAGCAAGCACATTGGGAAAATCGGGAACGCCCCCGTTATTCAATCTGACGAAAATTCCATTGTCATTTCAACCGGCTACCAGATGCATGTCTACGACATGAACAAGGACGCATTCAACAAGCCGCTGCCTTTGCCAGGCAAAGCGTTCAACTTCACCCTGAGTGGCGACAATATTTACGCATCGACCTGGAACGGTTTTCTACTCAAAATTTCACGTTCAAGCAACAGCATCATCTGGTCCCGCAAAGTTTATTCCATGCCGTTCCACGTAGTGAAGCAGAACCGCAACCTGCAATTGTGCAACCTCGACGGAGAACTCATGCGGCTCAATGACGACAACGGCTTCGCTATAGAAAATTCAGTAAATAAAGTTCAGGTCAACATCACTGCAATGGAAGGGATCGATTCCACGCTCGTTCTTGTATCAAGCACAAACAAGCTCTTTTTACAAAACACCAAGCACAAGGATTTCAGCCCGACACAGGTGCTTATGGAATACCCGATCGTATCTACGCAAGTATTCCGCGACCAAAACGAAGATAAAATCATTATTTCGCTAGCAGATCAATCGATACTCCTTTATTCCAACATCGGAACCCCGCTCTGGAAATATCAAGGAAAAAAATCCATATTTTCAAAACCATTCATCTATGACGGCAAAGCATGGATAGACCAGGGAAGCGAAGTCATCGCACTATCCATCAAAACCGGCAAGGTCGTAAAGACATTCAACACCCCGGGCGGGGCAGGCACCCCCTTCATTTTGAACCATACCCTGTTTAGTGCCTCCCCGAAACGAGTGCTATACGGTTTTCCGCTATAAACAGAGCCTATAGAAATTACTTTAGGTATTAGTAAACTAAATTTTAGTGGTCAGATTTGAAAAAACTCACTACATTTGACCAATCTTGTTTTGTAGGAATACAATGAGCGATCACTTTAAGAAATTCATCCCATTCACCCTCTCCATGACGATTGCGTTCATGGCTACAGGTTGTAAAGATGAAGTTTCCAAGACGCCCAAGGCAATGCTCTCCGATTACCCGCGAAACGAGACTCTTTACATCGGCGGCTTTGACTGGGCACCGCCCACAACATTCAACCCGCTCGACCCCGACCCAAACTTCCCTGCCGACGGAAATATCCGCCTCATGTACGAATCGCTCCTTGCCTATAACCAGCTTACCGGCAAGCTCGATCCGATGCTTGCGGATTCATACACCCAGACAGATTCTTCCATTACGGTCCACCTAGATTCACGCGCGAAATGGAATAACGGAGAAAAAATCACACCCGAAGATGTTGTATACACCTTCAAGCTGGATTCCGTTCTCCCGACCGCGCACCACAACAACTGGAAGTACATCAAGACGATTTCTGCCGACAGCGGGAACCACATCACGTTCCATCTTTCTGCAAACAGAAATCCGCTCATGGTCCTCAACGCCATAGCCGAAACATCCATTCTCCCCAAATCGGTATTTGAACCCCTGGTCAAGTCCGCCAAGGTCGGAAAGACCTACAACATGGACAAGATTCTCATTTTCAGGAACGAGAACAACCCGGTTGCTTCGGGTCCATACATCTTAAAGAATTTTTCGCCCGACCAGATCGTGCTTGAACGTGTCGAGAACTACTGGCGGAACAGCAATTACAGCGGAAGAAAACCGGCCCCCAAGTACATCATCCACTCCATTTACGACGGAAATGACAATTTCAATAGTGCCATGGTCCGTGGCAACTTGGACGTCTCTTCCATTTACCTGCCTAGAATCTGGGAAAAAACAAAGGACAGTATCCGTGCATGGAGCAGAGAGGAACCTTACCAGCTCCCCTCGACCATTACAGTCTTGGTCGTCGCCACGCAAAAAGAGCCCTTCAACAACGTAAACTTTAGACGTGCGCTCATTCATGCGGTCGACTTTGAAAAAATAAAGGCTCGGGCACTTTCAAACTATACCCCCACCATGCAGCCCGGCTTCATTCTCCCGTTCGGCCCAGAAAAGAAGTTCTTCAACAAAGAAGATGCCGACGCTTTCGGCTATAGCTACAACACTGAAAAAGCTCGTGAAATCCTCAAGGATGCCGGCTATTCCTGGAACGAAGAAGGCAAACTGCTCGATAAAAAGAAAAAGCCTGTTCGGAGCATCACCATCGAATGTCCGCAAGGTTGGACCGACTGGATCGACGCCATCAATGTCATTGTAGAATCGTTTGCAGAAATCGGAATTACAGCGGTTCCCAAAATCGAAGATTACGGGATCTGGGACATGAACTTGCGTCGAGGCACATTCGACCTCGCTATGAAGACTCCGCCATCGGAACACTCCATCGCAAACCCCTGGAACAGATTCTACCAGATGCTCAACAGCACCACGTACAGGCCCGTTGGCGAAGAGACCTTTGCTAACCAGGGGCGTTTCCAGAATACAGAGATAAACAACCTTTTGATGCAAATTCCGACCATTACAGACGAAGATACGCTCGTGCAGGCCTACCGTGAACTAAACAGCTTATTCATGCAAACAGTCCCTGTTCTCCCGATCATGTACAGGCCATCTACCTACTATCAGTTTTCAACCAAGCACTGGACTAACTTCCCTACCGCAGAAAACCCATATGCACCGCCAAATAATCTCGTTGTCGCCGCCGGAGTGAGTGCACTGTGGGAAATTGTGCCAGTCAAGCAGCAGGATAATCAATAAAAAAGTTTCTTTTTCCATTAAAAAAATTATTTTTAGCAGACCATTTCAAGGAGTATATCGTGGGAAAATTACGTTTTATTTTGCCAAATACTTTCACAAGTCTAAACTTTTTGTTGGGTGTTTTTTCCATATGCTGGACAACCGGCGCATTCGGTTCGTTTAGTGCCGCAGACCCGATCCGCATGGGTGCCTACTTCGTCATCCTGAGTGCCCTTTTTGATAAGCTCGACGGCTTTGCCGCCCGCCTCGTGAACGCCAGTTCTGAATTCGGCGCCCAGTTCGACAGCCTCGCCGACTTGATCGCCTTCGGATTAGCTCCGGCTTTCGGCTTTTTCTTCGCTTACAAGACTTACGCGCCGGAATGGTTCCAGAACCACGGCTTGCTGATGGTTATCGCACTCGCGATTTATGTACTTTGCGCCGCCATGCGCCTTGCCAAGTACAACGCCTGCGACTGCGACACCTACCACCACCACTTCTCCGGACTTCCTTCCACTTTCGCCGGCATGGTGAACGCGACCCTCATCGTATTCCTCAAAAGCAAAGGCACTTTTGACGATCCGAGCACATTCATCTTCTGGCTCCCGATTATCGTATTTGTCATCACAGGATTCCTGATGGTAAGCCCGCTGTTCCTCCCGAAGCTCCAGCCGCGCAAGAACAAGCCTTTCAACATTTTCCAGATTGTGCTGATTTTGCTTACCTACGTTGCCGGTCTCCTTTTCTACAACGAAAAAGTGCCGTACATTCTCGAATACCTGCTCATCCTCGGTACAAGCTACATGGTGATCGGCTTCGGTGTGGGCATCATCTACCGCAAACAGATTATCGAAGAAGCTAAAGCGGGTAAGAAGTAGTGGTTAGAACCACGTCATCCTGAGTGAAGTGCGCAGCACGAACGAAGGATCCAGTTAAATTTTATGAGAAAAGCCCGCAACAAGCGGGCATTTCTGTTTTATAGACATTCCAAGAAACGTTCTAGCAAGACTCCGCGACCTCCAGCCATTCCGCGAACGCGCGGCCGTAGCGGTCAAACAATTGTTCTAGCGACATGCGCGGGAGTTCAAGAGTCACGCATTCGAGGCCGCGTTCCCCGCACCACGTCCCGAAGCTTCCCGGCGTCTTGTACCCAATGTCCGGCAGCCATGGCAAATTAAACGTATCCATCACGCCTTCGACAAGCGATGTTTTTTGCGGGGCATCGACACAGCCCATCGGGGCATGCATCGCAAGTACGCTCGCGGGCTTCAGCTTTTCGATTAACGCGACAAGCGCTTGCGTTTCCGGTTCGCTCCCTGCAAATGATCCCGGAGACAAAAGCGTATCACGAGGCGCTTCGAGAATCGAGCGTGACCCCACCTTTTCCGTCGAGAAGTTCTGCGTCTTGAAATTGCGGTTCAAGTCTACGCCATTGGCGTTTCCGCGCGTTCCAAGAGCGACTCCGTCCGGATTGACACACAGGACAAAAGCAATGGAATCAAAAGGTTCGTCAAAAGCTCGGAGCACACGACTCAGGAGAAACGTCGTCTCAGGCTCTTCGCCATGGATTCCCGCCATTACAAGCAACTTGCATTCGCTCTTGCACGGGTAGTACAGCAACGGGGCGCCCAGCACAGAGCGTCCATATTCAAGAGAAGGCAAGCGGACAATACCGCGAGAATCTGGAGATAGAAACATAATAGGAACCGTAAGTTACTAGTTAATAGATACTAGTTACTAGTAATTCTTGGCATGAAACTCTAGTAACTAGTAACTCGGAACTCAGAACTGCGGCAAAGCCGCTCATCATACAAAGTAAGGATAGATATAATCCTCCGCGAGTTTGGGCAAGCGGGCAAGCACGACGCGTTTGCATTCCATGTCCGAGCGTTCATAGATGCTCCGCAACGTGTCTAGCGAGAAACGATCCAAGCGCTTACGCGATGTCGGCAAGTGCGCAATGTGCCAGCCTTCAGGCTTGATTTTCCCGCGTCCAGGAATAAACACACGGCTAAAGCCAAATGACGAGCCAGACTCCATCCGGGATGTCAAGAACGCATGGAACTTCGCGAACATGCCACTGCACTCCGCAGGCGTAAGCTCAACTTCGTAGCCCTCCGGGCACGCAGCTCCATCGACCACGTCGATGTCCGTCCCCAGATGGTGACGGCTCGCTCCCGGCAATGCCGACCATGTGAGAATCGCATACATTAGCTCTTCTTCATCTTTCGGGCGTTCCATCGGCTCGCCATTTTCATTCAAGAGTTTCAGTTCGCCGCGCGCCTTGCGGTTCCAAATCGAGAGCTGCTTTTCAAACGAGCGGTACGCCGATTCAACGCGCAGTTCAAAACCATTCGCCTTGGCTTCGTTTGATAAAGCTTGCAAATCGTCTACAATTTCACGGTCTACAAAGTATCCCGGCTGGAATTCCACCAAGTCCGGCGTTCCAAGGCCGTAGGGCAACAAATCTTGAGACGACAAGTCCTTCATAGAATCGTCCCTCCCATCTTTTCAATCAAGTCTTTCCACTGTTGCACCGTCGTTTTCTTCTTGGGCTTCGACTTTTTACCCAATAGCGACTGCGCCAAGGGCGCCGGGTTTGCATGCGTCCATGCAATCGCAAGCGCATCCGAAGCATCGAGCGGGAGATCCCCACCTGCGATTCCCAAATGCGCAAAAATCATGTTAGCGACATGTTCCTTCGAAGCAGCACCATTGCCTGTCACGGCCTGCTTCACGACTTTCGGCGGGTATTCCTCGTACGTCATTCCGCGACGGTGGCACGCCACAAGAATCGCCCCGCGGATATGCCCGAGCACCAAGGCACTTTTCACGTTCTTCGCAAAGAACACGCCTTCCATAGCAAGTGCATCCGGGTGGTAATGGTCCAGGCGCTTTTCGAGTTCCGTCACGATATGCACAAGCCTGTCTTCGAGATTTTTAGTCGCATTCGCATGGAACGTGCCATATTCCAGCACCTGAATCTGGTTGCCAGTCTTTTTCAAGAACGCATATCCGGTCGTAATCGAACCCGGGTCAATACCAAGAATAACCATAATTCAAAAAATAGATAAAATTGCCTTTTTTTCAAAAAAAACGCATCTACGGGAGCGTACTTTATTAGATTTCTCTATAGGAGGCCGCAATGCTAATTGACCAGGAACACGCTGACTACATGAGAACAAAAGCCCACCCGAGGCAGCTGGGGATTCCTCTGAGCCGCTGGGGCCGTAACCTTATTGCCTGCTGCCCGTTCCACGCTCCAGAAGAGACATCGCTGTTTTTCTACGATGCTCTAGGCTACTGGCGGTACCGCTGCCTTCAATGCGGCGCCGAAGGCGATCTGGTCGACTTTCTCATGAAAAGCCGCTTTAATGGCATGGACGAACAGACCGCGCGTACTGAAGCCTTTGAATTCCTGGGCACACTCGACAAGGATCTGGCAAACAACCAGGATAGCGAACACCCCTGGGTCAAGGAAGTCGGCGGCGAAAAGTCCAAGGTGCTCGAATGCTTTGTGCGTTACTGCCACTGGGCCGCCTGCAAAAGCCCGTCCTCGGCAAAGTTCCTCGAAGCCCGCGGCTGGAGCATTGGACAAGCCCAACTTTACGGTCTCGGCTATTACAGTGGCGACCCCGAACCGTTTATCAGCTACTGCATGCTCTCCGGCATCGAACGCCACCAGATCAGTTTTTACCTTGACAACCTCGAAGCGTACCACGAACCGCGAATTACAATTCCGGCCCGCAATTCCAAGGGATTTATCCATTCCGTCTACGGAAGACTCATCGACGATAACGAAAAGAGCCACACATATATCACTTACGCTTCGGGACCGACCGTCATTCCGTTCAACATCCAGCCCGACAGCGAAAACCCAATTATCGTGCAAGGGTTCTTCGATGCGCTCACCGCAGACCTCGCCGGCATCCCGGGCGTTGTCTCCACAATGTACCAGGAACTAAACGTCAATCACCTCTACAAGCTCAAAGCCTGTGGCGCCGAAGCATTTACCGTCATACTTCGCCGCGAAGAGGATCGACGAAACCAGGAACTTAAAATTCAAAAGTACCTGAAGCTTGCCGAACAAATGCACATGAGCCTCAAGTCCATTGTGCTCCCGAAGGACGAAACTGTCGATACTTTTGTACGCAAGAACGGCGCCGACAAGCTTCTCGACCTCATTTCAAAAACCGAAGTCGATACAATACACTCGCACCGTCGTTCCATGCTGTTGCAGGACATCAAGGAAAACTTCGATACAGCGATGGCATGCCCGCCAGACCAAAGCGTAGGCTATAAGCTCAGTACGTTCCCAAAGCTTACCCAAGAAATTGATGGGGTGCAGTCGGGATGCTTCTTTGTTTCGTCGCATCCGTTTGGCCTCAAGACGTTCCTGCTTTCAAGCCTTACGCTAGACCTCATCGAAAGCAACCCGAACCTCAAGGTCATTTACGTTGCCTACGAAACACCTCGCCGCCAAATTTTTGACCGTCTTGTTTCCATGCTCATCGGGCAGTCCATTCTGACCGTCCGCAAGCAAAATACAGACAACGAAATCAACAAAAAGATTTTAGATGCGACTCGCGACCTGATGGGCTATGTGCGCAACAACCGTCTCGAAATCTGGGACGACATGCCTTCGCTCGATTTTAGCGACTTGCTCAAGACTCTTAGCCAGGAACTCAAGGACCATCCGGACTTGATTCTCGTAATTGACGGCATCGACCACATGAAGATTACCGACCGCCCGGAACTCCCGGACATCCACGAGAAGCGTTCGTCCATCATGCTCGATCTGTACAAAGCGCTCGACATTCCAATTTTCCTCGGTGGAGAGCTCATCGATTCCAATATGGGACTCCTCGGCCCGCGTGCGTACCTTCGCGATTCCGACGCCATTTACTGGCTTACCGAAAAGGATGGCGTTCTGAACCTTTCCGTCGATTCCAGGCGTTTAGGCTCAAGCCGCATTTACGAAAATAAAATTTCGATGGACCCTCAATCAAGCCGCATGAAAGAAGCTTAATGTTTACCATTGTCGATTTCAATAATTTCTGGAGTCCGTCGGGAGGCGGAGTCCGCCGTTACCACCTGCAAAAAATGGCGTTTTACGAACGCCAAAGCGATGTGCGTTCCGTTTTCGTGATGCCTTCTGCAAGTACCTACACCGAAACCAGAAGTGAAGGGTTAATCATCGAACACGTAGAGGCATTCCGATTTCCGGGCAACTGGGAATACCGCTTTATGTGGAAATCCCACCAGATTCGCCCGATTCTCGAAAAGTACAAGCCAGACGTGATTGAAGTGGGATCGCCCTATATTTTGCCTTCAGTCGTTCGCCATATTGCAAAGAAAATCGTGCCGAACGCGGCTTTGTTCAGTTTTTGGCATGCCGATTTCCCAGTGACTTATGTCGGGCGCCCGATAGCCAAAAAGCTTGGCGCTGGCGCTGGCACGTTCTTCCGCAAGCTCGCGTTTTGGTACGCCAACCAGGAATTCAGCGGATTTGATTGCGTACAGGCATCTTCAAAAGAAGCAATGGCGCGCCTCAAAAAGAACGGCCTCCCCGACCCGCGCTGGATCCCGCTCGGTTGCGACATCGACACATTCTCACCAAGCCGCCGCGACGAAGCGCTCGTGAACGAACTCAAGGACGGCGACCCGAACCGTCTCACGATATTCTTCCCGCACAGGCATTGCAACGAAAAAGGCATTGACCTCGTTCTTGGCGCTTACGACATTTTAGCGCAAAAGCTCGGGCACGAACCCGCCATTGTCTTTGCAGGCACAGGCCCAAGCCTCCCGCTCGTGCAAGAAGCCGCCGCCAAATACAAGCACGTAAGCTATATCGGCTTTGTCAATTCCATCGACGAGATGGCCCGCTATTACGCAAGCGTCGATATGGGACTTGCACTTTCTGGCTGGGAAACCTTTGGGCTTTCGATTCTGGAAAGCATGGCAAGCGGAAACGCCCTTGTCGGAGCCGCCGCCGGAGCCGCATTCGAGCACGTCACCACCTCTGGCGCAGGTACAATCCTCAAGGAACGTACCCCCGAAGCCTTGGCGGACGCCATCGTCGAACTCTACCATTCCGACCTCACCGAGAAAAAAATCAAAGCCCGCAAGTACGCCGAAAAATTCAGCTGGAACGATTGTTTCAAGCGCCAGCTCGCGCTGTACAAAGAAATCGCCAATAAAAAAAGCGAACGATCATAAAACCCGTTCCAAAGCCCTGCGGGCTATAACGCAAAAAAGACTCGTCAATGACGAGTCTTTTTAGTCGGGATGACTGAATTCGAATCAGCGACCTCTTGAACCCCATTCAAGCGCTCTACCAGGCTGAGCTACATCCCGAGGTCTCTTGCAAGAGTATGCCAAAGTTAGTTAAACCACGGTATTTTTTCAAGGCAAACTCCCGAAAAAAGCATTAATTAGCCCATTCCGGCAGTTCCAGTCCTTTCTAGAATAGCGCTAGTCCTTCCAGTAACCAACAATCAGCACTTCGGGCGTTGCCTTCGGGAATTTTTTGCTCTTGAAGCCCACAATCTTGCGAATGCTCTTCTGCTTGAGTTCCCAGCCCGTGCGGGAAAGCCCTGCAGTCGAAAGAGTGACCTTGATGCCAGGCACCTTGCCGCCTTCCTTGATTTTGCCCATGTCATCGACATTGAGCATCACGTTCTTGGTCTTGAGCTTAAATTCCTTCTGGGCATTTTCGTCAAGCGCCAAATCCGGGCGCGTCTTCTTGTCCGTTCCCCAGACGTAGAACGTCCATTCACGCTTTTCATTGGCGGCATAATAACCCGTATCAAAAAGCTTTTCGCCAAAGAAAATCGGATTTTTCACATAGCCATCAAGCTGGGCAGCATACGACTTGCCCTGGTTATCGACCATCACCACGACCGGGTTGATTTGGCCGTCCATACCCGCAAAATCCATATCGAATTCAATCGTCACCGCAGCATTCGGCGCAATTTTCGTCGGATACTTGAAGTTCGACATGCCAATGCCCTGGCCCATCACGGTTTCAAGGACAATTTCTTTATTTGTAATATTAGCACCCTTGATGACGATATGGCGCACATCGCCCTGGTCCGCATAACCAATCGGGTACGGGTCCGGCACAAAACGGATAATATCTTCAGCCATGACAGTCGCCGAAAAAGCAAGAGCCGTCGCAAAAACAGTTTTAAAAAATCTAGACATCATGGTGTGAATATACAAAATTTCTAGCTTTGGCGCCATGACTCCACTCGACGAAATCAAGGCTCTCATCGCGCAAAAAGAACTGTTCATTTTCGACCTGGACGGTACGCTCTTCAATACACTTGGCGATTTGGCACCCGCAGTGAATTACGCGATGACGCAATTCAGCCTACACACGCATAGCAACGATGACGTGCGCACATTCATCGGAAACGGTTCCATGAACTTGATCCGCCGAGCTGTCGCTGCCAATTTCATTCCCGTCGTAAGCACCCGCGACATGGAAAAAGTCTCCGAAACGCTCTCCCGAGAAAACTACATCGAAGAGAAGATCAAGGAAATCCATAAAGTTTATTCTGAATACTACTGGGAACACTGCACCGAAAACACGGAACCGTACGAAGGCGTTATAGAGTTCGTGCAACGAATCGCCGATGAAAACCGTGATGGGAACCGCGCGGTCTTCAATCGTGACGAGAACCACGCCGGGACGAGATGCGCGGCAATGCTCACAAACAAGCCGGTCGCCCCCGCGCAAAAGATTCTCAAAAAATTCGGTCTCGAAAATTCTTTCGCCACATACCTCTGCGGCGACACCACACCCGAACGCAAGCCAAGCCCCGCCGGCATTTACGAGATTCTCCGCCAGACAGGAATCGCCCCCGAAAAAGCAATTATGATTGGCGACGACACACCCGACGTTCTAGCAGCAAAGAACGCAGGCATTGACTGCATCACGCTTTTTGAAGGCTTCGGCAAAGCCGAGAACTTGCTCCCGCTAGAACCGCGCTACATCGCAAGCCACATCAAGGACTTCGCCGAGTTCATTTAACCGCAGAAGGCACCTCCCAATTTTCTATCTTTTTGATAGTTATGTCCTATTTCGACTACACGGCAAACACCCCGGCATGCGAAGAAGCCTTGCAACGATTCTGCGAAGTTGAACGCAGGTTTATCGGCAACGCCAATTCGAATCACGAAGCAGGGCATGCAGCAAAAGCATTTCTCGCCCAAGTGACCGATTCCATCGCGAAACTTTTGGGCGTAAACCCCGACGAAATCATTTACACCTCGGGCGCAAGCGAAAGCAACAACACCGCCATCCGTGGCATCGTCCAGGCCAAGCGCCATGTGGGCAAGCACATCATCACGAACCCGCTGGAACATTCTTCGGTAAGCGCAACGCTCACGGCCCTGCAAGAAGCGGGCTACGAAATCGAGATGGCAAAAATCGGCACCGACGGGAAAATCGACCTGGAAGACTTGAAGAGCCTGCTCCGCAAAGATACGGTGCTTGTGACGGTCAACGCGGTCGATAGCGAACTCGGGACGGTGCAGCCGCTAGAATCCATCAGCAAGATTGTCCACGAATTCCCGAACTGCAGCCTTCACGTGGATGCGACGCAGGCCATCGGGAAAACGCCCATAAACCTGAATTTGGCAGACACGGCAAGCATCGGCGCGCACAAGTTCTACGGGCTTTCGGGCAGCGGGCTTTTGTACAAGAAAAGCGGTATCGCCATGGAACCGCTCATTTACGGCGGAGCAAGCACCACCATTTACCGCAGCGGCACCCCGACACTCGCGTTGGACGCATCCCTTGAAACAGCGCTGTCGCTTGCCATGGAACATTTCGAAGAGCGATTTGCCTGCGTCAAGGAACTGCGAACGATTTTGCAAGAAAAACTCTGCGGCTATCCGAAAGTCCGCATCAATTCGCCCGCAGACGCAGTCCCGCACATCTTGAACCTGAGTGTCGCAGGGGTTCGCGGAAGCGTTTTCCAAAAAGCGCTTTCGGACAAGGGGATTTACGTATCGGTCAAATCCGCCTGCAGCGTAGATGCGCTCCCCTCCCGCGCCGTTTTTGCCGTCAGCCGCGACCGCAAAAACGCCTTGAACTCCTGGCGCATAAGCCTTTCGCACCTCACCACCGAAAAAGAAATCGACGAATTCATGGCCGCATTCGACAGCTGCTACAAGGAACATTGCGAGTAACCGCAAAAAGGTAATGAAAATGGCACGAGAACTTTCATTTGTCCAAAGCGTAGAACGGAGCATTTCAAAAACATACCGCGAAAGGCTTTGGACGCCGTTCATTACCGCCATCAAAAACTACAAGCTCATCGAAGAAGGCGACAAAATCGCCGTCTGCATTTCCGGCGGCAAGGATTCCATGCTCATGGCGAAGCTCATCCAGATGCTCCACCGCCATAGCGACGTGAAATTCGACGTGGAATACCTGGTGATGGACCCCGGCTACAACGAAATCAACCGTCAGAAAATCGAAAGCAACGCGAAGCTCTTGGAAATCCCCATCACCGTTTTCGAGACAAACATTTTCGACGTGGCGAACAACACCGAACGTTCCCCCTGCTACGTCTGCGCCAAGATGCGCCGCGGCCACCTCTACCACAAGGCAAAGGACCTGGGCTGCAATAAAATTGCGCTGGGTCACCACCTCTCCGACGTCATCGAGACCACCGTCATGGCGATGTTCTACGGCTCGCAACTGCAAGGCATGATGCCCAAGCTCCACAGCCTGAATTTCGGCGGCATGGAACTCATCCGCCCCATGTATTGCATCAACGAGCAGGACATCATCAACTGGAAAAACTACAACGGGTTGCAATTTATCCAGTGCGCCTGCCGCTTTACCGAAAGCTGCACCGTCTGCGACAACGGCGGTGGCGGCAGCAAACGCCAAGAAATCAAGGCGCTCATCAAGCGCCTCAAACGCGAAAATCCGAACATCGAAAGAAGCATCTTTAACAGCCTGCACTCCGTCTGCATCGAGACTTTCCCCGGATTCAAGGCCGGCGGCGAACTGCATTCATTCCTAGAAGACTACGAAAATCGCGAACCGCAGAAAGGCTAGAACTTCGCGACAAGCTACTTGTTCTTTATTGAAGACGAATCATCAAACATCGATGGTTGCGGAAGCATCATGTAAAATGAAATCGGGAATGAGAATGTCGCCCCGTTTTTCGTTTTCGGGAATTTCCAATGGCTGACAGATTCCTTGACATCTTCATTAATAGCACTAAAGGGGCTATTTTCGGCAATTGTAGTCGATTTAATTTGGACATTTTCAACTTCGCCGATTGAAGCAATTTTCAAAGTCAAGACAATTCTTCCTTCAAATTCACTTGCTAAATCTGATCGACGCCTTACATTCTTATCGAAGATAAAGCGTAAACCATGAACTCGTTGGCGATAAACCTTTAAAAAAGTCTGAACATCAATATCACGACCTTCAACGACAACGTTTTTTGCAGACAAAGGCTTAATACGGCATCTAGGGACCACCTTGCCATCACCCCCTTTGTGAACAACATCCGGAAGGACACCATAAAGAGCTGCATTCTGCAAAAGACCGTCCAATCCCTTTGAAATCCGTTCCGAGAAAGTATCGATATTAACTTTAGGGACATCAACCTTTTTTAATTTTAACGGATAAACTATAGCCCTTTCTTTGAGAGTATCAGACTGCTGTTCATTGGCCTTCTCCGCTTTAGGTGTATCAAATTTAGAGGATTCCTTTTTATCAGAATCGTTACAAGCCGACCACAACGTTGCAGCGGTCATCAAAGCGATTTTGCCAAGAAATTTGCTAAAGTTTTTTGCCATACATCATAAATAACAAAATTTAAGAGACGCTAACAACTCCAATAAATAATCCCAAAGACTTTTATCTATTTCAGCCGAACTTTCAGCGCTTCGATTTCTGATTGTTCCATGCCGAGCGCCAGCAAATACTTTTCTGTTGCGGCCGCCAAATCTGCATTTTCGAAATTAGAGATGTCAACACCAGCCGTTTTGAACGAATTCTGCATAAGTCTGACAATAATCGCCTGAAGCAGCTCTACTTGTTTTTCCGTCAAACCAATATGCTTGCCATCGACCACGTTGTAAAAATTCTTGTGAGTCGTAGCGTAATCCGCCTTGATTTCATCAGCGGTCGCACCCATTAGCGCTTCGAGCACAGCAATCGTAAACCCAGTTCGATCCATACCATACGTACAATGCACCAGATACGGGCCATCATGCTCTATCATATAGCGCAATCCCTTGACAAGCCCATCCTTGAAAAGCGTATTCGCAAAAGTAGGGTCAACCGTAAGATACACCACATTCTGCGTCGCATAATAAGATTCAGCAAAACCATTGTATTCTTCAGCATATCGCTTATCATCCGCAAGATTCAAAAATGTCTTGACGCCAGCAAGAGCCGCTAAGGAATCAGCAATTGCATTACGATAAATCGAAGGATCAATCGGGCTTGACGAACGATACAGCACTCCCTCACCCATTCCGGTTGTGCGCACCATTCTAAAATTCGCAAACTCTTCAATTGACAAATCAGGATATGATTCTGGAGAATACGCAAACGAAAGCGACTTCAGATTTTCGAGATGGTCTACATAGCCTCCCTTTTCCTTCATCTGCACAACAACATCTATCGGGAATTTCAAATCGCGACCGAGACCAACAATCTCTGCCATTTGGCCATAACGAGCCTCAAGCTTGATATAGTTCAATCCCTCAGAGACATACAAAAAGAATTCACCGGGGAAAACATATCCGTAACCCGCAACTACAGGAACATCCAACGTATCGTACCCCGCAATCATCACAGTCACGACATCGCCATAATCAAACTTTGTCAGGAACGAATCTGCAACAACGTCAAGTTTCACACCCCCGAATGCAAAAATTTCAAGCGTATCTTCTACAATAATCGTTGATACCGAAACAAGCTCATCCGTAGAAGAACTCGATTTTTCAACAGCTGCGCAACTTTCGCCACCTATAGGATTCACCGAAACAAAACCGTTATCGTCGTTGCCACAAGCAGCGAAAAATAACGCAATGGCAAGCGCACCAAACGCCACCATCTTTTTATCTAAAGCTTTAACCCAAAATCCAACCATAATTTAAATATATTTCTTAAACTTCTGATTTGCGCAATTTCTTAGCATTTAAACAAATCAAAACAGAAATGGTTGCCCCGATAAGGCACATGAACATATCCGTCTGAGTATCCCAAATGTAGCCTTGAGTTCCCAAGAATGCTTCCGTATCCGTCGGATTGCTGAGCGATGCCAGCCACTCGATAATTTCATAAAGTGCAGAAATAGCCTCAGCTACGCACACCGACAAAAAAACCGTCCAGCCCGCCGTTTTGATCGGAGTTGTGCGGCGCAAAAGTTCAATCATCACAAGTGCCGGCGTCACGCCCTGCATCAAATGCCCGATTTTATCGTAGTTATTGCGCGTAAAACCGAACCAATCCTGCATCCAGAATCCAAGCGGAACCTTCGCATACGAATAGTGCGCCCCCACCAAAAGCACCGCCATATGGAGAGCCATGACCACGTAAAGATACGTAGGCATCCTGAACTTTTTGTAAGTAAACACAAGAACCAACAGCCCGACAATCGCAGGAGCCGCTTCAAGAATCCAAGTGAGGTAAGTATCTTCAACTCCGATAACAGACCAAAGCATTGTCAGGAGAACAAAAGCAAGCAAGAACAAATGAGATTTTGCAATATTATTCATAGTAGGAATAATACAAATTTTCATCGACATACAGTATTTCAGAGTTATTTTCCATTCACCCTAAATACACCTTGAATAATTAATCTTACTTCTGTTTGGCTCAACGGTTTTTCAGAACTTTCCATTGAAATTATGAGATTTTTCCCAGGGACATAGCCGCATTGGAGGTAAGACGATAATTTTTTGACCGCCAAAGAAGCATACTCAGGATTATTCATCATTCCCAAATGTTCCCATAACAGTTCTTTACGTGTACGCAAATCAAGACAAGTAAAATCTGGATAAACGCTCCGACCACCATCCGTGAGTTTCAACGGACATTCGTATTTATAAGGGATTCCCAAACGTCCAAGCGTATCCGCAATAATCACCTCTGACTTTGAACGAACTCGTTCGCCCTTTGCAGTCCGCAAATCTGGAACTCCCGCTTCAAAATGTTTTCCCTTATACGACACCGCAAGCCAACGCCTCGCATATTCTTCATCCGAAAGCAGGATTGGTTCAACCAAAGACTTGCGGACTTCATTCATCCGATTGTAAATGTTTGTCAATTCTTCGGGACTGTATTTTGCAATAAAACCATCAATTAACGAAAGTTCATGTTCCATTTCCCGAAGTACTTTTTCGTCATAATCCTTCTGCGCAAGTTTTGACATTTGCGAAACATTGTCTTTGGGAATATATTCGCCCTTTAGCGATTTGGCATCAGTCAAATGATAACCGTAAAATTGATTTCCGCGTTTTGCGAGCCTCAAATGCCCCTGCGGAGCACGTTTCAAAGATTTTTTCGTTCTTTCAACAGCACGGAGAAGTTCCTCCGCACGATTTTGTAACGATAGCAATAAAATGTCGGGAGACAAACATTCAAATGATTGCATCGCACCTTCTTGTAATAGTTCATATAATAAACGATATAGCAAACCAAGGAGCGAACGCATCCTATATATAATAAGATAGGTCAGGTTGCATAACCCGACATTTGAAATATGCAAAAATAGTCGCGAAAAAACAAGTGGAGAAGCATATTTCACATTCAATGAGAAATTTTTGAAAAAACATGCTACAAAAATGAACTTATTAACAATTTAGTAGCACAAATTTTACTTTATATTCAACATTTAAAGACTAGGCCGCAGCAATTATGCTACTAAAACGGGCATTTACGCAATCCTGTAGCATACAAAAGAGCTCAATCATGAAATCATGCATTAATTTTAGTTATTTTATTCAAATTTCATGCTACTAAATCAGGTATTTTGGCAATTTTGTAGCACATTTTCGCATTTTCCGCATATTCGAGCAGCAACATCCGCCATTTGCGCCTTGCGCACTTTTACTAAATTGGCACGCTTCGCATGCATTTAGTACGGCTCGGACATGCTCATTCAAGCAAGCTTGACTCGCGCATCGCTCGCCTTTTGACGCCTCCGGCGTCCGTGGCGGCGGCTCAAATATGCGAAAACAACTTTTCGCGCTTCTCTCGCCTTGCATGCTTTTACTATCTTTGCGCGCATGAAAAAATACCACTTGGCCACATACGGCTGCCAGATGAACGAATACGACTCCGCGATGATTGCGCAGGAGCTGGACATGTGCGGTTGCGTCGAGACGAACAACCAGGAAGACGCCGACATCATCATCGTGAACACCTGCAGCGTACGTGAAAAGGCCGAGGAAACAGCCATTGTCAACATCAGCAAGCTCAAGTACTTGCGCAAGAAGAATCCCGACGTGAAAGTCGTCGTGTGCGGTTGCATGGCCAAGAATCGCGGGCCGGAACTGCTCAAGCGCCTCAAGAACGTGAACTACATCGTAGGCCCGGACCAGTACCGCAAAATTCCTGAACTTCTGTTCGGGGATGCCCAGAGCCCGCTGCACAAGACGCACCACAAGATGTTCATCGACGAAGACCGCGACGAGAACTACCTCGGCGAATACGCGAAGCTCCAGAATGACGTGAGCGCATTCGTCGCGATCCAGCGCGGTTGCAACAAGCGCTGCAGCTACTGCATCGTGCCGTACCTCCGCGGTCCCGAGAAATACCGCGACATGGACGACGTGCTGACAGAAGTCAAGCGAGCCGCCGACAAGGGCATCACCGAAGTGATGTTGCTCGGCCAGACGGTGAATGCCTACAAGACGCCAAACGCAGACTTCACGACATTACTGACAAAAGTTTCTGAAATCGGTGGTATCAAGCGCATCCGCTTTACAAGCCCGCACCCGCGCCATTACACGAACGAACTCATCGACGTTCTCTTGAACAACCCGAAGGTCTGCCATTACGCGCACATTCCGCTCCAAAGCGGCTCCGACGCCATCCTCAAGAAGATGCGCCGCCAGCACAACATGGATCAGTACATGACCGTCATCGAGCAGTTGCGCAGCAAGGATCCGTACTACGCGATTTCGACAGACGTCATCTGCGGATTCGTGGGCGAAACTGACGAAGATTTTGAACAGACGATCAAGGCATTCGAAGCTTGCCAATTCGACACGGCCTACATGTTCATCTACAGCCCGCGCAAAGGCACCGAATCGTTCAATGAAGCCGAAATCCTCACGCCCGAAGAAAAGTCGGCACGCCATTCGCGCCTCGTAGAACTCCAGAACGCCATCACGCTCAAGCGCAACCAGATGATGATTGGCCGCACCGAAGAAATCCTCGTCGAGCACGGCTCCACCCGCGACAAGACAGAACTCGTCGGCAAGACGGACAACTTCAAGAAGGTCATTTTCAAGCCGGAAGAAGGCCGCATCATCAAGCCGGGCGATTACGTCAAGGTGAAAATTGACGATATCCGTGGCTGGACGCTCCGCGGAACCCTAGTGTAGTACGACCGGTCGCCACAGACCACGCACCCTAGTCGAGTTCACGTAACTTACGGAATATCAACGAGTTACGTGTTCAGCGCAAGCCATTTTGTAAAAATATTTATATCTTTACTCTTGAGGGTAACTAGAGGGTAATATGGCTAAATATTTTATTCACAATTTGGTTATTACAGGCGCACTGAGCGCGTTTGCCACCACAGCATCCTTCGCTGAGGCCGCTCCGACTCTCGCCACCGCCCAAAAAGCTTACGTCAACGGCAACTGGAAAGTCGCCGCCGCCGCATATGAGCAGGTTTGCCCAAACGAGCCCGAAGCCACTCGCACAGAATGCTATTTATGGAACGTGCTTGCGCTTTCGCAAACAGGCATCGCCGCTGATTTCAGCAAGGCGGGCAAGCGTCTCGACAGTCTCATCGACAAGACGAACCCGCAGCAAGCCATTTACGCGGACCTCATGATGACTAAGGCTCAGTTCCAGATGTACCTTGGCCGCTACAACAAGGCCGCCGAATCCCTCGTACATGCTATTGAAACGTCGCAACCGCATCAAGTGACCGTGCTGCAGAAAGTCTGCGCAGCCGTCCAAGACCGCGCCCACAGCGAAGAGCTGAACGAAGCCTGCAAAAACCTCGGCAATCCGGAAGCCATGAAGCAAGCCACCGCCAAGAAGGAACAAGCTCAAGCCAAGGCAGAACAGGCCGCAAACAATAACGCAGCCAAAGTCGTTGAACCCAAGGCCGCAGCAAACACCGTCACAGCCGAACCCGCACAAACAAAGGCTCCCGAGGCAAAGCCTGTCGAAACGAAATCTACATGGCAACTGCAGCTAGGCGCATTCGGAGTCAAGTCCAACGCCGATTTGCTCGTAGACAATCTTAAAAAGCGCAACATCAACTGCACCATCAGCCAGAACACGCTTGAAAGCGGCAAAGTCCTCTATATCGTGCGCACAGGCCCATTCGATACAAAGGAAAGCGCAGTAGATTACGGTGCAAAAAAGCTGGCTCCGCTCAATGTGGAATTTAGGCCAATGCTTATCAAGCAATCCCTTTAAGCAACTAAAATTATACTCAAAAAATTTTTTTACAGTTTTTAACGCAGAAAACTTGCGTTTTTTCGCTTTATACCTACAAAAAAAGCAAAAATAGTGCTATATTTGTTGTGCTCCCCCGCCGGGGTGGTGAAATTGGTAGACGCGCTGGACTCAAAATCCAGTACTCGCGAGAGTGTGAGGGTTCGATTCCCTCCCCCGGCACTAAACGTTTAAGAAAGAGATCAAAATGAGTAACATGTTCAAAGTGCTTTCTGCTGTTCTTTTCGCGGGCTCACTAGCGTTTGCTCAGTCTGACGATCTCTTTTCTGACGATTTCCAAGATGCTGCAACAGCAGACTCCATTGCGCAGGCAAACGCTGAAGCAACAAATCAAGCAAACATCGGTAACGCTCAGGCCGTCGGTGGCCAGTGGGAAGGCTTCAAGTACGAAGATATGGGCCTTACTCAATGGGAATATCAGCAGGCTAAGGAACAGGGCGTTTCTCGTGAAAAGCTCACGAAGCTCGTTGAACTCGGTATCCGCCCGACGGAATATCTCCAGAAGCCGTGGAATCGTCTCGGCGTGAGCGAAGAAGATTGGCTCAGCCAGCGTGCCGAAGGCATGGAAGATGCAGACATCGACCGTTCTTACCGCTATCGTAATGGCGACCAGAGCAGTGCCTATATTTCTCTTCTGATTCCGTCTTACTATCAGTGGAAAACAAAGCAGACTGCCAAGGCAACCTTCATGGATGTCCTCGAAATTGGCAGTATCGCAACGACAATTGTTCTTTACTCTCAGGATAAGAGCTACTGGTGGTGGGGATTCATCGGAATCGCTGCCGCTCATCTCTGGTCCTTTGCAGATGCTTTTATCACCACTCAGTGGGATAGCAATCCAGACGCAAACCGCTTCAGCTTTGGCATCATTCCGACTCCGGACCAGGGCGTTGCAAGTTTCTTCAATGTCAAGTTCTAAGCAGCAATGCAGCTAGAATTACTTAAAAGCAAAATTCATCGCGCAACAGTTACGGATGCGAACCTCAACTATGAAGGCTCCATCACTATAGCCCGCGATCTGATGGATGCAGCAGGCATCCTCCCCTTCGAAAAAGTTGGCGTCCTTGACGTCAATAATGGTTCCCGCCTTGATACGTATGTGATCGAAGGCAAAGCCGGTTCTGGCGTGATTTGCTTGAACGGTGCCGCAGCGCGCCTTGTTCAGCCGGGAGACCTCGTGATTATCGTGGCTTACGCAACGATGTCCCCAGAAGAAGCCAAGACCTGGAAGCCAACCGTTATCCGCGTCAACGGCAAAAACGAAATTATCGAAAAAATCTAAAACGCAAATATATGCATTTAAAGGTCCCGGTTTCGCCGGGCTTTTTTTTATGATAAAGCACTGAAAATTTATACGAAACTTGCGCTACCATCCCATAAAATTCAAAAAATTTTTCATTTTGACACTTTGTGACAATGTAAATGTTGTATATTAAAAGTAAACTATAATAAAGAGGTAATAAATGCCAGAAAACATTATTATTCCAGCCATTCTCCTAATCGTAGCACTCCTAGTAGTTGTCTTTGTCATGTCCTACATCAAGGCAGCTCCGGACGAAGCGATTATCGTTTCCGGCATCCAGAAGCAACCGCGCATCATCATCGGGCGTGCAGGCCTTCGCATTCCGTTCTTCGAACGCGCCGACCACCTTTCTCTTCAGTTGATCCAGATTGACGTGAAAACCGGTAGCCCCGTCCCCACCAAGGATTACATCAACGTCTCAGTCGATGCTGTGGTGACCGCCAAGATTTCGGACAATCCGGACCGTCTCAAATCCTCTGCTCAGAACTTCTTGAACAAGAAGCCCGAAGATATCCGCGCCATGATTGTCGATATTCTCGAAGGTAACATGCGCGAAATTGTTGGCCGCATGCAACTCGTAGACCTCGTGGGCGATCGCAAGCAGGTCTCTGAACTTGTGCTCGAAAACGCAATCCCGGACCTTGAAAAGCTCGGTATCGTGGTGCAGACGTTCAACATCCAGAACTTCGAAGACGCAAACGGCGTAATTGAAAATCTCGGTGTCGATAAGACATCTGCCATCCGCAAGGCGGCCGCTATTTCAAAGGCAAACGCCGAACGAGACATCAGCGTTGCTCAATCTCAAGCGAAAAAAGAAGCAAACGACGCCGCAGTTGCCGCCGAACTTGAAATTGCACAGAAACAAAACGACCTCGCCGTGAAAAAAGCGAACCTGCAAAAGATTTCCGATACCGAAAAGGCAATCGCTGACGCGGCCTACGAAATCCAGAAGCAGACGCAACAAAAGGAAATCAACGTGGCTCAGGCCGAAGCAGAAGTCGCGAAGCAAGAAAAGGAAATTGAAATTCGCGAACGCATGGTCGCCGTGACAGAAAAAGAGCTTCAAGCTCAAATCGAAAAGAAAGCCGAAGCCGAACGCCAGGCACAAATCCAGCGCTCCGAAGCAGAACTTTTCCAGCAACAGAAAGACGCAGAAGCCGTCCGCTACAAGGAAGAGCAGCGTGCCAAGGCCATCAAGCAGATTGCAGACGCCGAAAAGGAAAAAGCCTTTGCAGAAGCCGAAGCCACTAAAGCAAAAGCCTTAGCCGAAGCTGAAGCCACAAAGGCAAAGGGTCTCGCCGAAGCTGAAGCCATCAAGGCGCAGGGTCTTGCCGAAGCAGAAGCGCTCAACAAGAAGGCCGAAGCCATGAAACTTTACGGTGACGCCGCCCGCCAGGAAATGCAGCTCAAGACCATCGAAAAGTACTTCGAGCAGATGCCGCAAATCGCAGCCGCCATCGCAAAGCCGATGGAAAAGATTGGCAACATCACCATGTACGGCGAAGGCAACACGGCAAAGCTCACTGGCGACATCACCAAGACGCTCACGCAGGTCACAAACGGCCTCACCGATTCGCTCGGCATCGACCTCCGCACCGTACTCGGTTCCATGTTCGGTGCAAAGCTCGCTGGAGTCACCAAAAACGACGATCCCAAAGCCGACAACAAAAAATAATTCCTGAAAAATTCATCTCAACCAGGAGACTTCGTATTATTCCGAAGTCTCCTTTTTTATATATTCATTATATGCGATTCGTTTGTTTTACAGTGCTATTCCTTGCTGCGATTGCCTTTGCGGCCTCCCCCGCAAAAGCGGATTCGAGAGCGCTCTCGGAAACACTCGTTGCATCCCAGGATACTGTTGTCGATACAATCTACGTTATCCAAGAAAGCGGCATTCCCTGGAATCGCGAAAACTTTGACCCAGAACGCCTTGTACGTCACGACACCTTTGATCCCGCACTAAAAGTAGCCTACACCTATTCCGTGAGCTTCATCGGCGGTTCATTTGGATCGTTTGCGCAGCAAAGTTTCATGGCACATTTCGCATACGAATTTACGCCAGCGCTTCATTTGTATGCCAATGTAGGTCTTTGGATGCCGCTTTATTCAAGTCTCCGATTTGGCAATGGCATCGCACGGGAAGATGTAAAACAGGGAAACGTAGGCGTCCTGATTCCAGACATTTCACTCGAATACAAGCCAAACGATAAAATGACATTCAGGGTCATGTACATCAACGAACGAGATGCATTCAGGGCCTACGGGCCAAATAATTATCTCTACGAGCCATGCACTCCGTGGAGAAATTCTATCTTTTGCAGGTGATGAATGTTCAGTCAATCCAAGCTTGCAAAAAGCTTCGCAAAGCCTTGACGATATTGACGCTGTTGCCTGTCGCTACAGCGTTTTGTGGCTGCGAAGAAGAAAAGCCAGCGCCAGTCGTTCGCAAAGTTCATAACATCAAAGGCGAAGTCGAAGTGCTGAACAGCTGTAGCATGAAAGGTGCCGCCACCCAGATGCGCGCTTTCTTACGCAATAATGGATTTGATGTCGTCCATATCGGCAATGACCGCCTCCAGAACTACGACGAAACGATCATCGTGCTTAGGAACCCGGAATGGGAAGGTGCACAGGCTCTCGCCGCCACCTTAAAGACAAAGAACGTTCTTGTTTTACTCGACAAAAACGCCACAGTCGATGCCGTCGTACACACAGGTAGAGATTTTCAACAAATAATAGAACCCGATCAGGGAGAACAAAATGACAGCAACAAATAACCAAGATTTTTCTGAAACCGTTAAGCTTGGTGCAGGAATCCTTTTTGAACTTCGCGCCCAGAACGTGCAGCTCATCGACCTCCGCGGTGTCAAAAACGAAGCGGATTACTTCCTCATCGCCACTTGCGAAAGTGAAGCCCAGATGCAGGCCATTCTGAATGAACTTACCAAGGAATTCAAGGCTCGCAAGCTCCACTACGTTGGTGTAGAATACAAGGAAGGTGTGCGTTGGGCCATCTTCGATGCTGGTCTTGACCTGATGGTTCACCTCTTCGAAGAAGAAAAGAGAAACGAAATTTCCTTCGACCGCCTCTATGCAGACGGCAAACTCATGAACCTCGACGAACACGACTTCATCCGCGAAGACGCTAAGAAGTCTGGAGACGACAATGAACTCATTTAATGCAGAAATCGCAAAGGCACTTGCAGCAACTGGAGCTTTTGACGAAGAAGCCGCATTGAAACTTATTTCCGTACCGCCTGACACAAGTCACGGCAACTACACCATTCCTTGCTTTTCTCTCGCAAAGACTCTCCGCAAGGCACCGAAGCTCATTGCCGAAGATTTAGCCGCCAAGGTTCAGCTCCCGGCAGGGCTTTCTAAAGTTGAAGCCGTGAACGGTTACCTCAACTTCTTCATCGACCGCGGATTTCTCGCCAAGTCTACCCTCGACGAAATCGCCGCCAAGGGTCTCACATACGGCCACGCCGCACCGAACGGCAAGGTTGTCTGCATCGACTACAGCTCCCCGAACATCGGTAAGGAACTTGCCTTCCACCATTTGCGTTCCACAATGATCGGTAACTCGCTTGCCCGCATCTACAAGGCAGCCGGTTACAAAGTCGAACGCATCAACCACTTGGGCGACTGGGGCACTGCTTTCGGTAAGCTCATCGTGATGTACCTCCGCGAAAAGCTCCCGACCGACGATGCAACTTTGAACGCACTCACCGTGAAGGAACTCAACATTCTTTACGCAAGCTTCTCCAAGGCATCCAAGGAAGAACCCGGTCTCGAAGACGAAGCACGCGCCGCATTCACGAAGCTCGAACAGGGCGACGAATTCTACCGCAAGCTGTGGACCGCATTCCGCGCCGCAACGCTCAAGGAACTCATGCGCATTTACGACATGATGGGCGTTGGCTTTGACCACTACACCGGCGAATCCTTCTTTGAAGACAAGATTCCGGCAGTGCTCGACGAACTCCGTGAAAAGAACTTGTTGGTGAACAGCCAGGAACGAGACGTGGTGATGCTCGACGAATTCGACCTGAACCCGTGCCTTATCCGCAAGAGTGACGGTTCCACGTTGTATGCAACCCGTGACCTCGCCGCCGCCATCTACCGCAAGAAGGAATACAACTTCGACAAGTGCCTTTATGTGGTGGACCTCGGACAAGCACTCCACTTCAAGCAGGTGTTCCACGTCTTGAAGAAGATGGGCCGCGAATGGTACAAGGACATGTACCACATTCCGTTCGGCGTGATTCTCCAGATGGTCGATGGCAAGTGGGAAAAGGGCAAGACCCGTACCGGTACGGCAAGCCTCCTCCGCGATGTGATCGAAGCCGCCCAGAAGAAGATTCTCGAATTCATCGACGAAAAGAATCCTACTCTCGAAAACAAGGAACTCATCGCGCGCCAGATCGGCATCAGCGCCCTTACCTTCAACGACTTGAAGAACAGCCGCTTGAAGGATGTCCGCTTTGACTGGGATGCCGTCATGAGCTTCGAAGGCGACACAGGTCCGTACGTGCAGAACGCACACGTCCGTCTTTGCAGCATTATGCGCAAGGCCGGCTACACCGTTCCGGTGGCCGATGTGGATTACGCACAGCTTACCGATGACGCCGCCTACAGCCTCATCAACATTCTCGCCAAGAAGGGCGAAAAGATTCTCGCCGCCGTCAAGGACGATGAACCGAGCGTACTCGCGCAATACGCACTCGAAATTGCCGAAGCCGCACACAAGTTCATCCACGAAGACCGCGTACTCGGATCTGCCGAAGAAAAGTCCAGACTCTTCCTCGTGCAGTCTACGCAGATTGTGCTCGAGAACGTCCTCGACCTCCTCGGCCTCTTCCCGATCCGCCAGATGTAGCAGCTTGTGAGGTATGAGCTCGTGCTCCGCACTCTGGGCTCGCCTTGCAAAGCAAGGCTTTGAGCAAAAGCAAAAAAAACGAGAGCTTTTTAAGCTCTCGTTTTTCATTTGTATTTAAAACCTCAAAGCGAAGCGCGCTCAGAGGGAGCCTTGGCGACCGCCCTCATAGCCCATAGCCCTACTAGTTCCCGTTAATGCATCTCACAGAATAACCATTATTCCTTGCGGTTGCCGGAACGAGCTGGCGAACCATCTGGTCGCTCATTCGGCCCATAGCCCAAAGCCAAATCGTTTCGTTACGGCCGTTCTGTGCAGACCAGAAGCCAGCGTATTCGCCCATGTCTTCATAGCGAACCGTAGACTTGCCGAGAAGCTTGCGATAGCCCGAAGAGAAAATGGTGAAACCGTATTCATCGGTACCGCCACCGCCCTGCCAGCCAGTCGTAGCCTTCATCTTTGTAGCAAAGTTACCGCACTTGTCCACACCATCGTAGCAACCCGTGAGGCCCTTGAGCATGTCGGACCATTCGCGGTCACGCGGCAAGTGCCAGCCTTCCGGGCAAGCCTTGCGGGCACCTTCGAGGTCGTACAGACGACCGCTTCGGGCACAGTAAGAATCCTTGTCTTCATAGCACCAGGAGTGACCTTCGACATTGTAGTTCACGTTCTGGGCAAACCATTCACGGCCTTCGACCTTGATGATTCGGTAAACTTGTCCGTCACGCGGGTCTGTAAACGAGGTAGACTTGTCGCGGATTTCGGCGCGGTGTTCCTGTTCGGCAACACGGAATGCAGAGAGCTGTTCGCGTTTGTACTTCTGGCGGCCTTCAAGTTCAGCCACCCAAGCCTTCTGGGCCTGCGGATTCGTAAACTTTATACGCAAATCATGGACGTTGAACAAGTCATTACCGCAAGCAAAATCGACACCGGCGATATTGATGATAAGGTCTTCGTTGCCAAAACGACGCGGCTTGTCAAAGTATGAAACCCAGGCTTCCATCGTATTACGGCAGCTTTCGTAAAAATTCGGATCTTCGACCATCTTTGCCGGAACAGTCATGTTACCCGCAACAGAAAAGTCAAACTTGTCATCAAGAATACGGAACGAAACCGGCTGGATATTCTTGTAGTGCGTGTATTCACCGAAACGGATATTGCCGTCAATCTTAGCCGCAGTGTAGTCACCCTGACCTTCGGCGTTAAAAATGGCATCCCACGTTTTTGGGGGAGCAGCAAATACCTGCGCAGATAAAACGAGCGCAGAGCAAATTCCAAGTTTGAACAATTTAATTCTCTCCATTTATCAATCCTTTTTATATTCTTATTGTAATGTTAGTTATTTTTCATCTAGTTGTTCGTAAAATATTTGGTAATATGGCCTAAATTTTTTAATATTGTAATATGTCTATGACTCGTTATATTCTTCAGATCCTTTGCCCTGACCAAAAAGGGCTTATCGCCGGCACCACGCAAGTCCTTGCCAAAGCCGGAGCAAACATTATCGACCTCCAGCAACACACCGCTAAGGATATCGAAACCTTTTTCTTACGCGCCGTATTCGACATCGAATCAGACGACATTCCCGAAGTCAAAAGACACCTCGAGACAATCGCCCCGCACCTCCAGCTCAACTGGAAGTTATTCGATACATCCAAAACCGAACGCGTTGCCATATTCGTTTCAAAGACTGACCACTGCCTTTACGACCTGCTCCTCAAGCATCGCGACGGCGACCTTCCCTGCGAATTCAGCTGCATCGTCGGCAACCACCCGGATCTAGGTCCTGTCGGCGGATCTTTTGGCGTACCGTTCTACTATGTGCCGTCCAACCCGGATAAGTCTATTCCCGAGAACCGTTTCCGCGAAATCATTGCCGAAACAAATACCGACACCGTTGTACTCGCCCGCTACATGCAGATCTTGAGTGAATCGTTTACCGAAGAATTCAAGTACCGCATCATCAACATCCACCACGGATTCCTCCCGGCATTCAAGGGGGCAAAGCCCTACCACCAGGCATGGCACAAGGGTGTAAAGATCATCGGTGCAACAGCACACTTTGCGACAGAGGACCTCGACCAGGGGCCAATCATTTGTCAAGACATCCAGCGCGTTCCTGAAACGGCAAGCATCGATGAACTCGTCGAACTCGGCAAGGACATTGAAAAGCGTACGCTGTCGCAGGCACTCAAACTGTGGCTTGAACACCGTGTGTTCGTTCACGCCGGCAGAACATTTATTCTCTAGGAGAACCCAATGTCCGAAGAAATCAAGAATGAAGTCCCCGCTCAAGAGCCGACCGCAACTGTAGATAGCGAAGTCAAGACCGAAGCTACGGCCGAAGTCACAAAGCCAATCGAAGAGTCTACCGAAGAACTTGTGAACCCGCTGACTGGCGAAGTCATTTCTCCGGCAAAGCCGAAGGAAAAGTCTTCGAATTCTCCGTACAAACAGTTCAAGCCGGAAACTTTCGTAAACCCGATGACAGGCGAAGAAGAACAGACCTCGATCGGTTCTCAAGTCATCATCAAGAAAGACCGCGGACTTGCCTACTATGTAGGATTTGCATTGCTCGTCGTCTTGAGCATCGCATTCTTCTTTTTGCCGGGCATTACCATCACGTTTGCTGTTAGCCGCCTTGTAGACTTGAACACATCCGCCGCCTGGGTCTTTAGCTCGATCCTGAGCTTTGGCGTTTGGCTCACTTTCAAGCTAAAAATCAAGGGTTTCGAAAAATCCTTCCACAGCTATTTAGTACTTTGCGTATTGTGCTTGGTCGCAATGGTTGCGATCCAGTTCATAACCGATTACAACATGATCTCTGAAGTTGTAGCTCTCCTTCTTGGAGCCAAAGCTTAGGAATTTGCAATGAATAAAACAGACACTTTTGTACACTTTCTCGTAGAATCTGGCGCTCTCAAATTCGGCAACTTCGTGACCAAGAGCGGTCGCGAAACGCCTTACTTTATCAACACTGGAGAGTTCCGTACGGGAGCATCTCTTTCCAAGCTTGCTGAATTCTATGCAGCAGCCTTCATGGAACACTTTGCAGACAAGGCACAGAACCTCTACGGTCCAGCCTACAAAGGCATTCCCCTCTGCGCCGCTACCGCCATGAAACTCTCTGACGTGTACGCCAAGAACCTCACCTTCACGTACAACAGAAAAGAAGTAAAGGACCACGGTGAAGGCGGTTCCCTCGTCGGTTACAAGTATGCCGAAAAGACAAATGTCGTCATCATCGAAGACGTGATCACCGCAGGCACGTCCGTCAACGAAACCATGCAGGCGCTTTCCCAGATCGAAAACGCAAACGTCATCGGCCTTTTGATTTCCGTGGACCGCAAGGAAAAACTCGAAAACGGCAAGTCAGCTCTCCAGACCGTGCAAGATGAATACGGCATCGAAGCCCACTCCATCGTAAACATCAACGATATCATCGCATTCCTCGAAAGCGAAGAAAACCGCAAGGCCATTAACGCCCCCGAAGGAATCCTTGATCGCGTCTATGCCTACCGCGAAAAATGGGGCGCAGTCTAAAGCTTCTGAGAAAACGAGAGTAAATGACATTTAAGAAGTCTATACTTTCCATTGGATTTGCAATCTGCATGCTCACAGGGTGTGCAGATTCTTATCATTGGACAGCAAGCCACCCCGCATACCATAAGGCACCTTATGGCGGCATTGCGGTAACAGGCATCGAAAACGCATTTGTCATTACTCGTTCCAACTGGTTTGCAAAGCGTCTCGAAATCGGAACAGACAGCATCCAGATCAAGGGAACGCTCCATTGCCGCAACACCTTCGAAACCGAAATGCGCAAGGCATACGGAAATCTCATTGTCATCCCGGATTCCTCGAACCGCATTTTTCCAGAAGAGAGCTTAAAGCTTGATGAACGCATATTCATCAAGGGCCACATTCCGGAACAAGGCGTTACGCTCAAGGACTCCGCAGGGAATGTCCCTCCCGTTGTCCTGATACTGCACGAATTCATTATCGGTACGGATCTGAAACGCGAGGCATTCTTTGATTATGCACTTATCCACAATGAAAGCGGCAGCATCCGCAAACCCGATAACGTCAGCGCCATTTTCTCTTACACGCTCTGGGACAACCTAAAGCAGCGCCCGTTATTCAGCGCCGTTGACGAAATTCAGCAGCCCATTACAATTTACAAGCTCAACAATTTGACAAACCTGGTCCAGATTGCGGTACAGAAAATCAGGAAAAATCTTTACGAAGGAGTTGTCAAATGAAAAAGCTCCTCGTTATCTTGATGTTTTTGGCCGCCTGGGCAAGCGCATCCGAAGTGTATTTCGATTCCCGTTTTACGCTCTGGAAAGATGCAACCGTTTACATTTGGACGCTCGACGGCAACTCGCCTATCAATGCCAATGAGTTTTGCCTTTCGCTTCGACGCAACAACACAGGCATCGGAGAACCCAAATGCCGCGAACTCGGCGAATGGGAACGCGACACCATTGCTACACGCTACGGTTCCTGGCTTTCCAACAATCTTGAAAAGGGATTGCCCTCAAGCTATTTGCGCGCAAGGCACCCCGGCATGGCAGCAAAGATCCAGGCTCTCGAAGACAACATCGTCCTGTTCCTCGCACCACAAGGGAAAAACATCCAAGTCGCCATTTTTGACGAAACGGCGCAAGAACCCAAAGCCGCAGGCATCGTCAAGGCAAACAACGACAAAATAGCCCTCAGCGACGATATCGCCGCCACATTTTTCGACAAGCGCACCAAGCGCCGCCTAACCAAGGAAGAACGGCTCAAAAAGCAAACCGAACCAGATGACCTTTACAAGGAAGTTCCGAACTTGAAAATCTGGGCGGGTGCAGGCATCGGCTATTCACGGGCGCATTTCCCGCTCACCCCCGACAACTGGACAAGCAGCCACACCAGAAGCAAAGTCAGGAACTACCGCATCACCAAGGACTCCGTAAGCCTTTGGAACTTTATCGACGATGCCGATCCGTTCCTAGCTCTTTACACAGGCGTAACCTGGCACGGTTTTATAGGCATTGAACTTTTGTACCGCTATTCCAACCGCGATATGAAAACAGACAAAGCCGATACCGTCTACCGCGAACTAGACTACTGGAATTTTGGACAGCATGACATCGGACTCAATGCACTCTTGTCCATGACCTACCCCATCACCACATGGCTAGACATCACACCGCTATTTTTCCTTGGATTCCAATACTCGTTCTATTCTGAAAATATCGAATTGAAAAAAGGTGTCAAAACACCATCCAGGGCTTACAAATACCGCATCAAGTTCGAAGATGTTTATAAAGGCGCGTTAGTAGGCGTTGGCGGTCAGTTCATCTTCAAAAAACATTATGGTCTCGACTTACGCGCAGGGATTTCAAGCCGTGGAAGAGACCTTTATGAAGCGCCATCACCCGACGCAGGCGCCGCCCCCACAACAATCGGGAGATTCACCCTCGATTGCTTCGTAAGCCTCGGCTTTGAATACCACTGGACGCTTTAGATTTAAAGCACTTTTAAAAGTGTTTAAATCTTGACAAGAGCTGCATGCGGGCGGGGCCCCAGCTCGGAGTTGACGCCTCTGGCGTCAGCGGCTTCACTCGGTTATGCCGGTCTGCAAGCAGCCCGTCGCAACACTCGTTTTGCACGCTACTGCGAAGAAAATACCTTGGCCGACGCTTTTATTTTTCAGGCAAAAACTAGACATTCTTGGCTCTATTAACGGAGCATTTCTCTCGTCTCTCGCCTCTCGTCTCTCGTCTATTTTCTACATTTGGCGTCACTATGAGTGACGAAATTAAAGAAGAAACGAAAGAAAGAGTAAATCCGTTTTTAACGCCTGTCAAAATTATCGAGCCCAAGAACAAGCTCCCCGATTATACGTTTGATATGCTCCCCGAAGAACAGAAGGCTATTCTCCGGGAACACGGCTGGACCGAACTGATGCCTGTCCAGCGCAAATCCATCCCTTACATGCTCGCCGCCCGCGATATGCTCGTGCAATCGAAGACGGGTTCGGGCAAGACGGGCGCATACGCCCTCCCGCTTTTGCAGGTCATTGTCCGTGACCATCCGTATCCGCAGGCACTTATCCTCGTGCCGACTCGTGAACTTTGCATCCAGGTGCAAGAAGAATTCGAAAAGCTCTCCAAGGGTACGGGCATCAAGTCTGTCGCTATTTTTGGTGGCGTAAGCTACGAACCGCAAATCAAGGCACTCCGTTCCGGCGTACATGTCATTGTCGCTACCCCGGGCCGTCTCATGGACCACATCCAGCGCGGAAACGTAGACCTGCTTTCGATCCGCGACCTCGTCCTCGACGAAGCCGACGAAATGCTCTCGATGGGTTTCTACCCCGACATGCAGAAGATCCGCAAGTACTTGCCGAAGGCCATCTCCTGCACAATGTACAGCGCCACAATTCCGCAGACGGTCAAGAGCCTTGCCCGCGAATTCCAGCGTCCGGGTGCCGATTTCCTTTCGCTCAGCTACGACAAGGTCATCGCAAACAACCTCGAACACCGCTACTACACTTGCGACGTGATGGAAAAGGATTCCATGACCATCAAGGTTCTGGAATACTACAATCCTGAAAGCTGCATGATTTTCTGCAACTACAAGCGCGACGTAAGCTACCTCGAACAGGTGCTCTCCGGCTACGGCTTTGAAGTCGGCGCATTGAGCGGCGACGTGACCCAGAGCCTTCGCGAAAAGACGCTCAACGCATTCCGCGACAAGAAGCTCAAGATTCTCATCTGCACAGACGTTGCCGCCCGCGGTATCGACGTGGACCACGTGACACACGTGATCGTCTACGACCACCCCGCCGACCACGAAGTCTATGTGCACCGCAGCGGACGTACCGCCCGTGCAGGCCGCAGCGGTCTCTGCATCTCGCTCATCACGCCGGTCGAAGAAATCGACCTCCGCCAGACGGCCGTCGACTTCGGCATCAACTTCATCAAGATGGACCCGCTCACAAACGAAGAAATCGCGAAGAAGGTGAGTGAACGTACACGCGTCCGCCTCGAAGAAGTCCGCAAGCACTTCGGCGGTCAAAAAGCAACCGAACGCATCAGCCGCATGCTCCCGCTCGTTAAGGATCTCGCGAACGGCACGACCGACGACCAGATGCTACTTGCCTACCTGCTCGACAGATACGCATGGAGGAAACAGTAGGCAGTAGACAGTTATCAGTAGGCAGAATAAGTTAGGCGGCGCAGCCGCGATTATAAAACTTCCTACCGCCTACTTCCTACTTCTAACTTTTAAACCTCAAAGTGAGCAACGCGAGCGACCTCAAAGCGCGAAGCGCGAACTCAAAATCTCAAATGGCAAAGATCAAAGTAAAATCCGCAAAAGAAATAGAACTGATCCGCGATGCCGGCGCTCTCGCTGCCGAAACGCTGATCCGTGCGGGCGAAATGTGCAAGCCCGGCGTCTCCACGCTCGAAATCGATGAATTCATCGGCGACTACACGCGTAAACACAAGGGCATCTCCGCCTGCATGGGCTATCACGGTTATCCGCGTTATGCCTGCATCAGCATCAACGAAGTTGTCTGCCACGGCATCCCGAACGCAAACACCATCCTCAAGGATGGCGACATCGTGAACATCGACATCACGACGATCCTCTCCGGCTACCACGGCGATACCTCCGCCATGTTCTGCGTTGGTAAGGTCTCCGACATCGCCCGCGAACTCGTGGACACAGCCAAGTTCTGCATGGAAGAAGGCATCCGCGCTGCAGGCGAAAGAGGCGCCCACTGGAACGACATCGGCTGCGCCATCCAGGACATCGCCGATGAACACGGCTTCAGCGTTGTCGAAGACTACTGCGGTCACGGCATCGGTCGCGGCTTCCACGAAGAACCGACCGTCTACCACTTCCGCAACTACGAACGTTGCCCGTTCATTGAAATCGGTAACGTCTTTACGGTCGAACCAATGCTCAACGTCGGTCGCCCGGGCACAAAGACTCTCGCTGACGGCTGGACCGCAGTCACTCGCGACGGCTCTCTCAGCGCCCAGTGGGAACACACCGTCGTGAAGACCAAGGATGGCATTGACATCCTCACGCTTCCTAGATAGACGAAAGAACGGGCTTCGCCCTACAGACTAAAGACGAAAGAAATGTAAAAACGCCTCGCGCAATCCAATGCACGAGGCTTTTTACGTATAAAATCTTTTGATGTAATGTTTTACAATAGTATTTTACCAGCTCCTATTTCAAAAAAATCAAAAAAGAATAATTTAGTTGACATGAAAACAACAAAACTTTCTGCATTCTCCCTCTCCTTGCTGTTCAGTGCCGCCATGGCCACTGCAGCCGATACCGTAGGCAATTTCTTTGACGAAAACGGCGCTTACTATGGCCCGGACTGCGATAAAGAAAAAAACTATTCCGGCGCATACTACACCGGTAATTACGAAAGCCCGTTCAAGACCGTCTTGGGCAAGACCGACGAAGAAATCCAGGCAAAAATGGATCAGTTGTGGGACCACTACTTTAAGGGCGACAACAATTCCAAGGTCTATTACGACAAGGGCAACGAAGCTTACATTCTCGACGTGAACAACAGAGACGTCCGTTCTGAAGGCATGTCTTACGGTATGATGATTGCTGTGCAGACCGGCCACAAAGAAGAATTCGACAAGCTCTGGAACTGGGCCAAGAACCACATGTGGCACAAGAGCGGTGGCTGGGATGGCTACTTCGCTTGGCAGCGCAACGAAAGCGGCTCCGGCGGTGACGACAACTGCGCTCCGGACGGCGAAATGTATTTTATGATGTCGCTCCTCTTTGCAGCGAACCGCTGGAATGACAGCAAGTACATGGACGATGCCCAGTACATCTTGAAGAAGATGTGGGACAACGGCCAGCATAGCCTTTTCAACCCGCAACATTACGTTATCACGTTCCAGCCGCAAGGCAACGAAAACAACTTCTCCGACCCGTCTTACGACTTGCCAGCCTATGTCGATCTTTTCGCTCGCTGGTCCACCTCCAATCAGGATAAGTGGAGCAAGGCTGCAAAGGCAACGCGCGATCACTTGTACAAATCCTCAAACACGAAGTCCGGCTTGTTCTCGGATTACAACAACTTCGACGGTACTCCGCATGGCGTAAGCTACAATGGCAATGCCGAAAAGTACATGTACGATGCCATGCGTTGCGCTATGAACTTCGGTATGGACTACTACCTCTTCGGCGCTGATTCTGCTCGCCAAGAAGAAATGGCCCGCCGCATCATCGATTTCTTTGAAAAGGATGGCTACAAGCACGCTCGTTTCAACTGGGACGGCTCCAATCCGCAGGAACAGTACACGCTTGGCGAAACCGGCGCAAATGCCGTGGCTGCAATGGCTTTGATGAACGATTCGAAGTATAATGACGCCGTCAAGAAGAATCTCAAGATGGCTTGGGATGGAAACCTCATGACGGGTCAGTACCGCTACTACGATGGCTTGGTGCACTACCTCGCCATGCTCCACTTGAGCGGAACATTCAAGATTTGGAAGCCGAAGCCGGAAGTTACGGAAAAGGAAGTCACCGCCAACGAACACAACGGCGTCAAGATTGCAAAAGACACGACTTTCTATTCGTTTGAATCTTGCAAGCTTTACAAGGTGAACGCAAAGCCGGACAATGTTTCTATCTCTTCTAAGCCCAAGTTCAACAACTCCGTGAAGGTCTGGTCCAACAACAGCGCCATCGTCATTGAAAACGCTGTAACCGGCACCAAGTTCGCAATCACGGATATGAACGGCCGTGTGCTCAAGTCTGCAAAGACAAGCTCAGCCCTGCAAGAAGTCCGCATCAACAGCAGAGGCAACTTCCTCGTCATTGTTGGCGACAAGACTTACAAGGTCGTGAAGTAAAAAGATTTGCGATTTCGCAAGATTTTAAAAGGTGTGCAGCGATGCACACCTTTTTTGTTATTCTCGTGAAAAATTATATATTACAACCATCCAAAGTCATTCCTAATTCCGAACTCCTAAATCCTAATTAGCAAGTACCATGTCCTTTCTCAGCAACGCACGAGACAAAGCCATCGAGATGTTCTTCCGGCGCAATGACTTCATCAACAGATTTGGTGAAATCCAGAACGTCGATATCGACTCACTAGAAAATCAAGCAACCGTGACCATCCTTCTGCACGGAGAATTTACGCCGACCACACTTTGTGCACACTACTGTTTTGAAGATACAGAACAAGGTACAATGATTGTCATAAACAAAGTAGACAGTCCACGAACGCTGGTCAATGAAATCGCCGCTTGGTGGTTCAAAAACCATTCTATCAAGAAAGCACTCCCTAAGGGCACGGGTTTGTTCGCAAAAATTTTGTTCTAACCGCCACAGATGGAGCAATCATGGAAGAGCTACTTCAGAAAGCATTGAACAACGTCTCCTTCAGCGTCAACGCCGAAAAGCAGACGATGGACCTTACAGTCATTCCGCATGGCGAAACGACACCCATCTCGTTCCATTTAAACTACAAAATTGTCGAAAATGGCGAAAGAACCGAGTTTTTCATCACAAAAATCGCTTCAGATAGACTTTGGGTAGATGAAATTGTGAAATTGTGGTTAGAAAAGAGTAGTTTTAATTACATGATTCCCCCAAACCTCGCAGGAATTGTTAAAATGTTCTTGAAATAGAAGGAGGCTGCCATGTTAAACTTTAACGAATTCAAAAAAGACGAATCCAATTCCATTCAGGAAATGTTCAATTCGGTCGTCTTCAACCTGATTACGGATATTCCGGACTCGCTCCTCTGCCCCAACAGGGACCCCGATACGCGAGCCGATATTTTGATCAAGCAGGCAGCCCTCAAGGCCGCAGCCGTTAGCACCTCGCTTTCTATCCCGGCAGGTTTCACCGGAGTCCTCACCTCCATTCCGGACATAGCAGCAGTCTGGCGCATCCAGGCACAGCTTGTTTCCGATATCGCTTGCACATACGGCAAATTCGCGATGCTCTCCCGTGAAGCAATGGTCTGGTGCCTTTTCCGCCACAGTGCAGCCTCGCTCCTCCGCGATGTCGCCGTCCGCACGGGCAGCCGCATTGTCGTACAGAAGCTATCGCTTGCAGCCCTCCAGAAGCTGCTCCAGAAAATCGGAGTCAAGATTTCAGCAAACTTCCTCGGCCGAATCGCCCTCCGCGCAATCCCGGCCATTGGCGCCATCGGTAACGGAGCCTACACGTACTTCGACACAAACGAGGTCGGCAAGACGGCAAAATCTTACTTCAAGGCTCTCGAAGGCGTAGAAAAGCCGGAACTCGTCGAAAACGCCATCGACAAGGAATCTGAATCTGGCGATGATGGTGCAGATCAAAGCGCAAGCGGAGAAAACAGCGCTGAATCGACAGTACATAGTTCTGACGAAAACAACTAATCGTTTTCCTTTTTAACGGTCAGCGTTCCACAGTGAGCGTCATACATAAAATCTGTAAATTGATTAAAATGCAAGGGGCCTCTGAGCTCCTTGTGTTCGTTTTACTGTTTCTTTTTACGCTATCTTTTGCGGGCGAAAAAACGCCGCTGAACAACGGCATCGGCTACGACGGAACCTTCTACTACCAGGTCGCGCAAAATTTTACCACAGACTTCTGGACGACAGGCTACGACCGATTCCGCATTTTCCGTATTTTCCCATTTTTCCTGATAAATCTTTTTTTCTCGTTCTTTGACATCAAGCCTACGCTTGCAAACCTGATGCACTCCATGTACGTGCTCCATTTTTGCAATCTCGCCATTCTGATATTATTTTTCTTCAAGCTCACAAAGCTGTGCGCCTGGAAACAGACGACCTCGGCTTTAATCTTTGGGTGTTTCTTTTTCAATCATTTCATACTCAAAAACTGCGGCTACGAAATATTTCAGACGGACGCCTTCGCAAATACGATTTTCCTTGTGTCCTTTTATTATTTGCTGCGGCAAAAAAACATGCTGGCAATCGCCATTTCATTTTTGGGCATTTTTACATGGCCAACAGTCTCCTACATCATTTGGCTCCTTTACTTTTTCAATAAACCTTTTTCACAAGACGCACACTACCTAAAGATCCACACCGGGAAACTTCTCGCCCTAACGCTTCCGTTACTTTCTGTCGGAGCTGTTGCCGCGCTCTACCTGCTACACAAGCAGCAGCTTCTCGAAAGCATGCTGTTCATCCCTGCATCCCAGCCTTTACTCGTCGTAAACGCTATTGCCTGGAGTGCTTTCCTCTACATCGTCCTTCGAAACTGCGACGGCCACATCTACACCCCGTCCACATACGCCCGTGAATTTATCCGCCAGTCCCTGTGGAAAAAATTGGCGATGATCCTCATCCCCTTCATCGCAATCATTCTTTACCTCCACGCACATGCGAATGACAAATTCTTTTTTAGTGAAGTCGCATTTATCCTCCAAGCCTTTTTACGCCCGCTCAAGTATCCGTTCATCACACCGGTCTCGCATATCTGCTATTTCGGTATCTTGCCGCTACTTGTGATTTTTCTGTTCCGCGATTTTTCAAAGAACATTTTCAATCGGAGTCCCGGCTACGCACTTGCATTCCTCGTCTTCATGTTCTTTGCTATCGACAGCGAGGCTAGGCATATCATTCCGCTACTCCCTTTGATTCTTGTCCCGCTCGGCGACACCCTCGACAAAACAAACCTAAGCGCAAAGACTGTCGCAGCGTTACTCGCCTTGCAAATCGCCCTGAGTCATTTTTACATACCACTAAACATCGATGGATTTGCATATTCCCTTGTTATTAACGATTATTACGGAATATCCCAGCGCTATTTCATGAATTTGGGTCCTTGGATGTCATTTCGTTCACTTGCCATATGGACAGGAATCTCTATTGTAACGGGATTTTTAGTCTACCAGATTGTGCAAAAACGCAAATTTTACCCATTTTAGCCCTCATTTATACTATCAAATGAAAAACCGCCCTTGAGTTCCCCCCAAATTTTTCTATTTTTGGGCGCAACATTCAATAACATCAACTCCATTAGTGGAATAAAAATATGAAAGACATTCAGCAGCACAGAAATATTGGTATTTCTGCTCACATCGACTCCGGTAAGACAACTCTTACCGAACGTATCCTCTACTTCACAAAGCGTATCCACGCTATCCACGAAGTTCGTGGTAAAGACGGCGTCGGTGCCACGATGGACTCCATGGAACTTGAACGCGAACGCGGCATCACGATTCAGTCTGCCGCTACGTTTGCAAACTGGACTCACACCAAGACCGGTGAAAAGGACTCCATCAACATCATCGATACCCCGGGGCACGTGGACTTCACGATCGAAGTGGAACGTTCTCTCCGCGTGTTGGACGGTGCTATCCTCGTCCTCACTGGCGTTGAAGGCGTCCAGTCCCAGTCTATTACCGTTGACCGCCAAATGCGCCGTTACCATGTGCCGCGCGTCGTGTTCGTGAACAAGTGCGACCGCTCTGGTGCAAATCCGCTCCGCGTTGCAGTCATGCTCAAGGAAAAGCTCAACCACAAGCCGTGCGTCATGCAGATTCCTATAGGTTTGGAATCCAATCTTAAGGGCGTGGTCGACCTTCTCGAAATGAAGGCATACTACTTCGAAGGCGACAATGGCGACGACATGATCGAAAAGGAAATCCCGGCAGAACTCGTCGACCAGGCTAACGAATACCGTGAAAAGCTCGTTGACTGCTGCGCTGACTACAGCGACGAAGTCATGGAAAAGGCTATGGAAGGCGAATACGGTGTCGACCAGATCGACAAGAACCTCCTCAAGAAGGTCATCCGCGAAGCTACCATCCGTCTCGACATCACTCCGGTGTTCATGGGTTCTGCTCACAAGAACATTGGTGTCCAGAAGCTCCTCGACGGTGTTATCGACTTCCTCCCGTGCCCGACCGACGTTGAAAACAAGGCTCTCGACCTCGACAACAACGAAGCTGAAGTTGTTCTCAAGTCCGAAGACAACGCACCGCTCGTCTGCTACGCATTCAAGCTCGTGAACGACCGCTATGGCCAGCTCACCTACGTCCGCGTTTACCAGGGTACCCTCAAGAAGGGCGACATGATCACCAACATGGCAACCGGCAAGAAGGTTTCCGTTGGCCGTCTCGTCCGTATGCACGCTGACGAAATGGTGGATATCACCGAAGCCGGTGCAGGCGACATCGTTGCTCTGTTCGGTATCGACTGCGCATCCGGTACGACATTCACGGATGGCAAGAACCACTACAACATGACTTCTATGCACGTTCCTAACCCGGTTATCGAACTTGTTATTGAAGCCAAGAACCGTGACGACCTCGACAACATGTCCAAGGCCCTCAACCGCTTCACGAAGGAAGACCCGACGTTCCAGGTCGAAGTGGACAAGGAATCTGGTCAGACCATCATCAAGGGTATGGGCGAACTCCACCTTGACGTTTATATCGAACGTATGCGCCGTGAATACAAGTGCGACGTGACGACTGGTGCTCCGCAGGTTGCTTACCGCGAAACCATCACCCGCCCGGCCAAGTTCGACTACACCCACAAGAAGCAGACCGGTGGTTCTGGTCAGTACGCTAAGGTCGTCGGCGAAATGCGTCCGATGGCTGTCGAAGGCGACCAGGAAAAGGTCTACAACTTCGTCAACTCCGTCGTCGGTGGCCGTATTCCGAAGGAATACATCCCGTCTTGCGATAAGGGTTTCCAGAGCTGCATGGAAGCAGGTTCCCTCATCGGCTTCCCGGTTGTTGGTATCGAAATGGAAGTCCAGGATGGTGCATTCCACCCGGTCGACTCCTCTGATATGGCGTTCCAGGTTGCTGCCCGTATGGCCTTCCGCGAAGCTTTCGCTAAGGCAGGCGCTCAGATCCTCGAACCGATCATGAAGGTCGAAATCCAGACCCCGACCGAATTCCAGGGCGGTGTCGTGGGTAACGTTTCCCAGCGTCGTGGTAGCATCGTTGGTACTTCCGAAGAACTCGGCATGACCACGATTACTGCTGAAGTTCCGCTTTCCGAAATGTTCGGTTATGCTACGGACCTCCGTTCCATGACCCAGGGTAAGGCTGAATTCACGATGGAATTCTGCAAGTACCTCCCGGTTCCGAAGAACATCCAGGAAGAACTCATCAAGAAGTACGGCGACAAGGTCAAGGCAAGAGCCTAACACGACCGCTCGGGGCTAAAAGCAGGCTAAATAACTCCTTCAGCCCCTCGCTCTCGCTAAAAAGCTCCCGGTTAATACCGGGGGCTTTTTTATCGCTCACAAATACGACCGGAACGGCTAGACTTAAGTAAGAAATTACTTCACTGCCGTTCCTCTCGCAAGAAACCCTCGGTTAATACCGAGGGTTTCTTTTTGCTCACAGAAATGACCGCTCAGGTCTAAACGCAGGCAAAGAACCTCCGTCGGCCCCTCGCTCTCGCAAGAAGCTCCCGGTTCATACCGGGAGCTTCTTTTTGCTCACGAAATCCCCAAAAAGTCGAGATTTCTCGAAAGTTTAAAAGGCCTGCAACGGAAGTTGCAGGTCTTTTTGTTTGGGGTTAACACACACACAGTAATTCGTATAAAAGAAGAGTCCCGCAATGCTCTCACGGGACTCTCTTATAAACGTAACACTAGTAAGTTCTACTCCGCGATTCGATCCGGCATCCCGTCTCAGAACCAGAATTTACTTGTGCCACAAGAATAATATAGCACACGAATCGTAAGTGCGTACAAAATTTCTAAAAAGTTAAAATTCCTAAAAAGAACATTCCATATTGGATTATTAAATTGTTTTTTTTGTACATTAAATTGAGTATTCATGCAATATAAACGAAAACCCATGAAAGCAAGGAATTCATTTATGAAAAAAACAACATCTTTATTCGCACTATTCGCCCTTGCACTTACCGCGCTATATGGCTGTACAGATTCCTGTAACGATGTCGCTCATCCAGATAACAAGCTCGCAGAAATCCAGAAAACCGTCGGGAATTTCAAAAAAGGCAAGACCACCCATTACGTTCATTCCAACGGTTTCGAATTCGATCTAGCCGTTACGCAAGACTCCATCTACACGAAAAAGTTGAGAGATTTTTGCGTAGACGGTGTTGAAGAAACTCGTTCAGTTATACTTTCTTCAACCTACCCCATCATAAGCGTTGAAATAAACTTTTACGGAAGCGAATACACGACTCCAATGACGGTCCGCAACAGCGAAACCTCTTTTTACGTAGAACTAGAATCAGAACATTTACTTGATGAAGAAAACATTTCAACGTTAGACACAATTACATTCAACGGCGTAACTTACGATAGCGTTCTCGTGGTAAAAAATGATGACAAATCACGTCTCTATTTTTCAAAAAAGAAAGGGATCTTGAAACTTGAAATCTCGGATGACGAATATTTCACCATCAAGGAAGGAGGCGACAATGAATAAGATTCAGCAGAATGTACTAGCTCTTATTGCAGGCTCATTCCTATTAACTTCATGCGGGTTAAGCCTGGACGATGATTATGTCGGCGGAGATTTCGGAAAGCTTGTTCGGAAAGAACAGGAATGGAACGACTCGATTGATGTCATAGACAATATCGGAATCGAGGATAATTACAAACAACGTCTATACAGTCACAAAAACGAGAATTTCGATTTCAAAGCAAAAGGTTCCCTCAACGAAATCCATGTCGGCGCAAGAATCGAATGCAACAGCAACGGCGGGAACATGACCATATACTGCATCGAGCAGTTCCGCGATGAAAGCTGGCAATACGGTCCTGAAATCGTTTTCAAGAATCTCAAAGGAAACAAGATGACAAATGCGGACGGCTACACAGTCCGTATGCTCGATTCGCTGGAAATCGGCAAGAAAACTTACCGTGATGTATTGGAATTCGACGCTACTGAAGCCGAAAACAACGGTTGTAATTACGACAAGTTCTACATCTCTGCTGTAGACGGACTTCTTCGCATCGACTTGCTGGATTCAATTAAAATTGAAAGGCAATAGACGTACAACTAACGGCTAAGTTTAGCTTCTTTCCAGAGCTTTTGCAGGCCTTCTAGCCCCACGTCCTTAATTTCTTTACCCTGTTCTTTAACACGGCGCTCCACCTCGCGGAAGCGCCTTTCGAATTTATTGTTTGCGCGTTGCAAGGCAATGTTGGCGTTGAAACCGCAATGGCGAGCCACATTCACGAGGCTGAACATGATATCGCCGAATTCATCTTCCAGACGGTCCACGTTTGCATTCTCGGGAGTAATCTTTTCCATTTCGGCACGGAATTCTGCAAATTCCTCTTGAGCCTTGTCGAACACGGGAGCAGCCTCGCCCCAGTCAAAACCGACTTTTGCCACACGGCGAATAATGTCTTGCGAGCGCGCAAGCGTGGGCATGCTCTTACTGACTTTGTCCATAATAGACTCGCCAGCATGTTTTAAATTATTCTTTTCCTGCGCCTTGATGCGTTCCCAGCGGCGGCTCACGTCACTTGCCGTATCCACTTTAGCATCCCCAAACACATGCGGATGCCTGCGCACCATCTTTTCGCACAATCCCTGAATAACATCGTCAATCGTAAAGTCACCCTGTTCCTTGCACACCTGAGAATGGAATATCACTTGGAACAGCACATCGCCGAGTTCCTCGCACATGTGTTCCTTGTCGCCATCCTGTGCGGCATCGATAAATTCACAACTTTCTTCAACCAGATACGGCAGCAGTGAATGAGTGGTCTGCTGGCGGTCCCACGGGCAGCCATTCTCCGAACGAAGGCGAGCCATAATATCGACGAGATCATTAAACGAATATTTCATGTACACAAAGATAGAAAGTAAATGCGCCCCTTGTTTTTTCTTGACAAATTCTGTAAATTAGTAATACCGTTATTAGATTCTTAATTTTATCGTTTCTTATATCAACACAAGCTTTTATGGAAACGAAAACATACAACGAGCTGACACTAGAGAACTACCCTCACACATTACGAACTTCCAAGTACTGCCCCAAACAGCTCTTCTACAAGGGAACCCTCCCCACCGCTGATAAAATCGGCATAGCCATGGTTGGTACACGCCGTCCGTCCGCAAACGCCGAAGAACTTTGCCGCCGTCTCGTTTTCTCGCTCAAAGGGACAAACGCCATCGTCGTTTCAGGGCTAGCCCAGGGCATAGACAGCTATTGCCACCGTACAGCGCTCGATGCAGGCATTCCAACGATAGCCGTTCTAGCGCAAGGGCTAGACGCCAAAATCGAGGGAGAACGCAGCATTCTCGCGAGGCGTATTCTCGAAGCCGGAGGCGCCCTAATAAGCGAATACGAAGGCGACACACCAGCCTACAAGGGGAACTTCATCGCACGAAACCGCATCATCAGCGGGTTCAGCCAATCCACGCTCGTAGTGCAAAGCCGTAAAAAAGGAGGAGCACTCCTCACCGCGCAATTCTGTTTAGACGATGGGAAACTGCTCCTCGCCTGCCCCGGGAACTTCGACAGCGAACTCTACAGCGGCACAAACGCGCTCCTCGACAACGGTCGCGCAAAACCGGTATTCATCCCCGAAAGCTTGCGGTCAGTGGCCGGAATACCGCTCATCGAAGGCGCGAATATCGAAGATCTGAATGCATGCGGAGTGGAACTTTCAAGCGGGGCACAAAAGGTATTTAAGCGTTTTAACGGTTTTCGCAAAACATTTTCGGAACTTCAACAGGAATTTGACTTTAAGGCACCAGAACTTTTAGCTATATTGACGGAGCTAGAAATATCTGGTCTGGTTTCATCAAAAGACAACTTCCAATTCTATTTTAACGGAGCATAATTAGTTGCACATACGACTTATTATTGGAATTGCCACCGCGATTACATTCGCGTTCTTGGTCTTCCATTTGCTGTTCGGCAAGAACAGCATTCCGGAACAGCGTAGAATCACGAAGGAAATCGAACTCTACCAGAAAAAAATTGATTCTCTAGGTAAAGTTCTAGAGAATCGAGAACAGCTCATTCAGAAATTAAAGAGCGATTCCCTCTACAAGGAAGAAATACTTCGCACCCACTATGGCATGAGCCGCGAAAACGAGAAAGTATTTCAGCTGGTGAAGTGATGATTTGTAGGAAGTAGTCGGTAGGAAGTAGGAAGTTTGTATAATCGCGGCAAAGCCGCCTAACTATTCCTGCCTACTGTCTACTGCCTACTGCTAACTGCTTACGCCATTTTACTTGCATCGGTGCGGACGGATTCGACCTTCCCGGCAAAGAAGCTATAGGCGGCAGGCACAATAAAGAGCGTCATGAACGTCGCAAATGTGAGACCGCCGACAATCGCAACACCCATTGCAATGCGGCTCGGGGTGCCGGTCAAAATGAGCGGTACCGCGCCCAATACCGTCGAAAGGCTCGTCATGAGAATTGGGCGGAAGCGGCGTTCCGCCGCCATCCGAGCCGCCTCAAGCTTGCTGCAGCCCGTATTCTCGGCAATCTGGTTTGCAAATTCCACAATCAAGATACCGTTCTTCGTCACAAGCGCGATCAACAAGATCAAGGCAATTTCGCTAAAGATGTTGAGCGTCTGGCCTGTGACATACAAGCTTACCAATGCACCCGAGAGCGCAAGCGGCACCGTAAAGAAAATCACGAACGGCGCACGGAAGCTTTCGAACTGCCCCGCAAGCACCAGGAATACAAGCGCAAGCGCAAGCAAGAACACCACGTACAATCCCGAAGAGCTTTCTTCGAATTCCTTGGACGAACCGCTCAAGGTCGTACTCACGCTCGGGTAATCCTTCAACAAAGTCTTTGCAATGCGGCGCATTTCTTCGACGCCATCGCCAATCGTCTTGCCCGGCACAAGGCCCGCCTGGATAGTCGCAGCGCTAAAGCGGTTGTAACGCGGGAGCGACGGAGAAGCGGACTGTTCCTTGTACGTAATAAAGTTGTCCAAGCTCACCAACTCGCCCTTGCCGTTCTTGACCGTGAGCATCGAGAGGTTTTCCGGCGTATCACGGTACTGGTAACCGACAGCGCCAATGATATCGTACTGACGGCCGTCCTTATAGTAATCGCCATAAGTCTGGTCGCTAATCGCAAGCTGCACCGCCTGTGCAATATCGTTCACCGACACGCCTTCTTCATTAGCCTTATCGCGTAAAATTTCAATGTGGAGTTCCGGCTTCGTAAAGCGCAAGTTGCTGTTCACCACGCTAAACACAGGGCTCTTGCTAGCCGCTTCTTCGAATTTCGGAACAAGGTCTCGCAGCACTTCGATGTTCGGAGCCTGTAGCACAAACTGCACCGGGAGGCCACCGCGCTGCGTACTGATGCTCTGCGGTTCAAACACCATCACACGCAAATCCGGGTATTCGTTACCGAGCACCTGAATTGCACGGGCAATTTCGCTCTGCGGACGGCGAGCCTTCTTGTCATCATTCAAGAACAAGCGCATTCTCGAGTTGCCCGCATTCCAGGCGCCCGCCTGGAATTCTGAATATTCATTCGTATCGAGAATAGAAATCACCTCATCAGCAAACTCGTCTGCCATGCGTTTGGTTCTTGCAAGGTTCACGCCTTCGGGCATGCTCATGTTCACCATCACGGCGTTCGAGTCTTCAGTCGGCGCCATTTCGCTACTCATGTTGTTAAAGCAGAAGTATGCCCCAAACAAGAGCACCGCCACAATCGGGAACAACAGCAAACGCCACTTGAGGAATCCGCCCAGCAAGCGGGAATACATCCCGTTCAGCCAATCAAAGAACGGTTCCGTGAGCTTAAAGAAACGGCCTTTCTTCTGGTGCTTCAGGAATTTGGAACAAAGCATCGGCGAAAGTGTCAAAGCGCAAAGCGTCGAAAGAAACACCGTTCCAATCATCACAGCCACAAATTCGCGGAACAAAAGCCCCGTCGTGCCTCCCAGAGCAAGCACCGGAATGAACACCGCCATCAAAACGACTGACGTTGCAATCACCGCAAAAAAGATTTCGTTTGTCCCTGCAATCGCCGCCTGTTTCGGCGTCATGCCGCTTTCAATCTTGTGGTAAATGTTTTCCACAATCACAATCGCATCATCCACAACAAGGCCAATTGCAAGGACCATCGCCAAAAGCGTAAGCACGTTGATACTGAACCCGCAGAGGTAAAGCACAAAGAAGCTACCGATCACGGATACAGGCACCACGACCATCGGGATAAACGTCGTACGGCCTTCGCGGAGGAAAGCAAAGATAATCGCAATCACGAGGATAAACGCAATAAAGATAGTCTCCACCACTTCCTTGATGGAAGCACGGATGTTAATCGAAGTATCGCGACCGTAAAGCAGTTCTACGCCTTCCGGGATTTCACGGCGGATATCTTCGACGCGCTTGTAGAATTCGTTTGCAATTTCGACGTGGTTACTGCCCGGCTGCGCCATGAGCGCAAGCGTAATGGAATTCTTGCCGTTACGTCTAAAACCTGTACGCGTATCCTTCGGTTCGTAATGGATATCCGCGACATCTGAAATGCGGATTACAGTTCCATCCTCAGCCGTTCTCACCGCAATGTTGCCAAACGATTTCGGATCGAGAACTCGGCCAAGCGTACGGATCGAAAGCGTCGTTTCAGAACCTTCAATAGAACCGGACGGAAGTTCCAGGTTGCCCTGCTTCAAAGCGGCCGCCATCTGCGCTCCCGAGACGCCAAGCGCCTGCATACGCACCGGGTCAATCCACAAACGCACCACCGGGCGTTTTTCACCCCAGATTGCCACTTCCGAAACGCCGTTAATCGTCTGCAAGCGTTCCTTCACATGGTTGTTCGCAATTTCCGAAACTTCCATCGGATCAAGCCTATCGCTCACAAGGCTCACCATCAAAATCGGGTCGTTGTCGCTATCGGACTTGTAGACCGTCGGTTCATCGACATCGTCCGGCAAGCGGCGACGCACACGGCTCACGCGGTCACGAATTTCGTTTGCAGCCGCTTCCAGGTCCATGCCCGTTTCAAATTCAATGCTGATGTAAGAGAAACCATCGCGGCTTGTAGACGTCAAAGCCTTGATACCAGACGCACTGTTGATGGAGGCTTCCAAGATTTCAGTAACTTCCGCTTCGACCACGGCAGCGTTTGCGCCCGGGTAAGAAGTACGCACCTGAATCAACGGATAGTCGACGTTCGGGTATTCACGAATGCCGAGAGAGCTGAGCCCAAAAAATCCGAGCAACAGGATGACAAGCGCCATCACTGTCATGAGGACTGGGCGACGGACGGAGAGCTGGCTTACGCTCATTACTCTACCTCATAATTGATCGAATGGCGGAGTCCCTTAATCTTGACATCGGCACCTGGACGGAGGCTCACAATACCCGAAACAATCACCGTATCACCAACATCAAGGCCCGAAAGCACCTGCACAGACATCGGTGTGCGGAGTCCCGTCGTGATATGCTTGATCTTAGCCTTGCCGCCCTGGCTCACAAAAACGTAAGCGCCTTCCCTGTCGAGAATCATCGCTTCGGACGGAATCGTAAAACTCTGCACGTTGCTAGCTTCCATGGCAACATTTACGCTCACAAAGCTACCCGCAATGAGTTCGCCCTTTGCATTATCGACATCGACCATCACGCGGCGAGTGCGGCTGCTTTCAGAAATCACAGCATCAAGCGCAGAGACAACGCCGAGCTTTTCAACGTTGCGTTCAGAATCCTTGAGAGAAATTTTGTCGCCCACCTTGATGACAGACGCATAGCGCTGCGGGAGCGAGAACTTTGCCTTGAGGCGGTCCACTTCGCTGAGTTCTGCAATCGGCGTGCCGGAATTGAGCCAGGCGCCTACGGACACATCGACAAAACCGAGTTTACCGCTAAACGGCGCACGGACTTCGGTCTTTGCAAGTTGAGCCTGGATGAGTTCTACGCTTGCCTGAGCGGACTTGAGAGAAGCTTCTGCCGATTCCAAATCCTGCTTGGTCGCGCCATTCTTTTCAAAGAGGCTGCGAACGCGTTGTTCCTTCTGCTCGGCAAGCATCTTGTTCGACTGCGCCTGCTTGAGCTGCGCTCGGAGTTCAGAATCGTCAATTTTTGCAAGGAGCGCCCCCTTCTTGACAATCGCACCGTCTTTTGCCTTGAGGCTTACCAGACGGCCAGAAGTCGCCGCCGAAAGCGAGACGCTGTTCTTCGGCATGAGAGTTGCCATCGTCTGGAAATTCTTGCCCTGCAGCCCAAGCTCTGCCACATAACCTTCGACATTCAGCACTCTCTGAGCGCCACCCTTTTTGCCGCCATTGCCTTTACCACCAGGAGCGCCCTTGGCGGAATCGCCTTTACTACCACAAGCAACAAGAAGGAGAGAAGAGAGAGCTATTAGAAGAAGGTGTTTCATAATCAGTTAGAAGTAGGAAGTAGACAGTAAGAAGTGGTTTGATTTTATTCTGTCATTCTGACACCGAAGGTGGAAGAATCCAGGGCTTTTCAATTTCGCAGATTTAGATGCTTGAGTTACTTAAAGAGTTGCATAAAAGGAGATTCCCGCACTGAGGCGGGAATGACAATCTTAAAACTTCACGTTCATCAAGAGCGCGCCGCCGTCTTGGTAAAATTCCGGTTCAAACTGCACCCTGCTAGAGAACGACTTGGCCGAGGTTGCACGGTAAATGCGTATTGCATCGAGCATGGAAACCACACGGTTCAAAATCAGCGCCCCCACAGAAGCCTGGAACACAATACGGCTCACGCGATAATGACGCATGCGACTTTTAAATTCATCAATATTCCTGGACGATTCTGGATTGTCAGAACTGCCCCAGTCCCATTGGACATCATTCGAGAATTCTTCATCGACTTTTTTACCCGAACGGATCATCGCCTGATTATAATCTTCATTCATATCTGGCGAGGAATTCTGACCAAACACGCCGGAACGGCTGCGGTAAGAACCCACTGTATTCAACAAGGCTACACTTTTGTTGCCATTGAATCCTGCATGGCGGACGGCATAATTATGAGCAGACGACAAATAGCGGTCGCCCACCACATAAGAGCCAATAGTTGCAACCCATAGAGCAAGGTCGGTCCACAAAAACGGACGAACCATTTTCTGTTCACCCAGATAAGACTCGCCCATGCCAGGCAAAAGCGCCGAAGCGCCTATAGCAAGAAACACGTTCTTATCGCGGTTCCTATAGACATCTGCATCGACACTCACTACAATCTGCGAGAAAGCGGCAACTGACGCAAGCAGTATGGCAAGAATGATGCGCATTAGAATCCCCAATTTGCACGAACTTCCCAACTGAAGGAATCCGCAAACGAAAAACCACTATCGAAACGCAGACGATCGTACCAAGAAACCTTTTCTTCGTAAAGGACCTTATTATGCGCATTAGCTGTAAAGGCAGCATCCACTGCAGAAGCGATATGGTTCAAAATCAAACCGCCTATGAACCACGCCTGCATGTCGGCATAATCGTTCGCCTTGTTACGCATAGAACGGTACTTTTTCAAGTTGTCCGATTCACCGAGCGGAACCGTTTCGGAATTTGGATCTTCGAGATTAAGATTGATGGCCAAAGTACCGCCATTTTTAACATCATCCCAGCCACGGACATACGCACCTTCAGAAATCAACTGGAACACTTCAGATTCCTTGTCGAAATTTCCCTTGAAATTCTTCATTTCCGTGCCCAAGTTGGCTTTTTTCTTATCGGAGCTTGCATCTGGGTTGGGGAAATTGCTCAAGTGCTTGGAATCGTTATCAAAAAGGACATTTTCATGATAGCAGCCACCGTAGCTTGCATTACCGTACAAGGCTTCACAGAACGACTTACGCGTTCCCATGTAGCGGTTATTGAATTCCTGGCGATACACATCACCACCCTCTGCACTATAGAGATTGCGCATTACGGCTTCGTAACGACCAATGGAATAATGTTCCTTTGCAAACTTCTTGTACTTATCAACTTGCTGATTGTACTTATGGACGGAGAAGTATCCCCAGCCGGTCCACAAGAACGCTTCCAAGGCCATGTAAACGCCACCACGAACATAAGTCGCCGTAGAACCGCCAACATACATCTGTCCAACGCCAGGGACCAAGAGCGAAAGGAACAAAGCCTTACGCGGGTTCTTGTAACGCCCCTTCATTTCATCAATCCCATGAACCTTGGAAATCTTTACCGGTCCCAAAAGATCGCGACGGCTCATGCTGTTTGAAGAAGCGGCAACGGAACTGCTGCTCACATTCGTAAGACCAGCGGACAAAGCCTGAGCGATAGAATCAGCGCGCCTTGAAGAATCGGCCATTGCACGGACCTTTTCGGCTTCGGCAATAGCAGCTTCTCGCATCAAGGAATCACGAGCCGCAGAATCCAGTACCGAGGTGTCCGTTACAGCAACAACTGGCGCAACATCGGCAGATGAGCTAGACTCAACCACAGCCACCGACGAACTCGAAACGCTAACCTCTACGGCGGACGAGTTCATGACGACTTCCGAAGAACTGGACGGAACAGCGGAAGAACTCGAAACAGCCTTGCTACTAGAAGACTTCGCTTTAGACTTTTTGGAAGCGGAGCTTGCCGGTGCCTTTGCCGCAGAGCTAGACGGGGCAACCGCCGGAGTCGAAGGCTTTTCTGTAGCCACAGGAGCAACAGAAGCAGAACTCGCCGGAACAGAAGCCGGGGCCTTAGCCTCTTCTTCAAATTCAGCGAAAAGATCTCGCACCTGAGCAAAAGAAACCTGGGCGAGAGACAAACCTAAAAACAAGGGTAAAAGGACATACTTGCGCATATGATTCTAAAATAGCAAAAAATGTTGTCAAAACAAAAAACCTCGGACACAAATCCGAGGCTTTCTTCAATAAATTCTTAAAACAAAGGCTACTTCACGCGAACACGCTGTATCGAAGAACCGATTCGCACCATGTAGACACCAGAATTCTGGACTGTAATTCCGAAATTCGGGGTCTTGACAAAGCCCCTGCTGATAACCTTTCCCTGCATATCGAGCACGGCATAAGCTTTACCCACCGTGGAACCGCTAATCTGAATACGGCGATTCATGGAAGAAACCTCAAAAGCCTTAATTCCCTTAACAGCAGCAATCGAAATCGGCTCGTCCGTAATCACCAGCTTGCCATCATAGGCAACGATGAAGTTGACTCTCTCAAAGTTCGGCGAAATATTGACAAAGTCGGAAGCCTGGAGGCCCATAGGATAAGTTCCCATATCCACGCCAGACATATTCAGATCGCCCTTGTAAGCCACAAATTCTTTCTTGTAGGCAATACTATCAGCAAGCCATTCTTCACCAGGAATTTTCATCGGGCTTACATCGAAAGTCTTCAACACCGTAATTTCTTCACCCGTATAAAGGGACTTGATGACATCGCCATAGATGGCAACTGTAATTCTTCCCGTATAGGGTTTAACCGTAAAGTAGCCCTGCTTAACGACCACGGTGTAATTGGGGTTATCATCAACCAATGCCGAAATTCTATACAAATCACCAGCAGGGCGCACGGTATCGCCCAGTTCACGAGCTACATAAATTCCGGTAAGCCTGTCGCCTTCAAGAAGACCCGTAATCTCATAAGCAAACGTGTCCGGATCAGCTTCGCTATAGATCTTACAGGTATCAGCAATAGCCAGGACCACCTCTTTCCTGAGCACAGTAAGATAGCTCGGTTCATATTTACTTACAACATAATTCTTATTTGACGGATTACGCTGATCGAAATCCAGTAAATACTTGCCTGCAGCAAGGCGACCATTGGCGTCAACACTCAGCGAGCCATTTTCATCCACTTGCATGCCATTATAAAGAGCCACATGAATTCCAGTCAGCTCATCGCCTTCCAGAAGGCTATCCGCAGACCATTTAAATTCAGTCGGGATTTCATCGCCATACGTAATCGTATCAGCCTTTGCCGAGACAATCAGCTTTCTCGGGGTGATCGTCAAGACGCCATCCGTAATATTGAAAGTCACATTAGGATAGTTGAGCGATGTATTCTTGAAATTCTTTGCGGAAAGCCCCATTACATACTTACCAGCGTCGAGTCCAGTCACAACAGAATCACCGGTGTATTCCACATAGTCCAGGGAATAAGCCTCACTGCTGCAAGAAATATCAAAGCCCTTAACAACCTGTTCCTTGCCATTGTATTCCGCAGTAAGGTCGTGACCAACAACCGTAACAACAATCTTGTCATTGTTAGCAACAATGGTCAACTTGCCATCAACCGTGCTCACAACGTAATTCGGATTGGCTTCGTCATCGACCGTTGCAGTAATCGCATAGTCACCAGCGTCTTCACCGGGTTCACGCTGCAAGGCAACGCCCTTCAGCACATCTTTAACACCGTCGAAAGAAGCTAAAGCGTCAACCGTGTATCCCAGTTCTGGGTCCTTTTCGCCAAATTTTTTCACAACATCTGTTACCGTCAAAACAACCGGTCTCGGATTGATGGTCAAAGAACCAGGAACAATAGTCAATGTGTAATTAGTGTTCGAACCTTCTGCAAAAGAAACACTGACCTTGTAAGTACCGACATTTTCACCCTTGGCACGGGTAACCTTCGGCAGTTCCAGTTCTTCGCCTTCACGGGCAAGACCTTCCGTCTCAAACGTAAATGTCGGATCTTTATCGCCATAAAGCTTTTCGAAAGTACCAACATAGACCTTTGCATCCTTCGGAGTAACAGTAAGCGTACCATTCGTTACCTTCACCGTGTAGTTCGGATTGGAGCCGGCCTTTACGTTAGCCGTAATTGTGTATTCGTCCACATTTTCAAGATTCGTCGAAAGGCACTTCGCACACGAGAGAGTGACATCTTTCAGCACATCCTTTCCAATAAGTCCAGAGACCTTGTATGTAAATTCAGGAGTAGTCTCGCCATAGATTTTTGTGAAACTATCAACAGTCAAGGATGCGGCTACAGGAGAAATGGTAAACTTACCAGGAACTGCCGTAACAATGTAATCTTCAGTTTCATCGACTACAGAGACTGAAATATCGTAGGTGCCAGCATTTTCGCCTTCAGCTCGAGAAAGAGTGATCGTTCCCAGCTTTTTGTAATCAGCTTCTTTAATATTACCCGTAATCGTATATTCTAATTTCGGATCAGCAGCGCCATAAGTCTTGCCCGCATTTTTCGCAGTAACTTTAATCTTGGTTTTCGTAATGGTCATGTAACCACTAGTCACCATAATATCGTAGTTAGGGAAGAGCTTTTTTAAATCAACAGACTTGTCGTTAGAAATTTCAAACTTGAAGCCGACCTCTTCGACACCCGAAGCCAAAGTCGTTTTAAACTTCTTGGCCAGTTCAGCCTGAAATTTCTTAGCCGTATCCGCCTGGAGAGTGCTCATGTTCGTTCGTTCTTCGATATACCAGGAGAACTCCGGATTTTCACCACCCAGCTCCTTTTCGCAATCTTCAATCTTTACAAGGATGCCTTTCGACTTAATAGTGAAGTTCTTTGTAATTCGATCCCCATTGGGCAACTTTACCGTAACAGAACCGGCATCTGTGCCAGCATTGATATTTGCTCCATAAGAAACCGATGTCAACTGGTCTGCGGTATATTCATTGTCTCCGCATATGACCTTTGTTACCGAAGGCTGAATCTGATAACCCGTGAATACAGTGGCACCAGACAATGTAACTGAACAATCGTCCTGGGCAACCGCATTTGAAAACGCTGCCGATACGGCAAGAGCGAACATAGCAATCTTTTTAAACATAAACCACTCTCTTTTTAATCAAACCCATTGAAAAATATAATTTTTTACTTACGTTTTCAACAGCAATCACGATAAATCGTTGTAAAATAGGGGCTTCAACGCAAAAAACCGCCCCCAATCGGGAGCGGTCCGTAAGATTTTCAGTGGAACTGAAGAGAATTACTTCTCCGCAACCACCCAAACCTTGACCTGTGCTTCAACATCGCTGAAGACCTTGACAGTCACGGTGTAGACACCGAGCTGCTTGATCGGTTCAGCAAGGTCGATCTGAGCACGAGAAACCTTGACACCAGCCTTGGTGATTGCTTCAGCGATGTCACCTGCGGTCACAGAACCGTAGAGACGTTCGCCTTCAACAACGCGGCGTTCGAGGTTGACAGAAATCTGAGAAAGCTTTGCAGCCACGTCACCTGCGAGAGCGAGTTCCTTCTGGAACTGAGCTTCAACAGCAGCGCGGTTGTTTTCGATTTCGAGCTTGGCTTCCTTAGTTGCGCGAACAGCGAGCTTGCGCGGGAAGAGGTAGTTACGAGCGTAACCATCCTTAACCTTCACGACGTCGAGCATCTTGCCCAAGTGGGGGACGTTAGCCTTAAGAATAATTTCCATAGTCTAGTTCCTCCTATTAACGCATGCTGTCCGAAACGAACGGGAGAATAGCCATCTGACGGGCACGCTTGATAGCTTCGTTCAGCATACGCTGATACTTAGCGGAAGTGCCAGAAATGCGGCGCGGGATGATCTTGCCACGTTCAGAGATAAAGCGACGAAGAGTCTTTTCGTCCTTGTAGTCAATGAACTTGACGTTGTTCTCGGTGAACCAGCAAGTCTTCTTGCGGCGGATGCGAGTAGCCTGCTTCTTATCTTCAAAAGCCATTATTCAGCCTCCCCTTCTTCTGCGTCAACCGGAACAATTTCTTCGGTGGACTGTGTCTGAGTCTGATCGTAGACGATTTCGCTCATCGGATAATCAGCGAGGGTCATCCAACGGAGAACGTTTTCGTTCAGCTTGAGAGCGGCTTCCATAGCAGCGACTGTTGCAGCTTCTGCCTTGTAGTAGAAGATGACATAGTAGCCGTGCTGGCGCTTGTTGATTGTGTATGCGAGCTTGCGCTTGCCCCAGTCGTCACGGCGGAGAATTTCGCCGTTGCCGCTGGTGATGTTGGCGGCGATAGTCTCGACTTCAGCCTTGATAGCGTCGTCAGAGATCATAGCGTCGATGATCACCATCGTTTCGTATTGTCTCATAATGAGTCCCTTTGGTCTATCGCCCGGATACCGACATTGGTTCCGGGAGGGTTCCGATTAAAATCGGTGCGCCTAATATAGAAAAAAGCTTTTTCGATGTCAAACCCCGGGCGGAGGTCGGGAGGGCCTATGTTTTAAATGCCGAACTGGAGGCCGAGGAATCCCGCGACAGCCCATTCCTTTACATCGCGGTTGAAGTATCGCTGGAAGACCATTTCAAAGGAAATCCACGTGGAACGGAGATTCTTTCGTGCCCAAGGCCATACTTCGCGTAAATTGAAAGCAAGGCCAGAACTAAACGTCACCTGCTGCGCCCACGAAAAGTTGAATTCATAACTGGCACTGCCAACAAGACCAATATACCGGCCCAAAGCGGCACCCATGCCCACTTCAACGCCAAGCGTAAACCCGTCAAGCGAAAACATCTTTTCGCAATTGTTTTCTTCATCCAGAAATTCTTGATTTTCCACATCAACAGAGTCTTCGCTTGCAACAGAACTTCTTGCAACCTCGCTCGAATCCGAATCGCTGTTGTTACGCTTTTTAAGGACACCATCTTCCAACTCTTTACGGAATTCTGAAAGGTCCGTCGTTTCTAGCCCTAACAAAACCGAAGCATAAAAGTCAATCCAGGAAAAAGTCTTGTGAAGACGGGCGTTAAAACGATAACGCTGATACATAAGCATGACATCGCTGTCAAGAGTGCCGCCAAAGAAGCGAACGTCGATACCACCAGTTATAAATTTTTTATAGTGATACTCGACCTGACCCTCCCAAACGCCAAGACAGTCACAGTCATCGGACGCCTTGAAAAGCCCTGCACCGATACCAACAGAAAGCCCTTTGCCAAGATACGCCGTCTGGTGCGGCAATGGGATACTACGTTCCTCCGGCTGCTTTTTTTTCTTTTTAATCGATTCCGGCATGATCACATAAACCGTATCGACAACCGTATCCTGAACGGCTTCTCCAGAAACAAGCGAATCAGCCCCGTTATCCGCCCGAAGCAGAACGGTTGAATCCGAAGCCGCAGGAACAAAAGCCATACCGAACTCCGCTGTTTTTGATGAATCCACTTCGGAAGCGGCAGAGTCATTAACAACAACAGAAGATTTCGACTTTTTATCCTTACGCGAAACGGAACCGGAAGCTTTAGCTTCGGCATAGACATTCAAAATCAACAAGAGGACTAAAAAAAGAATTCGCACGACTGTAATTTAATAAATAGTGGTTAGTGGTTGGTGGTTAGTGGTTAGGATTTTTAGGTTCGATCAGTCTTTCGCCTTGGAATCACGGCATTTTTCGCCATCCCAATCGATTGGAGTATTTTCGTCGATGGGTAGGAACGGGTTCGCCATTTGGTCAATGCGTTTTGCATTGGGAACTTCATCCGGTTTTCCAACCATGGCATTACTGAGTTCTAAATAACGCTTGACTCCGCGACGGTAATCAAGCAAAGTCACTTCGAAGATGTAACCATCAAAAACATCGTAAGGAATTTTTTCTTCTTGATACGATTCAACTAGTTTTTTCAGCTCGTGAATTTTTGAGATAGACTTATTTTCTGGAGAACTTTCAAAAGTAAATTCTATAGGTTTCTTTTCGATCACAACATACGGCAATGTGCAAAAGACACAGAACGGACTGGTGGAGCCCTTTAGCTTTCCAAAAGAAGCGGAATCGATTTTCACAAGATATCGCATTGGAGGTTCTTTAGACAAGGACCGCGCAGACTCAGAAGTTTTCCATTCGCATGTTTCGACAGAATCCAGAACGCCGCAAACTTTTTTGGACGTGCAGACTAAAGCGGAATCGGCCTTGACGCGAATTGTCGCCATTCGTTTGTCAAAAATGAATGCGTCCGAGAAGCTGATGTTCAATTCATAATCGAAACGTGCGGCCAATCCGCCAGCTAAGTTATTTATAGAACCGCCCGCGGAATCGAGAGCCAAAGGTTCATCGACGATGGTGCCGAAGGGATGCCAATAATCTTTTGAAAAATAGGAGACAATATTCGGTACCAAAAACACAAGCAGCAAGGCTACCGGGCCAAGCAACCAATGCCAAATCTTTCGAGGGTTAAAGAAATTGCCTATTAAGCAACCAATCCCATAAAAAGCGGTAACATAAATTCCTACAAGCGCCATTTCGTATAAATTTTTACAAATAACCCACTGGAGGGTACGTACAACAATGACAACCAAGGGAATACAGCCAAGAACGAGCCACAACTTTTTCTTCGAAGTATGCTTGTAGAGCGCAAACAAAACCATTCCCAAAATGACAATGGGAATAGACTCGATCAAATTACAATCCATTTCGTTATAAAATTTTAAAAGAAAATCTCGCATAAACAAAGTCTCAATCGCCTGGTTCAATTTCTTTTTTCTGCCCAACCCGTCTGTTCGGGATGTTTCTTTTTGATGGAACTATCCGGTTCGCCCATCGTCATTTGCACAACCAATTCATTCTGCAAATCTGCGCATTTTTTTGAAACATCGCTATATGACATTGAAGCGTAAGAGTCTCGCGAAGGCAAGAAACTTACGAACGTCTTTTCGATCGTCACGGCATCGTGCACGCGGGAATGTTTAGCGTTTGGGAAATACAAATGACGGCGTGTTTTGCGCTTGTAGTCTTTGAGTACGACCGAAGAGCCATAGCCATCGAGGACATCATCCGTAGTATATTCCTGAGTGTACTTTTCAATGGATTTCTTTAACTTTCGAACTGAGGCAGATTTTTCGGCATCCAATAAAATCCAATTGCCCACGGCATCACCACCGTGTCGAACCGTCAACAGATTTTTAGTGGTATCGTACTGAACGTCAGCACACTCGCTGTAACCGAATTGAAAAAAGACCAAATCATTCCGTTCGAGAATGGTTACGCTTCGTGAATCGTTTCCCCAAGCATCGGCTATCGAAAAGTACATTTCGTAATCCGCGCCCTGGGAAACGTTTAACCCGGCTTGCTCCAAAGGTTCGTCAGAGATTTCACCATAAGGATGAACCATGACACTCCACCCCAAAGACCATAAAAGTAGCATTGGAATTATAACCACAAGTGGCAGCAACAATTTACAATAAAGTCTTTTCGAATCAAAATTTTTGCCGAACAAGCTACAAGCAAAAAAGAACGCTATATAAAGGAGCATCACTAAAAAAGGCATCGCTATTGAAACAAAATTTTCAACCATGATGTCTTCATCGGCTTTATAAACAAAGATAACATAGCCACATACAAGGGCACACAGGAGAACGCTCCACAAAGAAAGCCAAAGCTTTTTCAAGCGAAATTTTTCATAAAATAAAGCAAACAGGAAACCTAATAAATGAGGCAAGAATGACAAAGAAAACACGCACAAAATGCCACAAAAGTCGGGATCGTCATATAGATCAAGCAATGGCCAAAAGAAATTTATCATAAAGTTCAATATACACAAAAGCCCTCGGCGGGAAAGCCGAGAGCCTTGTAAAATGATTTTTAGAAGGACTAGTAAGTCCCTAACAGATGGCGAACTTTGTCCATCATGACCTTGGCCTTGGCGCGGGCGCGTTCCTTACCGTAAGCGAGAATCTTTTCAATTTCGTCGGTATGGTCGAGCAAGTAGAAGTACTTTTCGCGAGCGGCACCGAGATGCTCTTCGAGAACATTCTGAAGTTCCTGCTTGGCGTGGCCCCAGCCCATGCCGCCTGCACGGTAGCGGGCTGCGAGAGCTTCGGTCTGTTCCGGCGTTGCAAAGAGCTTGTATAACTTAAACACATTGCAAGTATCCGGATCCTTCGGTTCTTCGATGCCCTGGGAGTTCGTCACAATCTTGCCGAGACGCTTCTTGAGAGCCTTCGGTTCGAGGAAGATGTCGATGTAGTTGTCGTAGGACTTGCTCATCTTGCGTCCGTCAAGACCCGGGATGACACCGGTGGATTCCTGGAAAACCGGTTCCGGGACGGTGAACACGTCTTCGCCAAAATGTTTGTTGAACTTGATGGCGATATCGCGAGCAAATTCGACGTGCTGTTTCTGGTCCTTGCCCACCGGCACGATGTCGGCGCTGAACATGAGGATGTCGGCGTCCATGAGGCACGGGTAGCAGTAAAGGCCCATGTTCACGTTAGAGTCCACATCAACACCAGCGGCGGTGTTGGCTTCGACCTTAGCCTTGTAGGCGTGGGCACGGTTCATGAAGCCCTTCGGCGTGAAGCAGCTGAGAGCCCAGCTAAGTTCAAAGATTTCAGGAATATCGCTCTGCTTGTAGAACAGGGATTCTTCCGGATTGAGACCGAGAGCAAGCCAAGTCGCTGCGACCTTGTAGATGTTCGCACGCATTTCGGCGCCGTTCTGCACAGTCGTCAAAGCGTGATAGTCCGCAATGAAATAGACCGTGTCGTAAGTCTTCGTAAGTTCAAGAGCCGGGCGGATTGCGCCCACATAGTTGCCGAGATGGGGAGTGCCCGTCGGCTTGATACCGGTAAGTGAAATCTTTCTCATGGCGTGCAATTTAGGAAAATTTCAAGCCCAGCGAGCACCTCAAGCACGATAAAACTGCCGGAAAAGAAGCTGTTTTGAAAAAACACCATTTTTTACGTCAGAAAACACAAAAAATTCAAAATCTTACGTAAAATCTTTAGTTTGTCTGTAGCAAAATTCTATTTTTCCGCAAAAAAAACGCCCCCAAACCACCTCAAATAGGTTCTTTTTGGAAGCGGACGAATCAATTCTGCCCATCAAAATCCCCAAAAAGCCTATTTCAGAAGCAAATTTGATTAATTTGTATCAAAATTTACGTCAAAATTGATTCACACAGCTCATTTTTGACGTAAAAATCGACCAAAATCGTGAATCAATACCGCAGCGCTATAAATTAGTTTATTTACACCAAATATTTTTGGGCTAAAATTCGCACGATTTTCGAATTTAAAGGTTTCTCGTGAGTTTCCATAGTAAATATGAGATTGTCGCCCCAAAAATACCCGCTGTTCAGATACATTTCTATTTTCGCAACAGCATTACAGGCATATTCAGCATCATCCATCATTCCAAAATGCTCCCACACGAACTCCTTGCGGGTGTGGACATTCAAACAAGTAAAATCTGGATATACTTCGATGCAGCGAGAGGAATCTACGTTTTTCAACTTATGCGGAAACTCATAGCGATATGGAACCCCCAGACTTGCTAAGACATCAGCAATTATGATTTCCGATTTAGAGCGAACGCACTCCCCTTTTGAAGTCCAAAGTCCTGTATTTTCAACAGATTTTCCTTTATAACGCAAGCTCTGCCATAAATCAACATATTCCGAATCCGGGATATTCAATGGTTCAATTTGCTTTCGCCATCTTTCGCTCATGGACATATACGTTCTTTCGCCATTTTGCGGAACATAACTTTTTATCAGTTTATCCAAAGCTTTCCTTTGGCGCTTAAAATCCTCGAGGAGCAAAGCATTGTACTTTTTTTGCGCAAGAGCTTTAATCAATTTCGATTTTCCGCCAGACAAATAAATACGTTTTTCACCTATAATACGCTGCCATTGCAACTGGAAATGACTACTTGTACCATAAAGGGATCCTTCTGGGGCTTTTTCCAATTGTTTTTGCAGGAACTCGATAACTTGCTGAAGTTCATCGATACGTTTTTGAGCCTGAGACAAGATGCAATCAACAGAGACATCCATTTTCAGATTGTTCATTAAATATCCTCGCCATCCTAATTGGCTATACGAGCTTTCATAAAAGAAACAATTTAAAAAGGATATAAGAAAAGATATAAGAACCTGTTTAATATACAAATTAACAAACAATAAAACTGCTGATTTTGAAAAAACGCCGCTTTTTACGTCAGAAAACACAAAAAATTCAAAATCTTACGTAAAATCTTTAGTTTATTCGTAACAAAATTCTATTTTTCCGCAAAAAACGCCCCCAAGCCACCTCAAATAGGTTCTTTTTGGAAGCGGACGAATCAATTCTGCTCATCAAAACTCAAAAAAATGCCTATTTCAGAAGCAAATTTGATTAATTTGTATCAAAATTTACGTCAAAATCGATTTGCACAACTCATTTTTGACGTAAAAAATGCACTTTTTCAAAAAAATTCATCGTTAACAGGACTTTTTTGTGCGCAAACGCACACTTACACGGGGAAAGTGCCGTGTTGGGGTAAATTCGGGGGAAAAATAGCGCGCTATCGTTTTCTTTTATTACATTTCCTTGTCAAATGATTAAAGACGAGAAATACATATTGGTAGATAGTGAAGAATCGCTCGCAAACTTGCTTGCAGATTTGGAACTCTATGACATGGCCGCAGTCGACACCGAAGCGGATTCCATGTACCATTACACGGCTCGTCTCTGTCTTATCCAGATTACCATTGGCGAACACCATTATATTGTGGACCCGCTTTGTGGGCTGGACCTTGCACCGCTGTTCAAGGCGCGGGCAATGCAGACGCTGATTTTCCATGGTGCAGATTACGACCTCAGACTTTTGTGGCAGACTTACGGCTTTTCGCCGAAGAGCATTTTCGACACGATGCTTGCCGCGAAGCTTCTGGGCGAACAGCACCTCGGGCTTGCCGATTTGGTCAAGGAATATTTTGGCGACGAGCTCAAGAAAGAAAACCAGAGAGCCGACTGGACGATTCGACCACTTTCGCTGGACATGTGCGAATACGCCATCCACGATACGTTCTACCTTCACGAACTTTGTGCCATTTTAGCTGAAAAACTGCAACAGGCCGGTCGCATGAACTGGCTTACGGAGCAGTGCAACACGCTTATCGAACACGCAAGGACCCCGAACGCCCCGAAAAAAGATCCGTGGCGCATTACGGGTTCCAGCATTTATGGCCCCTGCGCATTGAACATTCTCAAGCACTTGTGGGAATGGCGTGAAAAGCAAGCCGAAGAACTCGACCGTCCGCCTTATAAGGTGATGCAGTCCGAGCTGATGCTTGCGATTGTAAACGCCCAGAATTCGCATTTCCCGGAAGTCAGCGAAACGTTCCTGCCAAAGCTCCCCCGCAATTTCAAGGGCGACCGTCTAGATTCGTTCCTGAACATGCTGCGCACAGCTGTGGCCGTCCCGGAATGCGATTGGCCGATGCGCCTCCCGAAGGCTCCACCACCGCCAGTCATCCCACATTCGGACTTGCTCAACGCACTCAAGACGTGGCGTGACGAAAAAGCCGAAGAGCTGAAAATCGATGCAGCGCTCCTTGCGAACAAGTCTCAGCTGATCTGGCTTGCTGCCCCGGGGAACATCCCGTGGGAAAAGCGCTACGAAGAAGCTCACTTGATGCATTGGCAACAAAATATCTGGAACGAAATTTTACGTGACAAGTTGCCGACGGCAAAGCGCATTGGCGACGAAGAATAAAGCCTCAAAACAAAGGTTTTTAAATGGCAGCGTCCATCGTTATTGTAATCTTAGTGTTGCTGATTTTCGGCAGCAGCCCCATCGTCGAGATGATCCTGAAGATGCGTCGCATGAAAAAAGGCGATGACATCATCAAGGAACCGTGGCAAGAAATCCACGACATTCCGGGCTACCACGATGCAAGAAACATCGCGGCTTTTTACCCGCTCAAGGGCGAGCCGAATATCATGCCGATTCTTGAGAAACTCGCCACCGAAGGACGCCTTTTGCTCCCGAAGTGCGAAGGAGACGGCATCATGCACTTTTACAAGATTGCAAACCTCAAGAAGGACTTGGTCAAGGGGCACTATGGAATCATGGAGCCCCGCGAAGGCATCGAGAAGTTTGAAGGCGACATTCCTGTGTTCCTGGTCCCAGGCGTAAAGTTCAACTGGGACGGGAGCAGACAAGGTCACGGCAAGGGATATTACGATAGGTTCCTTGCAAAATACCCGAACGCATTTAAGGCAGGGATTATGACTCCGGCGCAACTTTCCAAGGAACCGCTAGTGCAGAAAGAAACCGATGTGAAGATGCACACGGTGATCGCCTGCCGAGAAAAGTACTAGCGTGGAATTCTAAATTTTTAGATTAAGTTCAAAGTTCCGAGTTACTAGTTACTAGAGATTTTTAAATCAAGACTCTCTAATGACCTAAGACTATTGACTAATGACAAACAACTAAAATCCTTTTCATGGAGAATCCAGAAAATGAGTTTCAATAATGACGACAGCCGTCGCGGTTTTGGTAACGATCGCAAGCGCCACTTTGGGCGCACAGCACGCCCCACGTTCGATGAGGCGAAGTTCAACCGCGAACATCCGGACGACGAACCGGCACAACGTAACGAACGCGACAATCGCAGCTTTGGTGAACGCGCTCCAGAACGCCGCGAATTTTCACAGGAACGCCGTGGTGGCATCGGTAGCCAGGCACACCTCCGTCGCGACCGCGACGATTTTGCAAACCGTCCAAGCCGTTTCAACAGCGACCGCCCGAAGCGCTTTGAAGGCGAGCGCAATTTTGGCGAACGCCGCGAATTTTCACAGGAACGCCGCGATTTTGACAAAAGCCGTGCCAATCAGGAAAACTTCGTACCGGCAGTCGGTGATGCCGACGCAGCCCCGCAAGTCGCCGTCGGTGGCATCAAGGAAGTCGAAGAGCTTTTGAACAAAAGCCCGCTCCAGGTCCACCGTGTGCTCTTCATGCACAAGTCCGGCAACCCGAAGCTCTATGAACTCCAGAAGCTCGCCAAGCGCGCCCATGTACACGTGCAGCAGGTCGATTCCAAGATTCTCGACAGCTACGCCCGCCCGAACCACGGCGTCGTAGCCCTCATGAACGAGAAGGAACTCCTCAACTGGATGGACATCCGCGAAGAATTCTTCAACGCTCGCGATACGGGCGAAAAGAAGCTTATCGCCGTAGCGACAAACATCGAAGACCCGCGTAACCTGGGTGCATGCATCCGTAGTTCGCTTGCCTTGGGCGTTGACATTCTGCTCCTCCCTGCGAAGGGCATGTGCGGCATTACCCCGAGCGTCGCCCGCACTTCTGCAGGCGCCCTCGAAAAGCTCCGCATCTGCCGCCCGGACAACCTTGAAGGCGCCATTGGCGAACTCAAGATGGCCGGCTACCAGATTCTCGGACTCGACGCCGACACTGAAACGAACCTCGCCGGCTTTGAATTTGCAGACCACGTAGTTCTCGCCGTCGGCGGTGAAGACGTGGGCCTTCCCCCGTTCATCAAGAAGCAGTGCGACGCCATACTCCGCATCCCGATGAAGCCCGAAGCCCATTCCTATAACGCTTCTGTCGCCCTCTCGCTCGGCCTGTACGAATATGCACGCCTGCGCATAAAGGCTTAAAAGCCCCAAATTGCGTCAAATAAGCCGTTGTTAAGTTGTAAACGCAAACAACGTGTAAACAGAAATAAACGCACCCTTTTGCTAAGGGTGCATTTATTTTATAGAGGTGATGGAAAAGGAGTGTGGATCGCTTTATGTTAAAAAAAATCATATTACCGTGTTGTTTTGCAGCAGGAATGTCCCTAGCGCAAACTTACGATTTGCCCATAGTCTTCGTGGACACCAAGGGTAAATGCCTCGATAATAAAGTCACCGAAAAAATTCCCGCAACCATGCGAGTACTGGACGGGAAAACAAACAATGTGGCAGACAGTGCTAAAGGCACGTTCTACAACATTGGAATCAAAGTCAGAGGCCAGTCCTCCGCCATGTTCCCCAAACCGGGTTACGGCGTAGAAGTCCGCGATTCAACGGGTGAAGGCATGGATGTAAGTTTGTTTAACCTTCCGCCTGCAGACGACTGGGTTTTCCACGGTCCTTATGTTGACAAGAGTATGCTCCGAAATGCTCTTGCTCATTGGCTTTTTAGACAGGCAGGCCGTTACAGCCCGCGCACCAAGCATTTTGACTTGTACATCAACGGCGTTTACCGCGGCGTGTACGTGCTCATCGAAAAAATCAAACGTGGCAAGTACCGCGTTGACGTAAGCAAGCTAAAAGAAACCGACATTGCAGGCGATAGCCTTACCGGCGGTTACATTTGGGCATTCGACAAGACCGGAACCAACACCGGTGGCGCAGGCAGTGGCCCAATTGAAAAGGAAGGATTTAGCACTTCTGACGGCTTGAACGTCATTTTGCACTACCCCAAGAAAGAAAACATTCAAAAGCAGCAGGAAAACTACCTGAAACAATATTTGAACAATCTTGAAGGCTTGTTCAAGAATGGTGGTAGCGGAAAGGGATACGACAAGTATGTCGATGTTGGCTCTGCTGTAGATTACGTTCTGCACCAGGAAGTCACCAACAACGCAGACTCCTATTGGTGCAGTTTCTTCTTGTACAAACCCAAAGATAAGGGTGGCAAGAATGGCAAAGAACTCAAAGAAGGCAAAGTTACACTTGGCCCTCCATGGGACTTCAACCTCGCTATGAGCAATGGCAGCCAGCCCGAAAATGGTGGCGGCCAAGGCGGCGGTGGCGGCGGCATGTGGGGTGGCGGCGGCTTTGGCGGTGGCTTCGGTGGCGGCTTCAGTAGCTCCGGCAACGGTTGGCAAATAGAAAACAGCATGAAGAGCGGTGGTGGCATGATGGGAAGTTCCTTGAAGGCTCCGAACTGGCTCTTGAAAATGTGGAAAGACGCCGATTACCAGAAAGAACTGAAGGCTCGTTGGGCTGAACTCCGCAGTGGCGTTTGGCACACCAAAACTTTAGACCTCTACTTGGATTCCATGAAGACGTACCTGAAGAGCGCTGCCGACAGAAACTTCAAGCGTTGGCCGAACTTGGGCAAGGCTAGCGGTCAAAACGATCCTGATCCACAGCCGATGAAATTCTGCAACAGCAGTGGTGGTGGCTTTGGCATGGCCATGGGTGGCTACAATGCAACAACTTGGGATGGCGAAGTCGAACATCTCCGCAAAAAGATGAAAGAAAGAATGGCCTGGATGGATCAACAGCTCGGATTCTCTGAACCCGCAAGCCCAGTTGTGATGGCTCCTGTCGATCCTTCAATCCATGAACCGGATTGGCAAAAGGACAATGACAATGATTCCATTCCTGGTACCGTAAAAATCCACCCGGATAATTTCAGTAGGCTCTCCCCGACAAACTACTTTGTCGTGAACGGCAACAACATTGAAATTCAAACGGATTTAGGCGGAACATTTGCCATTGTTGACTTGAACGGTGCTGTTCTGTACAAAACAAGAATCAAGACGGGAACCACGATGTTGGAAGTTCCTGCAAAGGCAAGAGACAAGCACTGGATAGCAACGCTTAACGGCAAAATGCTTTCTAAATAGCTTCTAAATGAATTCCTCACTTAATAGAAATGCCGGCTCCTCGAGAGTCGGCATTTTCCTTTTCATGGGTGATGCCCGCGCAATGGCGGGCATGACAAAGTAATTACGTATTCCAGAGCCAGGTGCTGAGGTAACGTTCACCGGTATCCGGGAGCACAGCGACAATACGCTTGCCCTTAAATTCCGGGCGCTTGGCAACAGTGAGTGCGCATTCAAGAGCGGCACCCGACGAAATCCCGACAAAGATTCCTTCTTCGGCAGCAGCTGCGCGAGCGGCATTTCCCGCCTTCTCGGTGCTTGTGAGGTAGACCTCGTCAATCACCTTCGGATCGTAATTCTTCGGAACAAAGTTTGCACCGATGCCCTGAATCTTGTGCGGGCCAGCAACGCCCTTGGAAATCATCGGAGAATCGTCCGGTTCAATTGCAATCACGTAGACGTTCGGATTCTTTTCCTTGAGGAACTTTGCCGTACCAGAAACGGTCCCGCCCGTGCCTGCGGTAGCGATGAACACATCCACCTTGCCATCCGTATCGCGCCAGATTTCCGGACCTGTTGTGAGGTAATGCGCTTCGGGATTTGCAGGATTGTCGAACTGCTGCGGGATGAAACTTCCCGGGTTGGCAGCGGCAATTTCATTCGCCTTCGCAATGCAACCTGCCATGCCCTTAGCACCTTCGGTCAGCACTACTTCGGCACCGAGCGATTTCAAAAGCATACGGCGTTCCATGCTCATGGAATCGGGCATCGTGAGCACCACCTTGTAGCCCTTGACGGCACCGACATAAGCAAGGCCCACGCCCGTGTTACCGCTCGTCGGCTCAATGATAAGCGCACCCGGCTTGAGCTTACCTTCCTGCTCGGCACGTTCAATCATGTTGAGCGCCACGCGGTCCTTTGCGCTACCGAGCGGGTTGAACATTTCGAGTTTCACATAGACTTCGGCATCGCCCTTATTGAGCTTGTTAATGCGAACGAGCGGCGTATTGCCAATCGTTTCGAGAATGTTGTTATAAATAGCCATAAAAAAGGAACCCACCGGCGTAGCCGGTGGTTCTTCATATGCGGGCCCTGCCCTAGGATACTAGCCACGCGTCACGTCGCGTAACACGATCTGCCACTTGCGAGTTTTCCTTACCGGCGGCCCGTAAACGGGCTATAGTTTTCCCAGCATTGTCAACTGTTCTCCGTACTGGTCTTCCTTCAGCTGATTTTGAATATACGTTGCAATCCTTGCCGTATTTTTACCAGTCGTGTCAACATAGTAGCCGCGACACCAAAATTCCCTGTTACGGTATTTGAACTGGAGTGATTTGTACTTTTCGTAGATCATCAGGCTACTTTTCCCTTTCAAGTACCCGACAAAACCCGAAACGCTCACTTTGGGTGGAATCTCGACCAACATGTGAACGTGATCCGGGCAAACCTCAGCCTCCAAAATATTGACCTGTTTCCATTCGCAAAGCTTTCTCAGGATTGCCCCGATTTCAACCTTTTTCTCCCCGTAAAAAACTTTCCTTCTAAATTTAGGAGCAAACACAATATGGTATTTGCAGTTCCACGATGTATGAGCTAATGTGTTATTATTTCTATAATTCATTTGAAATCCTTTGATTTTATTGTTATGCAGTTGGCAGACCGCATATCAACAGTAATCAAGGGATTTCTTTTTATCCGAGGACGCAACGCCAGAAGGCTCTTTTGAACCACCAGCCTAGCTGGTGGTTTTCATTTATACAAAAAAGTTCTCCGTACTATACGGAGAACAATCTAGAATTATTATAGAGGAATTGCAAACTGTCAATCTATAACGGGCTTCACAAAAGCTTTATACGCATTTCTGAACATGTTTTTCTGTTGTCCAAGAATTCCTTCAAACGTAATTCCCGAAAAATTCTTGACGGCACACACTACTGCCACATCCGCATTAAATGCCGGACTATATTCATAAAACGAACCACGAGTAGATTCACATTCCGTTTTGAAAGCTTCTATAACTTGACCAGCATAAGAACCAAGCGTAGCACGTACCATATAAACTATAAAGGATTCAGAAACTTGAAGTGTCGTTACAGGAATGTTACCCATACCACCATATACATCTTGTGGAAGCACATTCATAGAACGTTTCACACCATTTTCTTCGCGATACACATCAACCTCGCTACGTTCCGTTCCTTCGCCACGAACATAGAACATTTCCTTTTCAGTCGTAAAACGATATTCGGCTTCGTAACTTAAAAATATCGTCATGCCATCAATAGCATCAGTCTTTGTCTTTTGAGGATAAGCTCTCGCAAGGCTATCCAAAACAGAGCGTTCTGCATCAGACACATTCAAAGTTTCAACATTCGGCTTTATGACAAAGGAACGATTGGAATTCGTATCTACACCAATGGCGGAATAAGACGGTAATTCCTGACGCGGATCCACGGGCTTCACCTCCAATTCATTGCACTTTTTCCCTGTTTCTTCCAAGCATTTAATATTGGGATCAACGAAACTACTCGTCGGCTTATTTCCCGTACTTGAACTAGACATATCGCGAGATGTCGAAGACGGAGTTGTAAAACGCCCCGTCGTTGAGCTAGCGCCTTTGGAAATAGCGTTGCACACATTCCCCGAGAACTTCGAGAAATCCTTGAAGAGTTCATTGAAATCGACGGACGCTTCTGCAGGTTTAGTCGAGCAAGTACCAGGAACAGTCTCTGTACACACAGTCATAGCAACAGCTCTATCATCAACGCAATAGGCAATCACATTACCATGTTCATCACAGGATTCTTTGTTATTACTACCATTGAAAACAAGCGCCCTGGATTGGCACGATGCGACAAATTCCGCAAGCACGCTATCACAAGAGCTTCCAAAGTTTTTCATTTCTATGGAGTTTTCAACAAGGCCATCATTCACCTTGAGTTTTGCCTCAAAAGATTTTCCATCAGCCGTGCAACCCGCTTCAGCGCCGTTTTCTTCGCCATAGACAGAAATATCGGCATTGTCAACATTCATTACCTCTGTTGCCTTGGTCGAGAAAGCAATTCGAACAGGCACATTCATCGAAGCGCTACTGTTATTCGCAACTGATGAACTACTATTTTCTGCAATGGCGTTGCTTTCAATCGCAGCACCACTGACATTGTTGTCGGTGCAACCCATTAAAGCGAGAACTCCCGCAGCCATAGTGAATTTAATTACGTTATTCATAAGATTCCTCCTCAACCTTTTTTGTTAAAGGGAACAACTGAAGATTCAGTCGATAAACTTGGTTGATGTTTTCATATTCAGCAGCGATGTTTGCCACCTTGCGTACAAACGCGTCTAGTTCCTGCGAAATGCGGGCGTAGGCTTCTTCGCAAAGCCCAAGCGTAGCCCCCGTGAAATGACGTTCTTCGATTGGGAACTTATCTATAGCCGTTCTCGCAAGCGATGCCATTTCTTTGTGCATGCCACGAACTGCAATCGGCAAAGATTCCTTTGTTCCAATCACCGTTTTTTCAGTCTGCACATAAGTATGCTCTGCCTCACGCTTGAGAAATCCCGTCTGCACCAGGAATGCCAGCGAGTCACGTACCTGTTCTGCCGAAATCACCTGATGGCAAGTTTTCGCCATTTCGAGCGGGCGCTTTCCAGGCATCATCGGAGCGAGTTCGCGAATCGTCGGATTTTTCCACGATTCATAGAATTCAAAAGATTCCGCATCGACAACGCGCACTTGATGCTCGTGAGCAATCTTCTGCATTTCAAGAAGCGCCTCTTTTTTCACGGAGTCCTTCATTGCATTGCCGAACTTGACCATTTGCGTGAAGTAAGCAAACTCGTGCCCCACAAGCCCCATCGCATGTGCGACCTGTTCCATCTTGACAAGACTCAAGCTGCTCTTGCCTTCGCAAACAAGCTTTAGGTAAACCGGCGACTTGAAGCCAGCCAGCTTGGAAAACTCACGCCACGAAAATGCGCTCGTCCTTTTACGCTCTTCGTAAAAGTCCTGCATGTACAGGCGGTAATCCTTATATTCTGTTATCGGTTTCATAAGTAGTCATTAGTCATTAGTCATTAGTCATTAGTCATTAGTTATTAGTCAATGGTCATTGGTTAGAACAACCGTTCTTACATGTATAAATTTAAGTTTTTAGCGAACTGCATGCAATATTCAAAATGATACAAAATCAAAGAAAATTGCAAATTTTTAGATATTTATATAAATATTTTTCAATTTTAAAATCTAAAAGATACACAATGTATCATTAATAAAAAAGTCACTGGATCCTGCTCCTCCGAACCTAATTCAACTAAGGCACTAAAGTGCCAAGTTTCATATATCGGCACCGTTACACTCCGCTCAGGATGACAAGAATGAGCAGATCCAATAACCCAATTACTCCAACTTATTACAAAAATGTGTCACAAAAGTTTCCTCACAGGCGCAAAATGAGGTATATTAAAATAAACCTATCAATGAGGAAGTTATTATGGCAAATAAATACGCAGGTACCCAGACCGAAAAGAATTTGGAAGCCGCTTTCGCAGGCGAATCCCAGGCCCGCAACAAGTACACCTACTTTGCAAGCCGCGCCAAAAAGGACGGCTTTGAACAGATTGCCGCTTTGTTCCAGAAAACCGCTGACAACGAAAAGGAACACGCCAAGCTCTGGTTCAAGGAACTCGAAGGCATCGGCGACACCGCCCAGAACCTGAAGGCCGCCGCCGAAGGCGAAAACTACGAATGGACCGACATGTACGAAGGTTTCGCGAAGACCGCTGAAGAAGAAGGCTTCACCGCGCTCGCCAAGAAGTTCCGCATGGTCGCCGCCATCGAAAAGAAGCACGAAGAACGCTACCGCGCCCTCCTCAAGAACGTGGAAACGGCCAAGGTCTTCGAAAAGAGCGAAGTCAAGGTTTGGGAATGCCGCAACTGCGGACACATCGTGGTCGGCACGAAGGCCCCGGAAGTCTGCCCCGTCTGCGCCCACCCGCAAGCCTACTTCGAAGTTCACGAAGAAAACTACTAAGAGCCGAGAGTCGCGACAAGAAGCGCGGGATGTTACAACAAGACACCGCGCCGCTCGTCTAGACTAAAATTCATTGAACAGGCACCGGAGAAATCCGGTGTTTTTTTTTACAAAAAAGCCCCGGCTCATTTCGAACCGAGGCAAAATTTTTAATCGTTTACAGGAACTTTTACTTGACCTGCATCTTCATGGTCTTGACCGCAGAACCCTGCTGCACACGAACCACATAAGAACCGCTAGGCATCGCACCGAATGTATGCACGAAGCTGCCAGCAGCCATTTTTTCGCTATGATTTTCAACAGCATGGCCCATCATGTCAAAAACCTGAACCTTTACAATACCGGCCTTGGCAATAGTCATGTGCAAGGCATTGCCCTGGAGAGATGCGTTGAAAGCCTTAGCAACCTTGGCTGCAGCGATGCCAACAGACGGAAGAGTTCCTACGCACTTGACATTGTCAATTGCAAGTTCAGTTCCGAGATTAGCAGCAGAGAGTTTTTCATCAACCACCCAGGTCAACTTGGAAACAGCAGCCCAGGAGAAAGCCTTGATGCTGCCCGGAGCCACCTCGGCAACCCATTCAGGCTGAGACATGGTAGAAACCGTCACCGTCTTCCAAGCAGAAGCGGCATTCTGGTCCGGAGCAACGTGTTCATAACCAGCATTGGCCTTGACACCAGCCACAGAAGCGCGGAGATGGTGACCAGAACCCTTGTAATCATACCGCACTGCAGTGCAATTAGCAAGAATACCTTCATCAAAGGCAATTTCCATACCGACAGACGGATAAGTCGTGTCACCCGGAGTAATACCAGAAATGCCAGTCATTGCAGCATAGGAATTTGAGCCATCCGTAGCGATCATATCCCAGGATTTGTCCGTTCCCTGCGTATTGGTGAAAGATCCACCCGCAGAGTACAAGTACCAGTAAGCCTTCTTGCCGAGACTTTCCGCAGTCGTGTTACCATCGTCAAAGTCGTCAATCGTAGCCGTCGTACCTGCCGGAGGATTCGTAGTACCGCCACCAGGATTCGAGGAAGAACCACCAGCATAACCTGCACAGTTCACATCATCAATGTAGAGGTAGTTCGAAGTAGCCTCTCCCTTGACTTCCCAAGCGAGCTGCACAACATCAGCCATTTTCAAAGCGACTGTGGTACCCCAGCCCTTATCCTGAGCAAGCTGCGATACAGGAACCGAAGCCGTTTTCCAAGCCGTACTGCCAGCAAGAGCCTTTGAATGCCTGTTGTATTCGGTCAATGCACCCGTTTCGTCGCCATCCATCACAGCCTTCAAATTATGGCCAGCACCCTTGTACTTGTAAGAGATCGTGGTACAGCCAGAAAGACCGCCAGCGACATTCAGGCCAAGAACAACATAAGGATCATAAGGATTGTCTCCCTGAACAAGCTTAATACCCGTCAAGCCGGCCCCATATTTTGAGCCATCCGCAGCGGCCTCTTCCAACACGACAACAAGGCCATATTGATCTTCAACATTCGAGTAAGTCGAAGCCCCCTGGTCGTTCTTGTCGTTGTAGGCATACCAGGCATCGTCCTTGCCAGTCTTGGCCAAGCCGTTGCCATCTTCAAAATCGTCAATGTTTGCAGTTGACTGTGCAGAAGCCATAGCTGCCGTTGCACACACCGTAAATAGGATTTTCTTATCCATCGTTCCTCCAAGTTTGTTAGAAAGTAATTTAACTTTAGAAAACGCCTCTGTCAAGCATATAATTTTCTCACACAGCCCTCACAAACAAAATCACAGCCAAATTGCGATTTTCGCCATTCAAATGAATCATTTATGATACAATTTGTATCTACAACTAAGCATTCATTTATTCTTCGTTAATTTGCCGCCCACGATGAGCACTAGAAAGGCGGCACCGCCAACGCCCACAATCTTCTTGATATCGCTCCAAAATTCGCGACGTTTTTCTTTGCACGATTCGCAAAGTTTTTCGGAGCTTTCGGCTTTATCGCAGCCGCATTTTTGGCATTTATTCCATAATTTTTGAAGCATTGGCAAATTCCTTAATTTTTGGAGGTCGTGAAGGCTCTTTTAAAATACCATTTTCCTAAAATTGAGAGTAATGGAGATTACGGATTTGGGAAAGGCATTTTTATCCCAACATATATATATATTTACAGAGATTTTCTTCAGCGTCTATTTTACTGTGACATAAAAAATGTCACAGTAAAACTGAGAATTTATTTTTCAATATACACGAAAGACTGCGGGGCTGCAGAAATGCCGTATTCTGCAAGCGTCTTAGGCGTATCAAATTTCTGCAGTTCGCCCAATTGGTAAGCATATGCCACCGACCGGTTGGCGTAGTAATCCATGAATTTCGGGCGAGAAATTCCTGCATGAGTTCGAGTCTTCTCCCAAAGTTTCTTTGGGGAATCCTTTATGACACCAATAACTTCGACCATCGCAACCACTTTCATTTCTGGAGCGGTTGAATAAATCAGAATGCGGTCCACCTTTCTTTTGGCGACGCTTCTGCGGAACTCAAATTTTTTTGAACCTTCGAGAATCCGGTTGGTGTATTCGGGTTTAATGGAAAGAAGAATCGTACACATGTTTAACCATCCACAAATTTAACATTTGTATTCGAATCCGAGAGAATCTGTTTGAAAACCTCATCAGATATTCGCATAAATGGACGCGGTCCATTAGGAGGTTCGACCACGCCAAGTCGATGCAAATAATCCAAAGTCAGGCGTTTCTTCAGGCTTTTTACAAAAACAAATTTCAAAACCATCAAATTGGCCCGATGCCGGTTCCAAAAATAATCAAGATCATCTTTTGAAAACACACTTCTATTTTGGCATTGCTTCAAGAAGTCTTCTTTATTATTGAATCCATAATGAATTCGGTCGACCATCCCTAAAGTTGTCAAGACCGACGTGTATTTCTTATTGGAGCCATCTTCACCCATTCTGTAGAACAGAACCAAATCACCGGGATTGATATTCCGCTCCGGCGACCACGAAATATAGACTTTCTGCAAAGCGTATTTCTGGGCGTCTTTGCCCATAAAGTCAATTTGCTTTTCTGTTTTCAGGATAGAATCCGGCAACAATGAAGTATGGTATTTCGCCATTATCGGAAGAATAAATTTCTGCTTGTCGAACAGAATGTTTGGGAAATTATTCTTTGCTGACAATTCAGGGTTAAATGCGTTCAATTTCTTGACGAATACAGCCTCTTCTTTCCCATAGGAGTGTTTTATGCCATGCCGCACAAAGCCCCATGTTTCCAACAAACCCTTCAGAGCCTCCAATTTCGGACTATCCTCAAAAAAAGTAACGTAAATCTCATCTACTTTTCGGTAAAGAGCATTGTCGAAAATAATCTTTATGAAGCGTTCTCCAAGTCTAAATCCGGAAACATCAACTTTGAATGTTCCGATTTTCAGTCTTTTCTTTGGCAAAAAACTCGGCTCAATACTTGAGTAGTTTTCGGACTGATCTTCTGTTTTGATGTACAGGACCCCCTTTATAACCCCCTCATCGGTACGACAAACGTAGGCCTCTTCTTCGCTTTTCTTGTTGAACCAGGGAACAAAATCAGGATAAGCCTCTTTAAGGCTGTCAAAGAATACGTCATTCAAATCAATGTCGCCAAAAAGCTCCTTTTTGACGGAGAGCATCTTGTAGCTGATTAATTCGGGATATTCTTCGGTTTTTTCTGAAACGAATTCATTAATCGAATAGACTTTCTGCCCAATGCCGAGCTTGCGGGCCTTTTCTCGAAGTTTTTTGTCTTCTGTAATCAGCAAATCTACGCGATTATTGAAGACCTCGCATAGCAGCTGATGGTCAATTTTGTCGTTCGATGATTCTTCTTTCGGCATTTTCGCCAAAAAAACTTCTTGGGGAACAGAGACCGATTTCAAGATTGTATACGCAGGCAACTTCGTTTCATAAAGTTCCTGCATATTTTTGTCCTTATAGCCCTTTAACTCTTCAAGAGACCACGGATGAATGCACTTTTCGTAATGCAGTTTATCAAGCCAATAAAACAAAAGCCCAATCGACGGATTCGTCACCTTCACATTTTCGCGATGAATCACGATATTTGTATCTAAAAGGACTTTCATTGCATTCTCCTAATAAAAAAACTATTCTCACTAAATATACAATCCACTAGCGACATATTATGACATTTTGGAACATTTATGCGAAAATTAATCAAAATCTATGGATTGGGGTTTCAGCCGAAACGCATCAGGGTCGACAGTCATCTTATAAATATTCATATCAGAATTGAGCAATCGTGCAACTTTCAAAATTTCCTTTTGCTTATCTTCGGGCGTATTAATACCAATGTAAAGCGAACAAAAGCACTCTCTACCAATTTGTGGATAAAAACGAAGATCCTTAATGTCGCTATTTCTTTTTCTGTTCTTTGTCTTAGGTCGAAATTCACAAGGAGTAAGTCCGGGATAAGGTTCACTCATCAACAAACGAACTTCTTGTTCATGCTCCCATGCCTTTGCTTTTGTGCCTAGTTGATAATCAAAAAATCTTCCGTTATCTATATCATGGAAATAATCTGGCTTCTTGACAATATCTTTATATTGGACCTCCAATTTATGCACTCCAATATAGTTTCCATGCCATATTTGAGACAAATATTTATCCGCTTTTTCCATATTTATCCCAATGCATACGCCATTATGATTTCCATAATAGCTCCACATAAGTAAAGCATCATTGACCTTAGACAAACTGCAAATCCAAGCATTTTCCCAATTTCTTTTGTACGGGAAGGATTCTAATAATTTGATGATATCGGGAGGCCAAATTTTACATTTTGCTTCAGGAACATTCGAAAAATTTATTAGACCAGGATGACAATCGAAAGGATCATTCAGTCTTGATGCATTGGTAAATTGAAGATTATGACATTTTAACATCTTCAAACCACCTTCGACATCTAGGTACTTGTATAATAAATTTGGAATCATCGTATCCCTTTTGAATATTGCTTAGACGTTTTCTACAGTTTCTTTTTTGTTGCCTATTATAAGAGTTTCACTAGCTTGTTTTATTTTTTCATTATAAAAAAGAACGTCATCTACAGAAATAGGATTTTCAAAGAGTTCTTTTTCATCAAATAGTAATGCCAATTTGGGGCTTATGGGATAATATAATTGTATTTCTTTAGCAGGCGTATTGTCATATTCTGATTTTATGTTTATAACAGGTTGATCTCCTGTAATAAACGGAATATTGGTCTTATTTTTTAACAAAGATACCTTTGCTGAAGAAATCCAGGAGCCGATGGCATCTGAGAAAAAAACGTAATTCCAATAGAACATAAAATTATCACTAATTTGAAACAGACCCTCGGGCAAGCAATTTATTTTTCCATTTCGACATTTTGGAGTTCTTGTATATTGCATCCCTAAAAAAATGCTGAATATATTTTTATCGTATTGATTGTCTAGCACATCTATTGAGCCTTTTCTTATGGATTGTAATATTGATACGGTTCTTTGTTCCATATCTGCATATTCACATTCCAAAGCATTTTTGCGTGTGTTGTCGCTGTGTAAACTGTATTCAATAAGATTCCTTAACTTCAGATTTAATATGTTACGATTCTCTTTGGGCATGGTGTTAATGCCAGCCTCAATCAGACCTATTTCATCGTTTGTTAATGGCGTAATTTCATAAAAACGACGTTCCTGTGCAATATTTTCTGTTGATGTATTAAAAATATTCCCATTTCTATTGCACCAAATTTTGTTTCCTTCAAAGCACCAGGCTTTCAAGTAGAATTCCCAAACATAATGTTGTTTCTTTACATCGTTATACATCACAATTCTTTGTCTAATACTCACTCCTGAATTAAATCTGAAAACATGCGGTCTATTTTTTCAGCATCACTTAATGTTGATGTAATTACTTCATCTTCGTAATCATCGCGTTCTGACGCCCAACGGTCTTCTCTAGCCTGAACACTTATTTGTTCAACAAGAAAGCTAGCATTAATTCCATTTTGAATTTCTTCAAAATCATCATCATCTAACCATTGATAATCTTGACCCAAATCTTCCTGAATGCTTTCAAATCTTCGATATATTTGGCCCTCTGTAATATCTTCATCAAATTCATAATCGAAAGACTCTAATATTCTGTCATTTACCCCATTTTTTAGCACATTTACAATTTCTCGCCGAATTTTTTCTAAAACACTTTCCTGGCAAAAAGGAGAATCTTTATAAACTTCATAAATATTGCAGTAACCGGCAGAATCATCCTGAAGTTCTTCTATATGTTCATTCAAGAAATCAGACCAATCATATTTGTCAATTGTTTTTGAAATAATGGAAAGAAGAGTGTCTCGATTCCTCTGAGATATCACTAAATCATTGTGATTAATCGCATCAATGAGAAAGTCAATGTTTTCAAACACATTCAAGCAGTCCATCAGTTTAAGTTTTGCATCATCCCATTCGTCATTTTCATATTTTCGAAGTACATTTTTTAAAATTTTTTGTTCATTTTTCATATCCATTAATTCAATAAATAAAATCGACTCAACCGTTCTTAACGCAGAACACAACTTTTCTAGTTCAGCATCATTTTTGATTGATGGCAAAACATAGTCTGATACAGATGGGTTAAAAACTGTTACGATCGTTTTCTCATGGTAGTGAGGGTAACTGATTTTTTCTATAGTCCTATTAAGAATACACCTTTCGCAGATATTTAGTGTGTATTCGTAGTCAACGCGTTCTTGTTCAGGAATTGGAAGGCTATAGAGAACTTTGGCCCGTTCATAAGCACTCTTTAAATATTTTTCTTCAATTGTATTTCTATTCGCAACAACTAATTTAACAAGTAGTCGTTGAAACTGATTTAATTGTGCAGTAAAGCATTGATGCCAAATCTCTTTCGGGTTGTCTAAAGAATCTTTCACAAAATCTAAATACGACTTATTGCTGTCTTCAAAATTGACATTTCTAGTAACAAATTCAATTAATCTTGGATTAAAATTCCTGTGGCGTATGATTTCATTATATTTTTTTAAACGAACAACATCTTGAATGCAATTTGCTTCCAAATCAGAAAGCTTTAAATGATTGCGTAAAATTTGGGCTTTCGTTATTTCATCATACTTTCCAACATCTACAATGTATTGGCTCTGTTTTAGCCGATAATTTCTATATGGTTGACTATATTCATAAGCTCTATTTACAATATTTGTTCGAGATGTCAGTATGAATAATTTATTAGGTTCATTTTGAATGGCGTTCATAAATTTGACTATGGCAGAATCACTCTTGTCTGAAATGCAATTTAGATAGTTGCTACCAAGAAAATCATCAAAATAGTAAAGAACTTTTTGCGCAGGATTGTTTAAATTATAGGATTCTCTTGAAAAATCACCTTCAAAAATTTCAATATCAAAGTCGAGAGCCAAATAATAAAAACACAAATATTCTGCTAACGTTGTTTTTCCTACGCCTGGTTCACCAGAAATAAGAACTACATGTTTTTCATCAAGTGTTTTTTGTATTCTTTTCAAATCTGGGGTTGTCACGAATTTTTCATTTATTTTGTCAAATCTATTTTTTAGCTGGTAAAAACGGCTCTTTTTTTCAGAATGAAGAACTTGTTCTATCAATTCTGCATTAAGGCTCCACAATTTCACCATTGATTTTAATACTTTGGGATTATTATCGAGCAATTCGCAAATACTTTTATATCCTAAAACAACAGCATCTTTTACATACGTAGAAATTATTGTTTTCAACTCAACCGTCTGATGATGCGTCAAATCAAAGGATGTCACTAAAACGTATGCTTCGGGTTGTTCTTTTTTTATTTTTTTTATTTCCTCATTTTCTATAACACTTTTTAATTTTTGATAATTCGCATAATGCTTTACTTGAATCATTGCTTTTTCGGGGATTTTCACACGATATCCATCATATCCATCATCCCGCCCCATTCGATATTGTTCAACAACAATATCCTTTTGAGACAGCAACTTATTTACCATTTCCTCAAATTCTTCAGGACTCAATACTGAAAAATCGTATTTCACAAGAGGCTCCTTTTACAGCACCTTAAAGAGTTGTTCTAATTTGGCGACGATTCGTTTTTGTTCGGCTAAGGGAGGAAGGGGTAATAACATTTTTCCTAAAGTTTTACCATTACAATTAGGTTGTGCAGTTGCAATCGTCCCTTCTCGTAATTGTTCCCAATAAAAAGAACTTTCCATAAAAAACTTTAAATATTGCGGACTCAACAATTCTGAATTATATCGAGTTCGAATCAAGTAACCTGCATAAACAGCTTCTGTGGAAATATCACCAACCAAATAAGATTTTCCAACAGTACCTCCTGTTCGAGCGAATAAAATGTCATTCTTTTGGAGGAGATATGTTGGAATTTCACTTTCTTTTATTTGACAATAGGGGACTTTACTCCATTCAATTTTATTGTCATGAATGTCGCTAATTCTGACCATTTTTATTCGTCCAGATTGTAGTGCTGGAGCGTTATATCCATATTGAATGGAATCAGACAATTCTCCCCATCTTGCCCATACCCAATTCTCAGGAATTTCAAAGGGAATTTCATCTGAAATATCTTTGGGAGTGGCAGTGCCGATTTGTTCGTACCACACTCCGTTTTCGCGGTAGATGCGGGAAGGCGGGTTCTTGGATTGCTTCGTCGCCTTAGCTCCTCGCAATGACGCCTTCTTTGAGCCTTTACTGGATTCTTCGCTGCGCTCAGAATGACGTGAAAGGGCGATTTTTTCCAGTATTTTTTGGGCGGGTTCGTCTTTGGGGTTCTGTGGGACGAGTTTGCCTTGGATTGCTTGCTGGAGGATGCTTTTTTTGAGGGCTTCGGGGAGTTCCTTGTTGAGTTTGTCGAGTTGTTCCTGGGCGGCTCCGTATTCTTCGGCGAGCGGGAGAACTTGTTCAAGTTTTGCGACGATTCGTTTTTGTTCGGCTAGGGGCGGGAGGGGAAATAAAGTCGTTAAGACATTTCGAATGGACAACTTTGGTTGCGCCATCTGATTGGTCAATGCTTTAAATTGACTCTGAACAAAGGGCGAGTTAAAACATTTTACAATAAAATCTTTATCAATGCAAATATTTGTTATTTTATCTGCATTTTCAGTTAAATTCATATTATCAAATTTTTCAGGAACAATCCCCACGGCGCCAATTGTTCCTGCAACAGTTATATAAAGGTCATTCTTTGAGATCGTATAGTTTTTTATTTTTTCATAAACATCATCAGAGATATATCGTAAATCTCTGTCAATAATCGTGCCATTTTTCATATCAGTGACGCGAATATAAATGTGCTTTGTAACAGTTTTCATCCACGAATTTCCCAAAGGAATTCGTTTTCCTCCTTTGACATCCATTACTTGTGATACTCTGCACCACGCCCAATTTTCAGGAATTTCAAATGGGATTTCATCTGAAATGTCCTTGGGGGCGGCAGAGCCGACTTGTTCGTACCACACACCGTTTTCGCGGTAGATACGGGATGTCGGGTTCTTGGATTGCTTCGTCCCCTTACAGGGGCCTCGCAATGACGTAGATAAGGATTTCTTTGAATTCTTACTGGACCCTATCGCTTCGCTCCAGGGTGACACGTCACCATTTCGGGATGCGGCGATGCGTTCCAATAATTTCTGGGCGGGTTCGTCCTTGGGATTCTGCGGAACGAGCTTGCCTTGTATCGCCCATTGCAGAATGCTGTTCTTGAGTTGCTTTCCGTCCATCGTCGCTAGCTCCTAGATCCCCGAACGGAGTCGGGGATGACAATGGTGTCAATTCCCAAAAGTTTCTGGATTTCTTCAAGTTTTTTATCAATCTTGGCGTCCAGCGCGGCGCGTTTCTTGTGGTAGTCTTCCAGAAGTTCTGCGGGCGGCAACACTTCCTCTTCTTCCTTGGGGAATTTGCACTGGTCAAAGTTGCAGTCCATTTCCACGAGTTCTTTGGGGGTGAACTTGCGGGACTTTTCGCTCACGACTTCGCCGTCGTCGTTGGTCTCGAGGATTTCTTCGCGGTTGTTCCACCAGTCCATTATGGGCTTGCAGTGTTCCAGGCGCATGGGTTTCGTCTTGCTGAAGTGCTTGTAGCCTTCGGGCATGTCGAGGCGGTAGAACCAGGTTTCCTTGGTGCTGAACCCTGTCGGGGCGCCTTTCGCCTTTTCGTTGTCGAAGAACAGGATGTTCGTCGCGATGCTGGTGTAAGGGCTAAAGATGCTGCCCGGCAAGCGAATGACGGTGTGCAGGTTAAATTCGCGGAGCAACTTCTGCTTGATGGCGAGTTTTGCGCCGTCGGTACCGAACAAGAACCCGTCGGGGATAATCACGCCCGCGCGGCCCATCTTTTTGAGGCGATACATGATGAGCACAATGAAAAGGTCGGCGGTTTCGCTGCTCTGCATATTCATCGGGAAGTTCAGCTTGGCGTTCATGCCGGTGCTGCCGCCATAGGGCGGGTTCATGCCGATGCAATCCACCTTGTCGCTGTCCTTGAATTCCGTCACCTTGCGACCGAGCGAATCCGTATGGGTGATGTTCGGTTCTTCGATGTCATGGACAAGCATGTTGGTTATTGAAAGCAGATAAGGCAACGGCTTCCATTCCTGCCCGACAATGGACGACTGGAATTTTTTTTCATCGCTCGTGGTCTTTACGGAGGGTTTCAGGTAGTTCAGGCAGCTGGTCAAGAAGCCGCCCGTTCCGCTGGTAAAGTCGCCAAAGGTTTCGCCGAGTTTCGGGTGCAGCTGTTGCACGATAAAGTCGGTCAATGCACGCGGGGTGTAGAATTCGCCCGCATTACCTGCACTCTGCAAGTCCTTCAGGATTCCTTCGTAAATATCGCCGAAGGTATGGCGGTCATCAGCATCGCTAAAGTCCACTTCGTCGATGATGTTGATGAGCTTGCGGAGGATGATGCCGTCTTTCATGTACTGGTTCAAATCTTCGAAGACCATCCGCACAATCGCCTTGCCGCGAGGGGTATTCTCGTTTACGGGCAAGTTCTTGAGCGTCGGGAAAAGTTCGTTATTCACGAATGCGAGCAACGCATCGCCCGTGAGCGCCTTGCCGTCTTTTTCATCTACAGCCCAGTTGCGCCAGCGCATCTTTTCGGGAATGATGGATTTGTACTTGTCCTTGGTGCATTCCCAGATTTCTTCTTGGGCGTCATAGACCTTCAAGAAAAACATCCACACCATCTGTTCGATTCGCTGGGCGTCGCCGTTGATACCGGCATCGCCGCGCATTTCGTTCTGCAATCTTTTGACCAAGTTGTTTACGGACATATATTACCTTATAAAACCTATTTGACAATCCAGCGACCGGTTTTGTCTGAACCCTCGCGGTAAATAACCATCAGTTGCTGCAGTTTCGACATTTCACGTTCGATAGTTCGTTCAGAAACTTTCAATTTTTTCGCGACACTTGCAATCGTGATATCGTCTTTTCGGATCATATCAACAATCTTTTGCTGACGTGCTGAAAGCTTCGTTTCGATTACTGTTGAAACGTCGCCCTCAATAGGAGCATCCTTAAATTTTTTCAATGAATCAAGAATATTCTGAAGCATGAATACAATAAATGGGCTGCATTCGCCTGAAGCAGAGGACTTTGCAATGGCGTCATAATACTTTTGCTGGTTCGCATATACCAAGTTCTCTATCGGCAAATGTTCAAAGGCCGGGTTCCATTTTCCAAGAATAAGGGATTGCCAAAGCCTACCCATACGGCCGTTGCCGTCGCTAAACGGGTGTATAAATTCAAATTCGTAATGGAACACGCAAGAACGGATCAACAAATGTTCGTTGCTCTTTTTTAGCCATTCAAATAAATCTGACATAAGTATCGGCACACGATTTGGAGGCGGAGCAAAATGGACGCATTTTTTCCCTTTGAAAACGCCCTCGTTGCAGTTGCGGAAATTGCCTGCATCTAGAGCGATTCCTCGCATCATTACACCATGAGCCTTCAACAAGTCTTTAATAGAAAATGCGTTCAATTTGGGGTATAGTTCATATGTCGCCAAAGCATTCTTAACTTCAAGAATTTCTTGCACAGGAGCAAGAACCCTCTTGCCGTTAATAATGTCGCTTACCACATCTTCGCTAAGCGAATTGCCCTCGATAGCAAGGGAACTATGAATGCTCTTGATTTTATTCGCTTTACGCAATTTAAGAGAGTCGGCTTGTTCCAAACGGATGACAAATCGTTCAATCAACGACGATATTTCCGTCGCATTTTTTAAAATTTCCGAGTTCAATTTGTATGGCGGCTCGTACATATTTACTCCGACAAATAATATGACAAATACCCCGACAGATACATAGTCATTTACACTGACAAATACACCGACATTTACACCGACATCCTAAATATATATTATGCGACGTCGTCGGTCAAGTAGAGCTGCTTTTTCAGGTCTATAACGGCGGCTTCGTAGCCTTCACGGCCGCCAAAAAGCTTCATAATCTTGGGAACGGTGCCAATATGGCTGAACGGGTCCAGTTTCAGGACTTCGTTCTGTTCCATCTGTAAAATGCCGTCATCGGCGTATTTTACGAGAAGGGCTTCCAAAACCTCGCGGGCCTTGCCCTCGTATTTTGCCAAATAATTGCGCTTTTTGACGTTATTCGCGCGTTCACTGCGGGTCAGCGGTTTCTGGTCGAACGCAACGTGGCAAATAATGTCGAACACATCGACTTTCGCAAGGGCCGGGTTCGCCTCGCGGATGGCGTCAATCAGTACATCGTATTCCTTGAGTTCGTCAACGACGGCCGCCTTGCGTTCTTCGGCTGTCCAGCGCTTGATAAAGTCATCAAGTGTTGCGAACTTGCCGCGGATGTTTTTGCGGGTAAAGTCGGTAAAGCTTTCGACCACCTGCGTTTTGCCATCGGCACCCAGATACGAAACCGTTTCGGCATCGATTTTCACTTCAACGTGGTTGATGTAATACTTTTTAGGACCCGGATTGTACGGACGCACGTTTTCATGCATTCCACCGCCGCCACTATGCACAGGTTCCTCGGGCATTTCGGGTTCACCATCAAATTCAGGATCCTTGAACATCTGCGTTGCATTGCGAAAATCAAGGATTTCAAAGTGCCATTTGCCCTTGTCGGTCTTGAGTCGGGTGCCGCGGCCTACAATCTGCTTGAACTCCGTCATCGAGCCGATTTCCTTGTCAATGACGATAAGTCCGCAAGTCTTGCAGTCAGCTCCCGTACTCAACATTTCGGAGGTTGTCACCACAACCGGATATGGTTCGCTGGGTTCAAGGAAATTTCCCAGTTCCTTCTTTCCAACCGCATCATCGCCCGTAATGCGCATTACATAGCGAGGGTCTTCCTTAACCATGTCTGCATTTAAGGAAACGAGCAGTTGGCGCATAGCATCAGCTTCTTCTACATCGGTGCAGAACACAATGGTCTTGGTCATGCGGCCAATTTTGTAAAGCATCTGCGTAATGCGGCGAGCAACCACCTCGCGGCGGGTCTTGATAACGAGTTCGCGGCCAAAATCCGGACGCTGATACAACTGCTCCGGAATGACGTTACCGAAAAGGTCCAGTTCTTGCGGGCCTTCTGGCGCCCAGCCTTTCAAGTCCACATTCAAGAAACTGTTTGTCACGCGGTACGGAGCAAGGAAGCCATCTTCGATTCCCTGCTTCAACGAATACGTGAAAAGCGGTTCGCCAAAGTATTCCAGGTTGTTCGCTCCAAACTTGACCTTTGGCGTCGCCGTCATGCCAATCTGCGTTGCACCACTGAAATATTCTAGGATTCTTCGCCATTCGGAATCTTCTTTTGCGGAGCCACGATGACATTCATCTACAAGAATCAAATCGAAGAATTCTGGCTTGAAATCCATGAACGGATCGGGAACGCCTTCATCGTACGAAACCAACTGTTGATAAAGAGCCATGTAGATTTCGTAACTAGAGTCCATGTCCTTGCCCTTGATTTTCGTCATTATTTTTTTGAAGGGCTTGAAATCTTGAATCATCGTCTGATCAATAAGGAAATTACGATCCGCAAGATACAGAATCTTCTTTTTGCAACCGGACTTGTGCAGACGTTCAATAATCTGAAATGCAGTGAAAGTCTTACCAGTGCCCGTCGCCATCACGAGCAAAATTCTTTTTTGACCTTTAGCAACCGCTTCGATTGTTCGGTTAATTGCGATACGTTGATAATAACGCGGCTTATGTGTGTCGGCATCCCAGTAATAAGGCTGGTTGATGACAGTTTCCTGCTCTGGGGTAAGTTTCTTACTTGCTCGCACGCGTTCAAGGAGCTGTTCGCGAGTCGGGAACTTGTCAAGCGGAATATCCGCTTCCATTCCCGTCAAAAAGTCATGCTCTACAAAGCCATCTCCATTGCTGCTGTAAGCAAATGGAATGTCAAGAATCTGGGCATAGTCCATCGCCTGTTGCAAGCCGCCACCTACGGGATGGTTGTTGTCTTTCGCCTCGACAATAGCGATTGGGTAATTCGGCGAAGAATAAAGCAGATAATCAGCCTTTTTTCCCTGTTTGCGGGCATGCTTGCCACCCTGGAAAATAACGCGCCCATCGGTGAAATACTTTTCCATAAGCATATCTTCGGCCGCCCAGCCCACAGCGTTTAACGCCGGCGTAATGTAGCGGTTCTTGATATCTTCTTCGGAAAGATCTTTCTTGTTTTCGGGCATCGGTGTAAATATATATCAAAAAGGAGTTCTTCGATTATGGGAAAAGCTCAAAAAAGGCGGTTTTTAGAGAAATTTAAGTATTTTCTGGTGAAATTTCATCCAAATACGGAAATTGTTTAATCACTCCGAATTTCGTTTAAAAATCAATAAAGCAACTACAAATTTGAATATTTGTAGTCGTTTTGTACAGATAAATTGCGTTAGGGATAGTGACCACGGTGTGGCGGAGCAAGGCTCCGTTCTAGGAGGTGAGCGACGAGCGTAGCGAAGGCGGTTGCCCCTAGAATATAGCCCGACCTTGCCCATGGGCAAGGGAACGCCCAACCGCCGAGCATTCAGCTCACAACGCATTTTTACAGAATCACTAGATCCTTCGACTTCACTAGCGTTACGCTCAGGATGACACCGCTAATATGCAATAACTAGACTTTACTGGATTGGGCAAAAGCCCCCATGACGCGGTCGAAGCGCGTTTTTTGAAACTTTACTGGATTCTTCGCTTCGCTCAGAATGACGAGAAGCACGTACCCCCGTCTTTTACTACATGGCACCCCATTGGGGTGCATGTCGTGCGACTCGGCTATAAAAATGAGCAAGCTCATTTTTGCAGCACTCGTCTTTGGCACACTTCGTGTGCCTTTTTTTTAGACTCAAAAATGGTCCTGCAAGCAGTCCCGCTTCACTCGTCATACGAAAAAGTTCCTACATTTTCGCATAGTAACATTCTCTACCGGGATCGCCATCCCGATGGATTAACTCTCAACAAATGAGGAACAAACAAAAAATGGCAAGAGCATTGATTATCGGTTGTGGCGCCGTTGCCACAGTTGCTATCAAGAAGTGCTGCACCTGCAGCGAAGTTTTTAGCGAAATCTGCATCGCCAGCCGTCATCGCGAAAATTGCGAGAAGTTGGCTCAGGAACTCCGCCCGAATACGAAGACGGTCATCACGACTGCCGCTGTCGATGCGGACAAGGCCGAGAACGTCTCTGCTCTTATTAGAGAATACAAGCCGGACCTGGTGATGAATATCGCTCTCCCCTACCAGGACCTCGCCATCATGGATGCATGCCTTGAATGTGGCGTGAACTACATGGACACGGCGAACTACGAGCCGGAAAATATCGATGATCCGGAATGGCGCAAGGTCTACGACAAGCGCTGCAAGGAAAAAGGCTTTAGCGCCTACTTCGATTACAGCTGGCAGTGGGCTTACAAGGAAAAGTTTGAAAAGGCTGGTCTCACGGCATTGTTGGGTTCCGGCTTTGACCCGGGTGTTTCTCAGGCATACTGCGCCTACGCCTTGAAGCACCAGTTCGACACGATCGAAGAAATCGATATTCTCGACTGCAATGGCGGCGATCACGGTTACAAGTTCGCCACGAACTTCAACCCGGAAATCAACCTCCGCGAAGTTTCTGCTCCGGGCAGCTACTGGGACACGGACGAAAACGGCAAGGGTCACTGGGTTGAAATTCCGGCCATGAGCATCAAGCGCGAATACAACTTCGCACAGGTCGGCAAGAAGGACATGTACCTCCTCCACCACGAAGAAATTGAATCCTTGGCCCAGAACATTCCGGGCATCAAGCGCATCCGCTTCTTCATGACGTTTGGTCAGAGCTACCTCGACCACATGCGTTGCCTCGAAGACGTGGGCATGCTCAGCACGCAGCCGATCAAGTTCCAGGGTCAGGACATTGTTCCGATCCAGTTCCTCAAGGCTCTCCTCCCGGATCCGGCAAGCCTCGGTCCTCGCACGGTGGGCAAGACGAACATCGGTTGCATTTTCAAGGGCACTAAGGATGGCAAGCCGAAGACTTACTATCTGTACAACGTTTGCGACCACCAGGAATGCTACAAGGAACTCGGCAGCCAGGCTATCGCCTACACGACTGGCGTTCCGGCTATGTGCGGTGCCATGATGGTGCTCACGGGCAAGTGGAACAAGCCGGGTGTGCATACGGTCGAAGAGTTCGATCCGGATCCGTTCATGGAAGCCCTCACTAAGTACGGTCTCCCGTGGAACGAAGACTTCAACCCGGTGCTTGTCGATTAGTAGGAAGTAGGAAGTTAGAAGTAGACAGGAATAACGCAAGTAAAACTGTCTACTGCCTACCGTCTACTGTCTACTGATCCGAAGGATCATTCATGAAAAAATGGCGCATTGACGATTCCCGAGATCTTTACAACGTAAAGGGTTGGGGCGTAAGTTACTTTGACATTAACGACAAGGGTCACGCGACGGTTTCGCCGATCAAGAACGGCGGTCCGAGCATTGACCTTTACGAGCTCGTGCAGGAACTTTCCTTGCGCGATGTTTCGACTCCTGTGTTGTTGCGTTTCCCGGATATTCTGGACAGCCGCATCGAAAAGATTCACGAGTGCTTCACGAAGGCGACGACTGAATATGGCTACAAGGGTGGCCATTACAGCATCTTCCCGATCAAGGTGAACCAGCAGCGTGCGGTCTTGGAAGAAGTGGTGAGTCACGGTTCCAAGTTCAACATCGGCCTCGAGGCAGGTTCCAAGCCGGAACTCCATGCGGTTCTTGCGAACATGCAGAACCCGGACGCTTTGATCATCTGCAACGGCTACAAGGACGAAGACTTTATCGAACTTGCACTCCTCGCACAGAAAATGGGCAAGAAGATTTTCATTGTCGTCGAGAAGATGAACGAGCTTCACTTGGTTGTAGACTTGTCTCGTCGCATCGGAGTGCGCCCGAACATCGGCATCCGCATCAAGCTTGCAAGCTCAGGCAGCGGCAAGTGGGAAGAATCCGGCGGATACCACAGCAAGTTCGGTCTCAATAGCTCTGAACTTTTGGAAGCTCTCGACTACATCAAGGAAGAGAAGATGGAAGACTGTATGAAGCTCATCCACTTCCACTTGGGTAGCCAGATTACGAACATTCGCCATATCAAGAATGGACTCCGCGAAGTGTCGCAGTTCTACGTCCAAATTAGAAAGATGGGCATGGGCCTTGAATTCGTGGACGTGGGCGGCGGCTTAGGCGTAGATTACGACGGTACACGCAGTTCTAACGCGAGCTCCGTGAACTATTCCATCCAGGAATACGCAAACGACGTCGTGTACGCGATGTACGAAGCTTGCGAAAACGGCGACGTTCCTCACCCGAACATCATTGCGGAATCAGGCCGTGCTCTTTCGGCTCACCATTCCATCCTGGTGTTCAACGTGCTTGAAACGGCTGGCCAGGCGTTCTTTGACGAAAGTATTCATGAAATCAGCGATGATGCGCCGGAAGCACTGAAGGACTTGTACGGCATTTACAAGAGCCTTTCTCCGAAGAACTTGCTCGAAAGCTGGCACGATGCCATGCAGATTAACGACGACACCTTGAGCGGTTTCAAGATGGGCGACGTGGATTTGCAGACGCGCGCTATGAGCGAACGCTTGTTCTGGAGCATCGCCCGCAAGGTGGACCAGCTCGCTCGCGACTTGCGCCATCCGCCTTATGAATTGAGCGAACTTCCGCGCTTGCTTGCCGAAAAGTACTTCTGCAACTTCAGCCTTTTCCAGAGCCTCCCGGACAGCTGGGGCGTGGATCAGGTGTTCCCGATTATGCCGATCCAGCGTTTGGACGAAGAGCCGACGATTGAGACGACAATTCAGGATGTGACTTGCGATAGTGACGGCAAGATTGACATGTTCGTTCGCGGCGGCGAAGTGGCACGAACCATTCCGCTCCATCCGATCAAGAAAGACGAGCCATACTTTATCGCGGTTTACCTCGTCGGTGCATACCAGGAAATTCTCGGTGACCTCCACAACCTCTTTGGCGATACGAATGCCGTACACATTGTCTGCAACGACAACGGCGGCTACGACATCGACAAGGTGATTGACGGCGAATCCGTGGAAGACGTGCTCGACTACGTGAACTTCAGCGACAAGGCTCTTGTCCGCAACATGGAAAACTGGGTCACGCGCTCTGTGAAGGAAGGAAAGATTACGCTTCAGGAAGGCAAGGAATTCTTGAACATCTATCGTTCCGGACTTTACGGATACACGTATCTGGAGTAAGAAGTAGACAGTAGGAAGTAGACAGGACTGTAGGCGGGATTGCCCGCCCATGGTCCAAGAGCCGAAAGAAGTGTCATTGGTTATACTAGTAACTATTTTATGATTCACGAAATTGCTCCGCACAAGTTAGATAACGAATTTAAAGACATCGCACCGAAGCCCACTGATTACTTGATTATTTTCAATGGCGAGCAAACGCTTTTCAAGAAAGCTGGCGACAACTTCGCCATTCCGCGTGTAAGCGAGTTTCCACAGTGCGAATGCCATTACCTGATCAGCATTGACGGGGACGTTTATTTCTTGTGCAATACGAATCTGCCAGAAGTTCCAGAAGGCTATGAGTTCCGCGGCAACCGCACGTTCCGTACGCTTGAAAGCCATTTGGAGCGCCTCGGCGGTGCAACGTCGGCACACATTGCCAAGTGGGAAAGTTTGAACAAGTTCTGCGGCAAGTGTGGATGCCTCATGAAGCGTGGCCTCAAAGAACGCTCCATGATCTGCCCAAGCTGCAAGAACACGGTCTACCCCAAGATTTCGCCGGTCGTAATTGTCGCTGTTCGCAACGGCAATGAACTTTTGATGGCTCGCAACTTGGACAATCCGGACAAGACACGCATGTTCCTGATTTCTGGATTCGTGGAAATCGGCGAATCGCTTGAGCAGGCGGTCAAGCGCGAAGTCCTGGAAGAAGCGGGCGTCCGCGTGAAGAACATCAAGTACTTTGGCAGCCAGCCGTGGCCATTCTCGGAATCGCTCATCTCGGGCTACACAGCAGAACTCGATGGCGATCCGACGATTCACATGCAAGAAGCGGAACTCGCTTGCGCCACTTGGGTCAAGCGCGAAGACATTCCCGAATACGACACGAGCGTAAGCATCAGCAGTTGCCTGATCGAGAATTTCCGTTCGGGATATACGATTAAGGAATAATGCAACAGCAAGAAATTACTGGATCCTGCTCCTTCGAACCTAATTCAACTAAGGCACTAAAGTGCCTAGTTTCATATATCACCCTTACAGGGTTCAGGATGACGAGTACAGAAAAGCGCGGCCGATAAGCCGCGCATTTTCATCATGTCATTCTGAGGGTAAAGCCCGAAGAATCCAGTTACTTTTTCTTCGCCTTACTCGGAGCAGTCTTAGGTGCAGCCTCGGGTTTGTTCGCAAGTACAACGTATAAAGTATCGTGAATCACGACCGTATCGCGCACGACAAGTGTATCGTGGACAAAGACCGTGTCGCGAGAGCAGACAACATTTGCAGTACTGCTTGCGGGAATCATCGCAGAAGAAGAATTCGCCACCGGCACAGAAACAACCGCAGAAGAACTCGACTGAGCGGCACTGGAGCTAGACTGCGCAGCACTAGAAAGGGCAGCGCTTGACTGCGCAACGCTCGTTACAGACGAAGGCATTTTTTCAATCACCGTTATCAACGAATCACGGACATTGCGGAGGCTGTCCAACTGCTTGCGGTAACGCGTCTTATTGCCCGGACGGCGCTCTCTAGAGTACTGGACTTCAATCTTATCAATTTGCGATTCAACACTCCTGAGTTCATCGAACACAGGACCTTCACCTTTAACTGCTCCCGTTGGCGTAAAGAAGTTCGCAAAGCGCTGCCAGAAGGAGCGCTCTTCACCCCAAGCGGTGTTCAAGGAAACAAGACAAACAAAGAGAGTAAATACTTTGCAAATAGATTTAAACTTGATATTAAGCATATTTCAATAATAGAAAAAAAGAAGGCATCCCTTTACAAGCCCCCTAATTTTACTAAATTAAGACTACCCACGCGGGAGTAGCTCAGTTGGTAGAGCGCGACCTTCCCAAGGTCGATGTCGAGGGTTCGAGACCCTTTTCCCGCTCTAAAATAAATGGATCCCTTTTGGGGTCCATTTATTTTAGATTGTGAACAAGTCGAGAACCCGAGAAGAGGGTTCGACAAAATTCGGTCATGGACGAAGTCCGAAGAGCGAATTTTGGAATTATCGCGCAAGCGATAAGCCCGTTAGGGTGAGTCGTCAGCCGCGCAAGCGGAGACTGACGACGAATCAAACCCGTTCCCGCTCGAAAGCAAAGACGACACCTTTATGGTGTCGTTTTTGCTTTTATTCGTAAATAAGGTCGAGAACCCGAGAAGAGGGTTCGACAAAATTCGATCATGGACGAAGTCCGAAGAGCGAATTTTGGAATTATCGCGCAAGCGATAAGCCCGTTAGGGTGAGGAGTCAGCCGCGTTAGCGGAGACTGACGACGAATCAAACCCGTTCCCGCTCGAAATTAAAAAGTCAGGCTCAAAGCCTGGTCTTTTATTTTACTAGTGATATAAGCAGGTCGAGAACCCGAGAAGAGGGGTCCATCCCCAATAAATTACGGTTCCAAATAATAATCTGGGCGGATTCCGAGAGCCACTTCATCAGCTTCTAATTCTGCGGCTGGCACATTTCGACCGATCACAAGCGCCGAGTCAAAGCCGGCAACTTTTGCGCCGAACACATCCGTCCCAAGCGTATCGCCAATCATCAGCACACGAGAGTCCGCAGGAAGCGAAGCTTTAACACGTTCCCAAATCTGCGGGAAGGGCTTGCCCAAGTAATAAGTTTCACAGCCCACTCCCCCATTCGCCTCGCACATCGAATCACGACGCAAGCGTTCTGAAAGCGCTCCCGAAACAGGTTCACGAACAGTCACGCCATTTTCATCAGGAATTTTGGGCGCCCATGCATCTGAATTGAGAACGAGAAGGATTGCACCTGGGCGCTGCAAAATCTTAACCGCGCGCGCAAATGTTTCTGGCGTATCCTTCGCTGAAGAAATCGCAACAATCGGCTCGGCAGGTTCAGCATCCATCGCAACAGCTGTGATTCCACAAGCTTCAAGCACATGCTTGCCCGTCTCGCGACCGATGTAATAGACCTCGCGCAATCCAAGCGGTTTCGCGGCAGTTCCACCAGCGCATCCATTCACAATTCCGGCAGTCGCATTTCCGTCCGCGCGTTCACCACGACGCAGCCGTTCCACAAATTCCCGCAACAAGCTCCCCGACGAAATCGTCTCTTCCGTCGAAAAGTCAAAACCGCGCTTGTCCGCATCACGAGCCAAGACTTCATCGACATCCGAGGCAGCATTCGTCACCAATCGAAGATGTTTCCCTGCACGGCGGAGCATCTGAAACCAGTCCATCGCACCGGGGTAAACAAAGCTACCGCGATTGTAGAGCGTTCCATAGCCATCAAAGCAAAACGCATCGTAACGGTCCAGCAAATCCGCCATGTGGACACGGGGCGGTTCGGGTAAAGAAACAGAACGAGGCAAAGCCGCTTCTAATGGAGATTCCCGGTCGGAGCCGGGAATGACAAGAGTGCGCAAGGGCGTACTCGCACTTTGCGATTCAATAATTTGCTTGTAACGCAGGTAGATTTCTGTTTCAAATTGTTCCATTAAAATTCGCTTTTGACCATCATCTTAGCGAGAAAGATGATTCTTAAACTCTAGATTTGACTGGATCCTTCGCGATGCTCAGGATGACAAGTGCGCGATAAGCCCTTATGCGTCGCTACGGAGGATGCCGTAATCGCGACCTTCCACGGGAATCACAAGCTGCAACTTCGAAAGCGTCTTGATGTGCTTTTCAAAAACGACCTTGAAATCTTCGCCAAGTTCTTCTTCGTCATCGTGATCGAGATTGTAGGCTACGTAGCTACCATCCGCAAAAATCGAGATGCAGCAATCCCACGTGATATCGCCTTCCTGCGGCTTTTCGTCATCGGCACGGTCCTTGCTTTCGAGCATCAGAATCGGGCGCGGTGCAGGAATCGGTTCGGCATGGCCGTTTTCAAAAATAAAGTAATTGCGGCTCACGAGTTCATGTTCAAGAGCCATCGTACTCGGCACTCGGGCAAATTCACCGCGCAAGCGGTTGATGTTTCCAAGATCGTCTTCGTACGGGTCCTGGAAATCTTCGGGCAACACTATCTGGTAGTAGTCAAACTTTTTACCGCTAGAGGCATAGTTGTCCTGCCAGGACTGAGGCGGTTCCGGACGGATCGTCAAGAAATCTTCAAAGGCATCCAGAATTTCGTTCAAACGGGAAGTCCAAGGTTCGTCCTTCAACTTCTGCACGAGTTCCATAAAACTGTTCAGGCTTTCTTCGCCCGTGATAGACTTCAATTCTTCTTCGTTTTCTGCCATTGTGACCTCTATTTTTTACTCGACAAATGTAGAAAAGTATCTACGATCCAAAACTAGACTTCACTGGATCCTTCGACTACGCCCTTACGGGCTTCGCTCAGGATGACAAGCGCCGAGTGATTTTTCTTTCGTCTCTCGTCTACCAGCGAAGCGGTCTTTCGTCTAATATCACCATTCTTCCACGGTTTTCACCGTGAGGCTCATAGCGATGTCTTTCTCGTAGTACGCAGGTTCGTTGATGAATATCGGGTAGACCGATCGACCGTCCGGTTCACCTTCAAACAGGATATCCTTGCCATCGAACGTGCGGAAAAGTTTGTCGCCCTTCTTAAGTTCGCGGTAATCATGACCATCCAATTCCGGGTGGATCATCGCCTGTATGGCGCCACCACCCTGCGGCTTCGGGTAGCCCAGGTCTCGCCATTGCGTATAAACTTCAACCTTAATCGGGGCGCGCTTCTGCAGCTCGCCACGGTTCCATTCTTCCGCAAGTTCCAAATAACGTTTCACGAGCTTTTCGGAACGTTCAAAAATTTCAGCGTTCAACGTTCCATGCTGCTGCGGACCAATTTCAATGCACACATCCGCCTTGGCGACCGTTCCAAAATACGGAGAAGCACTGCGTTCTTCGGGCTGGTAATAAATCCAGGCATCCTCGAATTCTTGCGTGAGCACAGCAGACGCCTTCATCGTGAACGGATCACGAGTCGAAAGAATCAAGCAATAGCCCATGTTCGAACCCGTATTGTGCACGTCCAGAATCAAGTCCGTACGCGTATTCTCACCCTTGGGGCCATAAATCTTATTGAGTTCACGAGCGCGACGGAATTCATACGGCGCAGGCTCTACAGTCACATCCAAACAAGTCTGCGAAAAAGCGCGATTCAAGTCATGGTCACGGTAACGGCGATTAAGGCGAACCGCCTCCGGATTTGCAAGCACTACATCAACCGTTGCCGATTTACAAAGCGTGTTATAACATTCAGGATGAGCCTTCCACTTTTCGACCAGGCTCACGCCCGTGCGCTCGTTGCCATGCGTTCCACCGGCAACGACTATTGTGTTGATCTTACTCATAAATCATCCTTATTTCGTTTCATCCTTTTTCTTGAGCCAGGAACCACAAAAATACATCGAGAAGATAACACTTGTCACGAGGAACATAAAGATTCCTATGCAAGCGAGGTGTCCAATGCCCTGCAAGCCTCGATGCGTCGTAAAGAGGAACCCCACAAAGCCCGCAATCGTCGTCGTGGAGCTAGCCATCACGTTACGGCCCGTCGTGTCAAAGAGCTGGCGTATCGACATGTTCTTATTAGAATTTGAAGTCCAGGATGTGATAAAGTGAATCGTCGCATCAATACCGATACCAAGAGTCATCGGAATCACAATCACATTATAGATGCTGATTTTTCCAAACTCAAAGAAATGCGTCAAGCAACCCAAAACGCCAAGAGTCAACAGCGTTCCCATGCCAAACGAAACGCAACCCGCCAGGAAATATTTTGGCTTGCGGAACGAAATGACCAACGTACCAAAAATGACGATAATAATAACAGACGCAAGGCTAAAGCTATCTTCCTTCACAGACTGAATCACATCCGAAAGAATGAACTGCGAAGAGAATGTGCGTAATTTTTCGCCATCAAAATCCCAGTGTCCATAACGGTCCTGGAACAAATGCAAAGCCTTAGCATCCCAGCTTTGGAATCCGCCATAGATAAAGCCAATTTTTCCATAGCTGCCATCTTTTTCACGCAACAGGTCCAAAGCCCAATCAGGAATATCCTTAGCTTCAAAAGCTCTATCCACCGAAGAAAGTTTTCTGAGCGTCGCCACATTTGCGGAGTCCTCCCCTTCAGCGCGGTCGAAAACTCTAGCCTCAACAAGGTCTCGAATTTCTTCAATCACCTCAAGGCGGCGTTCCTGGGAATCCAGAGGCGGAACAAATGTTTTGAGCGTCAAGAAGCTGCGAAGCAACGTATCATGTTCAACATGCAAGCGCACCATCAAGGTGTCGTACAGCAGATCCAGCTGTTCTGACTTGCTGCCCATAACTGCCGCCGGAGTCGATGACGCGCGATTGTTGCTACGCGCTTCACCAGTCCCAATTCGGTCTTTCTTTTCTGTTTTTTCAATGGAAACACGGCGCAAATTACGCAGGTTGTGTTCAAAATCAACATCTCGTGCAAACCAGATTGCCACAATACCAAGAGCAAAGCCGATAAAGGCAAGGACCTTGAAAAAGCTGACAATTTTTGCATCACTCCAGGATTTTGGTAACAAACTCCCCTTAGGTGCAGCAGGGATCCCGCCCATGCACTTGATAAAGACAGGAAGCACAAGCACAGATGTGAGCATACTGAAAATCACGCCCATCGATGCCACAAGACCAAATTCATAAAAGCCGCGGAAATGAGCCGTCAAAAGCGTAAGGAATGCGGCCACCGTCGTAAAACTTGCAAGAATAAAGGGCTTAAGCATCCTTCTCTGGGCAAGTTCGAGAACTTCTTCAAGCGTAGAACTCTTCTGCAAGAATTTTTGTGCCGTTCCCAAAATATGGATAGAATAGTCAATACCAATGCCAAGAATAATGGACGCCACAAAAACCGTAAACGGGTTCATCTTACCGTAGAACAAAGCGGTAAATGCAAGCGTCGGAATGCAAGCATAAAGCACAGATGCCGTCACAAGGATCGGGCCTTTCACGCTCCTAAAGAAGAACATTGTCAGAAGCACAATCAAGACAAGGCTTACGCCGAACGAGAAAATGGAATCATTTGCCACTTCATCGACTTCTTTAAGCCCCTCATAAGTTCCTTCTACAGAGAATCGTGTAGGAACAGGATAAGTTTTGCTGCGGAAGAAAGCAAGCAAGGAATCCGTGCGTTCAAGAATATGCGTTACAAACTCATAATCCGTAGATGGCCTGATGAGCTTTGCATTGACAATACCATTGAACAAGATTTTCCCTGTACTGTCAGGACGAGGGCAACCAATAAGACGCGTCTTCAAATCTTCGGGAACAGGCTTTTTGCCATCCCATTTCGGCTTGTCCGACGATGCAACCTGCTGTTCAGTTTTTTCTTTATTCTTCTTAAAGAACGAATCAAAAGCACCAGCAGCTTCATCGGGAAGGCCCAGCTCCTGCGGTAAATTAGCATCAAACCAGATGCGTTCCTTTTTTTCTGTAGACGAAGAATCGGCAGAGGCATCCCCAAGCAAATCGACTACAAGCGGCCCATTTTTTCGACCAATTTCCAGCTGAAGATCTTCCAAGTTGTCGCGAATGCGTTCAAGGTGCTTGACCGGGAGGTACAAAAGCGCATTATCCTTGAAGAACTTATTGTCGTTATCAACCTGAGTCGAGACAACATCGCCCTGCCAATTTTTGCGAATATAGTCACTGATTGAATCCTGCAAGGCGGCGACCAAGTACGCATCGTCGCTCTGAATGGCAATCATGAATCTGTCGGTGGAACCAAATCGCTGGTAAGACTCTTCAAGAGCCTTTACGCTCGGCGTATTCTCGGGCAAGAGGTGCGAAAGGTCGGCGTCCAGCTTTAATCCCGGCTTTACAAGAATCGGGAAAGCCATCAAAATGGCAAGTAGAATGTAAAAGGCTAGAGCCTTATTTTTATTCCGGCAGACAAGCGGAATATACCACTGTGAAAATCTTTCAGTAAACGACTTTTTCGTGTTCATGCGTAGAAATATATAAATATCCCCATAAACCTATAGCTGTGTCCGCCGCAATTTCCGACGAAACGCCAAAAATCGAGGCTTTTAGGGAATCTGGCAGAAAACCTTTTTTTATCTTTGGAACATGCAAAACGAATATACAGAAGAAAAAATCAAGGGTAACCCAATCGCCCTTTTGCCCATCGCCGTTTTCTTGATACTTTATCTTGGACTCGGCATCACATTCGAATACGTACTCAAGATTCCGATGGGATTTTACAACATCCCGATTGTTGCGGCATTTTTGGTGGCCATTTTTGTGGCATGTGTGCAAAACCGTAAACTGAATTTTGACAGAAAGATGAACGTGATGGCAGGAGCACTTGGCGACAGAAACATCTTCCTGATGATTCTGATATTCCTCTGTGCAGGCATTTTCGCCGGGATTCTCGGGCGGTCAAGCGCTTCGGCAGCCGCATACCTGCTTCTGGATTTTATTCCGGCGCAGTTTGCCGTAGTGGTGTTATTCGTCGTGGCAGCGTTTGTTTCTACCGCAATGGGGACATCCGTCGGGACAATCGCAGTCGTATCGCCTATTGCCGTCGAGGTTGCGCAAGTTGCAGGCTTCGGCGTTCCATTCTGCGTTGCAACCGTGATTGGCGGCGCCATGTTCGGAGACAACCTGAGTTTTATCTCTGATACAACAATTGCAGCAACATCAACGCAAGGCTGCAAAATGAAAGACAAATTCCACGTGAACTTTTTGATTGCCTCCCCTGCGGCGATCCTTGCCATTTTAATTATCACGGCAATTTCTTTTGCAACAGAAGCAAAGACCGTTGCAGAAAGCCCATACAACCTCGTTCAACTGATTCCATACGTACTCGTACTGGTGCTTGCCCTTACGGGGATCAACGTGTTTACAGTGCTGCTGGTCGGCATTGTCGCCGCATCCGTGATTATGGTATGCTTTGGACCTCTCGACATGATTGGACTTTTACAAAACATCGGGAACGGCATTTCCGGAATGTACGAAACGATCCTTGTAGCCGTTCTGGTGAGCGCTCTATGCGGTCTCATCCGCATTCACGGCGGTTTTGCAGCGTTACTTGACTTTATTCACAAAGTATTTAAGGGGCACCGCAGCGGGCAGGTGGGCGTAGGTCTTTTGGTAAGCGCTCTCGACATTGCAACAGCAAACAACACCGTTGCAATTGTAATGGCTGGCCCCATCGCAAAGCAAATGGGTAACGAATACAGGATTTCGCCGAAAAAGACCGCATCACTTTTGGACATTTTCAGCTGCGTGGTTCAAGGGATTTTGCCTTACGGTGCACAAATGCTTGTGGCGCTTGCAGCCATTTCGACAGCAATTCCAGACGCAAACATCAGCGCGTTTGACGTAATCCCCTACATGTTCTATCCATTCCTGCTTCTCGTGAGCGTTCTCGTTTTCATCGCCATTTCTCCAAGAAAAAACAAGCCACAAGAATAGATAGCAAGGCTATTTTTTAAGCCCCAGCAAGCTCAATTCATTTGTTCATTTGAGCAGTTTTTACTATATTTGAACGCATGGATTTTGGAAATTACGGAAAGACTTGGTGGGCAAACAAATGGCTGAACTCGATTCTTGCGACAGCAAGCGATCAAGCTGTTTTGCAAGGACTCAAGTTCGCCGCGCGGGGCCAGGTCACAAGCATCGACATCGTCGATAACCGCGTGATTTCCGTGGTGAAAGGCCCGAATGGAGGCCTCCACAACAACTACATCGTCTTCCCGAAATTTTCTAAAGAATCTTCCGAAATTTTCGTGAGCTTTTTGAAGCAGCAGCCTGCGGAACTATTGGCCCTAAACAACAAGGCGCTTAGCCCGTCGCTTGAACTCTTGATGAGCAAAAGCGGCCTCCAGCTTTTTGACGATCCGGCCAAAGTCAACATGGGTTGCGACTGCCGTGACGAACGCCCGTGCAAATACCTCGTCGCCACGTTTTTGAAAATCGCAGAACAGGCGGACAAGGAGCCGAACGTCCTTTTCAAGATTCACGGACTCGACCTGGATTTTATCAAGGACTACAAGCCGGACTCCATGGAAATGGAAGCACCCAGCGAAACAAATCTCGTGAGGTCGTTCAGCAAGGCAACAAGACTCGTAGGCTCTAATGCCGAAAATGCCGCCGGGAATGCATCCGCAAACGGGAATGTCGCAGGAAGTAATGGGGAAAGCGCAGATAGTGCTGTTGCGAGAAGCGCCGGAGAAAGCGATGAACGCGAGGCCCAAAACGCCGCCGAACTTTCTCATGCGGAAGACGCGAGCGCAAGTTTATTTGGTGGGTATAAAGGCTCAGGCCGCGAATCGCAAAACAGCATTCCACCCAAGCAACTGCCAACATTCGATTTCAAGAGTTGGAAAGACTACTCGCACATTCTGCCCGCGATGTTGCAAAACTTCCCGAAGTTCTGCCCCGCCGGAAATTTCCGCAAGAGTTTTACGGACGAACTAGAATCGTGCCACAAGTTCTTTACCGACTTCGAGAATTTTGACGCTTTCTCGGAACAGTTCCGCGTGAACAACGCAAAGACGTTCCTAATGGAAAACGAGCAACTGCGACTATTCCACAAGCCCGGATGGCATTGGAATTTCGAGCAGTCCATGGCAGACAAGGTCATCAATAGCAATCTTACCGTCACAAACGTGATGGGCGCTCTTTGCTGCCTCAGCGCCGGGAATTTTTCGTGGCACCATTACTCCGTGCGTTACTTGCACTTGATGTTGCAAGTGGCGTTTTACCTTGTGCGCACCGGAGCGATTTACCCGCAAGTTTTCTGGATCGGGAAAGACGTAGCGCAAATGCGCTGGCTCCCCGCCGAGATGCTCCCCGAGATTCTCTACATTGTCGCAGACCTCGAAGTCACCGCCCCGAGAGAACTCGCGTGGACAAGCAAAGAAGAAGCCTTCTTTGAAATTGCGGAGCCCGCCGAGCACATTCTGTCGCTGTTCATCTCGCAGCTCTTGAAATTTGCGCGCAAATACAAGACACCTCTCAAGACGAATCACGGCAACTTGCTCTCGTTCTTTTTCGATAGCGTTTCAGGAAAGCTCGCAAACAACGCACATGCCATTCCGGGGAAAATCCAGCAATGGCTCTCGGTGTATTCTTGCCTCGGTTGTCGCACGCAGATTCTCTTTGTCTGTAGCGAAATGGACGAAGATGTGGCACTGGACGTTTTTGTACTTGACGAAGATGCAGCGAGTGCAAGCGGGAATGCGGCGGGACCTGTGAATGCCCCGAGACGCACGCCGCTTTCGGAATTATTCGAAAACAACGACTCACGATTGCTCTCGATTATGAGCGTTCTGAACGGCATTGCCGATGGCTTCAAGCCGCTCGATGCGTACTTGGAACGCCGAGCAAGCGAACCGATTTTGATGCGAGGCGCCGAACTCCTCGAATTTTTGCAGGATTGCCTCAAAAAACTCCAACTGTTCGGCATCCAGACGGAAATTCCAAAGAACCTCTTGAACATCGGAAAGCCGAAGCCCAAGATGCGCTTGCAAGGAAGCATGAGCTTTGGTGCATTTACAGCCGGAGACTTGCTAGACTTCGATTGGGAAATTGCGATTGGAGACGAAAACATTTCGGCAAAGGAATTTTTGGAACTCGCAGAACAAGCGGACGGACTTTTAAAATACAAGTCCAGTTACGTGCAAATTACTGAACAGGATTTGCAATCCATCCGCGATAAAATTGAAGGCAAGTCTGGCGCAGACGCCAAAGATGGCAAAGGCAAAAAAACTGCTGGGGATGATGCGGGAACGTCTTCTGATAATGCCGCGGAAAACGCCGACGAAATCCTCGAAGAAGATTCCGTTCCAGAAATCACGCAAGCCAAACTCGTACAAGCTTGCTTCACCGGTGAATGCGACAACATCCCGGTGGAAATGGCAAGCGATTTCAAGCAACAGTTCGACGCCTGGCGCGCCGAAACGGACATTCCATTGCCCGAGAATCTAAACGCGACACTCCGCCCCTACCAAATGCGCGGCTACTCCTGGATGTACAAGAATCTAGAAATCGGATTCGGTTGCATACTCGCCGATGACATGGGTCTTGGCAAGACGCTGCAAGTCATTACGTTCCTCCTCAAGATGAAACAGGAAGGCAAATTCGCGGAGAAAAAAGCCATTGTCGTAATGCCCGCCGGCCTCCTTTGCAACTGGCAAGTCGAAATCAAGAAGTTCGCGCCGGAACTCACATTCTTTGCGTACCACGGAGGCCGCCGCGACCTACAAAAGTTCAGCGCCGACGTATTGCTCACGACATATGCCACGTTCCGCAAGGACTTTGCCGAACTCGACAAGCACGAATGGCAAACGATTATCATCGATGAAGCACAAAACATCAAAAACGCCGATAGCGAACAGAGTAAATTGCTCCGTCGCATGCGCGCCCCGATGAAAATCGCGATGAGTGGCACCCCGGTCGAAAACCGCCTTATGGAATTCTGGACCATCATGGATTTTGCGAACCACGGGTTCTTCCCGAGCGCAAGTGAATTCCGCGAAAAATTCGAAACGCCAATTCAAAAGAACGGCAACCAGATTGTCGCCGAAACATTCCGCAAAATTACAGCACCATTCATGCTGCGCCGTCTCAAGACCGACAAGAGCATCATCAGCGACTTGCCCGATAAAATCATCCAAGACGAATACGCCGAACTCACGCGCTCACAAGCCGCTCTTTATCAAAAGACACTTGAACATTTTATGCAAGAGCTCGAGATGGAGCAGGCGCTCAGCGAAAAGGCAAACGATGCCCACGCACTATTCAAGCGCAAGGGCATTATTTTGCAGATGATTCTTGCCCTCAAGCAAATCTGCAACCACCCCGCCACATTCCTGAAAGGTCTCGCCGCAACCTCAGCACAAGACGCCGCGGCAGTCCCTACAGAAAGCGCGAATTCCCCGTCCCAACGTCATCCAGACGATCACCGGGAGGAAGACTACCTTAAAGGCGAGTGTCGCGACCAAGCAGGCTTGGGCATGACCGAGCCCAAAGGGAGGGGCGAAGCCCCATCCAGTGAAGTCTTGTCCAACGTTCCTAAATCCAGCAAGCTCGAATCCGGCAAGATGCAAATGCTCCTGGACCTCCTCACATCCATCCAAGAGCAAGGCGAAAAGACGCTCATCTTCACGCAATTTGCCGAAATGGGGCACCTGCTAAAATCCACAATCGAAAGCGAACTCGGCCTCCGTACGCATTTCTACCACGGCGGTTGCACACAAACGCAGCGTTCCGAAATGATCCAGGATTTCCAGGAAAATCCGGACTGCAAAGTGCTCATTCTCTCGCTCAAGGCTGGAGGCACCGGCCTCAACCTTGTTGCCGCTTCGCAAGTCATCCATTACGATTTGTGGTGGAACCCCGCCATCGAAGCGCAAGCCACCGACCGCGCCTTCCGTATCGGCCAAAAGCGCAACGTCCAAGTCCACCGCTTTATCACCAAAGGCACCTTCGAAGAGAAGATCAACTCCCTCCTCGAAACCAAAAAAGCCATCGCCAACTTGACCGTGAACGCTGGCGAAACATGGCTCGCCGACATGGACGACAAGCAACTCGCCGAAGTCTTCTGCCTGGACAACACGATTGTGTAAAACAGGTCGCTTGACTTTTAAAATTCTATTTTGTAGATTAGCAACACTTAGAAATTAAAGTCTCTGTGCTAAATTTAGCTATATCTTTATCTATAGCTAAAGAAAACGACAGACAAAATGCCTGCCGTTTTTTCTAAGAACAAAAGCAATTATTCATTCATTTTTGCGGGATTTCAATATTGCCATTAACGACATTAGCCTGAACTACAGGAACACCCATTTTTTCATCAACAATACTTTTTACTTCTTCAAGATTTCCATTCCATCCAACAATTATTCGACTGATATAATCTTTAGGATTTTCCATCTTGAAAAAGCTCCTTTCGCTACCGCAACCCACCGATTTCTTTTTACATTCAGCGAGAGGCTTAACAACTCGCCACTCAGTTTCATAGCTCCATTTACCCTGTTTTGAGAAAAACAACGCATTCAATTTATCTGGTTTTAATGAAACAGCAGGACGTTCCACCCCATAATAGTCAACTTCCTGAATTTGATTCAACATTTTAGTTCCATCGCCGCAAAAAAGCACCTCAAGATTCTTATACTCTACGACAAAACCTTTTGCATTATCGGCATAATGAGCCCACATTGGAAAATTATCAACATCTTCTGACACGCAAAAAATTCCAACTCTATCTTGGATTAGCTCATTCGTCAACTGCAAAAAACTTGGCAAAATATTCATCATTTTATTTAAGGGATTAATTTCCAACCCATTTCCAGCAACCATTTGTATCAGTCCACCTATTTGAGAAAATGGAAAAGGTCGCGAAAGATTCAATGATTTAAATGACTCAAAAACATTCTTAAATTCGGGAAAAACTTTTTCCATCAACTCTACATGTTCATAAAAGCATCTTTGTTCCTCTTCACTACATCCATCTCGCCGCATTTCAGCCAAAGAACGATCAATTTCTTCTTTATCCGCAACAGCAAAAGTTTCTGAAAAATCATTCAACTCGGGAATACGCGAAAACAGTAAATTACCATCAAGGCAACTTTTCAAAACAGTATGATTTTCATCATCATGAAGAAATTTGTAAAACATTGAATTCATAAAGAACACCTTTATTTTAGGGTTTGTTAGTAGTAGACGCGTATGCATCGCACAGGAATGCGGTAATCTCTAGGAGCACTCCAAGATCCTGATGCTGTGCTCTTGAAAGACCAATAAGATGCATAGATTGGTTTACCTCCGTTTAAACCAGTCGATCGAGTCCAATAGTAGGAGTACATACGATCATGATGAGTAGCAAGATAATCTATCATCAATCCTCCTTTAGCAGCAGAAAAACTATCTAATAAGGCTCCGTCTCCATATGCAATCTTAGTGAATTTTTTCCACTCAGAAGTGTCTGGTAAAGACCAATTTTGGGGACAAGCTTGTAACGCTTCGTTCCAAGTATAATATCGTCCATATTCGCTACAATTGTCATGGACATCACATACACCCATTTCTGAGTAATTCAAATTCTCAGCCATCCATTCGAAAAGGGTAGTTCCAGTACCAGACCCATAAAGTATTGTTTTATAAATCTTTCCATCTCTGCTGTCTGTCATCGTATGTTCCGACCACAAACGTGATGAAGAACTTTTTTGAGAGGAAGAGTATTTTGAATAGGAGGAAGAAGAAAGGGAAACATTGCTACTTGACGAAGGCAAAATGTATGTAGCCTTTCCCTTAAGACAACGAATAGAATAAGCATATGTATGCTCATCACTTTTCATTTGCCAAACGGTTGCGGCAACACTGCTATCTATCTCAAAAAAAGAAAAAATACTATTTTCATCATAATTCCAAAAACGCGATTGCTTTCCTTCGCATGTATATCCTTTTATATCAGATAACGCATAACCTGCAGGAAGAGCAGAAAAACCATACGAATCCAATGCTTTAACATTTTTATCCCAGCCACTTTTTGACTTAAGTTTTTTTCCGCTTTCACCACCAACATAACTATTCAAAGTAAACCATTCTGTAGTTGTCGGCAAATGCCACCCACTAGGGCATGCAATAAAAGCAGCCCCCCGATCATACAATCGACCATATTTATCGCAATATTCATTTTTCCCTAAATAGCAGTAACTCCCCTCTATTTTATAATTCAAATTCTCAGCCATCCATGTTTGTTTGCCAATATTGACAATTCTGTAAGTTTGTCCATCTCGAGAATCGGTCATCGAACTATAAGGAACAGACGAGCTACTAGATTTTTTCTTCACAGATGACGAAGACTGTATTTTTTTACTGGAGCTGGAACTTTTCACTATAGAAGTCGATGACTTCGAATAAATCTGACTAGAACTAGATGATGGAGAAGAAATCAGAAAAGAGCTAGAAGACCCATAAAAGAACTGAACAGAGCTACTTGATTGAGGATTTACGAAACCAAATGAAGACGATGTTGTGAATGCACCATTACCATAATCATAGCTAGACGATAATTCGCTACCATTTTCAGGAGCAACAGCCTGATTACCGCTGTCACCACCGCCACAGGCCGCAAGGAGAAATACAAAGGTCAATGTCACTTTCGTGATGATTGCATTGAACATTCCGTTAGTAGCCATAACAGCCTCCATTTGTTTATACACCTATGGAGTTTCTCCCTTGCAAGCAATTATTTGGCCGATTTTTGAGAATACAAAAAAGGACGCAGATCGTTGCATTTATCTGAACGGGGCTCTAGACTGCCACTAACCGACAAACACAAACGACCCACGCCCCCAAAGGGCTGTTGCCCTCTGACCATACGGCCAAAGACCGACTGCATAGTCGGTACAGCAAACTGAAACATACCGCAAAACGGTATGCCTGCGTGAGCGTTCGCCTTGTTCTCGGTTAGAGAAATTGTCTAGATTTCGTCCAAAGAACAAGAGCAAAAACTCTTTATACACTCTAAAGATAGCTTAAAAACGATTACATCATTCAATAAATTTACAATTGACCACCCATTCTCCTCAAAAAATGCTTTTTTTGACAAAAATCCTTGATAATGCTATTCCAAATTAGAATAAAACAACACTAAAATTCATTTCCAAAATTTTACACACATTGAATCAGACCCACCCCAATCCCCCAAATTTCGCAAAAAACGAAGTTTTTTAATGAAATCGAAAGCAAAGACATTAAAAACAATCCTTTCTTGCCATTTTTACCAAAAGTTCCAGCTATTGCTCCGATTCCGCACATTATTTAATTTCATCGAAAAAACAATACCGGGGGGTCGCTCTGCTACGGCAACGACATTTGGTGAAGCCGGTACACCTACGCCGGGGGGGTGAAAGAGTATCTCGCGATACCGATTGAACATGGCAGGCGCCATGCTCGCCCGGCATTTTTTACAACAATATCTATTGCGTCGTAGGAGAAAATGAACAAGAACGAAGAAACTGGTGAAATCGTACTTTATCAGCCGGAGGGCGAAACCAAGCTAGAAGTACGCGTTGAAAAGGAAACCGTTTGGCTCACACAGGCGCAAATAGCAGATCTATTTGGGACAAAACGTCCTGCAATTACCAAGCACTTAAAAAACATCTATGCATCGCAAGAACTTGACGAAGATAGCACATGTTCCGTTTTGGAACATATGGGTAACGATTCAAAACAGGTGTACGAAACCAAATACTACAACCTTGATGCAATTCTGTCTATCGGCTATCGCGTCAATAGTAAAAACGCCACCTTGTTTCGCCGTTGGGCAAATCAAGTTCTTAAAGACTACATGCTCAAGGGCTATGCCATCAACCAACGAAAAATGGCAACAGACCTACAAATTGCAGATCGATTACACGAGCAACAGCGGCTCATCGAAAAGCAGAGTTCAGAAATCGCAGATGTTCGTAAGACCATCGTAGAACAAAACTCCCGACTTTCGACAGTAGAGCAACATATAGACTTCTTCATTAAATCGGCACAAACACCAACTAGCGGGATTCTAGCAACAGGAACTCGTTTCGATGGATTTGTCTTGATTGCAGACCTCGTAAAAAAAGCCAAGCGTTCAGTTATATTCATAGACCCGTTTGCTACAATCGAAGTACTAAAATTGGCAGCAATGCGATCAAAAGGCATTACAGCAATCATCTACGCAGCACGAATCACCCCAGAATTTAAGGAAGCCCAAAAGCTGCACAACAAACAATATCCTGGACTAGAATTAAAAACGATGCGTACAATTCACGACCGTTTTTTGCTTATAGATGACACTGTATATCACTTCGGAGCATCATTTAAGGATATGGGCAATGAAATGACTGCATTCAGCATTCTTAATTTCGTAACACCTGAAGAAGTCGTCAAAAAAGTGGAAGATTGCACCAAAGGAATATGAGGGAACAAAAACTTCCCCTACTCCGCCCAGTGATTTCCGTTGTAATTCTTGGCGGTATCGGCATCCATGCCAATCTGGCGGACCAAATCTTCGATGCTTGCGAATTTCTTTTCAGGGCGCAAGAAGGCGAGCAAGTCCAGCGCTAAGTGCTGGCCGTAAATGTCTTCGTTAAAGTCAAGCAGATACGCTTCGACCGCAAGGTTATGCGTTCCGGGCGTTGTCGGTTGCGTTCCGATGTTCACGACGGAGCGGTAAATGCGACCATCCGAAAGTCTAGCGCTTGCAACATACACGCCGCCTTTCGGCAAGAACTTGAACTGTTCCATCTGCACATTTGCCGTCGGGAATCCGATCGTATGTCCAAGGCGTTTGCCGACCACAACCGTTCCGGACAAGCGATACGGACGGCCGAGATAAGTCTGCGCACGGTCCACATCGCCGTTCAAAAGAGCATTGCGCACGGCAGAAGAGCTCACGCGTTCGCCCTTGTGCAAAACCATTGAAAGCATCTGCGTCGAGAGTTCCGGGAACGCAGCGGTAATCGTCTCGTAATTGCCCTTGCCGCCAGCACCAAAGCAATGGTCATGGCCAAAGAACATCGAAACGACTTCGCGCTTTTCAATCAGTTCCGTGCGGACAAATTTATCAAACGGGAGTTTAGCCAATTCGCTCGTGAACGGCAAAACCAAAAATTCAATGCCAAGGCTCTCGACAAATTCGCGTTTTTCTTCGGTCGTCGTGAGGAGCAACGGATCGCCCGGCCCACGCAAAACATAATTGGAATGGGGTTCAAAGCTGATGACCGTCGGCTGCAAATGGTTCACTTCGGCAACCGCTTTCAGCGTGCGAAAAAGCGCCTGATGCCCCAAATGGCATCCATCAAAATTACCCATTGTCACAGCGCGTTTCATTTAATCATCACCTTATCTGTCATTCCCGACTTGATCGGGAATCACCTTTTTAATCATCACCTAAAAAGAACTTGGGGCAAATGCGGCCCGGGTCATAAACGCCAAGCCCAATCACAGCGCCATCTTTATCAGCGGTAAAGACAAACTTTTCCGCCCCTGGCGTCGTGCTTAAATTTTCAACAGGAGTGCGCCACGGCACCCAATTTCCTAAACGAATCGCTTTCACCTGGTCGTCATTCAAGCGGACAACCGGGAAATCAAGCACCTGGTCCACAGGGAGCAAATGTTCCGGCGTGAGAGCGTCCCCGCGAACGGCATGGTCTACCGTCACATCACCAATGCGATGGCGGCGGATCATCGAGACGCAGCCGCACGTACCAAGCGCACGAGCCAAATCACGACCGAGCGAGCGGATGTACGTTCCCTTGCTGCAATTGCATTCCAAATCAAACGTGGCAAAGCACTTGCCGGTACAGCCTTCCGTAACCTTGCCCTCGTCCACGACTTTGAGCGATTCGATATGAATGCGGCGAGGCTTGAGTTCAATTTCACGACCACGATTCGCCAAGTCGCTTGCGCGATGGCCGTCAATTTTCACAGCACTGTAATTCGGCGGAACCTGGTCAATGTCGCCAATGAACTGCGGCAAAACCGCTTCGAGGTCCGCGCGCGTCACCGAAGGCACTCCGCACTGGATCCTATCGCCTTCGGCTCCAGGATGACAACTACTCTCGTCTCTCGTCTTTGGACTTTCGCTTTGCTCAAGTCCCAAATGCTGGGCTCGGTCATATCCATGCAAGCATGGCTGCGACTCTCGCCCCACGCATTTGTCGTCTACCTTAACCACTTCCCCGTCCCACTCTAAAGTGTCGGTTTCGTAGCCAAGGTGGAGCCTGAACGTATAGCACTTGTCCTTCGCCTCAATGTAGGGCAAAAGGCGCGTTGCACGACCAGTGGCAGCAATAATGAGCCCGCTTGCACGCAAATCAAGCGTACCCGCATGGCCCACGCGTTTAGTACAAAAGACCCTTTTCAGAGGGAAAAGGGCCTTAAAAGATGTTTCACCTGCAATTTTGTCCAAGAGGACGAAGCCGGAAGAGGACAATTAAAGTTCCCCTTTCTGCTTCAGTTCTGCAAGGATTTCTTCAATGTGCATGGCATGTTCGAGATTTTCGTCAAGAACGAACTTGAGCTCCGGAACCTTGAAAATCTTCAAGGCCTTGCCCAAGACGCCACGGATAAAGCCGGCGGAATTGTTGAGTCCGACAAGCGTATCACGCTTTTCTTTATCGGAACCCATCACCGAGACGAGGGCCTTTGCATAGCTCAGGTCTTCAGTAATGTCCACACGGGTAATGCTCGCGAGAGTGCTCACGCGCGGATCCTTCAAGCCCTTCTGGATGAGCTTGGAGATTTCTTCGCGGAACTGCTCGCCTAATCTATCGGTTCTACGAGTCATTAAGCGTTTTCCTTCGCTGCGGCAGCTTCTTCAGCAGCCTTCTTTGCCTTTTCTTCAGCTTCTTCGCGGGCAACGTCTTCCAACGTACGGGCGACCTTGACTTCCTTGAAGAAGATGAGGCTATCGCCTTCCTTGATATCGTCGTAACCCTTGAGGCCGATACCGCATTCAAAGCCACGAGCAACAGACTTGACGTCGTCCTTCATGCGCTTCAAGGACTGGACCACGGTCGTACCGAGTTCGATACCGTTGCGGTAAACGCGGACATGGCTCGTGCGGTCGACTTCGCCGTCGGTAACCATACAGCCAGCGATGAGACCGACCTTCGGGACCTTGAACACCTGGCGGATTTCGGCTTCGCCAACGAGTTCTTCGCGCATGATCGGCTTGAGGAGGCCTTCCACAGCGTTCTTAATATCTTCAATGCAGTCGTAAATCACGCGGTAGTTGCGGATTTCGATGCCTTCCTTCTGAGCCATTTCGCGGACAGCGAGAGACGGCATAAGGTGGAAGGAAATAATGATAGCCTGTGCGGTCGTTGCAAACAGGATATCGGATTCCGTAATCGTACCCACACCCTTGCGGATGATGTTGACGCGGACTTCCTTGTTGGTAAGCTTTTCGAGGGAAGCGGCCAAAGCTTCTGCAGAACCACCCACGTCGGCCTTGACGATGAGGTTGAGTTCGGAGAGCGTACCTTCCTTCTTTGCGTTGAAGGAGTTTTCGAGAGAGACCGTCTTACGGGCGCGGAGATCGCGTTCACGAGCGGCCATACGGCGCTTGGAAGCAATTTCACGTGCGGTCTTTTCGTCTTCCACCACGACAAGTTCGTCACCGGCCTGCGGAGTACCATCAAAGCCGAGCACCTGACACGGAGCAGAAGGAGGAGCTTCCTTCATCTGTTCACCGCGTTCGTTAAACATGGCACGGACACGGCCAGCGTAGATACCGCAAACAAACGGGTCACCCACATGGAGCGTACCGTTCTGCACGAGGATCGTAGCCATGGAACCCTTACCCACGTCGAGCTTGGATTCAACGACAGCGCCACGGGCATGCGTATCCGGATTGGCCTTAAGTTCAAGAATTTCAGCTTCGAGAGCGAGCGTTTCGAGGAGGACATCCATGCCCTGACCCGTACGTGCAGAAACTTCGATACAGCTGGTCTGACCACCCCACTGTTCGACTTCCACACCGCGTTCTGCGAGCTGGGCGCGAATCTTGTCCGGGTTTGCGGTCGGAAGGTCCATCTTTGTAATGGCGACGACCATCGGGACGTTTTCGCGCTTTGCAAGTTCAATACATTCAACCGTCTGCGGCATGACCATGGAGTCTGCAGCCACGACGAGAACGATAACGTCGGTCACCTGGGAACCGCGAGCACGCATAGCACTGAAGGCTTCGTGACCCGGAGTATCGAGGAAGGTAACCTTGCCCTGCTTGGTGGTGACTTCGTATGCACCGATGTGCTGCGTAATGCCACCCGATTCGCCGGACACCACGTGGGTCTTACGAATCCAGTCGAGGAGAGAAGTCTTACCGTGGTCAACGTGGCCCATGACGGTAACCACCGGATGACGCGGCTGGAGATTTTCCTGAGATTCTTCCTCGATACCGAGAGCTTCTTCTTCGTATTCTTCCATCAGCTGAGCTTCGTAACCGAATTCATCAGCCAAAATCTGGATCGTTTCGAAATCAAGGCGAGCGTTGATGGTCACCATCATGCCCATTTCCATGCACTTTGCAATGACGCGTGCCGGCATCTGGTCCATGAGGCCTGCGAGTTCGCCCACGGTAATGAAGTCAGAAGTCTTGAGGATCTTCTTTTCTTCACCCGAGTTGTTTTCGGAATGTTCCTTGTGATAAACTTTCTTGACCGGGTTCTTGGAGAGGGATGCCATCACGCGGGAGACGTTCTGACGAACGGCTTCCTGCTGCTGTTCCCTTTGCATTTCCTGACGGTCCTTAGTATTGCTACGGCGGTTCTTGTCGTTGCCGTGGCGGCCGTTCTGGCCCTTGCCATTGCCCTTTCCGTTCTGGTTGTTCTGGCCGAGAGCCTGGTTATTGTTGTTGGAAGCGTTGAAAGCTTCCTGCATGGAACCGCTGGAGAATCCGCCGTTACGACCGGTATAGCCGCGGCTACTGCTGCTAGCGTTACCGCCGTTCGGGCGACGATTATTGTTGTTATTGTTGCGGTTGTCGTTACCGCCGTTGCCGTTGTTCGAGAGACGGCCAAACGTACCCGTGTAACCCTGACCATTGCCGCCATTGCGATTTCCACCATTCGGGCGATGGTTGTTGCGAGCGGCCTGAGCCTGCTGGCGAGACTTTTCGATACGGGCAAGGATTGCAGCATCGGGCTTGAAGACCTGAGCCTTCATCGGCGGCTGCTTGAGTTCCGTAGAAGCAGACATCATTGTCGGCTGCGGAGCAGCGGGCTTTGCGACGGCCGGAGCGGCTGGCTTTACAGCCGGAGCAGGAGCAGCGGGCTTCGGGGCAGCCGGTGCAGGCGCCGGGGCGGCAGGCTTTGCCTGCGGTGCCGGGGCCGGGGCAGGAGCAGCGGGCTTTACAGCCGGTGCGGCTGGAGCAGCAGGTGCTGCGGCCGGTGCGGGAGCAGGTGCTGCAGGCTTCGGTGCCGGAGCGGCAGGAGCCACTTGAGCCGGAGCAGGTGCGGCAGGCTTCGGAGCAACTTGTGCCGGGGCCGGGGCGGCCGGTTTTACGGTAGCCGGAGCAGCGGGTTTTGCAACCGGAGATTTCAATTCCGGTTTAGCAGCAGGCTTCGGAGCCTCCTTGCGAGGACCCGGGCCTTTCTTGAGGCTCACCTTCAAGCCAAGTCTGTTCGTCGCAACCGACGTTTCCTTCTTCTTTGCAGGAGCGGAAGCGGAAGAATCAGATTCAGAAGCTGTAGGCCTCTTGAGATTCTTGTTGCGGGCATCCTGCTTCTGTTTTTCGGCAGCGGCAGCATCCTCGATTTTAGCAAAGTCTGCCATATCCAATTTGGACATATGGGTACGAACTGCAACGCCTGCATCGCGGAGCAGCTTCATCACCACATCAACCTTCAATCCATGAGCATCTGCCCAATCCTTAGGTTTCATTTGAGATTCATTCGTCATGAATAGCCTATTCAATTCCTTTTCTTATTCTTCCGTTAAACTATTTGCCCTGCGCAAAAGTTTTTAAGCGTTCACGTCCTTCTTGACAGCTGCGGCCTTTGCCTTTCTGTCTTCGTCCATACGCTTCGCTCTCATTCTTCTTTCATCCTCATAGTTCGGAGCGAGGATGTTGTTCTTGGCTTCTTCGTCCATCTGAGACCATTCCTGTTCTCCATGAACGTCAAGCTTGCGATCCACCAAGCGACCGGCGAGTTCCACGTTCTGGCCACCCTTACCGATAGCCTGAGCGAGGTTTTCGTCATCCACGATGATCACGATACGGTCCGTATCCGGAACCGGGAACATCTTAAGGACAGAAGCCGGAGCCAAGGAACGCTGAACGAACACGTCGAAGTTTTCGTCCCAGTGAACGATATCGATACGTTCGTTGCCAAGTTCGCGAACAATCGTCTGAACGCGAGCACCCTTCATGCCGACGCAAGCGCCAACCGGGTCGATCTTTTCATCGCGAGAATAGACGGCAATCTTTGCACGGCGATTCTTGGAATCACGGGCAACAGCCTTGATTTCGACAGTGCCTTCGTAGATTTCCGGAACTTCCTGACGGAGAAGCGCCTTGAGGAAGTCGGCGTTGGATCTAGACAAAATAACTTGAGCACCGCTCTTCGTAGATTCTTCCACGCGGGCAATCACAGCTTTCACAGAAGCGCCCTGAGTCAAGCGTTCGTGCGGAATCTGTTCGCGAGCCGGGAGTTCAGCTTCAATCTTGTTGCCAAGGTCAACAATCACGTTACGTTGTTCCAAACGAAGTACCGTACCGTTGATGATCGTACCAATGCGGCTGCGGTAGATGTCCATGATGCGCTGGCATTCGGCACTGCGGATGTGCTGGGTCAAGAGCTGCTTTGCAGTCTGGATGGCCTGACGACCAAAGGAGGAGGTCGGGAGTTCCATATAAAGGCTGTCGCCTGCCTGAGCATCTTCATTGAAGTCGCGGGCTTCTTCGACGAGCATGTAGCCTTCGTCCATTTCAGCCACTTCATCGGCAGTCATGTTCGGGTCGTAGTCCGGATAGTCATCGACAACTTCGACATTCAAGAACACATGGACTTCGTTTGTTTCCATGTCGATATCGACGTTGATCTTCTTTTCGATGTGCAGATACTTGCGGGCCGCAGAAATAAGAGCCTTCTTGAGGGCGTCCAAAATCACGGAATCATCGACACTCTTGTCTTCAACGACTTCCTTGAGTACGTCGAGCAAGTTTACTTTCGGTTCGTTCTTCATATAGTTGACCTTCCTATTTAATTTCTACTTCGACCTTGGCCGAAAGCACTTCGGACCGCGGTATGACGATTTCGCCGGCATTGCCCTTGAGCTTGAGCGTCAGATTTTCTTCGTCGGCATTCAAAAGTTCACCAGTCACTGGCTTGCCCGTCGAGCGGGTCACACGGAGCAGGCGCCCCTTGTTGCGTTCAAAATCCGCCATAGACTTGAGGGGGCGGTCTATTCCCGGAGAAGAAACTTCAAGCGTATAAGCGCCCTCGATCAACTCGGGATCCAGGTCCAGCGCATCCGAAAGGAAATGACTCACGTTCGTGCAGTCATCGATAGTTACACCTTCGGGCTTGTCGATAAAGATTCGCAATGTCTTGCGTTTGCCAGCACGGAACACATCAGCTTCCACAAGCGTAACAGATGCGGACTTGCATGCATCGGCAATGAGAGAATTCAGTTTTTCTTGGGCGACCAAATAAACCTCTTACAATAAACGGCGTTCGTATTCGGACCCGAATCCGGCTCGTTCAAGCCAAATTTGAACCCACGAACGTCAGTACACACCAAATAGAGAAATTTTTTTTGCACTAGGCAACTGATAGAGTATAAAAATGGGGCAATATGCTATATTTGTGGCATGGCTTACGTACTTCTTATCCTTATCAGTTTCGGAGGGCTTGCGCTCTGCGGTTTTTACCTCAAGAAAAACATTATCCGTATTAAGGACAAAAATAAGGACGAACCGAAAAAGTACAAGCGCATCTGGAACTACGTTCCGACCGGCCTCTGGTACGGCTACCTCATCCTGTTCTTCGCTGGACTTACGATCAACAATACGATTTTCTAGTCTTTAGTCAATAGTCTTTGGTCATTTGCATCGTAACCGCGGCGTAGCCGCCTAACTTCGAACTAATAACTAGGAACTAAAAACTAATAGCTAGTAATACACTTTCTGCGATTCGAGCCAGCGTTCGTAGAGGAACAGCGCAATAAAGTTCTTTCCGTCGATAAACTGGTGAGCGGCCTCTTCGTAAGGCAAGACCTCCGTACGGATCCATTCGTTCTCATCAGTGTAGGTCTGGTTCCTGCCGTCCATCGCATTAAGTTCTTCGCGCGTCACGCTGCGTTCAATCGCATAAAGGCGGATGCGTTCATCCAAAAGCCCGCAGCTTCCAGCAAAGCCGTCGTATTTACCCTTGTACCAGAAATCCATCAAGTCAATAAGCTCTGAATCCTTCGCCTTGATTTGAGCTTCCTCTTCAAGTTCCGAGAGCGCCACCTTGCGGAAATCGCCCGACCAGTCAAGAATCCCCGCCGGAATTTCAAGCGAATCCGTTTCCGAGATTGCAAATCGCGGCTGGCGCACCAGGAGCAAATAACGCTTGCCTTCGCAATGGAGCACCACAAGCACCCCCACCGCATGGCCTCGTACAAGCACGATCCCATGCACAGGCTTTCCGTCCGGCAAGAACGCCGTCGCATTCAGCTTGATGAACAGCGGTTCATGGCGCTTGCTAAAGTAATCGACCGAAGCAAAATGCACCTTCGTGATGTTGAATTTTTTCTCGGAAGCTTCTAGCCACTGCTTATAAATCTTGCTTTCGAGAATTACCGGCTTGTCTTCTTCGGCAATTTCAGCAGCAAAGGAATATTCAATCATTTTGACTCCGTCGAATCGGCCTTAAGCGTATCGTTAGCAACCGTTGCCGACTTCCAGGTTTTATACAAACTATCTATAAATTCTTTTTCTTCGGATTCAGTTACCAGGCTATCCGTAGCAAGGTTATAGACCAACCAATCTTTCTTTGTCGAAGGGCCACAGGAGAGTTCACTTTCATCCGGCTCAAAAAGTTCGCGCCAAAACACCATGTTTTGACCAAGGATAAATCCCGTATGCGAAAATTCGCTGATCTGTCCACACGAAGGAATATTCTCTATGTAATACAAGCTCGTATGCCAAACCGTATCAAGGCGTTCATTCACCTTGCCAAGAGCGGTAGAATCATATTCCCACTTTGCTTCCAGGCAATACGTTGAATCTTCAAAGGCACAAGCACGACGCACCGGCACAAGCACCGTATCATCAGCAATCCACTGTCCAGGATAAATAGTATCGGCGACAACGGAATCACACATATCTACGCGCATGGCGCAGTTTGCGCGAAGTGTACGCCAGAAAAACTTTTGCGGTGTAATCGAATCCAGTACGCGCAAAATCGAAGGGGATCCTTTCGTCCTTAACGGAAACTGCCCCGGTTCACCAAATGCGGAATCCACAAAAATGCTAAAGGTATCCCGCACAAATTTTCCCCGGCGAAGCATAATGGAATCTAAAAGTGAATCCACATCATTTTTCACGACAATTTCTGTAATCTTAGAAGGAATGTCCTTATCCATCAGCATCTTAAACGTCGAATCAGGACGATACATCGGAGCAGGGCAATCATCCGAGTTCACCTTTATCTGTACTGTTGGAGAAATGACAAGAACAGAATCTACAAAGGAATATTTCAAATCGATCGACGTCAACGAGCAATTCGAAAAAGACCATATTTGAGATAACGTAACATAAAGCGTATCCGAGATCAAGTGAATGGCCTTGCCAGAATCAAGCGTCGCTTCCAGGAAATAGCCTTTACCTTCTACAGCCTTTCCGTTCGGCATCACGTCAAGCGGACCATCGCCATCCTGTGCGCACGAAGACAAAAAGCTAGTAAACAAAGGCGCCAAAAAGAAAAGCAAGCAAAAGGGGAATTTAAGCACTGCGGATTTACGCTTCATACAGACTCACTCAAAAAGGCAGATTCTTTTTGAATATAGCAATTTGGGTTGAATCCACCGGATGCGTTGATTTGTAAAAATCCTTCCAACGCACGAACAAGCCATTTTGACGAACAGTCAAAAAGAACGTGGAGCTATCCTGTGGCGAAAGGCGGCCCACCGCATCCTTGACACCAAGCACCTTGCCAACCGTCGGCGCCATCTTCCATGAACCAATGCCAAACATGCGCGAAGTAATCCCGTTACCATGATTAAGCTCAACAAAATTCCCAAGAGAATCACGCCCCGCTTCCAGCACAACACCAGGAAGCACAGGATAGATCGGAGCTTCGCCAAGTCCAGTAAAGACATCCGCAGAAAGCAGCTGTTCCATACCTTCAAAGTCAAAGTTGTCTACAATCGCAAGCGCCGACCATCCCAGAGGTACATGCGGACACGGTCCCGGGAAAAGGCATCCAGTTTTGCTTGAAACCCAGACCTTCGAAGAATCCTCGCGGGTCATATGCAAATAGACGTTGCGGGTAGAATCCTCAAGGACGACAAGAAGTGCATCGCCAAAATCCTTTTTAGAAGCGACCCAATGGATTTTGGAACCATCACTGGCTAAGTTCTTGACATAGCGCAAGAACGAATTGGGAAGCGCCAAAGAATCCGTAACAATCCAGGAACATTGCGCATATTCTTTCTTGAGTTCAAAGGGAGTTCCGTCATACAACGTGCATCCCGCAATCCATTCCTCAACCGTAGGCGCCACAGGTTCTTCATTCCCTGGAAGCGGAAGCAGCTCCACTAGTTTGTGAAACCACCCATTCGTATAGGCAACCACAATCAACGTAAAGACAAGGACAATCCTTATCAGCGGGAATTTACCATGTTCCCGCGGTTTTCTTTTTTTCCCTTGATACTCAGAAAATTCTACAGCCATCGATTACAAAACTAAATAGGAAACAACAGCGACAACAACCAGCAAAAGGACAAGTACCGCAATGCAGGAACCCTTTGAAGACGACGATTCATCAACAAGCGGATTCTTATCCATGACTTTCGGGTCTACCGCCGGAGCCTGGTGAACCGGAGATTCAACTTGCGATGCACTCGTCGGCGAAGAAGCCTCCTCTACATGCTTTGCAGGTTCATCAACAACTGCTGTCGGATTCTTTTGATCAACCGGAGTGTACGCAGCCATTTCATCAACACTCCCGAAGATGCGAATGAACCGTTCAAGCCCCACTTTTCTCAAGCTCTTGGCAAGCGATTCCTTATCGGCAAGAACCGCAAAGGCGCCCTTGCGCTTTGAAAGCTCCTGATGGAACTGCATAAAAGCGTTGTAGGCATCGCTATAGACAAAATCAAGGCCCGATAAGTCTACTCCTATAAACTTCGCTTTTGAATTTGCAGCAACCGCAGCGCGGAAATCCGCCTTAAAGGTTTCCGCGTCAAAAGCCCCAATCGGATTGAGTGGTGCCGGAAGCAAAAGAAACAAACCCACACTCTTTACATTTCCCATCTTGTAGCCCTCTATTCCAGAATTTCGTCATCCGTTTCTACAATCGCAGCTGGGTGAGCAGGCGTAACCGCAGGAGCCGGAGTTTCAGGCGTTTCCGAAGCTGAAGGAGCTGTAGGTGCGTCCGAAGACACAGATTCAGCAGCCGTCGCCTGCGCCGCAGGAACAATCGTTTCAGCCGGAGGTTCCACCGGAGCTGTCGGAGCAACAGATTTCTGGATACTCTCTTCCACAAATTCTTCTGTAGGCAGCTCTTCTGGTTCTTCAGTGACAAGTTTCCTTGATGCAGCAGCCTTGTCCAAGTGCCCCTGTTCTCTAGGCTTGTGTCCAAAGAGGTACGGGCTAAAGCTTACGCTCACGCGATGCACCGGAGAAAAAACCGGATGAGATTCAAATGCATAGTCCACAACAAGGAAGTTCGCAATTGTAAGACCAGCACCCGCCGTTACACTCTTGAACGTCGTGAAGCTGCTAAGGCCAACGCGCAACTTAAGTCCAAAGTCAAAAGAAAATTCAACACCACCACGGCCACCGGATAGCCAGTCGATAGGATTTTCCCAAATGCGCTTGCCTTTAGTATCGGTATCCAGATCCAGGTCTCTCGCCTCGCGATGGAACAAGCCTGCACTCTGCCAATAGAAATTGAACTTGCCATACAAGTATTCCACAGGTAGGCCATAGCTCAAAGCCAGATAAAATTCAGGCGCAGAATATTCAAACTCGCCAGAATCCCAGGTTGCAGCCGACGAAGTCCAACCTTTCAATAGACCAGATACATAAAAATCGTCCTTGATCCGATAGCGGGCGCTAGCATCGCCGCGGAAGCCCCAGCCACTCTGGTCCATATCGCGGTACAGCACGTGAAACGCAACACCCAAGTCCAGTCGGTCCATGATGCGACGCCCCCAGGCCGCCGAAACCACCCAGTCAGCTATAGAAAGAGTATTGTAATTCGAACCCTCGGGTAACGGTTCGCCATCCTTGATATACGGGATGTCATCCGCACCAAATCTTGAAAACGCAACACCCAATCCCTGGTTACCAGGAAGAGGAATCACCATAGACGCATAATCGTACTTGGTATCCTCGTAATAAGCCGTATGCGAGAACGAGGCCCACATATACTTAGCCTGGGAAAGCTGATACGCATTAGTCGTAAGTCCAAGATAGTCGCCCTCGACAGCAAGGGTCGCCGAACCCAGCGCCGCAGAACGTGCACCCGGTTCAACATCAAGAGTCGCATTCGCCCCAACAACGCGGTCAGCGGCAAAAACCGCCGGCACAAGCGCACAGGCAAGAAAACAAATCCGAAGAGATATATTTTTTTTCAAAAAAGACATTTGGTGTCAACTAAGATAGATTATTTTTCTTTTTGACAACAGCGAAGAACAATGCTTTTAGACGAATACATCAAAAATTTCCTGTTATACCTGCAAACACAGCGCAGGTACTCCGAAAGAACGGTCGAAACCTACCGGAAATCACTCGAAAAATATATCACATCACTGGCAGAAAACAAGTCCCCCGATCCAAATGCGCAACAAGGCGCATCACCGCTCGAAGCATTTTCCGAAATGAACATCAAGGCTTTTGTCTGGGACCTGAAAATCAAGCAGAAACTAGCACCCACAAGCATCTGCGAGCACCTGGCCGCATTAAAAAGCTTTGGCAAGTACCTCGTACGTTCCATGGTATTGCAAAAAAATCCTGCAGAAGCAATCCCCATGCCCAAGCGTCCCAAGCGTCTCGTTTCCTTTCTCGGACAGAAAGATCTCGCCGAAGAAAAATTCCCGGAACTCCCCGAGAATCCGTCATTAAAGCAAGTCCGCGCCCGCCTCCTGCTCGAACTCATTTACGGTTCAGGGCTGCGAATTTCAGAATGCCAAAGCCTCTGCTGGAATCAGTTACAGATAAAAGAAAAGCTTGTCCGCGTGATCGGTAAAGGAAACAAGGAACGCATCGTCCCCATTACAGATTCGCTCATTTCCTGGCTCGAAAAATTCAGGGCGGCAGAGATCAATGCAGGACACGCCCCAGGCGCCACAAGCTTTGTATTCCTGAGCGAAGACGGCAAACCGTTTGGGATCCGCACATTACGCAACGATATCCACGACCTGCTCCGCGAAATCGGCTGGGAAGGCAAGGCAAGCCCGCACGTACTGCGCCACAGTTTCGCAACGCACCTGCTAGAAAACGGCGCCGAAATCATGAGTGTCAAGGAAATGCTCGGACATTCAAACATTTCCACCACGCAGATCTACACGCATGTAAACGCAGAACGCCTCAAGCAAGCCTTCAAGAAGACTCACCCCAGGGCATAACAGGTCGCACCTACGGTGCTTCGAGGTATGGGGTCGGCACTCCGTGCCTTTGAGGTATGAGCAATAGCCCAAGCGCAGCGAACCAAGTCAGGCGGCGCAGCCGCGATTATAAAACTTCCTACCGACTACTGCCTACTGTCTACTAACTAAAAGAAGCTTCCCTTAACGCCGACGGCAATCGTCCACTGCTGGCCAATATCTTTCCAGTCCGGAGCGTTCCACTTTTTCATAGGACTTTCATCGTATTCATTCTTGGCATTAGCGCCACCTGCCTTGTCGTGAATCGGCAACGAAAGCGCAAGGAACACCGGGAAATCCGGATTCGAGAACTCAATGCCATACACAAGTGAGAACGACCAAGCCTGGTGATCCGGGTCCGGCTTCGGGTCATAGACGCCCTCCGTTTCAGAAGGAATCCAGGCCACGCCAAGCGGAACAGAGAAGTTCAAACCGAACGACTGCACAATGCCGGTACGGCCGCGATAACCGTAAGCCACCGAGCCGCCAACGGACGGAGGCGTAAATGCGCCGAGGTCATTCTCTCCATACGGTTTAAAGCGGTATTTGAAGCGATCTCCGTGTTTTTTGATATTCTTCCAGTAGCTGTCGTTAAACTCGTTTTTCCCCGAGAACAAGTGCATTGCAAACGGGTGCGTGTAGCTCAGGCTATAAAGCCAAATACCCTTGTCCGTATCGCGGCTGTAATCCCATCCAAGAGTAAGCGAATAAAGCCCGCTACCTTTCTGGAAGCTGCTCGGCAAGATTTCTTTTGAATTATCCGTACCGCGCTTGATATCGTACTGCCCAGTCGGAATCGTGAGCGATGCCGAAAGTGAAGCCGCACCGCCACTGCCGATCGTCTTCGAAAAGTCAAACGAGATATCGCCAAGGCCACCCGTACTGCGGTCTGTCGGAGCCTGGTTACTACGGTACTGTACTTCGCCCTGATGGCTCACAAGCGGAATAGAAACACCAAGCTTCGTATCCCAGGTCGGCTTAATCGAAAAATGCGGATTTACAGAAAGTGCCGAGAAGTTCTGCCCAACATTGTACTTCGTAAAGACCTCGGCTTCAAGATAGCCGCCAGAAACGCCTTGGCCAATCCACTTAATGCCATCGCCAGAGCCACCTCCAGATCCACCCGCACCGCAACCGCCAATGGACTGCCACGGAGTCGCAGGCGTCACAGGAGAATTAAAGCCTGCATAAAAAGCAACCGCAACAAGCGCGACTAAAGAAGAGCCTTCAACCAATAAATTCTTTTTCATGTCGGACCTCACGGAAGCTTAATCAAATAGGCATTGTTTGTGCCAGTCGCCAGGAACTTGCCATCAGGAGAGCGGCCACCCGTCATTGGCACAGGCGCAATCTCGATATTATTTCCGACCCATTCCACGGCAAGGTCAGCAGGCGCCCCCGCATTCAAGCGGATCTCGCGCATCACCGTACGTCCGACAGAACCATCCTGGCTCGATGCTTCATTCAGCTTGTGCTTATTCAGCATCTGCATTTCCGAACTCTGCGGGAACTCTGCCCACAAAACAAAGAGCCGACCATTAAACTGGAACCAATGCGGCTGTGCCGGCTCAGACATCATGTCCTTCGTCAATTCAATCTTTACAGCTTTAGAATTCTCGGAAAGTTCCTGCACATAGGCTTCCCAGGTGTTTTCGCTCTTTTTCATGTTATAGACGACAAACTTTCCATCCGGCGAAATCAGTGGGCTATCAATATTCCAGTTCTCGCGATCAGACGGCTTTTTCAGCCTAACGGCCTTGCCTCCGTTCGCATAATCAACGAACACGATTTTCCTTTGCGGATATTGTTCCCCCTCAATGTAGGTGAGGTGCACATTTTTTGTACCAAAGAAACCTTCAATCGTTGAATCATCGCCATCTTCAGGAGCTTCCGCCATAGGATCAACCCACACATGCGGTGTCGCTTCTCCAATAATCTTCTTTTCATAGAACCAGAATTTTTCCTTATCCGACGTGCGAACGGCAAAAATCCCGTAGTCCAGATCTTCGCAGGCCTTGCTGCCATTGACATCATAACCACGCAAGGCGACGATATAATCAGCATGCGTACTCCATTCAGGGTCCTGGAACTCGCATTCGCCTTTGGATACATCGCGCATCAAGTACCACTTCACATCGTTAGCCGTATCCGAAACCGTTAAGCGGTCATGCACACTTACTTTTTCTACGCTATAGTGAGAATCATGCTTTCCCACGTTGATTTTACCGAAGTTGAGCCACAGCATCGACGCCGGGAATTTTACGGGATCATTGCTCACAGAGGGATTGCAAGTTTGCTCTCCATCTTTGGCATCGCCATCCACCGGGTAAACCTTTCCAATTTCCGATTCCACACTGGAACCAGAACTATTCAATGATTCAGCCTCGAACGGATCGGGGGAATAACACGCAATAAGCGAGGTGGTCAAAAGACCAAGGAGTAAATGCTTCTTATTCATCAATATGCAATATAAAAAGATTTAGACTTAGAGAATCGTCCTTCTCGACCAAAGGGAGGGAATCAAGCGATATTGAGCGATTGTTCCTAATTCCGAATTATCCCTTACGCGCTTTTTTGAACTTTTCGCGTATCAGCTGCAAATCGTGCTGGTAGGGATTCCGTACAAAATCATCAAAAGCCCATGCCGTCGGGTGGAAAACGCCCTTGGCGTATGTTAAAAGCATGTCGAGCCACACGCCCTTGCCCGCATAAAGCTTGAACGGTCCACGCTTATAACTTGGCAGCACCACCTTGTCCATGTCCATGTAGCCAATGTCAATGTTTACATGGCGAAGTTCAGGAGCTTCAGCCGAAGCGGTCGTAAGTTCTAGCGCATTGCTGCGTTCCTTTTCTTCTGCAATCGTCTCTGGCGGGATTTCCTTTTCAAAAGAAACGACCCCACGATAAAGGTCATCGCCCATTTCAGGCTTGTAGTAATCCGTCTTGTCAAACGCAAAAAGACGACCCTTATGGCGGATCGGTCCCCAAGTTTTTTCAAGAAGTTCAATTACTTTCGGGTCCCATTCAGACCCTTTCTGCAACACAAACGCAATCAATTGCGCATTTTCGGAAAATTGAGAAGCTTTCATCTTTTTAGTGCGGGAAAATCATCAAGGAAGATCGAATTATTTCCATCTGCTGGTTCGTAAACGAGGCGCCCTCATTACAGTCAACCGTCACAGGGAACATAATATTATCTAAATCCGGACAAGCATAAATCGGATCGTTTCTCGAAATGGCGCAATTTTCACGGCAACCACTGGAAACAAAATCAGAACGCCCAGACTGCTTATAAAGAGTACTCGTCAAGAAATACCCACAGAACGGAGTATCCGTCAGCCCATCTTCGATGTTTGACATATCGCCCTTCAAATCACGCCGCGTTGCCGACGTATGCCTTAGCCCAAAGAAATGTCCCGTCTCGTGAACGGCAGTCATCACAATGTTATAGGACGAAAGAAGTTCCAGTTCATTCAACGACTTTCTGACATGCGCACCAATCACAACAGAATTTTCCTTTCCTGCGCCAAGAACGCCCGAGAACAAGCGGGCAAAACCCATAATTTCATTTTCCCCAATGCTATGCACCAAAATAACATTCAGCGAATTGCGAAGATTGTCTTCGGGCCACCCCGCCAGTTCACTCAGGAACGTGTCTTCGGAACTTTCACCAGCGACCCAGGGCCTATCCGCCGGATATTTACTCCCCAACGTTGGATGTTCATGCGCATAACGCACATAAAGAGTATCAATGGTTACACCGTAATACTTTTCGCGAAAAAGATCTAGCATGTAGCGGGAAAGTTCATCGACATTTTTCCCGTCACACGTTTTTTCCATGGCACCAACAACAATCAAATTAATAGAAAAATGATCGCTATACGTGCCAGTACCATTAAAGCTTATATTATTGATTTTACCTTCATAATAATTTCCATCAACGCCCAGTGTCGTAAACCATATCGACATTTTATTTTCTTCGCAAACAAAAGAATAGACATAGCGATTCCCGACAATCTCCGGCAATAACGTACGCACCTTGTTATAGCCGACACGCCCATCAGAATCGTTTATATCAAAAGTACGGAACAACTGCAATTCCGGAGCCGGTTGCGTAGAATCAATATCAAACGATAGAGTATAAGACGCTTTAGGATGAACGACAAGCATTACTCCAAAAGCGAGATTTGCCGCAGCAGAATCATTTTTCGCCAAGTCGTTTGGATAAAGCTTATGTACAATCGTAAGGTTTTTCGGAGGTAACGTCACGTCACCATCGGCACCAACAGTGTCTGAACATGATGTAAAAAAGCTTGTCCACAAAATGCAAAAAAGCGCCAAAACCCACATTTTTTTACAAACATTTTTCATAAAAAGCGGACCCAAATTCTCCTCAAATGCGTGTATAAGAAACAGACACCCACTTAAAATACAAAAGAAATCATAAAATGAAAAAAAATATCAAAGAAAAAATATTTATCACATTTAGGGATCTTTTAGCCCCGCTAAATGGGAAACCGGCCCTAGTGAGCGCAACAGCGACCGTCATCACGTTAGTATCCATCGACAAGCCCGAATACGCATTTTTTCTACTAGGAGCACTGCTTTTTTCGACGCATTTATTCAGAAAACGCATCCAATGGGTCATATTCATCTCCATAGCCGCAGGAATTGTCGCCCACGAGGGGATTCCGGGGATTTTTGAGCTATCGAACGAGCAATTTGTGAGCAACAAACGCCCGGTATTAACCGAGCGGTCTTATGAGGTTCGCAAAAATGATGCCATAAGCAATTTCGGGTGCGGGAAAGTCGAATCTAGGCTCCCACGGCCCAAAGGGACGGCGTTTATCATCAATGTTTCAGCAAATGCCGAGGAAACGGTTCGCAAGAATGCGCGCGGGGAGTATAAAGTACGCCTGACAGAAAAAAGAAACCTCCCGGACCTCCCCCTGCCTGGAGATTCCATCTGTTTTGAAGCGTCATGGTACCCCGTGACGCCGCCGAGCGTACCCGGCGCATTTGACACGCAAAACTGGCTAAAATCGCAAAATTTGGCCGCTTATGGCAAATTTAAGCATTGGGAAGCGTACCCCGGTGATTGGACTTTCGAACGGAGCTTTTTTAAGTTTCGGCAATTTATGCAGGCGAGATTCGCAAAGTTCCTCGATCCAGCCGAAACGGGACTCTTGATGGGGCTATTGGCGGGCGACCGCTCGGGGATTCCAGAAGTGCTGCGGAGCGATTTTCAGCGGTCGGGACTTGTGCATGTACTTGCGATTAGCGGTTTTCACGTCGTCTTGCTTGCGGGAATGCTCATGATTTTCCTGAAAGCGACCGGGATTCCACATAAAATCGTAACTATCATTGCTTCAATTCTTCTCACCATTTACGTTCCCGTTACGGGAGGCTCGCCAGCCGTGCGCCGCGCCGTCATGATGTTTGTCATCCCGCAAATCGGCACTTTATTCGGGAAACCCGCAAATACGCTCAACAGTCTGGGCGTTGCACTATTGCTGATCATTTTGCCAGAGCCAAGCGTCATATGGAATCCGGGATTCCAGCTTTCTTTTGCCGCCACCGCAGGGATAATCATCGGCACACCGCACAACCCGACAAAGCTTTTGCCCGACAGTTTCAAGCAAAATAAACTTTGGCAAAAGATTCAATCATTCGCAATTGACCCGACTTACGTCACGCTCTGCGCAACACTCGCCACAGCGCCATTCCTCATCCACCATTTCAAGACGCTTTCGCCGTTCGCATGGTTCGGGAATCTAATCATCGTGCCTGCGATTTCGCTTGGCATGCAGGCGGGGCTTTTTGCACAGCTTTCGCCCGTAGACTTTATCTGCGGAACATTCTGCGCCGCCGCGAGATTCTTTTTGCGGTTGGCATCGCTATTGACGCGCATCCTCTCGGACTGCGCAGCCGCATCGATGACAGTCGGGCCGTTCCCACCTGCGGTTCTGCTTGCGCTCGGAATCCTGATTTTACTTTTGCCGGTTTGCTACAAGAATTACATCGCCCGCAAGTACATGTTTTTATGCATTTTAGCCGCCTCAGCCTCGTTCGCATTTGAAGCTTACCAAGAAATACGGCATCCGTCTTGGACGCTCACGACTATTGACGTCGGACAAGGCGACAGCCATCTCATCAAGGCGCCATCCGGCAGGTATTTTCTCGTGGACGCAGGCGACAACAGTCGTCAAGATTCCGGCAAAGACATCATCGTACCATTTTTACACCACATTGGCGTAAGCAAGCTCGACGCACTCATCATCACGCATCCCGACAAGGACCATTTCGGCGGAGCGCTTTCGCTCTTGAAAATGTTTCCCATCAAGGAACTCTGGGCAAGCGATTGTTCTATGAAAGAAAGCAAACCCGACTGGCAACAAGTCCTCAGCGAAGCCCGCAAAAGAAACATCCCCATCCGCAACATCCATCGCGGCATCCTGTGGAAAGAGAAATACTTTGAAATGCGGACGATCCACCCGCGAAACGATGTCTGCGTTGAAGCGAACGAAGGGAGCATCACGCTTCGGCTCAAAGGGTTCGGGCATTCCGCCGTCCTCACCGGTGACCTCACCGTCAAAGGCGAAAAAGAAATCATGAAAACAGACGCTTATCTGAAAAGCGACGTGCTAAAGCTTGGGCATCACGGCTCCAAAACATCCAGCAGCGTGCCGTTCGTGACAGCCGTCTCCCCCATGTACGCCATCATCCCAAGCGGTCGCAAGAACAAGTTCCGACACCCGCACAAGCAAGTGACCGACCGCCTCGATTCGCTCCACATCCCCTACATCAACACCGCAAAAAAAGGGACGATAACGTTCACGTTCGTCCCTGATTCAGTAAGCTATACAACAATGTGGTAAACAGCTTGTCATGCCCGCCACCGAGCGGGCACCACCCTCTCGTGAGGGATCCAGTAAAGTCACACACATTGTCATCCTGACACCGAAGGTGGAAGACTACTTAAAAGGCGAGTGTTGCGACCATGCTTACATGGGCATAACCGAGCCAAAGAGTTGGGGCTTGCCCCATCCAGTCAAATCTTGTAATTACTTAACTTAACTGGATTCTTCAGGCTTTCAGCCTTCAGAACGACGTGTAAGGAAATCCAGTGCAGTATCGTGCAACAGGCCGTTCGTCGCGATGCTCGTGAAGCCTTCGTAAATCGGAGCCGTCGGCTTGCCGTTTGCGTCAAAGAGTTCCGTCTTACCGTCAATGGTACTGAACTTACCGCCCGCTTCCTTCATCAAAAGCGGGAACGGAGCAATGTCCCACAGCGAAACAACCGGATCCACCATGATTTCGGCACGGCCAGCAGCCACGAGGTAATAGCCGTAGCAATCGCCCCAGCCTCGGTGCAAACGAGCGCTGCGGCGCAGCTTCGTAAAGCCTTCGCCAAAGCCCTTGTCTTCCATCGTATTGACCGTTCCCGAAAGCACAAGCGCATCGCTCAACTGCGACACCTTCGAAGCGCGAACTTCGCGACCGTCCAAGAAAGCGCCGCCGCCATTCACCGCCCACACAGCGCTCTTCATTGCCGGCAATCGGATTACGCTTGCAATCGGAACGTTTTTGCGATAAAGCGCAATCAGCGTTCCGAACAAAGGCACTCCGTGAATAAACGATTTTGTTCCGTCAATCGGGTCAATCACCCACTGGTATTCCGCATCCGGGCTTTCAATGCCGAATTCTTCGCCAATGACGCCAAAGCCGGGAGTTTCCTTTGCCCAGAATTTGCGGGCGAGTTCTTCCGTTCCCTTGTCAGCAATCGTCACGGGAGTCTTGTCCGCCTTCCATTCGACACCAACATCGTTCTGGTAAAACTTGAGGATGTTCTCTTCGGCAAGTTCTGCCGTCTTGAGTGCAATCTTCAAGAGTTCCAAATTCTCGGGAGAGACACCGGCCTTTGCAATTTCACGATTTTCCATAGCAAGCTCCTAGCCGACCCACTTCTTGACAAGGGAAACGAGGAGTTCGTTTTCTTCGGGCTTGCCGACCGTGATGCGGATGTGTTCCGGCATGCCAAAGCTCGTAAGGCCACGAACGATCATACCGTTCTGTTCCAAGAACGAAACGAGTTCCTTAGCACGTTCACCGATGTGCACGCAAATAAAGTTTGCCTGCGTCGGGAGCACCTTGAAACCGAGCGCACTAAGTTCGCGGTTCAAATACTCAAAGCCAACAGCGTTATTCTTGCGGGTCGCTTCGACGTGAGCGGTATCGGCAAGCGCTGCCACGGCAGCCACCTGAGCAGCCTGGTTCACGTCAAACGGCGGCTTGATTTTCCACATGGCACGGACGACTTCAACACTAGCCATCGCATAACCCACACGGAGCCCGGCCAAACCGTAAATCTTGCTGAATGTGCGGTTGAGGAACAAGTTCGGGTATTCCGAAAGCAGCGGAGCCATCTTCGGATAATCCGCAGCCGTTGCAAATTCAGCGTAAGCTTCGTCCAAGAACACGAGAACGTTCGACGGCACTTTCGCAAGGAAGCTGCGAATTTCCGCTTCGGTGTAATAGTGGCCGGTCGGGTTGTTCGGGTTGCAAATGAAAGCCACGCGAGTCTTTTCGTTAACGGCTGCGGCGAGCTTATCAAGCGTTGCCTTTTCGTCACCTTCGCCAACGCCAATAAAATCGGCACCGTTCGAAAGCGTCGTAAACTTGTACACGGAGAACGTCGGCGTAATGCCCACGCAGTTGTCGCCCTGGCGGATAAAAGCCTTGCCCACCATGTCGATGATTTCATCGGAACCGTTACCAATCACGATCTGGTTGGTAGAAACGCCATACATCTTTGCAATGGCATCAATGAGCTTCGGAGCATCACCGCGCGGGTACAAGTGCAACGAATTAGCAATTTCGTGGAACGCTTCCACCGCTTTCGGAGAAGCACCCAACGGGTTTTCGTTAGACGCAAGCTTTACAACATTCTTAAGACCATAACGTTCACGAATTTCGTCGATGGACTTGCCCGGGACGTAATCGGAAAGTTTTGAAAGTTCTGGACGCGGTTCGACCACAAATACCTCCATTTTAACGCGTGTAAATTTAGCTTTTACCAAACGATTTATCTAACTTTGATGGACATGAAACACATTCTTTGCCTGCTATTTGCCATTTTAGCAACAAATGCATTTGCTGTGGACCGTTTCTGGGACATGCGCTACAACTTCGGTCCCGAAAGCCGCCCATCGCCAAAAATCGGAGTCGGCCTCGGTATCCGTTCTCCATTCAATTCCGATGTGCTCTTTCCTATCAACTTGACTACACGACTGAACAAAGAATTTGACGTCGGCGCAAAGCTCGACATCAACACCTACAATAAACTAGAAGAAATAAAGACTGCCCTAGACCTAGGCGTTCGTTACCGTTTTAAACCCAGTTCCTATATTGCATTTGACGGCTACCTCGACTTAAGCGACATGAACGGAAGTGCAATCGCCTTTACCCTCGGGACACAGCAATTTATCGCCAAGTGCTTTGCCACCTATTATGAAATCCGCACAGGCTTTCTCGAAGGCGCCACCGGCAAAGATGGCTATGCAAAAATCGCAGGAGCCATGATCCCTACGCTCATCTTTGGACAAGTTCTTCGAATTTTCCTAGAGATCAATTCGTCGTTTAGCGTCGGAAATATTCGCGATGACTTCATGATAGACATCATCCCGAAAATTGAGCTCACCTTCGGCGACACACACGTCCGCATCGACTTTGACGTCGGCGTTATGCAAGAAAAGAACAATGATCGAAAGACCATTGCCCTTTACGTTATGACAGCATTGTAGCGGCTTCGCCGCTGTGGGCTATGAGCTATGGGGTCGGTCGCCTTTGGCTCCCTTTGAGCTATGAGCAAATTGCTCAAAGCGAAGCGACCCCAAAGAGGCTTTAGCCTCGTGCCCAGACCTCATACCCCTATTTCACCACAAACATTCCGTCCTTGTAGTCCACGACAGCGGGCTTTGCCGCACTCACGGTTCCCGAGAGTATCGCGTGGCTCAACGGACGTTCAATATTGCGTTCGATGTAACGCTGAATCGGGCGTGCGCCAAATTCCGGCTGGTAAGCACCTTCCGCAATCGCCTCAAGAGCCGCATCCGAAAGTGTAAGCACCAAGTCCTGACGGGCAGCGCGGTTCGCCAAATCTGCAAATTTGAGTTTCACGATTTCGCGAATCTGCTTCTTCGAGAGGCTCTGGAACACAAGCACTTCGTCCAAGCGGTTCAAGAATTCTGGGCGGAAGAACGCATGCAAGTCAGCTTCGACATCCGCAAGCGCCACCTGCGGCGGTTCACCGTTCTTGGCGCTAGCCGCACTCAAGCGGAACTTTTCGGCACCCAAGTTCGAGGTCATCAAAATCAAGGTGTTCTTGAAGTTCACCGTACGGCCCTTGCCGTCCGTCAAACGACCGTCATCGAGCACCTGCAACAGCGTATTGAACACGTCCGGATGCGCCTTCTCGATTTCGTCGAGCAAAATCACGCAGTACGGATGCGTACGCACAGCTTCGGTCAGCTGGCCGCCCTCTTCATAGCCCACGTATCCCGGAGGAGCACCGATCAAACGGCTAACGCTATGCTTTTCCATGTATTCGCTCATGTCGATACGGACAAGTGCGTTTTCACTATCGAAAAGTTCTACAGCCAAAGCCTTTGCAAGTTCCGTCTTACCCACGCCCGTCGGGCCCAAGAAGAGGAAGCTTCCAATCGGCGCATTTTCACGGGAGAGGCCGCTACGGTTACGCAAAATCGCTTCGGACACGGCTTCCACAGCCTCGTCCTGGCCAATCACACGGGCATGCAGACGTTCGTCCAAGTGCAACAACTTCGCCTTTTCACCTTCGCAAAGCTTTGTCACCGGAATGCCCGTCCAACGGCTCACCACAAGCGCAATCGTCTCTTCGGTCACTTCTTCGCTCAAGCCACCTTCTTCGGCACTCTTGCGGAGCGCTTCGGTCTTTTGAGCCAGTTCCTTTTCGATGTTCACGATCTTGTTGTACTTGAGTTCAGCAGCACGGTTCAAGTCGTAACGGGCTTCGGCCTGTTCCATCTCGTCCTTTGCAGCCTTCAAGGATTTCTTCAAGTCCTGTACTTCGGCAAATGCGGCACGGCGGTCCTGCCAACGTTCCTGCATCTGCTTGACGGCAGCGTCGGTCACGGCAAGGTCTTCACGGAGTTCTTTCAAGCGCTTGACGCTTGCTTCGTCCGTTTCCTTCGATAGCGCCTGCTCCTCGATTTTCATCTGGAGTTCCTTACGCTGCAATGTATCGAGCGCTTCCGGCACGGTGTCCATCTGAGTTTTCACAAGGCTAGCGGCTTCATCGATCAAGTCTATAGCCTTATCCGGGAGGAATCGGTCACTGATGTAACGGTTCGAAAGTTTCACTGCAGCCACAAGCGCATTGTCGTGCAGACGCACGCCATGGTGCGCATCAAAGCCATCCTTAATGCCACGCAAGATGGAAATAGCTTCGTCTTCGCTCGGTTCCGAAACCTGCACCGGCTGGAAACGACGTTCCAAAGCGGAATCCTTTTCGATGTACTTACGGTATTCCTGAGTCGTCGTTGCACCAATGCAATGGAGTTCGCCACGAGCAAGTTTCGGCTTAAGCATATTGCCCAAGTCCATCGAGCCTTCGGTCTTGCCCGCCCCCACAATGTTGTGGAGTTCGTCGATGAACATAAGCGTATTGCCATCTTCTTCAATAGCGTCAATCACAGATTTGAGACGTTCTTCAAAGTCGCCACGGTACTTGGCGCCCGCCATCAAGGCAGACAAATCAAGTGCAAAGACCTTCTTGCCCTTCAACGCATCCGGCACGTCGCCACGGTAAATACGTTCGGCAAGGCCTTCGACAATAGCCGTCTTACCCACGCCCGGTTCACCGACCAAGCATGGATTGTTCTTTGTCTTACGGCTCAAAATCAAAATCACACGACGGATTTCTTCTTCACGGCCAATCACCGGCGAAAGCTTTCCGTCAGCCGCCATTTCCACGAGTTCACGACCGTAGAGTTTCAGCGGAGACTGTTCCTCGGCGTTCGCGGCTCCCGCAAACGGGTCCGAAAGCCAGGTTTCCACCACTTCGGTCGAGCCAAGAGCATCTTCAAAGACCTTGGCAAGTCCACGGTCGCCCGAGAACTTCATCAAGGCCACGAGCAAATCGCCCGGAGTCACCATACGGCTGACCTGACGGGCCGCCTGCACAGCGGCACGCAAAATACGGTTCAAGTCGCTATCCGGTTCCACATCCGGGTTTACGCCTTCCATGCGCGGGATTTTCTGGACAAACGGTTCCAAACGGCCTCGGAGTTCGTTCGTCTTGACGCCCTTGGACTTATAAAGCTTTTTCAGGGTTGCATCGGGGCCTTCAACAAGACCAACGGCCAAATGAGCCGCACCCAGGTAAGAGTGCGAACAGCGGTCGCGCAAGCTTTGCGCCTTGGCCAAGACCTTTTCTGCATCGTTAGTAAAATCTGACATGATCTAATCCTCTTTTTTTACGCCTTACCCTATGCAAACAGCGTGCCAAAAGTCCCCAAGCTCCCCAAAATCGCGATTTTCAGCGAAAAAACATCAATTTTCTGCCGTTCCCAAACCCCACCTATTCAAAAAATAACACGCCAGCGTTTCAAAAGCAACGATTCAGAGGATTTTTTTGAAACAGCCCCCAAGGCGGCGCGCTAAAGCCTTACGGTCTCATCGCACATTTCGCAAATGGCAGTCCTGTGCGTCACAAAAAGCATCGTCTTTTCCGGGAAAGCCTCGAACAGCCGGCGGTAAAGTTCCGCCTCGGTCGCCTCATCCAGCGACGAGCTAATTTCATCAAAAAGCAGGATGCTGCCCGGGCGCAAAAGTCCACGGGCAATCGCAATACGCTGTGCCTGGCCTTCGCTAAGTCCATGCCCGCGTTCGCCGATTTCGCAGTCCAGACCATCCGGCAAATCATTCACAAATTCAGCACAGGCAATATGCAAGACACGCTTCATTTCGTCATCGGTCGCATCAGGTTTTGCAAGTTGCAGATTATAGCGCACGGAACCGTTCATCAGCGTATTGCCCTGCGGCACGTACACAAAATTCGAGCGGGTCGCCTCCGAAATTTCAACCGAATCGCCGCACATTTCCACATCAAGTCCAGTGACAGCACCGTCTTCGCATTCCGAATAAACATCTATTCGACCGAAATCAGGCTTTATAAATCCAAGCAAAAGCCTGAACAAAGTCGTCTTGCCCTTGCCCGTCTCGCCCATGATGGCGTTCTTGCTGCCCGGCTTAAAATCGTGCGAGAACCCGCATAAAACTTCGCGGTCCCCACCCTTATACCCAAAACTTACGTTGTCCAAGCGCAACCCGAGCCGCCCGCGCACTCCCGGACGCATTCCCGCGCATTCAATCTCGCGCGTTACACCTTCGCGCACAAGCTCCGGAGTCTCATCCGCGCCTTTTTCGAGTTCATCCAGGCGATCAATGCTCGCCGTCGAATGCACCAGTTGCGGCACCATTCCAAGCAACGTCAAAATCGGGTGCTGAATCTGCCCGACCAGCTGCAAAAAAGACGTCATCACACCAAACGTGATGGTCCCCTCGCGCAGTCCAAGCCCGCCCCAAATAAAGGCAAGCAAGTACCCAAGCCCAAACGCAGAGCCAATCGCAAAGCGCGCCACCGCCGTAAAACGCGTACGGCGCATCACGTCGTTTTCAAGCTTACTTTGTTTCAAACCAAGGCGTTCCAGCACCCAGTTTTCGCTTTCGAGCGAGCGCAAAACAGCGTTATATTCCACGCCCTCCTGCACCTGCATCTGGATGCGGCTTTCGCCTTCGCGAATTTCAAGCGTCATGTTACGCAAACGCCGAGAAATAAGCTTGCCAACCACGACCAGAACAGGGGTCAGCAGCAACAGCGCCCACGCCAACCGCGCATCGAACCAGCGCATCAGCAAAAACGCGCCCACAAGCTGGATTCCGGTCACCGCCATCTGCGGAATCGTATCAATAATAGAAGACGATACCGTTTCGATATCCTTCGAAAGCCTCGAAGACACATCGCCCGAATGCAGTTCATGGCCGTCAAAAAGCTTGCGCCTGAACAGCGTACCAAAATAGAACAGCCTAAGTGCATTCGTCTTTCTGACCGTAGCAGCAGCCGTCATGTAGTAATACAAAAGCCTAAGGACAATCGTCCCCACCACCGTAAGCACCAGGAACAAGATCATCTGCACAATGTCGTCTTGCGTCCCGGTGCGAATCGTCTCGTCGATAAACCGCTTGCTGAGCCATATCATCAAAAGGCCACACGCTACGCGCGCGGTCCCCGCCAAAATGCGGATGACAATATTTACGCGGACACCTTCCGTTCCGCGCCACAGCCAAGCGATGTACTTCATTCGAGCACGTTCACCTTTTGCCATTCACCGACAATCGTAGCGACATCGACCCTGGCCTGTTCTTCGCTCACGTCATATTCGTTGCAAAGCGCCTGAGCAAGCGATTCCACAGTAAAATCACCTTGCTGTTCGGCCTGTTTCCAAAGCCATGCAGCCGTTTCGTTCAAACACAAAAGGCGGCCAAAATCCAAGGCACCAATGCCCTCGCCCATGATAACCTGTTCACCGCACACATCGCGCAATACAAAACCGTTCTTGATTTTCATCTTTTCACCCTTCGATAAATCCAAAGTAAATAACGTCTCACTGGTAACAGAATATACCAAACTTTTGCAGCAATCCGTCCCCAAAAAGCTCCCGTCGGGCATTTTTTCCCGTTCGGCTGGACCACGCAAACAACCTTTGCATAGACCTCAGATCGCTTGCAGTATTCCCGCTGCACAAGGTTCCCATCTCCCATGAGGACCACATTTTCGTCCGAGAGCGCAACGATTCTATGGATAACATAACGCTTTTCTGCATTTTCCAAAAGCGCGACATTATCCGGGATCGCATGCGCCAGCACCACATCGCCTACACGCAGATTCTCAGGCTTTTCCAGAATCACACTATCGCGACCGCCCACGATAAACGGCAACATGCTACAGCCATTCACCGGAAACGAGACACTCACACCCTCGCCCACCAGACGAATCGCCTCGGCCATGATGAACACATCACTTTTTTTCGCGGAATCCATCATTGAATCTCACGAACAATCGACTGGCAACACAACCTTGCAGCATTTTCATCGGGCAAGCATTCCAGATACCACACCGGCACATTCGATGCAAGCCCGTTTTGCGTCATATGCAAGCCATCGGCAATTTTCTTGTCCCAGCGCATTCCCGAAATGCCCGGCAGAATCGCCGCATAAGCAGATACGCCTTTCAGCGGAGTAATCTTGTTGAATGGAGCCTGCGACAATAGCACAAAACCGCCCAATTCAAATTTGACATTTTTGTAGCAAGGCGTCTTGCCACTCCACGGCGAGCCATAAGCAACCGCAAACTTTCGACCGTCTTTTTCAAATAAACGCACTACAGGATTATCGTCATTGAACAATTCTGTACCTTCGATGTACTTGAGCCAAAGCCTTGCATGCGTACTTTTGCCCGTACCGCTCTTGCCCAAAAACAAATAACCAAGCCCCTTATAGCTCACGCTCGCCGCATGGAATAGAGCCGTGCCAAGCCCAGCCGTTGCAAGGGCGTACAAGACCATCAGCGCATTGTTCAGCGCAAACTGGCGCATTCCGGCAATCGCCGCACTTGCAGCATTCGCACCATTGCCCTTTTCACCTAAAAACAGCACCGCGTACTTAAAATCCTTTTCGCATACGAGCACACCCGTAGACTTTTCCATAAGCCAAAAGTCAAATACCGGCAAACCATCCGCAGTACACCCGCAAATAATGGACTGGCCCTCATCTTCTTGGCGAGTATCCTCGGTAAATTCAGGCGCTACAGCCTCTTGCACCACAAGCGAAAACACCGGATTTTCACAAGACGCATCGCTTGAACTCACTGCAAATGGCGAATAATTATCCATTTGCGATACAATTTCATCACAAGCATCAACCGAAAAAAGATGTTCTGCTACTTTAAAATATCTCTTATTCATTAGTCTTCTTCACAGCTTAACCGAATTGTTTCCAAGCAATCAAGAAAACTAAAGAGCAATTTTCCGACGCCGGATACGCTCAGGAATAAGCGAAATGGTATTGATCCAATATTTAGATTCTTTGTAAATGCAATACTGAGGAGCAACAGGAAATATACATAAGTTATTTACACGATCGTTGAACCATCGTTTAAACACATTCACATTCCGTTTGTATGTTCTTTTAGCTCCAAAATCGCCTTCGGCAAATGTCGCGCGGTACAGGACATTGCAACCCAATTTACTTGGCTTGCAGAGCATTTTATCTTCTGGCAACTTGAAGACTCGCCCCAAGACCCCCATAATAGCAGCACAACCCTGCCGCATACCGATTTTCTTGACGAATTCCCATGTGTACTGACGGTCCGCCTCGGTAGAGTGTGTCAGCAGCATATAGTAATCCATATACTGCCTAAAACCAATTCCCGAAAGTAAAGCGTGCTTGTACAAATGAACGAGCTGCATCAGCAGCGCAAATCGGATACTTGGGCTGTAAAAGCCTTCAGGCGTAAGCGTCAGGTTTTCAAGCTCTGGTTCCAGGACTTTCAGGATTTCGTCATAAGTCTTGTTCAAGCGGACAGCATATGTTGCAGACGTGGGCTTGTGATGAACTTCCACAAGGACGCCTTTCTCATTTACAAATTCAATGTCGTGATAATCAGGCGTCAGATGTTCAAGGTTTGGAATCCCAAGACATTGTAACAACTCCAGAACCTTGTCGTAACCGCCGGGAACATAGATGTCAATATCGCCGGGTTGCCTTGAAAATGGATCAGGATACAAACGCGCATTGGCTTGGCCCTTCAAGATCGCACTGCGGAACCCACGTTCGGCAAACAGTTGCGTGTAACGGGCCGATTCCTGATTCATAAGGCGGTTTTTGCCGCAGATAGCCTCGGCATCTCTTGCCCAAAGCAACATTAACAAACGTGGCGGTTGAGATTCCTTGGGTAAACGCGCTATGGCGTTATAAGCGACCCCTAACAGTGTTTGGCGATGCGCCATTGTATAGAGCGCTTGCCATTCCTTGTCGGTCGGTATATACGGAAAAACCTGCGAGAGCCCGAGGGCGACTCGCAGGAGTTCACAGAACATTTCGTCAAGGGAACGTTTCAAGGCTTAAGCCTTGGGATCTGTAATATCATCATTATTCATGCCAAAGATAACATTTTCCCTAACAGAACCGGCCAAAAGGGTTGTCTTGTATTCGAAATCAATGGTATCCATCTTAGGAGTTTCGTATTCTTTTTTCTTCATAATTTATGCTCCTTTTGACTAGTGCTTAATGACTTTCTTGTTGACGTACATGATTTTGTTCTGGGGCTTGCCGTTCAGCTTGCGGCCCTTGAGGTCATAGTAACGGTCCTGCATCTGGATGTCGCCGGTTCTGGTGTTCATCTTGCCGATGGACAATATACCGCCGTCCTTATCCAAGAAACGAACTTTGATGACATCCGGGAGAGTTTCCTCGGCTGCAACTTTACCCAAACCATACACAGGGCTAGCATTTTTACAGGTCAAGTAAGCACGCATTGGATAAATTGTCGCGCTGAGAGCTTTAACAAAAACACCATCAGCAGCATCGAAACCATAAAGGTTTTCCGCAGATCCCCAACTATTTTGCACATATGAACCAGTGAATTGCCAGCAAGTACTACTCAACGTAGTAGCATGTTCGTTATCGCCGGTAGACACAATTGTATAAGAACCTGAAGTTTTTTCGAAATCAAATCTTTGAGGAGCACCCGAGACCTCAACAATGTATGGCGTGTTCGCTACAATTTCATCGGTACTTTGCATGTCAAGCGTGAACGTTTCCGAATTGTAGTTCGTCGGGTAATAAGCAGCTTTCACCTTTCCTTCATTCGCAGTATGTTCAACAGCTTCGCTCACCTTAACGGTCACCGGAAGCATGATGGTCGAATATTTTGGTGCTGCAACGTTTCCACGGTCAACTACAATTGTACTAATCCCAGAGAATTCCCCCCCAGCAATCGAAACGTTATCATATGATACGTTCGACTGCAACGTCAAGGTAGAACCCGTTGCACTGGCTCCTGTTGCAGCCCAGGCTGCCGTAGAACCCATCAGAGCGACAGTCGCCACAGCGGCATAACGTGTCAGATGTAATTTTTTCATGGTTTTTCGTCCTTCTTCTTAATTGTTGACATCAAAATACATTAAAATCTTCTTACTTGCAATATATAATTCTAATTTTTGTAAGTTTTTTAAAAGTTTTTATATAAGTCGCCCAACAAAAATGGGATAAAAAGTTCCACCAAGGGTGAAAATTAAATATTGTAAGCGTTGTAAAGCTTTACATCAGAAAAAGAACCAAAATATACCACGATTATTCCAATTTAAACTATTTTATGGATACAAAACCAAACATCCCATACACCAAAACAACGGCACCTCTTCGGAGATGCCGTTGTTTCTTTTTTATCCATTTTTCTTGTTTTATTCAAAACATTTTTGTACTTTACTCGAAATGACAACCCATAATACTCCAAAGCCCTCTTACGAGGGCTTTTCCTTTATGAACACCGTCATTCCGTAGCATCTCCGTCATTCCGAACGAAGTGAGGAATCCAGTTAAAGTTATAATTTCGTCATTCTGAGCGCAGCGAAGAACCCAGTCGAAGTCAAAATCTCGTCGTTCTGAGCGTAGCGAAGAACCCAGTTAAATCTTGTTCTACAAACTAGATATAACTGGATCCTTCACGCTCCGCGTTCAGGATGACGAGCAGTTTTGCCGTTCAGGATGACGATGCTTCACCGTCATTCCGAACGAAGTGAGGACAACTCAGAAGGCGAGTGTTGCAAAAATGAGCTGGCTCATTTTTATAACCGAGCCAAAGAGTTGGGGGCTTTAGCCCAACCCAGTCAAGTCTTGTTCTACAAACCAGATATAACTGGATCCTTCACGCTCCGCGTTCAGGATGACGATGCTGTACTATCGTCCACCGACGAGGATTTGATCGACCTTAATGGAGGGCTGGCCAACGGTTACCGGCACGTGTCCAGACGAGGCGCCACAGACGCCTGCGGCCTGCTCAAAGTCCGTTCCGACCATGCTAATGCGCGGCATGATTTCGTGACCTTTACCGATCAGCGTTGCTCCGCGGACCGGCTCACAAATCTTGCCATTACGAATGACGTAACCTTCATCGACTGCAAAGTTGAATTCGCCCGTTGCCGGGTTCACAGAACCGCCTGCCATGCGGGCCGCATAGAGACCATTATCCACACTTGCAATCATGGAATCAAGCGTGTCCTTACCCGGAGCGATAAACGTATTGCGCATACGGCTTACAGGCGCGTACTTGTAGCTTTCACGGCGGGCACTTCCGGTGCGTTCCACACCCACTTCCATGGCGCCCACACGGTCGCTCATGTACGTTTTCAAGATGCCGTTTTCGATAAGCGTCGTGCGCTGCGTCGGCGTTCCTTCGTCATCGTACTTGAGGCTACCCCACACGCCATCCATCGTGCCATCGTCAATAGCAGTCAAGCAAGGCTGGCCAATCGCTTCACCAAGCTTTCCGCAGAACGGGCTTGCATTGCGACGGATAGATTCAGTCTCCAGCGGATGGCCGCATGCTTCGTGGAAAATCACGCCGCCAAAGCCATTGCCCATCACGACCGGCATCTGGCCGCCTGTGATGTAGCCGGCATCGAGCATGCGCAGCACTCGCTCGCCACATTCCGTTGCTAAAGCTTCCGGAGAATAGTTTGCTAAAAGTTCATAACCGCCAAGAGCGCCCGGAGCTTCGTGCGTCGTCAAGCGTTCCGTGCCGTCCGTTGCCGTCACGTTCACGTTTACACGCAAGCGGCCACGAGTCATTTCCAGATGCAAGCCTTCGCTATTCAAAAGAGAAATCGAAGTGCAGCTGTCGGTTACGCTAGCGCCCACCTGAGCAATCTTCGGCGAGAGCGCACGGGCCGCCTTGTCTGCACGGAACAAGAAGTCCTGCTTCATGGCCTGTCCGAGCACACGCGGATCCTTGTAAACAGCCGTGTTAAAATCGCAAACGCGCTTTTCAGGCGCAAATTCAAACGGCCTTGCAGCCGCGCCTTCCGCCCCCGCTGCGGCGGCAATGCGCCCGAACGCAAGCGTCTTCACAAGCTTTATAAGAGCTTCTTCGCTGTCGTCACTCGTGAACCCGTACAGGACTTCCGTCCCGTACAAAAGGCGAACGCCGATACCGTACTCGGTACCCGCGGTCGCCGTTTCAATCTGGCGATCCTTCAAGCCGAGGCTTGAACTGCGGGTCTCTTCTTCAAAAATTTCAACAAAGTCAGCCCCGGCACTTTTGCCGGCTTCAAAAATCTTGACGGCAACTTCCGGATTCACTTTATACCTCGCCGTTCATCTTCTTGCGCACCGGGATTCCGGCAGCAAGCATTTCGCCCTTGATACCAGGGACCGTATAATCGCCAAAATGTACCATCGACGCGACCAGTGCCGCATCGGCACTCGTCTTGCGGAACAAGTCCACGATGTGAGCCGGAGTTCCAGCACCGCCACTTGCAATCACAGGCACTTGCACAGCCTTTGCAATCATGTCGGTAATCGTGAGTTCGTAACCGTTCTTGACGCCATCGGTGTCGATGGAGTTCAAGCAGATTTCGCCAACGCCGAGATCTTCGGCGCGCTTTGCCCACTGCAAAGCGTCGATGCCCATCGCCTGGCGGCCACCGCGAATAAACACTTCGTAACCGCTCGGAATCTTATCCGAAACGCCCACGAACTTCGCATCCATGCCAAGCACGATGCACTGGCGTCCAAACGCCTTCGCGCCTTCGGCAATGATTTCCGGGTGCAGCACAGCAAGGCTGTTCACGCTCACCTTTTCGGCCCCTGCGAGGAGAGCTTCGTGCATGTCGTCCAAGTTGCGTATACCGCCACCCACTGCAAACGGGATAAACACGCGCTTTGCAATCTGGCGAATCATTTCCATGTCACACGGGCGGTTTTCGGCACTCGCCGTGATATCATAAAAGACAAGTTCATCGACACCGTCATCGCTGTAACGCGCACCCATTTCTACGGGATCGCCAATGTCGATATTACCTTTAAACTTTACACCCTTCGTGACCTTGCGGTTACGGACATCCAAGCAAACAATTAAACGTTTCGTGAGCATATTCCAAATGTAGAAAACTGGCAAAAGCCGTCAACAACAAAGAGCCCGGTACATCAAACCGAGCTCTTTCAAACGCATTTTTCCAAGCGATTAGAGATTCTTTTCGATGGCGTTCTTGAGCGTGTTCTTCGGCACGGCACCGACAACGTTGCCCACTTCGACACCGTTTTTGAACAACTTCATGTTCGGGATGTTCGTGATGCCAAAACGAGCGCAAATGTCCGAAACACCTTCGTCATCGACGTTGATCTTTGCAACGATTGCGCGGCCATCAAATTCGTTGGAAAGTTCTTCGACCACCGGACCCATCATCATGCACGGGCGGCACCAGGTAGCCCAGAAGTCAACGAGCACAAGCTGCCCCGAAGAAATAACTTTATCAAAGGATTCTGCAGTAAGATTCAATGCTGCCATAAAAAATCTCCTATATACCGATAGGAAATATAGCAAACTACAACGTCATTCTGAGTCCGTCAGGACGAGGAATCCAGTTATTTCTAGCAAATAACTTTACTGGATCTTTCGTTTCACTCAAGATGACAATTCACCTAAACCCTCTTAACCATCTTCGCGCAATAGATAGGTCCGCAGCCACGGGTCTTGTCCGGCAAAATATGAACACCGAGTTCCGTGCGGTCCGCGCCCTCCGGCAAGTCCTCAATTCGAACAAATTCCATCATCTTGCGTTTTTTCAGGATCTTGGCAACTACGGCATCGTTTTCGAGAGGCGAAAGCGCACAAGTTCCGTAAATCAGCTCGCCACCCGGCCTAAGCGCATCCACCGCCGATGCAAGGAGCGACCCCTGTTCCACCGACAAGCGCTTCACGCGCTTCACCGACCACACTTCCAGATGCGAAGGCGAATTCAGCACATGCCTATCCGAAGAGCACGGCGCATCAAGCAAAATGCGGTCGTAGCATTCCTTCTTGTGCATACCGAACTTCACGCCATCGTAGCCCGTGACGCTGATGATCGAGCGCCAAGACTCCGGCAAGGAATTTTCGAGCACATGCAACAAACGCAGACGCCTATCCGGCGAGCGGTCATTGCACTGGAGCGAACCCTCACCCTTGAGCATCGAGGCAATCACAAGCGACTTACCGCCCGGAGCGGCACACATGTCGAGCACGTCCATTCCAGGCTCTACCGCAAGCGCCTTAGCCGCAAACACCGAAGCCTCGTCCAAAAAGTATGGTTCCAAGGCTTCATCGAACTGAAGCTTTGTAGCACAGCCCTCGCCTTTCAGCGATTCCAGCAACGCAGGCCAGCGCTCGCCATAAACCTCTTCAAAGTAGTCGAAAAATTCCATAGCACAAATATAGACGAAAGATGTGAGACGAGAGACGAGAGCTGGCAAAAATGCAAAATAAAAACTGGTAAATCGGCTGGGTACAAACAAACTACATCACCTGTAAAAATTCAAATTTTCGAAAATCGCCCAAATTTACGTAAAAAAAGCCCACAAACATCAATTTTTGACGTAAAATTTTAACTTTGTATGTAATATTTTAGTTTTTTTCAACATTTTGGCGCCCTTCCAAGCCAAATTTTTAGCCCCAAAGCACCAAAAAGCACCAAGCAAGCAGGCACCTCACCCATTTTCAATCATTTTTTCGCAAGATTTACTTAGTTTGTACAAAATTTTACGTCATTTTCCGTACTTTTCCATCATTTTTGACGTAAAAAAACGCACTTTTTTCAAAATTTCGCGCGCCCCCGCGACATTTCCGCACATCCGGCGGCATCTCGGCGCCACCCACCGCACAAAAAAAAGCCCCTCGGAGTAGAGGGACTTTAGTTGAGCTACCAGGATTCGAACCTAGACAAACAGAGTCAGAATCTGTTGTGCTACCGTTACACCATAGCTCATCAGTGCGCACCAATTTTAGAAAATAATTTTCAGTTTTGCAAGGGGTAATTGAAAAATTATTTCACAAATTGCAAAGTTGGCGGTTCGTATGTCATCCATTGCTGATCCAGAGTATCATTTTTCGGCAACTGGACATGAGCAGCTCTCACATAATCACCTATTTCGGCACCCGATTCCTGGAGTGTCTTCACAACCTTAGGATCGCCCGAGTACAAAACGATATCATGCCCACCGGCCGGAATATTTTCAATCTTGAGCATATTGCAAACCATTTCTCTCACAAAATGGCTTGTACCCTTCAGACCCACAACCACGCTGTTGGCCATGCAGTTATCGATTTCTGTCGTATCGGTATCGGCACCGTCAATAGCAAGCTTGACACCACTTACAAGCACCGATGGCGGCAGAAGCTCAGATTCTTCAAGCTTAAGAGTATCTTTCAAGCCTTTGAGTTCAGAAGCTCTTACATAGCGACTTACACCGGCCAAAATTACTTTTCCTTCTTCGGAAAGCAATCGATATTCCATGCGAAGACTATCATAAGGGACCTTTTCCGGAGCAGGCAACACCCAGCGTCCAGAAGAGTCCGTCACCGTCTGCCACACAAAACTTGTAGAATCACCTTCAACAAAGTCAAAGCCATACAAGTCAGTAATCACGCCAACCTGAACATTCGAGCAAGTCTTTTCAGAGCCACACTTCACGACACCGGATATATAAGGCTTCTTGGCTTTTCGTTCTTCGAGCTTGATAAGAGAATCGACCTCCATCGTCGGGCTCCAGATAAACGGGCCTTTAGAAAGCGTGTCTCCCGACTTTATCTTACCGTCCATGCTCCATGTACGATAAATTAATGAATCGGCCATACCGGAATCAGTAAGTCGAGCCACGATCTGAGGATCGCCCGGACAGAACCCAAACCACCATTCACCAGCAGGAATAAGCATGGAGAAAGAATCCCCAGCAAACACACTCTGGGAGAACGGCGTACCCGGCATGAACACCTTGAAATGATCCCCGACCACCACAGATGGTTCGGACACATTTTCATACAGAAGCACACTGCTAAACACGGCGGCCTTTTCAAGCTTGATGCTATCCAACACCGTACCCTTCTTCGTTTTCGTCACAGTCGCACGCGGCTTATACGAAATTTCCTGGTGTTCAGCGTCAACGACGGCCAGCTGGAACGTATCGGCCAACACAGAATCAAACGAGAACACGCCCTGCGAGTCCGTTACCGTTTCAACATACTCCAGTTCAGAAAGAGTATCACCGACAACAGGTTCACGAGCCATGCGAACCATAGCGGCAACAGCACGGGATCCATCGGTACGAGTCACGACGCCGCCAAGCGCGATCGTATTCCCCGTATCCGTGACGGTACCTGCAATGTCGCCATTTTCACCCGTGCAAGCAAACATGCAAACACAAAGTGCAGAAAGTACACCTAGATAAGACTTAGCAAATTTCATCTTCACCCTCCCCATCATCGGCCTCTGGCGGAAGAGCCAACTTTTCCTTGCTCAGCGGGAAGAACTGGATGTTCAATTCGCAAACCATAGATTCGCCTTCATCCGAGCGGACTATATCTACGATTTCCTTGCGGAACAAGTCAATCTTGCTAATTATACGTTCCAATCCCTGCGCCGATACACTCATCGTCATACAAGATACATTTCTACGTTCCGTACTGTAGTGATCTAGCGCATCCTTGCCCAAATCAATCATCTGCTTTTGGAACTGATGAACGAAAAGCGGGGCGATTTCACTGCCATTCGTAATTGCCTTGTTTACGGAATGGTAGAATCCATCATCGCCAAGCTCTATAAGTCCCAAATTGAGAAGGAGCTGAATAGTCTGTTTTGCCTGCGGGAGAGAAATTTTCGGATTCAGGAAAAGCGCGAGTTCCTGAATGTTCTTGTCGTTAATCTTCAAAACGGCAAGAGCTTCGCGAGCTACAACATAGTACCACTTGCTGTAGTATTCCTGCTGGTTCTTGGTCAAGTTCTTGATGGTACGCGGCAAAAGCGCCGACATCTGATCAAAGATCTGCTGTTTCGAAGACGCTGTCGTCGCATGCGTGAAATCAACCATCAAGGTAAAGTAGCGGCCTTCCCTTTCATTGAGTCCAAGAGCTTCAATAAACTTTGGAATCATCTGCGGGGTGAGAGATTTGCGTCCGCGAATCAAGTCCAGATATAAACCGGACGAGGAATACCCAGCCTTCTTTGCAAAAGACCGGTACGAGAAATACCTCTGCACGGACTTACGATATTCATAGTAGTCCTGAAGGTACTTTCGATAATTGTAGTAGGCATATACGTTCATCAAAAAGAAATCTAATTTTTTTTGAAATTTTTGGGAACACCTGTTTTTGAAAACATACCGAAAAAATGCCCTATACCATTCTAAATTCGGCAAAAAAGAACACTTCGAGAACACTTTTTATTTTTTAGGTGATACGCTTTCAAAAAAAATTGCTTAATTTAAAGGAACACCCAATCCCATCCCTCGGACTTCCGGTTGTACTCCACCGGAAGTCCTTTTGTTTTTGACCCAAAGGGTCAAAAAACCAAACACTACGGCTCGGTCATGTCCATGCAAGCATGGCCGCGACTCTCGCCTTACGCATTTGTGTTTTTTTTGCCCACACCATCCTCTTTCGCGACTCTCGGCCTACGCATTTGTGTTTTTGGACCCAGCATGCAATCTTGATTCCCGTCATGCTGAGCGCAGCGAAGTATCCAGTCACACTCCACCAACAACAAGACTTCACTGGATCCTTCCGCTTTCAGCGTCAGGATGACGGCGATGGGCCAGGATGTCTGCATTTTTCTAAATTCACTACTAACTAATAACGATCGACTAATGACTAACGACTACTTTATGAAAATAAAAGAACTTGCTCTGGGAACGCTTAGCCGCATCCTCCGCCTTGCAGGCATCCTCCTTATTATATATGTAAGCATGATCTTTTACCTGGCGCTTACCGAACGCCGAAACGCATTCCCGCGCGCAATCACCCACAACGAAGCTCGAGCCGCTATCGCAGACAAGGCAAAAAACATCAATTGCACACTCGATGACGGCACGGTTCTTGAAGGCTTCATTGTCGGAAACGAACAGAACAATGTCCTCCTTTATTATCCCGATGCCGACGAAGACGCAGCACAGTTCCTCGCCGAACTGGACAGCCTCCCCGGCTATGCCGCAGCAACATTCAATTACCGTGGAAGCGGAGAAAACAAAGGTACACCTTCTGAAGAAACATTCATATCCGACGCACAGATGATTCACGAATGCGCAACACAGATAAACGGGAGACCACCAAAAATCGTCGCTGGACGCGGGACAGGAGCCATTTTAGCGACAAAAATGGTCAAAAAGGAAAACAACATCCTTCTAATTGATCCAATTTGGAGTATTGCCGATGCAATTTCCGACAAATATCGCCTCCTTTACCCAAAATTTCTTGTCCGTGCTGACGTAAAGATCGAAAAAAAGGACATTTCCACCTCCAATAACGTAGTGATTCTGTCAGACAGGGCCCGTTTTAACGAGCGAACTAATACATTCAAGCTGTCATTTGAGGACATTAACTTATCAAAGCGAGGCTCTCAAACCCTATCCGAAGCCATATCAAACGTGATTATCCGCAAATAAAGAAAAAATTTTTTCATTTGTTGCAACATTTTACTTTTTTATTATTATTTTTTATACAACAGATGTTATTGGTTACGAAAAAGCTATTTTTATCATTTGTACATGCTTTTTTCGTGAAATTCTTTGACATTTGGACTATAAATTTTTATTTTATCGTCAATCAAAACAAAAAACAAACAAAAGAGGTGTAAATGGAAAACGTAATCGTTAAAATGGATGTTCGCGGCTTCATCAGATTCCCGGAAGAAGCTGTCAAGGCCCTCAAGCTCGACAAGCTTGCCACTCAGACCAAGACTGAAGATGGCAGAACAGTCGATGTCGGTCCTTATGTAGACGTCGAAGTCGATCCGGCAGGCAAGCGCATTGCAATCACGCCGATCAAGACCCCGAAGTCCACATCTTTCCGCTTCATTAACGGAATCATCGGTTCCAAGTCTAAGTTCCTTTACTTCAAGGGCGCATTCAATGCCATCGGTCTTCAGGTAGCAACCGGTGCTTACACTTTGGTCAAGGAAGGCAACAAGTATGTCTTCACTGCAAAGGGTTCCAAGAAGAAGGGCGAATGGACGACTCTCGCATGCCGTAACGCTGTGGGCAACAAGACCATGCTTTCCATCGACACCCGTGGTACCATCATTTTTGACCACAACACCAAAAATGCTCTGAATACTAAGGAAAACAAGACGATGGTTGCTGAATATGATGCAGCCAAGAAGACCTTTAAGCTGACCTTCAGCAAGAACAAGGGCTTCATCAACGTCCGTACAATCGCAAGCCATGCCAATGCATCGTTCATGGGTACGCTTTCCTCTCACGGCATCGCTCTTCCGCTCAAGAGCTTCCGTACTGAAAGCCAGGTCGACAAGAACGTCCTCACGTTCAGCGTCGCAGCCCTCGTCGCTCAGCAGAAGGCAGCAAAGAAGAAGTAATTCACTTTAGTTCCAGAAGAGAGGTGATAAAATGATTGAGGTTCTCAAAGTATTTTATCCGACTCACTATAATTTCGCAGCGTTATGTATATTACTGGTTCTCCTATTAATATATCTGCTGACGAAAAAGAACTACAAGTGGAGCATCATCACCTTAATCCTGCTCTTAGCGTTTAATATCGGTATATATAAGCGCACCGTAGACAGGGAGTGGACAATAACGATCGATCCGGAACCGTCGTCCGATCCATTCTATACACAGCAACCTCAGACAATGACGTTCTCTGTAAAGAAAAATTGGACGATTACTGACGAAAAAGGCGTTGTTCACCATTGGTGTTGGGTAGAAGAATATTGGCAAAAGTTCGCCAGCGTGGACCTAGTTGCTAAGCTCTGGGGTACAAACTCAAGCAAGAAACTGGTCAAATCATCAGAAAAACACGCTGAAGACCTTGAGAAATAGGTTTCTACCAGTCTTCGACTAAAGCGAAACAAGTTTCAGCCCGCCATTCTCCATACAGAGGATGGCGGGATTTTTTATAAACTCTCCGGGAGAAGCGACTACGCCATTGGGCGTATTCCAGATTCCTGCATGGTGGTGATGACCGTGAATGCAGTAATCGCAATGTTCCTTCTTCAGCATGCGGTCGCCCCATTCTAGATATTCATCAATCCGGACGACACGATGTTCGCCACATTTACGGCTGTTGCGCCCGACAAAACGGGCGATCCCCATTCCCCAGTCTGGATGAATCTGCTTAAATAGGAACCTATTTAACGGTAAATCCAGAATTTTGCGCATTATTCGATAACCGGAATCAGACTTGGGAACGCCATCGCCATGTGTAAAAAACACGCGCTTACCCTGAATTTCGAGAATCAAGGATTTATGGACAGGAACACCCAAATGTTTCGGGAAAAAGTCTCCATAGGCAAAATCATGATTTCCCTGCAAGACATGGACTTCTACACCAGATTCTACAAGTTCTGCAAAGGCGCGGTATAAATCGAAATGTGCCGACGCTATATAATAGTTGTACTCGTACCAGAATTCAAAAAGATCGCCAACCACGACGACATGACTCGCCTTGCCCTTCCACGAAGAAAGAAGCCGAACAAACATTTGCTCCCTGTCGGGGACCGCACCCGGCGGGTCGATTCCTAAATGAGCGTCACTAATAAAATAAGCAGGCAATTCCATAGGCACAATCTAAATAAAATCGATGACGTTCGTTTTTTTATATCTTTGAGACATGCGCTCCATCGTCAAATTTTCATGTTTAGCCGTCGCTTTAGCAGCATTTTTCTCTGGATGCTCCATGAAACTTACACAGGGGAACCTCGAAGGAATCCCCCTGACAACCGAAAAAAACAGTTTTTTCGGAAATATACCGTTCATTTATGGCGGTGATTCTCTTGAGCTATCACAGGATTTGCTGCGAGCCTACACGGAAGCTGCAAGCGCTACAGATTTTCCGCGCGAAGCCTGCCGCGGCGAAGCGACTATCAAGGCAACAGTCCAGCAAAACGAACCGAACTCCGCCTGGAATATCGGCGTCCTCATTCCGCTATGGCCAATTCTCCCCGTCAATGAATCCTGGACATACGCCCTTTCGGCCAGAATATTCTGCAACGGGGCGCTTGTACGCCATGTGGAATTCATTGAGCAGCAAGACGTTAAAGCCATTCTTTACGGGCGCATGCGCACAGACCTCGTGAACAAGGCTTCCAATGAAATGCACCGCAAGCTCGTGCAGCGTCTGGCGTTTGAACTCAACGCAAACAGGCTCACCGATTTAAACAGCGCAAGCGACTATTAGCACTTAGTTATTAGTCATTGTAGAGAAACGTCATTCTGAGTTCCGTAGGGACGAAGAATCCAGTAAATTCTTGTCTACGCACTACTAGATACCACAAAGAAACTTCGGCACTTAACTAGATCCTTCGACTTCGCTCAGGATGACACATTCTTCCTACTTCCTACCGCCTACAAACCACTAATCACTATTTTTCTTTCGTCTTTCGTCTCTCGTCTCCCGTCTAAAATCTATTTTTACATCATGTCATACACTTTATACATCGTAGCGACTCCCATCGGGAACATGGAAGACATCACCTACCGCGCTGTGCGCATCCTTAAGGAAGTTCCCCTCGTCCTTGCCGAAGACACCCGCCATTCGAGAATTCTCTTTGACAATTACGGCATCACGACGCCCATGGAAGCCTACCATGACTTCAACAAAGAAAAGGTCACGCCCAAGTACGTTGACTTCTTGAAGAACACTGGCGACATCGCACTCGTAAGCGATGCTGGAACGCCCGGCGTTGCAGACCCGGCATTCAATCTCGTGCGCGAATGCGTTCGCGAAGGAATTGATGTCCGTGCCATCCCGGGACCGTGCGCGATGATTACCGCACTCGTCTCGTGCGGCATGCCGACCGACCACTTTACGTTCCAGTATTTCTCTCCCAAGAAGAGCGCCCAGCGCATCCACTTGCTCGAGAAGCTGAAAGACGAAGAAGCGACACAGATTTTCTACGCAAGCCCGCACAACATCGACAAGTTCGTCGAAGAAATCAAGCTTGTCTTTGGAGATATCAAGATTGCATTGATGCGCGAACTTACCAAGAAGTTCGAGGAACACCTCATCGGAACGCCGACGGAGATTTCTGCGCACTTCAAATCGCACCCGCCCAAAGGCGAATTCGTACTCGTGTTCAATCCTCAAGACAAAAGCGGTTTGTGAGATTCGGGCATGAGGTCGAGCTTCGCTCTCTGAGCACGCTACGCTTTCGGCTATGAGCAAATTCTAAAAAGCATTCAACCTCACAATCCCATACCTGACAACCTCAAAGCGAAGCGACCCCAAAGGCGCAACGCGCCGACCCCATAGATAAAAATGACTACTGATCATATTTTAAATAAACTGAAGACTCTTCCGCGGGCGTACAAGGTTTACGTCGCGATTCTTGTTGCCGTTGAATTCGTGTTATTCTTGTTGCGTCCGGATACGCCGGGGCTTTACACGCAACTTCCGCAGCTTTTGCCTATCGTTGCAGCAATCCCGTTCCTGTTCTTCAAAAACGCCCGCCGCCCGTTTGCGCGGTTCATGAATACATACGGCATCATCGTCTTTGCGTTCCTAGCGCTGGATTACGTCACGCGCAGCCATGCAGGGCTTTTCCAGATTGTAACGACGTTCATCCCGATGATGCTTTACTGGTTCTCGCTTTTTGCACGCTGGAACGTGAAGCTCTTTAAGCAAAAAGACGCCCGCATCGCTCTCGCCCTGGCTACAATTTCCTGGATTTTCGTCGCATTCGCATTCCCGCCCCTGCCGCTTGGTCCCGCTATGCTCGTGCTACTTGTACCATGGTTCATCATGCTCAACAAGTACAATCGCGAGACCGCAGTCTTTGCGACATTCTGGGCAAGCATGGTCTACAATACCATCAATTACTACTGGATCCGCAATGTGATGAACGTAGAGACAGCGCCTTCGGGACTCATCTTCCTCGGCCTCATCCTCCTCATCGCATACCTCAGCTTGTTCAATGTCCTCGCCGCATTTGCTTATTCCACCGCCAAGAATTTAAAGATCAAGGGCAAAGCCTACCTGCTGATCCTCTTCCCGGTTTTCTTTGCAGGAATTGAAATGGTGCGCACAACAGGTGACTTCGCATTCCCGTGGAGTCATCTCGGCTACACATTCGGTAACCACCTCGAACTGATTCAGGCTCTTTCCATCATCGGCGTATTCGGCTACTCCATTCTCATTGTCGCCTCGAACCAGGCCGTCGCTTATGCATTCTTGCAGAAAGGCCGCAAAAAATTTGCGATCTTCGCCATTCCTTTCGTGATTTTCCTGACTCTTTTGATTCACGGATCTTGTGTACTCTCATCCTCTGAAGCTTCTCCATACTATAACGCCGACGCTCCTGAAAATCCGTCAATTGCCATGGTGCAGCCAAGCATTACGCAAGGCGTCAAGTGGAGCAAAACCCGTTTCGATTCCATAATCACCAAGACATTTAACATGGCGCTGGACAGCGCTCAACCGGGCACCAACATAATCCTCCTCGCTGAGACAGCAATCCCAGACCACATCCGTAGGCAGCCGATCATTCTCAGACGTTTGCACCAAATGGCAGACATGAGAAACGCAAGCATCCTGACCGGAGCGCTGGACTACAAGCGAATTTCAAACGACATGAACAACCCGCGTCGCTTCGAGATCTACAACGCATCATTCCTGTTTACGCCAGGTGACAATGATTTTCCCAAGCGATACATCAAAAAGCATCTCGTTCCTTTTAGCGAACGCATTCCTTTCGATGACGTTTTCCCCATTTTGAACTATGTCGATCTTGGCGAAGGCGATTTCGTTCCCGGAAAGGAAACTCCAGTTTACGGTCCTTACAACTGGACGCCCTACATCTGCTACGACGCGATTTTCGGAGATCTCATCCGAGAAGCAATCCAGGCCGGTTCCCGCCTGATGGTAAACATCACGAACGACGGATGGTTCGGCCGCAGCACAGCGCCTTTCCAGCACCTGAACATCGTACGCCACCTCGCTGTAACTTACGGTTACCCGGTTGCTCGCCTTGCAAACAGCGGCGTATCAGCATTCATCGACCAGTATGGTCACTACGATCAGAACACGAACATTTTCGAAGAACGCGTCATACAAAGAAAGATGCCCCTCAAGACGAGGAGCACCATCTACACATCTGTCGGTGAATTCTTTGAAAAGTTCTTGCTCTGGTTCTTTGCGATCTACCTTGTAGCGATGTTTGCGCTTGGAAAATTGAAAAATAAGTTATAGCAAACCTTACTCAATGATGTCTTTCCCGCGAAAGCGGGAATCTCCTTCTTGTTAAGTGAAAATGGAGACGCCCGCTCGGCGGCGGGCATGACAGCATAAAGGACCACTTAAAGCAACAGCATCGGCGGCCAGTGGCCAGCCTTGGGGCGTTCCTTAAATTCTGCTTTTGGCAAAAACTCCTTAAGCTTCAGCGTCCATTCTGGTTGGACAGTCGCATCCAGTCGTCCATAAAGCACCTGAATATTCTCGCTGTTCGGGATTACGGATTCTACGCGATGCGACGCCAAGTACATAAGCCCCTTAGCCAGAGACTCCGCATCGTATTTTTTGGCTTCATTGAACCAGTCGTCCTGCCAGTCGCCAAAATCATCCTCAAACAGTTCCATGAAGGCTTTGAGCGCAGGTTCAGTAGTTGTTTCTAGCTGGTGAGCCATAAAATGCAAGTTCGGCACAGTCCAGTTACCGATTTCATCGCAAAAATCGGCATAAGGCGAAAGCAATATCCACTTTTGCCCCTTTTGAGGCCCTTCCGTAGAACACATCAGCGACAAAGCACCGAGTCCCCAAGCCACAACCGTAGAGCATTTCTTGAAATCAGGAATATTCTCCGGCTTTTCCAGAAAATCAGCCATCAAGCTATAAGCCACATAATTATGGTTTGCTGAAGGAGCGACGTCCATCAGATCATCCTCCCAAACACCCAAATTTGAAGCCCAATCTGGCAGCCAGATCCATTTTTCGCTCATTTTCAACCTCACTTTAAGTGAAGAATCTACCTAACACTCTCCAAACTACATAATTGTTAACAAACTTCCCAATATCAACGAAATTTTTTTAACAAACGTAGCTCTAATGGTATATATATCCAATTTTCCCTTTGATAGCAACTCTTAAAAAAAGTATTTTACAATTCGTATTATTTGTTTACTTTCGAAGGCAAAACATTGTATATTATCTGTATAAAAAATGTAGGAAACTCTTTAAAAAGAGATTTTGTAATATGAGACACTTGATTCCATCTCTCTGCTTAGCACTCCTTCTGGCCGAAACAGCCTGTTCCGCACCGCACGCTGTAAAGCGTGGCGATTCTGATGCACGTCAAAAGAACGCGGCTACACGTCAAAGAGCAGAAAGCGCCTACGACGAATTAAATGGCTATGGTTCCACAGCCGGAAGTAGCACCAAATCTGGGATCAACACAGCATCCAAGAAGGTCGCGGCAACGGCTGCGGCAGCCGAAACGTATATCGACCAGGATGCCGTACAAGGAGCATCCCAGCCCGTCATCATGGTTTCTCCAGTCTTAACCATGAAGGATGGCGTCCCGGACATGTCCGCTGAAAGTCCGTACTCCCGCACAACAGCAGAAGCCATCAACGGGTTCCTCACCAAGAAGAACTACGAGGTTAAGTCCATCGATGGCCAGTCCGAATTGAGCAGTATCCTCCAGATGCAAAGCGACATCGCCAATACCGAAGACGACTTGTCTTACCTTGCTAGTGTCGCTCTTGATGCCGACATCTATATCAAGTACGCTCCAGAAGTTACAAACGAAGAAGTTTCCGTTGAAGTTTCTGCATACGAGACCTCGACCGCCCGTCTCCTCGGTTCACAGTCCGCTGTCGTTCGCAACAATGGACACACTTCCAAAATCAACATCAATTCAAACATTGGCGCTGCAGTCCGCAAGGCAATGCCTGGACTGGAACAAAAGATCCTCAATTACTGGAAAATGGATCTTGCCAAGGGTACCCAGTATAAAGTTGTAGCAAATATCAAAGGCGAATACTCCGACAGCCAGACTGAAGATTTGCACGATGCCATCATGAAAGGTCTCAAAGGAAACTTTAGTTCCGTGAAAGTCAATGTCATGACCGCAAAGACTCTGGACTTTGTCATCTATGCCAATCCCATAAAGTACAGGGATTCCCAGGAAGTTTACTCGAAGATCAGACAGATTTTCAAGCCAATCGCAGAGACAAAGAAAATCAACATCACACGTAAGCTGATTTTGATGGAGCTGAATTAGCAATGAATATAAAATCCCTTATCCTTTGCGCTTGCCTCGCTATAGTTCCAGCAATGGCAGGGAAAATCGTCACCTATACGGCAACGTCGAAAGTTTCACAAGAAGAAGCGAACAACGCGGCTATTGCAGGTGTTGCTAAACAAGTTAAATCCCAGGTTTCAGCAACACAGACGCAAACCAAGTACGAAGACATCACCAACGGGAAAAGTGTTCTTGGTGAAACTTACCGCGCAAAGAATAACGTGAAAAGCAATGTCGTTCTCAAGGGCGTCAAAGTCACTCCGGTCAAAGCCGATAAGGGATTCAAGGCAACTGCGACTCTTGATATGGACGAGTTCACAGCAAGTCTCCAGTTCCGTTTGAAAACGCTACAGCAAGAAATTGCAAAGCTCGAAAAATCTGCAAGAAAAGCAATCGATACACGCGTTTACGTCAATGCGGCCAACGACCTTGAAACCGCAGAAGACAAAGTCAACGAATACAACTTCTACTTACTGCAGCTTGCCGATGTCTATCCGCTCAATGACAGCCACCGCTTACAGCACGGTCTCCCGGAAATCGAGAAAGTCCTCATCGAAAAGCTCTCTAGCCTAACAATCACGACTACAACTGAACCCAATTTTGAATTGACTCGTGCAGAAATGCCGTCCTGGAATGTGATTGTCAAGGATTCCGTCGGTCCTGTGCCGAGCTTCCCGTTAGTTGCCCGCCAGAGCAAGACTCTCTCTGAACGCCGCACACAGAAAAACGGCATTGCAACATTCAAGCTCCGCAACGTGAACTACGAAAAAGGACCCTATGTAATCACCGTGGAACCCAATCTTCCTTTAGAACTTCTGAAAAAAACAGGTTTGAGAAACGCTCTTGAAGTTCCGTACCGCGTGAAGCTTTCTCGTTGTGAAATCAAGCTTGAATGCGACATGATTGCAAACACTTGCAACGCTCTCGAAAATGCACTTTCCAAGAAGTCCATATTCGTCACCTCCGATGAAGAAGCGAGCGTACCGGAACTCAGCGTTGAAATTGACAACACATTCAGAGGCAGGCTCGGATTCATTTCATCTTTCGATTTCTCCATAGCTATCAAAGGTGACAAGGTAAACTTCTTCACGACTTCCAAAGGTGTCGGCAAGACTGAAGTCGACGCCACAATTAGCGCGATCAAGAAAACGGACTTTAGCCCGCTCCAGAAACAGCTGTTGCCGCTCTGTAAGAATTAGTTGGCACAACTTCGGGCCTAATAGTTTTTATCTTTACAAAGCCGCTGGTTAGCGGCTTTTTTCTATGAGAAAAAGAGTTTTATCAATACTGTTTATTCTGTTGCTCGCAATCCCAGTTGCGGCAGGTTTTCGCGTAAACAAGGCGGGACTCCCGAAGCGCCCGCAGAACAGTTACGTGTACGATGAAGATCGCTTGATTTCAAAACAAGAAATTCAGTTCATCAACGCACTTTCTGAAGAACTTTACAAGAAAACAGGCTTTGGGCTTGCTGTAGCACTCATCCATGACATCGGCTTTGCAGACTTTAGAGATTATGCCTTGAACATTGCCGAAAGCTGGGGCGTTGGCGGCAAGACGAACGAAGGTGTCCTGATTTTTGCGGCGATGAAGCAGCACAAGCGCAGCGTCGAAGTCGGCTATGGAGCCGAAGGCTACTTGCCCGATGTGCTTGTGGAACGGCTCCAGCAAAAGACGATTGTGCCAGCATTCAGAGTTGAAAAGTACGGTCAAGGCGTCATGCTATTGGCTTGGGAAATCGCTCAAGTTGTCGCTAAGGAAAAAGGCATTACGATCGAGGTCAACACTGACCAGCTCCCGCAAGAAGAAGAAAACAGTCCGTTCGGACTCGCACTCATTATTTTCGTGATTCTGTTCTTGCTCGTTTCGAAGAACGGCGGCGGACGCGGAAACGGATGCCTCTGGTTCTTGCTCGGAAACGCCCTTAGCAATAGCAGTCGTGGTCACCACCGCGGCGGTTTCGGCGGAGGATTCGGGGGATTTGGCGGAGGCGGCTTTGGAGGCGGTTTCGGCGGTGGATTTGGAGGAGGCCACTTTGGCGGTGGCGGCTCCGGCGGAAGCTGGTAATTTAGAGGTTCCCTATGAGAAAGATTTTAAGTGTTGCAGAATTTCAGAATTCGGAATGGCCGAAGCTCTTTGAAGAAGCGTTCGGCGACAATCTCGTATCGGCATTCATTCACGGCGATTGCCTTATGGAAGGATATTCTGCGCTGGAATTTCCGTGGACCGTCAGCTTTATCTTGAAGTCCAATTCCGTCGAAGACATGCTCCCCTTGCAGAAGCTCACAGCAAAGGCAAAGCGCGAGAACATCGAGTTCAATCACGTATTCACCCGTTATGAAATCAAGTCTTCGCAGGACGTGTTCCCGCTGGAATTTTTGCATATCAAAAGCCGAAATGCAACGATTTGTGGCGAGACGCCGCTTGCAGACTTCAGCCCGAACCTTGCAGAACTGCGAATCGAATGTGAACGCGAACTGCGCGGATTGCTCGTGCATTTACGCCGGGCATTCCTCTACATCAAGGAAGATCGCCATCCTCATGGAATTTATGTGCGTTCTCAGCCGACGCTTTTGCCGTTGCTTTACGGCGTCTATTTCCTTGCGACCGGCAAATATCCTGAAAATCACGAACAAGTTTACGAGATGTTCCCAGGAGTACGCATTCCAAACATGACCGACGACAAAAATTTGATTATATCAAACATCAACAAGCACATCGAAGCCGTTACCGCAATCGTGAATCAAGTCGATGCGATGAAAGTTTAATGAGGTGGCGGATCAATCGAGTTTCCGTTTCCAAATTGGCTCGTCAGTAATAGACTGCCGAGCTTTTAAAGAATCATCAATATTATAACTTCTTAGTCTCCCAATTACACTCATTGTTGGTACAGACTTTCGTCTCCGTTTCTTTTTATATTGGCCATCATCGCGACTAACAGGTTTATCAAGGACGGATGTCTTAAATCCGTCTTTATAGGTTTCTTCCTCTATCAGTTCTCCGTTTTCATTCCATTTTTTCCATACACCAATGGGCTTGTCTAACTCATAGTATTCTTCAGCCTTTAAACGTCCATTTTCAAACCACGTTTTTCTAACGCCGTCGAGCTTTCCATCGTTATAATGTTCTTCTTCAGCGATTTTTCCATCTTCAAACCACTTTTTCCGAGCGCCTTCTAAATGACCATCTTTATAATAAAATAAGGATTTCAATTTTCCATTTTTATACCATCTTTTCCATACTCCATGAGCTCTGTCTAATACATAATTATCTTCCCATTGCATTTTGCCGTTATCATACCACCATTTCCAAGTTCCATAACGTTTACCATCTTTGTAAATGACCTTCGATTTCAGGCGACCATTTCTATGCCATTCTGTCCAGGTACCTTCATACTCGCCATTCTTATAGAACCGTTCTTCTTTCAATTGTCCATTTTCGTGCCACGCTTTCCAAGCGCCATCAAATTTCCCTAACTTATACGAAATCATTTCTTTCAATTTGCCATCTTGATACCATTTTTTTCTGACACCATCTATTATACCAGATACATAAAAAGATTCTTCCTGCAATTGTCCATTCCAATACCAAGATTTCCAAGTCCCGTTTTTTTTACCAGACTTGTACATTCCTTCGTGTGACAAAAGACCATTTATATGCCAATTTCTTGACACACCTTCTTGTTGACCCAATCTGTAACTATATTCCCCAAACACTCGCCCAGTGTTATGCCAAATCTTCCAGATGCCATCAATTTTTCCTGACTTATAAAACTTTTCAGAACGCAATTGACCATCATCAAACCAACCTTTACTAGACCCATCTCGCACTCCGTTCTTATAATGTTCTTCTGATTCTATTTTTCCATTCGCATACCATTCTCTACTTACGCCATCTCGAATAAATTCATCTTTACAATCCGAAATTCGACGACAATTCTGAATCCAGTAACTATACATTTTACCTTTATAAAATTCTTCTTTCGACAATTGCCCATTGCTATGCCACCATCTCCAAACACTATCCCGCATACCATCATAATAAAAGCCTTTAAATGCTAGTAGTCCATTTTCGTGCCACTTTTTCCAAGCACCTTCTGGTTTGTCATTTTTATAAAAACCCATCTCATTTACTTCTCCACCCCAATAATAAGAGATGTATTTGCCCTCTTTGATATTTTTGCAATATGTTGTAACGGATTTTAATACTCCATTACCGTGATATTCTTTGCGTTCTTCTTTGTCACAAGCAGCAAGGAGCAAAACAGAAGCAAAAAGCAGCGTGAATAAGACGACATTTCTCAGTTTCATAATCAAACTCGTTTATTGCAAAATATCATTTATTTGGAATAAACATTACTTGAAGGAACATGATAATCCCTAAAATACGCTCCATATTCAAACCAATGTCTCTCAATACAATCTTCCTGACAATTATTGTAATTTATTTCTGTTGCAACCTTTCCATTTTCGAACCATGAACGCCATAAGCCCGTAAACAAGCCTTTTTTAAATTTTCGTATTGCAGACAATTTTCCATTTTCATACCATTCCTTGTGAACACCATCAGGTTCACCATCTTTATAATATTCTTTTTTCTTTATTTTCCCGTTTTCATACCATTCCCTACATTTTCCAGTTTTCTTACCTAATTTATATGAACATTCCGATTGTAAACGACCATTTTCATGCCATGATTTCCAAACACCATTTTTCCATCCATCCTTGTAGCTCTCGATATTTTTTAATTTGCCGTTTTCATACCATTCCTGGCATTTTCCGTCTTGTTTGCCTAATTTATATGAACATTCCGATTGCAAACGACCATTTTCATGCCATGATTTCCAAAGACTATCACGTCCATCTTTGTAATATCTTTCTCTTCGTAATTTTCCATCATCATACCATTCTTTTCGAATAGCATTCCGAATAGACGTAGCACCATTTTTCCACCCTTTTTTGATGTTCTCAATATTTTTCCATTTCCAGTTTTCAAACCATTCCTTCAAAAATCCTTCTTCACTAAAAGACTCTGCAAGTAACTTACGAGATCCATATTCTTCAACACAAGTGCGCCATTTTCCATCATCAAACCCTTTAGATGATACTATTTCTTCTTGCAGATTGCCATTTACATACCAACATTTATAAGTAAATATTTTACCATCTTTATAATCCAGAACCTCTTTTAATTGTCCATTCATATACCATATTTTCACAACGCATTTTTCCTCATTTTCAGTTTTATAACGCCATTCCTTCAATTGTCCATTTTCATACCATTCTTTTTCAAAACAAACTTTATCATAATCGGCTTTATATTTGCAAAAACATGCGTCACAAACACCAGCTTCGTATTTCACCTCAGTTTTCTGTTGACCGTTTTCAAACCATTCTTTCCAAGAGCCATCTTCCAAATTCTCTTTGTAATATTTTACACTACGTAATTTTCCTTTTTCATACCAAGTTTTCCATTCTCCATCTACTTGACCCGATTTATAATTTACTTCTTCTGCGATTTTTCCATTTTCGCGATATGTATTCCAAGCCCCATCTTTCTCGTCATTTTTATATTGCCCCTTTTCCCATACTTTTCCATTCTCGTAATACGAGATGTACGGGCCATCTATTACACTATCACGATATGTCGTAATGGATTTTAACGCACCGTTACCGTAATATTCCTTACGTTCTTCTTCATCGCAAGCAGCAAGAAACAAAACAGAGGCAAAAAGCAGCGTGAATAAGACGACATTTCTCAATTTCATAATCAAACTCGTTTATTTTGCAAATTAATAACTTTCAGCAATTTACAACTTGCACACACGATTGATTATAGACAATCAGTTAAATTATCGTAAATAAAAGGAGATGCCCGGTCGAGGCCGGGCATGACAACATTGGTTTAACGAACTTATTCTGCGGTTTTGCGGTAAGCTTTGGGAGAAACTCCGACGAGGCGCTTGAAGAACTTGCCAAAGAACGAGACGTCCGGGAAGTTCAGAATCTTGGAGACTTTCTGGATGTCTCTGGATGACGAGCGCAATAGCACCTTTGCATCGAGAGCGATGTGTTCGTCAATCCAACGCTTGGCATTCTTGCCCGTCTGCTCTTCGGCAACGGCAGAGAGATACTTCGGCGTGATTCCGAGTTCATCGGCATAGTACTTCACAGAATGCTGCTCGCGATGCTTTTCGACAACGAGGTCAATGAACTGCGCGAATAGCACCTGGCCACGGCTCTTGACCACATCCGTTGTAAGCGGTTCCTCGACAAAGCCGATACATTCATACAAGAGGCCAATCAGGTGATTCTTGAGAACTTGCAAGCGGCATGAATTGTTTTCAGTCGTTTCAAACTTTTTCTTCAGGAATTCGAAGCTTGTATTCAGGCGATCGAACTCATCCTTATTCAGTTGCTGAAGCGGATTTTCCCGGAACCTTAAAATCAAGCGCGTATTGTCGTCAAAGCGAATGATCAGTTCATCAATCATATTCTTGGAGCAAGCGATACAGATTGGATCAAAATCTTCTGACGCTTTCTTGGCTCGCAAGACCTGCTCTGGGAAAACGACAAACAAAGCACCCGCCTCAAGATGATAGGTCTTAAGGTCAAGTTCAACATCCACAGAGCCTCGTTTCACCAAGAGGAGCACTGCCGCCTGTACTTTTACATAATTTTCAAGTCCGAATTCCTTGAGATTGCTAAACATGGCAATCTTGTCAGGCAACACATTTACTTGCTGTAAATAATTCAATATCGAAAAATCCGCCGTGCGGATATTCGCATTTTTATGAAAAGGAATGTCATTCATTATATGAACATCATAGAAAAAAGTAGAATGAATGTCAATTATTAAAAAAATGGATTTCCACCCAATTGCATTACGAGAAATGATGGATTCCCTACGCTTCGCTTCGAGGATGACATTTCTAAAAACCAGTAACTAAGGACTAATAACTCCATTAGAATAGTTTATAGCTGAAATACATGGTGTACGCAAAGACGCCTCGGCTCATGGGTTCAAAGAACTCAGAGGAATATGCAGCAATCTTTGCATAAGTATCCAGGCGGCCTCCTACAGAAAAGACATCCGTCAGATCATACTCAACCGAAGTGTAATTCATCAGCAACATATCCCAGCCATCGGCGCCATAGTGCGGAAGCGAACCAGGAATTGTATGCAGAACATCGATAATCATTTTATTTTTCAAACGAAACTTTTTCCCAACCAGCACTTCAACACCTAAAACATACTTTGCGCCCATGTTGTACTGGTAATTGTCCATATCAGATTCATATTCCGGATGTACAGCCTGGATCAAGTCATCATAGCCCATGTCCGTTGTTCCAAGCAGAATGAAATAAATCTGGTGGTACATGCGGAAGCGAAGCGATGGCAAGAGCCAGAGCGAAAAATCGATACCCGTTCCGATAGAAATTGTGCCGACCGTTGCGAAGTCGCCATAGAATGTACAATAGTCGAGATAGGTTGCAAAGTCCACCCAGTGTCCACGACCATGAACCCCAACGTTTGTAAGTTTTCCAGTCACATCAAGCTGAAAAAGCGTACCATCGGGGCCTACTTCCCCCATAGCAAATAAAGTAAAATAATCAAAAGGACGTTTGACCTTCCTGAACGGTTTACCATATTCGATCTCGCCACCATACATGATATGCTTATCATCCCAGCGCTGGTCCAGATCATCCTCGTTGCGGCCACCAAACCTGTAGATATTTCCAAAACGGGAACCAGCTCCTAAGAACAAGGACAAGTCCATCGGAGTGTTTCCTGTAATGCCATCGCGATTTCCAAAGACCTTTCTTTGCAGATATGCGGCATGGGCAAGTCCAAACGCACCGACTTGCTTATACCAGGAAGATTCATCAACCCCATAAAATTTTCGCGAAAGCCTGTAAAGGACTTCGCCATAAACGGCTCCGCCAATAGATGTCGCAATAAGATCGTTCGGAGCCGGATATTCCGTTTCTGCAAACATTTCCCACGTGTAACTGCCAATTGCAGAAAACAGAAGACTCGCATAAAATCCATACCCCGCACCGCGAGCAAAGTTGTAATAAGTCGCCCCCTGATAAGGATGCCCATAGAAATTAATGGCCCAATGGTTGTGATCCCATTCCCACCCTTCCTTAAAATTGCGCTTCCAGAAACTCGGGCCAGTACGGGCATAATCCTTATCAAGGACATAGCGGTCCCAAGCCCATACAAACCCGTTAAATCCAAAAATTTCGCCCAGAACAATGAACGGAGACAGCTCCTTGGGCTTGTTCAAGACTTCCACATCAAGAGTATCCTCAAAAGTCGTATTTGTAATAGAATACTCGACATTGATAGAATCTTCGGATAATGTCTGTGGCGGAACCGAAAACAAGGGTATAACGCCCAACGGAATAGGGTTCGTCACATCAGGGACCATGCCTTTGGAAATATCTTCACCAAATACACTTACCGACAAAAATAAAAGTAATGGCAATAATTTTCGATACAACATATCACACTCTTTGGAGTAAAAAGTAGAACTTTGAAACAAAAATTTAAAGAGGAGTCTCGACAACTCCTCCAATTAAGAGATTGAATGACAAATATTTAAGATAAAAGGTTACTTCGTCTTGAGCAAGTTATCGAAGTAGACGATTGTCTTTTCGAGGCCCTGGCGTAAGGGAATTGTCGGTTCCCACTTGAGGGCGCTCTTGGCAAGCGTGATGTCCGGACGGCGCATTTTCGGATCGTCACCCGGAAGCGGCTTGTAGACAATCTTGCTCTTGGAACCCGTGAGTTCAAGCACTTCTTTAGCGAGTTCAAGCATCGTGAATTCGCCAGGATTGCCGATGTTGACCGGTCCGATAATCTTGTCCTGGTTCATCATGCGGACAAAGCCTTCGATGAGATCGTCCACGTAGCAGAAGCTGCGGGTCTGGCTACCATCACCGTAAATGGTAATGTCTTCGCCATTGAGCGCCTGGACAATGAAGTTCGAAACAACGCGGCCGTCATTCGGGAGCATGCGCGGACCGTACGTATTGAAAATGCGGACAATGCGGATATCGACCTTGTTCTGGCGGTGGTAATCCATGAAGAGCGTTTCGGCGACGCGCTTGCCTTCATCATAGCAGCTGCGGATGCCGATGGGGTTCACGTTTCCCCAGTAGTCTTCGGTCTGCGGATGCACAGCCGGGTCGCCGTAGACTTCACTTGTGCTGGCCTGCAAGATGCGGGCCTTGACGCGCTTTGCAAGGCCGAGCATGTTGATTGCACCCATGACGCTTGTCTTGATGGTCTTTACCGGGTTGAACTGGTAATGAATCGGGCTTGCCGGGCAGGCCAAATTGAAAATGCGGTCCACTTCCAGAAGAATCGGCTCGGTCACATCGTGACGGATGAGTTCAAAATTGCGGTTGTCGCGCAGGTGGGCAACGTTAGCCATACGGCCTGTGAAGTAATTGTCCAGGCAAATGACTTCGTGACCGTCATTCAAAAGTCTTTCGCAAAGGTGACTTCCTAAGAATCCAGCACCACCAGTAACTAAACAACGCATAAAAACTCCCATAAAGCGTCTGTATAGTGGAAATATAGTAAAGGAGCGGCTTTGCCGCAGTTATTAGAACTTAGAACTTAGAGCTTAGTAGACTTATAAATAGGAGATGCCCGATCAAGTCGGGCATGACAATTCAGCATCAAGCTTAACAGCTAGATGGCGGGGCAATGCCCGCCATGACAAATTCGAATTAAATTCTCATCGAGATGTCGAGGGCCTTGACGCTGTGCGTGAGGGCACCGACAGAGATGAAGTCGAGACCAAGCGTCGCAATCTGCTTCGCACGTTCGAGCGTCATGTTGCCAGAACCTTCTACAAGACACTTGTCGCCGCTTTCCTTGATAATCTTCAAGGCTTCGGCCATCATTTCGTTGCTCATGTTGTCGAGCATGATGACATCGACACCCTTGTTGAGGAGAGCGCGGAGCTGGTCGAAATTTTCGACTTCCATTTCGACCATCAAGCCCTGCTTGTTGTTCTTCTTGACGACTTCAAGAGCTTCGAGTACGCCACCGGCAGCTGCAATATGGTTATCCTTCACGAGCACCATGTCAAAGAGGCCCATGCGGTGGTTGGAACCGCCACCGACGCGAACGGCGTACTTCTGCAAAGTACGGAAACCCGGAATCGTCTTGCGGGTGTCGAGAACCTTGGTCTTGCCGCCCTTCAATGCTTCCTGGAACGTGTGAGCCACAGTAGCCACGCCGGAAAGCTGCTGGATGAAGTTCAGGAGCGTGCGTTCGCCTGTCAAAAGTTCGTGCGTTGTTCCGTCGAGTTCGGCAATCAGGTCGCCCTTCTTCACGACGTCACCATCTTTCTTGTGGAGCGTCACCTTGGCATTTGCCTTGAGTTCCTGGAACACGAGTTCAATAATCGGGAGGCCGGCGAGCACACCATCTTCTTTGGCGATGAGGCGGGCATGCTGTTTCTGGTCTGCGGGGATGGTCCATTCGCTGGTCACGTCGCCCGTGCGAACGTCTTCCGCCAAAGCGAGGCGGATCATGGTCAAAGCATCTTCGGTTGGGAATACTGGAGTAGAATTATCGCCGTACATTACTGTGCGCCTTTTCCGGTTAAAACAACGTAAACTGTTCGTACAAGAATCTGGAAGTCCAAAAGCAAGCTCATATTCTCGTAGTAATACATATCGTACTGGAGCTTGATCTGCACATCTTCGATGCTCGTATCATAATGGTGGCAAACCTGAGCCCAGCCAGTGAGGCCCGGTTTCATCTTGAGGCGGCTGATGTAGAACGGAATCTGTTCACGGAGCTTGCCGATAAACACGGCGCGTTCCGGGCGCGGACCCACCATGCTCATGTCGCCTTTCAAAACACAAAGAATCTGCGGAAGTTCATCAATGCGGGTTTTGCGCAAGAAGCGGCCGATTCGCGTAATGCGCGGGTCCTTCTTGGTCGCCCACTGGGCACCGAACTTTTCGGCATCGGTACGCATCGTGCGGAACTTGTAGACCGTAAACGGCTTGCCGTAAAGGCCAATGCGTTCCTGCGAATAGAAAACAGGGCCATGGTCATCGAGTTTAATCGCAATGGCAGCAAACAAGCAGACCGGGAGCGACAAAAGCCCGAGGAACAAGCCAAAAGCAATATCGATAATGCGCTTGACACGCACCTGCCAAGGCGGCATCGTAAACGCAAAAAGTTCCTGCAATTCAAAACCGTAAACAAGGTTTGCCTTGAAGCGGCCATTCACGACGCTATAAAGTTCAGGAACAATGTAAATATGGAGCGGGAGTTCGCAAATCCAGACGAGCACGCGCATAATCTCTTGCGGAGAAGTACTTTCGTGCGCAATGATAATGCCGCTGACCTTGTACTTCTTGACAAGTGCAGGCAAATCGGAATACTTACCGAGAACCGGGACCTTCGCAAACTTTTTCGGCAAGACCTGGTAGCGTTCATCGACAAAGCCTACAACGCGCTGACCGCGTGCAGGAGTCCTTGCCAAATCTTCTGCAATCTTTCGGCCCGCTTCCGTAGCACCAAGCACAAGGATGTTGTTCGCCCCATAGCCCTTACGGAGCAACGCCCGCAAGAAGATATAGATGAACATGCGGAACAAGCCAACGAGCAAAATGGCTAAACCGCCATATATAAATATCCACGGGAACCGAGATCCATAGAGATAGCCTTCGCTGAGCGGTTGATTCGTGAAGACCTTCCCCATGAATTCAGCACCGAAAAGACAAACAATTATCAGGACCACACCGATTACGACTGCACGGAGGACTCGTAAAACCTGATGCGTTCTTGATAACAAAAGCCAGGAGCGATACAATCCGGCAAAAGCAAACAAGGTCAGCCACCCGATATTCAAGACGAGTCCGAACTGCCAATAGCTTTCGAATGTCTTGGTCGGGTCGAACTTGTCTACGATAAGGCCACTATGGAACTGAACCCAAAACGCCAAGGCGAAACAAATCGACAAAGCGGCAAAATCCGAGAGGATTAAAAGAATTCGTTCCATAGTAGTTGCGCGAATCATATACGACCTTTAACTTTAATTAAGCGAGGAAGCGGATGACCTGGCTCTTCTCAACGATTTCGGAGAGAGAGTTCACAGCATCGACAGCCTTGGAGAGCTTGCTATCGAGAGTCTTTTCCGTAATGACGACGATGGACACCTTGCCCGGGTCGTTCACGTTCTTCTGGATAATCGTTTCGATAGAGATGTTGTTGTCTGCAAGGATCTTCGTGATCTTGGCGAGCACACCGCAAGCGTCACGGGATGTGAAGCGGAGGTAGTAGCGGGCGCTAGTTTCAGAGATAGGAACGAGCGTTGCAGAGTTTTCGACATTGAACCAGCCCATCGGGAGTGCCTTGCGGCTGCCCTGGTCGGTAGAACGAGCGAGGGACACGAGGTCTGCCACGACTGCAGATGCGGTCGGGAGGCGGCCTGCACCGGCACCGGTCTGGACCGTTTCGCCGAGGTTGTCGCACTTGAGGTAAACAGCGTTGATGACGCCGTTCACGTTAGAGAGCAAGTTCGTGTTCGGGACGAAGCACGGATGGACACGGGCGTCCACGCGGTCGCCGTCACGGTGGTAGATGCCGAGGAGCTTCACGCAGCAGCCGAGTTCCTTGGCAAATGCGATATCCTGGGCGGTAATCTTGGAAATACCGGTGACGTGAATCTTTTCGAAGTCCACGCGCTTGCCGCTGCAAAGGCTAGCAAGGAGGGCCGTCTTGTGGGCGGAGTCGATACCTTCGATATCGAAAGTCGGGTCAGCTTCAGCAAAGCCGAGCTTCTGGGCGTCCTTCAAGACGACGTCGAAGTCGAGACCTTCTTCAGCCATGCGGCTCAAGATGTAGTTGCAAGTACCGTTAATGATGCAGCTCAGGCTTTCGACCGTAGAGCCAACGAAGCCTTCCTGGACGCTGCGGATGATAGGAATGCCACCGCCGACAGCAGCTTCGAACAGGACATGCAAGCCCTTCTTTGCGGCGAGCGGGAAAATTTCGTGACCGTACTTGGCGAGGAGAGCCTTGTTAGCCGTCACCACGTGCTTGCCGCTTTCGAGAGCAGCGAGGATCCACTTGCGCGGCATGTTGTAGCCACCGGCGAGTTCCACGAGAACATCGATATCGTCGCCAGCAATCATTTCGTCGGCATTGGTCGAGACCTTGTAGCCCTTAGCCTTGTACGGGGCCACTTCTTCTTCGGACTTAGCGCAGATGCAAGCGAGCTGCAGTTCAACGCCAAGCTTTTCCTTATATTCGGCAATCTTCTGTTCAAGAATCTGAATGACACCACCACCAACGGTACCCGTGCCAATTAAACCAATACGCAACATATAGCGTCTCCATTTTAAATTTTACGCGCTATAATGTAGAAAAATCATTTCAATGTTTTCAACAGGGAATCCAGACGGTGGGTCATTTGCTCAGCACCAGCTCGACAGAGGTGGTCATCATCGTAGTTCATGCCATTGAGATAATCGTGCTCCCCCATCTTATGCTGGTCAAAGAAGGTGAAATTGTCATATTTCTGGGTCAGCGCGTTTAAACGTTCAATGATTTCTGGAGCATCGCTATTGCGTAGCCCGTACTTTCCGTAAGCATTCACGTTCTTGTAATTCGGATTTAGCGGCATTTCTACACCGACCACCTTAATACCTTTTGCCTTTGCCAACTGGATAATTTCAGTCAAGTACCCCAAAGTCTCTTCAAGGCGCACACGCCCCGTATCAAGCCACGCCACATCCCTTTCGGCGTAAACAGACGACCTCCAGTCGCTACATCCTTTTAAAGGCATATACCCCCGTTCGGTCAAGTTGGCTGAATACGAGGAAGCCTTAGGAACATTCTGCGTATGCTCCAACAAACCTTCGGGAACGCCCAACTTCCAGAAATCGTGATTGGCATCGTAAACATACCCCTTGATTTCTGGACTTTTAAGATAAAAGAAACTGTTTTGCTTTGTCAGCCAAAGCCTATCCAGCGCAATTTCAATGATAATGTACTTTAACTTTTTATAATGGGGCAACACGTAGTTTACCGCCATATAATAGGAACTATGAAGATTGCCATGAGCACTAGCCAGGTTCACCACAAAGAACTGCTTACTGAACAAGTCCGGGATTATGCCATGATGCGGCCTGGAAGACCCAAAAACAACGACATCGGCCTGGTCCATATAGGTCCAGACAAGCTCCATCTTATAACTCCAATGCGCTTCCTGGAATTCATTGTTTTTCACATAAAATCCTGCGCTATCCTCATCCAGCACAAACTTTTCAACCAGATTTTCCGAAGAACTGCTAGAGCTTTTTTCGTCATTGCGAGAACTCGAAGAGTTCGAAGCAATCTCTTCACTGCTGCTTGATAATTCGGAACGTTCAACAGACGCACTAGAACTAGAAAGCGCCTTCGTTTTCCCCTGAATCCAAAGACTCGGATGCCACAGTTCATCGCCTTCGACAAGATATGTAATAGAGCTATCGGGCAAATGGACGAGGACAATTTTTGAATGAGCGCCATCCGAATTTGTAAAGGTCGCCACAATATTCTGGTTCACGCGCCCAGTCACCCATTCAGGATGGTCAAAAGCATAGCCATAAGGAGCCTTTACATATTGAATAAGGTTTCCGGTACTATCCGCCACAAATAGAATTTCATGAACCTTGTACTTATCGCCCACAAATTTTTCACCCGTGGCGCTATGGAAATCGAGAAATGACGTACGCTTGCTAAAATCTCTCGAAAGCGACACATTGCAAGATTGTTCCCCATTATACCAGACAGTCTCTTTTCCGTTGACATTAGCCCGAAGAATTTTCGCCCCCGTAACGGCAAGCCTTCCGTCTTCGCTGACACCACCATGGTACGAACCATCAAACAACTTAACAGGTTTTCCGAACTTTCCGTTTGCAAAAGGAACTTGCCACGTGCTCATGCTCTTGAAGGATTTTCCGCTCGAATTGTTACCGGCTCCCGTCACATAGGTAATAACGGTATCACCATTTTCTAAAACATTCCAGCGAGGAATTGCGGCACTCTCTACATCCAATTTCACAATACCAGAGTTGCCATCATCCAAATTACGGACATAAACCTGAGACTTGCGATCTAGCCCCTCAATCCCCGTACAATAGGCTACCTTGCTCCCATCCGGTGAAATATCCGGGTGATAAGCCGGCACCGAATCCACTAGTTCAACAACTTTACTTTCGTTGTCATAATCAATGTAATTGAGGTTCCCTGTAGCTTCGTTCTTAAAGACAAGCTTAACTTTAGAAGTCTTTGTATAATCCCACAGTTTCAATACCGATGAAACCACTTTGACAGGAGAATTTACGATTTTTCCGCCTTGATCCAAAAAAGCCGCATCAGGGATTACGCCAATCGCCAAACGAAATCCAATATAGTCATCATAGGTAGATGGACTTACAGGATACGTTCCCCCTCTTGAATAAAGGCTTGACGAAGCTCCACCCTTGATAATTCGCTCATCGACATCATTTGTACTGGAAGCGCCCGCATAATTTATCATGACCTCATTTTTGAAAATACCCTTGTAGTCGTTGACATACTCCTTCTCTCTTTCGAAGCAATCCAGGCATTTATCTTTTTGTGAGGCCACCTTAACCCATTCCGCTTCGGTCGGAAGCCTAAACCCCTTCCTATTGAGAAGGAAAGATAGCCCAGCAAGATTCACGCAACGGCCGTCTTTGTCAAATTCCGCACTAGAATATTCATAGACAGTGTCCAAATTTTCTGTTTTACTTTTTTCATTCGCAAAGAGAACGGCATCAAAAAAAGTCACATTGACAACAGGCAAGCTATCCGGGCCACAATCGATGCGATTTTCAACAACCGATTCATCAATGACCGATTTAAATTCACCACAAGTTACTTTATGTCCGTCCACCCAATAGTCATAGTCGAGCAAAACTTCCATTTCCGGAGATTCGTCTATTTTGGCACCTTTCTTGTTTGTACCCAAAACAACGGTATCCTTGGACCCCTCGACAAGCAACATTTGCCTCTGCATGACCGAATACGGAATATCCTCGCCTGGAGAACTCCCCCCTTCCGAATGACACCCCAAAAAAAATGCCGCAAAAATTAGCATCCAAAAAAGTCTAACTTTCATTTTCTATCCTTCTATGAAAAATCTAATAAAAATTCTTCAATTTGAAAACATTGATTTACAACGCCTAAAAAAGCACCCTTATTGAAAGCAATCCCCTTTTTTTTATATTTAAGCGCATGGAACAGGAAACCGTCAATCCCGCAATTGGTTCGATTCTTAACGAACAGAAGTTAAAGAACATTGTGTATCCAGCCAAGCTCTTCAAAGCTAGGCTGAACGAAGAATTTTTGCGCGCGAATCGCACCCGAAAACCTTTCCTTTTCATCAAGATTTATTCACACCAGTTCGATGTTCTCGGTTGGGGCCGTCCCTCGAAGATTGTCGAGAACACCTGGAAAATCAGCGTACTCACGATGTTTTCGCATCTGCGCTTTATCGACGTCCTCGGTTACTTGAGCGACAACAGCGGTATCGGCATTATCCTTTTGAACTCAGACATGAGTACGCTCGAAAGCATCCGCAAGGAAATCCTCCACAAGCTAAACGATGCAGGGCTTATCCAGGCACTCCGCCACAAGCCAAAGGCCCCTATCTTCCAGGCTTACCTTTACACCGGCTACCAGGAAAAGGACAACCTCGAAATGGACGATAAGCTGAAGGAATTCAACAGTACGAACGGAAGTTTCTTCACGCTCAACAGACTGAACCTTTCGGACATCTGGGTCCACCCGCACAAGATCCGTTTTAGGCACATCATCAAGAGAATTGTGGACATCACCTGCACTTCTGCAGCATTGATAGTGCTCTCCCCGCTCCTTTTGTTCTGCGCACTCGCCGTAAAAATCAGCGATCCAAAGGGTCCGATTATCTTCAAGCAGACACGAGTCGGCAAAAACGGCACCCTGTTTACAATGTACAAGTTCCGCAGCATGTACGCCGACGCCGAAGAGCGCAAAAAAGAACTCATGGCCATGAACGAAACAGGCGGCAAGACCTTCAAGATGAAGAACGACCCGCGTATTTATCCGTTTGGCCATATTCTCCGCAAGTTCAGTCTCGACGAACTGCCGCAGCTCATCAACATCCTTAAAGGCGACATGTCCATTGTCGGACCGCGCCCGCCAATTCCCTCCGAAGTGGCCGAATACGAACCGTGGCACCGCATGCGTCTCTCCGTGACGCCGGGCCTTACTTGCATTTGGCAGGTCAGCGGTCGCAGCAACATCCCGTTCGAAGGTCAGATGCGTCTCGACAACGACTACATCCGTCGCGACGGCAAGCTTGGGGATGACTTCAAGCTCATTCTCAAGACATTCAAGGTCGTGTTCAAGGGTGACGGGGCATATTAATTCGGAATTAGGAGTTAGGAACTTTTATTCAGATTCCTTAGTGAAATGCTCCTTTCACACTCGTCATGCTGAATTCGAAGAACGAAGCATCCATTTTTTCTAGTAAATAATTTTACTGGATCCTGCTCCTTACGTGGTCAGGATCACATTTCGTCTAAATCCCAAGCTTTAAAATTCTTGAAACTCCTTACTACTTTTTGTATCTTTCTCTCCCGGTGTATGGTATATCTTGGTGTGATATAAGGAGCGTTTATGAAAAAAATCATTACCACGGCATTGCTCGCTTCAAGTGCATTTGCCGCAACAATTTCAGTTGACCCAGCCACTACAGCTCAGAAGGTAGTCGGATTTGGCGCAGGAGCCGCCTATTACCAAAGCTGGATTACAGCAATGAGTTCTTCCTTGCAAAAGGACTTCTACGACACAGCATTTACAGGACTCAACCTCTCGCTGCTCCGCATCGGCAACTGGAAACAGGAAGACACAACAAGCATTGCAGCCGATGCAGCCATAGTCAAAGCCGGCAAGCAGCGTCTCGGCAACCACCTCAAAATCGAAATGTCCAGCTGGTCAGCACCAGGCCGTCTCAAGCCAAGTGGCAGCGTGAACGGCTCGGATGGACATTCCAAGAGCGACAAATCGCTTAAGACCTCAAGCAACGACCCTTACGGCAAATACGTCTATAGCGAATTTGCCCACTGGTGGAAAACCTCCTTGCAGTCCTACGAACAGATGGGAATCATCCCGGACTACATCAGCCTCCAAAACGAACCCGATATGGAAGCGACGTACGAAGAAACTCTGTTCGAACCCACCGAAACAAGTGAAATTGCCGGTTACAAGCAGGCACTCCAGGCTGTGCGCGATTCTGTGAGTTCGCTCGCCAATCCGCCGAAAATCCTCGGACCAGAACCGCTCGGCATTGGCTACAACAACTTTGAAAAATACGCAAAGGCTCTCGACAACAACAATCTCGACGGCTACGCCTACCACCTGTACCATGCAGGCGATGGCAACGACAATTCCGGCACGAACTACCTGAACCCGGAAAACTTCCGCAAAGCGATGACCGCCATCGGCAAGAACTACGGCAGTGACGCAAAGCCCATCATCATGACGGAATTCTGCACGATGGAAAATGCCGTGCGCGAACAGGACATGCTCGGCCTTGCACACATCATGCAGGTCGGCTTTACGAGCGGCAAGCTCAACGCCTACATCGCCTGGGAACTTTTCTGGGGTGAACAAAACGGCCAGCTCATCGGCGTATGCCCGGGCAATGGCTGGAGCAGCTGTACCGAAGCAAAGCTTTACATCAACCCTGAATACCACGCCATGCGCCACTACTCCAAGTTCGTAAACCCGGGTTGGCGCGTCGTTAGCACAACAAGCGACGGAAAAGACCTCTACGCAGTTGCCTTCCGCAGTGCCGACTGCGACTCCATCTCTGTTATCGCCATCAACAAGGGTTCAGCACAGAACTTGAGCTTTTCTGTCAATGGTTACACTCCGGTATCTGCAGTCCAGTCCGTTGAAAGCGGCGACAAGAGCAAGGCCATTACCGCAGGCTCCATCATCGACGCCCCGGCAAAGTCCATTACGACGGTCGTGTTCACAACGAGCAACACTGCTGCGCTCCAGTGCGAAGACTCCCCCATTGAAGACCCTTACATCGATCCATCAAAGCAAATCGGTGATTCTCTCGTCATTGTCAACTATGCAGACGAATCGTCCGCCGCAGGCTGGACAAGCGACAAGACCCTCGACGCCGTGACATTTGAAACAACGGCTCTCGATGGAGTTTCCAAGTACGTGAAGGTTCCGCTCGCCAACTGTGCTCAGGATGACTGCGGCTACCAGCATGCTCTCTTTACAATCCCAGATGCAGCAGCCGTAAAGGACCCGCTGATCAAGTGCAAAGAACTTGTATTCACCATGCGCAGCATCGACACTGAAGACGCTTCCGTAAATATCGGCGGCGCAGGCGGCAGCACATGGCAAAACTACCAGTACGGCAACACAGCTCCCGCCGGTTCTTGGGCCGAAGTTTCTGTTCCACTTGACAACGAAATTGACTCTACAGGCGCTCCGTTTGGTTCAACCCAGCTTTCGTTCAACAGCGACAATGCAGGCATTTACATTGCAAAGATTGTCGCAAAAGGCTGCGGAACATCTTCTATCAAGAACATCCGAACAAACTTTGCCGACAGAAACAACGGCGAAGCCATGATTTTCGACCTGAACGGCAATCTTGTATGGAAGGGACTCAAGAACGAAGCCCTTAATGACAACGGGACAATCAAGCCGAAGCTTCATCAAGGCGCCTACATTTTGAAGACTAAATACAACGCACAGCGCGTCGTGAAGAACTAAAAACATCGCACAGAATTATTCATCTTAAATCCTTTGATTTTATTGTGATGCAGTTGGCAGACCGCATTTCAATAGTAATCAAAGGATTTCTTTTTTCTTCATGACCGCCAGAAGGCTCTATGGAACTACCGGCTTAGCCGGTAGTTTTCTTTTATACAAAAAGGCACCTGGAGGAGAGCCAAGTGCCTTGGAGCTGTATTATGTGAGATTTATTTTATTTGTTGCAACAATGCTAGATCACATCCTTGACGCAACGGATTGTATATGCATAGGCCTTGTTGGAAGTTTCAACAGAGCTGTTATCATTGTCTACGATAACCAAGCCCCAAGCCTGTTCATCCGATGCAGCAGCATCGCTAGACCAGAAGTTAGCTTCAGTGCCCATAGGCTTCTTCGCGCTGATATTATAGTATCCCAAGAAGTCAACATTGAAGTTGAGAACCTTATCAGTATTATCAAGGTCTTCAAAGCCACCCTCGGCCACATCGTTAGCAAAATTGCTAAGATCTTCGAGTTCCGCCTTAGTCGGCAATCTCCAGCCAGCCGGGCATGCACCTACAACCTTGTCTTTATCCTTAAGGCTCGTTTCACTAAGATCAACGTCACTTCTCATATCACCGATACCCATTGCAGAGTTCCAGGTATAGTAGCGACCTTCAGCAGCCTCGAAGTTTTCAAAGGGGTCGTCCTCGTAATACAGTACACCGCTTCTAGCATCAAGAGAAATACTTAAAGTATCGCCCGTTGCTTTGTCAATTTCATACACCTTCTTCGGCAACTTATATTTGAAGGCAAGGTTTTCAGTAAACCAGGTCACCCCGTTAATTTCCTTAAACGCATAGAGATGATTGTCACGAATATCGCAGAACTTCTTTTCTGGATTATAGGCAACCCCACCGCACAGATCAGGATCGGATTCTACACCACAGGTGGTCTTCAGCCCTTCAAGAGCTTCGTAGAACAATCCCAACTGTTCCGATGTAAAATCGTCAAGCTTTTTCCCAATCAAGCCACCAAAGAAGCTTGAGCTAGAAGAAGCTGCTTCGACATCTTCCTCTTCTTCTTCAGGGAATAGACTCTTACCGATTTTCTGATAAGCCATTTCAAGTTTTTCATCATCGGCATACTTACAGTAGTCCTTGATAGAGTCCGTTACGCCATCATGCTTCTTGTCGCAATACTGGTTCATGGAGAACTCCTCACCACCGCACTTTTTCGTAATGATGCCTGCCAAGCAGAATTCATCCGCCTTAGTTGCACGATTGGCGACCACTTCATAGCTTCCATCTTTTTTCAACTTGACTTCAGAACACAATGGGGCAACAACATCATCATTGCAGTATTCTCTATTAACAACGAAGGTCTTGCCATCGCACTTGTCATAGAGCTTGCCAAGGACGCAGAACTGTTCAGCAGGATCATAGGAATCGTCACCGCACATGGCCTTGTAAATGGTAACTGCAGATGCATCACCGCACTTCACCTCAATCTTGCCATTGGCCTTTTCCGTGCTAGTGCAGCTTGTACCCTCAGTACCGTTCCACACGGTTCCGACAGCTTCATCGCCGCAATACAGCGTGAAACCGGTCTTATCACCCAATTTTGCAGGTGTTGCAGAGCAGCCTGTACCCGTTTCACCATTCCAGACAGTACCGACAACTTCACCATCGCATGTCACGACGATACCTTCTCGGCCATTCTTAGAAGTGGTTGAAGCCGAGCAGCTCTTACCATCAAGGAGGGTTGCTTCCTGATTACCGCACTTGACAACAGCACCTAAATCAGAACGATTTACCGTACAGGATTCACCAGCCTTGCCGTTAAGCAACGAACCAACAGACTTGCCGCCGCACATCACGTCAAAACCAGTTTTGTCTGAACGTTCCGTAGTGGTACAGCTTGTACCAGCTTTACCATTGGTACCATCTTTACCGTTTTTCAAGACGCCTACAGAGTCCCCTGCGCAAAGCACCTTATAACCGGTATTATTTTTCAGAGCCTTAACTTCGCAGCTTGTACCGTTTTTACCATCGGCACCATTTTTACCATTAAGACCGTTTACACCGTTAACGCCGTCTTCACCAGAACAAGCGGCGAGTCCAAGCATGAGAGCGGCACAGCCCGCAACTCCAAGGATTTTGTTTTGCATAATATGCTCCCTTGTTAATTTTCTCCAATCTTTGTGAATCATCTTCACAACACAAATCTTACATATTTTTTACAAAAAACGCAAACAAAAACTTACAAAAAGCTATTCCCACTTGGAATAAGCTTTCAAAATTACGTATATCTTCTTACAAAAATATTACCAAGCATAAAATTAATATTTTTCTTTGATTTTTGCGAAATTTAGCTGATTTCGCCATTTTTGATTTTTAGCAACTTAAGGCAAGAAAGCAAAAAAAAGATATTCAGAAACCAAATTGTAAATTTTCGTTTGCATTTGTATTTTTCATGTTTTTTCTGTTTTTTCGAGAAATAACAGGATCCTTTGGGCTTTCACCCTCAGAATGACGAGTTCAGGACGACGAGATAAAAAAGCCCCGCGGTCAAACGATCGCGGGAGCCAAATTTCATTAGTTTGTATTAACTAAGCCCAATTTTCAGCCTTGAGTTCGCGGCCCCAGATTTCCTTGACCACATCTTCAACCTTGCGGTTTTCGAACAACATCTGATAAACGGCTTCGACGATCGGCATTTCTACGCCGAGCTTCTTGGCGAGAGCGCGAGTGCTGCGGCAAGTCGGCACACCTTCGGCAATCATCTTCATGCCAGCAAGAACCTGGTCGAGCGTTTCGCCCTTACCAATGTGTTCGCCCACATAACGGTTACGGCTGTGTTGAGAAAGGCACGTCACAATGAGATCGCCCATGCCGGCGAGGCCCGCAAACGTTTCGGGCTTTGCACCAAGAGCCTTGCCCAAACGGCACATTTCGGCCTGGCCACGCGTAAGGATTGCAGCGCGGGTATTATCACCGATCTTGAACTTGCCACTAGCTTCGAGGCCATAGAGCACACCGGAAGCAATTGCAATCACGTTCTTCACGGAACCGCAGAGTTCAACACCGACGATGTCAGTCGAAGTATAGACGCGGAGGTAAGAGCAGCTCATCGCCTTCTGCACGATCTTTGCAGAGTCTTCGTTCACGCAGGCAGCGACAATGGCGGTCAGCACATGGCGGCTCACTTCTTCGGCGTGAGACGGACCGCTAAAGGCAACCATCTTGTCTTCGGTCAGCCAAGGAACCTTTTCGAGGATGACTTCGCTCATGAGCTGGTCCGTGCCTTCGAGAATACCCTTCGTGGCGCAGACGACGATCGGTTCCTTGCCCTTTGCAGGAGTCCAGGAGCCAAGATTTGCAGCAACGCTTGCCATAAACTGAGACGGAACGACGATAAGGACCATGTCGCAGCCTTCGAGAGCTGCATGCATATCGGTCGTGTACTTAAAATCAGCCGGGAAAATAACGCCAGGGAGCTTGTCCTTGTACTGGTGTTCGGTGGAGAGAAGATCTACTTCTGCTTGGGAATTGGTCCAAAAAGTGAGTTCGTTCTTGTTTTCGTAAACAACTTGACCGAGGGTCAGACCCCAGCCACCGGTACCTAAAACTGTAACTTTCATAATATCGTTTCCTTATTAAAAGCTATGAGCACGGTCGCCTACGGCTCCCTTTGAGGTGTGAGCACGCTACGCTTTGGGCTTTTAAATGCGACCTTTTCGCTATAATCTATATAATTTACAGAATATAGACCTAGTATAAAGCTATAAAAACAGCCTCATACCCCAAAGCGAGCATCGCAAGCGAGCCCATAGCCCACTTCTTACTTACTTTTTGCGCTTGGAGCCGAAGCCGTTCTCGGTGCCGTTGAGGAGGCGCTTGATGTTCGACTTGTGCTTCACGATGACGAACACGGCGACAATCACGGCGAGAATCATCTGGCCAAGATTGATGCTTTCGAAGTAGTATTCCGGGCAGACATAGCCAAACACAGAAAGTGCGCCGAGAAGCCCGCACCCAAAGATGCTACCGACGGAGACGTACTTCGTGGTGACCGTGAGGAGAATCCAGAGGGCAAATGCGCAAAGAACCGTGAGCGGTGAAATGGCGAGGAACACGCCAAGCGCAGCGAGCACGCCCTTACCACCGCGGAAACCGGCAAAGCAAGTGAAGCTGTGACCGAGAATCACGAGGAGGCCAGCAACAAGCGGCACCCAAGCACTGTAATCGGCACCGCCAGCGGCGACCTGTGCTTCGCACATTTTTTGAGCGATAAACGGTCCAAAGAAGCCCTTCAAAAGGTCCATGAACACGACCGGGAGAGCTGGCTTCCAGCCGAGCACACGGAATGTATTCGTGAGGCCCGCATTCTTGGAGCCGTAGTCACGAATATCAAAATTCTTACCTTTCGCGAGTTTTGCGATCCATATGGCGCTGGGGATCGACCCCAGCAAGTACGCTATTGGAAGACTCAGTAAACTGTTCAAGTTCTTCATCCTTTCTGAGGGTTAACTTTCTATCGAAATTCAGGCGGAGCGGAGCGCCCTGCAACTGGAATTCGTCATAAAACTTTTTGAGCAAGTAGCGCTTGTACGATTCGTCGACAAGTTCCGGCGTGCGGGTTTCGATGTCGATGACCGGCGGTTCCACCATGATCTGGCAGGCGCGAGTAAGCATGACCACACGGCCGTTGTGGCTCGGAGGAGCCTTTTCTTGCAAGAAGTTCGCAAAGCTTTCGGCAACGCGGTCACGGCCAAGCACACGACGGCAGTTGGCATAGACGGTCTGGATAGCCTGAATCACGCGGCCTACGCGCTGGCCTTCCTTGGCACTGATCGAGAGAATCGGTACAAATTCAAGCATCGGTTCGCGTTCGAGGAGTTCCTTGACCATGTGATCGAAGGACTTGTCGTTCTTGTTCGGGAGGATATCCCACTTGTTCAGCACGACGACGAGGCCCTTACCGGCCTTGCGGATTTCCGTGATGATGCGGTAGTCCTGGATTTCCATGCCGCGAGTGCAATCGACGACGAGCACGGACAGGTCAGAACGGCGGATGCTTTCGAGCGTACGCATGTTGCTGAAGACTTCCACTTCGTCTTCGACGCGGGCCTTTTTGCGAAGGCCTGCGGTATCGGTAACGACAAACTTTTGTCCGTCAACGACAAAGTCACAGTCGATGGAATCGCGGGTCGTTCCCGGAATGTCGGAAACCACGGCGCGGTCTTCGTTCAACAGGCGGTTGAGGAGTGTGCTCTTGCCAGCATTCGGGCGGCCGAGAATAGCAAAACGCACCGGGCGTTCTTCGCGGCGTTCGCCACGCACCGGCGTCGGGAGCACGGAGACCACTTCGTCCAAGAGCGAGAGGCAAGCGTAGCCGGTCAGGGCACTGACCGTACGCGGCTGGCCAAAGCCAAGCTTCAAAAATTCGTAGCTTTCCTGGCGGTCGCCCTGCAATTCGCTCTTGTTTGCGACGAGGATGACCTTCTTATCGAGCTTGCGAATGAGGCGCGCAAACTGCTGGTCGAGCTTGGTAATGCCCACGCGGATATCAACCATGAAGAGCACGAGGTCGGCTTCGTTCACAGCGTTGAAAATCTGGGTACGGACACTGTCCGCCAAGACGTCGATAGAATCATCAGGCAAGAATCCACCCGTATCGACGACTGTAAATTCGTGACCCTTGTAAATCGCATTCTGGTAATGACGGTCGCGGGTAACACCATCGCGGTCGCTCACCACGGCAGCACGGCGGCCAAGAATGCGGTTGAAGAGGGAGGACTTTCCGACGTTCGGACGTCCAATTATGCAAACGATAGGTAATTTCATTGGGCACAAATATAGAAATTGTGTCTAGGGGGCGGTAGCGGGCAATTAGGAATTAGGATTTCGGAATTAGGAATGAAGGCAATAAAAAAGGAGATTCCCGCTCAGAGGCGGGCATGACAGGATTCGGCGGGAATGATACTTCCTACCGTCTACTTCCTACTGTCTACTTCCTACTGCCTACTACCCACTGTTAATTTCTTATTGCATAATTTTTTATCTAGAATAATATATCTTTGTAGTGTATTATTTAGAGTTTTTCCCCACAGGTGGGAAGGACATACGAGGTTACTTTGGCTTCCATAAACGGAAAGACGGAAACTCTTTGCATTTTCGGGCATCCGGTTGCTCACAGCAAATCGCCCGCCATGCACAACGCCCTTTTTGACGCCCTTGGCATCAATGCGGCTTATCTCCCCTACGCACCCGAACCGGAAAATTTCGCCCAGGCGATTCAAGGCTTCAAGGCGATGAAGTTCCACGGTGCAAATGTCACCATTCCCTACAAGACGGAATTCTTCAATGCAGACGGTTCTGCCCACCTGGTGGATGAACTTTCGGAAATTTCGAAGTTCACCGGCAGTGTGAACACGCTATACTGGAAAGACGGGATTATCGGCGGAACACTTTGCGGAACGACGACGGACCCTTACGGTTGTGTACGCAATCTCGAAGAGAATGGGGTCGATCCATCGAACAAAAAAATTGCACTGCTCGGAAACGGTGGTGCAGCCCAGTCGATTGCATTTACGCTTGTGGAACAAGGAAACGAGCTTACCATTGTTTGCCGCACCAAGGAAAAAGGTGATACGCTCGCGGGTTCACTGAACAAGTTTTTCCAGTCGGGCAAAGCAGGCAATAAGAATTTCACGACCGTTCAAGTCACGACGTTCGGCGATTTTGCAAGTATTTCTGCAAACTTTGACATCATCATCAATGCAACCTCGGTCGGCATGAGCCCAAACGTTGACGCCTCCCCCATTACAGACGAATGTCTGCACAAAGGTCAGGTTGTCTGCGACATCGTCTATACGCCGCCACGCACCAAACTCTTGCAAATGGCCGAAGCGAACGGCTGCAAGATCGTCACGGGCGAAGGAATGCTAGTCCACCAGGGGCTCGAAAGCTTTAAAAAGTGGTTCCCGAAGGAAACCGAAAACAAAACAAACGAAGAACTTACTGCGATTATGCGCAAAGGAATGCAGGGCTAATATGAAGAAGCATCTCTACTTTACCGGATTCATGGCCAGCGGCAAGAGCCGCACGGGTCGCGCCCTTGCAGACCGCCTCGGACGCCCGTTTGTCGATACAGACAACGTCATTGTGGAACGTGCCGGCAAGTCCATCAACGAAATTTTTGAACAAGAAGGCGAAGCCGCATTCCGCAAGATGGAACGCGACGTGATTGCCGAAATTGCACAGAGCGAAAAGCCTCTCGTTGTATCTCTCGGCGGTGGCGCTCTCACGCAGGCCGAAAACTTGAAGGTCATCCGCGAAAACGGAACGATTATCCGCCTGTGGGCAAAGCCCGAAGTGCTTTCGGAACGCATTGGCCGCAAGAACACGCGCCCGCTCCTCGCGAACCTCTCGGACGAAGAACGCCTCGAAAAGATCAAGCAGATGCTGAAAGACCGCGAAAAGAATTACGCCAATGCGGACTTTAGCGTCGAAAGCTCGAACGACTATTCCGAAACGCACGTCACGGAACGCATCATGCACATGCTCAAGTTCTGGGAAAGCCATGCGCTTGACGTGCACCCAAGCGAAGGCGGTCGCTACCCGATTTTCATCGGCAAGAACATTGTGCCGGATGCGGCCATTATGCTTGAAGGCTTACGCCTTGCCCCGACTTATGAATTCTTGATTTGCACCGACACGACGATTGCCAAGGAACAGAACACGAAGCTTTCGGAACTGCGCGGCCAGGCAGGCCGTTGCCCGATTTTCAAGTTCCAGGCCGGCGAAGGCCACAAGACGCTCCACAACTTAAACCAGCTTTACAGCTTTATGCTGCACCGCGGTTATACCCGCAAGAGCTGCCTTTTGCAGTTCAGCGGCGGTGTCGTAGGTGACATGGCTGGCTTTGGCGCCGCCACGTACCAGCGCGGCATTCCGTTTGTGCAGTTCCCGACAACACTCTTGTCGATGGTCGACAGTTCCGTTGGCGGCAAGGTTGCCGTGAACCATGCCGAAGGCAAGAACATGATTGGCGCATTCTACCAGCCGAAAGCAGTTGTGTGCGACATTTCTGTGCTGAACACGCTCCCCCCAACCGAATACCTTGCGGGCCTTGCCGAAATCGTCAAGTACGGCGTGATTTACGATGAAGAATTTTTCACCTACCTTGAAAACAACGTCGAAAAGATCAAGGCTCACGACTTTGACGTGTTGAAGCACATGATTTTCCGCAGCTGCCAAATCAAGGCCGAAGTGGTCGGCATCGACGAGAAGGAAGCTGGCCTCCGCGCTATCCTCAATTACGGTCACACTTTCGGTCATGCCATTGAAAAGCTCACGCATTACGAGCTTTACAGCCACGGTATCGCCGTTTCTCTGGGCATGCGAGTGGCCGCACGCGCCGCAGTGCTCCTCGGGAAGCTTTCGAAAGAAGACGAACAGCGTCAAAACAAGTTGCTCGATGATCTCGGATTCCCGAAGACGTACAACACGGATGTCGAAGCGGCATGGGCTGCGATGGCGGTTGACAAGAAAGCAGAAAAAGGCACTAGAGTTTATATTTTGCCTACAAAGATCGGAAAGGTCGAAAAAGTTTGTAATATTGATAAGGGTATTATTGCAGAAGCCTGGAAAGCCATCCAGGCGAGTGAGGTTTAGATGAGCATATTGGTTACCGGGGGAACGGGATCACTTGGGTACAGTATTCTATCTAACTTAAGCGGCACCAATCACGAGCTGTACAGCTTCAGTGATGAGCTTCCGCAGCCGTGGCAAAAGGTCGAAGGAGTACAGTACCTGACCGGTGATTTGCTGGACTTCAGGGATGTGCTGGAAATGATTCAGAAAGTTTCCCCGACGCACATTTACCATTTGGCAAGCCAGTCCTCTGTGGGACTTAGCTACAAGAAGCCTTATGAAACGCTCAACATCAACTTGTTGGGTACGCAGACGCTTCTCGAAGCGGTTCGACAGGTTGTGCCGAAGGCAAAAGTCTTGCTCCTCAGCAGTAGCGAAATCTACGGCAGAACGGAACAGCAGTTGACTTACCTGCACAAGGAAACGGACCCTCCTAACCCGCTTACTCCGTATGCCACATCCAAGGCATGCATGGAAATTCTCGGGAACCAGTTCCGCAACGCAAACGGTTTGCATATTGTATTTGCCCGCCCATTCCATTTTACGGGTCCGCATCACAGCCGCCGCTTTGTAATCCCTTCCATAGCCTACCAGCTAGTGAAGATAAAGTATTACGGTGCTGAACCGGTCATTTATTCGGGAAGCCTCGACGTAAGCCGTGACGTAGTTGACGTCCGTGACGTTGCCCGCGCCGCCATCCAGATTTTGAATACCGCCGAATCCGGCGAAGCATTCAACATCTGCTGCGGAAAGTCTTACACGTTCCGCGAGCTCGTGGAAATGCTCGTGGACATCTCCGGCGTGAGCGTGGACTTCCGTTTTGACCCGGGTTACGACCGCTGCAACGACATTCCGCTCTTGATTGGCGACCCCACCAAGATCATGAATCTCGGCTGGAAGCCCATGATCTGCATGGAAGACTGCCTCTCGGACTTGTTCAACGAAATGGTGGTCCGCCGCCGCGTGGAACTCAAGATGGGCATGGGCCGCGACCTTAGACTGTAACTTATTCCGTTTATCGGCAGTTCATTCCGCGATAACCGCCATTCAGCGAATTTCTAGAATAAGGCTGTTCCTCTGGAACAGCTTTTTTTTATTTTTTCAAGTATGAGATTACAAATAAAAAATATTGTTTTGGGGATTTGCACCCTGCTTGCTATTTCTGCGACAACTCACGCCGCAGAAGTTACAGGACCACAGGGTGGCGACAGAGCCCTCACTGTAAGCGACTTTATGCCCCACAAGGCAATCACCAAGGAATTTAACGAGACATGGAGTTACCAGTTCGTGTTCGACAACGGCACTCGCGCCTTTGTGAACTATTCCGTGCTTCACGTACCGGGTTCGGGCCGCAAGATTGGCTGCGACTTGAGTTTCTGGAACTTCAAGGGTAAAACTTATTCTGTCGGCCGCCAGTACCCGCCGGAACGCCTTGTCGCAAGCAAAGAAAAGGCTACGATCGACATCAAGGGCGAATACATGCTCCAGAACAAGCCGGGCAAGGGCCACCGTGTGCTTTACAGCGCCGACAAGGGCGGAAAGTTCCTCCTTGACGTGACTTTCGAAAGCGCCGTCCAAGGCATGGTTCCCGGAAACGGCACCTGGACATTCGGCAAGGAAAAGTTCGCCCAGTACATTCATATTCCGTACGGTCGCGTAACAGGCAAGATTGCCTACAACGAAGATACTTTGACGGTCAAGGGCTACGCCTACATGGACCAGACATGGCAAACCGCACAGGCAACCGAACTGGCATCGCGCACCATCAACTTTAGCACAAGCGACAAATCGCCGATGTACGCCGGACGCATTACGCTCACGACGGATGGGCAGATTATGGGCTATGCACTTTACAACGGTCCGCAGGGCATGAAGGTCGCCATCCCGACAAAGGTCAAGGAAGGCGGTTCCGATTATAACGGCAAGAAGTTCCCGAAGACCACGCTCTCCTTTGAATGGAAGAACGGCGTCCCGGCAATGGTGTTCCCCGTGAACAAGGTATTGCAGAAGGCATCGCTTTTGGACAAGATTGACGGCTGGTTTGCAAAGAAGGCCATGAAGATTGCCGCAGGCGGCGAAGTGCTGTTCTACCGCGGCAGAAGCAAGAACGGTCTCGGCAAGAATATCGACTGGGCTATTACAGGGGTCAAGGACTAATGACGAAATTTAGGCCGTGCATTGATTTGCACGATGGCAAGGTAAAGCAGATCGTCGGAAGTTCACTCTCCGATAGCGGAGCGGGGCTCAAGACAAATTTTGAAACAGACAGATCATCCGCATGGTTCGCCGAACTCTACAAAAGAGACGGTATCAAAGGCGGGCATGTGATCATGCTTGGCAAGGGAAACGAGAGCGCAGCAAAGGACGCGCTTTCGGCGTATCCAGGGGGGCTGCAAGTTGGTGGTGGCATCAACGCCCAGAACGCTAAGGAATATATTGACGCAGGCGCTTCGCACGTGATTGTGACGAGCTGGATTTTTCCAGACGGAAAACTCGACCGTTCGCGCCTTGACGAACTAGTAAAGACAGTCGGCAAGGAACACCTGATTCTGGACTTGAGCTGCAAGCGCACAGGCATTGTCAATGGCAAACCGCAATGGAAAATTGCGACTAACCGCTGGCAGACGATTATCGATATCGAAATCAACAAGGAAACGCTTGAAGACCTCGCCAAGAGCTGTGATGAATTCTTGGTTCACGCAGCAGATGTCGAAGGCAAGCAGCAGGGCATGGACGACGAGCTCATCATGTTCCTCGCCGAGAATAGCCCGATTCCTGTGACGTATGCAGGTGGTGCAAAATCGCTTGAAGACTTGATTCATTGCAAAGAAATTTCGAACGGAAAGGTAGACCTCACCATTGGTAGTGCATTAGACTTGTTCGGCGGCAAAGGAGTGAAGTATGACGACTGCGTCAAGTTCAACAAAGCTCAAGGCTAGCGACAAGCTCGATTCCCGCCCGGCTATTTTTGGACGCAAGGTCACAAGCACCTTCCGCAAGATGTTCTCGTTTGACCACAGACCACCCGGAAATATCCGCACTTGCTGGATTCCGCCACTTGTTGCACTCACACCGATAACAAACCTGCCGAAGCTCCTGAAATTGCGCTTTTATTTGAAAAAAGAACGCAAACGCAGAGACCCGGACGATGTGCGCATTCTGTTTTACTCGGACAACCTGGACGAGACGAACGGCATTGCAAACAACTTGAGAAACGTGATCCCGTATATGCGCGCTCACGGCATGAAGGCTTACCTCGCCGGGAGCGCATTCAACACACGCCCGTGCGGAGTCGTGGAAAACAGCTACTGCATCTTGTTGCCGCGCCTGTTCAGCATGGAACAGCTCGGCTACGCCAACAGCGAACTTGCGCTTCCGCGCGTTTCGCCAGCACTGCGATTGCTCAAGCGCTACCCCATCGACATGATTGAGCTTGAAACGCCAAGCCCTGGCGCATGGGTCATCTGCCTTTGCGGATGGCTTGCCGGCATCAAGGTCTTTAGCCATTATCGCACCGACGTGCCCACTTACGCAAAGACGCTTGTAAAGGCGAAGTGGATGCACACATACGTACTTTGGCTCATGCGCATTTTCTACTGGATGGCGCGCCCGGTCATTAGCCCGTGCGATGACTATGCCAACATTTTGCAAAAAGACTTGAAAGTTCCCGCAAACCAGGTGCAGATTCTCCCCCGTGGACTCCCGCTAGAGCGTTTTTCGCCATCATTGCGTGGAAACGGAGCATGGGAAAAATTCGGCAGCGACCGCGCCAAGAGACCCGTGCGATTTGCGTTTATCGGTAGAATTTCGAAGGAAAAGAATCTGGAATTTTTGAACTCCGTATGGAGCAAGTTCTCGGCCAAGCACGACGATGTGGAACTCATGTACGTGGGCTACGGCTGGTATCTTGAAGAAATCAAGAAGCAGTTCAAGGACAACCCGAGCGTCTGCTTTGCAGGAGAACAGGGCGGCGAGATGCTCGCAAGCCTTTATGCGAATGCAGACTTTTTCTTGTTCCCGAGCACGACGGACACGTTCGGCAATGTGGTTGTGGAAGCGATGTCTACAGGAACGCCAGCCATCGTAAGCAATTACGGTGGCCCGCACGACATTGTGCAGGACGACAGCTGCGGACGCATTTTGCCGATTGACGAAGCAAAGTGGATGGACACACTCGAAGAATGCCGAACCATCAAGCTCGAAAAACCGGAAGTCTACGAACAGATGCGCATCGACAGCCACAAGCGCAGCGAACGCTACACGCTTGCAAGCTCGACCAAGACGCAGTTTGAATTCTTTAGAAAGCTCAAGCGGGAAGTGTACGGGATTTAGTTAGACGAGAGAACGGCGCAAAGCGCCTACAGACGAGAGACGAAAGACAATCAACAAATGACTCCAGATTCGTTGAAACGTTTGCGCGAGTGGTTCAGGGCGAACGCGGCGGAATTGCCGTGGAGGCCTGCGGACTTGGATGCGCTGCGCGATCCGTATGCAGTATGGATTAGCGAGACGATGTTGCAACAGACGCAGGTTTCGACAGTCAAAGATTATTTTACGCGATGGATGGAGCGCTTCCCGGATGTGGAAACGCTCGCCAAGGCGGAGGAAGCCGACGTCTTTAAGTACTGGCAAGGGCTTGGGTATTACAGCCGCGCCAGGAATATTTTAAAGACAGCGAAGATTGTCGCGTCTCATCAGAACAAGATGCCCGAAACGCGCAAGGAACTGGAAGCGTTGCCGGGAATCGGAGCATACACGGCTGGGGCCATTTTAAGCCTCGCCTACCATAAACGCGAAGCAATCTTGGATGGAAATCTGGTCAGGATTTTCAGCCGGTTGTACGAGCTTGCTTTTCTGCCGACGGATAAAGCCCCAAAAAGGAGATGCCCGATTAAATCGGGCATGACAAATAACGAAACAGGCATGACAGAAAAATCTGCCTCCGAGATTTATTGGGAATATGCGCGGGAAGTGGCGGATTCCCCGAAAGCATACATGCACAACGAAGCGCTGATGGAACTCGGACGAACTGTTTGCAAGACGAAATCACCGCTTTGCGAAACATGCCCGCTCCATAAAGAATGCCGAGCGTTTCTAGATGGCCGCACCGCAGAATTCCCGCCCGCAAAGAAGCGTACCGATAAAAGCTGGCACGGAACAGTGCTTGTTGTCGAGAGCACGGACGCCAAGATTCTTGCAGTAAACGGCGGGCAAAAATTCCTGGACAAGCAGCTTGCACTCCCGCATTTTGAAAGTTCTCGCCATGCTACAGTTGCGCTCCCGGCCAAAGCGGAAGATTACATTAACGCCGATGAAGTCAAATCCGTTGAACACTGCGGAACATTTCGCCATAGCATCACGGTGCATAAAATCGAATGCGATGTGCTGCATGTGCAGCTTTCAACAAAAGCAAATGTCGCACATTTGCCAAGGCAAATTGCAAACAGCGACAAGCCATCCGCATTTGAATGGATAGAAAAAGCAAAAGCCCTTGAGACTTTCGCGAATTCATTCAGTTTAAAAGCTTTGAAAAAAGTATTTTAAGGAGATGCCTGCTCTGAGGCAGGCATGACAAATTAGAACGCCTTCTTTGCAGTACAGAAGAAGCGCACTCGGCTATACTCACCATTTGGAGCTTCCACCACTTCCTTGCCCAGAGCCTGGACGATGGTTCCTGCGAGAGAAATTCCCCACTTCGGGAAACGTTGCTCAAAAGTAGCATCCCAGAACCAGTCACCCTTTACTATGTATGGATCCTTGTAACGCAGGTTCCATTCGGCATCACTTCGATAGCGCAAGGAATGGGATATACGGAAAGATTTTTTGATGATCCAGTCGGCATTAAACGAAACAAAGAATTCTGACGGATTCACTTCAAAGCGTTTTTCATCTCCATCAATGCGTTCAAAACCTGTAAGCGCCGTAAAGTTAAACAGTTCCCCATACCGGAGCTTTAGCCAAAATTCACCCGTAACGCCCTTGATCCAGGAATTGATGCGGCCAACATCGCCATGACGGAACGTGTAGATTTTATCCTTAACAAATTTTTCTGTTTTAAAAGTTTCGGCACCATGTTCAGCCCAGAAACTGCCTCGAGCACCAAAAACAAGAAAATTCGTTAGAGAATCTTCAAAGCGAACATAACCTTGCATTAAATTCATACGGCCATTTGCAGCAAGCGAAATCGTATCGCCATCAAAATATTCGTACGTGTCAGCAATCGGATTCAGGCGAGTTCCTGCAATATTTTTAGCGCCAACAGAAACATTCAACCGATTAAATACAGGTACCTGGTACTCAATGCTATCCTGAATAAGCCAATCCCTGTTATTCACGCCAAACATCACATCGAACCTGAGTTCATCCGTAGGGCGAATACTCATTTCAAGGAAAGGCCACAAGACGCGATCTTCATCAAGCCCTGTATAGACAGTGCCCTCATCGCCAACAAAGCGGAAAGCAAGACCAGCAGAAAGCTGAAGCATTCCTCGTTTACAATTTTCACCGCAACTATAAACTATAGAACCATTTACTTCTTTACGTTCACCAGTTTCTTTTTTTCGTTTATCCTGATAGTTTGCATTTTCAAAAACTAATGTCGTAGAAAAATTCCAGAAATCCGCACGGGCTTCGATTCGAGGCGAGTATGACACAGGAATCCATCTCGAACTTTCGGAAAAGATCCACACATATTCCTTTCCCGCAAGAATAGATGCATTTATAAAATCGTTCGTATATCCAAGTCCGCCATAAGCAGAACTGAACATAGGCCAATTTTCACCAAAGAACGAGAATTTGTTATCAACTAAATTTTTTCGATAAGAATAAGATGAGGAATAACAGTAATGGTCATCCTGGAACAAGCGAAATGTTGCCCAGAATCCGCGATATTCAGGAGTTCTAGCCCCTACTTCCAAGATTGGAGTTCTATTCACAGGACGTTCACTTGGATCCGTGATAAAGTCCTGATAAATTAAATCACCCAATTCATTTCCCGTTTTCATCCACACCGAAGGCGTTTCAACGGGATTCCAACTAGGCAGCACAGACAAACGATTAAGAAGCTGGCGATAGCGCAACTTACGCGGGGTCCACAATTCACTTTCGGAATGGATACCGCCAGCGCCTAAAGCACGATCAAAATAGAATGTCGGAGAAGCGATCAAGAAAGTACCGTCGTCACGGGAGACAACGTCCATACCTTCCATTTCGGCATCAACAGAAGCAAAGGCAAAACTTGCAGAAATTGCCAAAGCAGAAACAAATTTTTTGACAAAGGAGTTCATTACCAAATACTCCTTTCGAGAGTTACTCCCGCAGACAACATATTAGAGCGTTTAGGAAGAGTCCAAAGCTGTTCCCAGGCCACATGGAAGCCAACACTGAACTTTTCACGTTTGATTACAGGCAAGCTAATTCTTGCATACCAGCCAAATTCGGTTTCGTTATCCGTCAACGTTCCACCATAAGCTGAATAAAGGTGTTCTTCAGCATCGGCTCGAGTCCAGGAACATGTAAAGCCGGCACCCAGCGCAACGGGTTGAATGAGAGGCCATTTCCACTCTAGACCAACGCGTCCCATAAACTGGTGAACGCCATCATAATAAATGTCGGTCATCGGCTTGAAATATGTGTACTGGAACATAACTATTCCATCTACATTTTCCCAGTAAGTGTAGCGAACGCCAACGCCACCATACAAAGCGTTTTCGACAGCATCCATCAGGTCTCCCATCGGGTAGATTTCGCCACCTTCAAGGAAAACGGACAAATGTGAGAATGAGATATCGTTTGCAACCGCCGCAGAGTCGTTTCTAAACGCTAGCGGATCCTCGGCATGCAAAATCGACGCCAGTCCTAATGCTAGAATCGTAATGATTTTTTTCATTTTTTGTATTCCAAAGCTTGTGCAAAAAAACCGTCGAGGCGGGAATCCTTGAGGCCCGGCAAGACGGGTTCGCCAACTTTCACAAATTCGGGATGAGCCTTGACAAATCGGGCGATGACGCGCGTCGTTTCCGTCGGGTCAGGGCTGCATGTAGCATACACGAGGCGCCCGCCAGGAGCGAGTGCGGCAGATGCATTTTCGAGAATCTTGAACTGGAGTTCAGCAACTTCATTGATGGATTCTGGTGTCATGCGGTAGACGGATTCCGGACGGCGAGCGATTACGCCCATGTTGCTGCACGGGACATCGAGGAGGATGCGGTCGAACTTAGCCTCAGACGAGAGACGAGAGACGAGAGAGGAATGCTGCGGGGAGGTCGCGGGAGCTTGGGCTGGGGCAAGGTCGATGACTTCGGTCTTGATGTTTGTAAGGCCGAGGCGGTTCATCAGGTCTTGCATTTTTTCAAGGCGCGAGGCGGACGAATCGCTCGCAAGAATTTCAAGCGAGCTATCCATTTCTGCCATGAGTGCGGTTTTGCCGCCGGGAGCAGCACAAGCGTCCCAGACTTTCAAGCCAGGCTTCAAGTCGAGGAGTTTCACAACTTCGAATGCAGACGGATTCTGGAACGAGAATTCACCCTTCACAAATTCCGGAAGCGCAAGCAGGAGCTTCACGCCCACATCGCGCGGGATTTCAATAAAGCGGTCGTAGAGAATCGAGGCGCCCGTAATGCCGATTTTTTCGGCAAGCACCGGAGCGCTCGTCTTTTGCAAGTTCACGCGGATCCATTCAGTCGGGCGCTCCAGAGTCGCCTTCGCCAAAGCTTCGGCGCGGTCGCCTCCGTACACGTCGAACCAGCGACGCACAAGCCATTCGGGCACAGAATTCTCGACGCTCACGCGGCGAACGCGCTGCGGCGGAAGCGCAGGCTCGCCTTGACGGCGAGCAGTGCGAAGCACCGCGTTCACAAGACGCGCAGTACTCTCGCCGAGATTTACAGACTTTGCCAGTTCCACGCTATCGTTGATGGCAGCGTAATCCGGCACGTCCATAAAGAACATCTGGAAGAGGCCCATTTCAAGAATCACGCGAGCTTCGAGCGATGGCAATTTCTTTGTGAGCGACTTGACGAAATATTCAAGGTACAAGTGCCTGCGGCAAACGCCCAGAGCAAGTTCCATCGCAAATGGAGAAAGTCCGCTTTCCTTAATGAACGAGCCATCTTTTTGCCAAAGCAAAAGGACTCGATAGGCTTCTTCACGTTCCGTTAGCAAAACTCTAGTCCCTCGCGCTTTTGAATGCCACGCATAAAGTCAGCCACAGGCATCGGCTTTTTGCCTTCGGCCTGAATTTCGAGAACTTCGAGAACGCCTTCGCCAGTGCCGACAAAGAGTCGGTTGTCCTTGAATTCGACAACACCTGGCGCAAGCTTCGGACCGTTTTCGGGAGTGTCCGTCTGGCGCAAGTACACCATGCGGCCACCGAGCTTTCCGTAACCACCCGGCCACGGATTGAACGCACGGATGCGATTGTGAATCGTGCGAGCCGGCAAATTGAAGTCGATCAAGCCTTCTTCTTTCTTGATTTTCGGAGCGCCACTTGCCTGAGCGTGGTCTTGCGTCAAATCCTTTTCGCAACCGTTCTTAAGCTGGTTCAAAGCATCGTCCAAGGCATCGCAACCCGGAGCGACCATCTTGTCGAGCAAGCTTGCGGTTGTGTCCTGATGGTCAATCACGACAGTGCGCTGTGCAAGAATCGGACCGTGGTCCATCTTTTCGTCCAGGCGGAAAACGGTCACGCCAGTTTCCTTGAGGCCATCGGCAATAGCGCGCTGCACCGGAGCGGCACCACGGTACTTCGGCAATAAACTACCGTGAACGTTCACGGCACCAAACTTCGTGATTCCCAAGATGTTCTTGGGCAAGATGGAATACGCCACGACGACATAGAGGTCGGCATCGTACTTGCGGAGGTCAGCTTCGAATTCAGGAGACTTCAAGTCCGTCGGCTGCAAGACCGGCAAATTGTGCTTGAGCGCAGCCTCTTTCACAGGCGGAGGCGTAAGCACTCGGCCACGGCCTGCCGGGCGATCGGGCTGTGTGACAACAGCTAAAACTTCGTTATCGGAAGCAACGAGATGCTCCAAGAATTGAGCCGCAAACGCGGGCGTTCCCATAAATACAATTTTCATGCAAGGAAATATAGCTATTAGAAAGCATTTCAAGTCTTATACAAAAAGCACTTGCTCTAGTATAAGCGAGAAGTTTAAATAACTATAGAAACAGAAACAAATCGTTGAGAGAATAAAAGCGTCGGCCAAGGATGGGGAGGGTGCAGGGAGGGGCCCGTGCGGCCTTCGCAACTCCGAGCTGGGGCCCCGCCCGCATAATCTACTTTTTGCATTAAAAAAAACACCTTTGGCGTGAGCCCTTATTTTCTATCTTTGGGCGCATGCGAGTACTTTTACAACTAGCTCTGATTTTGGGGATTTGCTACGCAGGAGACCTCATTCACGAACACACAGGCATCCCCGTTCCCGGCAACATTCTCGGAATGCTAATCCTGCTCTTGTTACTTTGCCTAAAAATCGTGAAGCTCGACCAGATTCGCGAAGTGAGCGATTTCTTCTTGAAACGCCTTTCGTTCTTTTTCTTGCCGCCAGCAATCGGGCTTATGCTCGTTGGCGATGACGTCAAAAGTCAGTGGCCACTATTACTCTTCCTCTGCATCGTGATTACGATCGTGACCATGGTAACGACCGGCTGGACCGTTCAACTTTTAAGCAAAAAATCCAAAGACAAAAACTGATTTTTTAATGCGTTATGTTTGGAATCATTCTTACAATCATCGCTTTTGAACTGGGTGTCACCATCCGCAACAAATGGCGTAACCCGCTTTTGAACCCGATCCTCATCGCCACCATTCTCATCATCGGATTTTTGACAGTCACGGGCATCGAATACGAAACATACAAAGTAGGCGGCGATTACATTTCGTTCTTTCTCGGACCTGTAACAGTTCTGCTTGCCGTTCCTTTGTACAGACACATCCAGGCGCTCAAGAACAACTGGCTCCCGATTTTGGCGGGGATTCTCGTCGGTTGCATTACGAGCATTGTTTGCGTGATCGCATGCGCCAAGATTTTCAACATCAGCAAGACTCTGATGCTTTCGCTCATTCCAAAGTCCATCACTATTCCGATGGGTTCTGTGGTATCCGAGCAGATTGGCGGTATTCCGTCCATCACAATTGTAGCGATTGTCATTACAGGAATTACGGGCGCCGTGACAGCACCGCTTGTTTGCAAATTTTTCCGCATCGGGAATCCGGTTGCGCAAGGTGTCGCGATTGGAACAGCAAGCCATGCGCTTGGCACGACAAAAGCCATGGAAATCGGAGAAGTTCAAGGAGCCATGAGCAGCTTGTCAATCGGAGTCGCTGGCGTGATGACCGTATTCGTGACGCCGGTGATGCTCAATATTTTAGGGTAACGAGCATACAGCAAACGATATAAAGCATTCTTATAAAAGAATGCGACTCTAAAGCCTAAACCAATAAATCACCTTAATCCACTCGACTAACAGAGTGCAACCGAACAGAATTTAAGTCAGGCCCAGAAGGACCTGGTTTAAAACTATAAATCACACTGACTTTAGCCCGATCACTTTTTGCAGAAACAAGTTGCGATGCCATAACGGCACACCAAACATATTTGCATCAACACCATCCGGCAACAAAGTCAAACGTAATTCATTATTTGGATGATTATAATCTAAACTGCTTGGTTGATTCTTTATAGGATAATACGTCGTCATCTTCGTTGTATGAAACTTATTGCAATCAGCAGAAGTTCCTAACCAAAAAATAACAGTTCCATTGGATTCACTCGCTAATTTACACACATATCCGTGAGCACATAAATTCCCGGCGCAAGCGACGCATCCGATGTATTGCATCGATTATCGTCATCGTATTTAGGATCATCAGCTTGAGCTATCGAAATGCATATCGCAATCATAGTTAATAATATTTTTTTCATTTACCACCTCTTTTTAGAAAACACATCCAATGTTTTTTCGTTTCGCATTATCTGCATCAGGAACTTTAGAAAAGTTATACAATCCGTCATACAAAACGACACACGAATAAAGCAATTCACAATCTTTCGACGAAATATTACAGAATGCTTTATACGAATCATATTTACTATAAATGAAATAGTATTCATATTTACCATTTTTTTCTAGCACATCATAATAATTCACCATTTCCCTAGTAGTTGAATCATAAAATTTTTTCAGGCAAAAAGTTCCTTGAAAATTTTTACTGGATATTTCCTTTTTTTCACATGAGGAGTACCTATCAGAATCAGTTTCCAAAATCCATACAGAATCCCTTGTATTTTTCGCACCACTATCAGAGAACACATAAAAAGCAAACGGAGAAAAATCACTTTCATCTTTTCGACCAATTCCAAAATATATATTTCCACTCATACCACAACGAACCGAATCGGAATCAAATTCAACTCCAACACGATCTCCAATTGTACAATCTTCACTTACAACAATCTCGCGATCATAGAAATTGGAGCCGTTATCACAACCGTAAAACGCTATCATTACTATTATCATAATTATTATAAACTTTTTCATTTTTTCTTTCTCCTTGCATCTAAGAGTATTAGATTAGCACCATCATAAAAATAAATTTATTCGTTAAAAAAGAATCAATTGTCAAGTTTTTTAAAAGTAAAACATTATTCAATAAATAGGCGTGATGACCGTTTTTGTAACGCCAGTATTGTTGAAAGTGTTCGCGTAAAATGTGACGGGATCCTTCAGGCTTACGCCTTCAGGATGACAATGTGAAAATAACAGCTCCTCAGGATGACGAAGAATGGTACGCCTTCAGGATGACGAGAGGGAGGTGCCCGCTCGGTGGCGGGCATGACAAAGCTTCGAGATGGCGGATCAAGTCCGCCATGACGCTACAGGCTACGGCAGGCATGACAAAGCAGAAACAACTATTGACCAATTGCCTACAGTCTAATTGCTATCTGGCTGGACTTTTTCCGATTACGACAGTCGAGATGATGCTTTCGGTTTCAGGAATTTCGAGAAGCTTTTTGAGTTCATCGTGATAGAAGAAATGCTCTTCGCGGGCAGTCTTGTTGAGCAGACGCGCGGAGACGTAAAGCGATTCGGCGAGAACGCCGGCATTCAAGTTCATGTAGCGGTAGCCGCGATTCCCGAGCACCTGGCAAGATTCATTCAAGTTCGAAGTAAGCACTACGGCGAACATGGAATTTTGAACTTGTTCGGGAACAGCGAAGCACTTGTTAAACTTTTTCGGATTGGCAGAACCGCTTTGCATGTAAATGGACTTGCGAACAGGGATGTAGCGGTACACACCAGCGTACACGAACATCACATCAAAAACAACCACCCAAATTTTTATTAGCCCCGCGCCAAAAGCGTTCAACTGCGCCAATTCCAGCCAGCGCAACATCGACGAAAAATCATCCAAGTCTAACGTTCCGTGAACAAACGGAGCCGCGACTTTTTTATCGGTGCGTAAATACCACAGTTCACGCAAATAATACTCATTCGTGAACTTCGACGGAGTGAGCGGAAATTCATCGCCCGGGAGCGCCTGCGCATTCAAGCGGCGCACCTTCATGCAAAGGTTCAAGTCATCAATGTTTTCCAGGCGGTTTTGCAGCATGAATCTTGACGGATAACGCGAAATTTCCATGCGGCATTCATCCTCGCCCGCATACGCGCCCATCTCCGCATGGTTCGAATACGCGAGTTCACCAACGCCATCATCGACGGAATTGAACGCGACCATGCTCTTTTCCGGGAAAACCGCAATCGCAGCCATCGGCATTTCTGTTGCTCCAAGCTTGAGCGAGACTGCAATGGAATCATCGACAAATCCGCCTAGCGCAAAAACTTTTTGCCCACGAGACTTTGCCAAAAGGATCGTATTCGCGCAAGCCGAACCCACGTCCATTTGCACCTGTCGATACGCCGCCTCGCGAAACCGCCAAACCGCACGTTCCAGGAGCCCTGTGTAAATGAAAATCGTCTGCGCTTCGGTTATAAATTCCTGTTCCGGAAATGCGGCAAGAATCGCCTTGCGAACATCGGCTCCGCCAAACTTTACAAGCTTTGAATCCTCGCGGTCCACGTAATAAACGCCATCGGGAACTTCTCCCCCATGCACCACGGCATAGACACAGACCGGATTCAGGTAATCAGCGGAAACTGGGGCAAGGAGTGGCATAAAAGCCGCTGTAAAAGGATAACGGTTGCACCCTTCATAGCGTTTGTCGGCATACGCCTGTTTTTCCCAGTGCATAATGACGGGATCCCCACTTCCATGGGGAATATACTGGGTCGATTCGTGGTAAATTTCCGAGAAAAAGCGCATCCATTCCAAAGATAAAAAGATTAATTCTCGCCGGAAGCGTTGCGTTATATAAATAAAACATTTTCCAACGATTTTCGTACAAAAAGTTGACATTTCGACCAAAACACTTAATACACTTTTAACATCAATATCCCATTTTCCAGTATTTAGAGCCATGCCTCAAATATATTTTTAGGAAAAAAGAAAACACCCACAAGAGGGCATTATGCAACTCAAGAAATTTTACCCACAAATCAGCATTCTCGGCATCGCAACCGTGATGGCTCTCAGCGCCTGCGGCGATGACAATACTCAAATTCCGCTTCCTAGCGATCCGGGTTCTGAAATTCGTGACTCCATTCCGAACAACAATCCGCAACCGGGAACAGACTCCATTCCGGCCATTGACACAACTTCGACTGACACAAGCAAAACTCTCCCGCCGACGGAACTTCCCGCAGAAGGCCCAATCACCTTGCCGCAAGGTCTTGGCGTTTTAGTGGACGACTTTGAAGACGCCAATCACGAAAGCAAGCTTGGCGATTTCTGGTACACCTACGACGATAAGAACAACGGCGGTGCATCCTCTATCGTGACTCCGCTCAACGACGACGGCGACAACATGCCGGGCCGTGTCAACAACGGTTCCAACTTCGCCCTGCAAGTCAACTACACTCTCGACAGAGGCGAATATGAATACGATCCGTATGTAGGCTGGGGCCTGAAAATTACCGAAGATAGCGCAAACGGCCGTTTTGGCGGAATCACCTACTGGTACAAGGGTGGCGCACACGAAGTACACATCGAAGTCTCCGATGTCAAAGACTACGACGTGCATCTTGCCAAAGTGCCGGCATCGCGCTCCTGGAAACAGGCTGTCATCCGCTTCAAGGATCTTGTCCAGGGCGGCTGGGGCGAAGAAGTTGTCTTCGACGCCAAGCATCTCAATGCCATCAGCTTCCAGGCAAAAGGCAGCAAGAGCAAGGTCATAACCGACTCCCTCTTCATCGATAACATTTATCTGCAAGACACCTCTGAGGTCGAAAAGGACCAGCCGGATATGGAAATCAAGGATCCGGTCATTCCGACCGTAACCTTCACCGAAGCAGAAATCACCGTGACCAATCCATTGCAAGAAAAGGCCATGAAGTACCTCAACAAGGGCGTCAACTTTACCAACTGGCTCGAAAACGCCGATGGCAAGTTCAAGTCCTTTGAATTGGGCGAAAAGGATGTCCAGATCCTCGCTGAAAATGGTTTCAAGAGCCTGCGCTTGCCGATTGACCTCGACCTTTACGCTACAAACCGCGATGCATTTGTTAAGGGCACCGATGCTGAACTGAAATTCGACGACGACACGCTGTTCCTGGTTCTCGACTCATTCGTGGAATGGACCGGCAAGTACAACATGTCTCTCGTAATCGACTACCACGAATACGACAACAGCTACAACACCACGAGCGCAAAGGACACCAACTACATCAAGATGATGGCTGAAGTATGGAAGCATGTGGCCGCCCACTATGCCGAAAGCCCACGCGAAGACTTGTTCTTCGAACTCCTGAACGAACCGGACATGAGCGATGGTAAGGTCACCGCAGCCCAGTGGACCGTTGCAGCCCAGGCCATGATTGACGCCATCCGCACCGTCGATACCAAGCATACCATCCTCTTCGGCGATGCCCAATGGTACTCGATCAGCCTCCTTGCCAAGCGCACCCCGTTCACCGACGACAACATCATCTACGTGATCCACACCTACGAACCGTTCGCCTTTACGCATCAGGGCGGATCCTGGACAGACTATGCCACCATCCACGACATTCCGTTCCCCTACGATCCGGCAAAGTGGTCTACGGTTTCTGGCGACTTCGGTGTCAACAAGAGCACAAAGGCTTACGTGAAGACGAACATCAAGAACTACTACAAGACCGGAAGCAAGGAAGCCATCTTGGAACAGATTCTCAAAGCCAAGAAGTGGGCAGCCACCAACAACGTGCCGGTGATCATCAACGAATTCGGCGCATTGAACCTCCGCTCTACAGCAGAATCCCGCATCAACTACCTCACGGCCATGCGCGAAATCTGCGACACGCTCCAGATTCCTTGGACGCACTGGGGCTACACCGGCAACTTCTCCGTGATCGAGAACGGCAAGTTGATCGAAGGCCTCGACAAGGCTCTCGGCGTCGGAAAATAAGAATCTCTCCTTGAAATCCACAAAAAAGCCGCGCAGAAATGCGCGACTTTTTTTTCGGAATAAGGATGTCTGGAGCATGCAGCAAATACAGTTGACACAGATGCATCAAAACAGACAATTTTAAAATATTTTGCGATAGGCTTATTACGTATTTTTATTAACGTAATAATAAATCCTCATCTCCTCCAAACAACCGCATGAGTAATCGTGCGGTTTTTCTATATGCTTTTATTTTTCCGGGCACGTACAAAATTCTAAATTACAATCATGAAGTTTAAGATCAAGAGCATTTTTGCAGTCTGTACCGCATTGCTGGCGGGAACAGCAAGCGCCGCCGGCTTTTATGGCAACCAGAGCGATATCAAGTGGAAAACCGCAGGCACGGAACATTTTCAATTCATTTACCCCGTTGAATACTCGACACACGCCGCTAAAGTTTCAGCTTACGCCGAAGCCGTTTACGATTCCGTCACAAGCCGCTACAACAAGCCACTCCCACGCATCAGCGCGGTCCTGAACAACGCACTTTACAGCAACGGCAGCGCCATCCCGAGCGAAAACGCCATAAACCTCTGGCTCACCAACTGGGACTTCAAAATCCGCAGCAGCCATGGCTGGATTTCGGACGTGGTGACGCATGAATTCAGCCACCTCGTGAGCATCGAAAGCGGTGCCAAAATCGTTCCAAACCTTTACGGTTTCCAATTCAACTATACCGACTATTACAACGAACGCACAAGAACGGATTTTCTCACAATGATTCCGTTCACCTTGCAGCCGCTTTGGTTTGCCGAAGGAACGGCGCAATACGAATCCTCGCGCATGGGCTTTGACGCCTGGGACACGCACCGCGACATGCTTCTCCGCACGGCAGCCTTGAACGACAGCCTCATGACGCTCCCGTATATGCACGAGTTTTCCGACAATTCGTTGCTTGCTGAACTCGGCCCCTACACGCAAGGTTTTTCACTTGTGCTCTACATCGCGAAGCATTACGGCGAAGACGCGATCCCAAAAATTTGGAAAGAACTTAGCAAGCCCTACCGAGCAACGCTTAACGGAGCCATCAAGAGCGCTCTCGGCATCAGCGAACAGCAACTTTACGATAACTGGAAAAAAGAAATTACCGAGCATTACCAGGCACAAAAGGATTCTCTCGGAACGCTTGTCGAAGGTATCAAAATCACGAAGGACGCTTTCTGGCAGGACTTCCCAGTCGTGAGCGGCAAGAACCTTTACGGCATTTCGAACTTTGGCGGCCCGTGGTTTGACGGAAGCGTGTTCAAGATTCCGCTGGAAGACACTCTCAAGACGAAAGACGAGAGACTAGAGACGAAAGATAGTACGGCGACAGACTCGGCGAAAGTCGCGGATTCTGCGAAGGTTGAAATTGGCGATATCGAAGTTGAAGGCGCCGACAGCAGCCTCATCAACATCGCTGATTTTGCAAAGTCCGGCTTCAAGGCGAAAAAGCCCTGGTTCGACAAGGGCATCGACGTTTACGACGACAGCACACACGGTCCAATTCTCGCCTACATCAGCTACCAGAACCGAGACAAGGATGGCCATGCGCACTTCGACGTTGCCGTGAGCGATACGAACAAGAACGAGGCCGCCATCACGTACCTCGTCGATGCCGTTTACCCGTCATTCAACAAGCAAGGAACATCAATCGTATTCGTGAGACGCGAGCCATTCAGCACAAGATTCGTCTTGAGCAAGATTCCGTTCAATAGCGATTTGAAAAACGCCTCCACCGAGGAACCCATTGACATATTCAAGGCAGACTCCACCCTCCTCTACTATAATATTTACAGTCCCAAGTTCAGCCCAGACGGGAAGCACATCGCGTTCAGCTTCTTTGACGACAAGCAACGCGGGATAGCCGTTGTAGACACAAACGGATCAAACTTCAAAGTCGTAAGCACAGCAGGCTATGACGAACGCGATGTCAACTGGATTGACAACGACAAGATTATTTTCGCAAGCAACAGAAACAGCATTTTCAACTTGATCGAAAAGGATTTAAGCACTGGCAAGGAACGAGTCCTCACAAACGTGGTCGGTGGCGCATTCACGCCGACACTTGCAGGCGATACCATTTTCTTCACGCAGTACGACAAGGACGGTTTCTCGCTTTACAAGTTGCCATACGCAAAAGAAGCGGACCCCATATTCCGCGATAGCATTGTCGTGAGCATCCGTGATAGCGTTCTGCAAGTTGCCGATACCATTCAGGTCGCATGTGCAGATACCACGAAGCCAGCCGATTCGACAAATGCCGGGAAGGCCTCAGTTAAAATTGCCGACGCCAACATCGCCGATTCCGCAAGATGCACACAAATAGTCTTGCGCAAGGACGTGATTCAGGTGGAAGTCCACGACACCATCAAGGTTGCCACAGCGGATACGACACAACGAGAAATCATCTTGCACGGGACACTTCCGCAAAAGCCCCACAAAGAGCTGGAACTTATCGAACGCGAATTTGCCGGTGCAGAACGCGATTACAAGCCTATCCCGAACATTCCGCTGTTCGTCCCGATTTTCAGCATTTCAGAAAACGCCCCAAGAGTGACCGTCTTTGGCGAGGGCGAAGTCAAGGCGAAACTCGGCCTTGCCGTTGTCATCAGCGACGCCCTCAAGAAAAACACAGTGCAGTTAGGGCTTTTACTCGAACTCGGTAAGGGCATCGACTACATCAACGGCGACGGACTTAACCCCAGGCAAGAAAAGGAATTTTTTATCGCATGGGACAACCGCAGTACGCCAATTGATCTCGGCATTTCGTACAGCTACGCGAACTACACGAATGAAGAAACCGTACGTTACGAAGGCGTAGGTTCAGACGTAGCAGATAGCGTCGGCACGAGCCGCTATTCTTACGCCATGCAAGCCATTACAGGAACCGCAGGCTACAGCATTTTCAAGAGCATCGACACATTGCAGGCCGCCATCAGTTACGACTGGGCGAACGTCAACTTCTACGATGACCGAATTGAATGGACATACCAAAAGCGCTTTAGCGCAACAGTCGGTTTCGGGCTTTACGGAGACCACGAAGGCGAAGGCGGCTCTGGAATTACCGGCCAAGGGAACGGACTCTTTGCCTATTACCAGTACGCCAACAGCGACCTCAGCCGTCCGGGAACGCTCTACATTACCGAAAACGGCCGAATTGAAACACACTACAGAAACTTTGCACTCCACCAGTTCGGTTTGAACCTTTACGGAAGCATACAGACACCGTTCCTCCATGCACGTCTGGCCGCAGGCGGAAAAATTTCTAGCTACCTCCACTGGAACACGGACGATGTAAGCGACACGCTCGATTCGTACTACTACACACCTGTATTCCTCGATGGCTACCCGTACTTGAGAAGCGATGAGGACTACACTCTTGCAGGCACAAAGACTGCAATGGCGGAACTCCATTACCTCTACCCGATTTACGATGACTGGCGGCACAACCTCTGGATATTCTCGACTCGTAGTTTGTACGTAGACCTGTTTGCGCAAATCGGCGCGGCATGGACCGGAAATTTCTTTACAGACAAGATTACAAAGCATGATTTCTGGGACCGTTCCGTGGGCTTAAGCTTCCGCATGAGCAATAAGATATGGGACAACATTCCGTTCGATATTACGCTCACGTTTGCGCGCGGTCTGAGTCGCATTGGAGAAGACAAGGATTTGCATGGCGGTAAAAAGCTGACCCCGATTGACTTGCCGCTGTTGCACAAGAACATCTGCCCCACGAGAATCAAGTTTTCAATTGGGATGGGGTTCCAAAATAGTTGGCAATAAAAAATTGCCAATTATAAATCAAAATAGTACTTCACGCGGGCGGGGCCCCAGCTCAGAGTTGACGCCTAACGGCGTCAGCGGCTTCACTCGGTTATGCCGGTCTGCAAGCAGCCCGTCGCAACACTCGTTTTGCACGCTACTGCGAAGGAAATACCTTGGCCGACGCTTATTGCATTATAAAACGTATCTGCAACTATAATTGTGTATGCAGTTCTAGATTAGCATAAACGAAAGGCGGCTTAGAGCCGCCGTTTTTTTGTTTAAAATTTAATAGTTAAGGTTTAGTAGTTGTAGCTTGGGGTTTTCTTCGCTTCGCCGGGGAGGAGCTGGCCGGGACTCGTGCGCTCGGCGTCGCGACCTCTGAAGTTTGGATTGAGCTTCTTGATTTCGCGGGATTTTACCTCGGCCTGGACATCAAGCAAGTGGCGTTCCCATTCCTGAATAGCACCATCAAGCTCCTGACGCGCATTAAGCATCAGTTCCTTAAGCTGCATGAGTTCAATCATGCGCTCACGTTTCATCACCCAAAGTTCTTCTTCTTCAGGCATGCGCTCGATATTGAACAGCAAGTTCAAATACTTTTCTTCGGCTTCGCGGTACGCCTTGTACGTATCTTCGTAAACGAGATTGCGATCATCGGCCATGGTTTGCTGCGACGAAACGTGCGTCGCACAACCGATGAAGTTCAAAGCAACAGGGAGAAGGAAGAATGGGATTGTCAAACGCATGGGATTAAAGTACAAAAAAAGAAGGAAGTAGACAGTAGGAAGTTAGAAGTTACTAAAGATTCTTTAGTTACTAGGTACTAGTTAATAGTTACTAGAATTCTTAATATGAAATTCTCTAGTAACTAGTATCTCAGAACTAGGAACTGTTGCGAAGCAACCTCTACTCGGCGGCTTCGGTCACTTCACGCTTGGTGTTGTAAAGTCTTTCGTACGAGATGTGGCTCGTGAACGTGACGGAGTCCTTCGTTTCCGGGTGAATCATCGTGTGCGTTCCGACCTTGACTTCACGTTCCTGGCACGGGAGGCCCGTTTCCGGCTCGATCATGACTTCGAACTCGGTGCGGTATTCGCCCTTGAGGCCAGCAGTGTAAGCCTTGAACTTTTCCGGCACAATCTTACTGCCTACGTGCTGTTCCCAGATGAAGTACGGGAAGCTTTCGGTTTCTTGCAAATAGACAACGTAGTCCAGGCACTTGCGATGGTCGCGATTCTGGAAACCCTTGGTCACCACGGAGTCCACTTTGATAAGCGCGAAGTTCAGACGCCCCTGCTGCCTGAGGAGTTCAGTCACATTGCCCTTGACCGGCACAACGCCCTTGAGCAAGTGGTCCATTTCCCAGCGGTGTTTTTCCAAACGCTTGAGGTGCGGCTTGAATTCAGGATTCAAGAGCTGATCGCGCCAGCGGCTTGGCATCGGGACATGAGCCAGCAACGTGTCGTAGCCATCGTCAATGCCGGTGAGGCTCGTCACATTGCGATCCACAGCGGCAAGGTTCACTTCCTTGATGCGCCAGGCGAGTTCCGTCGGCATAAAATTCTTGAGGTATCCGCGAGACTTGTCAATCACGTAATTGCGCTTGACAAACGTCGTATCGCCTTTTGAAGAGTAGTTCAAATCGGCATACGTCGCCGTAATCGTCCCCATCTTTTCTTCGCCCTTCAGGTCCAGCGTCGCATAAAAGCTTTCGGTGTACATTTCGAGCGTGACAGGTTCATTTAATTTATAATTAACAGATACTTCAGACTCGCCACAAGCGGTAAGCATTGCAGCGACAAACATTCCACTCAAGAATTTTATTTTATTCATCAAGATAACCAATTATTGATTGACAATAGATAACTGTTTCGAAGCAATCACGCCCCTTTCAGAAGAGACTTCGACAACGACTGTTCCCGGAGCCTTGAGCTTCGTCATTTCGCGGGCGGTTGCATAGCCACCACGGCGCGAACGGGCTTCAAGCGTAAACGCTTCCATTTTATTGGAAACATGGAAATCATGTTCCCAAAGTTTTTCACCCTTACTGGCGAGCGTTCCTTCGTAAAAGGCAAATTTCAATGTATTAAAGTCGAACCCCGTTCCATAACGCAACTGGATGATGAGTTCATCAGCCATCCTGAAGACGCTACCCGTATCGGCAACATAACCCACAGCCGGATTCCATTCACGGCCACAGGCGATAATGGGTTCGGATTTTGAGCAACCTGCAAAAAGCCCACCCAAGGCTAAAGTAGCAAGCATAACGACTTTCTGTTTTTTGTTCATTTTATCCCTCTCTTTTTTGCCCAACAGCACTTTTCAAAATAGCAAAAAACTATCTGTCAAGTACAAACATCATCTCAAGATGGGGTGTTTGAGGGTAAAAAGCGAAGCCTTCGGCGTGAGAAAGGGCAAAACCGGCCTCGGAGAACTTGGCGAAATCGCGAGCAAGCGTCACCGGGTCGCAAGAAACGTAAATCAGGCGGTTAACAGAGCTATTCACGATGGCAGTCAAAGCTTCTTTGGGGAGCCCCGTTCGCGGAGGGTCTACGATGAGAGTGGCGGGGACATCGACGACGTTTTCGACAAGCCAATCTTCGGCAGGAGCCGAGACGTTTTCTACAGCACAAGATGCCGCGCGATTTTCAGAGTCACAAGAAGCCGCGCAGTCTCGAGATGCCGCTGAATCTTCGCGAGATGCCGCCGGAACAGACAAATTAACTTTAGCGTGTTTGAGGCAACCATCTTCGCGTTCGACAGTCGTGATTTTTTTAAACTTGTCCTGCAAAATGCAGGCAAAGAAACCGACACCGCTGAACAAGTCGATCAGCCAAGCGTCAGAGGACTTGCCGCTTGATAAGCCTTCATCCACAGCCTTGCGGACAGCATTGACGAGTTCCGGCAAAAGGCCCAGATTGCTCTGGAAAAACACAGATGCATCCGCTTCGATTTTGCGGCCTGCAATTTCGACATGGCTCACGGCATGAGCATCGAATTCGGACTTGTGCATTCCTGGGTAATAGAATGAGATTTCGCCAGCACCGTTATCGAAAATGTTCACATCGATATCGCGTGAATATCTGCGAGAATCCTCGCGACCGCCCGAATTGCTATTGAAACCGCCGAAATTGCGATTAGAATCGCCCGCGAGAAGCGTCGCAGCGGGTCCGCGTAAAAATTCATTCAAGCCGTCCGTGAGCACGGGACATTTTTCAAAAGGAACAATGTTGTTGCTTTCTTCGCCACGGAAACCAAAGACAGCGCGTTTTGCAGCACCATCACGATTTGCCGCGCCATCGTAACCAGAATTACCACGGAACACGACGCGGGCGCGATTCCTGTACCCCCAGGCATTCCCCGTATGGATGACAAAATCTTCGGGCAGTTCCGCATGAGCGAGGCGCTTGAAATTTTCACGCTCGACCTTTTCCAGATATTCCGCCTGCTTCTCAGAAGCCAGGTGTTGCAGGCTGCAACCACCGCACTTGCCGTACAACGGGCAACGCGGCTTCACGCGATCGGGGCTTGCTTCCAGAACTTCGACAACGCGCCCCTTGGTAAAGTCCTTTTTCTGGAACGTGAGCCGCACCTTGCAGAGTTCCCCCGGGAGCGCACCCGCCACAAAGCACACGCGACCATCTTCCAGACGCGCCATGCCTTCGCCCCCCTGCACCATCTTTTCGATGCGAAGCGTCAAGCATTCACCTCGCGGCTCTCGGCTAGAGTCACGACGGTCATTATTGCGGTTCGGACGAGAATTGCCGCGATTAAAGCGGTCTCGAGTTGAGCGGTTGTTTCTGCGGAATTCTGGCATACCGCTATAAAATAGAATTTTTACGGGGTTCTCACGAGAGGGAGATGCCCAATCAAGTTGGGCATGACAAGACAAAGACATGATGAAGACTTTACCGTATTTTTGCATTTCATCACGTATATTTAATAGTCTGTCATTATTACCATATTTAAATCGCATATTTTTTCTAAATTGTCGCCCAATGGAAACGACATCGATAGTTTTACCTAGCGCTCTCACTGCCGCGAACAGCAAAAAGCTGCTTTCGAGTTGCAGGAGTGCCCTCACCAAAGGGGAGCTTCATCTGGACGGATCAAGCCTGACCTCGATGGACTATAGCGCCGATGCCTTTTTTGCACTTTTAGCGGAACTCTCCGAAAAGACGGGCAACAAGCTCGTTCTTGAGCATTTTTCGCCCGAAATCAAGCAGCATTTGCAAAACCTCCGCAAGATGGCTCCGCCCGAGAAGCCGCAGCGCGAAACCAACAACATCCTCGAAATGATGGGTGGTGCCGGTTTTTCGCTGCTCAAGGAAGTCTTCGAAGTCCTTATTTTGCTCTTTACGGCGATTTACTGGACGCTTGTCGGACCGTTCGACAAGGGTAAAATCCACTTTGGCGGTATCACCAAGCAGATGTTCAAGTCGGGCAGTGAAGCCATGGGCATTTGCTTCCTGTTCGTGGGCCTTATCTGCCTTACGATGGCTCTCCAGAGTTCAGTGATGCTGAATGCGGTCGGCGGCGGTTCTTACCTCGCTTCGGGGCTTGGGTTCCTCATTTTTGCAGAAATCGGCCCGCTCCTCACGACGATTATTTTGGCAGGGCGTTCCGGTAGCGCCATGGCAGCAGAAATTGCAAACATGAGCGTCTGCGAAGAAGTCAAGGCATTGAAGTCCATGGCCATCCCGCCGGTGCAGTACCTCGTGGTCCCGAGATTCATCGCCTTGAGCATCACGACACCGATCCTCTCGTTTAGCGCATCCATCGTCGGCAGTTTTGCCGGATTCCTCATTGCGTATTTCTTCTGCGATATTTCTTTCTCGAACTACATGATGGGGCTTCGCGACGGCATCGACCCGATGACGTTCCTCAAGAGCACGATCAAGGCGCTCGTATTTGGCTGGATTGTAACACTCATCGCCTGCAACAAGGGCCTCAACGCCCATGGCGGTGCAGAAGCGGTCGGTAAGGCGACCACGTCCAGCGTCGTGGCTGCAATTTGCACGATCGTGATTTCTGATACCCTTTTCGCCTTCATTTTCTACTAGAGGTCAATATGGACGAAATTCTAAAAGTTGACCATTTGAAAGCGAGCTACGGCAACGAGACAATCCTCAAGGATATTTCGTTTGGCGTCAAGAAGGGCGAAATCCGCATGGTGCTCGGTAGCTCCGGTTGCGGTAAATCGACTCTCTTAAACAACGTGCTCAAGTTCATCAAGTCCGATGAAGGAACGATCACTTACTTCGGAAAGTCGTTCGGCCCCAAGGAAGGCCTCGACAGCGAAACGCGTATGCGCACAGGCGTCCTCTTCCAGAGTGGCGCTCTGCTTGCGGACTTGACCGTCGCCGAAAACGCGATGCTCCCGCTCAAGCGCAGCATGCCCTACATGCCCAAGAGCCAGATGGAAGCGATTGTCGCAGACCGTCTCGAAAAGGTGCACCTGCTCCACGCGTTCCACAAGTTCCCCGGCGAGATTTCTGGCGGTATGAAAAAGCGTGCGGCGCTTGCCCGCGCGATTGCACTCAAGCCGGAACTCCTGTTCTGCGATGAACCGTCCACAGGCCTTGACCCGGTGACCGCCCGTTCGCTCGACGAACTGCTCCTCGAACTGCGCGACACGCTCGGCGTCTCGATGGTGATCGTGAGCCACGAACTTGAAAGCATCAAGATCGTCTGCGACCGCTTTGTGTACCTCAAGGACGGTTACGTTCTGAAAGATGCGACTTTGAAAGAAGGCATGGAATCTGACGATCCCATCCTCAGGCATTTCTTCAATAGGCAGTGCCCGAAAGAATACAATGCCGAAGACTTTTACCACTTTGATTTTATTGATTGAGTTGGAGAAATAATGGAAACCACCCGATCCGAAAGAATAAAACTTGGCGCATTTATGCTCTTTTGCGGAGTGCTTATTTGCGTATTCCTGGGTTACGTGCTCAAACGTTATCTGAGCGAACAATACGACAACTACTACACCATTTTCGACACAGACGTGAACGGGCTTTTTGTCGATGCCAAGGTGAAGCTGAACGGTATCGCCGTCGGTAGCGTCACGAACATCACCATCAACGAGAAAGACTTGAACCAGGTCGTCGTTGAATTCAAGGTGCAGCGCGGGACCCCGATCAAGATCGGCACCCGTGCAGGCATGACTGCGGGCATGAACCTCACCGGTGAAAAACAAGTGATCCTCTCGGGAGGATCTTTCAGCGAACCGAACGTTCCTGAAGGCGGCCTCGTACCAGCGGCCACATCTATGTTCGACCAGATTACAGGCCAGGTGGGCGACCTCTTTGGCAAGGTCACGCCGATCGTAGACGGGCTTTCCATTTTGCTTACCCCGGACAACGCGGAAACCATTACGCGTACGCTCAAGAATCTCGAAAAGACGACCGCAAACCTGAGCCATTTGACAGATGACCTCGGCAAGCCGCTCAAGACGATGAGCAAGTCCGCCACTTCGCTACAGAAGATTCTTGCAGAAATCGAAGAAGCGAAGCTCGCCGCAAAGACCGAACAGAACCTTACGGTGCTCAAGGAAAAGCTCGAAGCCATCGACACCAAGGGCTTGAACGAGAACCTGATGCAGACCACCGAATCGATGAACAAGCTCACGCAGCGCGTGGACGCCATCGTTTACAAGAACGAAGACCAGGTCGGAAACGCCATAGATGAACTCAACGTGATTCTCGAAAACCTCGAAGAATTTACCCAGAAAATCAAGAACAACCCGTCCGCACTTATCCGCTCCGAAGCCAAGAGCGGTCGTTAACAAGGAGAAACCATGCGCATTTTCAAAGCAAATCGTTTTTTGGCTGTTGCCGCACTCCTTTCTGTATTCGCGCTCACAGGTTGTGGCGGCGGATCGACCGAACCATCCCGCTACTACACAATTTCTGCGGAATCCATTTCGACCTCGGGTGCATCAAGCGACACCCGTGTGCACGTCAAGAAATTTACGATCGACCCAGCCTACCAGCGCACGAACATCGTCTACCGCGAATCGCCGTACGACTTTATGTTCTACAATAGAGATCTGTGGGCCACGCGTCCAGAACAGATCCTCACGCAGGTCGCAAGTGAATACCTAATCAAGAGCAACATGTTCAAGTCTGTGGACTTGAAGCCGATGGGCAAGCCGGACTTTGAATTGCTCGGCAATGTCGATGCAATCGAAGAAATTGACGAAGGCGATTCGCAGGAAGCCCACCTCGCCGTGCAGCTCACGTTCCGCAAAGCCGGTGAAGAAACTCCGCTGTGGGAAAAGCGCTACGACGAGCGCCAGAGCATGAACAAGCGCGATGCCCATTCCGCAGCCGAAGCGCTCTCGAAGCTCTACGCCAAGTACATGCAAGACGCTTTGGAAAATATCGCGAAAGTGAAATAATAGTAGGAAGTAGGCGGTAGGAAGTAGGAAGAATTGCAAGGCGGACCTAAGTCCGCCTTTTTCATTCCCGTCTAATGGTCGGGACGCTCGCCAGCAATTTTTTCGTATAGTCGTTTTGCGGGTTCGTGAGGACTTCATCGGCAGGGCCGTGCTCTACGGCATGCCCAAAGTACATCACCAGAACTTCGTCGCTTAACGCGCGAACAACCTGCATATCGTGGCTGATAAAGAGAATGCTAAGCCCAAGTTCATTACGCAGATCATCGAGCAAATGCAAGATTTGCGCCTGCACGGACACGTCCAAGGCACTCGTCACTTCGTCACAGAGCAGCACCTTCGGGCGCACCATCAAGCTACGCGCAATGCAAAGGCGCTGGCGCTGACCGCCCGAAAACTCATGCGGGAACTTGTCCATCGCCCCTGCCGGGAGCGAGACGCGGTCCAACAGTTCTACAGCACGGGCACAAGCCTCGTCATACGGAACGCCGCGAGCAATCACGGGCGCCGTCAAGATTTCCGTCACCGTCTGGCGCGGGTTCAAGCTGCTGAACGGATCCTGGAAAATCATCTGCACCAGGTCCGAGACGCGCACAAAATCCTTCCCAGTTCCTGCTTTGCCGCCATTCACCGGCAGTCCAAACAAATTAACTTTACCGCTAGAAACCGGCACAAGCCCTACTAAAGACTTCACGAGAGTCGACTTGCCGCACCCAGACTCCCCCACGATCGAAAGAATCTTCCCTTGCGGGAGCGTGAACGAGACATTGTCTACGGCAGTGAAATAATCCTTGACCTTGCTAAAAACGCCCCCGCGAATCGGGAACTTGACCGTAAGCCCGTTTACCTCGATAGCAGGAACCGTACTATCAAATTTTTCGGTATTCATCAACCATCCAACTCAGCAAGAGCGTCCTGAACATTCTTTTCGGTCGCAATCAAAATCTGCCTACACTTGCGCAAAAGCTGCGTAGCCTCTTGAACCTCAACAGCAAGTTCATCTATTTCCATCTCGGAATTGTCGATTTTCGAAAGAATTTCTTCTAAACGCGTCATTGCGTTTTTATATTCAAAATTTTGCGCACTCATATTCACGAATATAGTTAGATTTAATTCAAATGAATTTGTTCTACCGTTCCATATTCCCCCTTTTTGTAACCATCGCCCTTTTAGGCGTATTTCTTGCTGGTTGTCTCGACGCCCCCAGCGATCCAGACGATTTACAGCCCGTCGAATCCGTAAACATCAAAATCAAGCAAGACAAGGGCGACTACTCAACCGATCTCAAGGTGCACCCGTCAGATTCAGCAACCATTTTAGCAACCGTCGAACCTGAAAAATTACAGAAGGACCTCTCGTTCAAATGGTACTACACATTTGAAGGGAAAGACAGCCTACTTCAAAAAGGGGAACAGTTCACTTTTTATCCAAGCCGTTCCGAAAGCGCAATTCCAAATAAACTCACAGTAAGCGACAAAGAAAGCAACAAGCAGACTTACGAATTTTCAGTCATCATCAACACCGCCCCAGTCCTTTCAGATTCTACAATTCCCGTAAATGGCGATACGCTCTACGGGACAAAAGAATCTGCATTCTTATTCGAGTGGTACAGTCTAGACATGGATTTAGCCAATGGAGACACGCTTTTCCACATTCTAGAAATCGACAGTACGCAATACGATGTCGGAACCCTTATGCAAGTCAAGCAATCCGGCTTCAAAGCCGGGAAACACTCATTCCGCATCATTGTCCGCGATTTATACGGAGACTCAGACACGATCGCCTATAAAAGTTTTTATGTCGTTGACACTCTGGAGGCAAAATGAATTACTTAAAAGGCTTCCTCGTTGCTGTTACAGCATTTCTGCTCCAGTCCTGCTTCAATTCTGACGACCATTTATTCGATGCCGCACAAGCAGTCGATATCAAGGTTGAGACAACACTTTCGAATTCCATGACGGACTATTCGAAAATCGTCAAGGCAGATACTTTCAACATCAACGACACCGTTTATTTCATCACCACAATCAGCCCCAATAAAATCATCAAAGTTCAAGATTACCAATGGTTGATGGACGGGAAATATTGTTCTTCGGAATACAATTTCAAAAAACAAATTACAGAACCCGGGTACCACAAATTCACATTCATGCTAAAAGATTACTTCGGGGACATGCACTATGACTCGCTAGAAATCTGGATTGCGCCAAGTCCAACATTAAACGACAGCACCTTCACGCCCGCCGAAGGGACTCAGGCAATCGACCCCTACGAGGCTATTTACTTTACATGGAGTGCAAAAACCGAAGGGATCAAACTTGCGCATCGTTACTCCTTTACCCTGAGCGAGCAAAGCTACGCAAATGCAAAATCTACATTCACAACAATCGATACCGTTTTAACAGAGCCGCATTTCATATACCACAACAAGCTGAATCCATTAAAGAAATACAAATGGACCGTTCAAGCCATAAACGAATACGACCTGGTTTCAGAAGAAAAAATCGAATCCTTCTTTTTCACAAAGGGGCTTCCTGGCGAAGGATCTTTTAATTCGACCATTGACATCGGAAACGCGACAGCAGTTCCAGTACATCTATCATTACAGAACACTCGCAGCCAAAACACACCCATCCATTACAACTTTTCCATTTCTAAGACGAATAATGAAATTTCATTGGGAAGCATTCCCGCAGGTGATTACCACTTAGCAATAAGTTCCGACTATTCGGACTTTAATGAGATCATCGAAGACATCAGCATAAACGATGGCTTTATAACAACCACAAGGTCTATAAAATTCTCCGATTCAATTGCGCCTGTCATTAAGACATTTTCCAGTCACGACACCATCGCTTACGCCGATACACTCCAGTTCATCGTCAAAGACGGAGGAGAAGCCATTTCACTACAAAATATTTCCGTCAACTTGGAAGGCGAACCCGTTGTAGACAAAACATACAAAGACAGCATTTTAACGGTGATTCTCAAAAAAACAGACCAGAGCTGGGCCTATAGGATTCTCAACATTTCCGCAATGGACAGAAGCCAGAATTCCGCTAAAAAGTCGTTCTATATCATGCCAAGTACATTCTGGTTTGACACAAACAACGATACAACAATTGCAAGCAATGAATCTATCGACTTTTTCGTCATAGACCACAATCCATTCGATTTCAAAGTAGATACCATAAAATTTTTCAACATCACTCAAAACAAGTCGATCATTTCAATTCCTGGATCAAAAAACAACTCATATAGGGCAAACCTTGAAGCAAGTCTTTTTGAACCAGAGCAAACAATACAGTCTACAGTCATCTATACAAACGGCATGCAGCAAAGCAAGAACTGGACACTCACAGTTACTAAAGCCACATCGAAGGAGGAAGAATAATGCAACACAAAATTTTTCCAATTTCAGTAGTCTTTGCAACAGCATCTTTTTTGCTTACCGCCTGCACTGATTTCAAAATAAATTCATCGGACATTCCCGAAATAACGCAATCTATTTTTGTGGTTCCAGAAAGCTATTACGGAAATCCATACGAAAGCAAGCGCTACCATCCATCCGATGAATTCTTTGTCAATGTCAACGAAAAAATCAAAATATGCGGCATCTATTCCCTTGATGGAAATTACATTTCCTCAGAAGAGTCGACTCCGTATTACAACACACACAGATGGCTAATCGACAACAAGGACGTAAACGCATCTACGGTTTACCAAAGCTTTGACAAGGCCGGGATTCACAAAGTCACGTTCGAAACCGTAGACCATATCGGAGATACCATTCGAACGGACGCCACAATCTACGTAAACACGCCATCTACCGTTTCACTCCAGACTCCGGCAAACAACTACAATCAAGTTGACGGAAAAAATGAAAATGGTCTTGAGCTTTTGTGGAATGTTTCTGGCATCGACCCTTGGGAAACCTCCTTTTGCACCATTTACGCCAGCTATGACAAAGATTCCGTCTGGAGCGCACCACTTGGCGACACCTACTGTTCCGAAGGCGTCAACCTACTCGGCGAGCTTGATTTATATATCGACGAAAAAGGAGATTCCATCAACCACGACATGGAAAGTTCTACAATCTACTGGGCTGTAGAAGCATCCATCAAAAATGGTAGAGGTTCCGTAGAACACGCATTTAGCGAAATCTTCAGTTTTTCGACAAAGCTGCACAACAGCGAAAATTCCATCATCGAAATTCCTGTCGCATGCCAATTTGATCAGTACCCCGAAAAATCCTCGCTGAACGGGGCCATCATTTCAGCTACAGGAGATACACTCTTTAGAATATCCAATGCTAAAGCCAATACCGTCATCCGCGAGGAGCTGCAACCTCAATCAAATATCAAAATTGTCGTTTGCGACAGCATCCGTACAGAATTCGGCTGTGATTCCATGATGGTTGATCTGGCGCCCAGCACGAAAACAACGACAGACACGCTGTTCTTGCGCGACAAAGTCAAGCCCAATATGGTTCCCGTCGAGACCGTGGTACAAACAAATTCTGCACTAAGATTTTTCATTTTCGATAATGGTGCAGGCGTCAACGCTTCAAAAAACCAGGCTTTCATCAACAACGATTCATTACAAACAAAATTCGAAAATCACATACTGTCAATACCGAATACATGCAAAAAAGAATGCAATCTTGTCATAAGAGCCGAAGACTATGCTCGTAACAAGGCTCCCAATGTTTATTGGAAAATCAAAGTCAATGGTACTGAGACAAAAATTACAGGACCATTTTCAAAAACGGAGGAATAAGCGATGACATCAAACAAGGCCTCCATCATTTTCATTTTGCTTTTTACACTTTGCAATATTTCCTTGGGACAACAGGACTCTCTGCAAGACACGCTCAAAAGTACTTCGCAAGAAACCGTCACCCGTTATCTGCATATAGCAACGAACCCTTCAACGGTCGATTTGTACACAGGCACATTACAGCCTGATTTCGCAAGCAGACCCAGTTACGTTTCGCCGGCGTTCATCCCCGTTTCTAGCGGAGAGGACAATGTCATCGTTTCATTTTTCCATCCAGATTACGCAGACACGACTATAAACATCAAGCTGTCAGACAAGGACACGTCTTTCATAATTGTAGCACTACGCCAGACGTATGACGAAGAAACCATCGAGAACAACCAAAAACTTATGAGACACAGAAACAAGCGCATCCTCGGGAGTTACCTACGATGGGCATCCATTGCGCCTTTTACGATCAGCGGGATTTCAGCAATAGTTTCGCTATACAATATAAGCAAAGCCAAGGACCACAAAAAGGCAATGGAACAAACTCACTTTATGAACGAAAAATACGATGAGCACAAGATGAATTTTAAAGATCATAAAGGTAGCGCACAAACCGCCAAAACGGTCTCTGGAATTTTCTTTTTTACAGGTTTAACATTTCTCACCGCAGGATTCGTCCTTTCATTTTAGGTAGAACATGAAAAAGATCTTCTTAATTATCGCTTTCGCGTTAACAGCCGCCTTCGCCGATTCCGAAGGGATTTTTGTGGATGTCGAACTGCTGTCTGGCACCCATCAACGAGCAAAGTTCCTCGGCATCGAAAACGACACCGTAAGCCTCGGCGGCTACATTCAGAACAAATTTACAGTTGTAAGAATTGCAAAAAAACAATTCAAGAAAATTATCGATGAACACGGGAACGACCTGCTAAACGGATCTCCGCAAACCATACCTAGTTCGAGTTCTGTAGCCTCGAGTTCGACAACGGCACTTTCAAGCGCTACCATTGCAAAAACAGATACCGTCGAGGTCCCTAAACAAGATTCTGTAACAACCGAAAAAAAGGTCCAACAGCCGCACAAAACAGTTCTTATCGCCTACACGACCGAAGGTGTCACGCAAAGCATTGCCGATCAGTTCACGGCACTCACAGCCCGCATTTTGATGGAATCCGGCGAGAACCTGCAAATCATGCGTAAAAGCGATATTCAAAACTGCGATGACAACATCTGCATTCAAAGCGAACTCGCATCCCATGGATTTAAGTCCATCTATCTCGGAGAAATCGTTTCCAACATCAAGACAGACAGCTTGACATTGAACTTGACCCACGCCTTCTATGAAGATTCACTTCCAATGCTGCATAGAGCAAGCGTAAACGTGTCCAGGGAAACCGCTTTCAGCGACGCCATCACAAACAACAAATTAAAGAATCAGCTTCTCGACGCACAAGGCAAAGAGACCATAAAAACAAAGAAGGACAGATCTTATATCCATATCGAGACGGACCCCGACGGGGCTACAATTTCGCGCGTAGACGATGAAGCCATATGCAAATCACCCTGCACATTTGTCACCACGGATACAGCCAAATTTACGGTGCATGCATACTGGAACGTCGATCGGCACCTCTGGGGCGCAAGCACAAACATTATACCACTACCAGGCGACACCGTCCATGTTTCACTCAAGCTTAAGCGCGTCGCACCCGAGATCAGGATTCTCACATTCCCCGAAGGGGCAAACATCTACAAGGCAAATTCGCCTATTACAAAGCGTTCCAAGGCGATAGCCCAAACTCCAGATAAATTCCCGGCATACAACATGGGAACAGACAGCCTTTTAATCCGCAAAGCGGGCTACCGAGACACGCTTGTAAGCTTCTTTGTGGCGCCCGTTTCGCAAATCGACTTAAGCATAGATCTTGAAAAGCTGACCAATTTCGATGAAATCGAAAAGCAAAAAAAATGGCTACACGATAAAAAAATGCAGACTCTTGGGGAAGCGTTTATCGGAGGTGCGGCAGGAACAATCCTCATCGGATCCTTGATGATGTACTTTGCCCACCTGGACTACAACGACGCCGACGAAATCAAGAAAGACCTTAAAATTCCTGGCGCTGTCAAAGGCAAGAATTATCAGGACAAAGTCAAAAAGAACAAGAAGCTTGTCGATCAGGGAGACAACAAAGCGATTGCCGGAGGCATTTTACTAGGAACAGGCGCCGCCCTCCTCGGCGTCGGCCTCTACTTCTATTTTTAATTTTCTAAATTTGACCCAATGAAAAATACAGCCTTTAAAACAACTATTGCCTTAGCTCTCCTCTTTACCGCTTTTTCATTCGCAGCCGATACAGCTTCTGTAGACGCAGCAGGCGCTCTCGCAAGCACCGCAGCCGATACCGCAAAATCGACAGGGATTTACAACCAAATTATCGACTGGTACAATGACAACTTGAACTACGGCACCATTACACTCTTGATGGCGATTGAAAGCTCGTTCATTCCGTTCCCGTCTGAACTTGTCGTGCCGCCCGCCGCTTACAAGGCTTTGCAGCCGGGTTCGGGCCTCAACATCGCACTCATCGTCCTGTTTGCGACATTCGGCGCTCTCATCGGAGCCTACATCAACTACTATCTCGCAAAGATTCTCGGACGGCCGATTATCTACAAGTTCGCCGACAGCCGCATCGGGCACTTTTTGCTGCTCGATGTCGAAAAGGTCGAAAAGGCCGAAAACTACTTCCGCGAACACGGCGCCATTTCGACGTTCGTCGGCCGCCTCATCACGGTCATCCGCCAGCTGATTTCAATCCCGGCGGGCCTTGCAAAAATGAAGCTCGCCCCGTTTACGCTCTACACGTTCCTCGGTGCAGCCATCTGGAATTGCGTCTTAGCGCTGCTCGGCTATCTTGCCCACGGTCAAAAGGACATCATCGAAAAATACAACTCCGAACTTGCCATTGCGTTGCTTGGCTTCGGCGTACTTTTCATCGGCTACATGGTCTGGAGCGCTGTAAAGCCAAAGAAAAAGTGAGGGCAGTCGTTAGTTGTTAGTTATTAGTCATCAATTTTAAGTTTGGCGCTTTCAGCGCACTTATATAACTAAAGACCAACGACCATTGACCAATGACTAAAAATTGCAATTCTTGACGCAGCGGTTATTCTGGAATTCCGCTTCTAGAGTAACCTTGCCAAAAGTGTAGCGGTGGTAAAGGCCATTGCGGATTCCGCGAACGAAGTTCATATCCTCAGCTAAGAATCCCATTTCGTCATACACTTTAAAGACTCCGTGAATTTGTCCATTATCAAATGGAATTTGGCGATAGAGCTTTCCATTTTCATACCATTCTTCGGACATGCCATTCAGAACTCCGCGATGGTAAGATTCGCGGCGTTTCTTTTTGCCGTTTTGGTAATAAATAATGCTAAAGCCCTCTTCTTCCCCATCCATATAGCCAACAGTTTCAAGCGGCATCCCGTTTTCATCGTACGAACGTAAAACCCCATCCAACTTGCCATCCCTATACGGAGCTTCAACGGCTAATTTCCCATTCGGATGGTACGAAAGAGCTACCCCCTCGCGCACGTCAGTACCCTTTTTGACCGTGTAAATTCTCGCCACACGTCCGTCATCAAATGTCATACGGACCGTATCAAGAGCCACATTATTGGACTTTGGCGCCGCAAAAGCCGGGATTGCCGTGCATCCCATCACTATACACGCAAAAATTGTAAAAAAACGCTTTTTCATTGCATTATAATGTAGCATAATCCTTTTAGATTATGTATTTTGTGAGCGTCATGAACGTTACTTTTTTAAATCCCCCCTTCCACCCGATGTTCAGTCGGGAATCCAGATCCCCGTGTGTTACGAAGTCCAGTACGCTTTACTGGCCCATGTTTTTGAGCTATGCTGCCGGCGTTTGTGAGGCCGACGGTAACGAAATCCAGCTGATTGACAGCCCCGCCATGGAACTTGACTTGCCCCAGACGCTCGAAGGCATCAAGAAGTTCGGCCCGGAACTCGTTATTTGCAGCACAAGCACTCCGAGTATTTTGAATGACCTCAAGGTCGTCCATGCGATTAAAGAAGCTTTGCCGAACGTGAAGGTTGCCATCATGGGCACACACGCCACGGCCGAGCCGCTCGAATCCATGGAAATGGAACCATCTTTGGACTATGTGGTGATTGGCGAAGCCGACTACACCTGTAGGAACCTCGTCCGCGCACTGCGTGGCGATGGCGCTCCGGTCGGTCAGTTTGCAGGCCTTGCCTACCGCACCGCCGAAGGCAAGGTGGACTTCCAGCCCGAAGGCCCGAAGATTGAAAACCTGAACGAAATCCCGTGGGTTTCCAAGGTCTATCGCAAGCATCTTTACAGCTGCTACAAGAAGTATTTCTATGGCGCAAACCTGAACCCGCTCATCGTGATTCTCAGTGGCCGCGGTTGCCCGAACCACTGCAGCTACTGTGTGATTCCGCAGACGCTCAACGGCCACAAGTTCCGCCGCCGCGATCCGAAGGATGTTGTCGACGAACTCCAGTACATCAAGGAAAACTTCGAAGATTTAGGCGAAGTGTTCTTTGAAGACGATACGTTTACGGCAAGCCACGAACACGTGCGCCAGATTTGCAACTTGATTCTCGAACGTGGCCTCAAGATTACGTGGAGCTGCAATGCCCGCGCCGATGTGCCGCTCGACTTGCTCAAGCTCATGAAGAAGGCCGGTGGCCGCGAAATGTGCGTGGGCTTCGAAAGCGCCTCCCCCGAGGTTCTCGAAAAGATCCACAAGGGCGTGAAGAACACCGACAAGGCTATTGAATTTACGAAGAATGCCCGCAAGGCAGGACTCCTCGTTCACGGATGCTTCATGGTCGGTAACCCGGGCGACACGCCGGAAACACTCCGCATGACGCTCGACTATGCCAAGAAGCTGAACCCGAACACGGCCCAGTTCTACCCCATCATGGCTTACCCCGGCACCGAAGCCTACAAGGAAGCTCTTGAAAGTGGAGCCTTGAAGTCGAAGGATTACAGCCAGTGGCTCGACAAGGACGGTTTCCACCGCACTACAATCCAGCGCGGCGAACTCACAAGCCAGGCTCTCGTGGACTTCTGCGACAAGGCCCGCCGTGAATTCTACCTGCGTCCGAGCTACATCATCCGTCAGGGCATCATGGCCATCAAGAACCCGCGTGAACGTTACCGCGTCCTCCGTGGATTCGGCACGCTCGTGAAGCACCTGTTCAGAAAGCATGGTGAACTCGCCCCGGTCGCAAGACAAGCTCCGACGATTAAAGAGTAAAGGGAAACCCGAGGTTTCCCTCTAGACTCCTTTCCTTGGAATCATACGTCATTCTGAGAGGCGAATAGCCTCGAAGAATCCAGTTAAATTTCAAAAGCGACCCGCAAATAAGCGGGCCGTTTTTTTCAGCCATCATTTCAGCCGATCAAACTTTTTCATTTCTTTGTCCAAAAACGTATCGACGTATTTTGCATAAATGAGTGTCGTATCCAAATTGCGGTGGCCGAGAAGTTTGCTCGTTGCCGGGAGCGGGATTCCAATCGTAATGCATGTTGTTGCAAATGTATGCCGCGCCAAGTGGCAATGGACATACTTGTAATGCCCTAGCTTTTTAGCCGCTTTGCGGAGTGTGCGATTAAACGTCGAGTTTTCCACCACATGGAACACACGCCCAGACGTTAGCGGGTTCGGGAGCAACAGCCGCGCCTGCACAGGAATCGGGATGTACACCGCCTCGCCCGTCTTATGCATTTGCTTACGGATTTTCCAGTCAAAAATTTCAGACGCATCAAGTGTGCGCAAGTCCCCGTAACGGAGTCCCGTAAAACAGCTGAACAGGAACACGCGCATCACGTCATCTTCTGCCCGCGTCAAAGCGACATGCGACTCCATGTAACTCAAATAAAGATGTTTCAGCTCACGCAACGTCAAAAATCCACGACGCGAGTAGGCTCGCCCCACCTTCACGTTTTCAAACGGATCGCCTTGAATTATGCCATCAGCCCTCATCTTGTTGCAAAAGATGCGAAACACCGAAAGCGCCTTGATCACAGTCGCCTCCTTGTTGTGGAGCGTTTCCAAGTGGCGTTTGTAATTCCGCACCGTCTCGGAAGTCACATTTTCGCATTCAAGTCCTGGGTCAAATAGCGAAATTTTCTTCAAATTCCAGTAATACGTGCGTACCGTCAAAGGTGCGAGTTCATCAGCATCTTTCTTTAAATAGTCAAGCGCACAGTCCAAAAAACGCATAAAACCTCCAATTGTTTAAAATGGAGGCTGAATCTAATCACGTTTTTCAATTATTTCGACTTCTGTTTAAAACATCCCATATTCATAGATTATATTTATATTACGATTTATTGCACATTTTTTAGCGGAGGGAGCCATGAACGATATTATCCAGGCGATAAATATCTGTATCGACTTGTTCAGCCTTTCCATCCTGTTCCTCATTTTAGTCCTTCTCTGGGTCGGTCACTGGCGTAACGACAGGCTTCAATATAACTTTACAGGCATGATTATCGCCTACCATGGCGTAATCATCACATACGCTATCATCCATATTTGCGACGGTGAACTTTCGGTTCCCGTTTATGCCATTGTCGATTTAGTCAGCTTTGTTTCAAGCGCGCTGTGCATTTTCTTTTTTTCGAAATATGTATTTGCATTCCTCGAAAACAGGAAATGCGAACCGCACAAAATCATGCGTTACACGATTTACGCGCTATGCATCCTCGACTTTTTAGTAAACGTCATCGTAGACGTTTCTACAGGCGATATCACCCGCGACTGGACTACAAACGAAACTCTCGTTTCTTGGCTTGCGACCGGCATCTGGGGCATCCTTATGGCGGGAATCATCATTTATTTCCGCAAGCAGTTCGGAAGACGAACCGTCATTTTCTTTATAATCTACTTTATTCTGCCCTTTATCGCAGGCTCGGCAGCACCATATGTCGAAGGAATCCGCGTGGATATCGTCAGCGTGATTTTTGTAATTGTTTGCCTTTTTGTCGGTGTACAGGTCAGCGAAAACACTTCGCACAAATTACTCGAAAAGCTCAGCTTCAACGATGCCATGACAGGCCTTTTTAACAGAAACTACCTGATAATGAACCCTGACGACGTGAAGCGCAAGCTCCCGTGCAGCTACGTGATGTTCGACCTAAACCACCTCAAGAAAATTAACGATAACTATGGGCACAACAAAGGGGATGAATATATCCAGAACTTCGCCAATATTTTAAAGAAGATCCTACCCGAAAACGCCGAAGCCATCCGCACCGGAGGCGATGAATTTTTGGTGATTATTCCCAAGTTCAACCGTACAAAATGCGAAGCCTTCCTAGAGCGTTTTATTGAAGAATCCAAGCAAACTCAGGTTCAGGGAATTACAGAAAGCGCAGCCTACGGCTTTGCAGTCCGCACAACAGGCCTGCATTCCGAAGAAGAAATCATTGCAGAAGCCGACGAGCACATGTACCAGCAAAAGAAAGCGTCACGGGAAGGGAGATAGTAAGTAGCAGGCAGTAGGAAATAGACAGTAGGAAGGTTTTGCTATAGGAAAGCGACAATGCGCCAAACATACAAAAAGACCTGGAACTAAGTCCAGGCTTTTGCATTTTTAAGGTGACGAGTGAGCAATTCAAGCTTTATCTAAATCAGCCTTGATTGCAAGGATTTCTGCTTCAGATAGTTCTGTGAATTCAGTAATTTCATCAATCGGCTTCTTTTTCAACAGCATTTTCTTCGCCATTTCTTGCCTAGCAACATTCAGCCCCTGTTGCAAGCCTTGACGCAAACCTTGTTGCAAGCCCTGTTGCAAGCCACTATCAATAGCCGCTTTATGGATTGCGTAGTTGTCCCACTTGGCTTTCTGTGCTTCGTCAATCATCTTCTGTTCCTCTTTCGATAATTTAGCCAATTTCGCTGTCGAAAACAAGAGTTCGAACACCGTGTTCACATACTGCTTGGGCATCTGCGTCATGTTTTTCATGTTCTTAAGCGCGTAAAGCGCCTTGTCGAGCGTCGTTTCAAGCTCATCCAAAGGCTTGTTGAACTTCGGAAGCTCCACAAACGCAAAATTGAGAGTATCGCTGATACTAGCTCCGTTCATTTCTCGAAGCTTTGCACGGCGGATGTAGCGGTCACCTGCAAACACGTTAAATTCCATGAACACGACCGTAACGACAGGATTCAATTCGTAATTGTACTTTTTACCGCGTTGCCCCTGAGCAACAATCGTCTGCGAGGCGTAATAAATCGAACGATTGACTATGTTTTTCTGAAAAAGAATCTGCACTTCGATGATGAACCTACGCTGAGCAGAATCAATACAGTGCAAGTCAAAGACAGAAGTTCGATTTTCGTTCGATCCGTCGCTGTATTCCTTGTTACGGGACTGCACATCGACAATCGGTGACGCTATTTCGCCTTCAAGCACGGCGTTCAAAAGAGCAATCAGGCAAACCTTATTTTGCGTGTCGGGATTAAAAGCCTTCTTAAATGTTCTGTCGAGAAGAAGATCCGCGAAAACGCCTGCGCCCTTGTATTCTTCAAAAGTTTTCGCCTCACCAATCATTTCACCATGGCTATTTTTCGTTTCGGCCACAATATTATTATCCATATTTTTCCGTTGTTAAAGCCCCGAAAATGTCGGGTTCATAGACAGAAAATTGCTCCCCGTCCTTTATATTAACACGTTTTAGAAGCCCATTTGGCCTAAAAATTCTCAAAGATTTTTTAAATTTTACAATAGATAAAATCTCATCGAGAAAAGTTGCACTTTTTCACGAGCTTTTCTTTAAACTGTTTATCTTCCATGGCATCCAGCAAATCAAGGATGTCTTCTTTTTCAGCGTATTTTCCGTTCCATCCAATTTCACAGGAATCATTGATATGGAAAGAGCCCTTGTATTCATCATTCATAAAGCAATCGGCGAGGAATAGGTATTTTCCGCTCTTTTCAAAGAAGTCCTGTTTTGCAGATACAGCAGGCAACAACTCAATATCTTTTACCAATGTTTGAACATCTTTTATCTGCGAATTGCGCATTTTAGACATTTTTGTTCCTTCTAAAGAATTATTTTCAGACACATAAATATTGCACATATAATCTTTATTATAACTATGGATTTTTACAGAACGAATGATGTTTTCACAAATAGACGAATCAACCTGATCGGGATAATAAATAAACTCAACTATTTCAGGAGGTTGCCAACTTTTTCGCTTTAACGGAGTTCGATCAGACCAAATATAAACTTGTCGCTTTTTAGTTTTTACTCCATCGATAGTTACAACCGTATCAAGCCTTCCCGCCTCGCTAAACTCATTAGGATTTTTTGGAGGCAAAAACGAAATCGGATATGCACCATGATAGTACGTCATTTGAATGAAAGTCATAAGCTTACGCCCTACAGAGTCTTTAATCTCGTAAATACCCAACTCAAAATGAGGAATATTTTCCACAGAATATCCCTTGGGCAACGCTATATGAAATGGCCGCAGAACAAAATAGTCTTTTGTATAAACAGATCCCGACTCCTTTAAACTAGAAACTGGTTCCTCGTTCGATTTAGAACAAGAAACGCAAAACAAGGTCAAAAGGATTGCAACAAAAACGCTTATTAACTTCGAGGATTTCATCGTTGTATAAACTACATAAATAAACATACAGAATGCAAAAAAATTAGCCTATGGAGTTTATCCATAGGCTGTTTTTAAAAGGTGATGCCCGCCTTCGCGGGCATGACAAGTGCGCCGCGGTTTACTTTGTAGCTGTTGCAAAAGCCTTTTCAAGCTTCGTCAAAGCTTCGTCGCATTCGGCGGCGGAGACGTTCAGCGGCGGGAGCAAACGTAGCACGTTGCCCTTAGCGCTGAGGACCATCATGCCTTCGTCGCGGGCGGCAGCAATTACGTTACCGACCGGGAGCGATTCGTCGAGAGCGAGACCGAGAATAAGGCCTTCACCACGTACGCCCTTCACTGCCGGGAACTTAGCTGCGATAGCTTCGAGGCCTGCCTTGAGCTGAGCGGAGCGAGCTTCGACATTGGCGAGGAATTCCGGCTTTGCAATCTGGTTCACGACAGCGAGACCGACGGCACAAGCAACCGGGTTACCACCAAACGTCGTGCCATGATCGCCCGCCTTGAGCTGGTCAGCAACCTTCTGGCGGAGGAGCACAGCACCGAGCGGGAGACCGCCGCCAAGAGCCTTGGCAAGCGACACGAGGTCAGCATCAATGCCATGCTTCTGGAGGCCGAGGAATGTGCCGAGACGGCCCATACCTGCCTGGACTTCGTCGACAATCACGAGGCAGCCAAATTCTTTCTTCAAGCTGTTGATTGCAGCGACCATTTCATCGGAAACGGTCATCACGCCACCTTCGGCAGCGAGAGATTCAAGCATGATGGCGCAAGTGTCGTTGTTGACTTCGGCCTTGAGGGCTGCGACATCGTTCCAAGGAACGTGAACAAAGTCACCCGGCATGGAGCCAAAGCCTTCGCGGATGGCCGGCTGACCCGTTGCAGAAAGGGCAGCAAATGTACGACCGTGGAAGCTGTTGATGAACGTTACGATCTTCTGGCGGTTCTTTTCACCCTTGCGATCGAAATACTTACGAGCAAACTTGATGCAGCCTTCGTTAGCTTCGGTACCGGAATTGCAGAAGAAAGCCTTGTCGAAACCCGTTGCAGCGAGGAGAGCCTTAGCGAGGTTCACCTGCGGGTAGTTCGGATAAAGGTTCGAAATGTGGAAGAAGCTGTCCATCTGTTCTTCGACAGCCTTCTTGATTGCGGCGTTCTGGTGGCCGAGAGCGTTCACGGCGATGCCAGCGACAAAGTCAAGATACTTCTTGCCGTTCTTGTCGAACAAGTAAGAACCTTCGCCACGGACAAATTCAATATTGGCCTTGCCATAAAGCGGGGCGATAAACTGCTTGTCTTCTTCAAAAACGGAATTAGCCAAGGATTGTGCCATAGTTCAGTTCTCCATTAATTTGTTTTACAAAGTGGTCGGCATCCTTCCAGCCGACAATGTGAATGCTCTTGAGGCCGCGTTCAATGCTCTTGAAGCTTTCGCGGACCTTCGGGATCATGCCGCCGTTGATGACGCCAGAAGCAATGAGGGCTTCGCTTGCATCTTCCGTGAGTTCAGGAATGACAGTCTTGGTATCGTCCATCACGCCCGGAACATCGCTCACCAGCACGAACTGGTCAGCGTGGAGTGCCACAGCCAGTTCGCTTGCGGCAGTATCAGCATTCACGTTCCAGCTCACAGCCTTGCCGTTTTCGTCCGGACCGATAGAAATCGGGCTTACGACCGGGACAAAGCCTGCAGACCAAAGCGTTTCCACAATCTGCGGATTGACCTTCTTGACTTCGCCCACGAGGCCAAGATCCACCTTGCCCTGCTTCTTGACCACTTCAAACAACTTGCCATCGACGCCACTGAGGCCGACAGCGTTGCAATTGTTTTCGAGGAGCATTCGCACGAGCTTCTTGTTGACGTGTCCCGAGAGCGTCATTTCGACCATCTTCATGATAGAAGGCGTCGTGACTCGGAGACCGTCGATAAAGGTGGGTTGTTCTCGGAGCAAGGAGATGTTCTCGTTGATGTCCTTGCCACCGCCGTGCACCACGGCCACTTGGCAGCCCATAGCCGGAAGCTTGCTGACTGCCGCCACAAAATCGGCCAACTTGGCTTCATCGATTGCCAAGCTGCCACCAATTTTTACAACCACTTTTTTCATCGTTAACGATGTCCTCATAATTTTCACGCAAAATGCGAGCACCATTGCCCGAATATGCTTGAAAAACTTGAAGCAAATTTAAAAATAGTTGGCAGCAAGCAGTAGGTAGTGGGTAGAGATTATTCTGTATTTTTTATGAATTATACCACTAGCTATCTGACTCTGGAACACGGAGCAAGGCTACACCCAAATAAAAACTAAAACCTTTTTTCAAATCATAAGTATCCAAGAACGAATAGGAATAAGAGGCAGTCACTCTAACAAAAGGAAAATCGATGTTTACATCGCCATGTGCCCGGAAATAAAATTTCCGTTTAGGCTTAAAAGCAAACCAATCTGTATTGTAACCAATTCCTACAGAAATGGGGACATATTCACGCACGACATAGAATTCCAACGTGGGATTCAGCAACAATGCCATAGCACAATATGCATAGATCGAATGACTGGATGGATCAAAAAAATCATAAAACGCAATCGGAATAACAATCGTATGCAAAAGAAAGGCAGCACCAATTCTTGTACACGAATCTTTTTCGTCATCAACCAAATGAAAATTAAACGACTGACCATTCAAATACAATCCATCTACTATTTTCTTGCCGCTCCAAAAACCCAAATTAACATCACTATGAATATTCATATAAAAAGAGAGTGGAGTTACAACCCAATCTGCATAAGCAAAATCATGCATAAGACCAGAGAAACCTCTTGGAGGACTTGCAAACGAGAACGAGCAAAATAGGATTATAAGGCAGACAAATTTACGCATTTGAATGAGAATATATAAAAACATGTTGTTGGTTAGGAGTTGGGAGTTGGGAGTTACTAGTTATTAGTTAATAGTTGTTAGTTATTGCTAATGACTATTGACCATTGACTAATGGCCAAACCCCATTTTTTCCAAATTTCTTTCACTTTTTCACTCTTCAAGCGTAATTTTTTTATATCTTTTGGGAAAACCTAACCAATATAAGAGGTATTTTATGGCAATTACGAAAGTTTGGCTCGATGAATCTAGCGACGAATGCGTCTCCTGCGGCGCTTGCGAAGCAACTTGCGATGCAGTCTTCTCCGTTCCGGAAAAGATGGTCGTTAAGGAAGGCGTTGACTTCAGCGCATACGAAAACGAAATCAAGGACGCTGCAGACAGCTGCCCGGCCGGCGTGATCAAGTTCTCGTAATTCGAGCATTTAGGCAAAGTTATCGCGGAACCCCGCGATGGTACGAAGCTTTGCTTATCTTGTAAGATTGAACACAAAAACAGCACTCGATTCTATCGAGTGCTGTTTTTGTTTGTTTTAAAAGGGGGATGCCCGCTCGGCGGCGGGCATGACAGTGAAAGCCGCGACTCTCGGCTAGAAGCCTTTTTTCATGGACTTCAGCAAGGCGTTCAGCTTGGCGGGCTGGGCTGCATTCGGCTTCTTCTGCGGCTGCATGCCCGGGCGTTCCTTACCGGCAATCTTGTTCTTGAGGTCGGCAATCGTTGCATGGCCCTGGATGCCACCCTGCGGGCGAGCACCACCGTCGCGATGACCGAAGTTACCACGCGGGCCACCCACGCGCTGACCGCGAGGACCATTAGCGCCAGCACCGGCAACACCGTCCGTCTGTTCCTGCTTCATGGAAAGGCTGATGCGCTTCTGGTTAGCATCGACTGCAACCACGCGAACCTTCACCACGTCACCGACAGTAAGCACATCCTTAGCGTCCGTCACGTACTTGTCGCTAATTTCAGAAATGTGAACGAGACCGTCCTGATGCACGCCGATGTCCACGAAAGCACCGAAGTTAGCAACGTTCGTGACCACGCCTTCCATCCAGCTGCCCGTCACAAGGTCGTTGATAGTCTTGATGCGGTCATCGAACTTAGCATAACGGAATTCCTTACGCGGGTCGCGGCTTGGCTTCTGGAGTTCCTTGAGGATATCTTCCAAAGTAGCGCGACCGACTTCATCGGAGAGGAATTCATCGAGCTTGATGCCCTTCACAGCGTCTGCATTACCGACCATTTCCTTGACCGGAACGCCGACCTTTTCAGCCATCTTTTCGACGAGGGCGTAGTTTTCAGGATGCACGGCGGAATCGTCGAGCGGGTTTTCAGCACCCGGGATACGCATAAAGCCTGCGGCCTGTTCGAAAGCCTTCGGGCCAAAGCCCTTAACCTTCTTCAAATCTTCACGGCTTGCATAAGCGCCGTTTTCTTCGCGGTACTTCACAATCGCTTCAGAGAGCGTATTGCTAAGGCCTGCCACGTGAGAGAGGAGCGGAGCAGAAGCGCTGTTCACGTCAACACCGACCATGTTCACGCAGCTTTCCACGACTTCGTCCAAACGCTTCTTGAGTTCGCGCTGGTTCACGTCGTGCTGGTACTGGCCCACGCCAATGGACTGCGGATCGACCTTGACAAGTTCTGCCAGCGGGTCCTGCAAGCGGCGGCCAATGGAAATAGCACCACGGGTCGTCACGTCTTCCTTCGGGAATTCGGCAATAGCAATCATGCTTGCGCTATAAACAGATGCACCCGCTTCAGAAACGATAACGCGCGGCGGAACCTTGCCCTTGAACTTGAGAGCCATTTCGCCACAGAAAGCGTCCGTTTCGCGGCTTGCCGTACCGTTACCAATAGCGATGAGGTCAATCTGATACTTGTCGATGAGGCTCATCAGATAAACTGCGGCACCGGCCTTGTCGTTCCACGGTTCATGCGGCTTGATGATGCCGTGATCCATGAACTTGCCGTTCTTGTCGAGCACAGCGACCTTGCAACCCGTACGGAAACCCGGGTCGAGGGCGAGCACAGCCTTGTGGCCTGCCGGAGCAGCGAGCAAAACGTCCTGAAGGTTCTTGGAGAACACCTTGAAAGCTTCTTCTTCAGCGCTGTCCTTGAGGAGGAGGCGCACTTCGCTTTCCATACTCGGCTGGAGCAAGCGTTCCCAAGCGTCCTTGCACATATCTTCGAGGTACGGCTTCCAGACAGAGTCGTGCTTGATGACCTGATTCTGGAGGTAACCGATCATTTCTTCGTTCGGAACTTCGATGGAAAGGCGAAGCACCTTTTCCTTTTCGCCACGGCGGAGAGCGAGCATGCGGTGGCTCGGAATCTTAGAGACCGGTTCGCTAAAGTCATAGTAGTCCTTGAACTTGGTTTCTTGCTTTTCGAAATCCTTCTTGACCTTGGAAACCATGACGCCAGTCTTTTCGACCTTGTTGCGGAGGTACTGGCGGAATTCTGCGTTGTCTGCAACTTCTTCGGCGAGGATGTCTGCTGCACCCTTGAGTGCTGCACGCGGGTCGGCAAGGCCCTTTTCTTCGGACAAATAAATGCGTGCAATTTCTTCTGCCGTGTTTCCGGTATTTTCCTGAGCCCACATCAGGCGGGCGAGCGGTTCCAGACCAAGTTCCTTTGCAATCGTTGCGCGAGTACGCTTCTTCGGCTTGAACGGAGCGTAAATATCTTCGAGAAGAGTCTTGTCCTTGCAAGCTTCGATCTGAGCCTTGAGTTCCGGCGTGAGCTTGCCCTGTTCCTCGATGCTCTTGAGGATCGTTTCCTTGCGGTCCACAAGTTCCTGGAGGTAATCGCGACGGTGGCTGATGTCGCGGAGTTCAATTTCGTTCAAAGTTCCCGTCTGGTCCTTGCGGTAACGGGCGATAAAGGGGATCGTACCCCCCTGGTCCATAAGTTCGAGCGCTTTGGATACGCGCCACACTTCAAGATTCAGTTCTTCAGCAATGATCGCAGAAAAATCCATTTGAGATTCCTACTTGTAGATTCCGTTTCCGGATTTGGGGTCCACCGAGCCATACACCCTTGATTGGATAGCACAGCTCGCACGGCCCTCGGTGACACAAGCCCGGCCGCAACCGCAGCCAGGCACCCCTCTTGGGGGTCTGTTGAATATAGCAAAAGAAAGTGTCATATTTTTGACACTTTGGGGTTTGGCTTGAAACACACCCCCTTTTAACACGTAAAAAACTTATAACAGACTACTCTATCCTTGAAATTTTACATACTTTAGATCCAAGCAATGTTTTTTAGCATGTAAATCCTAAAAAGGAACCGTATGGAACCTCCTTCGCAGGATGCCCCTCTCCGACTCGAAAAAAATTTCATCAAACCTCGAAACTACAAATGGCAATACCTCGCGCAAAACAACTCAAAACTGGCTTCACCGCCTACGTCAAGGCAATCCGTCTCATCCGAGCCAACAAACTCACAAAGTATTTGTTTATCCCCGCCATCTTGAACATCATCGTCGTGGTCGCATTCATCTTCTCGGGCGTTGGCGTAGGCGACTGGATCAACGGCATCATCGAGCGCAGCACCGAAAACATGAACGGCTGGATTCACGCCGGCATGGTCGCCATCAAGATCATCCTCCCCATCGTTTTCTTTGCGCTATTCATTTTCATCGGCGGCACGATTGTCAACATTCTCATGTCGCCCATTTACACGTTCCTTTCCGAAAAAACCGAAACTATCCTCACCGGGAAAGAATTTCCGTTTGACATGAAGCAAACACTCAAGGACATCTGGCGCGCAGTTATCATCGCCATCCGCAACACGGCAAAGCAGCTCGTCTTGACCGCTCTTTGCCTTTTGCTGAACTTTATCCCCGTCGCAGGAAGCATCGCATCGCTTGTCCTGATTTTCATCATCAACGCGTATTACTTTGGCTATGGATTCATGGACTACACTTACGAGCGCTGGCGTTTATCGCCAAAGAACAGCCGCAAGGAAACACATAAACTAAAGTTTGTGGCATTTGCAAACGGGGCCGTTTATTCGCTACCGCTTTACCTCATCTGCGGATCGTTCATCGCCGCCTTCATTGGGGGCGTTTCAACCGTCGCCGCCACGCTATCGCAGCTGGAATTTAAGGAAAAATAAACTATATTAATGCAAAAAAGGAGAAAACATGGACGCATTAGATACCGCAAAAATCAAACAGACCGCATGGGAAAAACTCGGCGGCAAATGGAGCAAGGCTATCGCCGCTCTCCTCGTGTTCATACTCATTTCTATAGTGATCGACATTCCCTCGGCTTTCTTCGAAGAAGATTCCATGGGCGAATGCATCTGGAAAATTTTAGAGGCCCCGTTCGCTCTCGGTCTAGACATTGGCATTTATGCCTACTTCCTGGACCTTACACGTAACAAGGAACTTTCATTAAAGCGATTGGTTGTCGGTTTTACAAACGGATGGGGTTTTTATTTCAACCTCGTTTGCACCCAGCTTTTGATGTGCTTATTCGTTTTCCTATGGTCCTTGCTTTTGATCATCCCTGGCATCATGAAGGCTTTTTCTTACTCCATGGTTTACTTCATCCTTTTAGACCATCCTGAATATTCAAGCCGCCAGCTCTTGCGCAAGAGTAGCGAAATGATGTACGGCCACCGTATGGAACTGTTCGTACTCTACCTGAGATTCATCCCCTGGGTTCTCCTGGGAATCATCACTTGCGGAATCGCATTCTTATGGGTTGGCCCATACGTAACAGCAGCGTTCAGCGAATTCTATTTACAGCTGAAGGCAAAGAAAGAAGACGTTCCGGAAGTCGCAACAATCGCATAACAGAAAACAAGTATTGTTTTCTATTTTTGCGACATGCTCAAGAACTACATTTTTGATTTAGGCGGAGTCCTTTTGGACATCCGCATGAAAAACGCTTACGAACGATTTGTCGCACTCGGTTTGCCGCCCGCCGAACTTGAGCCGGGCGGTTCTGTTTACAAGCTGATGGATGATTACCAGCTCGGATACGTGACGACCGCAGAGTTCTGCCAGCAAGTCGCTGAAAAATGCCGCAATGTAGACAAGTGCGCCGCGACCCCGACAACGCCACGCGATATCGAAGAAGCATGGAATTCCATTTGCCTGGGAGTCGCAGACCGCAAACTGCAAGCACTCCGTCGCTTGCGCAAAATGGAAGGTGTTGCAAGCGTTTCGCTTTTGAGCAATACAAACGAATTACATTGGGAATACTGTTGCCAAAATTGGTTCAACGCAAACGGCAACAAGCTCGAAGACTTTTTCGACAAGATTTTCTTGAGCCAGGAGCTCCATTTGCAAAAACCCGATCGCGAAATATTCAAGACCGCGATTCGCGAGCTCGGAGCCTCCCCCGCCGAAACAATATTCCTTGACGATAGTCCCGTCAACACTGCCGCCGCAGCCGCCTGCGGATTACAGACGCTTACCGTAACGGCAGACGTAGACTGGGTGGAAAAGCTAGGAATTCAGCCATAATAAAAAGTCCCCTATTGTCCCTTTCGCATAATCTAAATCTGTTACCGACAGTCCCCACGCCCCTGCCTCCAGTGCAAGCGTCGCCAGACTGAAATCGGCAAAAATTATCAAGCACAGCGAGCTTGTCAACTGGGGGCTTTTTGGGCAAACACCTTGAATATATCATAATATTTTTTTATTTTTACATTACATAGCGGGGCAACCTGCGACCGGATTTTCGAGCTTTTGCGACTATTCTCTAGACTGTAAATCGGCAAAATTCACAACGCAGAGAATAGAAGTAAGCTGCTCACGTCCCATTTGGGGCGTGGGTTGTTGTTGTTTGTTTATGCGTAATGGCTTTGCCGAGCCTCAGTCTGTAAGCAAACAATGGGCAACTCCACGCCTTTTTTCTTTTAAAAAGCTCCTTGAATTCAGCGATGTCGCCTCGCCATCAAGGAGTTAAAATGAGAAACAACATTCAAGCGATTTTCGCGTTAGTTCTTTTATTAACGGTTTCGCTTTTCGCACAGAATATGTGCATCGAACTTTGTACCCCCTGCCAAAACAAAAAAGACCAGACCTGCAAAAAAGTCGATAAACGTTGCCACTGCACAGCACTCCTCGACAGCATCAGCGCAGCACAAGCAAGCAAAGAAGCCGCATTTGCAGAAAGCATAAACAGACTTTCTAACGAATTGCTACAAACATGCGATGAAAAAGTCTGCGCTCGCAACATCGCTTTTGAAAACGGACAATTCAAAGAAATCAAGCTGGGCTCATCGCCCGTTTCTAACAAGACCATGCAATCACTTTACGAGACCAAGTTCAGCAGCACCCAGCCTGAAATGTCCCGCATCGAGCCTTTGCCGCCAATGACAGAAGAATGCTCCGGTTTTTGCGGAGATTGCCCTGTCACTGACAAAATGCTGAAAGCAAAGCAACCTAAATTTAAAGACAAATTCTGTAAAAAAATTGAGCAATCCTGCAAATGTATCGATTACGCCATCAACAAAAAGCAGCTCGAAGAACAAGCCAAAGCCGATAGCGTCGCCGAATTTGATCGCAAACTGCAACGCATTGAAAACTCAAGCGTACTTGCCAAGCAAATTCAAGAACATTGCAGTAACGATTCCGCATGCACACTCACCGTCGTTTTCGCCAATAGCGAAATGACAGCGCTAGATATTCAAAGAGCAAAAGAAATTGTCGAAAAAAAGCCTGAACCTATCGAAGCAGCTATCGTCAAAGAAAAGCCTGTTGAAGAAAAAACAATCGAAGAAAAACCAGTCAAGCCACAGGAAGATGCTACAACGCCCTCTGTACAAAAGAATAACATTTGGATTAATTATTACGAAGCCAATCAAAGTAGTTCAAGCCAGAATACAGAACCAAACAAAAGCAGAAGCTCTTTCTTTGGATTAGCACTCGCTTTTGAATTCCCGGAAAGTCGAAGTTTCAATGACATTTATTTTTATAGTGCACCACAAAACTATGATTTCGGAATAAACGCAGGATTCCTTTTTAGAAGCTATTTCAATGAAGTTGTTTCATTCAACATCGGCCTAAACGCAATATATCACATAGCAGAGTATGAGCAAGAATCTTTTTATATACAATACAGCACAATAATGGCCGAAATTCCTCTGGGATTCCGTTTCGGCATTCCTTTAGGCCCATTACCAATTTCACCATTTATCAGCACAAGTTTCCACATTCGTAAACCTATTTATCACTGGATTGATCTTGAAGTCGGACGTTATTATAGCTGGATAGAAGAATCTGGAGATGGGGCCGCCGCTATCGACGAATGGGAATTTGTCCCCCTATTGGGCGTCGGCCTAGAATTAAGCCGTCACTTTGCATTCGAATTCCAATGGTATATAGGAAGTTTCAGTATTTACGATGGAGGCTTCCACAAAACATACGATTACGGCAGCAGTTGGCGTCTAAAATTCGAAGCAATGTTCTAAAGGATTCTATATGTTCATAAAACTTAATTCAATTCTTTTTGCATCTTTAATTTTCATTGCATGTGCCGAAGAAAGCCCCACATCTTCTGTGATGGAAAACATCAGCGAAAAAGAACAGCAAGAAAATGAGCAACGAGAGAAAGACGATTGCTATTACGGTACAAGCTACAATTCCGCATCTTGGTGCTGCTCCAATTACGGCTATCAGTGCAACACAGCAAAAAGTTCTTCTTCCGCAAAGAGTTCATCTAGCTACAAATATTCAAGTTCTTCGAAGAAATATTCTTCATCCAGCACCATAAACTACTATTACTCTAGCTCATCAAAGACATCCTCTAATACACAAAAAACATACCTTACCAAAAGCAAAAATATCAAGCTCACGCTGACTTATTTCAAGCAAGAAACGCCAGATTGGGACAATACACTAAGCATGAAAAACTATGCAGACGCAGACCCTCGCATTTCTTTCAAGATTCAATTTCGAAAAAATGACGGTACTAGAGATTCTGTAATGACAAAGAATCTGCTAGAAAAGCAGGACACAGGAGAATGGGAAGGACGCATTGATTTCACAACAACAGTTCCCATATACACCGACTCAATCTACATCTACCCCAAAATTACTGACGCCGACCTCTTAATAAACGATGATTATTCTTCAGGCTATGGCTACGGAGTACATAGCATCGGATATATTAAAGATTACGAAGTTTGGTATCAAACTGATGAAGAAAACAAGCAATGCACCCTCAAATGGGAATGGTACTTGTACTAATGAGTTCAATCATTATCAAGGAATAAGGTGGCCAGCAAGCCACCTTTTTTGCACCATCCATCCTTCTGTTCACACAAAAAATGTATCTTCTATTTCATGATTCTATTCCATGGTTCCGATAAGCAAATTTCAGCCCCCACTTTCGGTGCGGGGAACCCCCGTAATGATTACGGGCTGGGATTTTATTGCACGGAATCTATTGATTTGGCAAAAGAATGGGCTTGTCAAAAAAATACAGACGGATTTGCCAACCAATACGAACTCGACAGTCAAGACCTTAATATTTTAGATCTATCACAAGATAATTTCAGCTTATTGCATTGGCTAACCATTCTGATGCCGAACCGAATCTTTGCACCAAAGTCACCTATCGGGCATCAAAATCTGCAATTTTTGACAGAACATTTCAAATTAGATTACCAATCATACGATGTCATTTACGGCTATAGAGCCAATGATTCTTATTTCTCTTTTGCCAGCGATTTTCTAGAGAACATTATCCCGATACAAAGCCTCGCTAGTTCAATGAAATTAGGGAGTCTCGGATTACAGATTGTCTTGAAATCACCAAAAGCTTTTTCACGATTGAAATTCATCAAAGCAGAAAAAGCAGAGAAAGAAAAATACTACATGCAATATAAAGAGCGCGATACAACCGCACGTAAAGCTTATCGCGAAAGCTTGCGCAATCTAAAACCGAGCGAATCTATTTATTTGATCGACCTAGTACGAAACCCGGAGCTTTTGAATGGCTTATCCCTATGATGAAATATATCTGGAATCAGTCCAAAAAAATTTGGGATTCTTTTTTCAGATATCGCTCCGCAATCTAAATTTATTGCCGCAGGATGTTCAAAATACATTTCTTGCATCTGAAGTATCCAAACAAATCGAAATGGGAAATCCTGATTTTTTGTGCGGCAAATCAGGATATGAGCTAGCACTTATAGCGTTCCCGAAAATTTTAACAGACGATATAATTAAGCAAGCCATTAGCGAACCGTTCTACCCCGAAGCAGAATACTGGAGCGGAACAGTCCTCGCCTATTGCCAATGGAAAACGGGCAAGTCGTTTTCCGCGATTCTTGCCCAATATCCACTTGAACGGATTCTATCTAATTACCATCTGATGCATGAAGCAGACATCACCAAGATGGTAAACTTGATAGAAGCAGGCTTTAACGCAAGCAACTCCTAAATGCTTTTACCGTCGCTGAAGGCGTTGCCGACACGGCGTTCCATCACATAGTAGCCGTGACCTGCGGAATCGTAGCAAACCGGGGCAAGCTTTTCGACAGAGAGTTTTCCGTCTTGATCGAGCACGGATTCGTCGGCAGTGACATTCACGATTTCACCGAGCAGGAGTTCCGATTCTTCGTCGTAGCTCACGAGCTTGCATTCAAGCGCAAGCGGCAATTCAGCAACGAGCGGGGCATCGACATTTTCACTCTTGACAGATGTAAAACCAGCCTTTGCAAACTTATCCGCCACGCGATTACCACTGGTAATGCCCAAATAGTCGATAGCCTTGATGTGATCAGCAGTCGCCATGCTCACGGTAAAAGATTTGCGAGCAAGAATGTTCGGGATGGTCTTGTGGGTTTTCGCCACGTAAATTGCAACCTGGTTGTTGTCGCTGATAGAGCCCCAAGCAGCCACCATTGCGTTTGCCGAGCCATCCTCGTTATAGGTGGCGATGACCAAAGTCGGCTGCGGATACAGATAAGTTTTTACTCCGAGATTTTTGCGCATAGACGCTCCTTTTTTTCTTGAATTATAAAATTTTAACGACGATCAAGATAGACTCGCGCTCCGTTCAGCTTGTAAAACTTCAATAGTTTTTGCGGATTCTTGTTGGGATTGCGCGACTTTTTAAGCCCGACAGTCTGCGATTTCCACTTTTCTAACGAATCTAGCCCAGCGTTCCCAAGAACAGCCAAATCATAACCGATGACATTCACAGCACCCGAAGCACGTGCTGTATCCAGTTGCGCCGAAATTCGCGCACTATCCGCAAGTGCTTTAGAATCATCCGTGCGGAACAATTCCGCATCGACCCAGAATTCAATTCCGTATTTTGCGCAAGCTTGGGCCACCGCACGTTCGTAATTTTCGACCGTTGCTATATCGGCATGGATCTTTCCCGTATCGTTAGCACCGATGCCATCCTGAACGGCAATCACATCGGGCTTGAATCCCACAGCAAAAAGACTTTCGAAAAACGATTGCAATTTTTCGGGAGATTCCAAATTCTGGTTGTAGAACGGAGCTGCCAAGACCTTCCAGCCAACCGCCTTCGCCGCATCTACAAGCGGCTTCAGAAAATGCAGCACCAGCGATTCTGTAGTCGCATCTTCGCGGAGTCCATCCCAATAATAACGCGCAATTTCTTGCGGGATATACACGCCCTCAATCACTTTTTCGCGGCCATAGAAATCATAAAGTTCATTTAAAACGCGAACATTTCTCGCAGACAAAGTATCAAGTTGTGTAATCGTCGGTGGAGTAAACCAACCATCACCATCGTAATAAAGACCGAGCCAAATTTTTGTTCCCGCAATTTTCGCAGCCTCAATACTCTTCGGGAAAAGCTGATTGTTCTTGTACTGCGTATTCTGCAAAAAATCAAGTTGCGATGGGTAATACAAATGCGTCGCTTCAACAGCAGCGTATTGCAACACGATATATTCCATTCCGAGTGATTGCAAACGCTGATGCATGCGAGTCAAGGAATCCTGCGACTGGTACGCCGTTGTCCACCCCGCATCAAATACACCATTAAGTTCCGCCGCACAAACGCCTTTATTTGTAAACAAAGAAATACAGCACAAAAATGTGACAGAAGTATAGTGCAAAATATGACACAACCTAGACATACTTGAAATATAACATCGTTTCCTTTTATTCGTAAAAAACATTTATCCATATTAGGCTTTTGTTCGTTGGTTTTAGCCACATGGAATGTGCTAGTTTAATAAAAAAAAAGGAGTACATCATGAAAAATAAATTCTTTTTATCAACCGTAATCGCATGCGCTTTTATGTTTATCAATTGCAGCGATAATACAAACAAAGAAACCACCAAAACAACAGGAGACGACGAAGCACGAATCGAAACGGTAATGACCGTTTCTCCATCTACAACACCCGAATACAAACACAAAGGATCGCCCAAAGCACCAGACAATAGAGGAGCGGTAAAATATTTGGCAGCATCGTCAAGGCCGTCACCTTCTTTTTCAACGGCGGATGTCAAATTCACAAAGGACATTGACAAAGTCATGAAGAGCGTAAGTGGCCTACATACAACTGGGAAAACAGTTCTCGGAGGAAGGCGCGGAAAATCTTCTGCGGGATTTTCCGAAGGTGCCGCAGGTTCAGCAGGAGTTAGCGACGGTTTGGCAGGACTGCTCGGAGGTTCTTCTTCCATGCTCGCCACCGGCGCTTCAAAAACGTACGCCAAGAAATCAACAGTCGTAGCCAAAGCGTCTCCTAGAAGAAGTTCTGAGCGCCCAGCTTCATCAAAAACTGTATACCTCGCTTCCGATAGCGACGAAAGCAGTTCTTGGGACGATGACGAACCCGTTTCAAGGCGAAAAAGAAGAGCAAGGCGTTCGGATGAACAAGTATCAGGACTCCTCACTGCAGGCGAATGGAACGATCTGGAGCATTGGAAATTCTGGACCAACATCATCAACGACAATGATTACAATGAAAAGATGAGCTACTGGAAATTCTACCCCCAGCAACTTGTGGCGGTAAAAGTCGTGGACGGAAATGACGTTGGCATCGCGAACATTCCTGTGACACTCCTCAACGGCAGGCAAGTAGAATTCACGACCAAAACAGATAATGCAGGTTACGCTTATTGCTGGATTAATTTATTCAACAAGCACCAATATCAAAAAAGAGACTTCTGGTTAATTGTTGACGGAGTTGTAGTCAATGGACAACTCAAGACATCTTCCAGAGGAGATCGCAAACTCAACATCAATACCGTTGTAGACAAAGATACCAAACACGCCAAGATGACGGCTGACATCGCTTTCATCGTAGACGCCACAGGTTCAATGAGCGACGAAATCCGATTCCTCAAATCCGACCTCAATTACATTATCGACCACGCAAGTTCGGAAAGCAATGTTGATTTGCGCACAGCGGCTCTCTTCTACCGCGACGTAGGCGATTCCTACCTCACGCGCCACGACGACTTCACCAATGACGTTGCAAAGACTCAGGAATTCGTTTCAAACCAAAGAGCAAGCGGAGGCGGAGACTACCCCGAAGCCGTCCACACAGCGCTTGAAGCTTCGCTGGAAAATCTCTCTTGGGACGAAGCCGCCCGCGCACGCATCGCATTCCTTATCCTTGATGCCCCCGCCCACTACGAAGAAGACATCATCAAAAGTCTCCAGAATTCGATCCGCCTCTTCGCCAAAAAAGGCATCAAGCTTATCCCTGTAGCGGCAAGCGGTGTAGACAAAGAAACTGAATTTATGTTGAGATTCTTCGACTTGGCGACAGGCGGTACATACGTATTCCTCACCGACGACAGCGGCATCGGCAATTCACACATCAAGGCAACCGTTGGCAATTACCAAGTGGAAAGCCTAGCCGAACTGATGATTAGACTCATCAAGAAATACGTGGAATAAATAACTTTATCTAATTGAGCAAGAAGTCCGAACACGATTCATAATCGTTTCGGCTTTTTCTTTTTCCTTGCAAAGCCACTGCATTATGCCAGCACCGCATTTTTCAAGAGTTTCTTCATCATAACCACAGCTATTAAGGCAAGCCACCATCAACTTGTACTCAACCGTTATGTCCAAGCGTTCATTGCAGTGCAATTTATCCACAACAGCAGCACCAACAGCGGCTCCGACTATAGCAGCTCCGGCTCCAGTCACAAGCTTACCCCACTTACGCTCTTCAGGCTGACTTCCAGCATTTTCGGCAGACACATTTGAAACGCTATTGGCGTTTTCCTCACCCACGGGTTCCTCTATATTTTCAATAATCGGAGCGACATTAGGCTTTTCAACGACAGGCTGAATTTCGACAACCGGCTTTTTCGCAGGGTCCGACAATTCAGTTTTCGGCACAACATTCATGTCAAGCAACATTTGACGCTGTTCGCGCAATATCGCAAAAAGAGAATCCACCAAGGAATCCTTGTTAACCGGAGCTTTCCAGCCCTTGTAAAGCGAATCTCGATACGCTTCTTCCGTCAGGCATCGAGAGGCACTAACAACGCATTCTCTCTTTTGATAGTCGCAAGAGGTGAGCAAGGCTACAACCAAGATAAAACAAATTAACAATAATTTTTTCATAATCTAAAAATCAAATTCATCCTTTCCGTTTTTATCTTTTATCCCGGAAAAGAGCTGATTCTCCTTTTCTTGTTTAATGGGTTCAATTACTTCTTTTCTGAAGCTGTTCAAAAAATCCTGACCAAACTTTTCAGAAATCCACTGTTCCGGTTTTTGGCAATCTTTCGCCGCTAAAAACAGCTTCAATTTTTCAAGGAAAGCTATTGCGGGCTCAAGCCTATTAGGGGCCGGTCGGTCTTTCAAAAGCTCGGACGCCGTTTCATTTTTCGGTCGCTTCTTCCAATATTTTTTCTCGACGCAATTGTCATAAGAAAATTCATCGTAATCGCTTTTTACGCTGAACTTTTTGCTAGAGGACTTCTTTTCGCTAGCGTCTTTAGGATTTTCTCTATAGTATTCCTTGACCGCTTCGGCGTACTTCATGTTACGAGCTTTAAGCAAATCGTCAAGTTCGTTTCGCAGATTTCGCCATTGCAGAACTTTGTCGGTCATGTATTCCTTTCGTTAGACGGAGGTGCAATATAAAAAAATACAAGCCTCATTTTTGGCATTTTTTAAGAACGGAATCAAATCCGTCACGCTTTATGCCGTATTTTTGATCAGGAAACAGAAAAAAGGCTTATTTAGAAAGATTACTTGACACTTTAGCTTTTTGTTTGTATATTCATGGTACATTCTTTGAAACTCTAAGTCGTGTATGCGTAATTTTTTTTGACAAGGAGTTCAGAATGGACAAAATTTCAAGCAAAACCTTAACGGAGCTATATCACATTTGTGATGTAGTTATTTGTGTTTATTCAACGCTCCCCACACAAAAAGGATAGATTTACGAGTGTAAGTCTATGGTTAAACGATGAATATAAAGGGAAAATCATGTACGACATCTCCGAAATCATTTGGAAAATGACAAATTCATATTCAACAGCAATGGAAGACAAGGTCATTTGGGGACCTTGCGGAAACATTGATAAACTTGACGAATACGTAAAAGAAACTGTTCAAATTCTGAAAGCTACGAAAATCAACATAAAAACAGTCGGCGACGCAGTAAATGTATTCTGGGATTATTCAGCCTATTTCTTTCTGTGCCACATATATACAGAACTTCAGTTAAACAACTTGTCGGAAGAAAGAAACTGGCTCAAGACAACGCTATGCAAACTCTTTAAAATATTGAAAAAAAACAACGTTCCATTTAGCGACGACTGGATTTATTGGCAATATGCCCAAGCGCCTTTGGAGGAGCAGAAAAAAGACCCGAAGAAAAAGCTGACCGAAGAAGAGGCATATCAGGAATACTACAAACAACTTTTTGACAAAGAAGAATGTAAGAAACGCGAACAGCGTCATAACGAATGGATTGCGCAAGCCAAAGCCGCCGTTAAAAAATTTGATCCAGATGTAGATTATGACCAAAAAAAATGCGATCCAGAATTCGCCAAAGAAACGCCATTTGAAAAAACAGCTTGGCTCGATGGTCATCTAAAGGCTCTCAAGGATTTTATTGGGACAGGTGAATGCGAAGATAAGCACTTTGCCTATGCATTGTATTTATTGTTAAAACAACGTGATTTGGGATTACTGCGACCAACAGTGCATGAGTCCATCAAAGAAGAATACGACGCAATCGTCACCCTGGCCTCATTCGCTGCATTCATAGACAACAAAGAAGAACTATTCTCCAATGTCAACAACTATCTGACTGATTATTTTTACTGGTTTCTCCGTAAAGAACAGCCAGGGAGAACCGATCTTGATACTTGGGGCGGTGTAAGTGGTCATTTTTTTCACAGCAGTTGCCACATGAATTATGAAGGAGATTTTTATACCAACATCAGAAAAAATGATGAACTTAACTCATGGATTCAACTAATGGGATTTTTCAATCTCATTTCCCTTGACGAAGCCTTTATCGTACAAAGGTGCTTCGGATACTTATTTGCACCACCCACCAGTACAGATTCAACATACTTTGTAAAATTTTTCAAGAACGTCATCCGCCAAAATCTAAGCAATCTAAAAAGCAAACCAGGTCTCGTTTTCTGTTTATATTGGATGATTCACTTCATGAACGAATATGATTTCAACGAAGTATTTTTAGAAGAAGAAAAAACTATCGATTCCAACGATGCATATTGCATGGAGAATGGTATTATACCCGTAAAAGAACGTCATTATGAACAAAATTCTCTTGAAGTACTTCAAATGATTCTCTTTTTCATTCTGTTTGACCTTTCGTCTAAATTTGAAACAGAATATGATGAAAAGAAGCACGCACTAGTCCCATTCATGAAAACGATCAAAGAAGGAACATGGCATAATAGCAAAGCCCTTCTCAATATGTACAATCACCTAGGACAGAATATAAATCTAAACACTGAATTAACAAAGATGCTAAAAGATTTTGTGCAAAACGATAAAACAACAAAATCAATGGTATTGCTCGTTTATAACCTTTCAAAATTTCTAAGACAGGATTCTCGATGGCTAGTAAACGAAATTAGCTATATAAAGGAATTACAGAGCGAGCATCTCCGTATTCCCGAACACACAAAATTAAAAGAAGATGAAAAAACAGAGGAACTATCCGGAGAAAGCAAAATTTCAAAACGTCAAAAGAAACTGCACGAGATTGATTCCGGCTTCAAGGTTTCATCCTTTATGCAAAAAATTCCAGCCTTTCAGAATCTCGTCCTTAGCAGAGAACTCACTGTAAAAATATTCATAGACTCCGATGTTAATACACTGTGTAGCGATAACATATTTTTTCGTAACCAATATCGCAGTCTCATTCAAGCAAAATACGCCTACTTTGACAGAAATATGACTACACATTATGCAGCTTTTTCAAAAGTTGAAGATCTATTTGACCCACGTAATTTCCCTGATTTACTCGCAGCCCTATACGATCTCACACATAACGAATTAAACCTGCAATGGTTTGCATTGAGAGGAAAACGTTTTGAGAAAATAGCACCATATCCATACTACAAAATTTTACTCGCTGAAAGCCTGGAAGAAATGGAAACGTTTGTATTAAATAATAGTTACAACCAACACCCCGTATTTGATGATGAAGGGGAGCTAACGCTCAATAGAAAAGAACTTAAGGAACTCGGAAAAAAATTTTGGGCATCTAGTTCTATACAAAAGGATAAATTAAAGGATTGCTTGAACATTCTATATTGTAACTCCGATCTCATGAAGTGGCATCCGGAATACACTACAGAAAACAGCAAAATAGTCGAAGAATGCCATGCAGAATACTCCACTGATTTTTGGAACGCATACAAATATGAAATGGCCGTATATTTGATAAAAATCGCAGTTGAATTGACCGCATTGTATAAATAACACTATTCACATAGTCAACTCTAGCAAGCACCTGAACTTGCTAGAGTTCTCTCTTGCTATTGAAATTATCATATATTGTAATCGTCATAGTACTGATACCCAAATCCAGTAGAAATCAATTGCGCTCTTAACGATTTGCTGGACGTTGAGAGGGAGGTTTCTATGACAGCTATCCATTGATAATTTTAGCAGACTCCTATTGAACTAATAGGAGGTTTTCGGGGGTTTTGCCAGCAACCATAAGCCGCTGCTTCAAAAGCCTAAAATTCCGTTTTTACCCAAAACGGGCAATCCACTTTTGTCCCCTTTTGTCCCGTATGGGGTTTCTACATCTGTAAATGTCAGCGGGAAACTCCCACACGGCAAAGTTAAATCATCGCAATCGCGACATTAAAAAAGAGGTTTTTATGGAACACATTTCCAAAGACAAACGTATCAACGATTTCTGTAACAGACTCATCAGCACGAAGCGCTGGGTCTACGAACAGGGAAAAAATCATCCATCACTCAAGCACATTGCCAAAGGAGGTTTCAAGACTTTAGTCATATCAAGTACACCAAGTGACAATTACGCATACGCGATGATGCGGAGAGAATACAACCGCTACATTCGCGCGTTTCTCATTCAAACAGGAGTGATTTACGTTTAAAAGCCCCAAGCATAGCCTTATAAAACATCTTTTAGGCTATGCTTGCCTTTTTTCTTTTAACATTATTCTTAACAAACACTAAACGCATCTACATATCGTAGAAAGATTGATCAAAAGCATCATTTCGTTAAAAAAAATTATATATATGTAAAAAAAGATTCACGTTTCCCACAGGTTATGAAGAAGGAAAATTTTATGGATTTTAATGAGGAATTCAAAATAAACATAAAGGCAAACACGCCGGTCATCCAAGTTTGCACATTCGAATGGGAGCGTTTACAGGCTATTTGCATAAAAACTGCAAAAGACGAAAATAAGACATTTGCTGTTTGGAGTTCCACCCAAGGAAAAAAAGAATGGGATTCAGCTTCAGGTAGGTTTAGTGAGCCAGACAATGAAGTGGATCCAGCAGAAATACTTGATTGGTTTAAAAATTCAGAGCAAACAAATTTGATTCTTTTGCTTGAAGATTTCCACCCCAATCTTGAAGATGCACTAATCTTGCGCCGCATTCGCGAATGTATCAGAGTCAATCCAGATACACACAAAACCCTCATTATCCAGACCCTTTCTTATTCAACAACAAAGGACCTCGAAAAAGAGGTTCCCATTCTAGAGTTACCACTCCCCAATAAAGATGTTCTAAGAAAGATCTTTGACTCCATAACAGAAGATCTCCCCTATGACAACAAGCCTCGCAGCATGTCATCCGACTATGACGAAATAATAAATGCAAGTCTCGGCCTCAGTAGTTCAGAAGCAGAATGGACATATAGAAAAATCATTGCAAGTAAAGGCAGAATCCTTAAAACAGAAATTAATCAAATTGTCGCTGCTAAAGAAGCCATCATAAAGAAAAGCGGCATTCTTGAATACTTCCATCCAGACTCTAGCCTAGACAGCATTGGAGGTCTTGAAAAGTTAAAAACATGGCTTCAAAATCGTGGAAACGCATTTAGCAAAGACGCCAAAGATTACGGATTGCCAACGCCTAAAGGCGTTCTTCTGCTAGGTATTCCCGGTTGCGGTAAAAGCCTAACAGCAAAAACAATTGCCAACGAATGGAATTTTCCATTACTCAAGTTTGATCTCGGGAAGGTCTTTGCCGGTGTTGTCGGCGAAAGCGAATCTAACATCCGCAAGGCTCTTTCTCTCGCGGAAACGATTGCACCGTCAATCCTTTGGATAGATGAAATAGAAAAAGGTTTAAGTGGCATTGGAAGCAATGGCGATAGTGGTACTAGCTCCCGAGTTTTTGGAACTTTGCTCACTTGGATGCAAGAAAAGAAGAATGAAGTTTTCGTTATAGCAACCGCCAATAACATTGAAAAAATTCCCGCTGAACTGCTTCGAAAAGGACGCTTTGACGAAATCTTCTTTGTTGATCTTCCAACAGAAAAAGAGAGAAAAACGATTTTTGAAATACATATCAGAAATAAACGCCGCGATCCAAACAATTTTGACTTAGCAGAACTAGCCCAAAAAGCGAAAGGTTTTTCAGGCGCAGAAATTGAAGAAGCCGTTAATGAGGCTCTATTTACGGCATATAATGACGGAAGAGAACCTGAACAAAACGACATCTTAAAAGCAATCCAAGAAACATGGCCTCTATCTAAAACCATGCAAGAATCAATCATCAAACTACGTCAATGGGCAAAGGCACGCGCAAAGCTCGCTTCAGAAGCGAATACCGAAGAGATAGACGCTGACGAAAAGACACCCAAGCTCATTCAAGAAAGACACAATATTTTCGCATAAAACATTCATAAGCCTATGTCGTCCAGTTTTTTTCATCCACGTAATAATTCACAATCCAACAAGACTAAGAATGATACCGTTCTTAGTCTATTCCAAAAACTTAAAGCCGAGTTCTATTTCAGTGCTCTTGTTAGGAGTGAAATTTCAAACATTGAAAAGCTTGCAGGAAAGCGTGACGCCATATTCAACGCAACAAGATCTTCTTTAAAACCCTATAGAGATTTTATAAAAAACTCTATTGAAGCAGAAAGAAAAAAAACTGATTATGAATGCAATTTTAAAATACTAAAAAGTCATGACACATATACAGTTAATTGGGTCTATCCCCGTTATTCTATCCTAAAAGCACAAATAACTCCAGAACTTTATCTAAACATAGAAGGGATAGAACTGAAAGAGGGAAAGAATCGAATCATTTTTGAAACTAGCGATATCATGGTTACTTTTACAAAAGATGATGTCGAATTGTCCAAGGATGCTAAAAAAATTATCGCTATCAAAAATGCACCTAAATGGAACGAAGCCATAAAAAATTTCAACCCCAATGAAACAATAACACTAAACAACAACTCCATTGAATACATATATTCCAATACCAATATTATCAAAGGAACAAAAATCCTTCAAAACGGGATAACCTATACCATTCGTAATATTATAAAAGAAGATGAAATCTGTATCGACTTTGAACTAGAGCCGCAACAGCCCTTTATTTCTACAAAAGAAAGCATTGCTATCGGACATAAATCTTTTTCTATAACCCCAATCAAGCCAAAGCCCGAAAAATTATACTACATAAGTAACAACAAGGCTTGGGATTTTCAAAAAGAAGATGATGAATATTTTTCCGACGAAAATCCTATATCAACAGATGTTAAAGATGAAAATGGTACAGTCTATAAATTAAAGCCATACAACAACAGCAAAAAGGGACGCAATAGAGTAATAATACAATTACTTGATGACGCCAATATAGAAGAAGGAGAAAAATCGCCCTGTGATTATTTTGTAGAAAATGAAATGCTGAAAGAAGTTTATCAAGAGAATAAAGCAAACGCTTTTAAGGTCTTAAGAATAAAAGCAGACGATCATCAACTATACGTGGAAAAAGAATCCAAAACCGGTGAAAGACTGAATCCCAATTTTCCAATAAAAATGGTTGTTGACTTAAACAATCTTTATCGCCAAAGAGATGCAATCAACACGCTTTCAGAAGCCCCAGTAAAAGAGCAGCGCAATCTCATAAAGCTATTTGAAGATAAAGAACGTTGTTCTTGGCCTACAAACGACATCCATAAAATAGAAGAATGGTTTGTCCTGAATAATCCCTCATATCAAGGCACCGAAGCACAACGCAGCTTTGTAGAAAAGGCCTTGGGCGCAAAAGATTTCATGCTATTAGAGGGGCCTCCTGGTAGTGGAAAAACAACAGCCATTCTTGAACTAATTCTTCAACTTGTTAAAGAAGGCAAAAGGATCCTATTAACAGCATCCACCCACGTTGCCATAGACAATATCCTTGAAAAAATCAGAGAATATTCTGAAGTGACCCCACTACGAATTGGCCGAGAGAGTTCAATTGGAGAATCAGTCAAGGAATTTCTCCTTGACAACAAAGTTGAAGAACTCAAAGAAAAAGGATTTGAAAAGGATTGCGCAGAAAGGTTTCTTCTTGATTCTTCAAATCTCGTATGCGGAACAACAATGGGCATCCAAAATCATCCTGATTTTAGGCGCAAACAAGACGATGACAAAATTACGCAGCCAATATACGATGTAATGATTATTGATGAAGCTAGTAAAACAACTTTTCAAGAGTTTCTAGTTCCTGCATTATTCGCTAAAAAATGGATAATTATTGGAGATATTCAGCAGCTATCCCCTTATACGGAAAATGAATATTTAAAATCCCATCTAACGAGAAGCATTGATGAGAAAACGCAATCATTATGTGCCTTGATAGAAGCACTGGATTCTTTAAACAATTCAAAAAAGAAGGGTTTCGCCAATCCTGAATGTAAACTATATCCTTTAGCCATAGAACTTCCTCCAAACTGTTCAGTAAAGGATTTTAAAAACTACAATACAGAAAAATTTAAAGCAATTCCCTCAAAAATCGCTTACATAAAAAACAACACTCCTTTTAACTATGATTCTGACAAAGAAATATCATGGTTAGATTTGTACTTAAAAGATTTGGTTATTATAGAACCAGGTTTACTCAAAAGCGTCATCAACTATATTCCTGAATCTTTCAACATCGCATCTCTACAAACAGTTAATTATTCCAATGAAGCATTTTCTCGAAGGAAAAGTCTCCTTGACGGAAAAGAACGTGACAATCGTACTCAGGATCTCAAAGATTTAAACAAATTCATTTCTCAGTCATGGGTTGAAAAAGTTTCTTGGAGGCTAGTTCGTAAATTTGAACGAAGGAACCTCAAAGAATCTAATTACGAAAAAGATCTAGATAAGCTCATCCCAGAAAATGATGATAAAACAAGAGATACAATTGATATTGTTGAACATATCTTTTTCCCTTCTATTCTTGAATTACTGCAAAAAGGAAATCAAGAAAGTCAAAAATATAAGACAACTTTAACCTCCGGCTTTAAAAACGGTTTTCAAGAAAGTACTTTTGCACAAAGATTCGAAAGACTTGATTACCAACATCGAATGCATCCCGATATTTCAAAATTTTCGCGAGAACACTTTTATGGTGCAACAAGAGGCATTGCAGAGTTAAAAGACGGTGAAGAAATCAACCGAGAATGGAGCTACGCCCGATACCCATCACGAGCCGTGTGGCTTGACGTCAAACGCAACGCAATAATTGAACGAAAAAATGAAAAAGTGAATAAAAACTACACAGAAAAAAATGTTATCAAAGATGAATTGGACCATTTCATTCAATGGGCAAAAATTCCAGGCAATAAACCAGATAATAAAAAAGACGGGTGGACAGTCGCTATATTATCCTATTATCGTCCTCAAGAAGGATTACTTCGAGAAATGTTACAACAATATACAAACCAACCAAACAATTTTTCACATTTCAAAAAAGATAATGTAGAAATCCAGCTATACACCGTAGATAAATTTCAAGGACGAGAAGCTGATGTTGTATTTATCAGCATGTGTCGAAACAAGGGTATTGGTTTTATGGACAACACAAACCGAATGAATGTAGCTTTGACAAGAGCAAAATATCAACGCGTAATTGTCGGAGATAAAAATCTCTTCGCAAGACAGCATTTTTCTGAAGAACTTCAAGATTTGGCAAAGTCAAGCACCCCTTTCAATATAAACAGGTAATATTATGCAAATTGTATTGAAACAAAATATAAATACAGAGAAAATCCGATTTCTTGGAGAAGTCGCTTATCGAGACGAGAACAAATTTGAAGTATATAAAAACATCTTCAAAAACACCAATAGCGAATACGAACTGAAAGAACTTCTCTTAAAAGAAGGAATCAAGGAGACTGCAATCAATGAATTTTGCAAAACACTAAGAAAGCAAAAAATCATTGATAATGAAGGAGCTATTTCCAAGGAACCGCTAATAGGAGAATATGGCGAGTATTTCCTAACTTTTATATTTGACGGAAATATAAGAGATTTACCCTATAACTTTTTACCGATTCGAATGGATAGGAGCATACAAGAAGAACATACAACAAACACCTCTTTTCATATTTCGCCAAAAGAATTTCTCAGTAGTTTGAACAGATCGAAAGATTTAGTTGCAGAAAAGCCTGTTTGTTCCATATTTAAAATAGATTCACCTACCCTAATACGCGAAGCCCATGATGAAGAAAACATGGCAATTAATATTGACGTAAACAACGACGAATGGAATTTACAAATATCGGACAATTCATTTCGCATCCCTAGAGAAAAGCAATTAGCGTATCATCAGCTATTCAATGAAGAACTCATAGAGGAAAACTCAAATTACTATTTAAAACTGCCTCTAGAAAAAGCCAAGGATAAATCGAAATACAAAAATGCCCTCTTAGATTTCAACACGTCTTTTAGGGAACAAATTGACACAGATTGGGGAAAATTTGACGCAGAATATAAAAATGTCAATGTACTGCCACAAGAAAATGAGGTAAACCTTTGGTATAACGAAATATTTAACACCACTTTGAAAGTTGAAGGATACCTTTCTCAAGAAGACTTGAAATTTAAGTGGGATGAAATCTTAAGAGATAAAGAATACCTCCAAAGAGATGAGTACAAGAAAAAAATCAAGCCATTTGATTACGAAAAATTGATAGAGCGATACCTGCCGAAGCAGGAAGAATATTGGCTTTTGCAAGCAGCAACAGATTTAAATCCCTATTCGCAACCATTAACAAAAACCAAGCGGAATATAGACTCAGGCTCCATAAGCATTCCTAAAACGGATAACGGTCAAATAAAGGACGATATTTTGGATAAATGGATAGAGTTATATTCAGCAAAAAGAATTACAATCATCGACCCTTATGCAAATAATTACTATTCCCTACGAGCATTAGGAGAATTATTCAGTCAAATGGACTCCACCCCCGAAGAGATTGTAATCGTTTCACAGAGAGATGAGAAATATTACGAGGAAAAACAAAGGAAGTATATTGACTATTTCAAGGAAAAATATAATGTCAAATTTGACTTGCACGGTAAAAAGGAAATTCCTCATGACCGTTATTGGTTTATTGACGAAAAGATATTTACCGTAGGCGTTAGCCCCAATGAAATTTGGATTCGCAAAGACCATATTGAAATCAAACAGCAAATCAACATCAATAGGATTGAACCTGAAAACCTTCCCGCAGAAATCGTCAAATGGAGCCATTAACTATGTCAAAAATTTCGCCTTTACATAAAGAAAAACACATTGATAATTCCGGAAAACAACTTCACTATTTCTCTTGTAAAAAGAATTCTGCGGTCGAAAATGTTCTAGACCAGTTAAAAGAAGAAATTGACAACGCATCCGAAAAAATCTGCATCGCATCGACATCCAACATCAACAAGTCTATTTGTGAAAATTTGCTTAAAGCCGCAAGCAAAAGAGTCCGAATTTACGGATTATTCCAAGATATGAAAAAATGTTCCGAATCCATAGCTTGGTTTGACGCAAAGAATCCTGCACTTATTCGAAGTAATGCCAAATTAGAGAATAATTTTATAATTATAGACAACAAACTTGCATTCTTTTTCATTAATTCCTTGACAGATATTGAAAGCAATAAATGTTTCATAATGAAAAACGAACATATGCAAGATTTATTCTATTGGTTTACATACTTTTTTTGGAATAATGATGCTGATGCGAAAGAACATCTTCTTGGGAAAATAGCTCCGTGCAAAGAGGCTCCATTTTCTATTCCGGTTATCGCCAAAGATAAACTTAATACAACGGATTCTATTCCGCAAGCATTCCTACCTTTACGGGGATTTTACCCCATAAACAACCAATTCAAAAGCACAATAATAGAGGACCAGAAAGAAAATAGCACTTTTGAGGTATTCCTTTCAGATCGGGTAAAAGCTCCTGTTTATGAAGACAATCAATTCTGGAAAATTGGAAATTTCATCTTTGAAAAAGGCGTATTCAAGGCACCGACAAACGTTTGGGAAGAAAAACAGGGAACATTGAAAGATACCCCAAAAACATTTATTGATTTTGACAACAATCGCTGGGAGCAGATAACAAAATTAGATTCCATTTCTAAAGATGTAAAATTGCCACTCACTGTGGATAGAATTGAAGATATGGAAAATACGGAGCCACCAAGCAACGAGCTCATTCCCGAACCTTATGCACTAGAAACGGTATTCAAATATACCGTCAACCCTCCACAAAAACCAAAGAATGCAGAAAAGGCAAAAATATATAAAGATTTTGAGCGACTAGACCAAGACCATAAAAACCAAAATATTAAGCGAATGCTTAAAGAACTTGAAGATCTCTTAGAAAAGGATGTTTTAAAAAATGCCCCGGGATTGAAGAAAAAGATAAATGAGACAAAAAGCGAAATTGAAAAAGAAAAAAACATAATTTTCAATCAATTATCAATGAGTGAATTAGAAGACTATCTCAGCAAATGGGATCAGAGTAAAGAGAACAATTGGGTCCAAATTTTAATAGATCTTAAAGTCGGTGTAAGCGAACTTATTTTCAACGAAAAAAACAAAGATGAAATCAATGAAAACAAAGAAACAATTAAAGATAAAACTAATCAAATTCCAAAAACAGATGAAAAAATTAAAGAATTGGAAGATAAACTTGTAGATTATAAACCCAAGAAACAAGATGATAATGAAAAAAAGCAAATTCAAAGCAAGATACAGGAAATAGAAAACGAGATAGAAAAAAACAGTCATAAAGAATCATCCGAAGATAAAGAAGAAGATAACGATTCTTTTGATTTAGAGGAAAGCCAAAAAGAACTGAATCGTCTAAAAGAAGAATTAAAGGATTACTATCCAAAAAATTCCAACAAGTCTGAAAAGAGAAAAATAGAGTCCGATTTATTGACTGAAAACAAGAATAAACAACGATTAGAGGCTGACATAAGGAATCTAAATGAAGAAATTCAAAAAAAAGAACAGCAAAGGTTTGATTTTGATGAAGCACAAAATCGAGAACGCAGTTTAAAGAACGCCTTTGCAGGATTAAAAAAGCCTTCATTTATTTTACCGGAAGTCGGAACCCTTTACGAAACAAAGGATTCTTTCTACTTAGAAATAACGGATTATAATGATCTAGAAAAAGCAAATGAATTAAAAAATAGATATATAGGAAAAGATTACAAGGTTGTAGCAGGAGCTTAAAATGAGTCTTAAAAGAACCATATTCGGACAAGTATTCATCACCGACTTTCAAGTCGCCAACGAAATACTTAAAAAATATCCATCCATAAAAATAGAAAACAACCATTTTTCTATTCAAGCATATGACGACTTTATTAACAATTCAAATAACGCACAACTTAAAGAAATTGAAAATGAATACCGTCAAAAACTAAGCGAAAAGCAGCGTAGACTAGAAGAAGAACGTAAACGTATAGAAGAAGAAAAAAAGAAACTAGAAGAAGAACGTCGTAAGCTAGAAGAAGAAAAAAGAATTACAAGGAATCAGCAAGAAATACTACGCCAACTTGCCGAAATAGAAAATAAACAACAGCAAAATCATCAGGAAAGTTCAAACATACAACAAAAAATTGCAAAACAAAAAGAAGAAGAAGATAAAATCAAAGAGCAAAAACAAAAGTATTGTCAAAATAGACTTGATCGAATTACAGAAAACGCAATAAAAAAAGGATATATCGTAAAAAAGAAAATTGTTGAAAACAACAAGATAAAGCTCATCCTTCAGCTAAGAGAATTATAATGATTAATGTAAACCATATAGAAGCAGGAAGCTACGTCAATGGGACTGGCAAGCGTTTCGTTTTATGGGTTCAAGGATGCGGCTTTCATTGTAAAGGATGCGGAAATCCCGACACATGGTCTTTTGATGAAAATAAATATTATAGTGTTCAAGAATTATTGTCTATGATCATCAAGGATTCTTCTTTAGATGGAGTAACCTTTAGCGGGGGCGAACCATTTTTACAAGCAGAAGAGCTTTCTAAACTAGCAGCAGCTATAAAAGAACATACAAAATTAACAATTCACATATTCACAGGGTTTGAGCTAGAGGAGATAAAACAGCCAAAGCAAATCAAGCTTTTAAATTTAGTTGACACACTTGTTTATGGTCGTTTTGACAAAACCAAGCCAAACAACAATCAAAAAGTATGGCATAATCCACAAGGAAACGATTCCTGGAAATTCAACAACACCGATGTTGAAATAGATATAGACAACGACGGGGATATCAACATAAATGGATTCCCTACAGAAGAACTAATCAACGATATCAAGGATATCCAAAATGAAAGAATTTAATGTTGAAATAGAAATAGATGAAAACGGCAATATAATCGCCGATGCAAAAGGATTTCACGGCAAAGTCTGTGAAAAAGAACTTGACAAACTACTTCAAGGTTTAGACAATTACTCTGAAGATAAGAAAAAACCAGAATATTTCGCAAAAGAAATAATCTCAAACAAAACCAAGACCAATAACAAATTACACTAGATCTTAAAGATTAAAATACGCCCTACCTTACCCTTTGTACTTTATCACAAGCATGGTAAGGTCGTCGCTCTGCTCTGCGCCATTCACAAACTCGGACACTACATGCGACATGGTATCCAGCAATTGCTGCGGTCCCGCAAACGCAGGTAACTCGCGATTTTTGTCATCAGCATTCATTCCACCGTCGCCACAAATTGCGCTTTCGACTCGCTTTAAGCCAAACAGTTCTGCGCCTGCATTCATCGCTTCGGTAAGGCCATCCGTATAAAGCAAAATCATATCGCCCGCAGCGATGACCGATTCCTGGATATTGTATTTTTTTTCTTCCATGACCCCAATAGGGATATTTGCGGTAACATCGAGATATCGCATATTACGTCCAGTAATGATAATGGGCTTTTCATGGCCGGCATTGCAGTAGCTCAGGCGCCCCGTTGCAAGGTCTAGCACACCAACAAAAAGCGTTGCAAACATTCCTGTCGTATTTCCACGACTGGCCATCGTGTTCATTCCCATCACAATGTGAGATGGATCATCGACTTTAGTTGCAATCGTGCGGAACACGGCCTGCGTCATCGACATGACAAGTGCCGCCGGGATTCCCTTGCCGCAGACGTCACCGACATTGAAGAATAGCTTTCCATCACGCACAAAATAATCATAAAAATCGCCACCCACTTGTTTTGCCGGGACTTGACTTCCGATGATATCCAGGGATTGACTTTCGGGCATCGGGGGCGGCAACATTGCGGTCTGGATTGCGTTTGCAATCCCAAGTTCCCTATTAATCAGATCTTTTTCGGCACTGACTTTGCTCAGCTTACGAACGCTGAGAATGCTACGATACATGATAAAGCCAAGCACCACAAGTCCAATCAGCTGGAAGATTATGACCGGAATAAGCGAGCGTTGCTGGTTATCGTACAACTGCACTGCCATCGAAGAGAGTTCGCGCATCGGGACATCGGCGCCAATAACGGCAACGACACGTCCTTGAGGATCGTGGACTGGTCGCGAGAATGTAGACATCAGCGCCACGTAATAGCGGCTCATGTACGGTTCGCTCCAGGAACCGTTGCCATGCAAGCCCTCGCGGTACCAAGTGCGTTCCGTATAATCAAACCCAATAACGGTGTCCTTAATTTCGTTGGTTGCATCATCTTTAAAAGTAAAGTATCCATCGCGAAGGCCATCACTCCCCACGCGATAGGCAAAATCGACGCCGACAATTTCAGGATGGTTCGCAACCACTCGTTGCAACGCCATATGCAATGAATCTTGCTGTTGTGTATCGATAAAGCGTTCAACTTCGGGCAGAACAGCCGCAATAGCAGCCTCAGCAATTTCCTTGACTTCAAAGGTCCGGTTCGCAGAAGTAAGGTCTTGCTTAGCCATTTCCTTAATTTGGGCGGTAATGGCTCGGCGTGTAGAAATGTACTGCACAGCCGTGGTCAATTCCAAAAATATAGCGGCCACAACGAGTACAACAATACTACGTATTTTTGTCTGACGAGATGTATTCATAAGACCTCGCGCCCCTCAAAATTATAAATCCTGTATATTCCTATAATATATTTTAATTTTGACCATTAATTATTTTTTCTGCTAAAGTCCACTCCAAAAAGTCATTTTTCAACCCATTTTTAACATTTGTCACACCTACAAATGGGAAAAGAGACTCAACAATTTTATCTAAAAAGCATAGCATTCAAGTTAAACTATTTCTATATTTGCAAATTAATAATTCAATTAATGAATTTGAGAAGGAATGATTCATGAAAAAATTTTTAATCGGATTAATGACCGCATCATTATTTTTTTGCGCCTGTTCCGGGGAAAATGGCGCAGATGGCAGAGACGGGAAAGATGCCGAAATCAACATCGATTCCCTAGCAAATGTTCTCCGCGAAGAAATTACGGGATCGCTTTGGGATTCTCTTTATGCAAAGCCTTACATTGACTCTGTATACAACACACTTTTTGACAACACATTTGCATCCAAATGGATGGACTCCGTTCGTAACGCGCTGTTAGACAGTTTAAAGGAATCCGATTACGACAGCCTTTACACAAAGCTCTACGACAGTGTTTACAACGACATTTATTCACAAAACATCATCCGTTCTCTTGACGGATTCATTTACCATGCCAAAGAGAATATCAATGGAGCATTTGCAAACCAATACCCTTTGATGTACAAGGGATTTACAGATGAAGAGGGGACCGAATATGTTCCTCTTTCCGTTGCCATCAGGAATTTATGTCAGACTTCCGTCAAGACTCCCTGTAACTACAAAAAGATCATGGTGCAGGCCTGGATTCCTGGATTTACAGATACCGCAAGCGTCACAAGCGCTGTAAACCCCAACGCAACCATAAAGACAAATCCCAAGTTCACATTCGATAAAGAAGCTCTTTCAAAATTAACGAATTCAGAAAAAGCTCAATACGAAGTTCGCGCATACGCTCTCGAAAACGACCACCAGATTTTATTTTACAGTTCCTCTACACCCGTAACAATTCACCCCATGCAACTTTTCGGCAGTGAATACAAGGGGGTAAAAAATTTCTCCTGGTGGTATGGAGTATGGATTACACCCAACATGGATTCAATCCCCAAGATTCTAACAGAACTGGCCCACATGCTTCCTGATTCAACCTTGAAGGTATACCAAAAATACAGCGCGGACACAAGCATCGAACAAAGTTCTAGACGTGTAGTTTCTGCAATATTCAATTTATTGCAGAAAAGAGGAATCAAGTACGTCCAAAACGAAAGCATCGGAAGCGTAGGTCAAAAAATACAGTATCCTATCGAGACTCTTCGCGAGAAAGAAGGCATCTGCATTGAGACATCTACCTTATTTGCATCCATCTTGGAAGCGGCAGGATTCCAGCCATTCCTCGTTCTCATACCAAGCCATTCGTTCGTAGGCTGGAGAGTCAACAAGAAATCCGACACCCTTGACTTTATTGAAACCACATTGATCGGCAACTCAAAGGCAACCGCAGCCGACGCCTTCAATAGCGGAATAAAAAAATACAGTGAAGAAGTCAAGGCCGGAACATTCACCTCAGGCGCATCGGAGCTTATTGAAATCGAAGCCGTTCGTAAATTTGGAATTTTACCAAACGACTTTTAGCCTTTATTTACGCTGATAAACCAGATAATAAAGCAAACTCCAGGTACCCCACAAAACGCAAAGCGCCATGCCGAGATAGCCTACGGCGTAAACCGCCGAGGCTATCGAATCGCATTTTAAGAGCAGCCCCGTTTCCGAGAGGATAAAGTTCCAGTCATGGAATCCATAAGGAGCTTCGGCGCCCGTGCCGCCGCTGATAAGCATAAGCTTCATGGGGAGAGCGTCTTCGATGTAAGGCGCCACGTCTATCAAGTTTTCGAACGCCCACCAGAGCGCAATCGAGGCACCGAACAAGTCGCGGGGCTTAATCCACAGCGCAAAGCAAAATACGAGCGGCATAATTGTCTGAAACAGCGAACCACCAAGCGATGTGAGCACGGGTTTCCCGAAAATGCCAAAAACGATGTGGCCGGTTTCATGTACGGGTAAATTTAAGTTGTGCAAGAACTGAGCAATCCAAGACTCATAACCACCTGCGATTGCCTGCAATGTAAAGAAAGCCATCGCCACGAGCAGCACGACTCGCGCAGCAAAGAAGTTTTCGCGGCCAAGCGGTCGTGGCAGCAAAAAGAACTGCACCCAGACGGGCCATTCTTCGGAATCGTTCAACCATTCCAAGATTCGAGCGAGCAGCGGCTTCTTTTTGTGAGGGACAAAGGTCATAAAAATAACGATAGTAATCTTTGCGACAAGATGCGCCGCGATTATAACGAGATGCGCCGCAGGTCGCTATTCGCCGTAAATTTCCGGCGTTTGGCTATAGAACCGGCGGTGCGTGAAGCTGTACCAGAGATTCGGATTTTCAAGAACGCGCTGTTCGAGCCACTTGTTGAATTGCGAGTCCACCACGCCCGAATCCGCCAAGGATGCGATTTTTGACTGCACGCCAGCCACCTCGATAGCGTGAAGTACGCGAACTTTTTTCGGAATAGCGCCTTTCGGAGATGCACCTTTCGAAGATGCGTCGCGTTCCTCCATCCAGCAGATAAAAACGGGTGTCTGCGGACGATGCTTGAGCAAAAAGTCCGGCAACGGATTCACGTTCACGGGCCGCCCCAGGAATGTTCCCGAAAGTGCACTCGGGATGCGGGAATCCTGATCGGAGAGCAGGCAGAATAGATGGCCTTCGTTCAAGATGCGTAAAAAGTCACGCGGCGTCCGTGCATCCACAGAATAACTCCGACCATCGACAGCACGGATTTTGCGTTCAAGAATGTTGTTGAGCCACTTGGGCTTCACGGGAATATAGCTCGCCACCAGCGGGATTCCAAGGCGGCAAAGCCACGGCCCCATCGCCTCGTAATTGCCGTAGTGCGCCGTCAAGAAGATTCCGCCTTTGCGCATTTTTTCGAGTACCGGCGCGGCCCCTTCTGCAATATCAAAATCCCAACCGTCCACGCAACACGGGTAAGCGGTAAAATCGTGCGGCAGCTTCTTGAAAGTTCCAAAGCAAAACAAGAGTTCGCTCACATGGCGCGTCAAGTTTTTTAAGAGCGTGTCGTACGAGACTGCGTCTAACGGAACTGCGTCGGCCACATGTTTTGCATTGGCAAGAACGGTTTTCCGCTTCCAGCCTGCAAGTTTAAGCACTGAGTAAGCCACCCGTGCAAAAACCGCCGCCATTATTTTACGCATAAAAGACATCACGGTATAAAGATACGAAAATTATACAAGCTTTAAAAAAAGTATTTCTATATTAGTTCCCTGAGGTTTGTTATGATTGAAAAAGAAATATCTACACAAGAAGAACCCGAAAACGTCCAGCGCGGCAAAAGCGCCATCGTCTGGTTAAAAATTTTCATCATTTTCGCCTTTATCATAGGGCTTTTCTCTGAATATATAATCGTCATTTTTAAGCCCTACATGAATTTAACAAGTGCAGATGCTGCACCTCCAATGGAATTCTCATCAGCAATCGCATTCCTATCCTATACGTTCCTGCTCTTAATATTCGGAATAGTAATGTTTATTTCGATATTCAAATTCTGCAAATGGATGTTTATCAGCATCAAGACATTGCGCAAATTCACAACAACGGAATTTTCACCCATCGCGGCCGTCATTTGCACATTGATCCCGTGGGTATGCGGAATCTTCGATTACTTCATTTTTAAAGACATCCTCGCCCGCCAAGAAAACGTTCTCAAATCCCACAATGCCACGTTTGTAGCACCAAAGCCCAGGATTCTCAAGTGGATTCTCATATTGTCGATTATCTTATTGGCTCCATCTATATTCAGCGAGTTCTTCGTATGCAGGCTCATCAATTTATTACTGTTGTTCCCAATTTGCGGACTCTACATTAAATCGATGAATGTCATGATCGAGAACGAAAAAACGCTTTCTACCATTCAAGAACAAGAAAACTCCTAACCCCTTTTACTACTATTATAATACTATGAGTGAAAATTGCCTTTTCTGTAAAATCATCAAGGGTGAAATCCCTTCCAAGAAAATCTACGAAGACGACGACGTATTCGCCTTCTACGACATCGCCCCGCAGGCCCCGGTACACTTTTTGGTCGTGCCGAAGCGCCACATCGCAACCATCATGGACATGAAGCCGGAAGATTGCGAACTCGTGGGCAAGATGCTTTACCGCGCACAGCTCATCGCGAAAGACCTCGGCCTCGAAGAAGGAGGCGCACGCTTTGTATTCAACTGCAAGGCTGATGCCGGTCAGACCGTATTCCACATCCACCTGCACGTCGTTGGCGGACAGGAAATGGGCTGGCCTCCGTTCCCGGCGAAGTAGTGATAAAAACTCGCGCTATAGTTCTTCACCGCTTTCCGTACAGCGATTCTAGCTTTATCGTCAAGGCGCTTACGGAAGAAAGCGGGATTGTCTCGTTTATCGTGAAGGGCGGAAAGAAAAAGGAATCTCCGTTCCGGGGGGCTTTGGATCCGCTTGCGTTAAGCGAAGTCGTTTTTCGCCAGAATCCAAATAGCGAATTGCAGTTCATCAAGGAAGCAACGCTTCTCGATTGGCACAAGGACTTGCGAAACGACTTGCTGAGTCTCGCAAAAGCGCAGGTCATCACCGAGATGATTTTGCGCTACGCCCCGCAAGGCGTCCCCCTGCAAGAAGAATTTGAACGCCTAGAGCAAGCCATCAGCGAATTCGATTCCGATTCACCGCAAGATTCGCCGACTCCAGAAGGTTCCGCGCACTCGTCAACATCGAGTATTCCTGACAAGTCGCGTATTTTTGCAGAGTGGCTCTTGGACACTTGCGATATGTGGGGCTACAACCTTGACCTCACTACTTGCAGCCGCTGCGGTCGCACGCTCGAAAAGCCTGCCGCAGACTTTTTCCCCGAAACTGGCGGATTCGTATGCCAAGCATGCCTCGGCGTCGAGCACCCGCGCGCCCGATTAGAAACGCTCAATGGGCTTTGGGCACTACAAACCGGCGATAAAATCGAGCATCCCGAATTCACCGAGAACGCGCTACTCACCTACCTGCGCCATCACATCGGATTCCTCAAGGAAATCCACTCTATAAAATTCCTGAACGAGACACGAAAGCTGTTTGATTATCATTGATTCAAGCACTGAATTCCGTCAATGCTTCGCAGTAGCGTGCAAAACGAGTGTTGCGACGGGCTGCTTGCAGACCGGCATAACCGAGTGAAGCCGCTGACGCCGGAGGCGTCAACTCCGAGCTGGGGCCCCGCCCGCATGAAGTACTTTTACAATTCAAAAAGAGCATTTATGCAAGCAAGCCATAATCAAACACATTTTTTATATTTTCGGAAAATGTAAAAATGTGAAGAGGTCATCATGTTAACTCCAGAAGATATCAAAGCAAAAAAATCCAAGCACGAAATGATTTCCATGATCACCGCCTACGACTTCGCTTTCGCAAACATTGCAGAAGCCGCCGGAATTGACCAGATTCTCGTAGGCGATAGCCTCGCAAACACCATGCTCGGTTACAAGAGCACGCGTGAAATCGGCATGACCGAAATGCTCATCTTCACAGCAGCCGTCTGCCGTGGCGCCCCAAACACTCACGTTGTTGCCGACATGCCCTACTTGAGCGACAAAGATCCGCAAACCGCTTACGACAACGCCCGCCGTCTCATGGATGTGGGAGCCTCTAGCGTAAAAATTGAAGGCACACCCGCTGGCGTTCTCGAGTTCCTGCACGAAAAAGGAATTCCCGTTTGCGGGCATCTCGGACTTTTACCGCAGACCGCAGAAAACTTCAAGCAGAAAGGCCGCACCGAAGAAGAAGCTCGCGCTATTGAAGAGGCCGCAAAGTTCGTGGAAGGGCTTTGCTTCGAAACCGTTCTCGAGCACATTCCCGAAGAACTCGGCAAAAAAATCACCGACGAAATCAGCATTCCCACCATTGGCATCGGTGGAGGCAAGTTCACTGACGGTCATGTTCTCGTGATGCACGACGCTCTCGGCATGCATCCGAACAAAATTCCGCCGTTCGCCACAAAGTATGTAGACATGTATTCCGTTGGTGTTCAAGGAGTTAAGAAATACATCGAAAGTGTGAAGGCTAGAGTCTAGAAAACATTTACCGAACATCAAATTTAAGATAAATTAATAACAATTACTAATAAAAAAGTCGGCTTCAAGAGAAGTCGATTTTATTTTATCCAAAACAGTATTTTACCAGCAGCCACTTAATACAAAAAATTTTTGAAAAAAAAAATCATTTTTTTATAAATACATGTTGATTATTTGTGAAAAAGAAGTTATTTTTCTGATATCAACAAATAAATAACATAAAAGGAAGAAAAAAATGGCTACAAAAACTGTTGCAAAGAAACCCGCTGCTGCTAAGAAACCCGCTGCCGCTAAGAAGCCGGCTGCCGCTAAGAAGCCGGCCGCCGCTAAGAAGCCGGCTGCTGCTAAGAAGCCAGCTGCCGCCAAGAAGCCAGCTGCCGCCAAGAAGCCAGCTGCCGCTAAGAAGCCGGCTGCTGCTAAGAAGCCAGCTGCCGCCAAGAAGCCGGCCGCTGCTAAGAAGCCGGCTGCTGCTAAGAAGCCGGCCGCTGCCAAGAAGCCGGCCGCTGCCAAGAAGCCGGCCGCTGCTAAGAAGCCGGCCGCCAAGAAGTAATCTTCTTTTTGACCCAACGATTTCGACCCGCAGACCTTCTGCGGGTCTTTTTTATATTGGCGCCACGCCCCACGTTTACTATTTTTGTGGCATGATTTCAGAAAATGATTTGACTAATTCGCAGAACATCCCCTTTGAAGAACGCATCGCCCGCATCGAAAGGATGATCGAAGCCGAAACAGAACCGAAAGCATTCGAACTCGGACTTTTGCTCGCTCTCAAGATGGGTCAGGAAATCCGCGAAAAGAAACCGCTCGGCAGCACGACTGGCGACATCGTCGCCGCATGGAGTTCCAAGTACCCGGAATCCGTCGTCGAAGAAGCAATCGCTCACGCCAAGCAGTTCCTCACAAATCCAGGCGCCCTCGCCGAAAAGATGAAGAACATCATGCTGAAGAAGATGAATCAGCAAGAAGAAAAAAAGGACGAGGCCGAAAGTGGAAAATAAACTCCAGGCAACAATCGACATCGGGAGTCACAGCTGCATTTTACTAATCGCAGCGTTCGAAGACGCACCTGCCACAGCTCCCGCTGAAACCGCGAATCCCGAAGTCGAGACGCCCGCCGCATCAAGTGAAGCGCCAGTAGCACCGCGCAAGATTCTCGTGCCAAAACTCCAGAAGGTCGAAGTCTGCCGCCTCGGCGAAGACATTTACGAACACGGAAAAATCACGCCCGAACGCATCCAGGAACTAGTCAACATCATGACCAAGTTCCGCATGGACTTGCACGCCCTCGGCGCAGACCTCAAGGCAGTCGCGATGACCGAAGCCATGCGCAAGGCCACAAATCCGGACGAAGTGATTGAAGCTGTCGAAAAAGCTGTGTGGGTCAAGCCGCGCGTCATCACCGGCGAAGAAGAAGGCAAGCTCACCTACCGTTCCGTCAAGGAATGGCACGGCGAAGGAAACATCACGATTGATATCGGCGGCGGTTCCACAGAACTCAGCAACGGCGATACGACATTTTCGATTCCCGTTGGTGCGCTCAAGATGTTCAAGGCGATGGGCCCGATTCCCGGTCCGGAATACAAGAAGTTTATCAAGGAAACGTTCAAGGACTTGTCGTTCAAGGGCATGACGAAAAAGCCTGTCTACCTTATCGGTGGTACAGGCACCGCACTAGCGATGGTCTTCTTGAACAGCCAAACGTTTGACTACAAGGCGATTGAAGGTCTCGAAATGAGCCTTGCCGACCTTGAAGCAGTCACCACGCGCATCACGAACCTTTCGAAAGAACTCCGCGCGATGCTCCCAGGACTTGGAAACGGCCGTCACGAAGTGATCATTTGCGGTTTGTTCTGGTTGCGTTCGCTCCTTGAAAAGCTCCGTGTAGAAACGTTCAAGATCAGTACGGCAGGACTCCGCTTCGGACTCCTCTACCCGCCTGAAAAAGAACCGGAACCCAAGCCAAAGAAGCGCCCGGCATTCCTAAAAAAGACGGATGCCACATCCGAGACGGCGATCCCCGAACAGGTTGGGGATGACAAATAAAAGACGGGGATGAAAAAAATGCGTATAAACAAGTACATTTCTCTCAGTGGTTTTGCTAGCCGCCGTGCCGCAGACGAACTCGTCGCCGACGGGCGCGTACAGGTGAACGGAGAAACGATTTCCGACCTCGGCCATCAAGTGGACGAGACCAAGGACCAGGTGACGGTTGACGGAAAGTTGCTGAAGCTCCCGACAAACAAGAAAACAAAAGTCATCATGCTCCACAAGCCGGCTGGATGCGTCTGCACCAAGGACGACCCGCAAGGCCGCCGCACGGTTTATGACTACTTGCCGCCGGGATACCACAACTTCAAATACGTTGGACGACTCGACTTGCAGAGCCGTGGTCTCTTGCTTTTCACCGATGACGGCGAATTGCTTTACCGCCTCACGCACCCGAGCTTCGAAGTGCCGCGCAGTTACTATGTATGGACAACGCGCCCGCTCAGCGAATCGGCCGCCCAGCGCTTGGTCGATGGCGTGGACATCCGCGACCCGGAAGACCCGGACGCCCAGGAAGAAATTGCATTTGCAACAGACGTCTATCTCGAAAACGGATTTGCAGAACTTGTGCTTATCGAAGGCAAGAACCGTGAAATCCGCCGCATGATGCGAGCCATCGGTTACGAAATCCGCGACCTCAAGCGCGTAAGCTACTGCCAGATTCAGCTCGGCGACTTGCCCGCAGGCGAATTCCGCGAACTCACGCCCAACGAAATGAACAAATTGCGTCAGGCCGTGCATCTGTAGCGGCTTCGCCGCACTTCCTACCGCCTACTTCCTACTGTCTACTAAAAATGAAACGTACTTTATATATCGGTGATGTTCATGGTTGCGCAGACGAACTCGCTGCGATTATCGACCAATTCGGCTTTGTGCGCGGTAGCGACACCATTTACCAGACCGGCGATATCATCAACAAAGGTCCCGACATGATGCGCGCCATGCGAATCGTCGAGGAACTCGGCATTCTAACCGTCCGCGGAAACCACGAAGAACATCTCATCCGCATGATGGAAACGCCCAAAAGCAACTGGACCGAAAAGCAGAAGAAGCGTTTCAAGGCGCTTTCGCTCGACGAATGGGTTTACATCCGTGATACCGTAAAGAACTGGCCGCTCTGGCGCGACACGCCGTACGCCTTGCTCGTGCACGCAGGCCTTGAACCGGGCAAGACACGCCTTGAGGACATGAGTCCAGAAGTGCTCCTTTCCGTGCGTTACTGGAATGACAAGCCCTGGTATGAACAAGTGACATGGAATAAGACGGTCGTCTTTGGACACTGGGCCAAAAACGGTTTCGTGAACATCCCTGGATTTATAGGTCTTGATTCCGGTTGCGTCTACGGCAAGGCGCTTACCGCCTGGTGCCCCGAAGAAGACAAGTTCTATAGCGTCCCGGCACTGCGCGAATACACGCCCGTCAAGGACAAGGCAAAAGAATCCGAAGCGGCCCCCTGCAAAGTGCTCGGCGACAATTCCCCCGATTCCGTGCCGCCCAAGACATTCGACGAAATCAAGGAACGCATCGCAAGCGGCGACATCGCCCGTAAGGAAGAAACTCCCGAAGAATCGAACATCCGCAAGGCAAGCCCCTCCATCAGCGCCGAATGGGCTGGGTATTAGTGCCTGTGGCGCAGTAGACAGTAAACAGGAATAGTTAGGCGGCAAAGCCGCGATTATAAACCCTTCCTACTTCCTACATCCTACTTCCTACTAAAATTACTATCTTTCATCTAGGAAATTACATTTCACGGAATCAACATGACAGCAGAAGAACTTTACAATCGTCTCAAGTCCGTCAAGCCGGGCGCAGCCCTTTGCACCTACACCATGGAAAAGGTGGAAAAGATGCTCCCGCTCATCAACGAAATCAACGAGCTCAAAAAGGAACAGGATACCGTTATCCTCGCCCACAGCTACTGCGCTCCTGAAATTCTTTTGGGCGTTGCCGACTTCACTGGCGATAGCTTTAAGCTCAGCAAGGACGCCACAACCGTCCAGCAAAAGACGATCCTCTTCTCTGCCGTGCGTTTCATGGGCGAAACCGCCAAGATTTTGAACCCGCAGAAGGACGTGATCATTCCAGGCCCGCTCACGGGTTGCAGTCTCGCCGATTCCATTACCGGCAAGGACGTCGAAGAACTCCGCAAGCAGAATCCGGACTACACGTTTGTCTGCTACATCAACACCACCGCCGACGTGAAGGCAGCCTGCGACGTCTGCGTCACAAGCGGTAACGTGATGCACATCGTCGAAACGATTCCGTCCGACAAGATTTTCTTTGTGCCGGACGCCCTCATGGGCCAGAACATCATCGACGAGATGAAGCGTCGCGGTGTCAAGAAGGACATCAAGCTCTATAACGGCTGCTGCTACGTCCACGAAAACTACGACCCGGATTTGATCCAGTTCTTCCGTAGCCAAAACCCGAATCTCAAGGTGATCAGCCACCCGGAATGCAACCCGTCTGTCGCCATGCTCAGCGACTACGTCGGAAGCACGGGCCAGATGGTGAGCTACATCAACCAGCAGCCCAAGGACAGCTGCATTTTGCTCCTCACGGAATGCGGCCTCAATGCCCGTATGCACTACGAACATCCGGACATGAACTTTATCGGTAGCTGCTGCATGTGCAAGTACATGAAGTCGAACTCGCTCGAAAACATCCTGGAAGCGCTCCGCCACCCCGAAAAGGCAGAACACATCACACTCGACGAAGGTGTGCGCGTGAAGGCCAAGAAGTGCATCGACGCCATGTTCAAATACGCCGAATAGTTCACAATACGAACTGCGGTTCACGACAAGCGGCCATAAAAATTCTATCTTTGCGGCTACATCGTTTTTTGGGATGTTAGAAACCTCTTGGGGATAAAAAGATGAAGAAAATTTTATTGGCAATAACTTTGTTGTGTTCCGCAATTTTTGCGCAGCCCGAAGATAGCGATTTCAGCTATTGGCCACGTTCTTATTTTGCAAGCATAGGTTTTAACGTCATCGCAAACCGTGGTGATTTGTTTAAACGTTCCATGAAAATCACAGACAAGGAAGGCGACGAAGAAACGGTTAATCTCCCCATTACAAAAGTTTTTATCGCCCCGGACTACAATCTCGGCGTAAATGTTCGCGAATTCACATTTGCACTTTCGTTTCAATACTGGTCCTACACGGGTACAATTGCCAATCTCCCCGACGACCTCAACGTTCGGGATATGCGTTACTGGAGATTCGGACTTGAAGCGACTTACAACTTTTTCTATCCTGAATTTTTCCAGGTAGGCGTCGGTCTTGGATATTCATTTTCCAAATTGTCCACAGAAAAAAATGTTTCTAACGCCAAGGGGGATTTCGATTCCGAGCTGAACGGTTCTGCCGTAGCCCTTGTTACGCAAATACGCTATTTCATCACAGACAACTTTGGGCTCACTTCTTCTATGCGCATTTACGAGAACTGGTATAAGTCGGTTCATACAGAAAACAGTGGAACCGTCGATTTCCACGATGTCGATATCAGTTACTATTGGCAGACCTACATCGCCATATCCATCGGAGCCATGGTTCAGTTTTAATTAAAAACTAAAGAAGGCACAAAAAATGATAACATTCCTAATCGGTGTTGCAATCCTCATCCTTGGATATTTCACCTACGGCAAGTTCGTTGAACGCGTGTTCGGACCGGATGACCGCAAGACTCCGGCACTCGCAAACCCGGATGGCGTTGACCGCGTCCCGATGCCGCACTGGAAAAACGTTCTCATTCAGCTTTTGAACATTGCAGGCATCGGCCCTGTGATTGGCGTGATTCTTGGCATCAAGTTTGGCGCCATCGTGTTCATCTTGCTTCCGCTCGGAAACGTCCTCGGCGGTGCCGTGCACGACTACTTCAGCGGCATGATCAGCATGCGCAATAACGGCTACAACGTTCCGGCTCTTTCCCGTAAGTTCTTGGGCAAGGGTCCGGCAAAGCTCGTGATGACGCTTATCTCTGTAGCGCTCATTCTCGTTGGCGCCGTGTTCACCACGACTCCTGCAGCTCTCGTAAATACACCGATTCTCGTCGGTAGCCATGTTTCGCCGACACTGTTCTGGATCGCGGTCGCCTGCATTTTTGCCTACTACTTCATTAGCACCTTCTTCCCGATTGACAAGATTATCGGCCGCATCTACCCGATTTTCGGTGCTCTCCTGATTCTCGCCTCCCTCGCTATTTTCGTGGGCATCATCCCGAACTTGAACGTCCTCGATGAATTCTGCTTTGCGGACATCATGAGCAACTTCCACAAGCATCCGGCAGGCCAGCCGATCATCCCGATGCTCTTTGTGACGATTGCTTGCGGCATCATCAGCGGTTTCCACAGTACGCAAAGCCCGCTTGTCGCCCGTACTGAAGTCACCGAAAAGACCGGCCGCCAGACATTCTACGGCATGATGATTATCGAAGGTTTGATAGGTATGATCTGGGCCGCAGGAGGCATGTTCATTTACCACCAGATGCCGGAACTTTTGACAGGCGCTTCGGGCGTGAAGGTCTTGAGCGTTCTCGTTTCGACCGTGATTCCCTGGGCTCCGATTTCGATTCTCGTGGTCGTGGGCGTGATCATCCTTGCTATTACGAGTGGCGACACCAGCCTCCGCAGCCTCCGCCTCACCGTTGCAGAACTCACGGGCCTTGAACAGACTTCTGTCAAGAACCGCCTCCTCCTTACGGTCCCGATGTTCGCCCTTTGCGCTGTGATTATCTTCTGGAGCAATATGAACCCTGAAGGTTTCAACATCTTATGGAACTACTTCAGCTGGAGCAACCAGCTCATGGCCGTTTGCAGCCTCTGCGTCGCTACCGTTTACCTCCGCAGCAAAAAGAAGAACTTCTGGATTGCGCTTATCCCGTGCATGTTCATGACGTTCATTACGGCAGATTACATTCTCTGGGTAAGCCCGGAAAACCTCAAGGGCGCTCCGCTCGGTTTTGGCCTCGACTATAAGACAGCTCTCGTGATTGCACTCCACGACGCCGCCATTCTCGGATTCTTCCTCTGTGTTCGTGGCAAGTCGCTCTCCCAGATGGAAGGCTATGACGCCGACCGCTGGAACGCAGCTCTTGACGAAAACAAGATCCCGAAAGCTCAGTAAGCAAGCGCTGCAAGACACAATCAATGCATAAACAAGCCTCAACAAATAAAGGAGATGCCCGATTAAATCGGGCATGACAATTGTTGTGGTCGTCAAAGGCAGCATAAAATCCATCACGTTCCATAGCCAGCAAAATGGCTTTACCGTGATGCGCCTGAACGATATCGAAAGCAAGAAAGTCGTTGTTGTCACGGGAACATTCCCCGCATTGCAACCCGGTGAAACGATTGCCGTGGAAGGCGACTGGGATTCGCATCCGAAATACGGTAAGCAGTTCCAGGCGACTTCTTTTGAATACCTAGCCACAGACGATAACGATATCCTTGAATACTTGGCGAGCGGACAATTCCCGGGCGTGGGGCAAAAGATTGCCGAACGCATCGTGGAAGCGTTTGGCGATGCAACCGCCGACATTCTCGACAACGATCCGGACAAGTTCCGCGAAGTAAAAATCAAAGGCTTCCCCGCCCGCAAGGTGGAAGCTTTTTTGGCACGTTGGCAAGAAGCACGTCACAGCCGCGAAACAATGCTGTTCTTGTACCAGCACGAAATTGTCGGCAGTGTGGCAAAGCGCCTTTGGAACAAGTTCGGGCAAGCGACGATTGAACGCATCACACAGAACCCGTACATGCTCTGCGAAGAAGTCTGGGGCATCGGATTCTTGAAGGCCGATGAAATTGCGCAGAAAGTCGGTTTCCCGAAAGACAGCCCCGAGCGATACCAAGCGGCATTGCTTTACACGTTGCAAGAAGCCTCGGTCAGCGATGGCCATGTGTTTTTGCCGAAGAATGTGCTCTTAGAACGCACGTTTCGCAACTTGCGTTTAATGCAGGACGACGAAGGCGCCATCAACACGCTCCTCGATGAATTCGAAAAAGCAAGCGAAAGCGGACGCATCAAGCGCGAAGGCGACGATTGCTATTTTCCGCCGCTCTACAATGCCGAGCAGCGCATCGCAGACAACATCAAGCTCCGCTTGCGATACAACGAGCTTTCAACGGAAGGCTTTGAAGATGCCCTGGCGCAGTGGGAACGCGAACACAAGTTCAGCTTTGACCCCATCCAGAAACGCGCCATCCAGATGGCGCTATCGCGAAAGATTTCCATCATCACGGGTGGACCCGGTACAGGCAAGACGACAATCCTCAAGGGGATTTTGTACCTCGCCCGCCAAATGGAAGAATGCGTAAGCCTCACGGCCCCGACGGGGCGCGCCGCCAAGCGCATGGGCGAATGCTGTGGCGAGAAAGCCCGCACGATTCACCGATTGCTCGAAGTGGATCCGATTTCGGGCAAGTTCCACCGCGATGGTGACAACAAGCTTCAATGCAATTTGCTCATCGTCGATGAATTCAGTATGGTCGATACGTGGCTTGCCGCCTCGCTCCTCGAAGCGACGCCACTCAATGCAAGAATCGTTCTCGTGGGCGATGCCGACCAGCTCCCCAGCGTGGGAGCTGGCAATGTGCTGAACGACTTGCTGCGTTGCCCCAAGATTCCAAGCACTCGGCTTCAGCACATTTTCCGCCAGGCCGGCGGAAACGACATCGCCGACAAAGCATCGAAAATCAATCAGGGCATTAGCCCCTCGCCCATCGAAGGCACGAACTTCCACTTTTTGCCCTACGAGTCGGCCGATGAAGCTAAAGACATCATCGCCCGCCTCGTCACACGCGGCATCAAGGAAAAAATCGACATCGACACGCAAGAGATGCAACTTCTCACGCCGATGCGCAAAGGACCGCTCGGCATTTACGAGCTGAACAACTTCTTGCAAGACCTCCTGAACCCCGGCAAGGAACGCATTAAAATTGCCAGCGGCAACTGGAGCACAGGCGACCGCGTGATGCAAATCCGTAACAACTACGACAAGAACGTGTTCAACGGAGACGTCGGCATCATCTACAAAATCGGGAAAGACACGAAAAAAATCACGGTCTTTTACGACGACAAGACCGTGGATTACGAACCCGATGAAGCCGATGAACTTATCCTTGCGTACGCCTGCACCATCCACAAGAGCCAGGGTAGCGAATACCCCGCCGTCATCGTCGTGCTAGATTCGAGCCACAGCATTATGCTGCAAAGGAACCTCATCTACACCGCCATCACACGTGCAAAAGGCCATGTGTGGATTTTGTCTGCACCGGGTGCGTTCTACCAAGCCGTGCGCAACAACCGCAGCACAAGACGATATACGAGACTCACCGAGAAATTAGGGTAGTTTCGAGATACGCGAGCATTTCAGCACGAGCATTCGACGATTCTCATCACTATTGACTAATAACTAATGACTAACGACCAAATTTATTTCGGCCAGTAACCGGTCGGCTTTTGGTTCAGGTAAATGAGTTTAGCCCATTCAGAAGTTTTCGCTTCATCCATAAAGTAAAGTTCATCAAGCGAACCCTTGAAAACACGGTCTACCTTTCCGCTGGACTGCTTGCGGGCGCCAATGATAAACGGGCCATCCGATGTACGCTTATCATCCGTATGGTTGCGGCTAACCATAGTTTCTTCAAGTTCACCGTTCCTGTATATCGCCGTGGAATCACCAGACTTTACAACCGTAAAATGCACCCACTGCTTGTAATCCACTTTCGGCGCAGTCGCGATGCTCGCCTCATACCAATGATCCAAATCCGATTCATCGAGTTCCTTGAACATCCAACTCGAGCGGTCGCTATCGCCAGCCTGATACTTGAAGTGGTATTCCGATTCGGACTTGCCCCAGATGAATCGAGACGTCGAAGTATCTTCGGCATTCACCCAGAACGACGATGTAAAGCTAGACGTATCCTTTAGCGCAAAGCCCCAATAGTCTGCGGATTCCAGAATTTCAATAATGGAAGTTCTCCCGTTAAATACAAATGCTCCGCCAATAATCCCATTGCCTGCAGTGACGTCAGTGACGCGCCCCTTGAACGGATTATCGCCAGAAGTCTTGACTATCGAATCCGGGAATTCACGTTCGTCAAAGTTCCACGCCGCCATAAAGCCATCCGAAATTGTGAACGGATCTGCAGCGCGAATCAAGGCAAGCGCACTTCCGAAAGCATCGTCTCTCACGACACAAGCCTCCGTCACACTAGGTTCCTCAATAAAATCCGTTTCATTCCAGGCGAAAACGAGCTTTTGCGTTTCCCGTTGCGGGTAAAGCGTAGACAAGCGAACCCACAGCCCCGTCGGAATAGAGTCCTTGCCACAAACGACCTTAAATGTTGTCCAGAACGAAGCTGGCTCTAAATAAACTTTTAGCGAATAAAGATTCTTGACAAGCGACTTGCGATCATCCGCATTCAAATCGTTCAAGCGGACATACAGCGGAAACCCTTCAATAGTATCGCGCAGGTCTATGCCTGTCGCCGATGTATTGAGCGGGATTTCCAAAGTGCGGGCAGAACTATCATAGTAAAAGGCCTGCTCTGCATCCGTATTTTCAACAAGAACGGCCTTGATGCTATTAGTGCCCTCCGAAGTACTCACTTGCACCGAATCATAGTACGATGCCAGTACACCGGTAAAAATCGCATAACGAACAATTCCATCTGTTATAATCTTGGCGGTTGACTTGTACGTTGAACCCACGATAGAAAGGCTAGCAACCGAGTCCTTGGTATCTTGCAAATAAATCTTGATGTCGTTACTTTGATTCAATCCCAAATCGACAGATTGCGCAGAATCCTTCGCAATTTTCAGGCCAGATTCGCGAACAGCAAATGTTTCGCCATCCGAATCTTCATAAAACGCTTCCAAATTGTAAACGCCACTCGGCAAGTTTTCAAAAGCGTAATATCCCATCGAATCCGCAGTCGTCGTGTAGTACGATGTGCTATCTTCTTTTGCAGGGTCGTAATCCGTCGGGACACAGTAAACACGGGCATAAGAAGCGCGCCTTAAAAAGTCCGGATTTGACGTTCCGTCAGCATAAGCGAGCGTTCCCATCAATTCCGGGGAACCGACTTCGGAGCTGTTCCCGCCCGCCACCTTGTTGTCAGAGCAAGATACGAGGAAAACCATTGCAAGTAACGCCTGCAACGCAAACAATGCAGAAACCGCCGATTTAGCAAATCGAGTATTTCGTTTCATTGCATCCTCACTTGGACAACGGGAAAATCTGGATATTCATCTGGAAAACGCGGCCACCGTCTTCGTCCTCATTAGCAATCATAGAAATTTTTTTGCGGAACTCATTGATGCACTTGACAATCTTCTTGTAAGATGCTTCCGAAATGCCGAGAGTCACACTGCTCACGTTCCTTTCGTTCGAAGGAACATTGGTAATGGACTCCTTCGCCAAATCAATAAATTCCTTGTGGTAATTGACAAACGCCTGCTGGATGACCTTGTCGCCAGTGCTAATCGCCGGATTGTTCAAAATCCAGTTGCCCTTGGCATCCTTCTTGATGAGTCCGACACGTTCCAGCAAATCCACCGCCTGCCTCGCCTGCTCTCCCGAAATCGGCGGCGTGAGCCGCGCTCCGAGAGTATCGTAGTCGCCGTCAAAGCCAATCATCCCGATAATCGAGCGGATCGCAGAATAGTACCAGTGCGAATAAACCTCATACTGGTACGCACGAGTCAAAAGCATCTGCTGCGTGAAACGGTAAGCAGCCGTGATTTCTTCCATGCGCTTCTTGTAGTTTTCACGCTCATCGTCGTTAGACGCCTGGCAGAACAGCACCATCGCCTCGAAATAGGCGGCTTCGCTTTCATCAAATTGCAAGCCTCCGACAATTTTTGCAATGCTCGCCGGAGTGAGGCTCTTTTCGCCCTTCATCACGCGCGAAATAAAATCCTTGGACGAAAATCCCAGCCTGTCCGAAAAACTCCGCAGCGAATAACGGCGGTTCAGAGCTTGCGCACTTTCAAAATAGTGCCGCAAATAAGCGCGGTAATCATTAAATTCAAAAACCGACATGCGCTTCGGAGGGATAGAACCGAGACGCTCTTCAGACTGCAATTTTTCCGCACAGGGTTTCATACTTTAAAAATATATTGTAAAGCCAAATTTTGGTAAAAAAGCCCAAGAAACAGCCTCAAAATCGTTGTCTACCGAAGACACATTGTTTCCGCAGTGCCAGATTTCCCTCGACATTTAGGGTTCACGCATCTATCTTTATAAAAAAAGGAAGTTTGCTCTAGCATCGGACTGAGCTATAAAAGCCCCACACCAAAACAAGCTCTAGCGGTGCAACAAGAACAGGTCCATCTCTCAAACCCATAGGGAACGACTCCGGTCGTTCCCTTTTCAGTTTTAGCGTTTGATATAGATTTTCTGGTGCGACGGTCCGCGGGCATTCAAAGCACGGCCTTGAGCGTCAAAGCGTCGCGCCGATTTAGCCATGTTCGCATCACCAGCCGATCTTTCGCGAACGACACGAACCCCCGGCTTCAAGGCAGTCGTCTTTTCGACTTTCAACGGAGAAGTCACAATCCGCGAAAGCGTATTCTCATCCACCTTCACAGAGACCTTGTACTCGCCCTCGCCCGTAACCGCAAGCGTTTCAAGCGTTTCGCCTTCGAGGAGGTTCCCGTCCTTGTACCACTGATAACCAAAGCCCTTCGGAGCCTTGAGCGTCGTACCGTCCTGCGTTACATGCAACGTATCCATCTGCAAATGGGCGTACACAATTTCTGCCAAGTGCTTTGCGCCCTCGACGCTCGGATGCACCATGTCTTCTAAATACCAGCTCGGATTTTCAAGAGCACTAAAACGTGAATGCAAGTCGATCACGTTCACGCCCTTTTCAAGCCCCGCCCGCAAAATCGCCGGGTTCACGCGATTCACGACCGCCGTATCAAGGATATTCCATTCGACGTTGTTCACGTAAGGCGCCAAGCAAATGAAAACATGCGGCTTCGACTTCACCTGGAACGTATCGATTAGCGCTTCAAAATCCGCCGTGATTGCAGAATCTACCGCCGCATCCTGCGCCAGAGTATTCCAAGTCGTGTATGCCTTCGAATCGTTCGTACCCAGCTCGATGATAACCGTATCCGCCGCAAATTCAATCGCCGGCGCAAAGCGGTAACCCTTCCAGTACGATGCCTGATCGTCCTTGCGGACCGTAAGCCCGCTCACGCCAAAATTCTCGACCGTATCGCTCGGCGCATTCTCGCGAAGCATCCCCTGCAAATGATGCGGATAGCTCGTCTGGTCAGGCCAGGATTCAATCCCGTAACCGTATGTGATGCTATTGCCAACGCAAGCGACCTTGCCCGCCGCAAACGCCGAAGCTGCTACAACCGTAGCCGTCAAAACAATCTTCCCAAACATATTCATAACCATGAAGTAAATATAATTCAAGAAAGAGAGTTGACGTGATAAATCACAACCGGAACCGTAAAAAAAGCCGCTTGACTTGCATCAAACGGCTTATCGCTTTATTTATGTTCTATTCTAAAGAATCTTCTTAAATTCAATAGTATAGCACATGGCATTGATAATGACTAAGTCAACACTTGGTTCTGCACCAGGATAAAGCGGGGTGACAATGGCCACGAAGTAGTAATTGACGCCCTTTGCAATTTGTTTTGCAACGAGTGCGAACGGTTCAACATTCGATCCGACAAATTCTTTTTGGACAGAATCGAAATCCTTCTGAGCGTCTTCGGTAATCTTGAAATCGTCAAGGAAGACGATTCCGCCAAATTCTTGCGAAAAGCCGTCAAGAACGGGCTTGATATAGACGACAGTTGCTTCTGGCGCATTTGGGGCGACGTTAAAAACGATGAGAACGAGGTTCTTGGTGTTTTCAGCATCGAAGATAACCTGTTCGGCGAGAACGGCATAATTTGTTCCGTTAACGACTTGGGAACCGAGATAAGCTACAGGTTTGTATCTTACGCCTTTCAGTTTGTTTAATTCACCGAAAGCTGTAGCGACTTTTTCAGGCATGGAATCCAGACTTATTTGGAATATCCATCCACCACATTTTCTTGTTTCTGGCATTTTGTTAGCTCCTTTTTGATGATTTTAATGGATGTCAACGAATTTGATTGAATTATCCTGGGCGTTAATGGTAACAAGCGAGATTCGCTTCTTCGCCCACATGTACTTTGGCGTTACTTCGGCTACGATAAATCGGTTCGTTCCATTTACAACCTGATACCCGAGGTAAGCGAACGGCTTGACGTCCATGCCTCCACAGTGTTTCATGACGGAATCGAATTCTTCTTGTACATCCTTGGGAAGTCCTGCGCAGGGTTCTATTACTATTCCGCCAGGTATTGGCTTTGCATGACCTTCAAGAATGAGTTCTACGGAATAAATTGTAATTTTTCCTTCGAAAGCATGGAACTGTACAAAAACGACATTCTTTTCATCCGGACATCTCATTACCGACTGTTCTGCGACAATGGCATAATCGACACCATTTAAAACACGTTTGCCAACACAGGCTATCATTTTATAAGATAATCCCAGGCGCTCGTTCAATACAGCTATGGCGTCATCAATGTCCTTTGGCCAATCTGCGACAATAGCATCCTTTTCCCATTCGTCTGCAATTGCCTGGTTGCTATTTTGCTGTGATTTTTCGTATTCCCTGATGATGTCGGCGACATATACCCTTTGTCCATCTGGAATCATTACCCATACGCAATCATGAGGAAGCGGAGTAATGGAACTTATTTCAACATCAGAAAGTTCTTTTGCATCAAACTTTGCGTAAAATATTATACGAACATAGTTTTTGATGATTGGATTGCCATAAATTTTTTGCTCGGCGAGAGCAACGTAATTTTCACCATTGACAAGCTGAGTTGCCAACAGGGCTATTGGCGTGTATTCATAATGGTTATCTCTGTTTAGTTTTAAAAAAGCTAGTTTAAATGCTTCTGGGAAATTTTCAGTGATGACATGGACAATCCATCCACCAGGAACGATTTTTTGAGCTGCATTATCTGCCATTTCATTTTCTCCTTGTAATTTAATAGCAATCAAGGCTTTAAGGCCTTTCTATTTATTAATTACAGGATGGCAAAGCATTACTCTTTTATTTTGTTATAAAAAATATTTACACACTAACACAAAAGGACGAGTTCAAACTCGTCCTTTTTGCTTTCGCAATTTTCGCAGGCATTTACCGCACTTACGTATTGTATTCCCTGTCGGGGTGTTCCGCCATCTCGTCCAGTTGAATCTGGTGGATGACCACATGGCCTTCGACAAGGCTCTTTTGCACATCGATAATGCGCTGGTTCCAGGATCCTCTGAACTTGATATCCAGGGATTTTTTCGCCATGACAAACGGACCGTCAATCAGGATGTCCGCAAACGTGAGCAGTTCAAAAAGCTCCGGCTTTTCGGACGTAAGCTTCATCAGCTGTTCGTACGTATATCCCGTGAAAATCACGAGATTGAGACCGCGTTCCTTGATTTCGCGGGCAAGCGGAATAAGCGCCGCCGCCTGATCCATCGGATCGCCTCCGCTAAACGTCACTCCATCGAGCAGCGGATTCTCCTTGATCATCGTGATGATCGCTTCGCGCTCGATAAAGTGCCCGCCCTCAAAATCATGAGTCTGCGGATTCTGGCAACCCGGGCAGTTGTGGTGACAGCCCTGGGTAAACACAGTCAGGCGGATTCCGGGACCGTCCACGAATGATTCGGGTTCAATCCCTGCAATCCGCAGTGGAGGATATTCATCCATCTTATACGCCGTGCTTTACGCGATCGTTGACTTCAGCGCGCTTGGCGTTGTTGAAACGGTCAATTGTACCAACGAGGTAACCCGTGATGCGGCGGATACGTTCGAATCCGATCCCTTCGCCATATTGAGACATTTCTTTTTCAGACATTTTTTGCACTCCTTAATAAAAACTTTATTTGTTTACGCTAGCTATGGGGTCGCAACTTCGTTGCTCTGAGGTATGGGCTCGGTCCCTTACGGTCCCTTTGAGCATATTCCTCATACCCCAAAGGCTCGAAGAGCCGACCTCACAACCCCACTAGCTCATTTACCTAATCCCTCTGAATGCGGGCATTCCTGGGAATTTCTTTCTAAGTTCTTCGAGCTTTTCGCACGAAATCGCATGGCCTTCACTACGTCCGCAGCGCGGGCACACATCGCCAATCACACCCACAAATCCGCAAACCGGGTCGCGGTCCACCGGATGGTTGATGGAACCATAACCGATACCGACCTTTGCCATGTGCTTCACAATCTTTTCAAAAGCGTCCAGGTTCTGCGTCGGGTCGCCATCAAGTTCGATGTAGCTGATGTGACCAGCGTTCGTAAGCGCGTGGTACGGGGCTTCGAGCGAGAGCTTCTTGAAAGCAGAAATCTTGTAGTAGACCGGCACGTGGAAAGAGTTCGTGTAGTAATCGCGGTCGGTAACGCCCGGGATAATGCCAAACTTCTTCTTGTCCATGCGCACAAAGCGGCCCGAGAGGCCTTCAGCCGGCGTTGCAAGCAAGCTGAAGTTGAGGCCAAGGCGTTCGGATTCCTTGTCGCAGAATTCGCGCATGTGGCCGATAATCTTGAGGCCGAGTTCCTGGGAAGCTTCGGATTCGCCATGGTGCTTGCCCGTGAGCATCACCAATGTTTCAGCAAGGCCGATAAAGCCAATGGAGAGCGTACCGTGCTTGATGACTTCGCCCACGGTATCTTCCCAGCCGAGTTTGTCGGAATCAATCCACACACCCTGTCCCATGAGGAACGGGAAGTTCTTAACCTTGCGGCGGCTCTGCACGGCAAAGCGTTCCATGAGCTGGTCGCTCACGAGCTGAAGCATGCGGTCGAGTTCCTTGAAGAACAGGTCCACAGACTTCATCTTGATAGCAATACGCGGGAGGTTAATCGAGGTAAAGCTCAAGTTGCCACGGCCGTAAGAGATTTCACGGCTCGGGTCGTAATGGTTGCCAATCACGCGGGTACGGCAGCCCATGTACGAAATTTCGGTTTCCGGATGACCCGGCTTGTAGTACTGCAGGTTGTACGGAGCGTCCTGGAAGCTAAAGTTCGGGAACAGGCGCTTTGCACTCACGCGGCAGGCGAGCTTGAACAAGTCGTAGTTCGGTTCGCCCGGATTGAGGTTGATGCCGTCCTTGACGCGGAAAATCTGGATCGGGAAGATAGCCGTTTCGCCACCGCCGAGGCCATCTTCGGTCGTGAGGAGCAAGTTCTTCATGACCATGCGGGCTTCCGGTTCCGTGCACATACCATAGTTGATGCTGCTAAACGGAGTCTGGGCACCAGCGCGGCTGTGCATGGAGTTCAAGTTGTGGACAAAAGCTTCCATGGCCTGGAACGTTGCCTTGTCGGTTTCTTCGTAAGCCATCTTTTCGGCAAACTTCTGGGCATTCTTCACCGTTTCGGCGTCAAAAGTCTTGGAAAGTTCGTGAACTTCAGTTGTCTGGAACTTTTCATTCGGCACGAGCGTTGCGACCATGCCCATTTCAGCCATTTCGCCGTGGAGCTTCTTCACCACCGGCTGGATTTCTTCTTCGGTCTTGCCCGTCAAGAGCATGAGAGCCTTGACCATGTTCGAAAGGTAAGCCTTGCGGTACGTGATGCGAACACCGTTTGCCATGGCGTAATCGAAGTTCGGCACGGACTGTCCACCGTGCTGGTCGTTCTGGTTACTCTGAATAGCGATAGCGGCCAAGGCGGCGTAGCTGCGGATATCCTTCGGTTCGCGCAAATGACCGTGACCCGTGTTGAAGCCGTTCTTGAACAACTTAATGAGGTCAATCTGGCAGCAGGTCATCGTAAGAGAATAGAAGTCAAGGTCATGAATGTGAATGTCACCATCCATGTGGGCGCGGCTGTGTTCCGGCTTGAGCATCATCATCGTGTAGAAGTGCTTAGCGGATTCGCTCCCGTACTTGAGCATGGTACCCATGGCAGTATCGCCATCGATATTGGCATTTTCGCGCTTGAGGTCGGATTCCTTGGCTGAGCTGAACGTAATGTCATGAAGCGTCTGCATGAGGCGAGTGTTGACTTCACGGACGCGGGTACGTTCGGCACGGTACAAGATATAGCTCTTGGCGGTATCGGCGTAACCACCTTCGGTCAAAGCCTTTTCAACAGCATCCTGAATTTCTTCGATGTCCGGCTTGGTCTTATTTTCGGCTTCCAAGTGTCCAACAGCTTCGGCAGCAACCTTGAGAGCGACATTTGTCAGAAGGTCATCGTTTCCAAGCAAATTCATCTGAGCTTGGGCAGCCTTGATCTGTTCATCCAATTCGCCGGAGGCTCTAAAAGCCTTGATTACGGCGTCTGCAATCTTCTCGATGTTGAACGGCATCTCGCGGCCGTCGCGCTTTTTGACAGTAAAAATCATCTAAAAAAAACCTTCAATTCCCGTTTCCTCAAATATAGTCAAAACTCATCGTTTTTACTATATCTTGTGTCCGAAGTCGAACCACACCCACAAGATGTAGGTCAGCCTCACTACAAGTATAATAAATCCTAGTCCATTTTGGAAGACTTTTTGCACGTAAGATGTAATTTTTTTGTAATATATCCTCAACTTATCAACAAGAAAAAATAATGAACAATCAAATCACAATTCTTCTATCGCATCCGAACATTTCTAACTCAATGTTCAACAAGCACTTAGTGGATATCAACAGAAAAAATCCCAATTTTGTGCTCCACCACCTTGACAAAAACCGGGTTAATGGCTATTTCGACCTGGAAGCCGAAAAAAAATTGTTGAGGCAGTCCAGGGCCATTGTGTGGCAGTTCCCTATATATTGGTACAACAGCCCGGCTAGCCTGCGCGACTGGCAAGACCAGGTCATGAGCCCGATCGTGTACAGCGCCGACAACTTCCTGAAGGGAATGCCCGTACGTGTCGTATTTACGGCGGGCGCCGCCGCAGAGCACTACACCCACGAAGGACTCAACCGCTACACCGCCGACGAAATGCTCATCCCGTTCGAGATGACCGCAAACGCAGCAGGCATGAAGTGGTTTAAGCCGCTCGGATTCTACGGTTGCAGTCCGGATATGACAAAAGCCGCCCTCGAAAAGGCGGCCAAGGAATATGAAGAAAGTTTGTTAGAACTATTTTAGTTCATAAACGACGTGGACCGAAGCGCTCACCTCGACGGAGTCGGCAATCGCCGTTTCGTCGGGAGCAGGCGCGGCATCAATCATGCTATTTGCCGCAAGCATGACAGCCTTGGCACGGTAGACGCGGTTGTACTGGCTGTAGACAACTCCGCCACCTTCGCCATTGATCTGGAGAACGCGACCGAGCTTGGCGCCAACGCCTGCGGCATAATCATTAGCCTTTGCAGTTGCCTTTTTGCCAGCCGCCTTGATGACCGTAGACTGCACGGCGTCCACATCCTTGAGCTGGGCAGACGTACGCTGGATTTCGACATCCGGCTCCGAAGAAAGCGCCTGAACGAGAGCGGCAGCATCAATCTTACGGTTCACCGTAATCACAAAGCTCTGCGTGGCCACGTAACCGACGAGTTCACGCTTGCTATTGCGATAAGACCATTCCTTGTGGATTTCTACACTGTTCTGTTCCACGTTGGACTGCGGAATTTCAAGCGATTTCACATTTTCAAAAATCACGGAACGGCGTTCAGCCAAGCGCTTGGAAACCGATTCCTTGTCCTTGCCGCGGATTTCGAGGCTAAAGCCCATTTCGAACTTGTCGGCGGCAAACTTCTTGGTTTCAGATGCCGAAACTTCGATGCGCGGGACCTCGAGCGCAACCGAGCCATTGGACGTAGCCACAGGAACAGCAGCCGGTTCCGCCTTCACGACGCGGATGAGAACGCACACGCACACAACAAGTACGATGAGATAGATGATATTGAGCAATTTTTGCATCATCGTTTTTTACCCCTTTTTTAATGTTATGGATTTAAAATACTTTTTTTAACGTTAAAAAACAAAAATACGAGATTTTTAACAAAATATTTTTCGTCAGGGAAATCATTTCCCAGAGCCTCGTCCCCAACCAAGAACAACTCTAGCATTCGGAATATTTTTTAGGTAATGGCGTTTACGAACCCTAATTCGTAATTGCCCCCCTTGTTCACGATTAAAATTTTTTGGTACTGAAAAAAAGAGTAGATCACGCCCATTTATCGGGCAGTTATAATCAGGTAAAGACGAAGAAATTGCCCCACCCCAAAAAACAGTATCAGCAATATGAAACGAAACTTCAAGTGAATCATGTTCAAGATATAATTCGCTATCAGGCAAAGTTACAGGATTTTCCCGTTCACGATCAAAACATAATGAAAAATAATAGCCAAACTTGACAAAAGGAACATCTATAATTTGTTCTTCATCAGAATCTAAATCAACAGGATGTTCCCAAAGATTCTCGTAATTATGAAACGCATTTACACGATAGCCATCAATATTCCTATAACAGCAGCAAAGTACTAGACAAAATGTTGCAAACAAGAAAAACCTTACCATGCAAACCTCGATAACGAACACCTATGCAATTGGAAAATTTTTATTCTCTGATAGTTTTATCCATTATTAAAATTTAATATACTCAAAAAACTATCAATGAACAAACAGCCACCAACGAATCCAATTAACCTCATTTTCTTCATGAAGTACCTTTTTTACCTCAAATGTTTCCACACGGTCATCATCAGGATACCTAAACGAAACATAAGCGGTCACCGTTATATTTTTAATATTCCTTGGAATTAAAGGCCATTCATCTCCAGTTTTTACAGTATCCCAATTAACGATATCCAAAGAAACCATGTAATCACGTAACTCAGGAGGATTCATTTCATTTTGCCTCAACGCCCGTTTGAACTCAACTTGAGTATTTAAACGCTTGTATATTTCATTATCAACAGCTAAATACAGAGAATCTATGTGAATAGACATATTTTTTAGAGAATCTTTCTCTAAATATTTTTCATCAATGCGAAACACAACAGAACAAAAACAACGATCTGAGTTACCACATTTTTCCGTATCTTTGACAAGAAAACCGACCTTCCATTTTTCAGCAATGGTAGTCCATGTAGTATCAGCCTCGAAAAAACGAGTTTTACAATAGCACCCTGATAACAGCAGGATAAAAACAATAAAAATAAATTTTTTCGTATTCATTATAAACATTTTAAAACTTTTCACCACAAAATCTTAATCAATGCATCATGCACCCATCAACATAAACAGACTCATTTTTTTCGTGAAGCTCTTTCTTTATCATCATTGATTCAACACGATCGTCATCAGGATACTTGAACGAAACATAAGCAGTTGCAATCACCTTTTTTATTTTTCGGGGGATTAACGGCCATTCTTTTCCTGTTTTCACAGAATCCCGACTAACAATACTTAATGAATTAATGTATAGCTGTAAATATGGCGGGTTGTTTTCATTCGCACGAATGGCTCGATCAAAGTTTTTATTTTCATTTATACGTTTATACACTCTATCACCAACTTCAAGATATAATGAATCTATATGTATAGACATATTTTTCAAAGAATCTTTATCTAAAAAATTTTGTTCCAGATGAAATACTGTAGCACATTCAAAATAATCACCGTTCTCGCAAGGATCCCAATTGAATACCGAAAAACCGACCTCCCAATTTTCAGCAATTTTAATCCACGGATCATCAGCAACAAATCTGCGGCTTTTACATTGATGATAGCAGCCCCAAAATAACAAAACAACAAGAAGTAAAAACAATTTTTTTATAAACATTCTGCCCTACCATTCATAAGAGGAGCCATAATTCCCAATCATTTTCCTGTTATAATAACGAAAAACTGTTGTGATAGCGAACGCCAGCACCCCTTAGCAAGAAAACGCAAAATTAAAGGCGGTTTGCGCAAACAAGATTAGCCACGAAGTTCACGACAATCGCTACGACAATCGTCGTGGTCATGCTGATGAAAGGCATCCACGGCCAGCTAAAGATGCCATCGAAGACTGCTTTCACGCCAAACGCAGGGATTCCCTGGATCAAGACGAGGCTAGCCATACCGCAAAGGACGGCGACAATCACAACCCAGGCGCGTAACGCTTTTTCTGCCGTTCCAAAAATCTTGTCTGCAAAGAACGCGAGGAGGAACATGCCAAGAAGCGGCCCTGTGAAAAGTCCTGTAAAGAAGAGGGCGTTCTTGAGAAGGCTCCCCTGCTGTGTCGCGGCAAAGAGAGCAAAGAACACGCCGAGTACACCCCAGACAGCCGTCCAGATTTTCGCGCGTTTAAGCCCGCCCATTCCCGTAGATTCGTCCCAGCCGAGAAAGTCGCGTTCAGACGTATTGCTGAGAGAATTGATGGCGCCCGAAAGGCTGCTCATCGCCGCCGCGCAAATGGCAGCGACAATCAAGCCCGTCACTCCAGACGGGAGCGCATTTACGATAAAGTACGGGAACACGTCATTCTGCCCGAGACCTTCCGGGAGCGTTGCGACTTGAGCCTTTTTGTAAAACACAAAGAGTGCTGCACCCACCCAGTAAAAGAGAATCGAGACCGCGCAGCCAAGCACCATCGAAAGCACGCTTGAACGGTTCGCCGCCTTCACGTCCTTGCAGCTGAGGTAGCGCTGTACAAACTGCTGGTCGCAACCGCGAATCGCAATTTCAAGAATTGCATATGCAAAGCCAGCCGAAATAAGCGTACGCGCATCGGAAATGTCCATCGACGGATTCCACCAACGCGTCTTGCCCGCTTCGCTTGCGAGTGTCGCCATTTCTCCAAAGCCGCCCACTTGACTTGCAATAATCAAGAGCACGAGAACGCCACCGCCAAAGAACACGCAGAACTGCATCACGTCGGTCCAGATGACCGCCTTGATGCCGCCAAACCACGTGTAGAAAATTGCAATCGCCGCCGAGACGATAATGGCCAATTTCAAGTCGATGTGCAAAATCTGCGCAAGCACTAGCGAGGGCGCGTAAAGCAAAATGCCTGTGCGGAGGAGCAGATGCAAGCAGTAAAAGACTGCAGCCAAACGGCGCACCGAGCGGCTCCCGAAACGCACTTCGAAAAGTTCATAAGCGCTCGAAATGCCCGACGTGCGGAACCTCGGGATAAACACAAAGCCCACGACCACAATGCTAAGCAAGGCTCCGATCTGGAACATCAAAAAAGTCATGTCGTCGCCGAAGACATCGGCAGGCGCACCAAGGAACGTCGTCGCGCTCACGGAAGTCGCGATAAGGCTAATGCCCACGGCCACCCACGGCATCGAGCCGCCGCCGAACATGTATTCCTTGAGGTTCTTGTTGCCACGGGAAACCCACAAGCCAATGGCAAGTGAGAGGAGCAAGTAAGCAAATAAGACAAACCAATCGAGAGCAGTGAACATAGGTTAGTAGGAAGTTAGAAGTAGGAAGTAGGAAGTGGTTAGTGGTTGATGGTTAGATGTTTGGCAGTAAGTGAGCAACGACGTTTTTGCGTCTAAATTCGTCAAGTAAGAAAAGACTTTTTCATTTTGCAACCCTTCCTACTGTCTACTGCCTACCGTCTACTAATCTCCCACCGTTCCAGTTTCTACGGTTTCAAAACGGACAACCTGGTTACGGCCGCCATCCTTCGCCTTGTAGAGAGCCTGGTCAGCATTGTTCACGGCCTTCTTCATGTCCGAGAATTCCGGTTTCACTAGGAAGGCGCCAATACTTACCGTCACGCGGAGCGGGTCCGTCAAATGCACGTTGAATTCGAGCTTGCCCACCGCCTTGCGGATGCGTTCAGCCGTTTCAATCATGCCTTCCGGAGTCGTATCGACGAGAGCCACCACAAATTCTTCACCGCCGTAGCGCGCCACGACGTCAATTTCCTTGCGGATTTCACCGCTGATTGCCGTTGCAATTCCCTTGATGACTTCATCGCCAACCGGGTGACCGTAAGTATCGTTCACGCTCTTGAAATGGTCGATGTCCATCATCAACACGCCGATGTTGTACTTCTTGCGGTCGGCGCGTACCTTTTCCGTGCGGAGCGCTTCTTGCAGAGAACGGTGGTTCATGAGTCCCGTAAGGCCGTCACGCGTGGCAAGGTCCTTGTCCTTTTCGACCTGGCGAGCACGGGCATAAGCAAAACCGGCAACACCGGCAAACGCCTTGAGCAGCTTCTTTTCGTGATCCTGATAGCGGTTCGTATAGCGGCTTTCAAGGCAAATGGCAAGTTCAGCAGTCTTCGCATCAGGTTCCGAAGCGACAGGCATTACAAACAACTGGCGCAGTTCCATGTTGCGCTTTTCGGAATCGTTCAAGCGCGGCACGTAATCGGCATAGCCCGAAGTGAACGATCGGAACACAGGGCGGTTCCTCATAAGTGCAAGCACAAAGATGCCCTTGTCGGACAACGTAAATTTCTTATCGACAAACTGTTCAGAATCCATACCGACGCAATAAACAACTCGCCCGGAACATTCCTTCGGGTTGTCGAGCGCAAGAATCGTCAAGCGGTCAAACGGCATGTTCTCCTTGACGTATTCAAACATTTGTTTATAAATGTCCTTCACCGTCATCGTCTGGAAGAACTTGCGCTGGTAACGGTAAAGCACACTGAACTGCTGCTGTTCAATATAGTTCTGTGCCGAAACAAAGCTCTTAAAGCTCAGCATGTACATCACATGGGACATGAACGTGAGCGCCTGGGCTTCGGGTTCCTTAAATGCATTCGGGCGCAGGGAATCCACGAGAATCGCCCCCAGACGACGTTCGTCTCGATCAAGCAGCGGAACGCCAATCAGCGAGCGAATCCTTCTATTTTCGATGTAATACGGGAGTCGCTTACTGACAAGCAGGTCCCCTTCCAGAATACGGGAAACGCCTGGGCGCAAAAGCTGACTCAGGATGCCGGTATTCTCGGTAATCTTTGCGCTCGAATCAATAAAATTCTGGACATCGCTCTGGAACGCCCTTAAGCGAAATTCGTTTGGGCTTCCGCCATTCGTAAAAATCGTGAACGTGTTCGCATCAGGCATAAGCAGCCTAAGGCAACGCAAAATATCACCGAATGTTTTATCGACATCCGAATTCGCACGGGACCAGATTTGATTCACACGGAGCGAAGAATTGGGTTCATTCGTCTCCAGCTTTACGTCATTCGTAAATTCATTGCGGATATCCGGAGAAACAACCGGCGTAAGAGCCGTTGAACGCTTGTCCCTCTTAATAACAGGAATCACGGATGTATTCGGACTGTTCGGGCGGTTCATGACCGCAAGTGAAAACGCAACTACCGCAAACGGAATAAGGAAAAGGAACATGCCCCCCTGAAAAGCAAGCCCCAACAATGCACCAGCAACTACAAACAATATTTCAGATACGGACATTTAAACCCTCTACAAGCGGAACGATCGATATAGCATGACAAACGCGAGACTCGCATAAATGAAGTGACTGTTCCACGCCGCCCAGAACGGCGACAAAGCCCCATTTTCACCCATTTTAAGCCCGATTCTCTCCAAAATATAATAGCTAAAAACAAGCAACAGGCCAACACCAAATTTCTGCGACAGCCCTCCAGAACGGCTATACCGGTGACAAAGGGCCGCCCCGATCAAAAGGACAATCAAGTTCATCCAGTGAGCGGAATACTTAAACTGGAGGGCCGTTTCCATGGCGCGGGTATCTTCACCGGATCGTCGCAACACATTGATTCGAGCCTTGACCATCTTGGAATCCATCTCGTCGGCAAGCTGGCGTTCGTTGATCAAGTCATTCGGGTGAGTAGACACCCTCCCCTTCATGTTTTTCTGACGGATAGGAACGACTTCGACAGAGCCATCCTTCTTGAAAATGCGCTGGAAGCCGCTTTCAAATTTCCAGTACCCCGTACCAGCAACAGAATCCTGGTCAATCCAGCGGATAATACGGACATCGTAACGTTCAACCAAGCGTCCTCGATCGCGGACCAGGAGGACAACATCACGGCCAATTTTACTTTTGCCTGAATAATGCTTAAAATACCAGCTATTCTTTTCGCTATCAATAAACGTGAAGTCCTGCTTTTCCTTGATGCGCGGGTTCTTACGTTTTTGGGCATTGGTTTCCATGATTTCAAAACGCTTGTGGTTTGCATCCGGCAGCCAGTGTTCGCTCATTTCGTACGAACCAATCGACATGAGGACGCCCAGGAAGAATATCGGGAGAAGAGTCTTGAACGGGCTTTGCCCGGAACTCTGCATGGCACTCATTTCGAGATGACGCGCCATATTGCCCACCGAGGCAAGAACCGCAATAAACAAGGCTACCGGAGTAATCAAGTACAAGATATACGGAAGATAGCTCAAGTAATAATCGCTCACCGACTTCATGTCACGGGCAAGCCACGTCTTGATGTTACCGACAAAGTCAATTACGACAAATATGAGAATAGCCCCGCACACCACGATGAGGAACATCTTCAGGAAATTCCAGACAAGGTATCTAGAAAATTTCATCCGAACCTCTTCTTGAGTTTACCGAACAACCAACAAGCCGCCCTGATACACTGGGTAATGCCCGTATAGCGGCCAACGATCCTAAAGAAGCGCAAAACCTTAGAATTGCCCGTGAAGCGGTCACGAACCATCGCCCGCGTGAGGAAAATGCCGAATACGCCAATGATGATATTGGAAATCCACATGGCAAGTTCAGGAGAGACCACAAGACGATCAGCAAGGTTTTCGCCACCGATAAGGCAAATCCAGTAAATGACAAAAAACGCAAGGCTATAGAGGATACCAGTGCCAATGCCGCCCTTGCGCGCCATGATTCCAAGAGGAGCGCCAATCAAGACGAATATGAAGCATGCAAACGCGGTACTGAACTTTTTATGGATTTCAACCATGTACTGCGCTTCACGCTTGAGTTCGCCATCCATCCGGTTCCAGGCACGTTCCGTCGCGCGGAGCGAAGACGTTTCCTGAATGCGGACTTTACGAAGTCCCTGCATAAACTGCACAGAATCCAGCATCGGAACACTTTTTGCATCAACAGGAACAATGCTATCGCCGCTTACGAAATCGCGAATGCGAAGAAGCGTCGGCAGGCGGCGGGTCTTAGCCTGGACCGCTGCGGTGTCATACTTTTCACGAGCATCCTTCACCACATCCCACATCATTTCGACCGGCATTTCACGGTCACTCCTGTAACTCCTGCTACGGCGTTCAAGGCGGTCATCGACGTTCTGCATCGCCAAATCCTGCGAGAAGAACCGGATGCGGAAATACTTATCCGCATCATCAGGATCGACGAGATGCGTCTCTCCACTGCGGAGACGAAGCATTAGCGTAGCGCCATTGTCCACATAGTCCATGGAAGCACTATCGGCATAGACAATGCGCGGAGCGCCCTTCTTTTCCATTTCAAAAATCTGGATTCCATACAGCGTTCCCGAAACAGGATCAATGCGGTTCACCCAGAGCTGCACTCCCGGGAACTGCGTAATAAGGCGCCCGGCATCGATAAACACGTGCGGTTTCTTGCGAGAAACGGCATTCATCAGTTCCACGGACCTGTGATTTGCTTCAGGAAGCACCCAGTTATTGAACACGACCATCAATACAGAAAGCAAAAGCGCAACAAGCAGGACCGGACGCATGAGCGACAACGGAGATACGCCCGCCGCCTTGACCGCAGTGATTTCCTGATCGCCAGACATACGGCCAAAAGTCATGAGACTTGCAACAAGGACTGCCATCGGAATCGAAAGCGAAAGCATCCACGCCAAGTTCAGCGCAAAAATTTCAAGAACCGTAGATGTCGGCAAGCCCTTGGACAACACATTGTCCAAGATTTTGACCAAAAAGTCAACTACAAACAAAAAAGTAATGCCAAAGAGCGAAGCCAAAAAAGGACCTATCAGCTCTTTCAAGACATAGCGAACTAAAATCATTTTTCTCTAGAGTCGTTTTTTTCTACTTTACAGCGTGAAAGTTAGAATTAACCAAAGAAAAAAAATGAAAAAAGTTTTCAAGAGTACCCTGTTCGTTCCTCTTTTCCTTTATATGGCAACTATGATGGGTTGTTCAACAACCTCCACATCTAAAATGACCCACACGGACTGGTGCCAAAAGCGCTATAACGAGGCCGAGGAACTCTACAAAGCCAAAAAGTATGGACGTTCCATCGAAAAGCTCGAAGGAATTCTTTCTACCTGTGCAGGGTCGGGCTACATGGAACAGGCTCAGTTCCTGCTCGCCGAAAGCCACTTCAACCTGGAGCAGTGGATTGAAGCTCGCGGCGAATACGGAAGCTTCATCGTAAACTTCCCGGGTTCTCCGTTTGCAGAAACGGCTGAATACCGCAAAGCGGTTTCGTCCTTCAACATGGATTACAAGATTGACCGTGACGAATCGAACACGACAACCGCCATGAAGGACTTCGAACGCTATCTCGCAAACCACCCGAGTACCCCGCTCCGCGACTCCGTCAACTACTACTACAACCTCCTCGTAGACCGCGTTGCCGAAAAGGAATTCCAGACAGGCCGCCTCTATTTGCGCATGGAAAAACCGCAGGCCGCCGTGATTTACTTCAAGGAATTTTTGGAAACATATCCTAACGCCAAGCGCCGTCAAGAAACGCTCTTCCTCATTTCGGACGCCTACACCGACCTGGACCAGTTCGAATCGGCAAGGCAGTATCTCGCCATTGCTAAAGAAGAATCTAGCGACAACGCAGACGTTCAGAAGCGCGTGAAAAAGGCGGAAGAAAAGATTGCCAAAGCAGAAGAATCTTACGAAAAGCGCCTGAAAAAAGAATCCGAAAAGAAACGTCTCCAGAAAGAAGAAAAGAACCTGGCTAACTAGGCAATCGGAAAATGTTCAAATCCAGAAATATAATTTCGCTCTCCATGGCGTTGCTGTTCTCGGCAACGGCCTTTGCCGCAAGTGAAGACAAGCTGGATCATGACAATTCCATTCTGTCCGTATTTGTGCAGCCGTCTATTTCATTCATAAGCTTTAGCGAGCGCGAATATTTCCAGAACGCCATCGACACCATCTACAAAGGTTTCAAGGAAACAGCCGTCAGCAGTGCCGAATCGCTGAATGTCGCCAAGCAGGATTTCCAGAAAGTCAATTTCTGCTTCCCGATTACCGCAGGGATCCAGTGGCAGCCTAAAGAAGACCACTTCATCAGCGCCGGCATCGGTTTTATTTACGACAATGAATCCGTCGTCCTGACCGACCGCAAAAGCCACACGCACAGTTACGAGTACACGCTGCAAGGCATTCCGTTTTTCCTCGAATACCGCTTTGCGCTCCCCAAAAATTTCATCACGCTCAGCGACGGCGGACTTTTCAGCGTTTCCGTACGCTGGTACTGGATGCTGCCGGGAACCGAAATTTATACAACCTGGGGTTACCTCGCCGCAGAAAGATCGCTTTTCGGAGCCGGTTTTGGCGTAAGCGTGGGCTATCTCTTTGCAAGCTGGAAAGACTTCAAGCTATATGGGGATATCGGGTTCAGTTCCATTTCTGTAAAGTCGAACAAAAAATTCTCCCAGATCGTTCCGAACGGTCCTGACGAAAAAGCAAATTGGAACCTGGGTGGGATACAATTGCAAATCAGAGGAACATTTGGACTCTGGAATAAGCCAAAGCCCAAGGACGATGACGACGACGATGACGACGGCGAAGGCAAGAAGCCTAAAGTCAAATTTATCGACGATACGAAAAAAGATTCTGTGAAGGTCGATGTTCAGGACAGTGCAAAGACTGATACGGGCGTAGTCCAAGATTCATCCGCCGTGCAAGATTCTTCTGCTGCACAAGGCTCTTTATCTGCTACACAAGACTCCGCGAAAATCGATACGGGCGCAGCTCAGGATTCCGCAGGAATTGCAGATTCGCCGAAAACTTCCGTAAAAGACTCCATCGGAACTGCGCCAGCTTCGAGTGCGCCGGCAAAACAGCTGGAAAATGCAGCTTCGAGTGCGCCAGAAAATGCGCCCGCACCTCAAGACGCGCCTCAAAAGAGCGCGGATCCAGCAAACGTAAAATCAAAAGGTGACTGATGAGTTTTTGGCCGGGGGAAAAATTGCGTTATGCCGAAACGCATTTTAAGTTCAAGCTACCCTGGTCGCTCCTTTACAAGCCGTGGCCCGAAATCATTTTCGATGCGCCATTCCAGTTCGTGCCAAGGGTAGAACCCTACCTCTGGATTGTCGTGCGCGATGCCGACCGTTTCCCGACAACGATTAAAAATGCGGAAATCGTTTTAAAAGCGCGGGTACAAGATGCGCAGCAAACACAAGACGTGCCACAGCCGGACATCGTCATTTGCAAAGACTTGAATATTGAGGTCCGCGAGCAGATGAAATTCATTCCGATTGCGCTCGGAAAAATCCCGGCAGGTGCATATGAAGCGCACTGCAAGCTGACCGTAGAACGCAACGGCAAGACACAGACTTTTGAGCGCTGGAACCTGCCGAGACTTAAACCCGTCCCGCTCCGTTTCAAGATCTTGAACGAGATGCCGCCTATCGCCCCCGGATACGCCGCAGGCGAAATGCACTGCCACACGCACTACTCCGCTGACCATGTGGAATACGGCGCCACGCCCGAAGTGTTGCAGCTTGCCGCCAAGGCTGTCGGACTCGACTTTGTGAACTGCACTGACCACGCTTACGATTTTGCATTCACACAAGAGGACTACACCAAAGAAGCCGACTCGCCAGTGCCTAGATTCCAAAAGCTTCGCGAAGAGATTGCGGCACTTCCAAAGAAAGACGAAAACGGAGGCGACATGCCGCTCATGCTCGCCGGCGAAGAAGTATCTGCCGGGAACAGCAAAGGCGAAAACGTGCACATGACTGTCCTCGCCCCCGAAGGTTACCTCCCGGGACTCGGCGACTGCGGCCGCTACTGGCTCGAAAACAGACCGACGCGCAGCATCAAGCAAATTTTGAACATGACCGAAGCGCACTGCTTTGCCGCACACCCGTTCCAGCAAATGGGACTCCTGGAAAAGTTCGTATTCCGCCGCGGTTACTGGAAGCCCGAAGATCTGCAACTGAAAAACAAGCACTCGATTCGCGGGCTGCAATTCTGGAACGGCATCCGCGACGAAGGTTTCAAGCTCGGCCGGGAATTTTGGATAAATGAATTAAGCAAAGGCAATTATCTACTCCCCATCGGCGGAAACGATGCCCACGGCGACTTGAACAGCATGACCGCCGTAAACCTGCCGCTCATCTCGCTCAAGCACACCCGCGCGCATACATTCGGAAATGTCCGCACGGTAATTAAAGTAGGAAGTCGGAAGTCGGACAAATGCGAAGATCGAGAGTCGCATCCATGCTTGCATGGATATGACCGAGATCAGCATTTGGGATCAATCCAAGTCGGAAGTAACGCAAAACAAGAATTCCCGCTCACCCTTGCCGACATAAACGCAGCTTTCGCCGCTGACAACTGTTACATCACAGACGGTCCCGCCCTCTGGTGGGAGCGCGACGATAACGGTATCACGTTCCATGCCCGCAGCAACAAAGAGACTGGCGGCGGTTTCCGCTACATCCGCATTTACGGGCGCCGCATACAGCCAAACGGCAAGCTCGCCCCCGAAGAAGAAGTCATGATTGGAAGTCTCGTTGCGGCTCCCGACCACGCCGACATCCCCGTTGCAACGCTCGGTTTCGCCTACGTCCGCGCCGAATGCGAAACGGCAACCCGCAAATTTGCGCTTACCTCTGCGGCCCGCATCCAGTAACACGGAGAATCATCATGCCCCGTTTTATGTCGCCCATGATTCGCCGCCGGCCATCCGCCGAAGAATTGCATACAGCTTCCGCAAATCAAGAGTCCGCACCATTCCCGACGGCACAAAGCACAGAGCAACCCGCAATTGAACAAAGCGCCATGCCATCCGCGCCGTCCGAAGAACAGCAACAAATCCCGCCCGACGTCCGCATCAGCGAAGGCGGTTTTAGGCAAATCCGCGACGAGAGTCTCGTGCTCTTGTCGCAGGGGATCTCGCACCGCATCGAGCACTCCGAAGAAGGCCCGTTCCAGATTTTTGTAGAACCCGAAAAGCGCCGCGTGGCGCAATTTCAAATTCGCCTTTACCATCGTGAAAATCCGCCCCGTGACGAAAACCCGCCGCTCCCGCTAAAGTTCACGCTACACCCGCTCTGGGTGCTAGCCGTTCCCATAGCCTGTACGCTGTTGGACTTCTCCGACATCGCAATCCAGATGCACAACGCAGGCATTGCCGACGCCTCCAAGATTCTGCGTGGAGAATGGTGGCGCACGATTACCGCCATGACGCTCCACGCCGACAGCCGACACCTCGCCAGCAACCTCGTCTCGGGATTCTTGGCGCTGAGCCTTTTGCACTACCGCATTCCGCTTGCAAAGCTTGTACCGTTCCTAGCAGTCGCAAGCGCTGTTGCCAACTTCTTCGTTGCGCTCACAGTGCAGACAAGCTTCCGTTCGCTCGGCTTTTCCGGCTTCGTATTTGCAACCATCGGTTGCCTCGCCGTCATCGAGTTCCGTCTCATGCCGCGCGAAACGCACGGCCTGCTCCGTCGCTTTGCGCCGCTCTGCGGCGCGGCCTCGCTCGCCGTGTTCCTCGGTCTCGGCGAAAACGCCGACATCCTCGGCCACCTGTACGGCTTTATCGCAGGCATCCTTTGCGGATTCATCCCAAAAAAGAAGACGCTCCGCTGGGGAGCGCCAACTGTCGCAGCAGACATTTTCTGGATTGTCGCCTACTACGCCTTGTTTATAACCGGCTGGGCATTAGCCCTTTAAGCCGCTAGACTATTTCTTCTTTTTGGCCTTGTCTTTCACAAGAGCCATCTCTTCAAAGAACTTCGTGAAGACTCTTTTTTCAACTTCTTTTTGCTCTTCCGCAGTGAACTTGCCCTTGCGTTCCTTGTACACAATTGTAAGCTGGTCGCATTTAGCCTTGTCATATTCCTTCGTTTCGCACTTAATGGCATCACGCACCATATCGTTCGTGATCTTATCCACGGAATCTCCGCATGCGGTTAAAGAAAATGGCAAAGCCATTAAGATTACCAAGAAAAGTTTTTTCATGGCTCACCCTCCCATTTTAGGTTGTGTATAAAATCAATATACTTTTTTAAAAAGTCATTGATTGTAAATAGATTTTTAAGAAGAACTTCATGCGGGCGGGGCCCCAGCTCGGAGTTGACGCCTACGGCGTCAGCGGCTTCACTCGGTCATGTGCGCCTGCAAGCAGTCGCCCGCGACTCTCGTTTTGCACGCTACTGCGAAGACAATACCTTGGCCGACGCTTTATTCTCTAAACGATTTCTTTTTTTCTCTTATTAAAGAATAATTCTCGCCTTAACTAAAAGAAATTTTCTACAAACACCTCCATAAAAAAAATCCGTCCCCAATAAGGAGACGGACTTAAATTCTGGAAAAATGAGCGATTAGAGAGCGGCGAGGAACTTGCGGGCCTTGTCAGCAAAGGCGCGGTTGTCGCCATAAATCTGGAGAAGACGTTCTGCAGTAGTCTTAGCCTTGTCGCTTGCACCGAGCTGCTGGTACACGAGCGTGAGCTTCCACATGGCATCTGCAACCATCGGGACCTCGTCAGCCGGTTCGTCCTTCTGGTAGCGGTCTTCCTTGTCGCCAGAACGCTTACCGAATTCAGCAATGTACTTTTCGAGGAAGTTTGCAGCAGCGGAGAAGTCACCCTTTTCCATCTTCACAGCGGCAAGACCATGCATGGCAGCGGAACGCACGAGAGCCACAGAACCGGCATTGTCCAAAGACGTCTGGAAGAGAAGTGCAGCGCCATCAAAGTCCTTCTTTTCGAACTTGATGTTACCAGCGAGGAGCGAAGCCTTTGCAAGGGCAAGGCCTTCGAGCTTGCCAGAAGCGATCTTGCTTTCGAATTCAACAAGGGCGCTATCCTTTTCACCTGCATAGAGGTAAGTAAGGCCCATACCGATGAGTTCGCTCTGTTCGGCAGCGGCAACCTTGCGAGCTTCCTTATACTGGACGATGCCAGCGATAACAGCAAAGAGAACGACGAACGCCACAACGATCTTCGTACCGTGCTGGATAAAGAATGCTTTAAGTTCAGAATTATTGTTATTAGATTCGTTAGCCATATGTTAAGCTTCCATGTTTAAAATTTTCTCGTAAACCAATCATAGAAAAAAAAATAAAGGTTGTCAGTAAATCTTGACAAGAAATCATTGTTTTACTATCTTTGTCTTCGCTCGCCGCTCTAGCTCAGCTGGTAGAGCAGCTGATTCGTAATCAGCAGGTCGGCAGTTCAAATCTGCTGGGCGGCTCGAAAGACTCCTCGGATACAAGTCCGGGGAGTTTTTTTGTAAGATTTTCAGCAAAAACGTACGACTTGCGAAACCCGCCCTAAATAACTAAATTTGGCACTCTATGAATCCGAATGGCGCAATTATTGTACAAAGTAACCTCGAAATTATGGTCGAGGTCGATAATCCTAATTACACTACCGCACGTGATGCAATCGCTCCTTTTACAGAGCTTGTCAAAAGCCCAGAGCACCTGCACACTTACAAGATTTCTCATTTGAGCTTGTGGAACGCTGCCGCAACAGGCCTCCGCGCACCCGAAGTCCTCGAAAGACTCGAGAGCCAGAGCCGCTACCCCATTCCGCCGACGGTCGTCACGGAAATCGAAGACTACATGGCTCGTTACGGCTTGCTTCGTCTCAAAAAAGAAGACGGACGCTTGACGATGGAATCTGATGACAAATTAATGTTCCTCGAAATTTGCAAGTTGAAGGACGTGGAACCGTTCATCATCGAATACATCGACGATACGCATGTTGTTGTTGACCCCGAACGCCGCGGCCACCTGAAGATGGTCCTCACCAACGCAGGTTTCCCGGTCGAAGACTTGGCCGGTTACACCGTTGGCGACCCGCTCCCCATCCAGCTCCGCGAAACAACCGTTTCAGGCAAACCGTTCAAGCTCCGCGATTACCAGAAGGATGCCGCACAGGTGTTCTACGCCAGCGGTAGCGAAAAGGGCGGTTCCGGCGTGATCGTTCTACCTTGCGGTTCCGGTAAGACTGTGATTGGCCTTGCCACAATGGCCTTAGTACAAACTAAGACGTTGATTTTGACACCGAACATCTCGTCATCCCGCCAGTGGATCCGCGAAATCTGCGACAAGACGAATCTCACGCTCGACCAGGTCAAGGAATACTCTGGCGAAGTGAAAGAAATCGGCCCGGTGACGGTTGCCACCTACCAGATCTTGACGCAACGCAAGCGCGCCAAGAAGGGCGACGAAAACAAGGAAGGCAAGGAACCGGAAATGACCGAAGAAGAGGTCAAGAAGGAACTTGCAAACTTCCCGCTTTTCAGCCAGGAAAAGTGGGGCCTCATGATTTACGACGAAGTGCACTTGCTCCCGGCTCCGGTGTTCCGCCTGAGTACCGAAATGCAGGCCACCCGCCGCCTGGGCCTTACGGCAACGCTCGTCCGTGAAGACCACAAGGAAACCGAAGTGTTCAGCTTGATTGGCCCCAAGAAGTTCGATATCCCGTGGCGCATCTTGGAAGCCCAGGGCTGGATTGCAACTGCCGACTGTAACGAAATCCGCATCCCGATGGATCCGGAACTCAAGATGAAGTACGCTCTTGCTCCGGTGCGCGACAAAATTACGCTTGCGAGCACGAACCCCGAAAAGACAGACATCGTCGAACGCCTGCTCAAGTACTTCAGCAAGCCGGACGACCGCGTACTCATCATCGGCCAGTACATCGACCAGCTCGAAGCGCTCTCCGAAGACCTCCAGATTCCGCTGATTACGGGCAAGACTCCGAACAAGGAACGCGAAAAGCTTTACGGTGCATTCCGTTCGGGCGCACAGAAGAACCTCATGGTCTCTAAGGTCGGTAACTTCGCTATCGACTTGCCGGACGCCAACGTGCTTATCCAGATTTCGGGTACGTTCGGAAGCCGCCAGGAAGAAGCCCAGCGCCTCGGCCGCGTGTTGCGCCCGAAGAGCGACGGCGGCGCCGCCCACTTCTACAGCATCGTGACGCAGGACTCCAAGGAACAGGAATTCGCCATGAACCGCCAGCTGTTCCTCACGGAACAGGGCTATGCCTACAAAATCATCAAGCGTGGCGACTGGGATATTCTCATGAGGTCGCCCGAGGAACTCGCCGCAAGAGCATAGTCTCGTTAGAAGCGTCGTCTAGCGACGTTCTCGACCCACTCGCCGTATTTATATACGGCTTCGGGGTCTGCGGCCTTGCTATACTCGCTTCTAACTTCGACTATTATGCAAGCATTCTCGCTACTCTCGGCTTCTACGTCATTCCTTTTCAAGGCTTGACTGGGGCGCCTCGGTAATGAGAATGCAAGCATTCTCGCTACTCTCGGCTTCTACGTCATTCTGAGTGGCGAATAGCCGCGAAGAATCCAGTCCAAGTCTCGCATGTAAAAAGACTCCGCTACTGCGGAGCCTTTTTACACATACTCAAGCTTTTTTTACTTCACAGCAATCTTTGCCGTACGCATTTGGCTATCGCTTTCGACTCGTACAAGGTAATTGCCACGGTTCAAATGAGCGAGACTAATGCTCTTTGTGCCATTCACAGATTCCGCAAACGTTTCGACCAGATGACCGGTCAAGTCGAACACTTGCACATGCACCATCGAAGATGTGGGCACCGCAACCGTCAGCGCATTGTTTGCATAGCCAAACTTCACGCTGTTCATCGCCACAGTCACAATCTTAGTAGTCTTTTCGCTCGAAGAGGATTCGGCCTTTTCGCTAGAGCTGGACTGCTTTGCAGAGCTAGACGAAGACTTCGCGGAACTTGAAGATGTCGCCTCTGAGCTCGAAGATGCCGCAACGCTAGAGCTGCTCAATTCACGCACAACATTAATCTTGCCCGTTACTGTCTTTGTTTCTCCATAATAATCCGTCAATTCAAACGAATAAGTATATTCATGGGTTGCCGATTTAGAATCCACAGCACCATAAATCTTAACTTGCTTCTTTTCTTTATCTTGTTCCACCTTCAAATTTTGGGGGATACCCTTACCATCAATGTTTTGCACATGGTTGTACTGATAAACTATCGGAACAATCTCTTGGCCAGCAACAACCGTTTGATTATCGCTACCTTCAATAACATCGAACGACATAACCCCAGCTGCTACATTAATCGTCGCCTTTGCACTCGCATTGTTGTCGGCACCAGTGACTGTAAGCACAACTTCATACGGGCCCTTAGCATTTTCTTCAACCAACCCTGTAATAGTCACCGTATTACCATCTTTTTTAAGCCCGTAACCACCCGGAAAATTCGTAAGCTCACAATTAGAGCCATGTTCTACCTTGAAAACAATCGGCTTGATAGAATCGCCGGCAGTCAGCGACTGCGTTTCATTTTCAATGACATATACCTTCGTCTCTACAGACTTATGAATCACATCAACGTTTGCAAAAGCGGTATCATTGTTATTTTCACCAATTGCAATAATTCTTATCGTGTATAATCCACCCTTCAAATTCTCATCGACAGTTCCACTGCACGTGAGCTTATTTCCTTCTACACTATACGCAAACGATCCTTTTAACGATCCTTCGAACTTAAATGAAGATAAACTTTCATCGACATGAACATTTGCAAACTCGAACACGACAGGCTCAATCTCATTGCCCGCCAGGACTTCCTGTCTTGCTTTTTCACTAAGAAGTTTTATTGATGTGCGAGCCTTGCCACTTTTCACAACAATCGTTCCCGACATGCTCTTTTCATCGCCTTGGTCGTTCTTAACAGTGACTTTGTATTCATAATCACCAGACATTACATCGCTATTTACAGAGCCGACAATCATGATTTTATGTTTTTTTTCATCAATATTCTTTACAAGTCCAGACGGGAGTCCACTCACGCTATAACTTGTTAATCCCTCGTAATCGAAAACGATAGGTGTAATAGACTTACCCGCAGTGACTTCCTGATTCACGTCACCGCTACTTTTATTCCATTTTAAAGACAACGTTTCTTCTTTTTCCAGCACAGTGAACTCGAACTCAGTCTCAGCGAACTTGCCTTCATTGTCCTGGACGACGATAAATGCATTGTACTTACCAGCGGGAATATCATCTCTCATCTCTCCCGCAATTTCACATCTAGAGCCCACCCACCTTTTCGACAATCCAAAATTTTCCAAAAAGTTCGTCGATGAATATTCTGGTACAGCATCTTCGCCAAGGCCAGTATTTTCATATAGAATCGTAACCGGCTTAATTTCATCGCCAGCATACACGGTCTGGGAAAGTTCCCCTGACAGAACCTGTTGCGTGATCTTTTCCGAAGCTACGTAAGTTTCAGCGGCATTTGCTACCGCAAAGAACAAGGCAAAAGCCAACGCCATGATTTTTTTCATATAGCCCTCCTTTTTTCGCCCCTAAAAAGGCCAAGGTCACCTACTAAATTACAAATATAAAAATATTGAAAGAGCCGCATTCCCTGCGGCTCCATTCCGATTACTTTCCGAGCAATCTGTGATTCACGTGCGCTTCGACGACGTTCACCACGTAGTCCCCCAGCTTTTCGCAGTCGTTCACCACATCCATGTAATGCACGCCAATCTGGTAGCTGTAGCGCTGCGCATTGATATCTTCGATATTCAAGTCCTTGAGCATCTTGCGGTAATCGTTGATTTCAAATTCAAGCGTCATCGTATTCGAAGCCTTCGTATGCGGCTTGTCCTCGATAACATCCACCATCTGCACTAGCGCCTGGTCGCAAAGTTTCATCATGTTTTCTATGCGGCTGTACTGTTCCTCGGTAAAATCTTCCTCAAGATGGAACTTGCGGTTGATGGCGCGAGCCATGTTGTAGCAAGCATCGCCGATACTTTCGATTTCAGATATCTCCTTCTGCATGCATTGCAACATCGTCTTACTTTCGATACTCAAGCGACCGCCGCTGACCTTGTTCAAGTATTCACCAATTTCAATTTCAAACCTGTCGCTGATACCTTCGTACTTTTCGATGCGGGCAAACAGCTTTACAAAGTCCTCTTCATTTTTCATCTTGAGGAGGTCCGGCAAGAATCGGAACATCTTGAGAGTGCGTTCTGCAAAGACGTTGATTTCCTTGCGAGCTTCAAAGAGAGAAAGTTCTGCCGTACTCATGAGGCCACCGCTGATAAACTTGATGCGGAAGTCTTCGCCATCTTCCTTTTCCTTGATGATCTTGCAGATGAGCGTCTCCATCGGCTTAATGAACCAGATGAGGAGCAGCACGTTGCAAAGGTTGAATGCGGTATGGAATCCGGAAAGTGCGTATGTCACGCGAATGCCTGCCTGAGCGATTTCTTCTTGTGTCTGAGGCACAAAATTCGGGTCAAAGCCAACAAAATGGCAAACCATGTTCACAAACGGGTGGAACAAAATCAGCACCCACACCACACCGAAAATGTTGAAGAGCATGTGCGCCAAAGCCGCGCGCCTAGCCTGCGTACTTGCCGAAAGTGCAGCCAAGTTCGAAGTGACCGTCGTACCGATGTTTTCGCCCATCACAAGCGCAATGCCCTGGTAAATCGGGAGCACGCCGCTAGAGCAGAGGATAAGCGTAATCGCCATGATGGCCGCCGAAGACTGCACACACATCGTAAGGATGCCGCCCAAAAGCAAGAACAAAAGCGTGCTCCAGATGCCGTAGCCGCCCGTCGAGGCAAAGAAATCAATAATCGTCTGGTTATGCGAGAGGTCCATCGCCACAGCGTTTTCACGGAGTGTCGTAAGCCCGAGGAACATAAACGAGAAGCCGAACACAAATTCGCCAAAGCTCTTGACACTATTCTTGCGGACGTAAGTAAGCACAATGCCAAGCGCAAAGAAGGGCCACACCACGCTGCTCATGTTGAACTGGAATCCGAAGATGGACATGAGCCACGCCGTTGCCGTCGTACCGATATTTGCGCCCATAATAACAGGAATGGCCTGCCTAAGAGTAAGCAAGCCAGCGTTCACAAAACTAACAGTCATGACGGTAGTCGCAGTCGAAGACTGCACAGCAGCAGTAACGGCAGTACCCGTAAGAAGTCCACCAAGCCTATGCTTGGTCATAGTTCCAAGAACAGTACGGAGGTGTCCACCAGTAAGTTTCTGCAAGCCTTCACTCATCGTCTTCATGCCAAACATAAGGAGAGCGAGGCAACCGATCATCTTGAGAATCATAAGAGTCATAGGTCAATCCTATAAAAGCGCCTCTTACCGGGGTCATCGTCGCTGCCTTTCAGCTAGTCCGGATTCGAGACGTAGTTGTTTCTGTTTTTTAGAACTATGTAAAAAATAGAAATCCCCCTCTGATTCGTCAAAGGGGGGAAGCTTACATTTTTAGTAGGAAATTTAGTTTGACACCAGCGGACTACTACTGAGCCTTCGTTGCAACCATCGCAACGGCCTGGCTTGCGATACCTTCGCCGCGGCCAGTAAAGCCGAGTTTTTCGGTCGTCGTGCCCTTGATGCCAATCTGCTTTACGTCGAGGCCGAGCACACGGGCAATGTTTGCCTTCATTTGTTCCTTGTGCGGGTTCACCTTCGGGCGTTCGCACATCACAATGCTATCGATGTTGATGATTTCGTAGCCAGCCTTCTTAACTTCTTCGCCGACCTTGCGCAAAAGTTCCAAGCTGTCAGCGCCCTTGAATGCCGGGTCCGTATCCGGGAAGTACGTGCCGATGTCGCCGAGGCCTGCAGCGCCGAGCAAAGCATCGCTAATCGCATGCAAAAGCACGTCAGCATCGCTGTGGCCGAGCAAGCCCTTTTCGTACGGGATGTCCACGCCGCCGATAATGCACTTGCGGCCTTCCACCAGCTTGTGAACGTCAAAACCAATACCAGAACGATAAATTTTGTCCATAATAATTCCTTTTTTTATCTACGCTTGGAAAAGTAGAAAAATACAAGCAAAACCATTTAAACCATATTTGAAATTTTCCTAACTAATACTATAATTAACCAAAGAGCAATAGATAGTAATGCCGCTCCAAAAAAGCCAAGCATTGGATTGGACGGGAATGCTGTTTGAAAAAATTTTGCAAGCCAAAAATTCAAAAAGAAATCACAAGCAGAACCTTTTAAACCACATTTGAAATACAGGATCGCTTATAAATAATCCAGATTCCCGCATTTCAATCAAATCTCGATCAATGAGAATTTTCTTTACTTTAGTAATGTTTGATTTTGTTCCCAAGCGAAATTCATCCATAACATTCTTTGATGTAAATTCCTTATGGACTCCGCTTGCAAGAGCTCGAAGCATATTCATTTGATAGCTTGTCAATCCCTCAGTCTGCTGCATAAACAAAGCCGCGTTTTGAGAAATAAGCTCCGTAACAGCGATATCTACAATTTTAGAAGTTACTTCCTTTTCTGTTTTTAGCATCACAAGCCACGCCAGTTGCTGTACATAAGAGGAATATCCTTCAACTTCATTACATATACGAGCCGCTAATTCTTCATTAATGACAAGCCCTTGCTGTTTAAACTTTTTACAAATAAACGGCACCCATTTCTTTACTGGAATAACGCCAAGATAGATAGCATCACCAAACTGAAAAAAAGGCATGCTTTTATTCTGAAAGATGTTGGTCATTAAATGTTTTTTGCTACCAAATAAGCAGTAAGAAACATTTTGCTGCAACTGCCACACGCTACGAAGTCTTTTTTGAACAGTCACAGACTCAGGAAATTCACCTATTTGTTGGAATTCATCTATGCAAACAACAATATGCTTTTCTTGTTTTTTTGCAATAATTTCAGCCAATTGCAAAATCTGTTCGGGTGCATATTCCTTTGGCGTAATCCCTAACGAAACGGAAAAATCCGCTGTAGGGTCTGGACTAAGGGTAATTCTTGGAGATACACGTCCAAGAAAAGTCTTGACATTTTGCAAGAACAAATCCAGTTTAGACGAAGTCTGCTGAAGTACTGCAGCCGCAAGTTTATTATAGAAGTCGTATTCACTACGACAATCAAAAATATCGAGGTAAACAACAGATACCTTTTTCTTATTGACCAAATTTTTGACATGACGAACCAAGGACGTCTTGCCAATCCGTCGGTTCGAAATAAGCAAGGTATTAACGCCATGCTCAAAATTAGCCTTAAGCCTTTTTGTTTCCTCTTCACGATCCGTAAAGTTATCTCCCTCTACGGAGGCTCCATATATAAAAGCATCAGCCATAGTAAACCTCTAGCTATAATATATATAATTTTTTAAAAGTTCACCACTTAGTGTACCAAATAGTTCACCATTCGGTGGTCCACTAATCGGTGTACCAAATAAAGCCACAAAAAAAAATCCCGACTTTTTCAGCCGGGACGTTTTTCAATTTGGTAATGGTGATTTACTAGCCGATCAAAGCAAGAGCCGGGCGGACGCTAATCACGAGGAGAGCGATAGCGGACACGGCAACAGCAAAGCGGAGCAAGTAAACGTATGCGTAGTTTGCCTTGCAGCAGATATGGTCACCACCGCAGCACTTGTCGTCCTTTGCCGGGGCAAAGAGCACGTAGGCAATGCGGAGGTAGTAAACTGCAGCCACCAAGGAGAGGCCAAAGCCAACAGCGGCAAGCCAGCCGAGGTCAGCATTGAAGGCTTCGGTGAACAGCGTGAACTTGGCGAGGAAACCAGCAACCGGCGGAAGGCCAGCGAGAGAAGCAAGGCACACGGCAACGCCAAGAGCCACAAACGGACGGCGACGGCCTGCACCCTGGAGGTCTTCGAGATTTTCCTTGCAATCATCCTTGCCCGACATGTAGGCAATGCCCGTCAAGGCGCCCGCAGAGGCAATGGCGTAAGTGATGAGGAAGTAGAACATCGGGCCCATCTGGATTTCGCCCTTGCCGAGGTAATTCGGGACCAAGAGGCCAATCACAATAAAGCCTGCGTTCATCACGGCAGAGAAAGCCAAGATGCGACGCACAGACTTCTGAGCAAGGCCGCTAAATGCACCAATCACCATGGAGAGGAGAGCCACGACCAAGACCACGTAGAAAAGCGACTTGGACGGATTTGCGACAGTCACCTTTTCGGCGAGGTTCCAAACAGCTTCGGCACCGGAGCGTGTCACGAGAACGCCAACCCAGACAGAGCCGAGAGCAGCAAGAGCACCGACCTTCACAACTGCAGCCATAAAGCCCGTCACGGCGACAGAGGCGCCCGTATAGACGTCAGCCACCCAGAAGTGGAGCGGAGCAGCACCAGCCTTGAAAAGGAGGCCAGCAATCACAAAGAGCATACCGACACTGTAAATGGGCATGCGGCCTTCGAGCACGTGACCGCAGAAATGCGTCGAACCCGTTGCACCGTAAATCAGCGAAACACCGTAGAGGAAGATAGCGCTGAAAACAGCACCAGAGACGAAGTACTTGAACACGCCTTCGTTTGCATTCACGTCCTTACGGCGGATGCCCACGAGAGCGTAAATCGGGAAGCTCGTGAGTTCCATGGCAATGAACAAGGCAACAAAGTCGATAGCCTGAGTCATGAGCATGGCACCGCTAGTAGCAAGCATCATGAGGCCATAAGCTTCACCGCCCTTGAACTGTTCACGACCAAGAGTCCACTGGAGGCCCGAAATGCCGAGGAAACCGCAGAGGAGGATAGCCATGCAGAGCACGCGGCGAACCGGATCCATCGCGTAAAGGTTCAAGAGAGCTTCGGTCTTTGCGTAGTACAAAGCAACAACGCCAAGAGCAATAAAGAAAGCGGCCACCCAAGGAAGAACCTTGTGCTTGTTTTCGTCGCGCAAGAACGGTTCAGCAGCGAGAGCCACCATGCCGCCCAAGACCACGAAGATCACCGGCAAGAGATAAACAAGATTACTTAGCATCGGAAGCCTCCTTCACAGAATTTTCAGATTTTGCATCACCGGAAGCGTTTTCGCCCTTCATCTGAGCGATGATCGAAGCGCGTTCGTCATCCTTGAAGCCGGCAGCGGCAAGCGTCGAATCCAGCTGGTGGATTTCTTCGGCCGTCATCGGAGCTTCGCCGTTATTGAGAGCGGCACTGTTCAGCACCTGGGCTGCAGCCGGGTCTTCGTTCACGTCAGCTTCGTTGAGGGAATCCGTCACGTAAGCCGGGTGGAAACCGAACACGAGGAGGAGCAAGAGCATCACAGCGATGCTTACGCCTTCGAGCGGCATCGTGCGACGGCCTTCTTCGTATTCACGGGCAGCCTTCCCGAAGATGACCTTCTGGATGAAGCGGAGCATGTATGCAGCGGAGAGGATCAAGGTGAAACCAGCCACGAGAGCCGGGAGCGGCCCCATGTCCCACAGAGTGAGGAGCACGGAGAATTCACCGACGAAGCCAGCCGTACCAGGAACCGCAAGAGCCATCACGCCAGCAAAGCCGAAGAGCGTACTGAACACCGGATTCTTGGAAGAAAGACCGCCAAGCTTATCAAGTTCGCGCGTACCCACCATGCGTTCTGCAATACCCATGAGGTAGAACTGAGCGCCAGCCGAAATGCCGTGAGCGACGAGCAACACAAGCACAGCCGGGAGCATTGCTTCGGAGAGGCTGAACACGCCAGCCACAGCGAGGCCCAAATGGCCCATGGAGCTGAAAGCGAGGAGCTTCTTGCCATCCGTTGCGCGGAGAGCCATGAGAGCGCCATAAACAGCCGTGAAGAGGCCAAGCCACATCATGCAGGAAACAGCGCTCATCGAAAGCGGGAAAATCGGGAGGATCCAGACGATAAAGCCAAACACGCCAGCCTTACTCATTGCACCCGTGAGGATTGCAGAGAGCGGAGCCGGAGCTTCGGCGTAAGTGATCGCCTGCCAGCCGTGGAACGGGAAAATCGGAGTCTTCACGAGGAATGCGAGGAGGAAGCACACGAGAAGCACGTTCTGGGTTGCTTCCGGGAGGCCCTGGACAGCAATAGCAAGCGAGATGAGCGTCGAGTTATCGGCAACCGTCAAGATGTACCAGAGAGCGACCATCATCGGAGCAGAACCGACCAGCGTGTAGATTGCAAACGTCATCGCAGCCTTCATTCTGTCCTTGCCACCGAAACCAGCGATGAGAACCGCAGCCGGAATCACCATGGCTTCGAAGAAGAAGAAGAAGAGCACAGCATCAGCAGCAAGGAAGGTGCCGTTCATGGCGCCCATCAAGGAGAAGATGCCAATAGCGAAGTTGCGATAGCTTCTGCAAGTGATTCCACGAGCAGAAATCAAGGACACGAGAGAAAGACCGCTGGAGAGGAACACCATCCAGGAGGCCAGTCCGTGACTCGTCAGGTAGTAGTAGACAGGTCCCTTGCAACCAGGAATCTGGAACCATTCAATAGCTTCCGTCGAAACGCTACCGCCTGCAATCAAGGCGACAGACATGGCGGTAAAGCCAATGCCCATCAGAATGGCAAGGCGGGAAGAAGACTTGGAGTCTTCCTTGGACGTCATCACCATGAGGATGGCGGCAACGAACGGGGCGAGGACAAGGAGATGTAACAGCATTAGAGAGAACCTCCAGTCAAAAGAACAATAGCCACAAGCGCGACCAAGCCCACAATGCTAAGGGCGATCTGGACGCGGACCTTGCGCACCTGGAACGAGGCGGCACCGTCACCGAGAATCGTTGCGATTGCACCAATCGTCCACTGGGCAGCAGCAAGAATCTTGTCGACAACGACATCGCAGATCCATGCAAGCACGTTAACCGGGATGATACCCACGTACTTGTGGATGTAATCGAACAGGAATGTCCACGTAGCCTTGCCACCTTCAGGAGCGGAGCTACCCTTGGCAGCCGGGATACGGGCATTGGCGTAAATCTTGTAAGCGATGAACATACCGAGAAGAGCCGCCACCGTACCGAGAGCGGCAAAGACAACCGGGTTCACGTGGGCCAGGACTGCCGGGGTGTTGTAAGCCTGGGCGGCGCCAACGACCGGAGCGAGCGTTTCGGCAAAGAACTTGATGCCGATGGAATCGGCCCAGAGGTAACCGGCAAACACGGCACCGAAAGCGAGAATCACCATCGGGATAAGCATGACAGCCGGAGCTTCGTGGATGTGTTCTTCACTTTCCTTGGATCCACGGTAGCTACCGAAGAACGTAAGGATAATGAGGCGACCCATGTAGACAGCCGTAATCACAGCCGTTGCAAGGCCAACACCGTAAACAACACCGTTCAGCGGAATGTTAGGCACTTCGGCACCAAAGATGGTGAAGCCCGGAATGAACATCGAGCAGTTCATGAACAGGCGTTCAAGAATCAAGTCCTTGGACCAGAAACCGGAGAAGCCCGGGAAGCCGACAATCGCGAGGAACGCAAAGATCATCACGCAGGCAGTCACCGGAGTCTTCTTCAAAAGGCCACCCATCTTGCGCATGTCCTGTTCGCCCGAGAGAGCGTGAATCACGGCACCAGCGCCAAGGAAGAGAGCCGCCTTGAAGAAGGCGTGCGTAAACACGTGGAAGATAGAAGCATCAAAGGCGCAAACACCAGAAGCCATGAACATGTAACCGAGCTGGCTAATGGTAGAGTAAGCAAGCACCTTCTTGATGTCGTTCTGGAAAAGGCCAGCAACAGCAGCCCAGAAAGCAGTGAGCATACCGACCACCACGATAATGTCGAGCACAACCGGGAGGAGGGCAAACATGCTGCCGAGACGGGCGAGCAAATAGACACCGGAGGTCACCATCGTTGCGGCATGGATCAAGGCAGAAACCGGAGTCGGACCCGCCATAGCATCCGGGAGCCAGGTAAGGAGCGGAATCTGAGCAGACTTACCCGTGCAACCGATGAAGAAGAGGATTCCAGCAATAGAGAGAACCGGGATGACCAATTCAACGTGATTACCGCTGATGACCATGCTGATGAAGTTCGAGAGCACATCGTAGTTGAGGATAGCAGAGCCACCGATCGTCACGAGGCAGAGCATACCGAGCAAGAAGCCGATATCGCCCACGCGGTTCACGATGAAGGCCTTGTTAGCAGCCTTGCAGTTGTTCAGGTCCTTGTTCCAGAAACCGATGAGGAGGTAGGAGCAGAGGCCCACGCCTTCCCAACCGAGGAACGTGAGGAGCAAGTTGTCCGAGAGCACGAGCACGATCATGCTGAACAAGAAGAGGTTGATGTAGGCGAAGTAACGGGCAAAGCCGCGGTCGCCGTGCATGTAACCGATCGAGTAGAGAGCGATGAGGGAGCCGATGCCCGTCACGAACAGGAGCATGATGCGGGAAAGACCATCGAACAGGAATCCGATATCCACGCGGAACATCGGAATGTCGATCCAGTTGCAGAGCGTTTCACGTACGCCACCTTCCGGCATGTTGAGCGAAAGGAGGGCAACACCAGCAAAGGAGAGCGCCGGGAAGAGGACTGCGAGTGCTCCAACGAAACCTTCAGCAGGGCCCTTCTTGCTGTCCGAAGAAATGACGGCGATAGCACCGAGAATAATGCATCCCAACAGCGGGAAGAGAGGTATCAAACCAAGAGAAATCATTGCTTATTACCCCTTCATGTTAGAATACGTGTCGGCGTCAACGCTTTCACGGTTGCGGAAAATGAGAATGACCATGGCAAGGCCGACGCAAGCTTCAGCGGCAGCGACTGCGATGGAAAACAGCGGAACCACCTGGCCCACAATGCTTGCCTCCGCAGGGAGCGTCTTTGCAAAGCCCACGAAGGAGAGGTTCACGGCGTTCAGGGCAAGTTCAACGCCCATCAGCACAAAGAACACATTGCGGCGAGAGACCGCGACCATGAGGCCGATGGCGAAAATGACCAGGGCCAAGATCTGAACATATATAGCTTGGAGTTCCATTAGTGTTTATCCTCCGTTTTTTCGGATTCCACAGAACCAAGGCGCTTCTTGGCGAGAAGCACTGCGGCACCCATGGCAGAAAGCAGAAGCACACCGAGGACTTCGAAAAGCACGAAGTAACCAGGGCCGCTCTGAGCTACATCAAAGAGAGTCTTGGAAGTGATTGCCACAGAACCGCAAATCGTCGCTGCATCGAATGCAATCGGAGAGCGGACAAGTGCAAAGCCCACGAGACCGGCAAGCACGATGACGGCAGGAATCACAAAGAGCGAAACCTTGTCGAACATCGGCGTATGGGAATCGCGAGCGCCGTTCAAGACCATGATGACAAACGTCAGGAGCATCATGATGGCTCCGGCATAGACCATAATCTGGACCACGCCGAGGAACGGGCTTCCGAGAAGGCCGTAAATACCGGCAAGAGACACCATCGAGACGACCAACGAAAGGGCGCCATAGAGCGGATGCCTAGAGAGGAGCACGCAAACGGCACTGCCGACTGCGATAATTGCGAGGACAATGAAATAAATCAAAGCGAGCATTATTTTACCTCCATGCCCCAGACCTTGCGGGCCTCGGCATTCTTTGTACCGCCCGGAGCCATCTGGCTCTGTTCGTCATTCGGGTAATCCTTCGGATCCCAGTTGGTGAGATCGTAAAGGTGTGCCACGAAGTCTTCGCGGGAACGGTGTTCGAAAATGATTTGCTTCGTATCCATGCGGAGGGCATCGACCGGGCAAGCTTCTGCGCAAAGGCCGCAGAACACGCAAGTCAAGTGGTCGATGTCAAAGCGCATCACGCGCTTTTCGATACGCGGGTCATCGCTCTGCGTTGCTTCGATGAAGATGCAGTGGGCAGGGCAAGCCGCAGCGCACATGCCGCAGGCGACACAGCGAGGCGTACCATCCGGGCGAAGCATCAAGCGGTGCTTGGCACGGTAGGTATTGCGGATTTCGGGCTGACCTTCCGGATAAGAAATCGTCGGAAGTTCTTCATAGCGGAACAAGCCACGAGCCGCATGCTTAAGGGTTGTCCACAGACCGCGAATCGCCTCGAAAATGTAAAGGCGTTCAATGACGGTCATCGGTTTTTGCTTAATAACGCGCATTAGTTACCCCCTAAAAGTTTTGCAATGACCGCAGTCACCACGAGGTTGATGAGGGCGATATTCAAGATAATCTTCCAGCCGAGGTGCATCACGTGGTCATAGCGGAAGCGCGGGAGCGTCCAGCGGACCCAAATCCAGACCCAGCAGAAGATGAGGCTCTTTGCCACAAGAACGAGCAAGTGGATGAGCGCCGTACCGACTGCGGTTGCAAAGCTACCGACAGCGAGGCCATTCACCACGAAGTTTTCAGGATTGTAGAAGAACCAGGCGGCAACACCGAGAGCAATAAATGCAGCGGCAGCGACCCAAGCCACAATCTTGTAAAGCTTGTATTCCTTAAGGACTTCAAAGCGGTGCGTAAGGTTTGTAGCCTTGAGCTTTCTGGAATAGCGGTAAATCATGTGGAGGAAAGCGAGAGCGATAAAGGCGAGCACGCCACAGAGAATGGCAAGGGAGCCACCCATGTGTTCCTGCATCGTTTCGGTCGTCACGAACGGAACTGCATAACCGCCGAGGAACAGTGTTGCAATGAGGAAGCTGTTGATGCAGATGTGCGAGTATTCGCCCATGTAGAAGAGACCGAACTGCATAGCGCCATATTCCGTATGGTAACCGGCGACGAGTTCAGGTTCACCTTCAGCGACGTCGAACGGAGCACGGCCCGTTTCAGCAATGCTTGCAATGAGGAAGCAGAAGAATGCGACCGGCTGGGCAACGATGCCCCACACGTGATTTTCCTGCCACTGCACAATGTCCGTGAGGTTGAAAGAACCGGCGAGGAGCAAAATGCCCATGAGCGAAAGTCCGAGGCAGACTTCGTAGCTGATGGTCATGGAGCTCGTACGGAGAGCGCCCAAGAAGCTGTACTTGGACTTGGAAGCCCAACCAGCGAGCATGGCACCGTAAGCCGAGATCGAGGAGAAACCGAAGAGCAAGAGCACGCCCACATCGGAATCGATGATGGAACCTGCAATGCGCACCGTTTCGCCACCCCAGTCAAAGATCATCGGTCCAAACCACGGGATCACGCACGGGGAGAGGAACACGATGGCGAACGGGATGGCCGGAGCCACGTAGTACAGAAGCTTGTTCACGCCAGCCGGAGCGAACATTTCCTTGAAGAAGAGCTTCGTACCGTCGCACATGTTCTGCACGTAACCGAGCAAACGGATCTTGCCGAAGTACGGGATCTTGATATAGGAGCGGTTCGGGCCCTGACGGTCTTGCATAAAGCCAGCGCCACGACGTTCCATCGGGATTAAAAGAAGGATGTAAAGGACAGGCACGAAGCAGAATGCGAACTTCGCAATCGTGATTGCCCATTCAATCCAGGTTTTGGATTCGATAATATCCATTATGCGTTACCTCCCAGGAGCTTTCCTGTGCTCTTGATGGCATCATAGGTAATGTCGGCAAAGGCCGGCACGTATTCACGAGCCTTCTTGAAAGCTTCGCAAGCCGAATTGAACTTGTTACCGGCAAGTGCGGAAATCACTTCGTAAGCCGGGGCAAGCTTTTCATCCGGGCAAGTCGGAGCAGCAGAGAGCTTCTGCAAGATGTTCAGGCTGTTGACCATCGTGCCCTGGACTTCGCTCCAGTGACGGATACCGAAAGCGACCTTGGCCTTCTTGGCGGTAGCGTCATCAAAGGCAGAAAGGGCGATGCGGTTCGAAATCTTGTCGAGAGCCTTAGCAGCAGCGTCTTCGCCGTAGAGGTCTGCGTTCACCGTGATGAGGTTGCTGAATTCGCCTGCGCGCTTGATGAGTTCTGCAACGTCTGCAAAGCCCATGAGCTGCATGCCTGCGCGGTTTGCCACCGGGTCACCGCTCTTGGCGATACCGTCCGGAGCGTTCACCTTGAGGAGGGAACCACCGAAGAGTTCAGCGCGGTCACCGAGAGCTTCCTTAAGCATCTTGAGAGCGGCGAGGTCTTCGTTCGTGCAAGCGCCACCAGCAACGAGGGCGACCTTACCGCCAACCAGCTGGAGTGCAGAAGCGTCGATTGCCGGCAAGCGGTTCTTGTCGAACTGCTGGAAAGCGAGACGGCTCGTATTGGAGAGCCAGCTGCGGTTCACTTCCGGGTTGCAACGCGGCATCACGCGATAGATGCGGCCATCAGCATGATCAAGCCAGATGTTTGCACCGAGGGAGTCGTCCATCGAAATCGTCGGCGTGTGGGCAAGGAGCCAAACGCGCTTCTGGAAGCGGAAGTACTTTGCCGTCATGGCGCCCGTCGGGCATACGTCCGTGACACAGAGGTCGTATTCGTGGTCGAGCTTTTCGCCCGGGAAGGTAGTAATGTAAGTATGGTCGGCACGGCCAGCAAGCTGGAGCTGTTCGTCCTTCGCGATGCTACGCATAAAGCGTACGCAACGGTCGCACTGCACGCAACGTTCTTCGTCGAGCAAAATGCGCGGACCGATGTCCACATGCTTACCGCCACGGAGCTGACCCTTCGCATCAATGAACTGATGTTCCGGATTGCCGTGGTAATTCTTGCCGTATTCCGGACGGAGGCGGCCTTCGTTCTGGCCTGCTTCCATGTAGTTTTCCTGCAAGGTGCATTCACCGGCCTTGTCGCAAATCGGGCAATCGAGCGGGTGGTTCACCAGCATGAATTCCTGTGTGGCCTTGCGGGCGTTCTTCACGCGGGCGCTGGATGCCGGGGTATAAATCTTCATACCCGGAGTCACAGGAGTATAGCACGAAATCACGAGCATACGACCACGCGGGCCTTCCTGCTCTACCAGGCACTGACGGCAGTTACCCGACACCGGCAAATACGGATGATAACATACGTGAGGAGTTTCAATCCCGACAGCCTTCAGGGCTTCGAGGAGGTTGGTATCGCCAGGAACCATCACGGCCTTGTCATCCACGAAGATTTCCACCTTCGGGCTTGCTTCGGTCGGGAGTTTCGGCATATTGTAGTAGTTACTCATATTATTACCAGAAAATTCCAGGACGACTTGTTTCTTGAATACGCGGTTTTGCGTGTTCGGGGTTCTTAGCGATATATTCGTCAAAGTCCGCACGGAACTTTGCAGTGTAGCTCGAGACCGGGCCACCCAAAGAAATGGAGAGCGGGCAAATAGTCACGCCACCAAATCCGCTAGAAAGGCTCTGCATGAGTTCCACATCGCCATCATGACCGTTGCCGGCCACCATCTGGTTCAAGATGCGGTGCAAGAGACCTGTACCTTCACGGCACGGCGTGCACTGGCCGCAAGATTCATGGCTGTAGAAGTTGCCGAGGCAATTCAAGAGGTCTGCCATGTTGTGCGTATCGTTAATCACGATCATAGCGCCAGAACCGAACATCGTCTTCATCGAGGCGAGGCATTCGTAGTCCATCGTGGCGACTGCAGCTTCTTCTGCAGTCAAGGGAGCGCAAGAGGAACCGCCCGGGAGCACAGCCTTGAGCTTGCCACCCACAACGCCACCGGCGTAATCGTTAATCATAGTCATCATCGGAGTGCCGAGAGGAGCTTCGTACACGCCCGGGTTCTTCACGTCACCGGAAATGCAGAACACCTTCGTACCACCGGCGCGCGGCGTACCCATCTTGGCGTAGTCGCTCGGGTCGTGGCTCAAAATCCACGGAAGCGACATGATGGTTTCGACGTTGTTCACGCAAGTCGGGGACTTCCAGGCACCGCAAACAGCCGGGAACGGCGGCTTCAAGCGCGGCTGGCCCTTCTGGCCTTCAAGAGAGTTAATAAGAGCAGTTTCTTCACCGCAAATGTAGGCGCCAGCACCGCGATGCACAAAGATATCAAAGCTGAACTTCGTGCCGCAAATGTTTTCGCCGAGGTAGCCAGCAGCGTAAGCCTGGTTCAAAGCCTTGTTCAAGGCTTCGATGCACGGGAGGAATTCGCCACGGCAGTAGATGTAGGCTGCGCGAGAGCCAAGAGCCCAAGCGGCAATGATAAGGCCTTCGATCAAGCGGTGCGGATCTTCGAGCATGAGGAAGTGGTCCTTAAAGGTACCGCCTTCGCCTTCGTCAGCGTTTACGACAATGTAAACCGGCTTGCCCGTACCACGCGGCACAAAGCTCCACTTCATGCCAGTCGGGAAGCCTGCACCACCGCGTCCGCGGAGGTTAGAACGTTGCACGTAATCGATGAGCTCAAACTGGCTCATGTTGAACAAGCGTTCAGAAATGTTGGAGTAGCCACCCAGCTTCTTATAGACTTCGATGTCCTGGGCGCCCTTGCCAAAATTCTGCGTACAAACTTTTACACATTCAGCCATAATTAAACCGCCTTTTGTTCCGGTGCGGGCTTCTGCTTGGTCACAGCAACAGCCGAGGGTTTAGCAACACGTTCACCGGAGGTCGCAATCATACGGTATTCGTCGCCGACCTTTCCGTTCGGGTCCACAAAAGCCTTGTCCTTCACGCCCGGCTCGCCCACAGCGACCCAGTCATTGCCATTCTTCTTTTCGACGACAATCTTCGTGAATTCCGGAGCGCCCTTCCAAGTGAGGGTAGCACCCGTTTCGTCAGCTTCGGACTTGACATTCAAAACCGGAGAAGGAGGAGCGTAGTCAGCTACCTGCGGCTTTGCAATAGCACCCGGAGCGCCCGGATGACCGCAGTGGCCCTTCACCGTACCGCCGAGCACATCGTGCTTCGGGATGTTATTTTCATGAGCATAGCACCACTTGAGGATGCGGTCGATGCTGTCGGTCGTAAGCTTTGTACCCGGCTTCATCGTGAGCACGTCGCCATCAGCGTCTGTAGCGAAGTCGTCGTTCACGAGCATCATCGGGCCGTTGCCGCAAGAACCGAGGCATTCCACCTGGAGGATCGTAAAGAGACCATCCGGAGTCGTTTCGCCCGTCTTGATGTTCAAAGCATGTTCCACATAAGCGATAAGGCTCGGAGCGCCCTTGATCGTGCAGCTGATGTTACGGCAGAACTGCAAGAGGAACTTGCCCTTCGGAGCGTGGTTGTACATCGTGTAGAACGTAGCAACGCCAAGAGCATGAGCCGGAGCGCAACCGCAGACATTAGCAGCCCAGCGGATACCTTCACGCGGCACCCAGCCAAACACGCCCTGCACGAGCCAAAGCACTTCGAGAAGTGCTGCCTGACCGACCGGATAGCGGCTGAGCAAATCAGCGCAGCGTTCCTTGATTTCAGGCGTATTGAGCTTGGCGAGCACTTCAGCCGTAGGCGGCTGCGGCACAGGCTTGTTCACATAGCCAAACTTCTGGCCCGGATCCGGCAAAGCATCAATCGGCTGCGCCGGACGGTCGAACTTCAAATGATTGTTCGAGACAAATTGGACAGCGCCAGTAATATGTTCTCTCATCGGTCAAGTTCTCCAGCAATAATGTTGAGACCCGAAAGCACGGCCATGGAGTCAGCCAAGAGACCGCCTTCGACGAGTTCATGGAATGCAGCAAACTGCGTAAGGCAAGGCGGACGCACCTTGATGCGGTACGGATGGCCAGAGCCGTCAGAAATAATCGTGAAGCCAAGTTCACCGTTAGCGCATTCGCTCCCGCAGTAGTATTCGCCTTCCGGAACGCGGATGCCTTCGTAAACGCTCTTGAAGCGACCGATAAGGCCTTCCATATCCTGGTAAGCGAGCTTGTGAGCCGGTACGCGGATACGCGGATCGACGATATCGACCGGACCCGGAGCGAGGCGCTTCAAAGCCTGGCGCACAATCTTCACGGATTCTTCAATTTCAGCCAAACGAACCTGCAGACGGTCGTTGCAGTCGCCCTGAGTGCCGACCACGACTTCCCAGTCGTAGGTTTCGTAATCGTAATACGGTTCGTCCTTGCGGAGGTCAGAAGCAACACCGGATGCGCGGAGGCACGGACCGGTCCAGCCGTAGCTAATGGCCTTTTCGGCAGAAATCTTGCCGATGCCCACCGTACGGTCGAGGAAGATGCGGTTTCTGTCCAAGCAGGCGTGCAAGTCCTTCAAAGCCTTTTCGGTAGAATTGAGGGCTGCGAGAACGTCCTGTTCAAAACCTTCGTAGCTATCGCGGTAGAGACCGCCAATGCGAGCAAAGCTGTTCGTAAGGCGTGCACCTGTGAGCTTTTCCCAGATGCACATGATTTCTTCACGCGGGTTGAAGGCGTACATGAACGGAGTCGTACCGCCCAAGTCCTGGAACGCAGCAGCGACGCACACAAAGTGGTCATTGATACGGGAAAGTTCGTTCACGATCACGCGGAGGACCTTGGAACGTTCCGGGATTTCAACACCGAACATGTTTTCGACTGCACGGCAGAACGCAATGTTGTTCATGATAGCAGAGCAGTAGTTCAAGCGGTCCGTGTACGGGACAACTTGCTGCCAAGTGCCGCGTTCGACCATTTTTTCGAACCCGCGGTGCAGGTAGCCGATTTCTTCGACGGATGCCACGATGGTTTCACCATCCATAGCGGTCAAGAATCGCAAGCAACCGTGAGTTGCCGGGTGGCTAGGCCCAACGTTCAAGGGCATCAAATTCAGCTTTTCGCCATTCGGATCTAATACGATCATGCCTTGATACTCCCTTCCAAAAATTCATTGTCGTTCGTTTCCACTTCCTTAGAGCGCTGGATGACCTTGTAGCCAAGTTCTTCGAGACGCTTTTCGAGTTCCGGAAGCAGGTAGTCGTTTGTCGAGAGCCACTGGCGCTTCTGGGCCGGGTAATCCTTGCGGAGCGGATGGCCAACAAATTCAACGTGGTTCAACAGGCGGCGGAGGTCCGGATGACCTTCGAAAATCACACCGAACTGGTCATAGACTTCGCGTTCGTACCAGTTGGCATTGGCATAGAGGTCGCTAATCGTCGGGACCTTGAGGCTTTCTTCGGACACCAGCACCTTAAGACGGATGCGGGCACCCGGATTCTTCATGCTCTTGAAAGCATAAGAGACCGCAAAGCGAGGGCCTTCGTGATTCGGGTAAGTCAAGTAGTCGATACCGGCAATGTCCACGAGCATATCGAACTTGATGCCGGCTTCTTCCTTGAGGAACTGGACTACGTTATGCAGATAGGGAGCAGCAACGACTGCCGTGATACCCCACTTGTCGAGCGGTTCGCGCTTGACGTCAAACTTTCCTTCAAGGGCGGCGAAGATTTCTTCAACAGTCATTCTTCTACTCCTTCCAGAACTGGGCTTTCTTTACAAGATTTTCTTGCTTTTCTTTCATGAAGTCCTTGATGTCCACGATTTTTTCGTGGGCGCAAGCGGCAATGTCGCGCTTTGCTTCGGCAGTCTTTGCCTTGATCATTTCAAGCTGGTCCTTGATGCTTTCGGCGCGCTGTTTCATGAAGGATTCATCCTTGACTTTCTTCTGCAAGTCAAACATGGCATCGAAGAAAGCTTCCGGACGCGGAGGGCAACCACCGATATACACATCCACCGGGATAATGTGGTCGATACCAGGGACCGTGCAGTAGCAGTCATAGAAACCGCCAGAGCTTGCGCATGCACCCATGGCAATGACCCAGCGAGGTTCAGCCATCTGCTCATAGATGCGCTTTAAGATCGGAGCCTGCTTGTAAGTGATCGTACCTGCAACAAGCAGCACATCGGACTGACGCGGCGTAAAACGCACGTATTCAGAACCGATACGTGAAAGGTCATAACGACCCACTTCCGTACTCATGAATTCGATTGCACAACAAGCCGTACCGTAAGGGAACGGCCACAGTGAATTAGAACGCCCCCAGTTGACCAAAAAATCAAGCGAGGACGTAATGATATTCGGCTTTTCTGCCTCATTACCCATAGGAGTTACCTCATAAAATTCGCGCCTAAAGATAGAAATTTAATAGTAGAAAGTAGGAAGTAGGAAGTAAGAAGTAAGCGGTTGAAGCTTTAGGAAAAAGCTGTTTTTTCGCACCGGACACGCCCATTTTTAAAATGCAATAAAAAAGTAAGAAGTAGGCGGTAGGAAGTAAGCAATAGGAGGTAGACAGCAGGAAGCTGGAAGTAGGACAAATACGTAAGGCGAGAGAAGCGGCGGTGCTCGCACCGACATTTCCGAGCCTAGTATTTGGTAAATGAGCGTAGCGAATTTACAAGTAGGCAGTAGATAGTAGTTGGTGGGTAGTTGGGGGAAGCGTCCCCCTCGCAAAAGCCTCGTCTTTTGCTCCCCCTTTGAGCGGGCTTCAGACGCCAGCCCGCAACGCCCGGCTTTATCGTAACAAAAAAGTAAGAAACTATCAAGCAGACATACATCACATTTTAATGCTATTTCTCAAAAAATGTTCTCACCTTAGTTCTCATAAATATTATATTAGACTCGTGGAAAACTATATCGACATTTACCAGTTTACGCACTTCCGCAAGTACTTGGAAGAATACCAGGCGGCCAGAGTCCAGTCCGACCCGGAATTCACCCGTACCGGAATCTGCAATATGCTCGGCCTCCCCAAGACGCGCAGCTACTTTGCCGATGTTCTCAGAGGGAAAAAGGTCAGCCCCCGCATGACAGCCAAGTTCATCGAAGTCCTCGGCCTCAACAAGAAAGCCGCAAAGTACTTCGAGACCATGGTGAAGCTCGACCAGGCAAAAACCGAAACCGCCCGCAGCGCAGCCATGGAAGAACTTTTGCACCTGCACCCCAATCCGCAGCATATCCTCGATTCGAACACCTACGAATACTATAACCACTGGTACCATAGCGCTATGTTTGCTATTCTTGATGCTATGGACGTTACAGACGACTTGACCCCCGTACAAAAGAGAATCTTCCCGAAAATTCCACTAGGGAAGCTCAAGGACTCGCTATCCCTTTTGGAAAAGCTGGGACTCGCCCGCAAGAACGAAGCGGGTTTTTGGAAGCCGACCAAGGAATCCATTTCCAGTGGTCCATACAACAACGCAGAACTCATCAAGCAGTACCAGTTGCAATGTTTTGAGCTTTCGAAGCAGGCGCTCATCACGCGCCCCAAGATGCCGACCGTCATGAGCACGCTCACCTTCAGCATCTCGAACAACGCCTACAAGAAACTTGAATCCGAACTCCAGGAATTCAAGGCCAAGGCAAGACGCATCATCAGCGAAGATAACGAAAAAGCAAGCGGTGTTTACCAGATGAACTTGCACCTGTTCTCTAACCTCGATCCGGAGGTTAAAGCATGATGAACTTTAAGATTATTAATATAGCAGGGGTTTTTGCCCTCGCATCGATTTTCTCGGCTTGCTCCGACGAAAACCACGCCGGCGTACTCACAGAAACTGAATCCGGCACGACCATCGCAGGCATCATCATCAACGAAAACGGAACGCCCGCTACAAGCGCAAGGGTGGACCTGATTTCGGCAACGCACATTGCCGCCCGCATGGCCCCCATCAAGACCGACACGACAGACGAAGACGGCAAGTACACGATTGACAGCATCCCCGCTGGCGACTACGCCTTGCAGATCAGCAACACGGAACACACGCAGTCCGCCTACATCACGCTCACCGTCGAAGACTCCAAGACCGACCTGCAGACGCTCAACGTCCCCGAAGCAAAGCTCGAAGAGAATGCAAGCCTTGAACTCGATCTCAACACGTATGACCTCGACAAAGGCGACACGCTCTGCATCACAGGTACGCTCAACTGCACCGCAGTCAGCGAAAGCGACCTCAAGTCGGGAATCGTCAAGCTCGATGAAATTCCGCCTGCAGAATTCACGAACATCATCCTCATCCGAGGCGCCGGTTGCGACACCTCGACGCGAAACGTCAAGTGGGACTTTGTTCCCGGCGAAAAGCTCGAAGTCTCTTCGACTATAGTCACAGTCACCGTGCCGGAAGAAGCCCTGACCGCAGCTAAAAAGCTCAATGGCAAAAAGACTCTCGATTCTGTGATCGTTCCGGTTTCGCTCAGCACAGACCTCAAGAACCCGGTTCTCTTGAACAAGGACGGCGACACGCTTGCGCTCTACAAGGTTTCTGGCAACGATGACGGTTACCTGACCGTCATCCCGAATTTCGATGTCGGCACATACAAGTTCACAGTTGCATCCAGCGATTCAAGCCTCCCCCCGATGCAAGTTGCCAAGGCTTACGCCGAGACAGAAGCGGACTTGAGCGTCTCCGAAAACGGCTACAACGACAACATCAACGGTTACAGCAACAGTTTTGGCATCAGTTTCTGGATTCAAAAAGATGGAAGCACGATCGAAAACATCGACTCCATTTTCCTCAAGTCCCAAGAAAAGAACGATGTCATCTACCGTATGAGAACCGGTGATGATTACGAAGAGCTCTGCGCCAACTTCTACAAGAGATACTCTACCGACACGACGTACAAAAATGGCTTTTTTGTTATCAAGGATTCGTCCTGCCATAAGGTTCTAGACGGCAAGCGCCACCATATTGCGATGTTTGTCAAGCTGAACCACCTCGTCATCGCCGTAGACGGAAAGATTGTCGAAGATAGCAACATGCAAAATGCCTTCATCAACTTTCCAGGATTCACCGTCGGAAAACACAAGCTCGAAGACTTGACCGTTTTCTCGCTCGGCCCGAACTCCATCGCGCAAGCAGATGACGAGGGCTGGGAACGCCTCCACGCCTGGCTCTCCGCATTCTACATAATGCAGAAGTAATAGCAGACGAGAGACGAAAGAACGCCACGATGTGGCTACAGACGAAAGATGTCATGCCCCGCTCCGGCGGGGCATCTCCTTTTCTAACGAAATACGATTTTTTCTAGCAACTAGTAACTAATAACTAATAACTATTTTTATATATTCTCGCTTATGAAAGTTCTCGTTCACGATAGAGGTGTTTGCCTGGAATGCGCCGGCTGCGTCGGCGTTTGCCCCAAGATGGCGCTAGACATGTACGGTCTAGATTTGCAAATTGATCAGGAAAAATGCATCAAGTGCGGTCTCTGCGCAAAAGCATGCCCCGCAGGCGCCCTCAAAATTCAGGAGTTGAACGATGTTCTGTAATAACGAATACGATGTCGTCGTCATTGGCGCAGGTCCCGGCGGAAGCGTTGCCGCCAGAAATCTTTCCCGTGCAGGCCACAAGGTTCTCCTTCTCGAAAAACGCGAGAAGATTGGTTACCCTGTGCGCTGCGGCGAAGCAAGTACCAAGCTTTCGGACTTGCAGACTTACGGCCCGATTGACGAAGATTGCATCGAAACAATTATCAACGGACTTTATATTTACGGCCCGAACGGCGTGAACATCGACCTTTCGCAGAAAGGCACGGGCATCATGCTCAACCGCGAAAAGTTCGACCCGTGGCTCGCCCACCTCGCCGCAAACGACGGCGTTGAACTCGTCACTCGCGCCCGTGCAGAATTTGTCGGAGATGTCGAAAGCGGAACCCGCCTCGTGCGCGTGAAGCTCGGCGATGGCGCCGGCGATTCGACTGAAGAAGTCCGCGCCAAGATGGTCATTGCCGCAGACGGCGTCGAAAGCCGCATCGGGCGCCAAGTCGGACTCGATTGCCTCCAAAAGCCCGGATTCACCTGCACCGGCGTCGATATCCAAGTGCAAGGCATCCTCACCAAGCCGGACTACCTCACATTCTGGCAAGGCCACGACTTTATCAACGACGGTTACATCTGGAGTTTCCCGAAAGTCAAATCCAACGTCACGAACTTCGGCGCCGGATTTTTGATTTCGAGCAATCACGGATCAAACGTCTTGGACATCACGATGGAATGGCTGTACAAGCTCTTCCCGGGTGCAAAAATCAATCATGTTGTCGGAGGTGCGATCCCCGTTTCGAGCGTTCTCAAGGATTACACACTCGACCGCTTTGCCCTCGTTGGCGACGCCGCCCATCACACGAACCCGCTTACAGGTGGCGGCATCGCGGCCGCCATGCGCGCCGGACGGTTCTGTGCCCAGACCGTCCACGAGGGCCTCGAATGCGGCAACTTGAGCAAGGAATTCCTCAAGACGTACGAAAAGCGCTGCTACGATTACTTTGGTCGCATGCACGACTTTGAATACAAGTTCCGCAGATTCCTCCTGAACGTCAACAAGGAAGAACAGACAGAACTCTACAAGGTCCTCCAGAACTTCGCAAAGCACGGCTGCAAAAAGCGCGCCTTCTTGCAAACGCCCGTTCTCTCCGCGAAAATGCTCTACAAGTTCCTCACGTTCAAATAGTCGACAGCTATTGGTCAATAGTCATTAGAATCGTCATTGCGAGCGCAGCGCGGCAATCCACACACTTGTCACGCACCTGCGCATCTAAGCAAAAAGCCCGAGATAAACTCGGGCTTTTTGTTATTCTAAAAAGCGATTTTAAACCTGTTCGTTATTATCCTTATTTTCCACCTCAGCAGAGGCTTCTGCAACAGCTTCGTTTTGTTCAGCCGCTTTCTTCTTTTTACTTGGTCTATGATCCCAAATAAAGCCAATCAGGCCAAACAAGATAATGCCAACAAGAATAGGGTTGTTTATGATAAAATTCCAAACATAAGCTCCAACTCCCGGTTCTGTTGCTTGATAGGCAATCAAATCAAACGTATCAGAAGGATCATCGCTAAATGCCAAGCGAACAGAAAGAATCTTTTCCTTAGCAACATCAACTATAATCGTTGCGCAAGACGAATCATCTGCACAAACAGGAACACGACCTTGAAGATCGCCCCATTCCGCCTTTTTGGTCACGTCAACGCGGTTTGTCGTTTTAATGACTTCTTTCAGAATTTCCAAATCAGTCATTTTCTTTATATTCAAGAAAACGTCACCCTCATCGAGCTTTAAGAGAATCCCCTGTTCCGTAAGAACAAAGCCATCTCCGGTATAGGTGTCCTTTTCCATAGCTTCTTTAATTTTCTTTTCGGCAACAGCACCCGTAACAGCACCAACGCCAGCACCGATAAGAGTTCCAAGGCCTTTCTTACCGGCATTTGCAGTAGACACCAACAACAGTACCGAAAGCAACAGAAGCAAGACGTTCGTCGATTTGAAAAAACGCATAATTTTCTCCTTTAAAAATGGATCTATAATGTACAAAAAAAATCCCGCAGCACACGCCACGGGATTCTCGAAAAGATTCGATCAATTAAAGATCAACAACTTCAGTCCAGCCGAACGGATCTTCAGCTTCACCGAACTGGATAGCCGTGTACTTGTTGAAAAGTTCCGTGCAGACCGGACCCGGATTCTTGCCGTCACCGTAAGTGAATTCCTTGCCTGCGACCGGATCCACAATCTTCTTGATCGGGGTGATCACGGCAGCCGTACCGCATTCAGCCGTTTCGCTGAATTCAGCAAGTTCTTCAAACGGAACCTGGCGACGTTCCACAGTGTAGCCGAGGTATTCAGCCAACTGCTGCAAGCTCTTGTTCGTAATAGACGGCAAGATGGATTCGGACTTCGGGGTCACGTAGGTCTTGCCCTTGATGCCGAAGAAGTTTGCCGGACCGCATTCGTCGATATACTTCTTTTCCTTTGCATCGAGATAAATCGTGCTGGAGTAACCGAGCTTCTTGGCTTCAGCAAGGGACTGAAGGCTTGCAGCGTAGTTACCGCCGACCTTCACCGTACCCGTACCCTGCGGAGCAGCGCGGTCGTAGTTGCGGCTGATCATCATATCCACCGGCTTGAACCCGTCCTTGAAGTACGGACCCACCGGAGTCACAAACATCATAAGCAAATATTCATCAGCAGGCTTCACACCCACTTCCGGACTCATACCAATCAGGAGCGGACGGATGTAGAGCGTTGCGCCATAACCATAAGGCGGAACAAAGCGCTTGTTCAATTTCACCACAGTGTGGACCATTTCGCGGAAAAGTTCAACCGGCGGAACAGCCATCAAAATGCGGTTGGCCGTATTCTGCATACGCTTAGCATTTTCTTCGACGCGGAAAATACGGACCTTACCATCCTTGCCCGTGTAAGCCTTGAGGCCTTCAAAACCTTCCTGGCCGTAATGCAAGCAAGTAGCGGCCATATGGATGCTGATGTCCTTGGAAGAAGATACTTCAATCTTGCCCCATTCACCATTGCGGTAGTAGCAGCGGACATTGTAATCGGTATCGTAATAACCGAAGGGGAGCGTCTTCCAATCGACATTTTTCAAATCAACTTGCATAGTATTAACCTTTTTTGCAAATGTGCATATTTAAAGGTATCATTCGGTACCGCTTGAAAAATACAATTATAAACGCCCTTTTGGCATCCCTTGTACAAAAAAAAGTGAAAAAATGACCGCTAGTTTTTAGTCATCGGTCAATGGTCATTAGCCACCCGTCATCCTGAGGAGCCAGCGACGATATAGAATTGTTGGTAATTTATTACCTTACAATTCTTAGGTTCGAAGGAGCAGGATCCAGTCAAGTCTCGGTATAAGACGGGGGACGACTCCCCCTCGCTCCAGCCTTGGCTCTAAACATGTCATGCCCGCCACCGAGCGGGCACCTCCCTCTAAAACAACACAAACACATCACTCGCCAAGTCTTACGCTACCCCTTCGAGCGGGCTTCAGGCGCCAGCCCGCAACGCCCGGCTTCAAGCACCCGCTCCAAAGCATCAATAGCAAGAGACCTATTTATTGAGAATCTGAACAAAAAATAGAAATGACACTCACTGACATTTCTATTTTTTATATTTGAAAAGGTATGAAAAAAAGTCAAAAGATTGACAAAGAATTGACCGCAATCAGCTTGTTTTCGGGAGCAGGAGGCTTAGATGTCGGCTTTGAATTAGCCGGATTCAACTCCGTTTTTGCAAACGAATTTGACCATGACGCAGCAGAAGCATGGCGGCTTAACCGTCCTTCAAAATCTCATGTAATGGTGGAAGGGGATATTAAAGACCACATTACTGATTTAGACAAATTCAAAGATATTGATGTTCTTTTCGGCGGTCCCCCTTGTCAAGGTTTTTCTGTCGCAGGTAAAATGGATCCTAACGACGAACGATCCCAAATGGTCTGGCTATTTATGGAAGCCGTAGGGAAAACGCGCCCTAAAGTATTCGTTATGGAAAACGTAGCCGCACTTGGCTTGCTAGACAAATGGGAAAATGTTCGTAAAGGTATTGTAAAGAAAGGGGAAAATCTCGGTTACGAGGTATCATTTAGAGTTCACCATACTTCAGAATACGGTGTTCCAGAAAAACGAGATCGAGTTATCTTTATCGGCGTCCGGAAAGATGTCGGGGCCGTAGATCAGTTCTATAAAAAATTAACCGCATACAAAGCAAAACCACAAACAGCTCGTGAAGTTATCTTATCCGCTGGAATATTTGGAGAAAAAGATAATCCACAAACATGTACGGCAAATGTATCTCTTGCAAAAAATCCTGTTATGCGACGTTCTCCTTACGCAGGAATGTTAGTCAATGGTGCGGGTCGCCCAATTGACCTGGACGACATAGCCCCAACACTTCCAGCATCTATGGGCGGGAACAAGACACCTATTGTTGATGAAATCGCATTACATAACGCAAGTATTCCCAACTGGTTCAAGCAATACCATACAGATTTAATCAACGGAAAAGCAGAACCCTCGAAAATCAAAATCCCGGCTACGATCCGCAGATTAACAATAAAAGAATGTGCGGCAATACAAACATTCCCCATCGGCTATAAATTCAGTGGCCGAAAAACCAAGCAATACAAACAGATAGGAAACGCGGTCCCATGCCGTTTTGCAGAAGCTGTAGCAAAATCCGTGTATGATGCGTATTGGGGAGAACGCTAATGGCCATTGACATAGATAAATCTGTAGCGACAAAATTACTTCACGAATCATATAAAGCATGTTCAAACATGCCTATAGTAAATTGTCCCATCAAGGATACTATTGATTTCGTAATGAACGGTAAGAACTGTTTGACATACCGTTATATTATGTTTACCGCTTTGCTTGCCAAGGCCATTGATCCCCAAATTGACATTTTGTCTTTACAAGCTGGCGATACATCAATTGGCGCATATGACGCTAGATCTCTAGCATCAAAAGTTGTTTATCCTTTTCAGAAAAATATTTTGGGAAATGTACTAGACGGAGCAAATAGCGATCCTTTAGTAAATAAACCAGGACGCTTTTTACGATTGGACAAATCTAACGCCGCCGCTGGTGGAGATCCAACAAAAGCGCTAGAACAACTATGTGACAATTTACCCAAAGTTCAAGATAGCCTTGAAGCTCGCAAATGTATCGATTACATCGTTTCAATGTTGCTTGATGCAAAAGCAGCTCGCGACATACAGCAATCTTTAATTCAAGAAAATTCTAGAAACATGAGCGTTTTCCGCGTTCGTGAATTCATGAGCGAATTACTGGATAAGGGATTTGGCGGAGCCGCTCTTGTCATTGTAACGACAGCTCTATACCATTTGCAATATTCGGATGACGAATACAAAATTTCAGCCCATCCCGTAAACCAATCGGGATCATCCAAAAGACAATTTAGCGATCTTGACGTATTCCGAAATGATTTGCCTTTTATAGCAACAGAATTGAAAGACAAACCGTTTTCATCCTCCGATGTTGACCATGCCGCAGAAACCGCTTACAAGGCACATGCAAAGAGTCTAATGTTTGTTGCCGGGCGACAATCGTCATTCGCATCTCAACCTCCAACTTACTTTGACAACGCCCGTAAAAAATACGCCGATAAAGGAATGTATGTCGGAGTTACATCCATCGACAACCTAATAGATACAATTCTTTCAGCACATATCGATTTAAACGCAGCCCACATAATTGACATCATCGCTAAAACAGCGGAATCAATCGGAGCGTTAGAAGCACAAATGTGGGTGTACGAGCGAATGTCAAATAAGAACTAACCCCCAAAATCCACATATTTCAATTTTTCCCAGTCACATTCTGTCTAGATAATGATATATTATTAAAGACAGTTTACACATAGGCGTAACAAGAAGGGGAAAAGCGAAATGAAAAATAGGATTTTCGCGTTTAACGACGCTGTCTCTTTTGAAAGGGAGCTAGCCCAGTTTAGCAACTGGAGCAAAGAAAACGGTTCACCAACCGTATTTTTCCAGATTCATTCCGAAGAGCAGAATCCCGAAAAACTGAAACCCATCTGGAATATCCTGGAACGCGTTTTCCCAAATGCGCCATGGTTTGGAGGCTCCACTAGCGGAAACATAGTAGATTGCGAAAAAGCCAGTGAAATTTCAATATCCGCCATCATAATCGAAAGACCGACTACAAAATTCCAAATTTATCAGTACGACTTTTCCAAAAAATCAATTAGCGACATCGCCCACGAAATTGCAGAAGAGACACTGCGAACCCCCTGGGTAAAAGCCATCGAAATCTACCACTGCATACCGCCGTTTTCGACGACGCTTCTCTGTGAAGGTCTTGACGCCTTGGCTCCGGACATCCAGATTTTTGGAGGCATCGTCTGCTCCCCCGACATCACAAGCCCCAATTCCTGTATATTTTCCTCAGTAGGTGGATATAGCAAGACAGGCCTTTTAGTCGTGTTCTACGGCGGTAAGGATTTTCATGTTGAATCTCGCAAGATCAGCGGTTGGAAGCCTATCGGCCGCAACTTCCACGTCACCCGTTCCCAAGGAAACGTCCTCTACGAGTTGAGCGGCATCCCCGCCTACGAAGTGTACAACAAGTACCTGAACATCCAAAACGACAAGAACTTCATCTACAATGCGCTTGAGTTCCCGATGCTCTATGAACATAACGGAATTTCTATCGTGCGTTCCGCAGGAGCAAGCAATCCGGACGGATCGCTCACCATGTCTTCGGATATTGACGAAGGCTCGATTGTCCGCCTGTCGTATGGCGAGCCGCAGTTGATCATTGAAAAAATCAAGGCAGAAAGCGAAAACGCAGAACATTTCGCCCCTGAAGTCCTACACATATTTTCCTGCGCCGCAAGAAAGGCTTTCTGGTCGCAACACGATCCAACTTTTGAACTAGCATCGTTTAAGGGAATCGCCTCTAACACAGGATTTTTCTCGCATGGAGAATTTTTGCGCGAAAAAGGGCATTTGAACCAGCATAACATCACGCTCGTCATAGCATCGATGCGCGAAGGCCCGATCACGAAACGAGAACACGCCAAAAGCGAAATCATTTCCACAAAAAGAACCACACGTTTGCCACTTGCCGCCCGCATGGCCACGTTCATTCGCGAGACCTCGTTTGAACTGGAACAGATAAACAGCAGGTTACGCATAATGAACGAGCACCTGCAAGATGTCGCTACGACAGACAGCTTGACAGGTCTTGAAAACAGACTCGCATTCGATTCGCTTTTATCAACGATTAGCCAGGAAAACACCCAAAAGAACTTATGGACCATGTTCTTGATGGACGTGAACGGTCTCAAATACGCAAATGACACTTTTGGCCACCAAGCAGGCGACGAACTGATCAAAGCTGCGGCCAACGCCATCAAAAAAGCATACGGCGCGAGCGGTAACTGTTTTAGAATCGGAGGCGATGAATTTGCAGTAATCACACATGCTCCGCTGGACTTGCATTTCCACCTGTATTCCGCTTTACAGAACAATATCAAGGAATACAACAAAAAGGCGCTGTACCATTTGTCGATAGCGGTCGGCAAAAGTCGCCTGCATAACGATTCCGGAACGCGCAAGTCCATTAGTGACTGGAAAATGGAAGCCGACTTGAACATGTACCGCGACAAAGTGCGTTACCACAAGCCCGTAAAAAACAGCGACAATCAGAGCCTCAGGGATCTAGTTTCTTGCCTGATTTCAATCGTGGAAGCAAAGGATCCCTTTACGGCAGACCACTCCGAACGAGTGAAGGCGTTCTCGGAACTGATCGCCCGTTCCTTAGGGCTTTCGGAAAGTTCCATATCGTTGATTACGCATGCGGCGCAATTGCACGATATTGGTAAAATGGGAATCAGCGACTACATCCTTGAAAAGCCTGAAAAGCTCACCGACGAAGAGTTCGAAATCATCAAGCAGCATCCGGTCATTGGCGCAAAGATTCTACTGCAATCAAACTATACACAAGAACTGGTGCAGATCGTCTTACACCACCATGAACGCTATGACGGTCGCGGCTACCCGGAAGGTCTCAAGGGCGAAAGCATCCCGATAGGCGCCCGCATAGTAGCCATTGCAGACTCGATAGACGCCATGACGAGCAAGCGAATTTACCGTGACGCCATGTCGCTCAATTACTGCCGCAATGAAATCGAAAAGAATCTGGGCATAATGTACGACCCCGCCATCGGCAAAGTCACACTCGAACACTGGAACGAGATTGTCGATACATTAATGAACATGCGTACCGGCCGTCCCAAAGTGATTTAAATAGCAAAAAGCTCTCGGTCAATCCCGAGAGCTTTTTTTCAAATTATCGTTTATCTCTATCAATCCACGGGCGTTCGTTCTTGCCAATGTAAATCTGGCGCGGACGGTTGATCTTGCTCTGCGGATCGTCGTGCATTTCCTTCCAGTGGGCAATCCAGCCCGGCAAGCGGCCAATCGCGAACATCACCGTAAGCATGTTCGTCGGGATGCCCATTGCGCGGTAGAGAATGCCAGAGTAGAAGTCCACATTCGGGTACAGCTTACGTTCAACGAAGTAATCGTCCTTGAGGGCGGCTTCTTCGAGCTTGATAGCCACATCCAAAAGCGGATCGTGCACATGTTCGCGTTCAAAGACCTGGTACATGAGCTTCTTAAGCACCTTGGCGCGCGGGTCATAGCTCTTGTAAACACGGTGACCAAAGCCAGAAAGACGGAACGGATCGTTCTTGTCCTTAGCCTTTGCCATTACCTGTTCAATCGTCATGCCGCTCTGCTGGATGCGGAGGAGCGTTTCAAGCACAGCCTGGTTTGCACCACCGTGGAGCGGTCCCCACAAAGCACAAATGCCGGCGCAAATGCTAGCGTAAAGGTTAGCCTGAGAGCTGCCCACCATACGAACGGTCGAAGTGGAGCAGTTTTGTTCGTGGTCCGCATGGACAATGAGAAGCGTGTTGAGCGCCTTTTCCATGATCGGATCCGGGTGGTACGGGCGAGCCTTACTGCTGAACATCATGTTGAGGAAGTTGCTGCAGTAGCTACGTTCCGCTTCCGGGTACACGAACGGTTCACCGATACTTGCCTTGTAGGCAAATGCGGCAATCGTGCGGATCTTGGAAATGAGACCAGCGGTCGTGAGTTCAAATGCACTTGCGATGTTTTCGTCGTCGTAGAAACGCGGCGTGAAAAGACCCACGGCATTCACCACGGACGAGAGGATACCCATCGGGTGGGCTCCCGGCGGCATTTCACGGAAGAAGTGCAGCAAGTTCTCGTGCAACAAGGCGTTTTCCGTCAAGAGCGTACGGAAATGGCTCAACTGTTCCTGGTTCGGGAGTTCACCGTAAATCAGGAGCCAAGCGGTTTCCGGGAAAGTCGCCTTTTCTGCAAGATCTTCAATGGAGTATCCTCGGTAGCGCAGCACACCATGTTCGCCATCGACGAACGTGATAGAGCTTTTGGTGCTACCGGTGTTCAAGTAACCGTAATCCAGCGTGACAAGGCCTGAACTCTTGCGGAGTGCGCTAATATCGAGACCGTGCTCGCCTTCAGTGCCATCAACGACGGGGAGTTCAAAGCTTTTTCCGTTGTAGTTTAAGGTCGCGTTATTGGACATGGAATCTCCAAGGGGTATGAGGTATGGGGTTGTGAGGTCGCTCGCAAGGCTCGCTTTGAGGCGCAACTCCGTTGCTTCGGGTTTTATAATCGCACCCTATGGGTGCCATACTTTAGCCCAAAGTGCCGAAGGCACGACCTCATAGCTCATTGCCCATGCCTACTTCATCTTCATGATGCAATTATAGATATTTTCAAAGAGCTTGCCGAGCTTTTCGGTCGGGACAGCGCTGAATGCAATGCGGATAAGGCCGGAGAGCATGATCGTGCCCGTGCTGTAATCCTTGATGAGCTTCTGGCGGAGTTCTTCGGCGTCAACGCCCTTCGGCTTGATGCACATAAAGTAACCGCTGTTGCACGGCATCTGTTCAAAGGCGTCGTTATATTCCGGATGAGCGGCGAACACCTGCTTGATAATGTCGTAACGCTTCTTGAGCGTTGCATACTTTTCAGCCTTCTGCTGAGCGTATTCGGCGCTCTGGTAAGCAGCGAGCAAAATCTTCTGGCTAATAGACGGTGCATTAGAGATGTTGCCACGAACCGTACCGGCAGCCTTGTCTTCGAGAGCCTTGAGCTGAGCTTCAGTGGCGCCCTTGAAACCGAAGGACATAAAGCCAACGCGGAAGCCCCAAACATAGTCTTCCTTGGTCGGGCCATCGAGCTTCACGGCGAGGAGGTTTTCGTGAGCATCCACGAGCTTCACGAAGAGGGATTCCTTCGTCACGCCATCTTCATAGACGAGTCCAAAGTAAGCATCGTCGAGGAGAGCAACAACCTTGTTACCGGCAGCGGCGCATTCCGTGAGGATCTTTGCGATTTCGACAGCTTCCTTTTCGGTAGCGGTGTAACCAGTCGGGTTGTTCGGGAAGTTGAGGAGAACGACTTTCTTGTTGCTCTTGCTTTCGGCGAGGGCGGCCTTCAAGGCTTCCGTATCAAAACCACCGTTCTTGAAGGTGTTGAAAGTCTTGATCTTTGCGCCACGGGCGTTTTCGAACACGAGTTCGTAGTTGTCCCAGTAGAGGTCCGGGATAATGACTTCGTCACCCTTGTCAAGGAACATGTAACCGGCGCAGCTGATAGCGTGCGTCAAAGCGGCCGTCACGACCGGGTTGCTGAAGTTCTTGGATGCAAGCGTCGGGTTCTTCTTCACGACCTGGGCCTTCCATTCCTTGCGGAGGTCCGGATTACCAAAACTCGGTGCATAGAGGAAAGCCTGCTTCGGGAGGTTCAGAGACTTGAGAACGCAATCCAGAACGAGCGGAGAGCCGTCATCTTCGAGAGCTGTACCGATAGTCGCATTGATGTCGGAGCCCTTGGCTTCGGCACCCTGGCCAAGAATACCCTTGCGCGGGAAGAAAATGGCCTTGCCCTGTTCAGAGAGCATGTCAAGAACGCAGCAACCGTTAGCGGAGAGTTCTGCATTCAAAGCTTGAGCGAGAGGATTGTAGTTCATTCTCAATGTCCTGTTTTGAAATTTCCGCGGGGCAATTTAGAAAATTTAGAGTCCTCCCGCAAGATTAAAAGGACATCAAAAAAGCGGTTAATGAAAGATTCTTCGTCATCCTGAACGACAGTGAAGGATCCAGTCATTTTTTACAACTAGATATTACTGGATTGACGGCAACTCCGTCCGAGGCTTCGGCTCAAAAATAGGCCTGCAAGCAGCCCTGCTTTATTCGCCTTGCACTCGTTTCTTCGGGCAATGCCCTCAGAATGACGCAATCAACCTTTACAATTATTGTAACAAATCAATCTTCGAACTTGGTTTTCATGATCTGTTCGACGGTTTCGCGGTTTTTCACGAAAGCATCGACCACTTCCGGGTCAAAATGCGTACCGCTATCCTCGGTAATGATGCGGAAAGCCTCATCCACCGAGAACGCCTTCTTGTACGGGCGTTCCGAAACGAGCGCGTCATACACATCCGCGACCGCCATAATGCGAGCCGAAAGCGGAATATCCTTCCCCTTCAAGCGCTCCGGATAGCCTCGCGAGCCATCCCACCATTCGTGGTGGCTGTAGGCAATTTCCTTCGCCATCTTGAGGTAAGCCGTCTCGCCCAAGTTCTTCGATGCACGCACGAGCATATCGCGGCCATAAACCGTGTGCTTCTTCATTTCTGCAAATTCTTCGTCCGTCAGCTTGCCCGGCTTATTCAAAATCACATCAGAAATGTTGATTTTGCCGATGTCATGGAGCGGAGCCGCCACAGCGATCGTCGAAACAAACGCATCGTCAATTTCAGGTTCCTTGCCATCGCGCTGCAACTGTCGCGCAATCAGCTCGGCATAAGCCGCCGTACGGCGCACATGGCCACCCGTCGTCTCGTCGCGATTTTCCACCATGTCGCCAAGCACTGTAATGATGTTCGTCTGGAGAGCCGCAATCGAGGCCGCCTGGTACTCGGACTTGTTGATGTACAAATCAATTTCTTCGACCGCCTTGATAATCGCCGAATGCAGATTCTCAATTTCATTGCCCGTAACCACTTCAAGGCCCTTGATCTGGTCAATCGACGTCCGACGCCCTTCGCTGCTATCGTAGGCAAAATGGTCCATTTCAAGCGTCATTTCGTGAATCGGGTAAACCACCCTGCGGTTTGCAATCAAGATGGCCGTAAACACAATCGCAAGCAAAAGTCCAAACAGCGTCGAGAAAATCTTCGTGCAAAACAGCACCACGCTAATTCGAATTGCCGCAAGACTGAACTTGGTACAGACCGGATTCGGAGCTTCGGTACAGACAATCGAGACATCCCACTTGCCCGTCTCGTGCATGCCAGGCGTAATCGTCAAAATGCGCGGGTGCTTTCCCTTGAGTTCATGAATGTACTCGTGAAGCGTCGTCGAATCCGCATTCTGGATAGCGTCCGAAACAAGACGGTTCACAGACTCCGCCAAAAGCGTCGTCTCATGGATTTCAGCTTCGGAATACGTCTTGTAAGCGACCGCCGTAGCCACCACCGCAAGCGCAAAGCTCGACACAAACAAGAGCGCCGTCACCTGCGCCTTGAGCGTATGGATTTCGTTTTTGGAACGGTAACGGTCTTCGTGCGAGCGGCCCGAAACAGAATCAAACGCCTTGACAAACCAACGCGGCGTCAAGTGAATCAGCACATAAGCCACAAGAATCGAAATCGACTTGTCCGGGATTTCCGTACAGAAATCCGCCAAAATCTGCGACAACAAAACTGGAAGCCCGCCCTCGTGCAAAGCCGTCGCAATCGGCGTCACCACATTCTCGGCAATCTTGAAGTCAAAAAGGAAATACGAAAGCACCGAGCAGGGGATGCTCAAAATCATCAGCATCCCAAGCAGCATCGGCAAACGGGAAACATGGTGGAATGCCCCACGCCTTGCCGCAATTCCCGCGCACACGGCAATCATCACATTGATCGTGCCGTAATAATACGTCGAAGAATCGACAAAACCGCCAATGAAGTTCGTCAAGAACCCGACAATCGCGCCCGGGCTAAACCCACCAATCACAGCCACGACAATCGTACCCACGCTATCCAGGTACAGCGGCAATTTGAAATAGATGGCTAAATCGGCAAGCAGTCGGTTGACAACAATGCCGATGACAATCAGAATAATAATCTGGACGAGCTTATGGGCAGAAACGAATGTTTTCACATTCTGTATATAGAATATTTTTTTAACAATTGCAAAAAAAAGCGTGATTTATTTAACACTTCCATCTCCAGTAATTATAAAATCAGGAACATGCCTATTTCCAAATCCATTGATGTCAATTCTATAATTGCCTTCAGGCAGACCAAAAAAGATGACATACCCATTCTTATAGTCTTCTTCCGTCACCTTATAGCAAGGATAGAATAAAGATGGAACAAACCGAACACCTGAGGGAACAACAACTTCATTCAGGGCGACGCAAATACCATCACCATCTTTCCCAATATTTTTCGTCATTGTTTCATTCCATCTTTCATTATCGCGTTCATCATATTCCAAAGTACTATCCACTTCAGTCGCAAAAAGAGAATCCAAATAAAATTTTGCCGTGTACACTGGTTCCACAACAATTTTTCCCAAATCGGCCACAGGATCATCATCAACGACTGCAACCGTGGCTTTCGAAAATTCCATAAATACATTCGCACCTAGACTAAAGTCCGCAGAAAGTGCCCGCAACTGGATCAATTCATAATCAGGAAGATATTTACCCTTAGGATCATCCATTTGCAAATACGTAAGGAAATGCACACTATCTATGTAGAAATAGCCATCCTTATCGGTAACATGCTGGCAACGCTCATCATCAAAAGAACAATAATTTTCATAAATAACCGCCCCCACTACAGGCTGGCCTTCTGAATCAACGATCTGACCTCTTGTCTTTATATAGAGATAGATATCATCATGAGCCGAACAGGAAATGCGGAAATATTGGACAACCTCAGTCTCAGCACTATCAACTTCAGCAACACCTTCCGATTCCACATTAACAGCGCTCTTGGCTAGAGAACCACAACCATGACCTTCGTTAACAACTTTGCGGAGATAAGTCGTATCCAATTCAGCAATGGGCATTCCTGAGCGAATCACAGGCTTGCCCGTCTGCGTTTCGCTATATGACGAAGCCATACCGTTATCATTTTCACTACAGGACGTAAGTACAACAAGACCAAGCATCGCCATAGCAACGCCCAACTTTGCAACTTTATCAGAAATCATAACTATTCCTCCTCGATTTATTTTTTTAAATTTGTGAACAAGTGAATATTCAACTGGTGAACCCCAGTCGCTTCTTTTTTATCTTGCGTAATAATCTTGCGCACCTTAGCTTTCAAGTTCTGAATTTCCAAGGCAATTTCTTTATACGCATCGTCCGAAACGCTGAACGTGAACGTACCCATGTCCGACGGATTATCGTCATCGGCAAGCAGCGCCTGCTTCGAAAGCTCAAAGCACTGCAACTGGTATTGGCGCACCAAGTCGCTATTGTTGTAGGCACCGCTACTCACCGAATCGCGAGAGCTTTTCCAAAAGCCGTCTTCGTTCTTGCGCACAAAGCCAATGCGTTCCAGCAATTCAAGCGAACGTTTCAAAGTTCCCACGGAGACCTTCGGGAAAATGCGCTTCTGGATCGGTTCAAGATCATCCGAAACATCCATCACATCCAACGCCGTAAACAACACACTATTATACCAGTGGTTGTAATACTCGTAGGCATCTTCGTTCAAGATGTGGTGCGGATCCGGATGCTGCTTGATGAGTTCATCAAAAAACGCATTGCGTTCCGTCGTCGTTTTCGCCTGATCGAAATTCACCATCGTTTCAAAGTATCTGGCCTCTTTCTTGTTGAGTCCAAGAACTTCCACAAACTTGGGAATCATGCGCCCGGTAAGCTTTTTTCCTTTGACGATATCGTTGTAGTAACTGCGAGTCTTTGGGAGGCCAAGCAAAGCGCAGGCACCAGCCCTGGTAAATTCAGGGTCCGTCTGCATTCGTGCCGCCTGGTATTCATCCAAGTACTTGCGGAAATGAGTAAACTGGAATATGTCAATAAACTTGTCCATACTCCAAATGTACTCAATTTTTGACTCAAAGTCAATAGACTAACGCAAATTTTTGAGATTTTTTTTGAGTACTTGTTAAGCCGTACTTTGTCATGCCCGCCACCGAGCGGGCACCACCCTCTCGTACCTGAGCTATTATCTTCCTTTGAATTGATCACCGAACTTGAGTTCAGTTTCTTTGGCGCCGTTGAGGTTCACGAGGCGTTCCGGCTCAAAGACCATTTCACGGGCAATCCCGTCCTTGAGCTTTTCAACCTGATCGAGCATTTCCGCAGCCGATTGGCACGTCAAAAGCGCCTGCCGCACCGACATCGCGACATTATCGCTCTCTTGAACACCGTCAAAACGCACTGGATCCTTCACTCCGTTCAGGATGACGGAACGGTTTTCTCTCTCGTCTCTCGTCTCTCGTCTCTCTTCTAAACAAAAACCTTTGCACAGTCTCGCGGCGAGCTGTTTCATACGGCCCATCGCATTCATTTCCGTCGCCCCATCCTCAATCTTAAACTTGTAATAGAGCGGGAACACATCAAGTGCTTCTTGCGCGGTTATCACATGCTTTTCGCGACCTTCCCATGCATCTGCAATTTGCCCGAAAATCCACGGGTTATGCATCGCCCCGCGCCCAATGCTCACGCCCGAAACGCCGTAAGTGTTGATGCGTTCGCGTGCGCATTCGACGCTATTCACATCGCCATTTCCAATCACAGGAATCTTCGCCGCAGCGGCTACTTTGCCAATCCAGTCCCAGTTTGCAAGGCCGTTATACCCCTGCAAACGCGTACGACCGTGAACCGTGAGCATTTCAACGCCCTCGCCCTCGGCGATCTTGAGCGTTTCCATCACGTTAATGCTATCGTCGTCCCAGCCAATACGGCACTTAAGCGTGAGCGGAATCTCCGGCGTCTTTGCGTCCAAAACCGCCTTCACATCGTGCAGAATCTCTTGCAAACGCGGCAAGTCCCGCAAAAGTCCAGAACCGCTCCCCTTGCCCGCCACCTTCGGCGCCGGACACCCCGCATTCACTTCGATGAATTCCGGGTGATAACGCTCGGCAATCTTGCCAGCTGCTGCCGCCATACGGTCCGGGAAACGCCCAAAAATCTGCACACCAAACGGGCGCTCTTCCGGAAAAAACTTCAGCTGCTTATGTCCATCCGGGTTGAACACGGCATCGCCATCCGTCGGAACAAACTCAGAAACCAAAAGTCCCATGCGGTCGCCCGAAAGCACCCTGCAAAGCCGCCGAAACGGAGCATCGGTCACTCCATCCATCGGACTGAGAATCGTATTGGGGAAAATCTCCTTGTTTCGGAGATTAAAACGGACCTTTTTAGGCAAATTATCAATCTTCAACATTTAAGTCACAACTATTCACAAATATTCCGCAATGTGAACCCGAAAAAGATATTTAATTTCGCTTCAACCATCACTCTAAGTCTATGTTAAACTTATATTTAGTGTGTGGCTAATATAACTAAACAATCTCTTATTCAGGAAATCGCCAAATCCACAGGATTTGTGCGCAATGATATTAAAATTGTTGTCGAACAGTTCCTCGACCTCCTCGGCGAGAAGCTTATCGAAGGCAATACTATTGAAATTCGCGGTTTCGGCACGTTCGCCTGCAAGCCCCGCAAGGCTCGCCCGGCACGCAACCCCCGCACTGGCGAAACAGTCCTCATCGACGAACGCCTGGTCCCGACATTCAAGTTCAGCAACGACATTAAGGACAAGATCAATTCGCTCGAAGGCATCCTCGGCGAAGCCTCTGTACAGCCGGAACTTGAAACCGAAGACGAAATCGTACACGTCGGTAGCGACGACGATTCCATCTAAATGAACTTTGAACCTATTAGCTCAGGCAACGCAAACGCCTGATACGAAAGAGCCGGCTTGAACGCCGGCTTTTCTTTTTCTTTGTCATGCCCGCCACTGAGCGGGCATCTCCTTTATTACGACAGTGCAGCGACTTCTTCTTCGGTGAGGAATCGCCAACCGCCCTCACCCAATGTGCGATCCAGAACAACCGGTCCAATCGCAATGCGTTCAAGCGTCTCGACGTGATTGCCGACCGCAGCGAACATGCGGCGAACCTGGTGGTACAGTCCCTCGCCAATCGAGATGTCCACGGCATCTCCGTTCACTTCAATCTCGCGAGCCAGCACCGGACGTCTTTCGTCCTTGAGCATCACACCCGCCAAGAGTTCCGCCTTCTGTGCATCTGTAAACGGGCGTGCAAGCGTCACGCGATACTTTTTCCAGAGTCCCTTCTTCGGGCTTTCGACCTTGTGGATAAAGTCACCTTGATTCGAAAGCAGCAAGAGTCCCGAAGAATCCGCATCCAAACGCCCGACGGACTGGATGCCCATTGCCGTGAAGCGTTCTGGCAATAAATCATACACAGGCTTGTGGTCACGGGCGTTGTGGCTGCATTCCACATCCGTCGGCTTGTAAAGCATCACGTACAATTTTTCGACCGTTGGCGTTTCTTCGCCATTCACCGTGATGAATTCCGGACGCGTCTTGAATTCCATGAACGGGTCATCGAGAACCTTGCCATCCAGTTCCACAAGGCCCATGCGCACTAACCCACGCGCATCCTTGCGGCTGCCAAAGCCCATCGAAGCAAGCAATCGTTCCAAAGTCAAAACAGCCATCAGTCCTCCAAAATAAATTCAAGAATCCGCCTGCGGATAAATCCGAGTTGCGGGAGTTCATTTGTTTTAATCACATGTGCACGACGGCGCCAAAAGCTAAACGCCAAAATTCCAGCCAGCACAAGCGTTTCCAAAGTAAAGCAGAAAATGCGGAGCAACGTAATGTTCAAGCGAACCGAGCCAACTGCGCGGAGTTCCTTTTCGTTACACCAGTCCATTCTCAAGTCCCAATCGCCAACGTACGGGTACGCCTTCAAGAATCCGTTCACCGCAGCAATATAGCCCATGGTCTGGTAATCCGTGCGGATGCCCTCGACAAAGCAATCGCTAAAGCGCACACGGAAGAGCGTAAGCGCCGACTTCAAAATTTTCAGAATGTACTTGAACGCCCTAGCATCAAGATCCGGCGTCAAAATGATGGTCCAAAATTCACGGTCCGAAAGCTTGCGCTTTTCCTTTTTCGGCTTTTTATCTTCGGCGTTTTTTTCATCATCGGGCTTCTCGGATTCCGCAGCTTTTGCATCAGAAGAAACTTCAACTACAGGCGAAGATTTTACTTCCACAGGATGCGCACTCTCGCTGCTTGCGCTAGACTTTACTGGATGGGTCACAGCCCCACCCCCTTGGGCTCGGTCATGCCCAAGCTCGCTTGGTCGCGACTCTCGCTTTTCGGGGGTGTCTTCGGCTCGCAATGACGAATCCTGAGGATTTTTAATTCCTAATTCAGTCCCTGCCGGAGCATCCATCGGTTCCGTCTTAGGTGTTTCAGTAGGCTTTTTCGCAACCGCTTCAGTCGGCGGCGCATCTAGTTTCTCGTCTCTCGTCTTTGGACAATCGCTTCGCTCTTGTCCCAAATGCTGATCTCGGTCATGCCCAAGCGAGCTTGGTCGCGACTCTCGATCTACGCATTTGTCGTCTCCTTCAACCGCCAGCTCCTTACTGCCGACTTCTTCCTTCCACTTCTTCTCGTACTCGTAAATTTTCTTCTTGAAAAAAAAGAAAAGCGCCCGCACACCGCGCTCCCCGGCCTCGAAATCAATCCGAAACGAAAACGGGAAAAGCAGTAGCACAAGCGCTACAACGAGAATTGCACAAAAAAGCCAGGAAAAAAAGCCCATTACTTTTCGGCTTCGTCAGCCTTCTTGCTGATAATGTCGATCAATTCGGCAAAGCTCTTGTCTTTCAGAATCTTGCTGAACTGTTCCTTGTAGTTGCGGGCCGTAGAAAGGTCGTCGATGACCAAGTCCCAAGCCTTCCACTTGCCATTCACAAGTGTCATCTTGTATTCGAGCACCGATTCCTTGCCCTTGTTCCACAAGTGAGCCACAACGCGAGCATCGTCCGTTCCCTTCATCTTGGCCGGTTCGTAAATCGTGGAATCGGCGCGATAAAGTTCAAGGCGGTTTGCACTGGAGTTGCGGACCATGCGCTGGAATTCCGTCACGAACTTCTGCTGGGATGCTTCGTCCTGGGCCTTCCAGTCGCTTGCAGCCAAGGACTTCTTGGCCAAGAGGGCAAAGTCAAAGGAATCATTCAACAAGCTCTTAACGCGTTCCGTTTCTTTCGCGGTACGTTTAGACTTCTTGATGATGTTCTGCAATTCTGCGTCCTTGCTTTTTACAACAGAAACCGGATCGTCCGCAGCAAAAGCTAAAAGAGACGCGCAAGCAATGGCAATAAGTATTTTCTTAAACATCTTGATACTCCTCATTTACTTATTAAAATACGAATTATACTCCCGAATTGACAAACCCATCTTTGCCACTAATCCGGCAAATTCGACATTATATCGGCAAACTGCGAAATAATAATCTTTTTGCATGGTTATGTTCTGCGTATAGGCCGATACAAGAGCACCCGTCTGGGATTTATCAAGGTCGTATTTCATGGCGGCATCTTTCAAAAGCGCTTCCGTTGCACGTAAGCTTTCACGCAAGGCATCGAGCTTTCCCTTGGCGGCAACAACCTGGTAATACTGTTCTATAGCCTTCGAAACAAGCCCATCCGTAGCATAGCTTTCTTTCAAGCGAAGACCGCGATAGTCTGTTCTCGCCTGGCGGAATTCTTCCCATGTTTTCCAGAAATTCAAACGGTATCTCAGGCCAATACCAATAAGCCCTGAAATTTTGTTAACGGCATCCTGGGCAAAAGCGCTTTTCTGCAATACATTGCGGTTTCCGGCCCAGCTCTTGACATACTCGAACTCGCCCATGACAAAGAATTCCGGAGCAAGCCTTGCTTCCGCCAAATCCATCTGTAGCTTTCTGGCCCTTAGTCCAGCATCCAGCTGCTTCAGCTCAGGATTATGCTTGATCGTGAGTTCGCGAACCTGTTCTTCCGTCGGCAACGGTTCTTTTCTCATTGCAAGCACAGAATCTTCCGTCACAAACGGATCCTCTTCCGACAAGCCAAGCACAAACCGAATCATGAGCATGACACGCTTCATCCCAAGGTCCGCTTCAATCACGCCTTCCTTGACGGTATGCATTTTAGCCTTGAGATTCAACAGGTCCGTCTGCGAGACCGTCGGTTCATCCTCATCTAAAGCTTCTTCGAGCTGATCGTACGCCTTGTCAACCTGTTTCTGGGCATCGCCTGCAACGCGCTTCATTTCAAGCGCAAGAAGGTAATTGTAATAGTAAGTCTGGAGTTCGACTTCTTTCTTGAGAACTTTATTTTCGATCTCGAACGTCTTTTGCTGCAAATCCGCTTCCAGCGCCTTTTTACCCGTCTGGTATTGACCTAAATTTAACGGCTGGATAAATTTTGCCTGAACAGCCCAAAAAGGCCCCATTCGAGAAAAATCATACGTATCTACAGTATCGCCCCAGTTATCTACGGTCTCCTTTAGACCGGGCGCAGGCCCGACCATCATTGAGACATTCAAAGTCGGCAAAATAGCTTCGGCCTTGAGCGAACGCATTTTATCGGTCTTGCTTTCCAAGCCGAACTTCGTCTCGGCTACCTGCGGATCTTTCGCAAGCCCCTGTTCAACAAAGCGCAGGCAATCATAACGGACATCGCCCGCTAAGGCAACCCCCGCCAACGCCAGTATAAAAAAGACATTCCTTATCACGCCTAGAATTTAGAAAAAAGATTTAAGCCCCTACAGCCTCAGATTTATCTTTTGATTCCCAAAAGGCTATTTAAAAGGAGCAGTGCTTTACCAGATCCTTGTATTTCGCAACAACGCCCTCATAATAAAAAGTCGGAAGCGGAAGATTCTTTTCCAGAAGCTTGTCAACGGCCGTATGACCGAGATTATACGCGACCAGGGCATCCCTCCAATTGCCATACTTTCCGATAAGGCGAATCAAGTACGCCGACCCCACAACCACATTTACTTCAGGGCGCAACAAGTCAGCCTCGCTTTCGATAACAAGTCCAAATCTACGACCTATAGACTTAGCCGTTTCTAGCTTTATCTGCATGAGTCCTAGTGCGCCCGAGAATTTACCAGTCTGGAAACGTCCACGCGCATACGGGTTGCCGCGGCTTTCTTGCGCCACGACAGCAAGGATGATCAAAGGATCGAGCGAATACGACTGCGAAATCTTCCACAAGTGCTCCGCCAAAATGCGAAAGCTCACTTCGGACAGGCGGTCACCAAGCATGTACGTGAGCGCCTTTTCGATTTTCACGTAATCAAGCGTCCACTTGCCCACGACCTCCAAGTGTTCTAGGTCATTGTGAAGGACGCGCTCCTGATAAGCCATCTTTTCAAGCTTAACACGGTTTGAATACCATTCGCTCGCAAAAAAGAATAAAACTGCAAAGCCAATGATAAACAGAACGCTAACGCTCATCGAAGAGAGACGAACGCTACTTTTCACGCCGATCTTTCTCCAAATATTCTAGATACGAGACCCAGTCCTGAATCGCGCCAAAAGAACTGAGCAAAGTCGTATCCTGAACAACACCAAGCTTACGCATCGGGCCAATCGCCGATTCCAGTCGGTCTATTTCGCGGATGTAACGGGCTTTCTGGCTTTCAAGCGCCGTTATCTGCGCCTGCTTATCAGAAATCTCACGCCCTTGCCCAACGACGATGACAAACAACGTAACAGCCCAGCCAATCAGGAAAAGCGCCACAGAAATCGCAAAGCCAGGAGATAGGCTAATGGACCTTTTTTCATAGTGGAAACCCACCAAGTGAACTTGCTTGGAAATCCCCGACTTACGGTAATCCTCACGGTTCCTGTAAATTTCAAAAATGTTGCGGTACCGTTCAAAATAAGCTTTCAGCTCTTCACTCTCGAACAGCAAGATGAGAGTTGCCTTCTGCTGCTTGATCAAGTTCAGAATTTCAAGGAACAGGCTGCGATAAGCTTCGGTCGTAAAACGCACATTCTGGAGATTCACAAAAAAGAACACGCCCGGCCCACGCACTAGCATTTCTAGCTTTTCACGAACAGCCGAAAGCTGGTATTCGCCAAGAATGCCAAACAGCGAAATTTCAACTTCTTCGCCGCGATCTTCTACCTGGATGTCAATCAAGTCAGCCCGCACAATTTACCTCTTGGTCACTGACACTGAAATCTTGAACGATTTGCGGTCAAGCACCTTGAACGGAGCGTTCCAGAACGGGAACACGCGAATACCTTGAAAAGCCTGCGGCGCAGCCGACGATGTCGCCCCAAAGATGGAGCCTACAAAAATAGATGTCGGTCGGTCAAAGCCCATGCGGAAAACACAGCCGCCCTTTTCGTCGCGAATTTCCAGCAACCGTCCATCCGGGTACAAAAGCGGCTCGACCATGTTCCACTTGACATTCTTGCCATCAATCCAGACTTTGTTAACATCACCCCGAGACAGAAGTCCAAGCTCAAGAATCGTCCCGAAATATCCCTTCGTGTTCACGTATGCAAGGTTATCGATAGCATACGAGACCGTAAACTTGGCAGCGTCGCCCTGGAACGTAAAGACCTTTTTGATTTTGAACAAAGCCTTGCGTTCTTCATTTACAAAGCCCTGTTCCTCGTCAAGCATAATCTCCGTGCCGGATTCCGAACGGAGAATGCGGTAGTCATACAGGTCGGCAAGCAAGTGCTTGCGGTCATAGAGCATCTGCTCCAGCTTGACCGGTGTAAAGTCCATATTCGGGAGGAGGCAATCCAAAAACGCAAACGAAGGTTCGCCGTCGTCACGCCAGGAATTCACTAAGTTAATCTTTGCCCCTTTATAATTCCAAGCCCGGAGCGCTCCGCCGATGCCGCAATCAAGCAAGTAAGACGATTCTGGATTTTCGCAAAAGAGAACTTTTTTGCCACGTAGCAAAAAGTCGCACACATCCACGCGAAGCCCCGAGAAACCAGTCAGGTCGTCGAGAATCTGCGATGCCGCAATCAAAAGCTTGTTCGAGCGCTTACGGACCATCATGGAACGCATGCCCGAGCGATTGAACATGTCCCTAAAATAAAGGGGGGCCATTGCCGGCAAAAGCGCATGGCAAAATTCAAGCCACTTCTTGCCCGAAAGCACACAGCGGGCTCTCCTGTACAAATTCAGGAAAGTCTTGTGGTGCATATTGATTTCTGGACGACGAATCAATAGTTCGCGGCAAGTCCGTGCAGTCGAAGGCAAACCAATTTTGCGCCCCGCCGAAACAAGGAAGCTAATCGTACCGCAAGTTTCAAGCTGGTCAACCGCAAAACCGACGGTTCTAGTCTGAACCTCATTTGTCTCGACAAAATCTACAAAGCGTCCAAAGAAATCAATAATCTCAGCCGGTTCAGAAGGAATATCTAAAAGCGCAATGGCAGACTTACCATCGCGGCAATACTGTTCTGCGACAGAGCGCCAAGAAAGATTATCTTCGGCAATCGCTTTCGAAAGCGTCTCGGACACAGGGACAATGCGGATAAGCGCACCGCGATCTTCAAGCGTAAACCATCCCGAAACGGGCGTCGATCGACCAAGTGCATCTTGCACAGCAGATTCCGTCACCAGCGCATAGTCAAAACGAGAACGCTCCAGCACATCGGCCATGCCCGGCTCCCACACCAGCGAGGAGTTGAAATACCCCTGCGGTTCTGCGTCAAGAACCTTCTTCAAGTAGTTGCGATGCAGTTCCAGCTGCATCATCTGCAAATCTTCCGGGAAAAGCGGCAGCATCGGATCGTAATAGCCACCGCCTAAAAATTCAAGAACCCCATTGCGAATCGCATTCTGGATTTTGCCGAACATCAAGGGCTTTGCCACATTGTAAAGCGCCTCGATCACAGGCCCATCCAAGAAAATGGAGCACTTTACCTGTTCCGAGTTCAGAAGAACATTCAATCCTTCGAGCAAGTTACGCGCGACCGCCTCAAGGTTTTCATACGAGGTCGATGGCGACATCTGCAATACAAAGGATATTCTAGGATTCATGCGACAAAGAATAGCAATTTTAGTTAGTGGTTATTGGTTATTAGTCGCTAGAAATTGCTAAAACAAAGATGTTTTTCAGAAAGTTCATTTAGGACAAAATAAAAAAGCCCCCTCGGTCGTTTGTTCGACCAAGGGGGCGTGAATCCAGCGGCGACCTACTCTCCCGGACCCGAGGGCCAGGTACCATCGGCGAT